>NZ_CP011340.1:0-1316250 GCF_001278075.1 Streptomyces pristinaespiralis | reverse complement strand
GTGCATCGCTCGAGGAGTGGAAGTCGCCGCGCCGCATCGTCACGACGCCGGCCGTGGACAGGGCCGCGTAGCCGACTCCGAGCAGCCCGTACGGAGCGAGCGTGGCGGCGCCGGTCAAGGCGGGGGTCAGGAGGAGCGGGCGAGGGACGCGTCGGCCTCGCAGCCACAGCGTCCAGCGCGGGAGGACCTGGCCCCACGGGCGGACCAGGGCCCACAGCAGGAGGATGCCGAGCGCGGCCGGCAGCACGGTGCCGTCCAGGCCCCAGGACTCCAGGGTGAGCCGGATTCCCGACGCACCGTTGCGCTCGGACATCGCGAGCATCTCCTCGCCGAAGATCCCGGCGAAGGTGCCGCCGGTCGCCCAGACGAGCTTCATCGCCATGTAGGGGAGAAAGGCCACCGTCCCCGCACAGGCGGCGAACTGCACCGGCCGGGAGGCGGCGGAAGGAGTCCGGTGACGGCGACGCCGGAGGAGCGGATCTCTCCGGCGAGCTTGACGGCGGCCTCCAACTCGGGGCGCTGGGTGGCGCGGGTGGAGATCTTCTCGGAGAAGACCCGGGTGACCCCGGCCTCGGCGAGGGAGTCGAGCTGCGCGTCGATGGATTGCAGGGCGGTCGAGGCGCGGGCGTAGCCGAGGCGGACGTGACCGGCCGGTTCAGCGCCGGCACTGACGGGTCGGGGCAGTTCGGCCCACACCGATCCCGGCTTGCGTACGGCGGGGGTCGGCACGCTCAGGGCCTTGGCGAGTTGGGGCACCAGACGGAAACGGGCGGTGTGGTACTGGATCGCCACTTTGCCCTTGCCGGTTCGGCACAACGAGCCCGCGGGGGCGGCGCAAGTGGACATCGGGCAGGGACACGATTCCACGCGCTTGAAGTCAGCGCTCACGGCCCCCGGAGCGTTGCATGAGGGCATTTCAGGAGTCCAGTCGTTTGCAGCGACTCATGAAACGTGATCGCCGCAGGTGGACTCTCGGAGGTCCGGGTGTTTCATGAGCGACCACCTATGAAACACCGGCGGGCGGCCAGGTTTGCCGCACGGTGGCCTTCAGTTGGCCGCCAGGGCCGCGCCCAGCGGCGTATGCTCGTAGCGGACGGTCCGGCCGGTGCGAGTGCGGGTGACGAGGCCGGCGTCGCGCAGCACCGCCAGGTGGCTGCCGACAGTGCCTAGGCTCAGTCCGAGTTGGGCGACCAGCTGCGTCGTCGTTGCGGGCACGTCCAGCGCGCGCAGCACGTCCGCGCGGTGCGGGCCGACCAGTCGGTTCAGGGCCTCGCCGCCCGGTGCACGCGGCACTGGGCCGAGCAGGTCCGCGATGCCCCGGGCGGGGTAGACCAGGGCGTAGGGCCACGGCGGCTCGACGTAGCTGATCAGAGTGCCGAACACCGTCGGCATCAACAGCAGGCCCTTGCCGGCCAGCCGGTGCCGGTCCCATTCGGTACGCGAGCCCGTGCGCACCTCGATGGTCCCGGCCTGCCCCTCGGAGCGCCAGGTCACCCGGGGGTCGAGATCGGACAGCGCTGCTGCCCAGCCGTACATCGCGAGGTGCCCGGCGCGGCGGACGAGGTCGCGCTCCAGCACCGTGCGCAGCCTCGGCCAGTCCGGTTCGACCAATGTCTGCCAGCTCGCCTCGATCGCGTCGGCGAGCCGGGTGACCACGTCCGGCGCGTCGAGGATGCGCTGCACGTAGCGTGGCGGCGTCCGCAGTCCCTCCAGGTTGCGGGCCAGTTCCAGGCGCGCACGACGCAGGGGCGTGGCGCGCACGGCGGCCAGCTCAGCGGCGAAGTCGCCACCGGAGCTCGACGGCGGCGGGTGGATGAAGTCGGCGTTGTAGGCGCCGCGGCGGAACAGCGCCGTCAGCGCCCCGACTGCGGGCACCTGCCGGCGCAGTTGCTGGTACCAGGGCGTGATGCGCTCGGCCCACGGCCGGAGCGGGCCGGCGGCCTGTACGCCGGCTGCGACGCGCAGCGCCTGCATCGCCTCGCCCAGCGGCGAGATCGCGTAGCGGGTACGCGCCACGTCGACGGGTCCCACCTCGATGGCCAGCATGTTTTGCCTCCACACGAAAGCATAGTCACCGTGGCTGGGCTGCCGTGATGCTGTCGGCCATGACCACCACGCCCGTCGCGGCACGCTCCGCCACCTACCGCGAGGTCTTCGCTGTGGGCGAGTTCCGCGTGCTGTTCGGCAGCTACACGCTCTTCCTGATCGGCGAGACGGTGCGGATGCTTGCACTGTCCGTGATCGTCTACGCGGCAACCGGGTCGCCGCTGATGTCGGCGCTGGCGTATGCGGCAGGTTTCCTGCCCTATGCCCTGGGCGGCACGCTGCTGCTGGCTTTCGCCGACCGTTGGCCTCCGCGCACCGTCATGATCGGCTACGAGGTGCTGCGCACCGCGGTCAGCGTCGTGCTCGCCGCCGGTCTGCTGCCGGTACCGGCCATGCTGGCGTTGGTGTTCGTCACGGGTGTGCCCAGCGCCGTCGCCTCTGCTTCGCGCACCGCCCTTCTGCCCGACTTGTTGGACGGCGACCGCTACGTGCTCGGCCGTGCCGTCTTCTCCATGGCGGCCGGCGGCACGCAGGTGCTCGGCTTCGCCGCCGGCGGCATGCTGATCGCCGCTGTCGGCGCGCCAGGCGCACTCTGGATCACCGCCGCGACCTGCCTGGCCTCGGCAGGCCTGCTGCAACTGCGCCTGTCCCACCACCCACGCCGCCGCACCGGCGCCTCGGCCGGCATCAGCGAGACCTGGCAGGTGAACCGGGCGCTGCTGCGCCGGCCTGCGGTCCGGGCGCTGCTGCTGGCGCAGTGGCTGGCACCGGCGTTGATGGTCGGCGCCGAGGGCGTGCTGGTCGCGTACGCCGCGCAGGTCGGCGCACCTGATGCGGCCGGTCTGCTGTTCGCGGCGGTTGCCGCCGGGATGTTCGCCGGCAACCTGATCGTCGGCCGCCTGGTAGGCCCTGCGGGCCGGGAGCGGCTGGCCCGCCCCCTGGCGCTTGCGCTCGGACTGCCGCTGCTGGGGTTCGTGCTGCGCCCTGCACCGGGATACGCCGCCATCCTGCTGGCGGTGTCCGGTTTCGGCGTTGCCTACCAGCTCGGACTGGCCCGCAGGTTCCTCGACGCGGTGCCCGAGACGCAGCGTGGTCAGGCGTTCGGCCTGCTGCTGACCGGAACGATGACGCTGCAGGGCCTGGCCGCCGCAGCCGGAGGCGCGCTGGGCGAAGTCGCGGCCCCGGCGCTGGTCGTCACACTGGCCGGCGCGGCCTCGGCCGTCGCCGCCCTGATGTCCTGGCGAACGCTGTCGCCCACACCCTGAAAGCCCTTCATCACATCGTCGTGGCCGACCGGCCGACGGCATCCGCCGGTGTGCGGGGGCGGGGCACGGCAGCGGTCGGCCCGAGGTCGAGGCGCTTGCTCATGTCCAAGCGGAAGGTGCCGTACGGGTTGACGTTGGACCAGAACAGCGCGGTCAGGCCGCGCCGGTCCTCGTCGCTCAGCTTCATCGCCCACGTAGGTTCGGCCAGGACCTGCTGCACCAGCAGGGTGTTGACGTGCACGAGCGCTGACTGGAGCAGGTGCAGGGCGAGCATCGAAGTCTCGGCGTGCTCCTTGTCCGGGCCGGTCAGGGCGCCGTCCTTGCCGTAGTGCAGCACGGTGTTCGCGCCGTTCCAGTTCTCCACGACCTGGAGCCCGCCGTGGATCTCGCGGCGCAGTCCGGGGCCGGCGAGGTAGTCGCAGGCGAAGCACCGACCGCGGCGGCGCGACATCAACTACCGGAACGAGCCTGCTCCGCCCGGCGGGTGAGCACCTGCCACGGCCCGAGGACCGGCAGCCGCGCGGCGGGGTTCACTTCGAGGCGAGCACGCAATCGCTCTCCAGGGTCACCGCTGGTTCCCGGGCTGCGACGGGCGTTGGGTGTCGGTGCGCACATGCGCACGTACCCCTTGCAGGCCGAACAGGATGAGAAGTTCGACCACGCCGCCGTCGGCGCTGCCCAGCCAGTGGGGCAAGGACGTGTCGAACTCGGCAGCCTCACCGGGCGGCAACGTCAGGTCGCGCTCGCCGAGGACGAGCCGCAGGCGGCCGTTGAGCACGTAGAGCCATTCGAAGCCTTCGTGGGTCTGCAGGGTCGGTTCCAGCGGTCCCGGCTGGGCAGGGATGATCATTTTGAACGCGTGCACCCCGCCCGGCCGCCGGGACAGGGGCACGAAGGTCATGCCGAACCGCCTGATCGGCTTGAGGTGGATCCGGGGGTCGCCGGTGCGCGGGGCTCCGACGAGGTCGTCCAGCGGAACGTCGTAGATACGGGCCAGCGGCAGCAACAGTTCCAGGCTCGGCCTGCGCTGCCCGCTCTCCAGCCGGGACAGGGTGCTCTCCGAGACGCCGGTCGTCGCCGCGAGGTCGGCAAGGGTGATGCCGCGGTCGCGGCGCAGCGCACGAAGCCGCGGTCCGACCGCGCCGAGAACTTCGTCGTCCGCGTGGTGATCCATCAGGCCACCTTGCCATAACCGCAAGATTTCGTGCCAAGTCACGGGTCGGCTCCTCAGACTGGGCGCATACCGACAGAAGGAGCCCCGATGAGTACCACCGAAGCGGTCGCGTTCTGGGACGGCGTGTACGCGGCACGGACGCAAGCCGACGGCCCGCAGCCGAATGTTCGCCTCACCGAGACCGTGACGGGTCTGCCGCCCGGTGACGCGTTGGACCTCGGATGCGGCAACGGCGGCGACGCGCTGTGGCTCGCCCGCCGACAGTGGCGCGTCACCGCCGTCGACATCTCGGCCGTGGCCGTCGAGCGGCTCGCCGCCCTCGCCCACTCACAAGGCCTCGGCGGGCGCGTCACCGCGGTGCGGCACGACCTGCACGAGTCCTTCCCGTCCGGCGCCTTCGACCTGATCTGCGCCCACTACTTGCACACCCCCTTCGACCTGGACCGGGCCGCCGTCCTGCGCGCGGCTGCGCACGCGCTGCGCCCGGGCGGGCGGCTGCTGGTCGTCGATCACGGCTCGACCGCGCCGTGGTCGTGGAACCAGGACCCCGACATCCGGTACCCGAGCCCTCGGGACGTCGCCGCGGGAATCGGGCTGGACCCGGCGACGTGGACGGTGGAGCGGGCCGACGCACCCCGCCGGACCGCGACCGGCCCGGGCGGACGCACCGCCGAGGTCACCGACCACATCCTCCTCATCCGCCGCACCGTGTGATCCCGGTCCGGCCCTGAAGGCAAGGAGAATCCCGTGCCCAGCACCACGCGCCGCACCCGCCGCCGCGACACCCCGCCACCCCGGACCGGAAACAGTGAGACCGAGGTCCTGCGCGGATTCCTCGACCACCTACGGACTTCGATCGCCGCGAAGGTCGACGGCGCTCCCGAACCGCAGGTGCGCACAGCCGCAGTGCCGTCGGGCACGAACCTGCTCGGCCTGCTCAACCATCTGACCTGCGTCGAGCGCTCGATGTTCCTCGGGGAGCAGGTCGACGACTGGCAAGCGACCTTCCAGGCATCGCCGCAGGACAGTGTGGACGATGTCGTGGCCCGCTACCGGGACGCGGTCGAGCGCGCGAACCGAGTGCTCGACGGGTGCACCGACCTCGGGGCACCGGTCCCTCGACCACAGCTTGACCACCCGGCCCCCAGCATCCGCTGGGCACTCACCCACATGATCGAGGAGACCGGCCGTCACGCGGGTCACGCGGACATCCTCCGCGAACTGATCGACGGCTCCACCGGCCGCTGACCCACCACCAGATCGCCACCACGCGGGGGCCATTGTCCAGGCGTCACCCCCCCCGTGTTCCTGCTGCCGCCGGTGCGAGCCGCCGCAGCCGCAGGGCCGGGCGTCCTGCCGACCCCGGCAGGCCACCTTCCGGGCAGTCGCGAGGCCGAACTGCGCCCTGGGTGGGGTCATTTGGTGAATGACCATGGACGTGCCCGGCGATCCCCGTGCTCGGCCCCGCGGATCAGTCGGCCGCCGGCCCGGTGACCGGCCGCCTCGGTAAAAGGCCGGCCTCGCCGTGCTCAGCGCATCGAGGCGATCGCCCACTCCGCGACCAGAGCCACCGCCACGCCGACGCCCAGGACCAGGGTGGCCCACCGGGTGCGTCCGGCGCGGCTGAGGACCAGCGCGCTGCCGGAGAGGATCAGGGCGATGCCGTAGAAGCCCACGGTGAGCACCGAGTGGGTGCTGCCGAGCCGCAGCGCCAGGGTGGCACCCACCGCGATCATGATGACGGCCGAGAGGGCTATCCGGACACGGCGGGCCTGGCGCGGTGTGAGGCCCTGCCGTTCGGGGCCCGTATTCGCTTCTGACATGCGCAGAAGCCTATCCCGGCGGGTCGCCCCGCGGTCGGGCGGACCGTGGCGGCCGCTCGGTTCAGCCGCGTGCCGAGCCCGTCAGGCCGGCAGGCCACATCGGGGTCGTACCGGTGAGTTGACAGGCCATCAGGTACAGCGGGATGGGCGGCGTGTAGGGGCTCGGGCCGTCCGGCCGGCGGATCAGCCGGGCGCCGCTCGTGGGCACCCGCGCCCCGCGGGCGTAGTGGGACGGCAGCGGCCAGGTCAGGTCGAGGTCGGAACCCGCGGGGACGATCCACCACCACCAGGAGCCGTCGGCGAACACACAGCCGGTGCTCCGCATCCGGGCGAGCAGGCGGATTCCGTAGTGCTCGGGGACGCCGACCGCGTCGCACCCCAGGGTGGTGGGGAGGGCGTCGGGGACCTCGAGGGTGCTCAGGCGGTCGGCTCCGTCGTGGCGCACGCCCCGCGAGACGAGCGGCGCCAGGTTCCTCAGCACGGCCACTCCGACGCCGACGCCCCTTCCCTGGAAGCGGCATCGGCGGCCGGTACGAAGGGCAGTTCGGCCCACACGACGCGGCCCGCTCCCGGCGCGGCGTCGTAGGTGCCCCAGGCACAGCTCACCGCCTCGACGAGCAGCAGACCCCGTCCGCGCTCGCCCTCCGCGCCGTGGCACACGCGCGGGCCGGTGGCGGCGGCGCCCTGGTCCTGCACCGTGACGCGCAACCGGTCGGCGTCCGCGCGGAGTTCGCAGGCGACGAGATGACCGCCGGTGTGCACGATGGCGTTGGTGAACAGCTCGGAGAGGACGAGCAGTGCCGTGTCGTGCGCGTCTTCTCCGACGCCCCAGCTCTCCAGCCGTGCGGAGACCATCTTTCTCGCCCGTGAGACCTGTTCGGCGCGCGCCGGCAACTCGAAGGCATACCGGGTGAGATCGGGCCCCGCGAGGGAGTCCAGGAGCTCGGTGGCGAGCGCGTCACGGTTCACACGACCACTCTCCCGCTGCAACCATCACATTGGCAACCCCCACTTTGAAAAATCCAGAGTGGGCATATTCATTGAGTGGGTGCCGTGGCACACTGCTCGCAAACAAGCACGTGGGGAGGTCTCGAAGTGAGTGAACCGCGGTCCGCCCCCACTGTGGGGCAGGTCGTTCTCGGTAGACGCCTGCAGGACCTGCGGGAACGCGCAGGGCTCAAACGCGAGGAAGCGGCCAAGGTCCTGCGCGTCGCCCCCGGCACCATCCGCAGGATGGAGACCGCCGAGGTCGCGCTGAAGATCCCCTACGTCCAACTGCTGCTCGGCGCCTACGGGATCGATGAAGAGGAGGCCCGCGGCTTCGTGGAGCTGGCCGAAGAGGCCAACAAGCCGGGCTGGTGGCAGCGTTTCCACGACGTCCTGCCCAACTGGTTCAGCATGTACGTCAGCCTGGAGGGTGCCGCAAGCCTCATCCGTGCGTATGAACCCCACTTCGTGCCCGGTCTGCTCCAGACCGAGGACTACGCCAGGGCCATCATGCTCGGCGGAGCCATCGGCCACACCGAGCCGGACGACGTCGAACGCCATGTGGCCCTGCGTATGGAGCGCCAGTCCCTGCTGACCCGGCCGGACGCGCCCAAGCTCTGGGTGATCATGGACGAGACGGTGCTGCGCCGGCCCGTCGGCGGGCCGGGGGTGATGAAGGCCCAGATCGAGAAGCTGCTCGACGGCGCCCGGCTGCCGAACGTCACCCTGCAGATCGCCGAGTTCGCGGCCGGCCACCACCCCGGGACGTACGGGCCCTTCGTCCTCTTCCGGTTCGCTGTGGCCGAACTCCCGGACATGGTCTACAGCGAGTACCTGACCGGCGCCGTCTATCTCGACGCGCGCCCCGAGGTCGCCACGCACCTCGAGGTCATGGACCGCATGGCGGCGCAGGCCGCGACAGTACAACGCACGAAGGAGATCCTCGACGATCTCCGCAAGGAGCTGTGAATGAAACGCATATACAACGGAATGCCGGCCGCCGAGCTGGGTGAGGAGGGCTGGCACAAGCCCTGGAGCGGCGGCAACGGCGGCAACTGCGTCGAGACCATGAAGCTCTCCGACGGCAGGGTCGCGGTGCGCCAGTCCGCCGACCCCGACGGGCCGGCCCTGATCTACACCTCCGGAGAGATCGAGGCCTTCATCCAGGGAGCGAAGGCCGGCAAAGCGGATTTCCTGGTCGGCTGACCTGCTGCCGCGGGGGCAGCAGGCCGGCACGAATCAGGAATACGGGCACGGGAGCAGCGCTCGCTCCCTCCGGCCGCCCGGACACGCTCGCCGAGGCCGGGGTGGTGCGGGCCGCGCCAGGTCGCACCACCACGGTCAACGGTCCATGACGACCAAGGAGTCGACCCGGCGCTCCGCGGGGGACGCGAGCGGTGGAACCCGGCCGCCCGGCGTGATCGACCCGAGGACGCGCGCTCCTCGGGCACCCGTGCACGCCGGCACGGTCCCTGCCACGCCGTGCACGGTCAGGAAACCGAGCACGGCGAACGCGTACGCCTCCTTGGCGGCGGCCGGCATCCCCAACTCGTCGGAGGTGCGCAGCGGTGTCCCGGCCAGCTCGGCCCGCAGCGCCGCCATCAGAGCCGGGTTGCGCGTGCCGCCTCCCGAAGCGACCACCTCGGTCGCCCCCAGCGGCCGCAGCGCGTCCGCCACGGTCCGCGCCGTCAGCCGGGTGAGCGTGGCGATCACGTCCTGCGGCGGCAACGGGCCGACGCCGGCCAGCGCTTCTCGCACATGGCCCGCATGGAACAGCTCCTTGCCGGTGGTCTTCGGCGGGGGCAGCCGGTAGTACGGCTCCGCCAGCAGCCGGTCGAGCAGCGGTTGGTCGACCCGGCCCGCCGCGGCCAGCGCCCCGTCCTCGTCGTAGCCGAGCCGTCCGCCCGTCAGCTCCGCGACCGCCGCGTCCACCAGGGCGTTCGCCGGGCCCGTGTCGAACGCGACCGGTTCGCCCGCCCGGCCGGCCACGGTGACGTTGGCGATCCCTCCCAGGTTGAGTGCCGCCGGCACGCCCGGCCGGCCGCGCAGCCACAGCAGATCCACCAGACCGACCAGCGGGGCGCCCTGACCGCCCGCCGCCACGTCCCTCGGACGGAAGTCGGACACCACCGTGCAGCCGGTCGCCTCCGCGATCCACGCAGGCTGCCCCAGCTGGAGAGTGCCGTGGACCTGCCCGCCCTCCGCCCAGTGGTACACGGTCTGCCCGTGCGAGGCCACCAACTCGGTGGTCCTCGCGCACAGTTCGCGGTCGGCGCGGACCGCCGCCGCGGCGAACGCCTGCCCGATGCGGGTGTCCAGCAGGCACACCCGCTCCAGCGTGGTCGTGGCGGGCGGCAGGGCTCCCGCCAGCGCCGCCCGCAGCTCGTCGTCGTACCGCTCCGAGATCAGGCCGAGCGGGCTCAGCTCGAGCCTGCCGTCCTTCAGGACGATGTCGGCGGCCGCGGCGTCGATCGCGTCGTACGACGTCCCCGACATCAGCCCGACGACCCTCACCGCAGCGGCCTGCGGTGGTCGTCGCCGCGCAGCGTGAGGAGCGCGAACACGCTGACCGCGCAGGTCGCGGCCGCGTAGTAGGCGGGGATGTCGACACTGCCGGTGCGCTTGATCAGTTCGGTGATGACCAGGCCCGCGCACCCGGAGAAGACCGCGTTGGACAGCGCGTACGCCAGGCCGAGTCCCGTACAGCGCACCGACGTCGGGAACATCTCGGCCAGCATCGCGGGCCCCGGCCCCGCGAGCAGACCCACCACGGCGCCGGCGGCGAGGACCGCGGCGCCCTTGGCGGCCGCCGAAGCGCCCTCGTCCTGAAGGAGGTTCATCAGCGGCAGGGCCAGCAGCACCACCAAGGCCGCACCCGTCAGCATCACCGGCCGCCGGCCGACCCGGTCGCTGACCAGCCCCGCCGGGATGATCGACGCCGCGAAGCCCAGGTTCGCCAGGACCGTGGCGATCAGCGCCTCCCGGAACGACGCGTTCAGACTGGACTGAAGATACGACGGCAGCACCACCAGGAAGGTGTAACCGGCCGCCGCCCAGCCCATGATCCGGCCGGCGCCGAGCACGATCGCCCTGACGACCTCCCCGGTCGGTGGTGGCGCGGCCGGCGCGGCCTCCGCCTCCCGGAAACGGGGCGTCTCCTCGAGCCGCAGCCGCAGCCACAGGGCGACCGCACCGAGGGGCAGTGTCAGCAGGAACGGCAGCCGCCAGCCCCAGTCGACGAGCGCCGCCTCCGACAGCACGGTCGCCAGCAGCGCCGCCGCCCCCGCGCCGCCGAGCAGGCCGAGCGCCACAGTGAACGACTGCCACGAGCCGTACAGGCCGCGCCTGCCGGGCGGCGCGAACTCCGTCATCAGCGACACGGCCCCGCCGAACTCGCCCCCCGCGGACAGCCCTTGGAGAATGCGCAGCAGGGTGAGCAGCCACGGCGCCAAGGCGCCCACGGTGGCGTAGGTCGGCAGCAGACCGATCAGGGTGGTGGCGAGCGTCATCAGGCCGATGACGAGGATCAGCGTCGGACGGCGCCCGATCCGGTCACCGATCCGGCCGAACAGCGCGGCCCCGACCGGCCGGAAGAAGAATGCCAGCGCGAACGACGCGTAGGTCTTCACCAGCGCCTCGACGTCGCTGCCGCCCTCCGGCGTGAAGAAGTTCGCGGCGATGATCGTGGCGAAGTAGCCGTAGACGCCGAATTCGTACCACTCGACGAAATTGCCGACCGAACCGGCCAGCAGCGCACGGCGGGAACGGACGGGCGAGGCTTCGGACCGTTCGGCGGAGGTGGTCATTCCTCCTTACTGCCCACCGCGACACGCCCGGACTCCCGTCGCCCGGGAAGCGGTGAGCCGGCACCACCCGGCCGGCTCCGCCGGACCAGCACCCCGGCCGCCACCGCGGCTGCCGCCAGGGCGTACGCCGTCGTGCCCACCACCGCGCCGTCCCCCTCGAGGTGCACCGTCACGTACTTGGCCGCTCCCGCCGCCGCGACGCCCAGCCACTCCCACCGGCCGTCCAGCGCGACCAGCGCCACCAGCAGCAGCGCGTACCAGGAGTATCCCGGCGTCATCAGCAGGAACACCGTTCCCGTCACCGACAGGGCGCCGCTCCACGGCCGTCCGGGGTCGCCGCGGCGCACGACGTGCACGACGACGAACGCCGTCACCAGCAGCGCCGCGGGCAGCGCCCACGCGTCCGGCAGCACCAGCCGCAGCAGCGCGTAGCGGTTGCGGGCCGACGGATCGGCGTAGCCCTCCTCCTCGGTGTAGCCGCCCAGATAGCCGAGCACGGAGCTCTCCGACAGCAGCACGTGCGGCAGGTACGTCACCGCCACCACTGCGGCGGCCGGCACCAGCACGGCCGCCGCGTCCCGCCACCGCCGGACGCCCGCCAGAGCGCCCGGCAGCACCACCGCGGGCAGCAGTTTCGTCGCCACCGCCGCGCCGAGCAGCACACCGCCCTCGAAGCGCCTTCGGACCACCACCCACAGCCCCAGCACCGCGAGCAGCACCCCCAGCACGTCCGCGTGCGCGTTGTTCACCGCCTCCACCGGCACGGCGGGACACCACGCCCACAGCGCGGCCTGCCGCGGATCACCGCGACGGCGCAGCACCAGCACGAGCACGACGCTCGTGCCGACCGCGAGGAGCGCCCCGCCCGTCTGCAGTGCCTTGTGCCGGGCGTCGTCGGGCGACAGCGCGTGCACGACCAGGAAGTAGCCCTGCGCCACCGGCGGATAGATCGTGTGCGCGCGCGGTCTGTTGATCCGCGTGCAGTGCCGCTCGCCCGCGGGACCGTCGACGCGCGAGCGCTCCGGTACCGCGCAGTCCGCACCCCGCGGGAACAGCCAGTCGTCGCGCAGACCGGCGAGCGCCGGATCGGCGGGCGCGTGGTCGTACGGCGAGATCCCGGCGGCCTGCACCCTGCCGTCCCAGGCGTAGCGGTACGAGTCGGTGCTCGTCCGCGGCGGGGCGAGCAGCCCGGTCGCCGCCATCGCGACACCACCGGCGAGGATCAGCACCACCGCGCGCCGCACGGGCATCCTGCGCACGGCGACGACGGCCGCCGCGAACAGCAGCCAGCAGGCGGCGTACCACCGTGCGAGGCCGCCGGGATCGGTGACGTAGCCGTCCTTGAGGACCGTGGCCGCCAGCACGGCCGTCAGGCCGGCGACCAGGAGGCAGGCGATGAGCGAGCGGATGGTGATCACGGACAGCAGCCTTCCAGCCGCAGCGGCCCGAACGGGGAGGACGCCTCCCGACGTCCGCATTCCGTAAGGTGTCGGATCCCTCGCACACGCCTCCCGCGGGGTTCTCATGGAAGGCATGAGGATCCGACCACCGATCACCCTCCGGCCGCCGAGGTTCACCGGCGGGCTGCACGACGCCCGCACGGCCACCGCCGTCGGCCGCCTGCTCGGCGCGGCGGTCGCCGTGTGCTTCGTGACCGGGGTGATCAGCCACTACCTGCAACGGCCGCCGGACTGGCTCGCCGGGTCGCTGCCCAGCCGGCCGTACTGGGGCTACCGCCTCAACCAGGGGCTCCACGTGGCGAGCGGCATCGCGGCGGTCCCGCTGCTGCTCGCCAAGTTGTGGACGGTCTACCCGAGGCTCTTCGTACGGCCCGCTCTGCGGTCCCTGCGGCACGCCCTCGAACGGCTCTCGGTGGCCGTTCTGGTCGCCGCGGCCCTCTTCCAGCTCGCCACGGGGCTGCTGAACACCGCCCAGTGGTATCCGTGGCCGTTCTCCTTCGTGCCCGTCCACTTCGCGGTGGCCTGGCTGCTCGCGGGCGCCCTCGTACTGCACATCGCCGTCAAGTACCCGCAGATCAGGGACTACTGGAGCCGGCGCTCACCCGGGTCCGCCGAACTGCCCGCCACGGACGGACCGGACCGGCGTTCCCTCCTCACCGGCGTCGCCGCGGCCGTGGGAGCGGTCACCGTCACCACCGTCGGCCAGTCCCTCACACCGCTGCGCCACCTTGACCTGCTCGCACCCCGCCACCCCGACCACGGACCGCAGCAGCTGCCCGTCAACCGCACCGCCGCCGCGGCCCGGGTCGACCTCCCGTCCCTCGCCGGCTGGCGGCTCACCGTCACCGGCCCCCGGTCGTGTGCCCTCACCCTCGACGAGCTGGCCGCACTGCCCCAGCACACCGTGACGCTGCCCATCGCCTGCGTCGAAGGCTGGAGCAAGTCCGCGCGATGGACCGGTGTACGCGTCCAGGACCTGCTGCGGCGGGCCGGCGCACCACCCGGCGCGGCGCTGAGGGTCGTCTCGCTGGAACAGCGAGGCGCCTACCGGGTGATGGAGATGGGCGGCGGATACACCGACGATCCGCTCACCCTCCTCGCGCTGCGCCTGGGCGGCGAGGTCCTCTCCCTCGACCACGGCTTCCCCGCCCGGATCATCGCCCCCAACCGCCCCGGCGTGTGGCAGACCAAGTGGGTCGGAAGGATCGAGGTGCTGTGATGCGCGTTGCGACAGGGGCGGCGGGCGTCGCCCTGATGGGCGTCGGCGTCTTCCTCCTCCTCAGCGGCGGACAGGCCCGGGACGTCGCCCTCTGGCTGGCGGGAGCGGTCGTCCTCCACGACCTCCTCGTCGCCCCGCTGGTGCTCGCCGCCGGCCTGCTGCTCGCACGCCTCCCCGGCCGGGGACCGCTGCGCGGGGCGCTCGTCACCGCGGGCTGCCTGACACTGATCGCCCTGCCGGTCCTCTTCGCCCCCGGCACGCCGCACAACCCCTCGGTGCTTCCGCTCGACTATCCGCGCAACTGGCTGCTGTCCCTCGCCGCGGTGGCCCTCGCCACCGCGGCGGTGGCACTCGTGCGGCGGCTGCGCGGGACGGCCGCCGTCAGACGGCCCCGAACGGACGGTCACGGCGCGCGTCGTGGAGCACGGAGCCCCACCAGTCGAGCTGGTCGAGCATCGTCTTCGCCGCGCCGTTGGGGCCGTCGGGATCGATGAGGGTGCCGTCAGGCGCGAACAGTTCGTAGTAGCGGGGGAACGAGACCATGTCGCGGACGGTGTGCGCGTGCAGCTCACCGAACACCTGGCGCAGCTGCTCGATCGCCAGCAGACCGCCGCTGGCCCCGCTGTAGCCGACGAAACCGATCGGCTTCGCCTGCCACTCCGTGTAGTGCCAGTCGATCGCGGCCTTCAGGGACGCCGGGAAGCTGCGGTTGTAGTCCGGCGTCACCACCACGATCGCGTCGGCCGCCGCGAGCCGCCGCGTCAGCGGCGCCATGTCCGCGGGCCGCTCCATGTCGGGCTGCAGTGCCGGCGGCAGGGGCGGCAGGTCCAGCGGCAGCGGTATGTCCGCCAGATCCACCACCTCGACGCCGAACCGGCCGTGCTGCCGCGCCTGTTCCGCGAACCATTCGGCGACCACGGGACCGAAGCGGCCCTGGCGGACGCTGCCGGTGATCACTGCCAGCTCGAGCTTCTTCCCGGAAATCTTCTCGGACACGGTGTACTCCTCAATAGGAAAGGCCGGCACCCCTCGGGGCCGGGACGCCTCTCAACCTGCCTTCCGGGACGGCACCGAGGAAGGCCGGGCCGAGACTGGTAGTGACAGGGCCACCGTCGTGCCGGTCCGGGCTGTTACGTTCGAACGGTGAGCGACAACGAGTTGGGCCTGTTCCTGCGCACGCGCCGCGAGGCGGTCACACCCGCCGACGTGGGCCTGCCGGCCGGTCCCCGCCGCCGTACACCCGGCCTGCGCCGGTCGGAGCTGGCGACGCTCGCCGGCGTGAGCGTCGAGTACGTGACCCGCCTCGAACAGGGCAGGGACCGGCGGCCCTCCCCGCCCGTGCTCTCCGCGCTCGCCGAAGCGCTGCGGCTCTCGCCCGGTGAACGCGTCCATCTCCACCGGCTCACCAAGTCCGCCGACGCGGGTTTCAGCTGCATGGGCGGCGCCGGGCCCGCGCGTGACGTCCGCCCCACCGTGCGGGCCGTGCTCGAACGGCTCGAGCCCGCGCCCGCCGTGCTCGTCAACCGGCTGAGCGAGCTGCTGGCCTGGACCCAGGGCTACGAGCGGCTGGCCGGCCCGCTCGGCCTGCTCGACGGCACCCCGCCCAACGCGGCCCGCTTCGTCCTCACCGACGACCGCGCCCGCGCCGCCTACCCCGACTGGGAACGCGTCGCCGACGAGCAGGTCGCGTCGCTGAAACAAGGGCCGTTCCGAGCGGACCCGCACGTCGCGGCGCTGGCGGACGAACTGACCGTCACCGTCGGCACGGTCTTCACCGACCGGGTGGAACGGCTGCCGGGCCTGCCGCGGGCGAGCGGCGTCACGCGGATGGTGCATCCACAGGCGGGGGAGCTGAGGCTCGCGTACGAGACGCTGGAACTGCCGGCGGACGACGACCAGCGCCTGCTGGTCCACGTGCCCGCGGACGCGGCGTCCGCGGCGGCGCTCGACGCGCTGACGGGGCGTCGGCCGGGGGCGCTGCGGGCGGTGCGGGGCGGCTGAGGGGCCCGCTGCGCGGGGCGTGTTCCCCTACCCGCGCCCTTCCCGAACCAGGGTCGGGCCCGGACCCCCGCCCCGCGCTTCGCGCGGTGCCCTCGAGCGCCGGACGGGCTGGATTTCGCTCCGCGGAAGCAGCCCCGCCGGGTCCAGGAGCACAGCCCCCGGGAAACGCCCTCGCAGGCGCTACGACCCCGCCCGCGCCCCCCGCCGCATCGCCACGAACCGTCGCCCCCCGGCCCGCCACACCTCCTCCCGCTCCCACCCCACCGCACGCCCGTGCCGCAGCAGCGCCTCCGTGCCCACGCGGGCCCAGGGGAACGCCGAGCCCTCCTTCGATGTGCCGTCGAAGACCTGGACGACCGTGCGTTCGTCCACGTCCAGAGGTGCCGCCTCTGCGATCAGCAGGCCGCCGGGCCTGACGAGTTCGGACACGCGGGACAGCAGCGCGCGCGGATCGCCGCCTATGCCGGTGTTGCCGTCGATCAGCAGAGCAGTGTCCCAGTGCCCTTCCCGGGGCAGGGGGTCGAACACGGAGCGGTGCAGCGCGCTGCCGCCGACGCGGATCGTGCGGGCCACGGCCTCCGGGCTGATGTCGATGCCGAGCGCGGTCCGCCCGCGCGCGGCGAGCGCGGCGACCAGACGGCCGGGGCCGCAGCCGATGTCCAGGACGGCGCCCTGGCTGTGGGAGAGGACCGTTCGGTCGGCGGCGTCGGGTTCCGCGCACCAGCGTTCCACCTCCAGGGGCAGCAGCCAGCCGTCGTGGCGGCGCAGGAACAGCGGGCCGCGGCCGGCGCGCAGGGCGTCCGTGTACGGGTCGGCCTGCCAGGGCGGTGCGGTCATCGCGCTCCTGTCCCGGACCCGGCGCCGGCCGTCGCGACCAGCGTCGCGGCGAACCTTGTGTGCGGCGCGGCGGCGGCCACCGCACGGGCGTCGTCGGGTGTGTCGACGTCCCGCAGGGGCGGCAGCTCACGCACCGCCAGTCCCGCCTTGACGAGCCGTTCCCGCTGGACGGCGCCCGTCTCGGGCGACGACATGGGCACTCCGAGGACGAGCCCGCCGTGCAGCGCGGGGGAACCGAGGCCGAGCGCCCAGAACCCGCCGTCGTCCGCCGGGCCGAACGCGGCCTCGCCGGGGCCCGGTCGCAGCCCGGCGGTGAGGAGCCGGGGGGACACCTGTGGGGTGTCCATCCCGATCAGCAGGGCCGGCCCCTCGGCACCGCACAGCGCGAAGGCCGCCGCTAGCCGCGTGTCGAGGCCGCCGCCGCTCTGCGGCACCACCTCGACACCGGGTGGCAGCCAGGCCCCCGGTGCGCCGTCGAGCACCAGGATCCGCCGCCGGGCCGGGGTGGCGAGGACCGCGTCGAGGGTGTCCCGCAGCGCGGCCTCGGCGAGCGCGGCGGCCTCCTGCGGGGTGTAGGCAGGAGTGAGCCTCGTCTTGACCCGGCCGGGCACCGGCGCTTTCGCGATCACCAGCAGCGTGCCGTTCATCGCGACCCGCCCTTCGCCGGGTGACGCGGCTGTTCCGCAAGCACCGTGCTCATGTCCCGAACGGCGTGCCAGGTGCCCCGCCAGGTGCCCGTCACCTTCGACTTCCCCGATCTCGGCAGATAGGGGACGTCGACCTCGGTCACCCGCAGGCCGGCGTCGCAGGCGCGGACCACCATCTGGAGGGGGTAGCCGCTGCGCCGGTCGGTCAGGCCGAGGCCCAGCAGGTCGGTGCGGCGTCCGGCCCGCATGGGCCCGAGATCGCGCAGCCGCAGGCCCGTTCGGCCGCGCAGCATGCGGGACAGGGCCGCGTTGCCGGCCCGGGCGTGCGCCGGCCACACGCCCCGCTGCTGCGGACGCCGCCGTCCCAGCACCAGATCGGAGTCCCCGTCCGCGACCCGGCGGACGAACCCGGTCAGCAGTCCCGGGTCGAGCGACGCGTCGCAGTCGCAGAAGCACACGTACTCGGCCTCCGCCGCCCGCAGCCCCGCATGGCAGGCGGAACCGAAGCCGCGCCGGGGTTCGTGGACGACGACGGCGCCGAGCGCGCGGGCGATCTCGGCGGAGCCGTCAGTCGAGCCGTTGTCGACGACGATCGCCCGCCACCCGGCGGGGATGCGGGACAGCACCCAGGGGAGCGCCGCCGCCTCGTCGAGGCAGGGCAGGACCACGTCGGCGGTCAGCATGCCGTGTCCCCCGGTGCGCTCGCCGCGAACTCGGCCATGCCCTCGTCGAAGCCGACACGGGGCTTCCAGCCCAGTTCCGCGCGCAGCCGCCCCGAGTCGGCGGTGATGTGCCGTACGTCGCCGAGTCTGAACTCGCCGGTGACGACCGGCTCGGGACCGCCGTGCGCGGCGGCCAGGGCGGCCGCCGTCTCGCCCACGGTGTGCGGGGTGCCGCTGCCGGTGTTGTACGCGGTGAGCACTCCCGGCTCCCGCCCGTGGACCGCCTCCAGGGCGACGGCGTTCGCCTCCGCGACGTCCCGTACATGGACGAAGTCCCTGCGCTGGCCGCCGTCCTCGAAGACCCTGGGTGCCTCGCCGCGCTCGAGTGCCGAGCGGAAGAAGGCGGCGACGCCCGCGTAGGGGGTGTCGCGCGGCATCCCGGGGCCGTAGACGTTGTGGTAGCGCAGGGCGATGGCGCGTCCGCCCGTCGATCGGGCCCAGGCCGACGCCAGGTGTTCCTGCGTCAGCTTCGTCGTGGCGTACACGTTCCGCGGGTCGACGGGCGCGTCCTCGCCGACGAGGCCGGGGACGAGCGGTGCGCCGCAGGTGGGGCACGGCGGCTCGAACCGGCCGGCCGCGAGGTCGGCCGCGGCGCGCGGGCCCGGCCGTACCCGGCCGTGCCGGGCGCAGTCGTAGCGGCCCTCGCCGTAGACGACCATCGACCCGGCCAGCACCAGGTCGGCGACCCCCGCCTCGGCCATCGCCGCGAGGAGGACGGCCGTGCCGTGGTCGTTGCAGCTGACGTAGTCGGGCGCGTCGAGGAAGTCGGTGCCGAGGCCGACCATCGCCGCCTGGTGGCAGACGGCGTCCACACCGCGCAGTGCGCCGGCCACCGCCGCCGGGTCCCGCACGTCCGCGTGGATCCACGCGCCGCCGGGCGGCAGGGGCGGCCGGGGGCGGGCCGCGGAACGGGACGCGGGGAGCAGGGCGTCGAGGATCACCGGATCGTGGCCGCGCGCGGTGAGCGCCGTGACGATCTGCGAGCCGATGAAGCCCGCGCCACCTGTGACTAGTACACGCATGCTGCGACGCTACGGCGAGCGGACCCGCGGATCGCCGGTCCGCGCCGTGGCGTCACAGGTACGTAAGGAGTGCGCTGCTCCGGACAGGTGGTCCGTTCCGCCTCATGGGGCGGTCAGATACGCCAGTCCGGGATGTGCGGCCCGGTAGCCGTCGAGGAGGCGGCGGGCCACGCTCACAGAGTCGACCAGCGGATGCAGTGCGAAGGCCTTCACCGCGCCCGCCCGCGAACCGCTCTCCGCCGCGGCGAGCACCTCGCGTTCGACCGCCTTGACCGCGCTGACGAGCCCGACCGCGTGGTACGGCAGGGGGTCCACGCTCACCGGGTGTGCGCCCCCGGCGTCGACCAGGCAGGGGACCTCGATGACGGCGTCCGCGTCCAGCACGGAGAGGGTGCCGCGGTTGCGTACGTTGAGGATCAGCGTGGTGCGCTCGTCGCGGGCGACGGCCCGCATCAGGGCGAGCGCCACCTTTTCGTAGCCGCCGGACTCCAGGTCGTCCTCGTCGCGTTCGCCCACGCCCGCCGCGTCCCGGTTGGCGGCCATGTAGGTGGCCTCCCGCTCGGCGAGCGTACGGCGCCAGGCCGTCAGGGCCGGCGTCCCGGGGCGCCGCATCTCCGCGTAGAAGCGCCCCTGTTGGTGGCCGAGGAACGCCCCCCGGGTCTGCTCGGCCTCCGTGTAGGCGCGGACCGTCTCGCGGTTGAAGTAGTAGTAGTGCAGGTATTCGTTGGGCACCGCGCCCAGCGACCGCAGCCACTCGGGCCCGAAGAGCCTGCCCTCCTCGAAGGAGGCCAGGGCGTCGTCGTCGGCGAGCAGCCGCGGCAGTTGGTCGCGTCCGCCGACGCGCAGGCCGCGCAGCCAGCCGAGGTGGTTGAGTCCCACGTAGTCGATCCAGGCGCTCGCGGGGTCGGCGCCCAGCACCTTCGCCACCCGCCTGCCGAGCCCCACGGGCGAGTCGCAGATCCCGATGACCCGGTCGCCCAGGACACGGCTCATCGCCTCGGTGACGAGGCCGGCCGGGTTGGTGAAGTTGATGACCCACGCGTCGGGGGCGAGCGCGGCGATCCGGCGGGCGATGCCCACGGCCACCGGCACGGTGCGCAGCCCGTAGGCGATGCCGCCCGCGCCGACGGTCTCCTGGCCGAGCACGCCCTCGGCGAGGGCGACCCGCTCGTCCGCCGCCCGGCCCTCGAGCCCGCCGACCCGGATCGCGGAGAAGACGAAGTCCGCGCCGCGCACGGCCTCGTCGAGGTCCAGGGTCACGACGACCTCGGGCGCGTCCGGGTGGCCGGCCGCCTGCTCGGCCAGCACGCGGGACACCGCGTCCAGCCGGCCGCCGTCGAGGTCGTGCAGGGTGACGCGCGTGACCCGGCCCTCTCCCTGATCGCCGAGCAGTGCCCCGTACACCAGAGGGACCCGGAATCCGCCGCCGCCGAGAATGGTGAGCTTCATGCCCGTACGCTACTCGGCGGCCGCGGGCCGGCCGGTCGGCGGAGCGCGTCGGCCGGGGCCGGCCGCGGGCCGGGGTGGGACGTGTCGGCCGAGGCCGGCCGTGTCAGCCGAGATCGAACGCGTTGGGCAGACCGAGCCGGTGGCGGGTGAGGTCGTGCCGCTTGAAGGGCTCCATCTCCGGGGCGCGGAACAGCGGTGTGATCGTGCAGCGCGGCTCGGTGGAGCCGGTGCGGTCCAGCAGGGCGTTGACGGCGGCGCGGGCGGAGGCGTTCGCGCCCTCCATGGTCGCGAGGTCGATGTCGACCGAGACGTAGTCGCCGGCGAGGAAGAAGTTCGGGATCCGGGTCGCCGCCTGCGGGCGGTTGTGGAAGGTCCCCACCGGGTGGATGAGGAGTTCGTCGTCGTTGGTCGGGTGCGGGGTGCCGAGGCCGTCGACGCCGGGGTCGAGGAACCAGGAGTGCAGGGTGCTGTCCTTGAGGACGACCTTGCCGGTGTCGTTCAGCGCCGCCTTCAGCTGCGCCCACACCTCCTTGGCGACCTCCGTGCGGGTGCACTGCTTCGCGGTCCTGCCGTACAGGATGCCGGGCCGGTCCCATTCGGAGACGTCCACCGACAGGCAGTCCACGGCCGTTCCGTCGCCGTAGTCGGCCGGGAAGTCACGGCCGGGCCAGTGCGCGGCCTGCTGGATCGCGGTCAGCGCCCAGGGCGAGTCGATGCAGTTGAGGTGGCCGTGCAGCAGCGGGGCGCGCTCGGTCAGATAGAACTGGATGCCCGTCATCCAGTCGGTCCGCAGCTTGTCGCAGCGCGCGAGCTGCGGGTCGGCGGCGCGCAGCGCGGGTCCCCAGGTGCGCCGGGCGTGTTCCACCGGCATCGCGGAGATGTAGTGGTCGGCGGTCACCGACTCCCGCCCGCCCTGCGGGTTCTCGATCACGGCCGCGCTGACCCGTCCGGCGGCGTACTTCACCTCGCGTACGGTCCAGCCGACCTTGAACTCCACGCCCAGCGACCGCAGATGGGTCACCCACGGGTCGATCCACGCCTCGTTGGTGGGGGCGTCGAGGATGCGGTCCAGCGGACCGTCGGCCCCGCGGCCCAGCGCGTTGAGGACGAACGCCTCGAGCAGGGTGGCCACCGTGCGGGTGCTGGCCTCCTCTGCCTTGGTCGCGACGATGTTGCGGGTGAGCCCGACGGCGAGGATGCGCCGGTAGTCGTGGCTCATCTCCTCCGCCCTGATGAACTCCCACCAGGGCGTGGCCTCCCACGTCCGGTCGCGGCGCTCGTCGCAGCTGGTGAGGAAGACGAGCATGCGGTTCACGAAGTACGCGGTCTCGTGGAGGGGGATGCCGAGGGCCGTGTCCAGCATCGCGGTCAGGGCGCGGCGGATGTCGTCGAGGGTGAGGCCGGGCGGCCGGTGGCCGGGCCAGGGGAGCGGGATGCGCAGATCCTCACGGCCGGTGCGGCTGAACGACATCTCGGACGGCGCGACGAGGTTGTCCCGGACGCCGCCCGGCTTTCCCGGGAAGGGGATGCGGCGCATGGTGTCGGGCAGGTTGTGATAGATCCCGGGGATGAAGCGGAAGCCGTGCTCGGCGGGCAGCGGTCTGCGGCCGCCCCTCGCGCTGTCGGGCACATCCATGCTGCGGGCCTTGCCGCCGAGCGCCCGGCGCTCGTAGACGGTGACCCGTAATCCGCGCTCGGCGAGTTCATGAGCGGCTGTCAGCCCGGCGACGCCGCCTCCCAGCACGGCGACGGAGGGCGCCGCGGCCGCGGAACCGGAGGCCGCGGCCGCCGTCCCGGTGGCCGCGGCACTCGCCAGTGCCGCGGTGCCGCCCACGGCAGCGGCGCCCGCCATGAAGGTGCGTCGTGAAGCAGGTCGTGAGCTACGTCGTGACGTGCCGGAACGATCCATCCGATGCCCCTTACCGACGGTAACTTTCGCGTCCGGCGCTGGAGCATACGGAGGTCCCTCACGACGCGGAAGTCACGCGTGCGCCGCCACTGCTCAATGGCTGGAAAATGAAGCCATGGCCCGACGAACCAAACACACCAGAGGCACCACGCCTCCCACCCTCACCGCCGAGTCGCCCTGTCCCTGCGGGCTGCCCGCCCCGTACGGCGAGTGCTGCGGCCGGTTCCACGGCGGGGAGCGGTCCGCGCCCACGGCCGAGCTGCTGATGCGCTCGCGCTACAGCGCCTTCGTCGTCCACGACGCGGCGTACCTGCTGCGCACGTGGCACTCGTCGACCAGGCCCCGCCATCTCGAGCTGGACCCGGGAATGCAGTGGACCTCTCTCGAGATCGTCGCCACCACGGACGGCAGCGCCTTCCACTCGAGCGGCACCGTGACCTTCCGCGCCCGCTACCGCCACCACGGCAACCGGGGCGAGCTGCACGAACACAGCAACTTCGAGCGTGAGAACGGCGCTTGGGTGTACGTCGACGGCACCTTCGTCGAGTGAGGCACGCGCCGGGCGAGGCCGCCCGCCGTCAGCGGTGCCGGCGCGGCATGACCATGAGCCGGGGGTCGTAGGCGGCCAGCACCTTGTTGGCCCGCGCGAGAACGGCGAGCGCGTGTTCCCGGTCCGCCCGGTCCTCCGCGCACAGCGGCCCGCGGAACAGGCTCACCTCGCGCGCCGCGCACTCGGCGTCGATCTCCGCCTGGAGGATGTGGACCGGCATGCAGGACCCGATCATCACCGCGACGCGGTCGGGGATCGGCACCGGAACGAGGGGGGAGGCGGTCACGTGAAGTCCTTCTTTACCGTACGGGTCGCCCCGTGATCTCTCGTTACGCGGGAGTGGGTCGACCGCGTCCCGGCGGAGCCGCCGAGAGGGCGAGGGCGTCGTACGAGAGGCGCGTACCGCACCCTTCGCCCGGCCGTCCGTCCCCGGCAGCACCGCCGACATACCTTACGCGAACGCCGCCGAAGCACCCGAATCGGCGGGCTTGCGGCGCAAAAGGGACGCCGATCGGGGGAATCCGGGCCGCGGCGGCCGAATGCGCAGCTCAAGTGGGTGAAACGGCGAGAGGGTTGATCACTGCGGGGCTGCGGAGGGCCCGCCGCGTCGTGCTGCCGCCCCGGCCGGGGCGCTCCCGCTCCCTCGGCCCGGGCCGCCGGCGGCCGTCCCCCGTGGATCTACGCCGCCTCGTTCGCGGCCCCGGACCCACGCGGTCGGCGGGGCAACACCGCAGGTCAGGGCGGAGCGGCCGGGGTGCGAGGCATCGCGCCCGCGGGCGGGGCCGGCAGGGACGGGGAAGGGCCGGGCCGCGCCCGGTCCCTCGACGGCGGCCCCGGGGGTGACACTGGACACACTCGGGGCGAACACCCACGGCGGGAGATCATCCGGCGCGGAAGGGGCCTTGGGCGGCCCTGCACCGGTGCCGGACGCCGACGATCACCGCGACCCGGGCGGCACGTCCTCGTCGCCTTCGGCGATCAGGACCTGCCGCCCGCGCCCAGGGGCCGACCGGCGCGCGGTTCGCGCTCCGGAACGGTCGCGGGAACGCCGTGCACGGAACGAGGTGTGGCTGTCAGCGCGCGTTGTCGTCGCGGCGCTCCCGCAGGTGCAGCGCACGCAGCACGACCTCGGTCGCGAACCGGCTCTCGGGGTCGGTGAGCTGATCACCGAAGATGGACTCGAGGTTGCGCAGCCGGTAGCGGACGGTCTGCGGGTGCACATCGAGCAGCTCCCCCATCCGTGCCGCGGTGCCGCGGGTGTCCAGCCAGATCCGCAGGGTCTCGAGCAGCCGGTTGCGGCGGGTGGGCGTCAGCCCGGCGAGGGGGGCGAGTTCGCGCTCCGCCAGCTGGTTCAGCAGGGCGGGGTCCGACAGCAGCCACAGGGTGAGCATGTGGTCGGAGCAGAAGGTGAGCGGGGCGTCGTCCACGACACCCGAGTCGATGAAGTCGAGGAGGCGGCGGGCCCATCGGATGGAGTCCGCGGCATCGGCGGTCGGTACGGTCAGTCCCACGGCGGCCCGGTGGCCGGTCAACGCGTTCTCCAGCGTGTGTCTTCGCTGGTCGTCGACCGGTCCCGGGACGAGTAAGTGCGGGTGCGGCCCGCCCAGTTCCGCCAGGACATCGTTGTCGAGTTCCGTTCCGGCCAATTCCGGCGACGTGCGCAGGGCGACGAGCGTGACCTTCTCCGGCAGCGGCCACCCCGCCTGCTCGGACAGCTCCGTGATCGCGGAGCGCGGCACGGGCGGACCCGCCATGATCAGGTGCAGCAGCCTGCGCCGTACCGTCGCGTCCTGCTCGGCCGTCCTCGCCCGGACCTCCAGATAGCCCTCCCTGGTGAGGGCCTCGAGCTCGTCCACGTAGGCGAAGAGGGCGTCGGCGAAGCTCAGCATCAGGGTGGGGGAGAGGTTGTAGCGCCGGCCGATCCGTTTGGCGCGGCGCAGGGCCACGCGGGCGCCGAGCCGGTAGGCCCCGTGCAGGGAGTCCAGGCTGCGGCCCTCGTACGCCTCGAACCGGCCGAAGCGGCGCAGCATCTCGTCGCGCAGGGGTGACGGCGTCGAAGGGGACGCCACCTGTTCGACGAAGACGGAGATGTTCTGTTCGACGCCGATCTGGATGGCCTGCCCGTACGGACCCTTCAGCAGCCGCCCGTACTCGGGGTAGGCACGGGTCACCTCGATGCCGATCTCCTGGATCAGGCTGGGCAGTTCGGGCCTGATGATGGCGGCGAACTCCTGTGGCAGTGGCCCGAGCGGCTCTCCGGCGTCCGACGGCTGGGTGGTCGTTCTCGGCATGGTTGTCCCCTCGATCTCCGGGTGTCCGGTGGGGTGGGGGGCTGTGGGGGAAGCGCTCCCACGGACCGACAGGCGTGACGACTTGTTGGGGCCTGAACATAGTCCAGCGCGGAGCGCCTGCCCAGCGGTCGGCAGGGGGCGGCGTGTGGGCGGAGGGGGCCGGGGGAGCGGACGTGGCGTGGCGTGCCACCGGGGAAGGACTGCTCACTTACGGACAAGAATCCGGGGCGGCCTGTGGCGCCGGCGACAAGAAAATACCGGCTGGTAGTGGCATTGCGGGAATCTGCCGAACCGGTATTGCGCGTCTGGTTACCCGCTCGTAGCGTCACTTCGGAAAGATGCACGACCGGGTGGCCATGAGAATTCGACCCGCGTTCCAGAACTGAGCCGCAACGCTTTTCGGCCCGCCGCCGGGGCCGAAAAGGGTCCATCAGGCAAGCCCATCCCCCTGAAGGGAACAACCCGTGCGAAGAATTGCCAGAAACGCCATGATCGCCACGGCGGCGCTGACCGCCGCGCTCGGAATGACGGTGACGCAGGCCTCGGCCACGTCGCTGGTCACCTGGACGGTCACCCCCGGTGGAGCGTTCACCGCCGTCGCGACCAACCCCACCCTCACCGTGCCCGCCGCCACGCTGGACTGTGCATCCTCCAACGCGTCGGGCTCACTCCTCTCCGGCTCCGGCAACCCCGGCACCGGTATCGGCACCATCACCAGCCTGACGTTCGAGGACTGCTCGGTCATCGGTATCCCGTTCGACGTCACCAGCCGTAACTTCCCCTGGGGCCTGAACGTCAGCGGCGTCAGCGCGGTACCGAACGCGGTCGACGGCTCGATCACGGGCGTGGACGCGAGCATCAGCGGTTCCGGCTGCACCGCCGACTTCGCCGGTTCCGTCACCGGCCACTACAAGAACGACACCAAGCAACTGGTGATCAACGGAGGCAGCCTGGTCGCCTCCAACGCCGACTGCCTCGGCCTGATCAACGACGGCGACGAAGCGCTGTACGAGGCCGTCTACGCGGTCTCGGGCAACCACACCATCGCCCCGGACTGACGCCGGCCGGCAGCCGCGCGGCCAGCCCCGTGACCCGGGTCCACCCGGGCACGGGGTTGCCGCGGCGGGTCTTTGAACGGATCGATTTCCCCGGCAACAAGGCCGCACACCAGTAAATGGGGGGCACCATGACGGGCGTTGCGAAACGTCCTCCTCGCATTTCCCGCATTGCCTTTCTCGGTGCCGCGGGATTGGTCGCGGGAATTCTGGCAGGCCCCGGTTCTGCCGCCCGGGCGCAGGACACAGAGGTGAGTGTGGCGTACGAGTGCGTGTTCCCGTCGGGCACGCATACCGTGACCGCCGAGATCACCGGCGCGTATCCGGACAGGGGCTCCGTGAACCGGCCCGTCCAGCCGGGTGAGGCGGCCGTGCGGCTGACGATCGGGCCGGGCGCGCTCGACGGGGTGCTGCCCGAAGGCACGACAACCGTCGCCGGTCTTGCCGATCTCACCGTGCTGGTCGCGCAGAAAGGGCGTTCTGCCGAGGCCCGTTGGGGAGCTCTGGCCGCGCCGGCCGCCCCCGCGCCGGACGGGACCGAAGACTTGGTGCTCGAACACCGCGGCGCCGTCCCCTCCGTGACCGTCACCGCCCCCGGCGACATCACCTTCACCGCGCGGGCCATGAGGCTCAAGTTGCGGCCGCAGACCGGCGAGGTCGCAACGACGCAGCCGGCGGCGCTGCCCGCCGTCGACTGCCTGCCGGCCGAAGGGCAGGACGCCCTGCTGGCGACCGTGCCCGTGCCCGGCGGCACCCGCCCCGATCCCTCGCAGGAGCCGGGCCCCTCCGCCACCCCCACCGGCGAGGAGCCCGTGCTGCCACAGGACATCGCCGTCGAACCCTCGCCGACGGAGCCGGGAAGTCCCTGCCCGACGGAGAAGCCGGCCGGCGGGATCGACGAGAGTTTCGTGCCCCAGCCCCCGCCCGGCGGCGAGCCGCCCCGCGTCACCATCCTGCCCGGCAGGCTCGGCTGCGCGTACGCCGTCGGTTTCGCAGGCGTAGAGAAGCTCGGAGGGGCGATGATCGTCAACGATCCCTCCGCCGCTCCGCAGTTGATCAACGTGCTGGCCGTCACCCGGTCGGTGTCCCGGCCGGGCACCCGGCCCGGCGGCAGCTACTTCCGCGCCGACTCCTACGGTGAACTGCCGCTGCCGGACGCCACATCCACCTTCCTGACCTTCGGCTTCCAGCCGGTCACCGCGAAGGTCGAGTTCACCAACGGACCCGTCACCATCTCCACGGGCACCATCGGCTCACCGCCCAACAGGCTCAACTTCGCCCAGGCCGGCTTCTACCAGTCGCTGCGGGTCTACGACGTGAAGGTCAACGGCACACCGCTGGACGTCGGCCCCGCCTGCCGGACGGCGCGCCCCTACCGGGTGGTCCTGCACGGCAAGTTCCCCGACTACGAGAACGTCTTCAAGGGCGGCCCGATGCGGGGCACGGTGACGATCCCCGAGTTCTCCGGCTGCGGCACGGGCGGGGAGGACCTCGACCAGCTGTTCAGCGCGTCGCTGTCCGGGCCTGGCAACCTGATCGCCATGAGGCAGGGACCGCTGTGCATCCCGAACACCCCGAACAACGAATGCCCGCCGACGATCCCGCCGCTCCCCGGCCAGGACACTCGATGAGCCGTCCGCCCGGCGGCCGCGTCCCGCGACGCCGGCCGCGGCGGGGCCGGCGCCCCCGCCCGGCGATCGTACGCACCGGTGGACAAGGTTCTCGCGCCGCGTTGTCACGACGTGACAAACCACCGAGTTCGGCCTGAACGCGCTGGTCACAGCCATTGCCCCGGCCGCCTACCCGCACGTAACGTGCGGGCGCCCGGTGCACTTCCGCCACTTTCGACACCTGTGCGCAGCCCGCTGCCACGGACCACCGAACGGGAGGTGAAATGGGAATCGAGGTAGTCGTCGAAGGTCTCACCAAGTCCTTCGGCAAACAGAACATCTGGCAGGACGTCACGCTCACCCTCCCGGCCGGAGAAGTCAGCGTCATGCTCGGACCCTCGGGAACCGGGAAGACCGTCTTCCTCAAATCCATCATCGGACTGCTCAAACCGGAACGCGGCCGCGTACTCATCGACGGCGTCGACATGGTGGGCAGCCCCGAACGCGACATCTACGAGACGCGCAAGCTGTTCGGTCTGATGTTCCAGGACGGCGCGCTCTTCGGGTCGATGACGCTCTTCGACAACATCGCCTTCCCCTTGCGTGAACACACCCGCAAGAAGGAGTCCGAGATCCGGCGCATCGTCATGGAGCGCATCGAGGTCGTCGGACTCCTCGGCGCCGAGGGCAAACTCCCCGGCGAGATCTCCGGCGGTATGCGCAAACGCGCCGGGCTCGCCCGCGCCCTGGTCCTCGACCCGCAGATCATCCTCTGCGACGAGCCGGACTCCGGTCTGGACCCCGTGCGCACTGCCTATCTGTCACAACTGCTGATCGACCTCAACGCGCAGATCGACGCGACGATGCTGATCGTCACCCACAATCTCGACATCGCGGCCACCGTCCCCGACAACATGGGCATGCTCTTCCGCCGCAACCTCGTCACCTTCGGGCCCCGCGAGGTGCTGCTGACCAGCGAGGAACCCGTCGTCGCCCAGTTCCTCGGCGGAAGGCGCGAAGGCCCCATCGGGATGTCGGAGGAGAAGGACGCCGCCACCCTCGCGCGGGAGCAGCGGGCCGCCGGCAGCGACCGCGCCGGGCCACGCACCGTCGTCCCCCAGCTGGAACCCTCACCCGGTATGCCCGTCCGCCAGGGTGCGCTGCGCCGCAGGGAACGGGTCCTCGGCATGATGGCCCAACTGCCGGAGGCGGCCCGTACCGCGATCATGCGGAGCTACAGCCCGGCCGGCGGCGGAGTCACCGGATGACCGCCCCGCCGCCGGTGCGGCCGCCCGCACTGGCCGACGACCGACCCGCCGGCGTCCCGGCGGTGAGAGGACCCTCGAAGCTGCTCGCGCCGCTGCGCGAGACCGGCAAGCTTTTCGCGCTCGCCGCGGAGGTGACCCGGGCGATCTTCCGCCGGCCGTTCCAACTGCGCGAATTCATCGAGCAGTTCTGGTTCGTGGCCAGTGTCACCATCCTCCCGGCCGCCCTCGTGTCCATCCCGTTCGGCGCGGTCATCGCCCTCCAGGTCGGCTCGCTCACCCAGCAGCTCGGCGCACAGTCCTTCACCGGCGGCGCCAGCGTCCTCGCCGTCATCCAGCAGGCCAGCCCGCTGATCGTGGCCCTGCTGATCGCCGGCGCAGGCGGCTCGGCGATCTGCGCCGACCTCGGCTCCCGCAAGATCCGCGAAGAGCTCGACGCCATGGAGGTCATGGGCGTCTCACCGGTCCAGCGCCTGGTGGTACCGCGCGTGCTGGCCACCATGCTGGTCGCCGTACTGCTCAACGGAATGGTCTCCGTCGTCGGCACCCTCGGCGGCTACTTCTTCAACGTGATCATGCAGGGGGGCACCCCCGGCGCGTACCTCGCCAGCTTCTCCGCCCTCGCGCAACTGCCCGACCTCTACGTCAGCGAGCTCAAGGCCCTGATCTTCGGCTTCATCGCGGGCATCGTCGCCGCCTACCGCGGGCTGGGTCCACGCGGCGGCCCCAAAGGCGTCGGCGACGCGGTCAATCAGTCCGTCGTCATCACCTTCATGCTGCTGTTCTTCGTGAACATGGTCCTCACGGCGATCTATCTTCAGATCGTCCCCCCGAAGGGGGGCTGAGCGATGTCCTTGCTCGGCCGGCTGGACCGCGGCGGCGACCAGCTCATCTTCTACGTCCGGGCCCTCCTGTGGATCCCGAAGACCCTGCGCCGCTATCTGCGCGAGGTGCAGCGCCTCCTCGCCGAGGTGGCGTTCGGAAGCGGCGGCCTCGGCGTCATCGGCGGCACCATCGGCGTGATGATCGCCATGACCCTGTTCACCGGGACCGTCGTCGGCCTCCAGGGATACGCGGCCCTCAACCAGATCGGCACCTCGGCCTTCACCGGGTTCATCTCCGCCTACTTCAACACCCGGGAGATCGCACCGCTCGTCGCCGGCCTCGCGCTCTCCGCCACGGTGGGCGCCGGCTTCACCGCCCAGCTCGGCGCGATGCGCATCAACGAGGAGGTCGACGCGCTCGAGGCGATGGGCGTGCGGTCCATGCCGTACCTCGTCACCACGCGCATCATCGCCGGCGTCGTGGCCATCGTCCCGCTGTACGCGATCGGACTGCTCAGCTCCTACCTCGCCTCCCGCTGGGTCACCGTGCTGTTCAACGGCCAGTCCGCGGGCACCTACGACCACTACTTCGCTCTCTTCCTCTCCCCGGACGACGTCCTGCTGTCGATCCTCAAGGTGCTGATCTTCAGCGTGATGGTGATCCTCGCGCACTGCTACCACGGCTTCCGCGCCTCCGGCGGCCCCGCCGGTGTCGGCGTGGCCGTGGGCCGCTCCGTACGCAACGCCATCGTGCTGATCAGCGTCACCGACTTCTTCCTCTCGCTCGCCATCTGGGGCGCGACCACGACGGTGAAGGTGGCCGGATGACCGCGCACACGGCAAGAAGACGGCTCGCGGGCGTGGCCTTCCTGCTCGTGCCCGTGCTGCTCATATGGCTCTCGGTGGCCGTCTACGACAAGAAGTTCACCGACGACGCCACCGTCACCGTGCTCACCGGAGCGGCCGGCAACGAGATGCACCGGGGCGCCGAGGTCAAACTGCGCGGCGTCGTCATCGGCGAGGTCCGTGACATCCGCGCCGACGGGACCGGCGCCCGGCTCACCCTCGCCGTCGACCGGGACGAGCTGCGGCGGGTGCCCGCCGACGTCACCGCGCAGATGCTGCCGACGACCCTCTTCGGAGAACGCTTCGTCGCCCTCGTGCCGCCCTCCCGGAACACCTCGGCACGCACGCTCGGCGCGGGGGACACCATCACCCAGGACCGCTCGAGCAACGCCGTCGAACTGGAACAGGTCCTCGACAACGTGCTCCCGCTGCTGACCGCCGTCAAGCCGGAGAAGCTGTCCGCCACCCTCACCGCCGTCTCCCAGGCACTCCAGGGCCGCGGCGACCAGCTCGGCGAGACGCTCGTCACCCTCGAGGGGCACCTGAAGAAGCTCAACCCGCAACTCCCGGTGCTCAACCGGGACATCGCGCACCTCGTCGAGGTCAGCCATCTGTACGCGGACGCCGCGCCCGACGTGCTCCAGGCGCTCACCGACTTCACCACCACCAGCGGCACCATCGCCGACCAGCAGGCCCGGCTCGCCGGACTGTACGGCTCGGCCACCACCTCGGCGCAGGACCTCACCTCCTTCCTGCGAAAGAACCGGAACAACCTGATCCGGCTGGCCGCCGCCGGCCGGCCCACCCTCGAACTGCTCGCCGAGTACTCGTCCTCCTTCCCGTGCACCCTGCGCACCCTCGCCGGGTTCGTGCCCGCCATGGACAAGGCCCTCGGCAAGGGCACCGACGAGCCGGGACTCCATGTGGACGTGACCGCCGTGCCCTCGCTGGGCAAGTACGTGCCCGGCAAGGACACCCCCGCCTACGACAGCGGCGGCGGACCGCACTGCTACGCCGTCCCCTACACCGGCAGCCCCGCCCCCTCAGCGGCGTCGGCGGCCGCGGAGAGCCTCGGCCTGCCCAACTCGCCGCAGGAGAACCGGCTCGTCAACGAACTGATGGCGCCGGAGCTGAAGAAGGCCCCCGGCACGCTGCCCGACTGGAGCAGCGTGCTGACCGGCCCCGTCTACCGCGGTGCGGAGGTGACGCTCGAGTGAAACGCCGCTCTCTCGCGGGACCGCTGGTCAAGTCCCTCGCGTTCATCGTGGTGACCGTCCTCGCCACCACCGCCCTCGCCTTCGGCATCGCCAACACCTCGGTCGGAGAGACGTCCCCCTACCGGGCGCGCTTCACCGACGCGACCGGGCTCGTCCCCGGGGACAGCGTGCGCATCGCGGGGGTGAAGGTCGGCCAGGTCGAGTCGGTGAAGGTCGTCGAGCGCCGGGTCGCCGAGGTCGCCTTCACCGTCCAGAAGGGCCGCACCCTGCCCGCCTCGGTCACAGCGTCGATCAAGTACCTCAACATGGTCGGGCAGCGCTACATCGACCTCGACCAGGGGGCGGGGCCCGTCGGCCGCGTGTTCGCCACGGGCAGCACCATCCCGCTGGAGCGCACCACCCCGGCCCTCGACCTCACCCAGCTGTTCAACGGCTTCCAGCCGCTGTTCGAGGGCCTGTCGCCCGGTGAGATCAACGATCTCGCGGGCTCCATCGTCCAGGTGCTGCAGGGCGAGGGCGGCACCGTCGACAGCATCCTGCGGCACGTCGGCTCGCTGACCGGCACCGTCGCCGCGAAGGACAAGGTCATCGGCGAGGTCGTGAAGAACCTCAACACCGTCCTGAAGACCGTCAACGACCGCGAGGCGGGCTTCGACGAACTCGTGGTCACCCTCCAGAAACTGGTCAGCGGATTCTCCGGCGACCGCAAACCTCTCGGGGAGGCCGTCGCGGCCATGGCAGACCTCACCACCGTCACCGCCGGCCTCCTCGAGGACGGCCGGCAACCGCTCAAGAAGGACATCGCCGAGCTGGGCCGCCTGTCCGGGCAGCTGGACAAGGGGTCCCCGCGCATCGAGGAGTTCCTTCAGCGGACGCCCGCCAAGATGCAGGCCATCACCCGCCTCGCCTCCTACGGATCGTGGCTGAACCTCTACCTCTGCGAAGCGAAGGTCACGGACGTCGCCACGTGGGACGGCAGCCCTCCGCCCACCGGTATCGGGATCACCGAGTCGAGGTGCCGCGGATGAGCCGTTTCCGCTTCCGCCCGCGGTCCGCGAAGGAACGCAGCCCCGTCGCCGTCGCCCTCGTCGGCCTCCTCGTTCTCGCGCTGCTCGGCATCGCCGCCTACAAGGCCGACGCCCTGCCCTTCGTCGGCGGCGGCACCACCTACAGAGCCGACTTCACGGAAGCGGCGGGGCTGGACGAGGGCGACGAGGTGCGCATCGCCGGCGTCAAGGTCGGCGAAGTCACCGCCGTCGCTCTCGCCGGGGCCAGGGTCAGGGTCGACTTCAAGGTACGGGACGCCTGGATCGGCGACTCCAGCACCGTCGCCATCGCCATCAAGACCCTCCTCGGCGACAAGTACCTCGCCGTCGACCCGCTCGGCACCCGCGGCCAGGACCCCGCCGAACCCATCCCCAGCAGCCGCACCACCTCGCCGTTCGACGTCACCCAGGCCTTCAACGGGCTCGGCGAGACCATCGGCAAGATCGACACGGAGAAGCTCGCCGAGAGCTTCCGGACGATCACCGATACCTTCAAGGACTCCCCGCCGAACGTCCGCAACGCGGCGACCGGCCTCTCCGCCCTGTCGAGATCCGTGTCCGAACGCGACGCGCAGCTCGCCGAACTGCTCAAGGGCAGCAAGCAGCTCACCAGGACCCTCGACGGGAAGAAGAGCAGCTTCGAGCTGCTGCTGGAGGACGGCAACGACCTCCTCGGCGAGATCAGGGCCAGACGCGACGCCATCCACGCGCTGCTCACCGGCACCAAGAGCCTCGGCATCCAGCTCGGCGGAGTCGTCCAGGACAACAAACGGCAGCTGAAACCGACCCTCGACGCGCTCGGCAAGGTCACCGCCGTCCTGCTGAAGAACCGGAAGCAGCTCGACCGGACCCTTGCCCTCGCCGGGCCGTACTACCGGCTCGTCGGCAACACCCTCGGCAACGGCCGCTGGTTCGACACCTACGTCTGCGGCCTCGTCCCCCGGAACTACCTCCCGGCCGGCACACCGCCGGACACCGGCTGCATGCCCCCGAAGCCGACCGCGAAGGGCGGAGGATCGTGAACCTCAAGCGCATCGTGGGGATCGGCGCGGGCCTTGCCGTCGTGGCCGTCGCCGGGACGTCCGGGGCCATGGCCCTCAAGGAGTCGGGAACGACCCGGATCACCGCCTACTTCGAACGGGCCACCGGTGTCTACGAAGGCTCCGACCTGCGCGTCCTCGGAGTGAAGGTCGGCACCGTGGACACCGTGCGGCCCGAGGGCGACAAGGTGAGGGTCACCCTGCTGCTCGACGAGGACGTCGACGTCCCGAAGGACGCGCACGCCGTCGTGGTGGCACCGAGCGTCGTCGCCGACCGCTACATCCAGCTCGCCCCCGCGTACACCGGCGGCGAACGGATCAAGGACGGCGCGGTGCTTCCCGCCGAGAGGAACGCGATGCCCCTCGAGGTCGACCAGCTGTACGCGTCGATCACCGAACTCAGCACGGCCCTCGGCCCCGAGGGCGCGGGCGCCGACGGTGCGCTCGCCGGCCTCCTCGACACCGGCGCGGCCAACCTCGAGGGCAACGGCAAGGCCATCGGCGACTCCATCGAGCAGTTCGGCAAGGCCGCCAAGACCCTCGACGGCAGCAGCGGCGACCTGTTCGCCACCCTCTCCTACCTCCAGTCCTTCACCGCCATGCTGAAGAAGAACGACGGCAACGTCGCCAAGGCGGAGAAGCAACTGGCCTCCGTCACCGGGTTCCTGGCCGAGGACAAGGAGAATCTCGGCGCCGCGCTCAAGGAACTCGGCACGGCGCTGGGCCAGGTCAAGGGCTTCATCCAGGACAACCGCGGCAGCCTGAAGAAGAACGTCGACGCCCTCGTACCCCTCACCCGGACCCTGGTCGACCAGCGGGCCTCCCTCGCCGAGGCCATGGACACCGCCCCGCTCGCCGCGGGCAACGCGCTGAGCGCCTACGACCCGGTCAACCGCACCCTCAACGGCCGCGCCGACATCAACGAACTCAGCTACGGCCCCGAGATCACCGTCCCGCCCGACACCGTTTCCACGGCCGGACTCGTTCCGGTGGACGGCTCACGGCGAAAAGCACTGCCTGTCCTGCCGCTGCCGCCGGTCGGCACGGTCTACGGCACCCCGGAGAACCGGAAGGGGGAGTCCCGTTGAACGGCACCCGAACCGTGGCGACCGGTCCGGCCGCCCGCCCGGCCGCCGCGCGGACCTTCCGCCGGCGCGGCGCCGTCACCCTCGCGCTGACGCTCGGCCTCACCCTCTCGGCGGCCGGCTGCTCGGTGCCCGAGCTCTCCGGGATCGAGCAACTGCCCCTGCCCGGCGGCGCCGACCTCGGCGGCGACCCGTACGAGATCACCGCCGAGTTCGCCGATGTGCTCAGCCTCGTCCCCCAGTCGTCGGTGAAGGTGAACGACGTGGCCGTGGGCCGCGTCACCAAGATCACGCTCAACCGGGACGACTGGTCGGCGAAGGTCACCATGCGGGTCGCCGGAGACGTCAAGCTGCCCGCGAACGCCTACGCCCACCTGGAACAGTCCAGCCTCCTCGGCGAGAAGTACATCCAGCTCACCCCGCCCGCCAAGGCCGGGGCGGCACAGGGCACCCTCGCCGACGGCGCGGCCATCCCGATGAGCCGCACCAACCGCAACCCCGAGGTGGAAGAGGTCTTCGGCGCGCTGTCACTGCTGCTCAACGGCGGCGGCGTCAACCAGATCAAGACCATCGCCACCGAGCTCAACAAGGCGATCGGCGGCCGTGAACCGAAGGTCCGCGCTCTCCTGAAGCGCCTCGACACACTCGTCACCAGCCTCGACGACAACAAGGACAACATCACCGCCGCCCTCGACGGGGTGAACCGGCTCGCCGCCACCCTCGCCACCCGCAAGCAGCAGGTCGGCACCGTCCTCACCGGTCTGAGCCCGGGACTGAAGGTGCTGGAGGAACAGCGCGGTTCGCTGCTCACGATGCTGCGGGCCCTCGGCACCCTGTCCACCGTCGCCGTCGACACCATCGACAAGTCCAAGGCCGACACCATCGCGAGCCTGAAGGCCCTCGCGCCGACCCTCAAGGCGCTCGCCGACTCCGGCCAGGACCTGCCGGACTCCCTCCAGGTGCTGCTCACCTACCCGTTCACCGACGAGGTGCTGCGCGGCGTGAAGGGCGACTACCTCAACGTCTACCTCGACGTGACCGCCGCACCCGGCACGACGATCATCCCCGAGTTCGTGCCCGACGACGAGGAGCCGGCAGCCGCGCGGGCCAGGGGCACCGCGCCGCTCCCTCTCCCCGCTGTCACCGGCACCATCGGCCGGGGCGGAGGGAACCGCTGATGCTGACGACCGCGATCCGCCTCAAGAACATCGCGTTCCTGGTCATCGCCGTCCTGGTCCTGGGCTTCGTCGGTGTCCGCTACGCCGACCTCGGCCACCTGGTCGGCATGCGCGACCACTACACCGTGAAGGTGCGACTGGCGCAGACCGGCGGCCTGTTCACCCACTCCAACGTGACGTACCGGGGAGTGTCCGTCGGTCGCGTCGGCGACATCGAGCTCACTGCGGACGGCGTGGAGGCCGAACTGCGGATCAAGGACGACGCCCCGCGCATCCCCGCCGACCTCGAAGCCGTCGTCGCCAATCTCTCCGCCGTGGGCGAGCAGTACATCGACCTGCGGCCGGCGAGCGACGACGCCCCCTACCTCGAGGACGGCTCGGTCATCGCCCGCGCCTCCACCCGGCTGCCCGCACCCGTCACGGACGTCCTCACCGGCGTCGACGACCTCGCCTCCTCGGTCGACCTGGAGTCCCTGCGCACGGTCGTCGACGAGTTCGGCACGGCGCTGAACGGCCGCGGCGACGACCTCCAGGTGCTGCTCGAGGGCGGCAACGAGTTCGTCCTCGCCGCCGACGAGGCACTGCCCGTCAACACCCGGCTGATGATCGAAGGGGAGACCGTACTGCGCACCCAGATTGAACACGGCAGGGCACTCAAGGACTTCGCGGGCGGCGCCAGGGAACTCGCGGCCCAACTGAAGTCCTCCGACACCGACCTGCGCGAACTCATCGCCGCCGCGCCCGGTGCCGCCGGGCAGATCAGCGGACTGCTCCGCGACCTCGACCCGGCCTTCGGCGTCGTCGTGGCCAACCTCCTCACCACCTCCGAGGTGGCCGTCACCCGGCAGAACGGCATCGAGGAACTGCTGGTGAAACTACCGGCGGTCGCCGCCGCGGGAGCCACCGCCGTCACCACCGAGGGAGCACGGTTCGGCATGTCGGTCACCTTCTTCGAACCGCTGCCCTGCACCGACGGCTACGGCTCCACCGTCTACCGCAACGGCCTCGACGTCTCGCCCGCCACCGCCACGAACACCGCCGCGCGCTGCACCTCACCACCGAGCAGCGGCAAGAACGTCCGCGGCAGCGCGAACGCGCCCACCGGCGGACCGGTGCCCGAGCCCGCACGCCCAGGCACGGCGTCCTCGCCGTCCGGTCAGGGCACCGGCGGCGGCAGAACCGCGACGCTGCCCGGCGCGCTCGGCCTGCCGCCGCTGACCGGCTCGGCCTCCGGCATGGGCGGACTGCTGGGACTGGAGGTCGCGCCGTGAGGACAGACAGAGCGGCACTCGCCGTCCGGACCTCGGCCGTACTGGCCCTGATCTTCTGCGCGTTCGGCGGCTGGAGCTACGCGCAGGCCGACGGCGACGAGTCGCTGGCCTTCGCCGCCTCCCGCGACGAGGCCCTCGCCGAAGGGAAGCGGCACGTCGAGACCCTCACCAGCTTCGACGGCCGGAAGCCGGGAACGGGATTCCGGCAATGGCTGGACGCCTCCACCGGACCGCTGCGCGAGGAACTGCGAGCGGCGAGGACCAAGGAGGGCCCCACGACGCGCGCCGAGATCACCGACGCGGCCCTGACCGCGCTGGACGACCGGACCGGCACCGCCGAACTGATCGCCACCGTCGAGGTGGAGACGGCCGCGGCCGGCGGCGGAGCGCCGAACACCGAACGCAAGCGGCTGGAGGCCACCCTCGCCCGCACCGCCGACGGCTGGAAGGTCCGGTCCCTGGCGGCGGTCCCGGTCGGAGGGGTGTGACGTGCGGGGCGAGGAGGCGGGAGCGGTCATGAGCACCGGCGAGGACGTCGTCACAGCGGTCCCAGGACCGAGCCACCTGCCGGTGGGGCAGAGCGAACCCCCGGCCGGTCCGTCCGCAGGCGCCCGCCCCGCCGGACACCGACGATGGCGCACACCGGCGGTCGCCGCCCTGGCGCTCGCGCTGCTGATCGGCGGATGCCTCTTCCTCCTGAGGGCGGGCCAGCTGACCGGAGCCCCTTCGGCGGACAACCGCGCGCTCACCGACACCGAAGCCACCGCGCGCGTCACCGGGGACGTCAGCAACGCGCTGACGTCGGTCTTCTCCTACACCCCCGGTGACACCGCGGCCACCCGAGAGGCGGCGGGTGAACTGCTCGCCGGCAAGGCGGCCCGCCAGTACGCGGAGCTGTTCGGCCAGGTCGAGAAGCGCGCCGCCGAACAGAAACTGACGCTCACCACCCATGTCGTACGCGCCGGGGTGACCCGGCTCGACGGCAGCAGCGCACAGCTCCTGGTCTTTCTCGACCAGGTCTCCCGGCGGGAGGGCGGAGCGCCCGCGACCGCCCCCGCCCAGTTGTCCGTCACGGCCGAACTCGACGACGGGCGCTGGCGGATCGTCGACATCACGTCCCGGTGACAGCAGGGGGCCGGCTCGCCCGTGCCGGACCCGGCATCGGGGGACCGAGAGACAAGGAAGAGGGGCACATGGCACGGACGACGAGAAACCCGGTGGTCGCTGCGGCTCTCGCGCTGACCGTCGTGGCGGCCGCGTTCGCCGGCTGGGGAGGCTGGTCCTGGTACGGGGCCGCGCACGACGACTCCCTGGCCTTCGCGCAGAAACGCGACGACGCCCTGGCCGCCGGCCGGCAGGCCGTACAGAACATGAACACCCTCGACCACCGGGACCTCAAGGGCGGACTCGACACCTGGGAGGACTCAGCCACCGGCGACCTGCACCGGCAACTCGTGGACGGCCGCCGCGAGTTCGAGCGGCAGATCCAGGAGGCGAGGACGGTCACCAGCGCCAAGGTGCTCTCGGCGGCGTTGACGGAGCTCGACGACAGGGCCGGCCGGGCGAGCGTGATGGTCGCCCTGCGGATCACGGTGACCGCCCCCAAGGGCGAACCGGCCCGCAAGGAGAGCCGGATGCTCGGCGAACTGACCCGCACACCGCAGGGATGGAAGCTCAGCGCCCTCGGCCAGGCACCCGTCGGCAACACCGCGGCCGAGTAACCACCGAGAGGACTCCCCACATGTCGACGACCCGGCACCTCATCAACAGGCAACGCCGGCTGGCCGGCGCCGCCTCCCGCGCAGCGGCCCCCACGGCCGCGCCGCCGTCCGGCGGTGCGACGCCGACCGATCAGGACCAGGACCGGGAGCGGTCCCCCGCCCGCTCCGCCGGCCGGCCGGCCGCCGCCGTCAGGGGGACGACGGGCAGCGCGGAACCGGAGGGCGAAGCACCCTCGCGCGGGGCGCGGGCCCGCCGCACGGGGCCGCTGGCCGTCCTGGCCGTGCTGACCGTCCTCCTCGGCGGCTTCGCCGCCTTCGCCGCAGACCGCGCCGCCGACCTGCGTGACCGGCCCGCCGCGCGCAACACGGCCCTCACCGACATCGCCCGCACCAGCGAGGTCAAGGGACAGGTCACCACGGCCGTCGAAGCCGTCTTCTCCTACAACTTCGCCGACGCGGCCGCCCTCGACCAGGCCACGAAGAGGCACCTGACCGGCCGGGCGGTCCAGCAGCACGGCGAGATGCTCGCGGCCGTCGTCAGGGAGGGCCCGAAGCAGAAGCTCGTGCTGACCACCACCGTCACCGGGAGCGGCGTGGAACAGATCGACGAGGACCGGGCCCGCGTCCTCGTCTACGCCGACCAGAGCAACACCCGCACCGCGACAAAGGAGGAGACGACGTACGCCGCCGCCATGCTCGCCGTGGACGCCGTCCACAAGGACGGCACCTGGCGCATCGCCGGCATCGACACCTTCGGATCCGGCTCATGAGGCCGGGCAGGACCCGGTTGCGCCGGGGGCTGGCCGGGACCGCGGCCGCCGTCGCCGCCATGACGGCGCTCACCGCCTCGCAGGCACCCGGACTCGTACCGTCCCTTCCCGTCGCCGACGGCAACAGCGCTGCGGACACCGGAACATGGCCGGTCACGCCCAACGACGACTCGTACCACGTCGAGCTGCCGCCACTGCCCGTGGCGGTGCCGCCCGCGCGCGAACCCGGCTCCGGCCCGGCCGTGCCGGTGGACGCGGTCCGCGCCGAGTCGGGCATCCCGGCCACCGTCCTGGCCGCCTACCGCGGCGCCGAGGCACGGATCGGACGCAGCGACCCCGGCTGCCGACTGCCGTGGCAACTGCTCGCCGCCATCGGCAAAGTGGAGTCCGGGCAGGCCTCCGGCGGCCGTGTCGACGCCGCCGGCACCACGCTCACGCCGATTCTCGGCCCGGTCCTCGACGGCAACGGCTTCGCGCACATCGCCGACACCGACAACGGCGCCTGGGACGGCGACATCCGGTACGACCGTGCGGTGGGGCCGATGCAGTTCATACCGTCCACGTGGGCGAACTGGGGGCAGGACGCGAACGGAGACGGCCGCCGGGACCCCAACAACATCCACGACGCCGCGCTCGCCGCGGGCCGCTACCTCTGCGCGGGCGGGCGCAGCCTCGCGGTCAAGGCCCACCTGGACCGGGCGATCCTCAGCTACAACCACTCGCAGGAATACCTGCGCACGGTGCTCGCCTGGCTCGACTTCTACCGCAAGGGCGTCCACCCGGTGGCCGACGGCCGGGGCGTGATCCCCGCCAGCCCGGGCGCCGGCGGTGACACACCGGCCGAGCGGCCGGTCGGCGACGGCGGGCAGGGCGGGGGAGGAGGCGGCGGCGAGATCATCATCGGGCCGCCGGGGGGCACACCGTCGCCGGGCCCCTCGCCGACCCGCGATCCCGCTCCCCGGCCGCGGCCGAGCGTGCCCGGTACGGGGCCGTCACCCGATCCGTCCCCGGACCCCTCGCCCGATCCGTCCCCCGATCCCTCGCCGGACCCGAGCCCCGACCCCTCGCCCGACCCGTCCCCCGATCCGTCACCCGATCCCGGTCCCTCCGAGCCGGACTGCCCCACGCCGTCCCCTTCGCCGTCCGAGCCGCCCGGCGAGTCACCCGCTCCGCCCGGTCCGAGCGACGGACCGGCTCCCGGCGACGACCCGTGCTCACCCGCCTGACGGGGGCAGCACCTGGGCCAGGTCGTAGCTCACCGGCTCCTCCAGCTGCGCGTACGTGCAGCTGGAGGGGTCCCGGTCCGGACGCCACCGCCGGAACTGCGCGGTGTGCCGGAAACGGTCGCCCTCCATGTGGTCGTAGGCCACCTCCACGACCCGCTCGGGCCGCAACGCCACCCAGGACAGGTCCTTCTTGCCCGACCAGCGGCTCGGCGCGCCGGGGAGCCTGGCGCCCGCATGGGCGCTCTCCTCCGCCCAGGCGGCCCAGGGATGACCCTCGACCGGGTCCATGCGCAGCGGCTCCAGCTCCGCCACCAGCTCCTCCCGCCGCTTCATCGAGAAAGCGGCGCAGACTCCGACGTGCTGGAGCGCCCCGGAGTCGTCGAACAGCCCGAGCAGCAGCGAACCGACGACCGGCCCGCTCTTGTGGAAGCGGTAACCGGCGACGACGACGTCGGCGGTGCGCTCGTGCTTGACCTTGTACATCAGCCGGACGTCCGGCCGGTACGGCAGATCCAGCGGCTTGGCGACGACACCGTCGAGCCCGGCCCCCTCGTACTGCTCGAACCACCGCTGCGCGACCTCGACGTCGGTGGTCGTCGGCGTGAGGTGCACCGGCGGCCGGGCGTCGGCGAGGGCCTCCTCGAGCCGTTCCCGCCGGGCGCCGAGCGGGGCGTCCATCAGCGACTCGTCGCCGAGCGCGAGCACGTCGAACGCGACGAAACTGGCGGGTGTCCGCTCGGCGAGCATCCGCACCCTGGAGTCCGCGGGGTGGATGCGCTCGGTGAGCCGGTCGAAGTCCAGCCGTCCCTCGTGCGCGATGACGATCTCCCCGTCGATGACGCAACGGGCCGGCAGGTTCTCCGACAGGGAGGTCACCAGCTCGGGAAAGTACCTGGTGAGGGGCTTGCCGGTGCGGGACCCGATGACCAGCTCATCGCCGTCGCGGTGCACGATCGCGCGGAAGCCGTCCCATTTTGCCTCGTAGTGCATTCCCGGCGGAATCTTCTTCACGGCCTTGGCGAGCATCGGCTTCACGGGCGGCATCACGGGCAGATCCATGGGTCGATTCTGCCCGATATGCGGCGTAACCGGGCTCGGCCTACCGTGGCCCACATGGGTGCAGCGGTGGAACTGGAAGCAGGCGGGCGGGCCGTACGGCTGTCCAATCCGGACAAGATCTACTTCCCCGCGCGGGGGTTCACCAAGCTGGACGTGGCTCAGTACTACCTGTCCGTCGGGCCCGGCATCCTGCGCGCGCTGCGCGACCGGCCCACCACCCTCGAGCGCTACCCGGAGGGGGTGGAGGGTGAGTCCTTCTTCCAGAAGCGGGCACCCAAGTACCTCCCCGACTGGATCCCGACCGCCCACATCTCCTTCCCGAGCGGACGCACCGCGGACGAGATCTGCCCCACCGAGGTCGCCGCCGTGATCTGGGCCGCCAACCTCGGCACGCTGCCCTTCCACCCCTGGCCCGTGCGCAGGGAGGCCGTCGACCACCCCGACGAGCTGCGCATCGACCTCGACCCGCAGCCGGGCACCGACTTCAAGGACGCCGTCAAGGCCGCCCTCGAACTGCGCCCCCTGCTGGAGGAGCACGGCCTGCGGGGCTGGCCCAAGACCTCCGGGGGCCGCGGCGTCCATGTCTTCGTGCCGATCGAACCCCGCTGGGAGTTCACCGGCGTGCGCCGCGCCGCCATCGCCGTGGCCAGGGAGCTCGAGCGGCGGATGCCGGGGCGGGTGACCACGGCCTGGTGGAAGGAGGAGCGCGGCGAGCGGATCTTCGTCGACTACAACCAGACCGCCCGCGACCGCACGATCGCCTCCGCGTACTCCGTACGCCCGAATCCGCGCGCGCTGGTGTCCGCGCCGCTGCGCTGGGACGAACTCGAGCACGTGTCCCCCTCGGACTTCGACCTGGCCACGATGCCGGGACGGTTCGCCGAACTGGGCGACGTGCACGCCGACATGGACGACCACGCGTTCTCGCTGGAGAGCCTGCTGGAGCTGTCGCGCAAGGACGAGCGCGACCACGGCCTGAGCGACCTGCCGTACCCGCCGGACTACCCGAAGATGCCGGGGGAGCCCAAGCGGGTCCAGCCGAGCCGCGCGAAGAAGCCGACGGGCTGACCGGGCGCCCGTGCCCGGTCAGCCCGTCGGCTTCCGCCCCCTGCCCGGCGGCGGGTGGTGGGCCGGTCTCCTCGTGGTTGCTCGACAAGGGGACGTCCGTCGCTGCCGCGGCATGACGCGGCGTTACGGCTGCGACGCCGACTCGCGCCACTCGCGCCCGATACCGCGCATCAGCGGCGGGTAGACGAGCAGATGCCGGAAGGGTGCGATCGCCGCCATGTACGCCTTGCCGAACAATCCATTGGGCTTCACCAGCACGGCCATCTGGCCGCGGTAGCCACCGGACCCGTCCGGGACCCAGCTCAGGTGCATCACCCCGTGCATGGTCCTGTTGGCCATTTCCGCCGCCCACTCGTGCTCCGTCATGTAGACCGAGGTGAAGGGCAGGAGGTCGAAGTCCGGCCCGGCCGGGCCGTCGCGCAGATCTTGTGGCAGCCGGTCGCGCAAGGTCGGAACCCGTGAGCCGACCCCCGACCTCGGATTGTCCCAGCCGAGCAGTTTCCCCAGCTTCCAGCGGATCGCGAAGAGTGCGCGGGCGACCCGCGAGGGATTGTCCGATGTGTCTCCCACGGACATGTTCCGCACCAGTCGCGGAAAGTCGTCGGGGCCCCCGGGCGTCGGCAGCGCCCAGACGTCGTAGAGGCGGAAGTCGTGCGCGATCTCGTGTATCCGCCAGGGGCGGGAGGTGTGCGAGGTGTCGGGGAGCTTCACGAGTGTGTCTCCTTCGGTGCGGCGGCGTGCGAGGGGTGCGTGACACAGGGATCGAGCCCGAGGGCGCCGGCAGCGGCAGCGGCCACGAGTGCGGCGTCCTGCGCGACGTGGCCGGCCAATGCGATGGACGTGCCTTCGACGGCGCCGACGTAGGCGAGTGCCACGTCCCTGGCGGCCGGTCCGTCGGGAATCGACCCCGCCTCGCGTCCGGCCTCGACAAAGCCGGCGCAGGTGTCGGTGAGCGCCTGGTAGCCCTTCTCCACCTCGTGCGCGATCGGATGGTCCTGCCCGGAGAACTCCAGGCGCAATGCCATCGCGACGCGGGCGATGTCGCGACGGCAGAAGACGGTGTGGGCGCGCGCGAGGGTGAGCAGCGCCGCGACCGGATCCGACTCCTGCTCCACCTGGCGGCCGACCTCCTGCTCCCAGGTGTCCAGAACCCACTGGAGTGCGGCCAGCGCCAGCTCCTGCTTGTCCTTGAACTGGTGGTAGAGCGCGCCGCGCGTGTACCCGGCCTCTCTGGCGACCTGCTCGAGCACGAGGTTGCTGTATCCGTAGCGGGACAGCCCCCGTGCGGCCGACTCCAGGAGCGCGTTGCGTGTGCGTGCCCGGCGCTCGGCCTGAGTGGAACGACGTGGGCTCGGGGAGCCCCCTCCACCTGATGGGCTTGGTTCGTCCTCACATACATGCATGTACGTATCTTACCAACAGCCCGTCAGCCGTCCGTCTGTGCCCCGTCACGGACCGATCGGCCCGGGCCCCGGTCAGCCGGTGCTGGTCGCCAGGTAGTCGCGCAGGGAGCGGCGGGGGGTCCAGCCCTGGGCCATGGCGCGGGACACGTCGAGGACGACCGTGTGGGCGAGCTGGTCCACCGCGTAGCGGCTGAGCACCGGCTCGGTGCCCGTGCGGCGTGCGACGGCCTCCGCCGTACGGGCCGCCACCCCGGCGAGACCGGGAGGCAGATGCCGGAGACGGGCCGACACCCCATGGGCGCGCAGGACCTCGCGCAGCGCGGCGTCCCTGGCGTACGGCAGGGGATCGGCGATGTTGTACGGGCCGGGAGGCCAGCCGGACGCGGCGAGACACGCGTCGGCCAGGTTCTCGACCGCCGTGAGGCTCAGCGTTACGTCCGGGCCCGGGAGGAACAGCGTCCCCGCCCTGACCCGGGACAGCAGACGCGGCAGGAGCTGGGTGTCGCCCGGGCCGTACACGGCGCGAGGGCGCAGCACCACGGCACCGGCCCGCAGGGCGAGTTCCTCCCCGGCGGCCTTGGTGCGCCCGTACGCGTTGAGGTGCCCGGCCCGTGGATGGTCCTCGCGGACCAGGCCGCGGTCGGGGCGCGGGTCGTAGACGCTGGCGCTGCTGACCCACACCACGGGACGGTCCCCGGCCGCCGCCAGCAGCCGGGCCGTGCCGTCCACGTTGACCGCGCGCATCCGCGCCTCCGCGCCCGAACCGGGCGCCGGGTCGCCCACCGCGGCCGCGCAGTGCACGACCCGGTCGACACCGGACAGGTCGGGCGGGCCCGATGCGGCGTCCCAGAACCGGAATTCGCCCACCGGTCCCGGGCGGCGGCCGAGGCACACCACGTCGGCGCCCTGAGCCTCCGCGGCCCGTGCGACGTGGCCGCCGCAGAAGCCCGAGGCGCCGGTCACCGCGATGCGGGGGCGGCGTGTCATCGAACCACCTCCGAGGAGCGGACGACGAGCTTCCGCCAGCTGGGCAGGGCGGCCCCGCGGTCCACGACGGCCCTGGTGACGACGGGGCGGTGCACCGACAACGCCGACAGCACGTCGGCCAGTTGAAGACGGGCGAGCCTGGCCCCCGGGCAGGTGTGCGGGCCGGCGCCGAAGACGAGACGGGCGACGTCAGGGGCGGCGGGCCGCCGGGCGTCGGGATCCTTGGTGTGGGCGTCCACCGCATGACGGGCGACCAGCACCACACGGTCGCCCGAGCGCACCGGGCAGCCGGCCACCACCCCGTCCGCCGCGGCGACCCGCGGCAACAGCGGTGACGGGGCCGTGACCCTCAGCAGCTCGTCCACCAGGGGAAGAAGCAGTCGCTCGTCCGCCGCCTGGTCCCACAGGCCGGCGTCCGCACACCAGGCCACCGCCCGCGGCAGCGCCGCGACAGTGGTGTTGACGGCGGCGACCGCCACCATCGCGGACAGTGCGTCGTCGCCCTCGCCGAGCAGTTGCCGCAGTCGCCGGGTCGCACGGGCCGAGGCGGCGTGTGCTCCGGGCCGGCGAGGGCCCGGCAGCTCACCGCGGACGGAGGCGGCGGCCAGCTCCGAGGCGGCGGCGGCCACCGCGGCGGGGGAGGCCCCGGACCCGAGCAGCGCGCAGACGACCGTGCCCGACAGTTCGCGGGCGAGTGCGACGAGGTCCACCTCGCCGCCCTTGGCCAGCGGTTCGAGCCGACCGGCGAGCAACGGCCGCCACACCGCGCGCAAATCCTCGACACCGGCCGCGCCGAGCCCTTGTGCCAGTCCCCGTCGCCCCGCCCGGTGCCCGTCGCCCTCCTGGTCGAACAGCACTCCGGCGTCGTGGTGGCCGGCCGCGTTCAGCGCCGCCCGCGCGGCGCCTCCCGTCGTCCCGGCGGCGGTGCGGTCGAGGGGCAGGCCGGTCAGCACCCGGCGGTAGGCGTCCGCCTCGTGGACCAGCACCGTGCGGCCGATCCTGCGGACGGCACGGCCGCGGGTGGCGGCGAGCAGCGCGAAGAGGAGCGGGTGCGAGCGCAGATAGACCCGGCGGTCGCGGCGCCTCGCCCGCGCCGGTCCCGGGGCCGCGCGGAGCGGAGCGGTCATCGGGTGGCCGCCTTCGCCGCGAGACGTTCCGCCGCGAGCCGCGCCGTCGCCGCCCGGTCCGGCTTGCGGGAACGGCCGGACAGCGGGACGTCCGCGAACACCAGCGCGTCCGGGCGGGCGGAACCCATCCTGCGCAGCGGTCCGGCGAGAGCGGAACGCAGTTGTGCCTCCCCGTGGCCGGACCGGGGCTGGACGACGGCGACCAGCCGCTCGTCGCCGTCGGCCGCCGGGACGCCGACGAGTACCGCGAGCTCGACACCCGGCACCTGGAGGGCGGGCTCGTACAGCCCCGGGTAGATGTTCTCGGCGCGCCGCAGCACCATGTCCTTGCAGCGGCCCTCCAGCACGATCCGGCCCGTGGTGTCCAGGTGCGCCCGGTCGCCGGTGCGCGCCCAGGGGTCGGGAGCCTCGCCGAGGTAGCGGTGCCTGGCCGCCGGACCGCTCAGGAGCAGCTCGCCGGCCTCCGTCCGCACCTCGACGCCCGGCAGCGCCGGCCCGACGAGATCGCCCGCCCCCTCGTAGGCCGCCTTGTCGCGCGACTCGACGGCCGCGGCGGGGAACAGTTCGGTGAGCGCGTACACCCCCCAGGCCTCCGCCGCGCCCGCGTCCCGTACCCGGCCCAGCAGTTCGGCACTCGCCGGAGCGGAGCCCGTCCACACCCTGCCCGTGAAGCGCGCGCCCGCGCCGAGGGCGTCCCGCAGCTGTGGCGGTGTCAGGTAGGTGTCCCGGGGGCGCAGCCGCCGCAGCTGGCGCGCCAGGACCTTGGGCGAGCGCGCGGGAAGCGCCACCGGTGCCCCCTGGGCGAGCGAGGGCACGAGGACGAAGAAGGTTCCCCCGACGACCGGTTCGCCCTGCCGGGCACCGATCAGCGTGGAGACCGTCTCCATCCCCGCCGCGAGGCCGGAGCGGGTGTGCACGACGGCCCTCGGCCGGGAGGTCGTCCCGGAGGTGAAGACGATGACGGCGTCACCGTCGCCGTGGTCCCGTACGGGGACACGGACATCGGCGCCGCCGAGCGCCGGCGCACAGCCGGGGAGCCTGCGGCCGACCGTCGCCACCGGGCCGAACTCCTCGAGAGGGGGCAGGGCGAGCCGTGCCCGCGCCGCCAGGGGCCCGGCCCATCCGGCGACCGCCTGCGCCGCGGCGTCGGCCAGCACGAGCGAGGGCCGGGCGGACGCGAGACGGGCGCGCAGCACATCGGGACCCGCGCCCGGGTCGAGCACCGCGCCCCGCAGCCCGAGCCGCCACAGGGCGAGCAGGACGGCGAGCGCACGGGGGCCGGGCCGTACCGCGACACCGACGGTGTCGCCCGGGCGCAGCCCTCGCGCGTACAGCGACGAGGCGTACGCGTCGGCCAGGCCCGCGAGTTCGCCGCGGGTGGCACGCACCCGGGGACGCCCGGTGCGGGTGGCGCCGAGCACGGCGGGCTTCTCCGGTGAGGTGCGCAGGGCGTGGTCGAGGAGGTCGAGCATCAGGGGCCATCCAGCGGTAGGTGACGGTACGTCGGTCGACGCGAGGGCGGGGCGGCCGGAGCCGCGTCAGCGGGGGTCGTCCCCGCGCCCGTCGCTGCCCTGGTCCAGGTACCAGCGGGCCGTGCCCCGGATGCCGTACGCCCGGAGCCTGCGGGTGGAGTTCTCCACGACCATGGCCCGGCAGCGCACGATCCGGTCCGTCGTTCGCCGCACCCGGTTCAGGAACAGCCGGTCCGTCGGCGAGGGCCGGCGGGGCATGCCGCCGCAGGCCAGATACAGGTCGGCGGTGACGGCCATGTTGTTCCCGGCGTGCATGCGGTACGGCGCGAGGTAGCCGTTCCTGCGGGCGTGCGCCGGCCGGAGCCGGCCGAACAGGGCGGCCAGATGGACCAGGGCCGCGAAGCCGGCCCGTCCCAGCGGGCCGTGTTCGTCGCGACGGGCGACGATCCGCCCGCACACCAGCGCCGGCCCCGGCCGGTCCGTCATCGCGGCGCGGGCGGCCGCCGTCCAGCCGGGCCGGGGAAGACAGTCCGCGTCGGTGCGGGCGAGCAGCGTCGCACCCCGGGCGATGGCGTGGCGGAAACCGGAGTCCACGGCGCAGCCCACCCCCTTCTCCGGCTCGTCGAGGACCTCCACGGGGAACGGCGCGTCCGCGGCGAAGCCCTTGGCGATGGCGCCGGTACGGTCCGAGGAGGCGTTGTCGACGACGAGCAGTGTGAAGTCGCGGTCCCGCTGCTCCGCGAGCGCCCGCAGCGTGCCGGCGAGCCGTTCCTCCTCCTGGTGCGCGGGCACGATCACCCAGAGGTCGTGGCTGCTCACGACTTCTCCCAGATCATCGTCATGATGCTGATGCCGCCGCCGAGACCGACGAACAGCACCCGGTCGCCCGCCGCCAGTTCCCCGTACACCCGCTCCAGTTGCACGCCGATGCTCGCACTGGCGATGTTGCCGAGCTCGGGGACGGTGACCACGAGCTTGTCCTCGGGCACGCCGGTCAGCTCGGCGAACCGCTCGAGGTACGGCACGGTCACCTGGTGCACCAGCACTCTGGCGAAGCCGTCCCAGTCGAGGCCGGCGCGGTGCAGTGTCCGCTCCACGACACAGGCGCCCACCTTCTCGAAGACGCCGCGCAGTTCGTGGCCGTCGCCGCGGAAGTAGGTGTGCTCGTCGCCGCGCGGGTGCCGGGAACCTCCACCGGGGATGCCGCCGACCTCCCAGTGCTCGGAGTGCGTCTCGGTGTCGACGTCGAGGATGCCCCCGCGGTCCACCGCTTCGAGGACCACGGCCGCGCCGGCGTCGCCGAAGGTGTAGCCGGCGAAGCCGTCCCGGAATTCGGCGAAGTCGGCCGGTGAGCGGCGTATCGCACGGGTCGGGGTCTCGCCCGTGAGGACCAGGGCGCGCCGCGCCCGGCCGGCCAGGATCGTGCTGCGGGCGACGTCGATGCCGTTGACGAAGCTGTTGCAGGCGTTGGTGACATCGAGGGCGTGGGCCTGCGAGCCGAGCCCGGCCTGCACGATGTGCGCCGTGGCGGGCTCCACCATGTCGCGTGACGCGGAGGCGAAGACCAGGAGGTCGATGTCGTGCGGACCGAGCGACGCGTTCGCCAGCGCCCGGCGGCCGGCGCGCAGGGCGAGCGTCGAGGCGTACTCGTCGCCCGCCGCGACGCGCCGGCTCTCGATGCCGGTGGCCTGGGCGAGCAGCGTGCCGGGCAGGGACTTGGCGATGTGCCGGGTCGCCTCGCGCTGCAGGCTGTGCGATGTCAGCACCGCGTCGGGAAGTGCGCTGCCGACGCCGGTGATACCGACCCGCGGACGCGGATCGCTCGTTTGTTTGAGCATGAGGCGATGGTTTCAGGCCGTGATCGGCGTCGCCTGAGTACGAGCGCTCAATTACCGGCAGACACGGCTGAGTAGGCTCGCGCCCTGGTCGGCCCGGCCGGAACCCGTGGGGGGTGGGCGGGTCTCAGTCCTTGCGGTCGTCCCACGACCTGTGGAACCAGCCGTCGAAGGAACGCAACAGCGCCAGCAGAGCGGCCGCCAGCCGCAGGTCCACCTCCGGCGCGCCCAGTCGCAGGTTGTCCCCGAACGCCTTGAATTCCAGCGGCATGCGGCCGCCGGCACGCCACATGATGCGCCGGGGGCCGCGGGGGACGTCACCGTTCTCGAAGACGGCGATCACGAGGAGGAACGGCATCATGGGGAACAGCAGCCAGCACACGAACCACCAGAAGATCCGGCCCTTGTGGCCGACGGCTTCCGGCAGGCCCGGCTGTCGCACCGTCCAGCGGGTCCGCAGCCCCCGGCCTCTGAGTGCCTTCTCGCGGACGAGCGTGCCGATGATCTCGCCCTGCGCACCCAGCACCTGATAGGTCGTCACCCCGTTGTGCGCCGACTCGGTCACCACGGTGGCCACCCGGCTCCCGCGGTTCTCGTCGGCCCACAGGACGAAGGAGCGCGCACCGCTGCCGCGCGCCGCGCGGTAGGCGGGTATGCCCCCGGGCGGAAGTTCGCGCTCCACGTACGCGACCGGCCGGGGCTGCCCGGATCCGTCGCTGAACTCGACCACGTTCCTGACACAGGCGGGGACGCCCCCGCCCGCCCTGTCCTTGAGCCTCACCGGCGGGATCTTCATGGTCATGACTGCCGTCATCCTGCGTACTCCTTCGTCGTCCGTCCCGTCGGCGCACAGACCGCGCCCGCGGACCTGCCCCCGGCCCGACGGAGGGCCGGCGCCGGATCACCGTGGCCCGAGCGCGCTGGGACACAGTAGCGGCGCGGACGGAACAGCCGACTGCCCCACCGCCGTGGACGGTGGGGCAGTCGGGCCGGGCGGGCCGGAACGGCTCACCCGAGAGGGATCAGAACTCCTTGATCCTGATGTTGCGGTAGGAGATCACGTCCGTCGTGCCGTGGACCTGGAGGCCGACGTAGCCGGTCGCGTAGCGGCGGCCGTCCGTGCCCGGGTCGTCCGACCGCGGCGGCTGGAAGACCTGACCGCCGGTGTTGTCGAACTCGTTGATCAGCTTGCCGTTGCGGAAGACCGAGTAGTGCTGGCCCTCCACCCGGATCTCGTAGTCGTTCCAGGTGCCCTTCGGCGTCACGCCCGCGCCGCCGAGGCCGACGCGGTCGAAGCCGTAGACGGAACCGGTCTTGTACATGTCGCCGTCGGGACGGTCCAGGATCTGCACCTCATGGCCGTACTTGATGGCGACCCACTCCGGACGGGTCTCCTCCGGGTTGTCGTGGACGTACGGGAAGCGTACGAAGACACCGCCGTTGGCGTTGCCGGCGCCGGGGGCGTCGTCGCGCCACTGGAGCTTGAGCGAGAAGTCTCCGTACTGCCGCTGCGGGAACCACAGCATGCCCATGCCCGGCACCGTGGTGCTGCTGGTCATGGCCCCGTCCTCGGTCAGCGAGAACTTGCCGCCGCCGACGTGCTGCCACTTGGCGAAGGTCTCCTCGGTGCCGTCGAAGATGTCGCGGTATCCATTGGTCTGACCCGGCTTGCCGATGCCCGACTCCCTGGCCGCGCGGGTGATCTTCCGGTGCTCACGGCTGTCGATGACGCCTTCGTCGAGGAGCCGGTCGAGGACCTCGTCCACGTGCTTGAGGAACAGCGCGTGCGACGACCAGTCCTTCTCGTCCTCGATCAGCTCGTTGATGGTGCAGCGGCTGCCCGTCATACGGTTCGGGATGCCGGTGTCGACCGTGCCGACGATGACGGTCGCGCGCTCGTCGTACTCGGGGCACGTGGGCGCGGGGACGCCGCCGCCCTCCGCGACCGAGAACGCCAGGCTCTTCGCCTGCGAGGTGTTGCCCGCCTTGTCGGTGGCCCGGTACAGGACCGTGTGGTAGCCGACCCGGTCGACGACGACCGGAGCCGTGTAGGTGAGGTAGGGGCCGCCGTCGAGGGAGTACTCGACCTTGTCGACGCCGGAGCCGCCGGAGTCGACCGCGACGACCGTCACGGTGGCCCGGCCGATGTAGGCGCCGTCGGAGTTCTGGTCGCCGGAGATCCCCGCCGTGGTCTGCGGCGGCTCCTTGTCCTCGGCCGGCGGTTCGACGATCGTGAAGTCGACGGACTTCTCGGCCGCGGCGTTGCCCGCCTTGTCGGTGGCGCGGTACCTGACGGTGTGCGCACCCGACTCGTGGACCATCACCGGGGCGGTGTACGGCTGCCAGGCGCCGGCACCGAGCGCGTACTCGACGGTGTTCACGCCGGAGCCCGTGTCGGAGGCGGTCACGGTGACCGTGGCCATCCCCAGGTACCGGCCCTGGTCGTCCTTCTCCCCGCTCACCGTGGCCGAGGTCTCCGGTGCGGTGGTGTCGTCGGTGGGCGGCGGCGCGACGGTGAAGGCGACGGACTTCTCCGCCTCGACGTTGCCCGCCTTGTCGTAGGCCCGGTAGCGGAGGGTGTGGTCCCCGACCTGGTCGACGACGACGGGCGCCGTGTACGGCTGCCACGGGCCGTCGGCGCCGAGCGCGTACTCGATCTTGTCGACGCCCGCGCCCTCGTCGGTCGCCGCGAGGGTGACCGCGGCCTGGCCGATGTAGGCGCCGTCGGCGTTCTTGTCGCCGTCCACCTTCGCCGTCGTCACGGGAGCGGTGGTGTCCTCACCGCTGCCCGCGGTGACGGTCAGGATGCCCTGCATGGAGCCGTGGCCGGGGATGGTGCAGTGGTAGAAGTACCGGCCCTCGGTCAGGTTGACCTGGGCGGTGTGCTTGCCTCCCATGTCGTCGTTCGGGTTGGCCAGGATGTTCAGCTGGACGTCGTTGTTGAACTCGACGTCGGAGACCGAGAACGTCAGGGTGTGCGGCATCCCGGTGGTGTTCCCGGTGGCCGTGCTGTTCTCGAAGACGATCGTCGCGGGACCGGCCACCGCGGTGGTCGGGAACGACAGGTAGCGGTCGATGGGGTCACCCGCGGTCCAGGTCAGGACCTGTTCCGCGGCGGCCTGCGGGGCGTTCGTGCGGCTGTCGTCGCTCTTGCCGTACGCGGCGGCGGACATCAGCCCGACCACCATCGCCACGGCGGCCAGCAAGGCCGTCCACACGCTCGCGGTTCTGTGTCTCAGGGTCACTGCTCCGCCTTCCTCGCCAGCTGGTCCGCGGCCGGGGTCGCCCCGCCGCCCTTGTACGTCACGCGCCACAGCGCGGAGTTGGAGTCGGAGGTGAAGAAGCCGCGCCCGTAGTCCAGGACGTACAGCGACCCGTCGGGCGCGAACTTCCAGTCCATGAGGTTGCGGATACCGCCGGTGCCGGTCGGGATGATCTTCTTGAGCGACTCGGCGTGCACCGGAAGGCCGCCCTTGCCGACCGTCCTCGGATCGGTCAGCACCGCGTGCCGCGGCTGGTCGCCGTCGTAGAAGTCGCCGACGAACCACTTGCCGTCCCAGTACGCGGGCCACTTGACCGCCGAGTCGCCGGCCGCGTCGAAGCGGTAGACGGGGCCGTTCATGGTGGCCTGGCCGCCTCCCTTGAGCCACGGCAGCAGCAGCTTCTGCTCCTCCTGCTTGTAGCTGGGGATGCCGTTCGCGTCACGCGGGTAGTCCACGCCGCCGCCCTGCGGCGAGTACCAGATGGTGTTCGGCGTGACGGGCGGCAGGTTCACCAGACCGTCGTTGTTCGGCGACTCGTTCTTCGGCGCGTCGCAGTCGTACCAGCCGAGCGGCTGGGCCGGGTCGGGCAGATTGCGGTCGCGGTAGGGCTGGTTGTTGCCCATGCAGTACGGCCAGCCGTGGTTGCCGGCCTCGGTGATGGCGGCGAAGGTGTCGTACTTGGCCGGACCCCAGGTCGTCGAGGGGGCGCCTGCGTCCGGGCCGACCCAGCCGGCGTAGAGGATGTCCGTCTGCTTGTCGACGAAGATGCGTGCCGGGTTGCGCACGCCCATCACATAGATCTCGCCGCGGGTCTTGCCGCCGCCCTCGGCCGTCTCCTCGCCCGTGAACAGATTGCCCTCGGGGAGGGTGTACGTCCCGTCGTCCTCGGGGTGGATCCGCAGGATCTTGCCGTTGAGGTTGTTGGTGTTGCCCGCGGTGCGGCGCGCGTCGGCGAAGGACACGCCCTTGAAGTTCGGCTGCGGGTTGTTGCCCGAGTAACCACCGCTGAACCCGGACGAGTTGTTGTCGCCGGTGGCGATGTAGAGGTTGCCCTTGGAGTCCCAGGCCATGCCGCCGCCCGCGTGGCAGCAGCTGTGGATCTGCACCGGCCAGTCGAGCAGCACCTTCTCGCTCGCCAGGTCCAGCCGGTTGGTGGCCAGGTCGAGCGTGAAGCGGGACACCCGGCGCTCGGCCATGTGGGTCTCGCGGTCGATCTCCGAGTGGGGTGTGTAGTGCAGGTACACCCAGCCGTTGGTCATGAAGTCCGGGTCCAGCTCGATGCCGAGCAGCCCCTCCTCGTTCTTGACCAGTTCGTCGCCGCCGCCCTTGTTGCCGAAGACCGTCAGCGCGCCGGCCTTGGAGACCTTCTTGGTCTTCGGGTCGTAGACGTGGATCTCGCCCTGGCCCTTGCCGATGTCGGGGTTGTTCCAGTCGGTGACGACCGGCCGGGAGGAGTCGGCGCCGCCGCGCCCGATGTACAGCACGCGGCCGTCGGGGGCGACGACCAGCCCGTGCGGTTCGCCGATCTGGTCGTTCTGGCCTGGCTGGTTGGCCTGGGTGACCCGCTCGGCCGTGTAGTTGGCGTCGATCGTCGCCTTGCAGTCGGCCTGGGAGATACGGGTCGTCCAGGCGAGCGCGCCGCGCAGATGGTCGCGGAAGTCGGTCTCCGCGAAGCTGTCGGCCGTGCCGCCCATGCCGGTGTAGAAGGAGCGGCCGCCGTCGTAGTCACGGCACCAGGAGATCGGATGGTCCCAGCCGTTGCCCTTGGCGGCCGGCGTGTAGGAGTTCTCCTTCACCCGGGCCACCGTGTGCACCTTGCCCGACGGGTTCTCCGCCCAGTTGAACCACTTGTCGGGCCGCTTCCACTGCAGGGGCAGCGACTTGGTGGCCGGATGCACGCGGTCGCCCACCTCGACGACGGCGCGCTGGGTGCTGCTGGGGGCGCCCGTGGGCCGGGCGCCGATCAGACCGGTGAACCAGTCGGAGTACGGCTCGGTGCGCGCGGCTTCGTGGATGCCGACGAATCCGCCGCCCGCCTCCAGATAGGCCTCGAGGCCCGCCTCCTGCTCGGGGTCGAGCACGTCGCCGCCGCCGGTCAGGAACACGACCGCGTTGTACCGGCCGAGCTGTTTGGCGTTGGTGAACACCGCGGGATCGTCGGTGGCCACCGTCCTGAACCGGCTCGCGGCGGGGCCGGTGAGTCCGATCGTCTCGATCGCGGCGATGCCGGCCTAGACGGCCGGCGACTCCGCGGTGGCGGAGCCGTGGAAGACGAGCACCCTCACGTTCGCGCCACCCGGCGGCGAGGGCAGGGACAACGTTGTCGCCGGTGGCTTCGGATACGGCTCGGCGCTGGCGATACTGCCGCTGCCGAGCAGCGACGCGGTCATGGCGCCGACGCCGAGTGCCGCTGCCAGGAGGCGCTTTCGGGATCTCGTTCTTCCGGACCTGTGATGTGGTGCGCGCTGCATGGGTCACCCACCCCTCTGTGGTCACAACAACAGCCGTTGAAGCTAGACCTCTTTTTGCGGTTCGCCAATAGGTATGACTGCAATACGACGAACTTTGTCCTGACCGTGGATAAACGAGGATCACCCGGCTACCGTGTGGCCGTCCCCGGGGTCACGACGCCCCGTCAATCTCTGCCGACGACTGGAGAGTTCGACATGGACAGACGGAGCTTCAACCGGCGTCTCCTCGCGGGCGGCGCGGCCGCGGCGGCGACAGGCGTGACATCGTTGTCGATCACTTCCGCCTCCAACGCGGCGCCGGCCCCGGCGAAGGGCGCGCCCCGCACCGCGCAGGCCGGCGGTCAGGTGCGCCACCTCAAGATGTACGCCGAGAAACGGGCCGACGGATCGATGGGCTACGGCCTCGAGAAGGGCAAGGCCACCGTCCCCGGGCCGCTGATCGAACTCGTCGAGGGCGACACGCTGCACATCGAGTTCGAGAACCTGATGGACGTGCCGGTCAGCCTGCATCCGCACGGCGTCGACTACGACATCTCCAACGACGGCACGAAGATGAGCCGCAGCCATGTCGAGCCGGGCGCCACCCGCACCTACACCTGGCGCACCCACGCACCCGGCCGCCGCGCGGACGGCACCTGGCGGCCGGGCAGCGCGGGTTACTGGCACTACCACGACCATGTCGTCGGCACGGATCACGGCACCGGCGGCATCCGCAAGGGCCTCTACGGTCCGATGGTGGTGCGCAGGAAGGACGACATCCTTCCCGACAAGCAGTTCACCATCGTCTTCAACGACATGACGATCAACAACCGGCCCGCGGCCGACCCGCCCAACTTCCTTGCCACGGTGGGGGACCGGGTCGAGATCATCATGATCACGCACGGCGAGTACTACCACACGTTCCATATGCACGGTCACCGCTGGGCGGACAACCGGACCGGCCTGCTGTCGGGTCCCGAGGACGTCAGCCGGGTGATCGACAACAAGATCACCGGCCCGGCGGACTCCTTCGGCTTCCAGGTGATCGCGGGCGAACACGTGGGCCCGGGCGCGTGGATGTACCACTGCCACGTCCAGAGCCACTCGGACATGGGCATGGCCGGGCTGTTCCTCGTCGCCAAGGAGGACGGCACGATCCCCGGGTACGAGCCGCACCATCCCACGTCCGAGGAGGGCCACGACCACTAGGCCGGCGCGCTCAGGTCCCACACCTCCCACGCGGTGCACGGCGCGGCCTGCACATAGATGCGCGGGCCGCGGCACACCACCCGGCGGCGGCCGATCGGAGATCCGTCGGGCCGGACGAGTGAGGTGATTGTCCAGGACTCGGCGGCGGTGCCGGTGAGGGTGCACAGGACGAGCCGGTCGGCGTCGTCCCCGTACCCGCCGAAGAGGGCGGCACCGCCGCCGTGCACCGCCACGGCATACGCCCCCGCGACACCGGTGCTCCGCACCCGCACCGGATCCCGGTCGCGGATCCGCAGCAGCGGCCAGTCGGTGTACAGGTACGCCCAGGCCGTGTCCCCGTCCACATTGAGGGCGTAGCAGTCCGCGACGAGCCCGATGTCCGACGCCGGTGCGAGCGCCCACAGCGCCTCACCGGTGGACGACCAGCGGCGCACTCCGGGTGCGCTCAGCGGGTCGTGGCCGAAGATGCCGCTGTCGCTGTGGCCGACCCACAGGTGCCCCGACTCGTCGGTGAGGAGGTGCGAGATCGCGTGGCCGACCGCGAAGGCCCAGGACGGCCTGCCCAGCGCGTCGAACACCTGGACGTGGTCGTCGCTGCCGCGGCGCAGCGCGTCCGCGACCACGAAGCCGCCGTCCGGCAGCGCGTCGAGCCGCGGACTACGGGCCGTCACGGCGCTCAGACGGGTCTCCTGGACCTGACCGTCATCGACGGTGACGACGGTGGCGTCATAGGGGCGGTCGTCCCGGCGGCGGCCAGACAGCCAGTGCGCGCGCCCGAAGGCGTCCACGGTGCTGTCAAGGATCTCGCCTCGCGCGTGGGCGCGCGGCAACCGGGCATAGGGGACGAGGGACATGGCGTCCATGGGGTACTCCTGGGCGGGGACGTGTGCGGACTCGGGCGGCGGTGCACACGGTCCGGCGGCGCGCGGGCCGGGGCCGGCGGCTTCAAGGGCCTAGGCGCCATGGGCCTTTCTGGTCGTCATGGACACGGATCCTGCCGGAGGACGTCTCGCCGCCGCAACGCACTTGTGCGGCGCGCGGTGATTTCGCCGGGCGCGCCGTGGAGGTTTCGGGCGGGATCGGTAGCAGACTCGGGGACCGACGGCGGCCGTACCCGAAGGAGGACCCGTGCTCAGCGCTCCCTACGTCACCGGTTCGCCGAACTGGATCGACCTCGGCACGCCCGACGTCGAGGCCGCCAAGGTGTTCTACGGCGGGCTGTTCGGCTGGACGTTCGCGTCGGCGGGACCGGACGCGGGCGGCTACGGCGTGTTCCAGCTCGACGGGCGGACGGTCGCGGCCGTGACGAGCGTGCCGCCGGAGCAGGGACCGGCGAGCTGGAACGTCTACTTCCAGACCCCCGACGCCGACGCCGTGGTGAAGGCCGTGGAGCAGCGCGGCGGAAGCGTCGTGGTCCGGCCGGTGGACGTCCTCGGCCAAGGGCGGATGACGGTCGCCCTCGACCCGGCGGGCGCGGCCTTCGCCGGCTGGGAACCGGGCCGGAACAAGGGACTCGACCGGGTCAGCGAGCTGGGCGCCCTGTCCTGGCTCGAGCTGTTCACGCCGGACCCCGGCTCCGCCCTGGAGCACTACGGCGACGTCTTCGGCTGGCAGGCCACCGCGATGCCCATGCCGGACGGCAGCGGTACCTACACCATGGTCCGCCCCGGCGGCGCGGCGCAGGACGCCACGTTCGCCGGCGTCCTGCCGCTGAACGCCGATCCGCTCGAGGCCCCGGGCGGACCCTACTGGCTGCCGTATTTCGCCGTCGAGGACTGTGACGCCTCGGTGGCCAGGGCGCAGGAGCTCGGCGCGGAGATCCGGCTGGCACCCGTCGACGTGGAGGGCGTCGGACAGTACGCCAAACTGGCGGATCCGGCAGGCGCGCGCTTCGCCGTCGTCAGGAATTTCATGCCGCAGGACCGGCCTGCCTGACCCACCCGTAAGGGCCGACGTTGACCGTTCGTTGACACGATGTTTATCGGCACCGGGCAGCGTGTCCCGCATGCCGATCAACACCACGATCACCACCGAGCACGAACTCTCCTGGCAGGAGAGCGCATTGTGCGCCCAGGCCGGTCCCGAGTTCTTCTTCCCGGCCCCCGGCTCCTCCACCCGTGAGGCCAAGCAGCTCTGCGGAGCGTGCGAGGGCCGGGTGGCCTGCCTGGAGTACGCGCTGACTCACGACGAGAGGTTCGGCGTCTGGGGCGGCCTCTCCGAGAAGGAGCGCCACCGCCTCAAGCGCACGGCCCGCTGACCCGGCCCGCCCGCCGCTCCACCGACGGTGCGGCAGGCTTACGGGACGCAGCGCGGCGCCGGGCGCCCTGGCGGGTCACAGGGCCGCGCGGCGGCTCAGGAGCCGATGCGGAACGTCTCTCCGTACACCCGCCAGGTGAGCGGCGTGTCCAGGTCCATGTTCCCCTCGCGCAGGAACACCCGCTGAGCGGTGTCGATCCGCGAGGAGTCCCTGGTCTGCTCCGTCTTCTGGCGGCCGATCACGGTCCGGCCGGCGTCGAGGAAGGCATTCAGGTACGCCTTCTCGTCGCCGCCCTCCGCGGCGGTGTCGGCGCTCTTCATCGCCGCCTCGCGGATGCCGTAGAAGCCGTCCTGGCCGAGCCCCGGTCCGTGGAGCACCATCGCGTCGTAGTAGATGAACTGGCCGAGCGTGGACAGGCCGTCCATCTTGGCCAGCCGCACGGCCGGGTCGAAGTAGATCCGGTCGCGCATCACGTCCTGGGCCCGGCGGAACTCCGGATCCTCCGCGGCCTTCGCCCACGCCGCCTCGAAGGGCGCGCCCAGTCCCTCGTGCGAGTCGCTTCCGTCGACCTCGCGGAGCGCTGGGAGGTACCGGGCGAGCGGGTTGTCCGGGTGCTCCCGCGTGAAGTACTCGACGAGCTGGAGCATGTCGTTCGTGCCGGAGCAGAAGCCGATGATCCCGGCCGTGTAGCCGTTGCCGTCGCCGATGTCCTCGATGGCGCCGTACTGGCTCTTCCAGTCGAGCGTCGAGTTCTCCGCGCTCGCCACCAGTCTGGCGGCGATCTCCTTCTTCGCGGGGTCCGCGAGGCCCGCGGGCAGCGCGTCGATGCGGTCGTCCCGCTCGCGCTGCTGTGCCGGGCTTCCGGCCTTGAGCGGGTCGGGGGCGAAGGCGGTCGGGCTGACGCGCAGGCTCGGGTCGTCCTTGGGGCGTTGCGACTCGCCGCCCCCGCCGAAGTAGACGGAGACGGCAACGGCTATCGGGGCGCCGAAGAGGACGACGCGCGTCAGGGGTTTCACGCGGGACAGCGTACGGTGCCGTCCGGCGCCCCCCCAGTCCCGGGTTCGGCCCGGCCGTACGTCGCGGCCGGGCCCTGTCCGCCGTCGTCGCGGGCCACCGCCCCTGGCCTCGGCCACCGGCGCCGCGGGACGCGCTAGCTGTATTGACCCGCAGCGTTGTTCACGCGGCTGATGGGTGGCTTGCCTCCGAGTGCGGTGTGGCAGCGGTGGTGGTTGTAGGTGTGCAGGAAGTTTGCCAGGGCGTCGGTGCGTTCGGTGTTGCTGGTGTAGGGGCGCAGGTAGGCCCATTCGTCGAGCAGGGTGCGGTTGAAGCGTTCGACCTTGCCGTTGGTCTGCGGCCGGTAGGCGCGGGTGAGCTTGCCGGCCGCACCGAGGTCTGTGAGCGCCTGGCGCCAGGCGAAGCTCTTGCGGTACGGCCAGGCGTTGTCGGTCAGGACGCGTTCGATGCGGTCGATGCCCACGGTGGTGAAGAAGGCTGCGGCCCGGCGGAGGAAGTCTGCGCAGGTGGCGGCCTTCTCGTCGCTGTGGATCTCGCTGTAGGCGAGCCGGCTGTGGTCGTCGACGGCGGAGTGGACGTAGTCGAAGCCCATCTGGCTGCGCCTGGCGCGGCCGGCCTGGCGGCCCAGGACCTTGTGGCCGCCGCCGTCGGGTATCCGGCCGAGTTTTTTGACGTCGACGTGGATGAGTTCGCCGGGGTGGGCGCGTTCGTAGCGGCGGATGACCTGACCGGTGGGCCGGTCCATGAACGCGAGCCGGTTGAGGCCGTGACGAACCAGGACGCGGTGCACGGTCGAGGCGGGCAAGCCCAGGATCGGCCCCAGACGGGCCGGTCCCAGCTTGCGTGCCTGCCGCAATCGGCACACCCGGGCCTCCACCGCTGCCGCCGTGCGGTGGGGAGTCGTCAGCGGCCGACTGGAGCGGTCGCGCAGCCCTGACTCGCCCTCGGATCGCCAACGGCGGATCCACTTGTGGGCCGTGGCTCGCGAGATGCCCATCTCGGCCGCGACATGAGCGACCGGACGGCCTGCACTGACGCGTTCGACGAGCAGCCGCCTGCCGTGAATGGTCAGCCGGGCATTACGGTGGGACACGAAGACCTCCGTGCGGTGCAGTCCTAGACAGCTCCACCACACCGGAGGTCTTCGCCATGATCAAGCCCGGCCAGTGTCAACAACGCTCGTGATCAATACAGCTAGCCGGCGGCGCGCGCCGCCATCCGGGCCTTACGGGCGGCGAGCTTCTCGTCGAACTTGAGCGCCTCCGTGTCCAGCCCGTTCATGTACAGGCCGAGCTCCTCCTGCGCCTTGAGGCCCTCGGGGCCCAGGCCGTCGATCTCCAGGACCTTGAGGAAGCGCAGCACCGGCTGGAGCACATCGTCGTGGTGGATGCGCATGTTGTAGATCTCGCCGATGGCCATCTGCGCCGCGGCCCGCTCGAAACCGGGCATGCCGTGCCCCGGCATCCGGAAGTTCACGACCACGTCGCGCACGGCCTGCATGGTCAGGTCGGGGGCGAGCTCGAAGGCCGCGCCCAGCAGGTTGCGGTAGAAGACCATGTGGAGGTTCTCGTCGGTGGCGATGCGCGCCAGCATCCGGTCGCAGACCGGGTCACCCGACTGGTGGCCGGTGTTGCGGTGCGACACGCGCGTCGCGAGCTCCTGGAAGGCGACGTACGCCACGGAGTGCAGCATCGAGTGGCGGTTGTCGGACTCGAAGCCCTCCGCCATGTGGGCCATCCGGAACTGCTCGAGCTTGTCCGGGTCCACGGCGCGCGAGGTGAGCAGGTAGTCCCGCATCACAATCCCGTGCCGGCCCTCCTCCGCGGTCCAGCGGTGCACCCAGGTGCCCCAGGCGCCGTCGCGGCCGAAGAGCGTCGCGATCTCGTGGTGGTAGCTGGGGAGGTTGTCCTCGGTGAGGAGGTTGACCACCAGCGCGATTTTGCCGATGTCCGTGACCTTGGACTGGGCGGGGTCCCAGGCCTCTCCGTCCTCGAAGAAGCCGGGGAAGTTGCGGCCGTCGGAGAAGGGGACGTACTCGTGCGGCATCCAGTCCTTGGCGACCTTCAGATGGCGGTTGAGCTCCTTCTCCACGACCTCTTCCAGCGCGTACAGAAGTCGCGCGTCGGTCCACGCTTCCGAACTGCCGAGGTGGGGAGAGGTGATCGTCACGGGGGCTCCTGGGGGACGGGAGAGTTACCTACGTACTCGTAGGTTACGAAACCGTAGGTTAAGCACGTCATAAGCCCCCGTCCAAGCCCGGATCCGCGATGCCCGATTACGTACCGTTATAAGGGCAGCTCCGGCGGTGCGGGGAGAGCCGTTTCACGGTCTCCTTCCGCTGCCGGAGCTGCCGGATTTTTCGCTGTCCGCCGGACGCGTCGCGGCAGGCGCACGGCGGGTCGTCGCGCCGTGCGCCTGCCCACGCGGCCCTCGCCGTACGGTGCGGCGCGGGGCGGCGGGTCGGGCCGGTCTCCCGGTGCCCCGCCGCCGCGCCGCACCTCACCCCGACAGGGCAGCCACGGCCGCACCTCATCCCATCGGGAACGCCCCCTCCCGCAGTTCCTCCGCCGAGACGTCCCGCAGTTCGCCGTCGAGCAGCAGCCGCCGCGTGACGCCGATCGAGTCGAGGAACGACGCGTCGTGACTGGCCACGATCAGGGCTCCCTGGTACGACTCCAGGGCCGCCGTCAGGCTGCGCACGCTCGCCATGTCGAGGTTGTTCGTGGGCTCGTCCAGCATGAGCAACTGCGGTGCCGGTTCGGCGAGCAGCAGCGCCGCGAGTGCCGCACGGAACCGCTCGCCGCCCGACAGCGTCCCGGCCGGCTGGTCGGCCAGGGCGCCCCGGAACAGGAAGCGCGCCAGTCGCGCCCTGATCTGGTTGTTCGTGGCGCCGGGTGCGAACCGGGCCACGTTCTCGACGACGCTCAGCCCGTCGTCGAGGAGGTCGAGGCGCTGCGGGAGGAAGCGGAGCGGGACATCGGGCACCGCCTCGCCCGCCACCGGCTCGAGTTCGCCGGCGATCGTGCGCAGCAGGGTCGTCTTGCCCGCGCCGTTGCGCCCCACGAGCGCGATCCGTTCGGGTCCGCGTACCTCGAACTCTCCCTTCACCTCTGCCCCGTACTGCAGCCGCAGGTCCTTGAGCCGCAGCACCCCGCGGCCGGGGTGGACCTGGGTGCTGGGCAGCTCGATACGGATCTCGTCGTCGTCGCGCACCGCCTCCACGGCCTCGTCGAGGCGTTCCTTCGCCTCGGCGAGTTTCTCCGTGTGCATGATGCGGTGCTTGCCGGCCGACTCCTGGGCCGTGCGCTTGCGTGAGCGCATCACGATCCGCGGCTCGCGCTTGGTGTCGTACATCTTCTGGCCGTACCGCTTGCGGCGGGCCAGCTTGATGTGGGCGTCGGCCAGTTCGCGCTTCTGGCGCTGCACGTCGGCCTCCGCGACACGCACCATCCTCTCCGCCGCCTCCTGTTCGACGGCGAGGGCCTCCTCGTAGGCGGAGTAGTTGCCGCCGTACCAGGCGACCTCCCCGTCCCGCAGATCGGCGATCTGGTCGACCAGTTCCAGCAGTTGACGGTCGTGGCTGACCACCACCAGCACGCCGGACCACCGCGTCACCGCGTCGTAGAGGCGCCGGCGGGCGTACAGGTCGAGGTTGTTGGTCGGTTCGTCGAGCAGCAGCACGTCGGGACGTGCCAGCAGCAGCGCCGCCAGCCGCAGCAGGACCGCCTCGCCGCCGGAGACCTCGCCGATGGTGCGGTCGAGACCGATGTGGCCGAGACCCAGCTGGTCCAGGGTGGCGTGCGCGCGCTCCTCGACGTCCCAGTCGTCGCCGACCGCGGTGAAGTGCTCCTCGCTCGGGTCGCCCGCCTCGATGGCGTGCAGCGCGGCGCGGGTCCGTGCGATGCCGAGGACCTCGTCCACCCGCATGCCGGTGGCGAGCACCACGTTCTGCGGCAGGTAGCCGATCTCTCCCATGGTGCGGACCGAGCCCTCCGACGGTACGAGCTCGCCGGCGAGCAGCCGCAACAGGGTTGATTTCCCCGAGCCGTTGAGGCCGATCAGCCCGGTGCGGCCCGGCCCGACCGCGAGGTGGAAGTCCTCGAACACGACGGTGCCGTCCGGCCAGGTGAAGCCGAGTGCGGAGCAGGTCAGATAGGTGGGGGAAGTAGACACGTGGCCTCCCGGTTGCTGGGTACGGACTGCGAGCAACGGTGGAGACACCTGTGCGAAGCGACGGATGCCGGAAAGGGTCCGGGAAGGTCCCCGGGGTGCCGGGAGGGAAGAAAGGTCCCGGTCGGGGGAGCGGACGGCATGAATCGTCGAGGTCGCACGCGAAGCGCACAGGTACGAGCCTGTGCTGCACGGTGTCTCAAGACCTCAGACGAGCAACGTCCTACTCCGATCGACGACAACAGAACCGTCATACACTGTATAGGTGGCCCCGGGTCGTGTCAACGCTTTTCGTCCGCTCCGGCGGGAGCGGCGCGTCGGCGTGAGCCGCGGCGAGGGAGCGAGGCCAGGGGGCGACGGGCGGAGGCGGGGGAGCGGCGGCGGCGTCAGGCGGCGTCGCGCAACAACTCCGTCAGATCCTGGTCGAGCCCCAGATACAGGTGCTCGAGACCGACCGGGACCACCTCCTGCACCCGCTCGAGGAAGCGCCGCAGCTCCCCGGTGCGGATGTGCACCATGGCCATGCCCTCCGGAGCGTGGAACTCCAGCACCGTCCGGTCGTAGCCGTACGGCCGCAGCCGTACGTCACCGAGGCCGGCGGGTTCATGGACCCCCTCCGCCAGCAACTCCCGCGAGAACGCCCACGACACGTCGGAGCCCTCCAGGGTGGCCGGGCCGGGGAAGTCGATACGGACGGCGAACGGGTCACGGCGGTCGTAGTGCAGCGTCGCGGGAACGGACTCCATCTGGGGTGCGGACGCGACGAGTCGGGCCTGGACGGTCTGTTCGATGACGGTGGACAAGCCCCGCTCCTTCGTGTGCGGCTCGCTGGGTCCTGGTGGCGCAGGTCTCCCTGATATCTCAGAAGACGTCGGAAGGACCGATTCCGTGCACCGGGGAAGAGAGTGACATGTGTCACCGCCCGCCGTCCGCCGCACGCTCGGATCACCGCCCACCGGAGACGGCGCCACGCACCCTGGACGCGTCCCGGTGCGTGGGCTAGCTTCCAGCGCCATGAGGTCCATGGGGAAGACGAGACGAATGCTGTCCGTGGGGCTGTGCGCCGTCGCGATGGCGGCCGCGACGGCGGCACCGGCGAAGGCGGAAGGAGCGGCCCCGGCGGTGGACCGGCCCGGGGCGGCCGGGACCCCCGGCTGGAGCCTGAAGGACACCGGGACCGACGTGCGGCTGCGGGGGCTGGCACCCGTCAGCCGGAAGACCGCGTGGGTGGCAGGCTCCAAGGGCACCGTGCTGCGCACCACCGACGGCGGCCGGAGCTGGCTGGACGTCTCACCGCCCGGGGCCGAGGCGCTCGAGTTCCGTGACGTCGAGGCGTTCGACGCCCGGCGCGCGGTGGTCCTCGCCATCGGCGAGGGCGAGGCATCCCGGGTGCTGCGCACCGAGGACGGCGGGGCGAGCTGGACCGAGTCGTTCCGCAACACCGACGCCAGGGCGTTCTACGACTGCATCACCTTCTTCGACAGCCGGAACGGCCTGGCCATGAGCGACCCCGTGGACGGCAAGTACCGCATCCTGTCCACCGGAGACGGCGGGCGGTCCTGGGAGGTCCTCCCCGACGCCGGGATGCCGCCCGCCCTGCCGGGCGAGGCGGGCTTCGCCGCGAGCGGCCAGTGTCTCGTCAGCTCAGGCCCCAAGGACGTCTGGCTGGCCACCGGGGGCGGCGCCACGGCGCGGGTGCTGCACTCCGCGGACCGCGGGCTGAACTGGACCGTCGCGGAGTCGACGATCCCTGCGGGCGACCCGGCCCGTGGCGTCTTCGCGCTCGCGTTCCGCGACCGCACGCACGGACTGGCGGTCGGCGGCGACTACCGCGCCGACCAGGCCTCGCCCCGGGCGGCGGCCGTCACGGGCGACGGCGGCCGCAGCTGGCGGCAGGCGCAGACCCCGCCGCCCGCGTACCGCTCCGGTGTGGCCTGGCTCCCGCACAGCAGGTCCGCCGCCCTCGCGGTCGGACCCACCGGGACGGACCTGACGACGGACGGCGGCCGGACCTGGCGCACGGTCGACACCGGCTCGTTCGACACCGTCGACTGCACCGCCGACCTCGGCTGCTGGGCGGCCGGGGAGAAGGGCCGGGTCGCGCGACTGGAGTTCTGAGAAGGGCTCCGCCGGTCTCGACCGCTGCGGCGCGGGCCGGTGTCCGGTCGGTGGGTGACGACCTTCCGGGCTCCGTGCTCCTGCCGGACTCCCGACGTCCGGTCATGGCGTCAGCGAGGTGGTCAACGCGCTGACCAGCTCGGCGAATTCGGCACGTTGCCGGTCGGTCAGTGTGGCGTAGAGCGGCGCCTGCAGCTCGTCGGTGAGCTGCTCGGCGCGCTGCCGCCGGGGGATCAGTGTCGCGGCGACGGGATGGGGCCCTTGCCGGCCGTAGCGGGTCGCCTGCTCGACGCCGAGGTTGATGACCATCGCCGCTCGGGCGGTCGGCCCGCACAGGGGCACCGCCGCCAGATGGCAGGCGCCGCGGTGTTCCCGCAGGACGTGTACGCGCTGCATGGCCGCACCGACCGGGTCGTCGCCGGGGCCTGGTTGCGCCCGCCGGCCGGCGAACAGAGGCAGTGCGTCGGCGGCGTCGATCAGTTGCTGTGCCAGGCGGTTGAAGTGCTCCACGTCGACGTCGGAGTGGATGTTGGCGCGCCCCCACGTCCGGACGGCCCGCGCATAACAGGCCGCGGCTTTCTCCGCCGGCATCACGGGCCGTCCGGCCAGCCAGCCCTCGGTGAACAGTGGAGGGCCGAGGAACCCTTGTACCGCCTGGACCACCGACGCCGGTGCCTCACCGAGCACCCCGAACCGTCCGCGCCACCAGGTCGGCTTCACACCCGCGGCGCGCTACATCACCGCCGACATCGCCGCCCGGCTCACCCTCGCCCGGGCCGGCCTCGCCACCGCGCTCGTCCCCCGAACGGCCATCGACCCGGCCGCACCAGGAATCCGCGCGGTGCCCATCGAGGACCACCCCATCCTGCGTCTCCTGTTCGCCGCGACGCGTCACACCGAAGCCGCGGACCCGACGACCCCGGCCGTCATCGCGGCGCTGCGCACAGCCGCGCGGCAAGGCGGCACCACGTACCTCCCGCGGGCCCAACCGGGCCCTGAACGGGTCGTCAGGAAGACGGCTGCTGCCGGTAGGGAGCCAGCTCCGGCGCTGTCTTCGTCGCGATGAACTCGGTGATCCGGTACGTGCACACAGCGCCGACGACGAAGGGGTCGGTCGCCGCGATCTTCTCGATGCCGGCGCGATCGTCCCCGACCGCGAGGATGATCCCGCCGTCGCGCGGCTTCTTCCTGCCCGACGCGATGAAGACGCCCTCCTCGTACAGGCCGTCCAGCCATGCCACATGGGCTTCCATCAGCGGTTCGACGCGCTCGACCGGCGCGGTGTAGGTCAGTTCCATCACAAACATGATCGCCACGCTACCGGGCGCCGCCTGCTCCTGGGCGGCGGTCGCTCAGGGGCAGGCCATAAAGTGGGCCGCATCATGAAGATCGTCGAAGCGCCCTCCGGCTGGCCGGTGAACGAAGAAGAGGCCCTGGCCGTCCAGGACGAACTGCGCGCCCGAGTCGTCCTGGACGAGCCGGGCCCGCCGGTCGGCACCGGGCTGGTGACCGGCGTCGACGTGGCGTACGACGACGACCGCGACGTCGTCGCCGCGGCGGCGGTCGTGCTGGACGCGGAGACGCTGACCGTAGTGGAAGAGGCCACGGCGATCGGCCGGATCACCTTCCCCTACGTGCCCGGGCTGCTCGCCTTCCGCGAGATCCCGACGGTGCTGGCCGCGCTCGAATCGCTCACGGCCGGGCCGGGCCTGGTCCTCTGCGACGGCTACGGCCTCGCGCACCCACGGCGGTTCGGGCTGGCGAGCCATCTCGGGGTGCTGACGGGGCTGCCGTCGATCGGGGTGGCGAAGAACCCGTTCGTCTTCACCTACGGCGAACTCGGGCCGGAGCGGGGCGATGTCGCGCCTCTTCTCGCCGACGACGGCGAGGAGGTCGGCAGGGCGCTGCGCACGCAGCAGGGCGTGAAGCCGGTCTTCGTCTCGGCGGGGCACCGCGTGACGCTGGACTCGGCATGCGCCCACACGCTGCGGCTGGCACCGGAGTTCCGGGTGCCACAGACGACACGGCGCGCGGACGCCCTGTGCCGGAGGGCGCTTGCGGAGGCGACAGGCGTGTGATGGCGCAGTACAGGGGTCGTGAGGCCCCGTCACCTCCGTAACGGGGCCTCACCCCTTGTCAGGCGGCCTTGCCGCCGTCGACCGCGGCCGAGTACCCGAAGGCGGACACGGCCTGGTAGTACGTCCACGCCGTCGAGTTGCACGCCGTGCGGGTGGCGCCGGAGTACCGGTTGCACACCCGCTTCAGGTCCTCGTAGAACGCCGAGTCCAGTCTGGACTTGTTCGCGTCGAAGGTACCGACGGCCTTGTAGTTCCGATAACCGAAGTCATGGCGTGCGCATGACATTTTGAAAGGGAAGCCGAACGGGTTGTCCGGCGACGTCGAGCAGTAGTCCGTGGACCAGTTGAAGCCGTAGGCGCTCCAGGCGCCCTGGTTGGCCCGGGCGGCGGCCCAGGCGTTGTAGCTGGTGGCGCTGGTCTGTGTCCAGGAACTGAGCACCTGGAGCTTGTCGGCGGGGGCGGCGGCGGCCGACCCGGCGGGGATCAGGGCGGCGGGCAAAGCCAGAGCGGCCGCCACGAGCGGCAGGGCGAAACGGCGACGCATGCAGAAACCTCCACGCAGGGACGGGGGTTGGTGCGCGCCACGTGGCCTGTCCACGGGCAGGACCAGAGTCCTGCTATACGCGCGTCCTGCACAGCCTTTGCGCCACATGCAACGGATGAAATCTTCATGACCGGCGACCATGAACCCGCCGCTGCGTGGACAAGAGCGAGCACACCGGTACAGGACGGCGAATGCCGACCGGCGGCCTGGGACGGCCCCGGCCCCAGGGCGCTCCGCACCCGGGGGCCCGGCCGGGCCCGATGTGAGGCCGGGCCGCAGCCCAGCGCGAGGGGCGGCCCAGAGGGCCGGGCCGACGCACGGTCAAGGGAGGGGCGGGCCAAGGCACCGGTGCGAGGCGAGGCCGGGGCCGCGCGGCTCCCGGCCGAGTCCGATGCGAGGCCGCACACGAGGTCAAGACCAGGGCGGGTCCCAGTACAAACCGGTGCGGAGGCGGGTCGCCCCAGGGCCAAGGTCGTCGTACCCGGCGCAGGGCTGGGAAGGGGCCGGCCGGGCCGACGCGCCGACGCGCCGTCAAGGGTGAGGCGGGCCAAGGCACCGGTGCGACGCCAGGCCCGGACCAACGCGGGTGCGAGGCCAGGCTCGGGTCCGGTCCAGGCGGCGACCCGCGCAGGGAGACCCGGCCTCCCCGCCCAGGGCGGCCCCGGCCCTGAGTGCCCAACCTCCTCCCCGGCCTCCCGGGCCCCGAGCGCCCTACCTCTCCGGGCCCGGGCCCGGGCCCGGGACCCGGCCTCCCGGGCCCCGAGTGCCCAACCTTTCCGAGCCCGGGCCCGGCCGGGGACCGGGCCTCCCCGGCCTCCCCGGCCTCCGCGGTCCGCGCGGGCCCGGGCCCCGGGCCGGGATGTGTCGCGTGCCCGCGCGGACCGCGGTGGCGGCAGGGCCGCTCAGCGGGTGTGGGCCACCCGGAAGTGGAGGCCTGCCTTCTGGAGTCGTGTCAGCAGCGCGTCGCCCATCGCCACCGCCGGCGTCACCTGGCCGGAGGTCCTCGGCAGCGTGTCCTCCGCCAGGCACATCGCCGCCTCCGCCAGTATCTTCGCCGTCTCGTCGTAGCCCGGGTCGCCGCCCTTCACCTCGGTGAAGACCCGGCGGCCGCCGCCCTCGCCGACGAAGCGGACCGAGAACCAGCTCTCGGACCGGCGCTTCGCGCCGGGGCCGTCGCCCGGCGCGTAACGGCTCGTCAGCCACCGCCGGGCCGCCGGGATCTGTGCGAGGGCGAAGCCCGCGCCGACGGCCGCCGGCCCGCCCAGTGCCATCGGAAGGGTCTTGACCGCCGCGTAGTGGCGGTAGCGGAAGTCGGGGCCGTAGCGTTCCAGCGCGCGCGCCGAGCGGGCCACGATCTGCGGGTCGATCGTCGGCAGGGGCAGCGCCCACGCCCCGGTCTCCCGGCTGAAGCGCGGCCCGCCGAGGGGGGCCTGTGCCCGGCGGCCGACCAACCTCGGTTCGTGCAGGCGCCGTTCGCGTGCGGCGCGCAGCGTCTGGCGGCCGCGGCCCATCGCGTTGAGCGCGGAGGCCAGCGTGCCGCCGGAGAACATCGCGTTGGAGCGGACGAAGCCGTCGACGGTGAGCGGCACCCCTTCGGGGAGCTGCTGCACGGTGAAGTACACGCCGAGGTCGTGCGGGACCGAGTCGAAGCCGCACGCGTGGAGGAGACGTGCGCCGGTCTCCCGGGCCCGCGCGTCGTGCCGCACGTACATCAGGTCGACGAACTCGGGCTCCCCGGTGAGGTCGACGTAGTCCGTCCCGGCGTCGGCGCACGCGGCGACCAGGCCCTCGCCGTACCAGACGTACGGGCCGACCGTCGTGGCGACGACCCTGGCGGACCCGGCGAGCTCCCGCAGCGAGCCGGCGTCGGCGGCGTCGGCCTCGATCAGCGTCAGGGCCGCGCACGAGGGGTTGATGACGGCCAGTTGTTCCCTGAGGTGCTCGAGCTTGTCGCGGCTGCGTCCCGCGACCGCCCAGCGGCAGCCTTCGGGCGCGTGCAGGGCGAGATACTCGGCGGTGAGCCGTCCGACGAATCCGGTCGCCCCGAAGAGCACGATGTCGTACGGCCGCTGTGCGCGGTCCGTCCCGTTCTGGCTGTTCACTGGCTCCTCCGCCGTCAGGCTGTCCCGGCGGATCAGGGCGGCAGAGCCCGCCCCACGCCGTTGTCGGTGGCTGAGGCTAGCGCGCGGAGCGGCCGCGCAGAAGATCCGGTTTCCTTCAGTGATCCACCGGTGATCAAGCGGGCCGACACTCCTAAGCGCTTGCTCGGCCGAAACCCTTGTCAGAACTGGAACGCGTTCTTACCATCGTTGGTGTTACATCAGTTGTGTCACATAGCTGGGGGCTGGATGACAGCGTCAGGGAACGGCCCGCTGGCCGGGGTCCGAGTGGTGGAGCTGGCGGGCATCGGGCCCGGCCCCTTCGCCGCCATGCTCCTCGGCGACCTCGGGGCCGATGTCGTGCGCGTCGACCGTCCCGGCGGTGCCGGGCTCGCCATCGACCCGGCGTACGACCTCACCAACCGCAACAAGCGCTCGGTGCTGATCGACCTCAAGTCGGCCGACGGCCCCGCCCGGGTCCTCGACCTCGTCGAGCGCGCCGACGTCCTCATCGAGGGCTTCCGGCCCGGCGTCGCCGAGCGCCTCGGCGTGGGCCCCGACGAATGCCTCGCCCGCAACCCGCGCCTGGTCTACGGACGGATGACCGGCTGGGGCCAGCAGGGCCCGCTCGCCCAGCGCGCCGGCCACGACATCTCCTACATCGCCCTGACCGGCACACTCTCCATGATCGGCAGTTCCGGCGAGCCGCCCACCGTTCCCGCCAACCTCGTCGGCGACTACGCGGGCGGCTCCCTCTACCTGGTCATCGGCGTGCTCGCGGCCCTCCAGCACGCCCGCGCCGAAGGCGGCGGCGGACAGGTCGTCGACGCGGCCATCGTCGACGGCGCCACGCACCTCGCCACGATGATCCACGGGATGATGGCCGCCGGCGGCTGGCAGGACCGCCGCGGTGCCAACCTCCTCGACGGCGGCTGCCCCTTCTACGGCACCTACGAGACCGCCGACGGCGAGTACATGGCGGTGGGCGCGCTGGAGCAGCAGTTCTACGACCGGTTCGTCGAACTGCTCGGCATCAAGGACGACATCCCGGCCCGCAAGGACTTCGACCGCTGGGATGAGCTCCGCCAGGCGGTCGCCGACCGGTTCAGGTCCCGTACCCGCGCCGAGTGGACCGCCGTCTTCGAAGGCACCGACGCCTGCGTCGCGCCCGTGCTCTCGCTCCGCGAGGCCCCCGCCCATCCGCACCTCGCCGCCCGCGGGACGTTCGTCGACCACGGCGGCATCACGCAGCCCGCCCCCGCGCCCCGCTTCTCCGCCACACCCACAGCCGTGAGCCGGGGCCCCGCCCAGCCCGGCGCGGACACCGCGGACGTCGCCAGGGACTGGGACGTGCCCGCTATCCGGCCCCAGGAGGACCGTTGAAGCGCCAGATCTTCACCGACGAGCACGAGGCCTTCCGCCGGACCGTGCGCACCTTCCTCGCCAAGGAGGTGGAGCCGCACTACGAGCAGTGGGAGAAGGACGGGATCGTCAGCCGCGACGCGTGGCTGGCCGCGGGCCGGCAGGGGCTGCTGGGTCTCGCCGTGCCCGAGGAGTACGGCGGCGGCGGCAACGACGACTTCCGATACGCCGCGGTGCTCCACGAGGAGTTCACCCGCGCCGGCGCGCCCGGCCTGGCCATCGGCCTGCACAACGACATCATCGGCCCCTACCTCACCTCCCTCGCCACCGACGAGCAGAAGCGGCGCTGGCTGCCCGGCTTCTGCAGCGGCGAGATCATCACCGCGATCGCGATGACCGAGCCGGGCGCCGGCTCCGACCTCCAGGGCATCCGCACCACGGCGGAGGACCGCGGCGACCACTGGCTGCTGAACGGCTCCAAGACCTTCATCTCCAACGGCATCCTCGCCGACCTGGTGATCGTCGTCGCCAAAACCACTCCCGAGGGCGGCGCGCACGGCCTGTCGCTGCTGGTCGTCGAGCGGGGCGCGGAGGGCTTCGAGCGTGGCCGCAACCTCGACAAGATCGGCCAGAAGTCGCAGGACACCGCCGAACTGTTCTTCAACGACGTCCGTGTCCCGAAGGAGAACCTGCTCGGCGAGCTCAACGGCGCCTTCATCCATCTGATGACCAACCTCGCGCAGGAACGGATGGCGATCGCCGTCGCCGGCATCGCCGCGGCCGAGCATCTGCTGGAGATCACCACCGAGTACGTCAAGGAGCGTGAGGCCTTCGGCCGGCCGCTCGCGCGGCTCCAGCACATCCGCTTCGAGATCGCGGAGCTGGCGACCGAATGCGCGGTCACCCGTGCCTTCCTCGACCGCTGCATCACCGACCACACCAACGGCGAGCTGGACGCCGTCCACGCCTCGATGGCCAAGTGGTGGGCGACCGAACTCCAGAAGCGTGCCGCCGACCGCTGCCTCCAGCTCCACGGCGGGTACGGCTACATGAACGAGTACCGCGTCGCCAGGGCATTCACCGACGGACGCATCCAGACCATCTACGGCGGCACGACCGAGATCATGAAGGAGATCATCGGTCGTTCCCTGCTCGGCTAACCCTCTTGAAAGGCTGACCAGTGAGCACCGAAGCGTACGTGTACGACGCGATCCGCACCCCGCGCGGTCGCGGCAAGGCCAACGGGGCCCTGCACGGCACCAAGCCGATCGATCTCGTCGTCGGACTGATCCACGAGATCCAGGACCGGTTCCCGGACCTGGACCCCGCCGCCGTCGACGACATCGTGCTCGGCGTCGTCGGGCCGGTCGGCGACCAGGGGTCCGACATCGCCCGGATCGCGGCCATCGCCGCCGGGCTGCCCGACACCGTCGCCGGCGTACAGGAGAACCGCTTCTGTGCCTCGGGCCTCGAGGCCGTCAACATGGCCGCGATGAAGGTGCGTTCCGGCTGGGAGGACCTGGTCCTCGCCGGCGGCGTCGAGTCGATGTCGCGCGTACCGATGGCCTCCGACGGCGGCGCCTGGTTCGCCGACCCGATGACCAACTACGAGACCAACTTCGTCCCGCAGGGCATCGGCGCCGACCTGATCGCCACCCTCGGCGGCTGGTCGCGCCGCGACGTCGACGAGTACGCGGCGATGTCGCAGGAGCGGGCCGCCGCCGCGTGGAAGGACGGGCGCTTCGACCGTTCGGTCGTGCCCGTCCGCGACCGCAACGGCCTCGTCGTCCTCGACCACGACGAGCACATGCGCCCCGGCACCACGGCGGACTCCCTCGCGTCCCTCAAGCCGTCCTTCGCGGGCATCGGGGACCTCGGCGGCTTCGACGCCGTCGCCCTGCAGAAGTACCACTGGGTCGAGAAGATCGACCATGTGCACCACGCCGGAAACTCCTCAGGCATCGTCGACGGCGCCGCCCTCGTCGCCATCGGCAGCAAGGAGGTGGGCGAGCGTTACGGGCTCACCCCGCGCGCCCGGATCGTCTCCGCCGCCGTCTCCGGCTCCGAGCCGACGATCATGCTCACCGGTCCGGCGCCCGCGACCCGCAAGGCACTCGCCAAGGCCGGGCTGACCATCGACGACATCGACCTCGTCGAGATCAACGAGGCCTTCGCCGGCGTCGTCCTGCGCTTCGCCCAGGACATGGGCCTCTCCCTCGACAAGGTCAACGTCAACGGTGGCGCGATCGCCATGGGCCACCCGCTGGGCGCGACCGGGGCGATGATCCTCGGCACCCTCATCGACGAACTGGAACGCCAGGACAAGCGGTACGGCCTCGCCACCCTCTGCGTGGGCGGCGGCATGGGCATCGCCACCGTCGTCGAGCGTCTCTGACCCCCGTCCTCACCCGCCATACGGAGCAGCCAGACCATGAGCGAGTCCACCACCATCCGCTGGGAACAGGACGAGACCGGGATCGTCACGCTCGTCCTCGACGACCCGAACCAGTCCGCCAACACCATGAACCAGGCCTTCAAGGCCTCCATCGCCGCGATCGCCGACCGGGTGGAGGCCGAGCAGGAGACCATCCGCGGCATCATCTTCACCTCCGCGAAGAAGACCTTCTTCGCGGGCGGCGACCTCAAGGAAATGATCAAGGCCGGACCTCAGGACGCCCGGTTCGTCTTCGAGGCGGGCATGGGCATCAAGCGCGCCCTGCGCCGCATCGAGACCATCGGCAAGCCCGTCGTCGCGGCCATCAACGGCGCGGCGCTCGGCGGCGGTTACGAGATCGCCCTCGCCTGCCACCACCGCATCGCGCTCGACGCGCCGGGCTCCAAGATCGGCCTGCCCGAGGTCACCCTCGGGCTGCTGCCGGCCGGCGGCGGCGTCACCCGCACCGTACGGCTCATGGGCATCGCGGACGCGCTGCTCAAGGTGCTGCTCCAGGGCACCCAGTACACCCCTCGGCGCGCCCTGGAGAACGGCCTGGTCCACGAAGTGGCCGCCACCCCGGACGAGATGCTGGCCCAGGCCCGTGCCTTCATCGACGCGAACCCGTCCTCGCAGCAGCCCTGGGACGTCAAGGGCTACAAGATCCCCGGCGGCACCCCGTCCAACCCGAAGTTCGCCGCCAACCTGCCCGCGTTCCCCGCGAACCTGCGGAAGCAGACGGCGGGCGCCCCCTACCCGGCGCCGCGCAACATCCTCGCCGCCGCGGTCGAGGGCTCCCAGGTGGACTTCGAGACGGCGCAGGTCATCGAGGCCCGCTACTTCACCGAGCTGGTCACCGGCCGGATCGCCAAGAACATGATGCAGGCCTTCTTCTTCGACCTTCAGGCCGTCAACTCCGGTGCCAGCAGGCCGAAGGGCATCGAGCCGCGGCCCGTCCGCAAGGTGGCCGTCCTCGGCGCCGGCATGATGGGCGCCGGCATCGCGTACTCCTGCGCACGGGCCGGCATGGAGGTCGTCCTCAAGGACGTCACCGCCGAGGCCGCCGCCAAGGGCAAGGGCTACTCGGAGAAGCTGTGCGCCAAGGCCGTGTCACGCGGCCGCACCACCCAGGAGAAGGCCGACGCGCTGCTCGCCCGGATCACCCCGACCGCCGACGCCGCTGACCTCGCGGGCTGCGACGCGGTGATCGAGGCGGTCTTCGAGGACACCGCGCTCAAGCACAAGGTCTTCCAGGAGATCCAGGACGTCGTCGAGGCGGACGCGCTGCTCTGCTCCAACACCTCCACCCTGCCGATCACCGTGCTCGCCGAGGGCGTCTCGCGGCCCGACGACTTCATCGGCCTGCACTTCTTCTCGCCCGTGGACAAGATGCCGCTGGTGGAGATCATCAAGGGCGAGCGCACCGGTGACGCGGCGCTGGCCCGCGCCTTCGACCTGGTCCGGCAGATCAACAAGACGCCGATCGTCGTGGGCGACTCCCGCGGCTTCTTCACCTCCCGGGTCATCGGCCAGTTCATCAACGAGGGCGTGGCGATGGTCGGCGAGGGCGTCGACCCGGTCTCCGTCGAGCAGGCGGCCGCGCAGGCCGGCTACCCGGCGAAGGTGCTCTCCCTGATGGACGAGCTGACCCTGACCCTGCCGCGCAAGATCCGCAACGAGACGAAGCGCGCCGTCGAGGAGGCGGGCGGCACCTGGGCCGGCCACCCGTCCGACACCGTGATCGACCGGATGGTCGACGAGTTCGGCCGGACCGGCCGCAGCGGCGGCGCGGGCTTCTACGACTACGACGAGGACGGCAGGCGCGCCGGTCTGTGGCCGGGGCTGCGTGAGCACTTCACCAAGGCCGGCACCGACGTGCCCTTCGACGACATGAAGGAGCGGATGCTCTTCTCGGAGGCCCTGGACACGGTCCGTTGCCTCGAGGAGAACGTCCTGCTCACGGTCGCCGACGCCAACATCGGCTCCATCATGGGCATCGGCTTCCCGGCCTGGACGGGCGGCGCCCTGCAGTACATCAACGGCTACGAGGGTGGCCTGCCCGGCTTCGTGGCCCGCGCCCGTGAGCTGGCCGAGCGCTACGGCGACCGGTTCCTGCCGCCGGCGATGCTGGTCGAGAAGGCCGAGCGGGGCGAGGTCTTCACCGACGCGTGAGTGTCACGACGGCGGCAGTCACCGGCCCCGCCGGTAGCTGCCGCCGTCCTTCGTCCGGGTCAGCAGCCCGGCGACCACGAGATAGCGGCGCAGCGCCGCGCAGTCGTCGTGGACGGTGCGCAGGGCGTCGTTGACCTCGCGTTCCGTGTAGTCGCGGCCCTGTTCGAAGAGCGTCTCCGCGAGGTGCGTGAGGAGCTGTTCACGGCGGGCCGGTCTGCGGGGGATCGCGGTCAGCCGCCCCTGGGAGAAGAGGGCGTGGACGCTGCGCGCGGAGCTCGTTGCCTGTTCGGACATGCCGGGCAGCCTCGCGCACCGCACGGAGCCGGGCAACGCATTTACGTCCCGCTACGGTTCCTCGGTCGTGAACGCCGTCCGCAGCTCCTCCCGCAGCGACCGCTGGAACGCCGTCACCAGGGCCTGGATCACCATCGGCTGCATATGGGCGGACAGCGACTTCATGGCCGCCACATGGTCGGGGTCCGCCTCACGCGCACGATAGGGGCCCCAGACCTGCTCACGGAACAGCCGGCTCAGATCCTGGGCGGCGGCCCGCGCGTGCTCCAGCAGGACCGTGCGGGAGGCGAGGATCGTCTCGTGCGCGATCGGCACGTCCAGCAGCTCGACGCCGAGCCGCAGCAGACCGCCGTCGAGCCGGTACGTGTCCGCCCCGGCCCGGTCCAGGACACCCATCGCGGCCAGCCGGTCGACATCCTGGTCCGACAGCGCCCGGCCCGCCCTGCGCTCCAGCTCCTCCCGGCCGACCTCCTCCGCCGACTCCGGGGCCCACGAGGCCACCAGCGCCCGGTGGATCGCGAGATCCTGCGCGCTCAGGTCGGCGGGCAGCTGCCCCAGATAGCGTTCGATCGCGGCGAGCGTCATGCCCTGGTGCTGGAGCTCCTCGATCAGCGCCAGCCGGGAGATGTGGTCGCTGCCGTAGTGCCCCACGCGGCGGGGACCGATCACGGGCGGAGGCAGCAGACCGCGGGTGCTGTAGAACCGGATGGTGCGCACGGTGACCCCGGCGCGTGCGGCCAGTTCGTCGACGGTGAGCGTCGGCTCCTCGGTCTCGGTCGCCATGACCCTCCTTCTGCTGGACCACTTCGGTTCAACAGTATTGCTGTCTCACCAGTGTTGTGAAAGGCGTGGCTCCGGACCACTGCGGCTCCCGGCTTCCTCCACGGCGCGGTCACCGGTGAGCAGTGGCCGCGCGGCGACCGCACCGGTCACGGGTGTCGGTGCCGGGTCGTACGGTGGTGCCATGTCGGAGATCGGATACGTCCGGGGGGACGCCACCGCGCCGCAGGGCAAGGGCGTCAAGCTGATCGTGCATGTGTGCAACGACCTCGGAGGCTGGGGGAAGGGCTTCGTGCTCGCACTGTCCCGCCGCTGGCCCGGGCCGGAGGCGGCCTACCGCCGCTGGCACCGCGAGCGCGCGGGCAACGACTTCGGGCTGGGGGCCGCGCAGTTCGTGCAGGTCGAGCCGTATGTGTGGGTGGGCAACATGGTGGGCCAGCGGGGGATGCGTACGGGCAGCCAAGGGGTCCCCGTGCGCTACGAGGCGATCGACAAGGCGCTCGCGCGGGTGGCCGACAAGGCGTTGGCGCTCGGCGCCTCCGTCCATATGCCGCGGATAGGGTGCGGGCTCGCGGGCGGGAAGTGGTCCCGCGTCGAACCGCTGATAGCGGACCGGCTGACGGACCGGGGGATAGAGGTCACGGTCTACGACCACGGGGACTGACCGGCGGCGTCCGGGATCCGCGGCCGGTGCCGGCTCTGGTGGGCATCCACCGGACGTCCACCTCGGCCGCCGGAACGACGGCACCGACTGGTACGCCAAGGGCTGACGCGGGGCCGGTCGGGGCAGGCCCGCCCGGTGCGCCTGCGCGCGGACCGCACCCGGCCCCGGTCCCTCCGCCGGCACCGGGCCACCGTCGCCGACGCCGGGACCGGCCGGCGGGTCGACCAGCACCTCACCGATCGCGCCGGTCAGGGCCGCGGCGGTGACGTCGGGGCCCGGCGCCGTGGGCGTCCGACGTGCCCGGACATGATGCGGGGCGTGCCCCCGGCCGGTGGGCACGCCCCCTAAGACGGATCACATGTCAGTAGACCGCGACCCCGTAGGCGCTGAGCGCCTCCTTGACCGGTTGGTGGAGCGCGGAGCCGTTCGTCCCCGTGCAGCCCGCGCTGCCGGAGTGGATGCCGAGCGCCGTCGAGCCGGAGAAGTGGGCGCCGCCGCTGTCGCCGCCCGCGGAGCAGGCGGTGGTGCGGACGAGGTTGTACACCGGCCCGTCGCCGTAGTTCACGGTGACGTTCACGGCGGTCACCGTGCCGCTGGTGAGCTTGGTGGTGGAGCCGCTCTTGCGGATGGACTGGCCGACGATCGCGTCCGCCGCGGAGGTGATGTCCTGGTGGCTGCCGTTGTACAGGTTGACGTTCCCCGCCGGCTGGGAGCCGTCGGTGTAGCGGACGATGCCGTAGTCGTTGGTCGGGAAGCTGGTGCCCTCCCGGGTGCCGATCGCGGGCCCGCCGGAGGTGGCGGACCAACTGCTCGCCGAGTTGGTGCAGTGCCCGGCGGTCAGGAAGTAACGGGTGGTCGCCTTGGACACGTTGAAGGCGGCGGAGCAGCGGTAGCCCCCGCCGTAGATCGCGTCGCCGCCCGCCACCTCCTTCTTGAACTCGCCGGCGACACGCTTGATGCTCACGGCGTCGCCGAGCCTGGCGGCGGCGGCCCTCAGCTTCGCCATGGAGGCCGGGGACACGGTGCTGTCGGCCTCGACCGCGATCTTGTTGGTCGACGGGTCGATCCCCCAGGACGTCCCGGTGATCTTCGCCTTGGACTCCAGGGTGTCCATGGCGGCCCGCAGCTGGGCCATGCTCCGGGTGACGAGCTGGGCGCGGGCCCCGGTCGCCCGCACCTCCTCCGCGGCCTCGTCGTCGATGACGGTCACCACGAGTTCGCCGCTGGCGGTATCGAAGTACGAACCGGCGGTGCGGTCGCCGAGGTCGCGTTCGAGCGAGGTGTGCAGGGAGTACTGCGCGGGGGAGGCCGCGACGCCGGGGCTCGGGTTTCCGCCGGTGTCGGCGGCATCGGCGGCGCCGGCGGTCGAGGAGCCGAGTCCGACGGCGGTCAGGGCAAGCAGGGCGGGAAGGCAGATGCGCGCGCGGAGCGTGCGTCTCATGGGGGGCTTCTCCTTCATTCGAGTCCGTGTGGGGGGTGCCTGACGGCAAGTGGACTGGACCAGTCCGGAGTGCGGACTCAATGTGGCATGGCCCTGACACCGACACAAGACGGCCGGGGGCGGCTTGCGCCTACTGGCCGGAGGCAATCACCGGATCGTGGTTCGGACGGGTCGTTGTACGAGAGGGGTGCCCCGGGCGGAGACCGGCCAGGACGCGCCGCGATCCCTGATCACCTCATTGGCCGAGGCGCGGTCCCGGACCGATCGTGACGTTCCCGGCCGGTGACGCTGTGATTGAGTGGGGGAGCGGTCGAGCGGAGGGGGACGGACGTGACGGAACCGAGAGGCGCGGAATTGCTGACGGGCCGTGAGTTGGAGGTACCCGCCGACCCGCTCACCGAGCGGATCCTGGACGCCGCGCACGAGCAGTTGCGTTCCTTCGGGCTGCGTCGTTCGACCATGGACGACGTCGCGAGGCGCGCACGCGTCTCCCGCGTCACCGTCTACCGCCGGTTCGGCACCAAGGACGGACTCGTTTCGGCGTGTCTGCTCCGCGAGTACCGCAGGTTCCTCGCCGACGTCGACCTGGCGGTGGCGGACCTGCCCACCGTGGAGGACCGGCTGGTCGAGGGCTTCGTCGTGGTGCTGCGTCATATACGGGAGCACCCCCTCGTGGGTGGCCTGCTGCGGCTGGAGCCGGAGACGATGCTGCCCTTCCTGACCGTCGACAGCGGCCCGGCGCTCGTCGCGATGCGCGACCATCTCGCCGACCGGTTGCGCCGTGCTCAGCCGTCCCTGGGCGGACCGGTGCGCGACGCTGAGGCGATCGCCGAGCTGATGGTGCGGATCACCGTGTCCTTCCTGCTCAATCCGGAAGGCTGCTTCGAACTCGGGGAGGACGGGCACGCCCGGGAGTTCGCGCGGCGCTACTTACTGCCGCTGCTGGCACGGTAGGAGCCGTCGCCCCCGGTCCGTCCGCCCGTCCGCTGCTCGTCCGAGGACCGGTGCCGGCCCTGGTGTTCGTCGTGCAGCGGTTCCAGCGGGCGTCCGGCCGCCCAGTGCGGCCCCAGGTCGTCGAGCGTCCAGCCGAAGGGATACGAACGCGGTCTGGGGCGTGCCGGCCACCATCGCGGCCGGGCCGGCAGGAGTCTCACGACCAGGGCGCGGCAGCGCAGTGCGCGCCGCGCGGCCGCTCGTACCCAGGCCGGCTGGATCGGGAAGCCCAGTGCCCCGGACAGCGGCTCGTCCAGCAGGGCGAGCAGCAGCCGGGTGACCAGCGGACGCAGCGAACGTGGGTACCAGCCCGCCATGACACGCAGGGTGGCGCTCGCGACCCTGCGGTTCGCCGGCGCATAGGCGAACATCTCGCGTTCGTAGCCGTCCAGCAGCTTCTCGAAGCCGTCGTAGGTGCTCGGAGCTCCAGAGATGCCCATCATGAGGGCCATGCGGTGGCCGACCAGTGCCAGGGCCTCGGTCTCGTTGGGGCACAGCCGGCGCCAGCCGAACGCGTCGATCCATCGCTTGGGCCCGACCACCGTCGTGGCCAGGACGTAGAGGAAGTCCTCGTTCGGGATGCGGTACTTGGCGTGGATACGGTTGAGGTGCCGGCCGGCGGCGCGCCCGCGCTCCGATTCGAAGCCGTTCTCGGCGATCTCGTAGCCGAACAGCAGGGTGTCGTCGTATCGCTTCTGCCCGGCGCGCTCGAACTCCTGCGTACGGTCCAGCAGTTCCGATATCCGCGGCACCCCGTAGTCGCGTAGGAAGGCGATGCCCAGGCCCTGCGTGTAGTCCCAGGGGAACTCGTACAGGGCGATCGAGCGGTGGATGCGTTCGTAGTCCTCGGCGGGATCCAATCGTCGGATCTCGCGCAGTCGGCTGTAGCGGCCCACGTCCGTGCTCCTCTCGCCGGCGAGTCGGAGATACACGGAGTATCACGTTGTATCAATGAGCACGTCAAGAGTGCCGGCAGGGAGAGTTGACGAGGCGTCAGGCGAGCTCCGGGCGGACCACTCCGCCCGGAGCGGCAGAAACCGGAATCCCGGAGCGGCAGAAACCGGATCCGTGCGCCTACCGGCCGGAGGCGATCACCGGATAGTGGTCGGACAGATTCGTGTACGTGTAGGTGGTGCCCCAACTCGACACCGACCAGGGCGCACTCCGCTCCTTGATCACCTCGTTCGTCCAGCCGGAGGGCTTCGCGTGCCCCGCCCGGTGCAGGACATGGTCGAGGTCCTCACGCGGGTCGTCCGGGTAGCGCTCGGCGGCGATCGAGTTCTCCGACGTGTCGAACGAGTACGGGTGGCCGGTGCGTGCGTCCGCGCCCACCAGGCCGCCGTCGGCCAGCATCGAGGCGTACTCGGAGGTGCGCGAGTCCACGTTGAAGTCACCCGCGACGACGACCTGCTCGGAGGCCGGGATGTTCTTGCCGTCCAGGAAGGCGTCCATCGCGCGGAACTGACGGCTGCGCATCTCGGCCGCCTCGCCCGCGTCGCAGCCGGGGTCCGTGGACTGCGCGTGTGTGCCCACCACGTGCACCCGGGTGCCGTTCACATCGAGTACGGCGTAGACGAACCCCTTGTTCGACCACCAGTCCGCGCCGCAGGCGTCCTTGTAGACGTACTGCTCCTTGCGGACGATCGGCCACTTGCTGAGGACCGCGACCCCGCCGTCCTCCGGGGTCGTCGACGAGTACGCGCCGCCGGTCGCGTCCCAGCCGTCCTTGCTCCGGCCCATCACCGGCGTCCGGTGCGGGTACTGGGCGGCGGCGCCCCGCAGCAGCGCGTCGGAGGAGGAGTTGTCGAACGCCTCCTGGAGCACGACGACGTCGTTGCCCTGGAAGAACGGCGCCGCGGGTATGGCCGCGGCCCGGTGGTCCTGGCCCCAGTTGGGGTAGAGCGACTTGCTGAAAAGGAACGCGTTGTAGGTGAGGACCCGCAGGCTCGGTGTCGCGTCGGCCGGCGCGGCGGCCGCCTGCGGCGCCGCGCCCACCAGGGCGGTCGCGGCGAGCGCGGCGGACAGAGCGGCGGACACGGCGGCACCGTAGGCGCGGTGGGGCTTGGGATGCGGCACTGGATCTCCCGTTCGTGGTGGGGGGTTCCACCGGTCGACGGACCGGCGCCGCACATCAAAGCAGCCGTAGTTACCTTCTGGTAATGGGCAGGTGCCCGGTTTCTGTATCCCGGGAGGACGTCAGGGATTGAGCGGGAGCTTGAAGCCGACGTGGGAACCGGTGAAGCCGAGTTGTTCGTAGAAGCGGTGGGCGTCGGTGCGGGCCGCGTCCGAAGTCAGCTGGACCAATCGGCAGTTCTGCTGACGGGACTCCTCGATCGCCCACTCGATCAGCTGCCGGCCGAGTCCCTGGCCGCGCTCCGAGCTGTGGACGCGCACGCCCTCGATGATCGAGCGTGTGCTGCCGCGCCGGGACAGGCCGGGAACGACGGTCAGTTGGAGGGTGCCGACGACGGTCCCGTCACGTTCGGCCACCATCAGGAACTGGTTCGGATCGCTCCGCAGCCGCTCGTACGCCGTCCGATAGGGCTCCATGTCGTCGGGGGACTCCCGGGTCGCTCCCAACGGGTCGTCGGCGAGCATGGCCACGATGGCCGGGACGTCGTCCGCGACGGCGGACCTGATCACGATATCCGTCATGCGCCGGATGCTATCCGGACGCGCGTTCGCCGCCGGGTGCCGTGCCGCCGGATGCCGCCGGGCCCGGCCCGGAAGGGCGGACGGGCACGCCAGGAGACGGTCGAGCAGGTCTGAGGCACGTGGGGCCGGTGATCCGCACGGCGCATACTGGGAGGTGACAGGCCGGCCGAGCAGAGAGCAGCGGGGGAAATCGATGAGCAGGGCAGCCGCGGACGAGCCCCAGCCACCGCCGCCGGGTGGTGTGCTCTGGGGCCTCGCCGGTGACGTGCGCGCCCTGCTGATGCTGCCCGCGGCGCTCACCATGCAGGTCGCCCACCCCGCCGTCGGCGCGGGTGTCGACGAGCACTCGGTCTTCCGCACCGACCCCTGGGGCCGCGGCGAAAGGTCCCTGCGCTCGCTCCAGCTGTGGATCTACGGCGGCGAGGCGGCCGCCACGGAGGGCCGCAGGCTCCGCGAGCTGCACCGCACCATCCAGGGCACGGACGCGCACGGCCGCCGCTACCACGCGCTGAGTCCGGCCTACTACTCCTGGGTCCACGCCACCGGCTTCCCCGTGTACCGGCACGCCGCCCGGTACCTGGTGTGTGAACTCACCGAGGCCGAGGAGCGGCAGCTGTACGCGGAGTGGCTCCAGGTCGGCCGGATACTCGGCATCCACGACCGGGACATGCCGCAGACGATCGAGGAGTTCTGGCCGTACTACCGCAAGGTCCTGGCGGACGAACTCGAGGCCACTGTCGTCGTACGGGAACTGGTGGACGTGGACCAGCCCGTCCCGCCGCCCGACCGGGGACCGCGGGCCGTCCGGGCGGTGCTGCGCGCACTGTGGCCGCTGCTGCGCCCGCCGCTGGCCAGGTTCCGCCGGTTCATGACCATCGGGCTGATGCCGCCGGACGCGCGCGAGGCCATCGGCCTGCCCTGGACGGACGCCCAGGAGCGCCGGCTGCGGCGCTTCGCCCGGGTCGTACGGGCCGTGGTTCCCGTACTCCCCGAGCGGCTGCGCTACCTGCCCCTGGCCCGCGAGGCGCGCCGGGCGGAGCGGCTCAGACCAGGCCCCCGCGCTCGATGACCGACGCGTACCAGCGCGCACTGTCCTTGAAGGTGCGGCGCTGGGTGGCGAAGTCGACGTGCACGATGCCGAACCGCTTGCTGTAGCCGTACGCCCACTCGAAGTTGTCGAGCAGCGACCACAGGAAGTAGCCGCGCACGTCGGCGCCGTCCGCGATCGCCCGGTGCACCGCCGACAGGTGCGCGTGCAGGTAGGCCACCCGCTCGGGGTCCTTCACCTCGCCGGACGGGTCGGCGTAGTCGTCGTACGCGGCACCGTTCTCGGTGATCACCAGGGGTACGCCCGGCAGGTCGTCGCGCAGCCGGATCAGCAGCTCGTGCAGCCCGTCGGCGTCGACCGGCCAGTCCATCGCGGTGCGCGGCCCGGGCGCGGGCAGGAACCGCACGTGCTGCTCGGCGCCCGCCCACGGAGAGGGGGCCGCCGCGCTGGATCCCGCGGCGACGACGGTGGGGGAGTAGTAGTTGATGCCCAGTGAGTCGATCGGCGTGGAGGCCACGTCCAGGTCCCCGTCGAGGACGAACGACCAGTCGGTGACCGGAGACGTGTCCCTGACCAGGTCCTCGGGGAGCCGGCCGCGGAAGACCGGGTCGAGGAAGATGCGGTTGCCCACCGCGTCGATACGGCGGGCCGCGTCCAGGTCGGCGGCCGAGTCGGAGTGCGCCCGCACGGCGTGGAGGTTGAGCGTCAGCGACACCTCGGCGGACGGCGGCAGTTCGGCGCGCAGCACCTGCGCGGCCCAGCCGTGCGCCAGGTTCAGGTGGTGCGCGGCGCGCAGCGACGCCAGGGGAGAGGTGCGGCCCGGGGCGTGCTCCCCGCTGCCGTAACCGAGGAAGGCGGCGCACCACGGCTCGTTGAGCGTCGTCCAGGTCGCGACCCGGTCGCCGAGCGCCTCGGCCATGATCCCCGCGTACTCGCCGAAGCGCTGCGCGGTCTCGCGCTGCGGCCAGCCGCCCGCGTCCTCCAGCTCCTGCGGCAGGTCCCAGTGGTAGAGCGTGGCCACGGGCCGGATGCCGGCGTCGCGCAGTTCGTCGACGAGCCGGCGGTAGAAGTCGAGGCCCTTCTGCACGGCGGGGCCGCGGCCGGTGGGCTGCACCCGCGGCCAGGCGATCGAGAACCGGTAGTCGGTGACTCCGAGACGGCGCATGAGGGCGACGTCCTCGTGCATCCGGTGGTAGTGGTCGGCGGCGATGTCGCCGGTGTCGCCGTTTCGGACCTTGCCCGGGGTACGGCTGAACGTGTCCCAGATGGAGGGGGTACGGCCGTCCTCGGCGGCCGCGCCCTCGATCTGGTAGGCGGCGGTGGCGGTGCCCCAGCGGAATCCGGTGGGGAACCGGAGTGTCGTCGTGGCGTCGGGGCGTGCGTCGAGCGCGGTCATGAGGTGGAACTCCCAAGGAGTGAGACGTCGGTGCGGAGGCGGTGGATCGGTCAGCCCTTGACCGCGCCCTGCATGATGCCGCCGACGATCTGGCGGCCGAGCAGGCCGAAGACCAGCAGCACGGGGAGCGTGCCCAGCAGGGTGCCCGCCATGATCACGGACTGGTCGTGGACGTAGCCGCCGCCGAGCTGGCGCAGCGCCACCTGGACGGTCGGTTCCTGCGAGGAGAGCGCGACGATCGGCCAGAAGAAGTCGTTCCAGGCGGCCATGAAGGTCAGCATCCCGAGCACGGCCATGCCGGGCCGCGCGATCGGCACCACGATCGACCAGAAGATCCTGGCCGTGGAGGCGCCGTCCACGCGGGCCGCCTCGATCAGTTCGTCCGGCAGCGACTGCACGAGGTACTGGCGCATGAAGAAGACGCCGAAGGCGGACACCAGTCCGGGCAGGATCACCGCCTGGAGCTGGTTCACCCACTGGAGTTCGGCGATCAGCATGAACAGCGGGATGACGCCCAGCTGCGGCGGGATCATCATGGTGCCGACCGTGATCGCGAGCAGTGCGCCACGGCCGCGGAAGCGCAGTTTGGCGAAGGCGAAGCCGGCGAGCGTGCAGCACAGGACGGTGCCGACGGTGATGGAGCCGGAGACGATGAAGGAGTTGACCAACGCCTTGCCGATGTCCGCCTCCTCCATCACCGCCTCGAAGTTGCGGATCAGGTTGGGGCCGGGCAGCAGCGTCGGCGGGACCTTCGCCAGGTCGGCGTTGGAGCGGCTGGCTGCGACGATCGTCCAGTAGAACGGGAAGGCGGAGACCAGTACGGCGGCGATCAGGATGGCGTAGGCGAGCTTGCCGCCCTTCATCGTGCGGCCCGCGCCCGACTTCCGCCTGCGGCGCCCCGGCAGCTGCCGCTTGTCGGTGGCCGGCTGCTTCGTCGGCGGTTCGGCGAGCACGGTCATCGGCCGGCCTCCTTGCGGGAACGGCGGCGCGCGATCAGGGCGTTGGCCCCGACGAGCACCAGGATCAGCAGGAACATCACCCAGGCGATGGCGGCGGCACGGCCCAAGTGGAAGAAGCCCCAGCCCTGCTCGTACATGTACAGGCCGAGCGTCTGGTACTGGTGCGAGATGCCGCCGGAGATGGAGCCCTCGAAGAGCAGCGGCTCACCGAAGAGCTGGGTGGCGCCGATCGTGGAGACGACCACGGTGAACAGGATCGTGGGGCGCAGTCCCGGGAGCGTGACGTGGAAGAACTGTCGCCATCGTGAGGCGCCGTCCACCTCCGCCGCCTCGTACAGCTCGCTCGGGATGGACTGCATGCCCGCCAGGTAGATCAGCGCGTTGTAGCCGGTCCAGCGCCAGATGACGATGGTGGAGACGGCGATCTGCGAGGCGACGGTGCCGGTCTGCCAGTCGACCGGGCCGAAACCGACCAGTCCCAGCACGTAGTTGATGAGCCCGAAGTCGCGGCCGAACAGCTGGGCGAAGACCAGAGTGGCGGCGGCCACGGAGGTGGCGTACGGCAGCAGCATCGCGGTCCGCAGGAAGGTGCGGCCTCGAAGCCGGTAGTTGAGCAGGTGGGCCAGGCCCAGGGCCATCACCAACTGCGGCACGGTGGAGATCACACCGATGGTGAACGTGTTGCGCAGTGCGGTCCAGAAGAACTCGTCGCCGAACAGCGCGGTGTAGTTGCCGAGCCCGCGCCACTCCATGTCGCCCGGGGTCTGCAGCTCCACCCGGTAGAGCGAGACGAACGCCGTGTAGACCAGCGGGAAGAGCCCGAAGGCGGCGAACAGCGTGAAGAACGGGGCTATGTAGGCGTACGGCGAGACCTTGCGCCAGGCGCGCCGCACGGCCGGCGGCCGGGGCGGCGAGACCGGCTTCGCGGAAGCGGTGAGGGTCACGGTGCGGCCCTTCGAGGATGAGTCGGTACGGGGCGGGGGCCTTCGGGCCGGTCCGGTGCGGGGAGTGGTCGGGATGCGGACCGGCCCGAAGGAGTTGCTCGGCGGCGTCAGCCGATGGTGTTCTCGACGCCCTTCTTCGCGTTGCCCCACGCCTTCTCGGACGAGATGCCCTTGCGCTCGACCTCGCTCAGCGCGTTGGTGATCTGCTGGTTGACGTTCTGGTCGTGCACACCGAGGACCTGGACCGGGGCCGCCTTGGCCGCGTCACCGAAGATCTGCCCGATCGGCGCGCCGGAGAAGTAGGGGTCCGTGGCGCCGGCGACCTTCTCGATCGCGCCCGTGGAGGAGGGGAAGTTGCCCTGCTTCTGGAAGAGCTTGGCCTGCTGCTCGGGGGCGGTGAGCCACTGGATCAGCTCGTACGCCTCCTTCTTGTGCTTGGCCGCGCGCGGCACGGAGAGGTAGGAGCCGCCCCAGTTGCCCGCGCCGCCGGGCAGCTTCGCGATGTCCCACTTGCCCTTGCCCGCGTCACCGGCCTGGCCCTTGATGTAGCCGAGCATCCAGGCGGGGCAGGGGATGGTGGCGAAGGAACCGGCCGCGAAGGCCTGGTTCCACTGCGGTGACCACTGGTCGAGCTTGGCGCTCAGGTCGCCCTCCGCCGCCTTGACGGACGTGTCCCAGGCGGTCTTCAGCGCCGGGTTGGTCTCCCAGATCAGCTTTCCGGAGGCGTCGTAGTAACGCTCCTCCTCCTGGCCGATCATGATCGAGAAGAGGCTGCCGACGCTGTCCAGCCAGGCGCTCTTGGCGGGTGCCTTGGCCTTGTACTGCTTGCCCAGCTCGAGGTAGCCCTCCCAGGTCGACCACTTCTTCGCGAGTTCCTCGCGGTCGGTCGGCAGCCCGGCCTGCTTGAACAGGTCGGTGCGGTAGCACATGGCCTCGGGGCCGACGTCGGTGCCGAGACCGAGGACGGCGCCGTCCTTCGTCGTGGCGGCGGCCCACTTGGCGTCCGCGAACTGGCTCTTCAGCTTGTCCGCGCCGTACTTCTTCAGGTCCTCGAACTTGTCGGCCTGCTGCTGGGTGACCGACGCGATCCGGCCGACCTCGATGCCCTGGACGTCCGCGAGGCCGCCGCCGCCGGCGAGCCGGGTCTGCAGCGACTTCCAGTAGTCGGCCTCGTCCTCGGTGTCGGTCTGCTTGATCGTGATGTTCGGGTGCAGCTTCTGGTACTCCGCGTAGAGGCCGGCCTCCTTGTAGCCGAAGGAACCGAAGAGGTCGACGGTGAGCGTGACCTTCCCGCCCTCGCCGTCGGAGGCGGTGTCCGAGGAGCCGGACCCGCAGGCGGCGAGCAGGGCCCCGGCGAGCGCGACCGCACCCAGGCGGACGGCGGCCCTTTTGGCGGCTCTGGCTATGGGCATGGGAAGCCTCCCTTGGCTTCGGGGTGGGACGAGAGCGTTTGAGAGCGCTCTCAAATATGCGCTTGGAGCGTGCCCTCCGGTGACTCTTCGCGTCAAGACTCGAAGACATAACGGTCTGGACTCGGGTATCAACTCCCAGGTGTGTTCGGTCTATTGACACTTGTGTTTCGGGGGTTTTACGTTTCGGCCATCTGAGAGCGCTCTCAGCCACCCCTACCCGTGATGACTTGAGGTGCCGTTCATGCCAGCCCCCCGCACCAGGCCGGCCGCAGCGCTGGTCCTGGCCTCAGCCCTGGCCGCTGTCGGCCTGGGCCCGGCCGCCGCACCCGCGGCCGCCGCCACGATCCCCATAGGCTCCGGCAGCTACTCCGACACCCGCCCCGCCGGAACGTCCGGACCGACCACCAACACCGGAGCGCCCGTCACGCCCAAGGTGACGGCCGCGGCCAAGAGCCGGCCGGTGCCCACCAACGACTGGTGGTCCTCCCTCGCCTTCCAGCGCTACGGCGACAACCCGTACTCGACCCCCATGTACGGGCACCCCCTCACCTACCAGGCCACCGCCGGCGGGCTCGACGTGGGCTACCCCACCACCCCCGCGATCGTCGGGGACGGCCGCCAGTACGAGTTCGCCCACAAGCGCGACCTCACCATCGGCCTGACCGGCCTCAACTCGCCCGACACGAAGGCCGACGACTGGTCCGACTGGACCGTCACGCCCTACTGGTCCGACGGCACCCGCACCCTGCGGACCACCATCGGCCACGGCATGCCGTTCGTGTACGCCAAGGGCTCCGGCGGCAACGCCCAGATCACGACCGCCGCCGCGCCCGCCGTCTTCGCCGACCAGGGCAACGTCCTCGGCATCACCGTCGCCGGACACCACTACGCCCTCTTCGCGCCGACCGGCAGCGACTGGAACATCTCCGGATCCACCCTCACCGCCGGCCTCGGCTCCAAGGACTACTTCTCCGTGGCCGTCCTCCCCTCCACGGGGGCGCTCGCGACGTACAAGAAGTACGCCTACAGCTTCGTCACCGGCTCCCAGGCCGCCTGGAGCTACACCGGCGGCACGGTCAAGGCCACCTACACGCTCACCACGGAGGCCAAGGAGGGCACCGAGCGCGGCACGCTCCAGGCCCTCTACCGCCACCAGTGGCTGAACACCACGGACCCGCTCACGACGCACACCTACGTCTCACCGCGCGGCACCATGAAGGTGCGGGAGTCCGCCTCCTTCACCACCAGCCAGAAGGCCTCGCCGGTGCTGCCGGCCCTGCCCAAGTCGGACGCCGTCGACACCGCCCGGCTGCGCGGCTATCTGAACGAGGTCGCGAACGCCTCCGACCCGTTCTCCGGCGCCACCGACACCTACTGGACCGGCAAGGCGCTCGGCCGTCTCGCCCAGCTCGTGCCCGTGGCCGAGCAGATCGGTGAGACCGGCACCCGCGACAAGCTGCTCGGCCTGATCAAGGGCAGGCTCCAGGACTGGTTCACGGCGGGCGGCGCGAACGAGTTCAGCTACGACAGGGACTGGAAGACCCTCACCGGGTACCCGGCCTCCTACGGCAGCGACACCGAGCTCAACGACCACCACTTCCACTACAGCTACTACGTCTACGCCGCGGCGATCGTCGCCCAGTACGACCAGGCCTGGGCCGCCGACTCGGCCTGGGGCGGGATGGTCAAGACCCTGGTGCGGGACGCCGCCAACGCGAGCCGCACCGACACGGCCTTCCCCTTCCTGCGCGGCTTCGACATCTACGCCGGACACAGCTGGGCGTCCGGCCACCAGGGCTTCGCCGCCGGCAACAACCAGGAGTCATCCTCGGAGTCCACCAACCTCAGCGCCGCCCTGGTCCTGTGGGGCTCGGCCACCGGTGACACCGCGCTCCGCGACCTCGGCACGTACCTGCTGACCACGGAGGCGGAGTCCATCGCCCAGTACTGGTTCGACGCCGACGAGCAGGTCTTCCCGTCCTCCTTCGGCCACGACACGGCCGGCATGGTCTGGGGCAGCGGCGCCGCCTACTCCACCTGGTGGACCGCCAACCCCGAGGAGATCCACGGCATCAACGTCCTCCCCGTGACCGGCGGTTCGCTCCACCTCGGTGGGGAGAAGGCCGCGATCCGGCGCAACATCGCCGAGATGGAGCGCGAGAACGGCGGCCCGGCCGTCGAATGGCGCGACATCCTCTGGGAGTTCCAGTCCCTGGCCGACCCCGCCACGGCCAAGGCCAAGTGGGACGCGGGCCACGCCGGCTACACCCCCGAGCAGGGCGAGTCCAAGGCCCACACGTACCACTGGATCTCCACCCTCGACCGCCTGGGCGCGCCCGACACCACGGTGACCGGCAACATCCCGACGTCCGCCGTCTTCACCAAGGGCACCACACGGATCTACGCCGCGCACAACCACGGCGCCACCGCCCGCACGGTGACCTTCTCCGACGGCAAGACCCTCTCCGTGCCCGCCCGTTCCACCGCGACGGGCACCGGGACCGGCGGCGGCGAGCCCGACCCCGACCCGGAGCCGCCGACGGGCAACACCTTCCAGTTGCGCAGCGGTGGCGCGCTGACCACGGCCACCGGCGGCACGGCGGGCAGCGACACCATCGCCTCCGCGGGCGGCGCCAACCACGACGGCACCCCGTACCAGCCGCTCGTCTACGAGATCCGGGGTGTCAACGGCACCCTCGCCCCGGGCGCCTCGACCGCCTTCCGGCTCCAGGTCGACGCGGGCACCACGGTCGGACTCGGCCAGCAGGCACGCATCAGCTACGACCTCACCGGTGACGGCACCTTCGAGCGGACGGAGACGTACCACTACTTCGCGACCGACCCGGTCACCGGCTGGGAGGAGTACGCACAGTCCCGCGGCCTCAAGGCCTCCACCGGCACGCTCGGCAACCTCAACGGCGGCACCGTGCGCCTCGAGGTGTGGAGCGCCATCGGCAACGGCACCGCCAAGCTCCAGACCGGCACCGACAAGTCGGTGCTGGTGATCCCCTTCAGCTGAACCGCTCCCCCCACAGGAACGCGGCGGGCGTCGGCGATCAGGCCGATGCCCGCCGCACCAGTGTGGTCGGGGTGATGACGGACGCGGGGGCGTCGCCGCCCGCCTCGTTCAGCAGCCGCATCAGCAGCCGGACCATCAGCCTGCCCATGCCCTCGACGTCCTGGCGCACCGTGGTCATGGCCGGCTCCGTCGTCCCGACGACCGAGGCCATGTCGTCGAAGCCGACCAGGGCCACGTCCTCCGGCACCCGGACGCCGCGCTCGCGCAGCGTGCGCAGGGCGCCCGACGCCATCAGGTCGTTGGAGACGAAGACGCCGTCCACGTCGGGGCGGCGGTCGAGCAGCTCGGCCATCGCGCGAGCGCCGCTCTCCTCGGTGAAGTCGCCCTGGCAGAAGAGCCCGGGGTCGGCGTCGACGAGGACGTCGTGGTAGCCGTCCACGCGGTCCAGCGCGGAGGTCTGGTCGCGGGGGCCGGCGATGTGCGCGATGTTCCTGCGGCCGAGCGAGACCAGATGGCGCACCGCCTCCCGGGCGCCGCCGCGGTTGTCGGCGTCCACGTACGGCACGGCGAGGTCGGAACCGGCGGCGGGACGCCCGCCGAAGACCGTGGGGATCTTCGTCCGGCTGATGAGCGCGGGCAGCTGATCATCGTTGTGGAGGGAGAAGGCGAGCGCTCCGTCGACGTGCCCGCCGCCGAGGTAGCGGGCGATCCGGTCGTGGTCCCCGGGGCCCTCCACCCACAGCAGCACCAGCTGGGAGTCGTGCGCCGTGAGCTCGCGGCTGATGCCCCTGACCTGCTGCTCGAAGAAGGGGTCGGAGAAGATCCGGAACTCCGGCTCCGCGATGATCACCGCCACCGCGCCGTTGCGCCGGGTGACCAGGGTGCGCGCCGCGTGATTCGGTACGTACCCGAGCTCCTCGACCGCCTTGCGCACCTTGTCGACCAGGGGTGCGCGCACTCCCGCACCGCCGTTGACGACCCGGGAGGCCGTGGCACGGGAGACGCCAGCGCGCGCCGCGACGGCTTCCAGGGTGGGGCGGGACCCCGTGGTCTGCTCGGTCAAGGCGGGCGCTCCTCGTCTGCTCCGGTGCTCCGGCACGCCGGTCGGTGGCATGATCCGACATCCAGGATATCCGTCCCCGCCGACAGCTTGAGAGCGCTTCCAGCGCCGGTGGCGGCCGACGGTCCGCCGCCGGGCGGGACCGGCGGCACGTCGGACCGGCCGGGCGTGGATGCCGGCCACACCGTACGAAGACGTGCAGACTGGTTCCGCACAGGACATCTGCCGCGAGCCGGACGGGCCGACCTGCCCCAACCGCACCGTCGGCAACCGACGTTGACCGCCCCCTGTCGCGGCGCAGCCGACCGGAGTACGTTTCCGGGGCCATGCCGATACGTGTACCGGACCGGATCCCCGGAGGCAGTATCCGATGACGTCCCGCATCCGTGTCCGCACGCTCGCCCTGACGGCGGCCGCCGCAGCGCTCGCGGTACCGCTGGTCACCGGCCCCGCCGAGGCGGCGTACACCACACCCCGTACCGGATTCGAGGACAGCGGAGGCGCGCGCTGGACCGGCGAGGAGGAGGAGAGGGCCTTCCTCGCCGCGGTCGACCGCGGCAGCGAACGGATGTCCGTGGAGCACATCGGCACGACGGGGCAGGGACGTCCGCTGCGGCTCGTCCATCTCGGCAACCCGACGTCCGCGCACACCGTCCTGCTGATCTGCAGTCAGCACGGCGACGAGCCGTCGGGCCGTGAGGCCTGCCTGACCACGGTGCGGGACCTCGCGTTCGCGCGGGACCACGCGACCCGCCGGCTGCTGGCCCGCACGCGGGTGCTCGTCCTGCCCACCGCCAACCCCGACGGCCGCGCCGCGGACACCCGGGGCAACGCGGACGGCGTCGACGTCAACCGCGACCACATCGCGCTGAGGACCGCGGAAGGGCGGGCCATCGCGGCGGTCGTCCGCGACCGGCAGCCGGACATCGTCTACGACCTGCACGAGTACGGCGCCACACCGCCCTACTACGACAAGGACCTGTTCGACCTGTGGCCCCGGAACCTCAACACCGACGCCGCAGTGCACCGTGAGGCGCAGACCCTGTCCGGGACGTACGTCCGGCCCGCCGCCAATCGTGCTGGCCACTCCACCGGCACGTACGGCATCTGGACGGACCCCGTCACCGGCGAGCCGCTCAGGCAGACCGCGGGCGACGGACAGGAGCGCATCCTGCGCAACGCCGGCGGCGTCAAGCACGCGGTGGGACTGCTGATCGAGAGCCGCGTCGACGCGCTGACACCGCAGGAGAAGGCCGACCCGGCGCTCAATCACCGCCGCCGGGTCGGCAGTCAGCTCGCCGCCCTGGGCGGTCTGTTCGCGTACACCGCCGAGCGGCAGGGCCGGATCGAGGCCGCAACCGGAGCGGCCCGGCGTGCCGGGTTCGCGGACCGCGGGCCGGTGTACCTCGGCGGCGCCGACAACGACCCGGCGGGGCCGGACGAGACGATCCAGGACCCGCCCTGCGCCTACCGTCTCGACGCCGGCCAGTACGCGGGGGTCAAGGACGAGCTGGCTCTCCACGGCGTCCTCGCCCGGCCCGTCGCCGACGGCGCCGTCGTACCGCTGCGGCAGTCCCTGCGGAATCTGGTCCCGCTGCTGCTCGACACCCGTGCGGCCTATCGCATCACCACGGCGGAACCGGTGGAAGCCTGTTGATACCGGGAGGAGAGTGACTCGTGTGGTAGGGGGTAGCGGGGAGTGAAATTCGGCTCCGCGGATTCATGAAAGGTGCCCCGTGTCGCGCGACGTAGAAAAGCCGGGCAAACGGCTGTGGTATCCCGTCAAGGCGGCGCTTCCGGGCCGCCATCCGCACGAGGACAGAGCACCCGTCACGGACCGGGTGGTGTTCGGCGTGACGGCGGTGCTGACACTCGCCTTCGTGTTCTGGGGCTCGGTGTTCACGGAGACGCTGGAGAGCGCCTCCGACACATTGCTGAACGGCCTGATGCACAACGGCGGCTGGGCGTTCGTCCTGGCCGCATCGGGTTTCGTGGTCTTCGCCCTCTGGCTCGCCGTCAGCCGCTACGGCCGGATCCCGCTCGGACAGGAGCACGAGGGACCGGAGTTCCGCACCGTCTCCTGGGTCGCGATGATGTTCAGCGCGGGCATGGGCATCGGCCTGATGTTCTACGGAGTCAGCGAACCACTCGCGCACTACACGACGCCGCCGCCCGGCACCGACCCGATCGACTCGGCGGACGCCATGGAGACGGCCCTGGCCACCACGCTGTTCCACTGGACCCTGCACCCGTGGGCGATCTACGCGGTGGTCGGCCTCGCCATCGCCTACAGCACGTTCCGGCGCCGCAGGCGGCAGAACATCAGCGCGGTCTTCGAGCCGCTGATGGGCAAGAAGCGGGCGGAGGGGGCGCCGGGCCGGTTGGTCGACGTCCTGGCGATCTTCGCCACGCTCTTCGGCTCCGCGACGTCACTGGGCCTCGGCGCCCTGCAGATCGGCAGCGGGTTCCAGGAGCTGGGCTGGATGGAGAAGGCGGGTACGGGCCTGCTCATCTCCATCATCGCGGTGCTGACCGTGTGCTTCGTCTTCTCGGCCGTGTCGGGTGTGGAGCGGGGCATCCAGTGGCTGTCCAACACCAACATGGTGCTGGCGATCGTGCTCGCCCTCTTCGTCTTCGCCGCCGGACCCACGATCCTCGTACTGGATCTGATCCCCACCTCGCTCGCCTCCTACTTCGAGGAACTGCCGCAGCTGGCCGGCCGGACGGAGGCGGCGACCGGCGGCGGTGACGTCGCGGACTGGCTGAGCAGCTGGACGGTCTTCTACTGGGCCTGGTGGATCTCGTGGACGCCGTTCGTCGGCATGTTCATCGCGCGCATCAGCCGCGGCCGTACCATCCGTCAGTTCGTCGGCGGCGTCATCCTGGTGCCGAGCACGGTCAGCCTGATCTGGTTCGCCGTCTTCGGCGGCACCGCCATGAGGCTTCAGGAACAGCGGAGGCTGGGCGACGAGACGACACCGGAGGGTCAGCTCTTCGGCGTGCTCCAGGAGTTCCCGATCGCCTCGGTGATGAGCCTCCTGGTGATGATCCTCGTCGGCATCTTCTTCGTGTCGGGCGCCGACGCGGCCTCGATCGTGATGGGGACGCTCTCCCAGAAGGGCACCTTCGAACCGGCGCGGGTCGTCGTCATCTTCTGGGGCGTGGTGACCGGCGCGGTGGCCGCCGTGATGCTCCTCGTCGGTGAGGGCAAGGGGGACGCGCTCGCCGGCCTCCAGCACCTGACCATCCTGGTCGCGGCGCCGTTCGTGCTGGTGATGATCGGCATGTGTGTGGCCCTCATGCGCGACCTGCGTCAGGACCCGCTGATCGTCCGGGGCGAGATCGCGGAGGAGGCGGTGGAGACCGCGGTGATCGCGGGACACGAGAAGTACGCGGGCGAGTTCGAGATCCGCATCGGCCCGGGAACCGGCCCGGAGGCGGGTCAGATCCCCGTCGAGGAGGAGCCCCCGCCGGAGTCGGACGAGGACCCGGAACGACGCAAGGACCGCCCGGAGCAGGGCTGACGGGAAGTCACGGGCGGCCGGGAGACATCCACGAGCCGGTGGCCGGGCGAACGCGCGAGGGCCGAGGAAGGCCGTGGGGCATGGGGGCGTGACACCCCCCCCGTGATCCACGGCCTTCCGGCTGTTCTGCCTATGCGCCGCGGTCCCGCGCCGCTCGTCTCGTCCTACCGGTCCCGCGCCGGTCGCCTCGTTCTGCCGGTCCCGCGCTGCCGCCTTGTCCGGGCGGCGTGCCCTGTCCGTTGCCCTGTCCCTTGCCCTGGCGCCTGGTCCGTGAGGCCGTCCTGCCGGTTCGTCGCCCTTTCCGCTGTCTCAGGCTTTCCTGGAGCGCTGCTCGCGCGGGGGAAGCAGCTGTTCCCGCAGTGCTGTGAGCTGGTGCGAGTGCTCGACCGCGCGCGTCTCGTCCAGGGTCGTGAGGGCCAGCAGCAGCGCGTCGGCGACGACGAGCCCTGTCAGCGCCTCGTTGGTGATGCCGGTCGGCGTGTGGGGCGCGGTGAGGATCGCGTCGACGCGCTCCTCGAACGCCTCGCCCAGCTCGTCCGTCACGAACACGACCTTCGCGCCCACCGACCGCGCCCGCTCCACCAGCACCGTGAGTTCGGACAGCGGCCTGCCGGGCTGGAAGATGACCACGGTGTCGCCCTGCGCCAGTGACAGCAGCGGGTCGGCGAGCGCGAACCCCGTGGCGCCGACGAACCGCGCGCGGCGGCCGATACGGCCGAGGGCCAGGGCGAGGTGCCGTGCCGCGAGTTCGCACGCGGCGACGCCGTAACAAAGCACCTCACGGGCGTCGGCGAGAGCGGCCACGGCCTGCTGGAGGGCGTCGGCCCCGGTGAGGCGCCGGCACTGGTCGATCCGGTCCTGCGTCTCGTCGAAGACGTCGTTCCAGATGGTCTGCAGGTCCTGCCCGACATGCGCGATGCGCTGTTTCAGCCGGACCTCGGGCGCCAGTGCCGAGGTGAAGTCCGCGGCCAGTTCCCGCTTCAGCGCGGGCAGCCCGGCGTAACCCAGGCGCTGGAGGGCCCGAACCACCGTGGCGTTGCTGGTGCCGCTGGCCGTCCCCAGCTCCTGCGCGCTGGCGAACATCACCTGCTCGGCGGGCGCGCTGACCAGGTACTGCGCGACGGTGCGCTCGGCGGCCGACAGCTCGTCCCACTGGTCGCGCACGGTGGCGCGCAGGCGGGTCAGACCACCGGGCGCGGCGCTGCCGGATTCTGGATTCTTCATTACAGGTATTGACTCCTACGTTACGGCCGTTACGCTCGTGTGTATTCCGTTCCAGGATCTCGTGTTCTCGAAATGAACATTACAGCACACCTGTGTCCCGAGGAGTCCTCGCGATGAAACACGCCCTTCCCGTCATCGAGGTGTCGGGGACCCCAGTCGAGCGCGGCCGCCGGTACGGCGAGGCGGTCGCCCCGCAGATCGGGACCGCTCTCGCCTATTACGCGGAGGCGTTCGGATCGTCCTCCGGGCTGACCTGGCAGCAGGTCACCTCCCGGGCGGCCCGCTGGCTCGAGCCCGTCCGTGCCTACGCACCCCATCTCCTGGAGGAGATGCAGGGCATCGCCGACGGCGCAGGCGTCGGCCTGCTCGACATACTCGCCCTCAACGCCCGCGGCGAGGTCATCTACGACGACTCCTTCGCACGGATGCGGGAGCACGACGGCCCCGGCACCCAGGTCCCGCAGGAGGAGCCGCCGGACGGCTGCACCTCGTTCGCCGCGTACGGCCCGGCCAGCGGCGACGGGCACGTCTGGGCCGGCCAGAACTGGGACTGGCGGGCCGGGGTGGCGGACACCGTCGTCATGATCCGCGTCGTCCAGCCGCCGAAACCGACCGTCGTCATGCAGGTGGAGGCCGGACAGATCGGCCGCCAGGGCGCCAACTCCGCGGGGATCGCGCTCAACGCCAACGGGCTCGGCGGCCGCTTCGACGACACGGTCGGCCTCCCGCAGACCGTGATCCGGCGCAGCGTCCTCGACCGCGCCACGATCACCGACGCCCTCGACGAGCTCTGCCGCACCCGCGCGCACATCGCCAGCAACGCGCTGCTGACCTGCCGGGAGGGATTCGCCATCGATCTGGAGACCACGCCGGCCGGCCACGGCTGGATGTACCCGACCGACGGCCTGCTGGTGCACGGCAACCACTACCAGGCGGGAGTCCCCGCCGCTCTCGCCGCTGACTACCGCCCGATGGCCGCCGATTCCCTGGTGCGCGTGCCCCGCGCGCAGGAGGGGCTGAGCCTGCTGCGCGGGTCCACCGGCGCGGACGAGTCGCGCAAGCTCATCAAGCAGGCGATGTCGGACCACCTGGGCCACCCCGAGTCGCTGTGCACCCACATCGACCCGCGAAGACCGCAGGTCAAGCAGTGGCAGACGCTCGTCTCCTCGTGCGTCGACCTCACCACCGGCGACTACCACGTCACGGCCGGCACGCCCTGCGACCGCGAGTACCAACACCTGCCCTGGAATCTCTACGACGGCCCCACGCCCCGAACTGACGCTGTTTCCGCTCTTCGTCCTTCCCCGCTCAGGAGCCCAGCATGAAGCTCAGAACCACCGTCGCCGCCGCCGGCCTCGCCGGGGCGATGGCCCTCACCACCGCGTGCAGCGGCGCGGACACCACCCGTCCGACGGGAGCCGGCGCCACCGCCGACGCCGCACAGCTCGCACTCACCCCCACCACCGCCAAGGCCAAGGGGGAGGTCTCCACCGTCAACTGGCTGCTGGAGGACGAACCCGACTCCCTCGACCTGGACACCCAGGGCGGCAGCGCCGGCCGCACCGTCCTCAGCAACGTGTGCGAGCGGCTGTACCAGCTCCGGCCCGACATGTCCGTGAAGCCTTCCCTGGTCCGGCAGGCCACCGGACCGGACGACAAGACCCTCGTCCTCTCCCTGCGCGACGACGTCGTCTTCCACGACGGCTCCGCGATGACGGCGGACGACGTCCTGTTCAGCCTCCGGCGCCACGCCCGGCCGGAGATGGAGCAGTCCGACGAGTTCGCGAACGTCGCGGAGATGACCAGGACCGGTGACCTCGAGATCACCATCACGTTCAAGCAGCCGGACGCGCTGTTCACCAAGGCGCTGGCCGGTGACGCGGGGTTGGTCTACAACCGCGAGCAGGTCGAGAAGGCCGGCAAGGAGTTCGGCACGCCCGGCCGGCCCGACGCCTGCTCGGGCCCCTACCGGCTCGGCGACTGGAAGTCCGGCGACTCGATCGTCATCAACCGCAGCGACTCCTACTGGGGCGAGAAGCCTCTCACCCAGCAGGTGGTCTTCCGCTGGGCCGACGACAGCGCCATGGTGAACGCCCTGAAGACCGGCGCCGCCGACGGCACGTACGCCGACTCCATCAGCACGGCCGCGGCCCTGCGCGGCACCAAGGGACTCGATCAGCACTACGGACCGAGCACCGCCGCCCTCGCCCTGATCCCCACGGAGCGCGGCGGCCTCGCCGACCCGGACATCCGCAGGGCCCTCGCGCTCGCCCTGGACCGCGCGGGCATCGCCCGGTCCGGCTACGGCGGTCTCGTGGAGCCGTGGGCCACCCCCGTCGGATCAGGCGCCTGGGGTTACGAGAAGGAGGCCTTCGCCGCCGCCCAGAAGCAGCTCACGGGAGCTCCGGCCCGGCCCGGCGCCGGCGACATCGCCGCCGCGAAGAAGCTCGTGGAGAACGCGAAGGCGGCTCCCGACAAGCCGATCGTCATCGGCACGGACAGCAGCCAGGGCCGCCTGGTGATCGCCAACGCCGTCCGCGCCGCGCTCCAGCAGATCGGCCTCAAGGGCCAGATCAAGACCGTCCCGCCCGCCGAGTACGGCGAGTTCTACGGTGACAAGGAGGCCCGCGCCGGCATCGATGTGCTCGTCGCCGACTGGTACATCTCCAAGAGCGACCCCATCGGCTTCTACGACAACGGCCTCTCCGACAGCTCCAACAACTGGATCGGCTTCAGCAGCCCTGACTACGACAGCAAGGTCAAGGAGGCGATGCGGACGCTGGACGACAAGAAGCGCGCCGCGCTCGTGATCGACGTGCAGCGCCGGTTCAGCGAAGCCGCGCTGTGGATCCCCGTCGCACAGACGCCCACGGCCCTCGTCATCGACGACAAGCTGACCGGCCCGCCCGCGTCCATGGCGTACCTCTACTACCCCTGGGCCGCAGCGCTCGGGGCGAAGTGAGCTGAGCCCACCATGATCGCCGCAATCGGGCGACGGCTCACAGGACTGTTCGCCACACTGCTGGCCGCCTCCTTCGTGATCTTCGCCGCCGTGTACGCCGCCCCCGGTGACCCCGCCGTCTTCCTGGCCGGGGGCCGCGACAAGCTCACCCCCGAGCGGCTGGCCGCCGTCCGGGAGCAGTACCACCTCGACGAGCCGCTGGTCGTCCAGTACGGCCGTTGGCTCTGGGACTGCCTTCACCTCGATCTCGGCCGCTCCTTCCAGTACGGGGACCAGGTCGCCGATCTGCTGGCGGCCCGGTTCCCCACCACCCTCGCCCTCGTCGCCTATGCCACCGTCCTGTTCGTGGTGCTGGGCGTCGGCGCGGGGATCCTCGCCGCGGTCCGCCGCGGCGGCTGGGTCGACTCCGCGGTCGTCGGCGGCACCACCCTCGCCGCGTCCGTCCCCTCGTTCGTCGGCGGCATAGCCCTCGTCGCCCTGTTCGGGGTCCGGCTCGGCTGGTTCCCGGTGACCGGCAGCGGTGAAGGCTTCGCCGGCACCGTCCACCACCTCACCCTGCCCGCCGTCGCCATGGCGCTCGGAGCGCTCGCCGTCATCAGCCGGGTCACTCGCCAGGCCATGGTGGACGCGGGCGCGGCCGACCATGTCGCCGTCGCCCGCGCCTCCGGAATCCCGGAGCGCGAGATCGTCCGCCGGCACGTCCTGCGCAACGCGCTGGGACCGATCATCACCATGTGCGGCCTGGTCACCGCGGGAATGCTCGCCGGGACCGTCGCCATCGAGACCGTCTTCGGGCTGAGCGGCATCGGCTCCCTGCTCGTCGGCGCGATCAACAGCCATGACTTCCCGGTCGCCCAGGCGGTCCTGCTGCTGATGGTCACCGGCTATGTCGTGGTCACCACCGTCGTCGACCTGGTGCACCCGTTGCTCGATCCCCGACTCAAGGCCGTGAGGAGTCCCGCATGACCGCGGTCCCCGCCGGCGGGCTGCTGCCCGTCGCCCATCGCTCCCGCCGCTCCGCCGGAGCGGTCGTGGCGGCCGGATTCCTCGGACTGGTGGTGCTCGCCGCGGTGTTCGCCCCACTGCTCGCCCCGTACCCGCCGGACGCCGTCGACCTGTCGTCCTCCCTCGTCGGCACCGGCGCCGAACATCCGCTCGGCACCGACGCGTCCGGCCAGGACCTGCTCTCCCGCGTGCTGTACGGCACCCGGACGAGCCTGATAGCACCGGTCCTATTGCTGGCGTTCGCGTCCGTCCTCGGCGTCGCCCTCGGCACCCTGGCCGCCTGGCGCGGCGGCTGGGTGGACACGCTGGTGTCGCGTGCCACGGACGTGATGTACGCCTTCCCCGGCCTGCTGTTCGTCGTCCTGATCATCGCCGTGTTCGGCGCCGGGACGACCACGTCCGTGCTGGGGCTCGGTCTCGCCTTCGCCCCCACGATCGCCAAGTACACCCGCAGTGTCGCCCTTTCCGAGCGGGCGAAGCCGTACATCGACGCCTACCGGGTGCAGGGCATGGGCGGCGCGCGGATCTGTGTGCGCCACCTCGTCCCCAACCTCGCACGGTCGATCGCCGGCTACCTCGTCGTCCTGTTCGGCGAGGCCCTGATGAGCCTCGCGACGCTCAGCTATCTGGGCTTCGGCGCCCAGCCGCCCAGCTCCGACTGGGGGCTGATGGTGCAGGAGGGGCAGTCGGCGATCGTGCAGGGCGCCCTGCTGCCCGCGCTGGTGCCGGGCACCGCCATCGCCGCCGTCGTGGTGGCCTTCAACGTCGTCGGGGTCCGCGCCGCCGACCGGCTCGGATCCAGGAGATAGCCGCCATGCTGCTCGACATCGAGAACCTGACCGTACATCTGCCGGGCGCCGCCCGACCGTTGCTGGCGGAGGTGTCCCTCCAGGTCCGCACCGGTGAGGTCGTCGGCCTCGTCGGTGAATCCGGCTCGGGCAAGTCCACCACCGCGAAGGCCGCACTGGGCATCCTGCCCGACGGCGCGCGGACGGAAGGCAGGGTGCTGGTCGACGGCGCGGACGTGCTGCCGATGACCGGCACGCGCCTGCGCGAGCACCGTGCCCGCACGGTGGCCATGGTCCACCAGGACCCGCGCTCCGCCCTCAATCCCGTGCGCCGGGTCGGGGACTTCCTCGTCGAAAGGCTGGTCCGCCCCGGTGAAGGCTCCGGTAGGGAGCGGCGCAGAGCGCTGGGGACCGCGATCGGACTCCTCGACGCCGTCGGCCTGCCCGACCCCGAACGGCGCGTCAGGCAACGGCCGCACGAGATGTCAGGAGGAATGCTGCAGCGCGTCGTCATCGCCGGTGCGCTCGCCGCCGAGCCGCGTCTGCTCCTCGCCGACGAGGCCACCAGCGCCCTGGACGTCACCACCCAGGCGGAGATCCTCGCCCTGCTGCGCCGGCTGCGCGAACAGCGGGAGCTGGGCATGCTGTTCATCACCCACGACCTGCACCTCGCCGCGGCCTACTGCGACCGCGTGTATGTGATGTACGCGGGCCGTGTCGTCGAGGAGCAGCAGGCCCAACGCCTCTTCGCCCACGCCCGGCACCCGTACACCAGGGGCCTGCTGGACTGCTCGCCCGAACTGGGCGGGACACCACGGGCGATCCGTCCGATACCCGGCCGGCCCCCGTCGCTCGCGGACGCCTTTCCCGGCTGCCCGTTCACGGCACGCTGCCCCCACAGCGAGCCCACGTGCGAGACGTGGACCCCGGAGCCGCTGCCACTGGCCGACGCCGGCACGGCCGCCTGCCGCCGGATCGGCGAACTGCCCCCGGGTGGTCCACTCGACAAACCGGCGACAGGCACCACCGAGGATCACGCACAACCGTCCGAACCGGCCGTCAGGAGCACACCATGAACGACGACAGCCCGCGGAACGGCACGTCCCTGCTCGTCGTCGACGGGCTCCGTAAGACCTTCCGGCTACCGGGCGGCGGCACGCTCACCGCGGCCGACCGGGTCTCCTTCACCCTGCCCGAGGGCGGTTCCGTCGGCATCGTCGGAGAGTCGGGCTCAGGCAAGAGCACCGTGGCCCGCATGCTCGCCGGTCTCGAGAGACCCGACGCCGGCACCGTCACCGTGAACGGCCGGGACCGGCACACCGCGCGCCGTGGCGGGCGCTCCCGCCGCGAACGGCTGGCCCGCGCACGCGAGATCCAGATGGTCTTCCAGGACCCCTACGTCTCGCTGGACCCGCGCCTCACCGCCGGCCAGTGCCTCCGCACCGCCCTGCGCCTGCACGGGCACCCCGCGGTGGAGGACCGCGTCCGGTCACTCCTGGACCGGGTCGGACTGGGTGCCCGCGAGGCCGACGCCCGGCCGCACGAGCTCTCCGGCGGACAGCGCCAGCGTCTGGCCATCGCGCGCGCCCTCGCCGTCGACCCGCGCATCCTGGTCCTCGACGAGGCGGTCGCGGCGCTCGACGTGTCCATCCAGGCCCAGATCCTCCAGCTCCTCGCCGAGATCAGGGAGGACACGGGTGTGGCCCTGGTCTTCGTCGGTCACGACCTGGCCGTCGTGCAGCACATCACGGACGAGACCGTCGTCATGCGCAGGGGCACCGTGGTCGAACAGGGGCCGACGGACCGGGTGCTGCGCACACCGCGGCACGCGTACACACGGCTGCTGCTCAGCTCCGTCCCGCACCAGGACTGGGACCCCTCGGACGTGGTCCGTGCCCGGGCCGGGGCGGCGAGGGCGGAGGCGGTTTGAGCGACGGCCGGCCCGGGGGACGGCGGGCCGTCGCGGTGCGCTGTCCGGCCCGGACACGCGGCATGCAAGAACCTACGAGACGGGCTCCCTGCGCCGGCATTGTCCGGATCAGGTGGTGGGGGTCGTCCTCCGGTCCTGAAACCTTCGGACCTCTCAGCCCGACCGTCGACGTCGGCCCCGGCGGGTAACTCCGCCGAAGTCGGCTACTCCGGTCGAACTCCCTCGCTCGCCTCGTAGGCCGCTACCAGAATAACTCTCTGCATATGCCGTCAAAAGGGGTTAAGAGGAGAAAATCGGACTCTTTTCCGGGTGGGTACCGTGCTCGGCGAGGCCGTGTCACCCGGTGCGGCACATGATCGGCCCCACCTGTCCTCGGCACGTGGCTCGCCACCCGCACTCGCCACCAAGCCACCCCCCGGAACGCCTGGGACACGCCCCGCCGGATGAGCCCCGCCGCCTACCCGACGAGCGCGGCCGCTGCCTGCGCGCAACCCCAGGCGACGGTGATGCCGGCCCCGCCGTGGCCGTAGTTGTGGACCAGCAGTGCCCCTCCCGGAAGGCGCTCCGACTCGATCCGTACGCCGGTGTCCCGGGCGGGCCGCAGACCGACGCGGTGCCCGAGCACCTTGGCCCGGCCGACCTCGGGACGGATGCGGGCGCACCGCTCGACGATGGCCGCCGCCGTGGCCTCTTGGGGCTCCAGGTCCCATGAGTCCTCCTCGGCGGTGCCGCCCAACAGCAGCCGTCCGGGCTGCGGAAGGAGGTACGTCGTCGCGCTCGACGCGTGGTCCACCGCGGTGAACCACTCCTCGACGCCCGGGTTCTCCACCACCACCAACTGCCCGCGGACCGGCCGTACGGACGGGTCCGGCACCAGCTCGCGCGCCCCGAGACCGGTGCAGTTGACCACGACGGACGCCCCGCTCTCCGACCGTGCCTGTGCGAGGGATGCGGCCTCGCGCGCCTCCACGGTGCCGCCCGCGGCCTCCAGCCGCCGCAGCAGCCAGCCGAGATGGACGGGCATGTCGATCAGCGGGGTCCGGGCGCGCAGACCGGAGGAGAATCCCGGCGGCAGCTCCGGGGGGCCCACCTCCCGCAGCCCTTCGACCCGCGCGGCCCAGGGACCGAGCCCCGCGAGACGGGTGTCCGCGTGGACGCCGGGCACCAGCCGTACGCCCGTCTCCTCCGGCCGGTCCGACAGTGCCTCGTACACCCTCAGCGATTCCAGGGACCACTCGCCGACCAGCTTCTCCGGCTCGATGCGATACGGCCACCACAGCCCGCCCGCCACGGCCGAAGTGGTCATGCCGGCGGGATCCCGTGACCACACCCGCACCCGCTTGCCGCTCTCCGCCAGCACCAGGGCCGTGGTCAGTCCCACCGCCCCGCCGCCCAGGACCAGTACGTCGCCGCTCATGCCGGGACCGTAGCCCATGGCCTGCATGCTCAGAAGACCGCACGGCTGGGCAGACTCACGGCATGTCTGCCGAGTACGCGACCTTCGGGCTGGCGCCGGCGATGCGAACCGGGGGAGTCCTCGCCGACGGTGCCTACCAGGTGCACCGGGACTTCACCGACTTCATCGTCGACGGCCGGCCGCTGCTCCACCGGCTGAGCGACCTCGACGCGGTCTCGCCGCTGGCCTCCGACATCCCGCCCGCCGTCTTCACCGACCATCTCCGCCGGCTGCTGCTCGAGGCGGAGGCACCTCTGAGCGACGGCAGGTATGTGATCTACGGCTGTCCCGAGTGCGAGGGGCTCGAGTGCGGGGCCGTCACCGCCGTCATCGAGAGGGACGGCGACGACGTCGTCTGGCGGGACTTCGCCTGGCAGACCGAGGAGACGGCCGATCTGGAACTCAACGGCTACCACGGCATCGGACCGTTCCGTTTCCGCGGCGAGGAGTACCGGGCGGCGCTGGAGCAGCTGCTGCCCGGCCCGGAAGAGGCCGCCGACCGCCGCCGTGTCCTCCTGATCGGCGCGCGGGTCGCCGTCCTCGCCAAGCTCGCCGCAGCCCTGCGGTCCATCGGCATCGGGGCCGACATCGCCCACGACGCGGCCGGAGTCCCGGCCGAGGAGCTCGGCGCGTACCAGGTCGTCGCCTTCGGCCGGGCGGTCACGGACGCGGACCGGGCCGCGGTGCGGGAGGCTTTCGCACGTGCCGGCGCCCAGGTGGAGTACGTGGACGGGCTCGCGCCGGTCGTCCCGCTGCTGGTGGCGCAGATCGAGCTGGCCCTGGACCGCAGTCCGGTCGGGCAGCGGCGGCTGAGAGGACTCGTGGCGGAGGGCGGGGAGGCGGTGGTCGAGGTGGCCTCCGAATGCCGGGTCCGGCTGGTGGCCTACCGCCTCGACGCGCTGTACCGCACCAGGGTCCGGGAGCTGTTCGACGGGACGCTTCAGCCCGGTGCGCACCGAATTCCGCTGGACGCCAAGGCGGTCAAGGGACGATCCTTCGTCGTGGCACGCACCATGGGGGGTGTGCTCGTCACGCCGGTGGCGCGATGATCCGACAAGAGGCCCGGGCGAGCCGATGAATCGCCGCCGCATGCATCACTCACGTCACGTACATCACACGCCTCGCACGTGCGCGCCCCTGAACCGGAGGTCCGCCTCCCCGCGCCCATGAGCGCGAACCGAAGCGGACCCGCCTTCCGCACCCGTGCGCCCGACGAACTGCGCCGAAGCCGGCGCCCGAGGGCCCATTCCTGCTGGGACCATCTCTACGCGGCGCCCCTGTGGCCCCTGCACGGCGCGAACCTGGGCACCCTCGCCCGCACCTGCGACGCGGTCGGTGCGTGCATCACCGTCCCGCGGTTCCCGTGGGTGCCGGAAGCGCTCGCCCGCGGCAACACCCTCCGCAAGCCGGTCTGCACCCACCGGACCGGCGACCCGCTGGGATGGCTGGCCCGGCAGCGGGAGCGGGGCGCGCGCATCGTGGGCGTCGAGCTGGCCGACGAGGCCGTCCGCCTCGCCGACCTCGCTCCGGCGCGCAGCCCGACGGTCATGGTCCTCGGCCATGAGCAGCACGGGATTCCACCGGAGGCGCTCGACCTCCTCGACGAGTGCGTGGAGATCCCGATGGTCGGCACCGGCTCCAGCCTGAACGTGGCCGTCGCCGGCTCCCTCGCCCTGTACAAACTCGCCGGACTCCTCTGACCCGCAAGAAGCCCTAGGATTCACTCCCTGATGACTGCAACTCTCGTCGCCAAGGATCTCGCCGCCGGCCACGGCGACCGCTCGCTCTTCGCCGGGCTCGACCTCGTCGTCGCACCCGGCGACGTGATCGGTCTCGTCGGTGTCAACGGAGCGGGCAAGTCCACCCTGCTGCGTCTGCTCGCCGGCCTCGACCGGCCGAAACAGGGCGAGCTGCGGCTCTCCCCGCCGACCGCGACCGTCGGCCACCTCCCGCAGGAGCCCGAGCGCCGCGAAGGGGAGACCGTCCGGGCCTTCCTCGCCCGGCGCACCGGCGTCGCGGCCGCGCAGACCGCCATGGACGACGCCGCCCAGGGCCTGGCCGACGGCGTCGCGGGGGCGGACGACGCCTACGCCACCGGCCTGGAGCGCTGGCTCGACCTCGGCGGCGCGGACCTGGACGAGCGTGCCGAGGAGGTCGCCGCCTCGCTCGGCCTCACCGTCGACCTCGACCAGCCGATGACGTCCCTGTCGGGCGGCCAGGCCGCCCGCGCGGGCCTCGCCTCCCTGCTGCTGTCCCGCTACGACCTGTTCCTGCTCGACGAGCCGACCAACGACCTCGATCTGAACGGTCTCGAGCGCCTCGAGACCTTCGTCCAGGGCCTGCGTGCCGGCACGGTCGTGGTCAGTCACGATCGCGAGTTCCTCACCAGGACCGTCACGAAGGTCCTCGAACTGGACCTCGCCCAGCAGCAGATCACCCTCTACGGCGGCGGCTACCAGGCCTACCTGGAGGAGCGCGAGACCGCCCGCCGGCACGCCCGCGAGGAGTACGACGAGTACTCCGACAAGCGTGCCGCCCTCGAGGGCCGCGCCCAGATGCAGCGGAACTGGATGGACAAGGGCGTCAAGAACGCCCGCCGCAAGGCCACCGACAACGACAAGATCGGCCGCAAGATGCGGAGCGAGGCGAGCGAGAAGCAGGCCGCCAAGGCACGCCAGACGCAGCGCATGATCGAACGGCTCGACACGGTGGAGGAGCCCCGCAAGGAGTGGGAGCTGCGGATGGAGATCGCCGCCGCCCCGCGCTCCGGCTCGGTGGTCGCCACCCTCCGCGAGGCGGAGGTGCGGCGCGGTGACTTCCGGTTCGGCCCGGCGTCGTTGCAGATCGACTGGGCGGACCGCGTGGCCGTCACCGGCGCCAACGGCTCCGGCAAATCGACGCTGCTCGCCGCGCTGCTCGGCCGCCTTCCGCTCGACGCGGGACACGCGTCGCTCGGCTCCGGTGTCGTCGTCGGCGAGGTCGACCAGGCCCGCGGACTCTTCTACGGCACCGAGACGCTGCTGGACGCCTTCTGCGCGGCCGTCCCCGGCACGGAGCCGGCCGAGGTCCGCACACTGCTGGCCAAGTTCGGTCTGAAGGCCGCCCATGTGATGCGCCCGGCGACGACCCTGTCACCGGGCGAACGGACCCGTGCCGCGCTCGCCCTGCTCCAGGGACGCGGCGTCAATCTGCTGGTGCTGGACGAGCCCACCAACCATCTCGACCTGCCCGCCATCGAACAGCTCGAGGCGGCGCTCGACTCGTACACGGGCACGCTGCTGCTGGTCACCCACGACCGACGGATGCTGGACGCCGTCCACGTCACCCGCCGCATCGAGGTGGCCGACGGCAAGGTCACCGAGCTCTGACCACCGGCGTCTCCGCCCCGCCCGGTCCGATGCGGTCCCGCTGACGGGGCGGCGGTGACCCGGCCGGCGCGGTCGGGCGCGTACCCGGTGGCTCAGCGTCTGCGGGCCTGCTGCGGTACGGCTGGCGGGGCGGCGGTGACCCGTCCGGCCGCGGTCGCGCGCGTATCCGGCGGCTCAGCGTCTGCGGCCTGCTGCGGTACGGCTGACCCGGCGGCTGCGACCCGCCGGCTGCGGTCGCGCGTATCCGGTGGCTCAGTGTCTGCCCGCCTGCTGCGGTACGGCTGACCCGGCGGCGGCTGCGACCCGCCGGCCGCGGTCGAGGTCGCTCGGCGGCTCCGCGAGGGCCGACCCACGCGGTCCGGCACACCTGTCGGTCACAGGAGCGGTCGCGCTGAGGCAGCGACTGCGCCCGGCCGGACGCTGCATGGGCGACGGGGTGGCTCCGACCCGGCCGGACGCTGCATGGGCGACGGGGTGGCTCCGACCCGGCCGACCCCCGCGGTCCCGCCCTTCCGGTGGCTCCGGCCCGGCGGGGCCTGACGCGGCACGGCTGCCGCCCGCCCCGGCCCGGCCGGTGCGTCGCCGGCCCCACCCGCCCGTTCCGGAGCGGCCGGAGGCGGTACGCCCGCGCCCGGGGCCGGAAGCGTTCCCGGCCCCGGGCGGCGGACATCAGCGGTTCTTCGGGTCCACCAGACCCGCGCGGCGCAGCGCGTCCGCCATCGCGCTGTTCGACGGGGCCGGGGCCTGGCGCGGTGCGCCGGCACCACGACGGTCGCCGCCGCCACCACGGCGCTCGCGACCGCCACCGCCGCCCTGGCGCTGCTGCGGCGGACGTCCGCCGCGCTCACGCCGGGGCGCACCCGCGTCCGCCGGCTGCGCCGTCGCCATGTCGTCCAGCCGCAGCGTCAACGAGATCCGCTTGCGCGGGATGTCGACGTCGAGCACCTTCACCTTCACCACGTCGCCCGACTTGACCACGTCGCGCGGGTCCTTGACGAAGGTCTTGGACATCGCCGACACATGCACCAGGCCGTCCTGGTGGACACCGACGTCCACGAACGCGCCGAACGCGGCGACATTGGTGACCACGCCCTCCAGCACCATCCCGGAGGCCAGGTCGCCGATCTTCTCGACGCCCTCCTTGAAGGTGGCCGTCCTGAACGCCGGCCGGGGGTCGCGACCGGGCTTCTCCAGCTCCCGCAGGATGTCCGTCACGGTCGGCAGACCGAAGGTCTCGTCCACGAACTCCGCGGGCCGCAGCGACCGCAGCACGGACGTGTTGCCGATGAGGGACGCCACCTCTCCACCGGTCGTCTTCACCATCCGCCGCACCACCGGATACGCCTCCGGGTGCACGCTCGACGCGTCCAGCGGGTCGTCACCGCCGCGGATGCGCAGGAAGCCCGCGCACTGCTCGTACGCCTTCGGGCCGAGGCGTGCCACGTCCTTGAGCGCCTTGCGGGAACGGAAGGGACCGTTGGAGTCGCGGTGCGCGACGATGTTCTCCGCCAGTCCGGCGCCGATGCCGGAAACGCGTGAAAGCAGCGGCGCGGACGCCGTGTTGACGTCGACGCCGACGCCGTTCACACAGTCCTCGACCACCGCGTCGAGCGACCGCGACAGCTTCACCTCCGACAGGTCGTGCTGGTACTGCCCGACGCCGATCGACTTCGGGTCGATCTTGACCAGCTCGGCCAGCGGGTCCTGCAGCCGGCGTGCGATGGAGACGGCCCCGCGCAGCGACACGTCGAGACCGGGCAGCTCCTGCGAGGCGAAGGCCGACGCGGAGTACACGGAGGCGCCTGCCTCTGACACCATCACCTTGGTCAGGTTCAGCTCCGGATGCCGGGTGATCAGGTCGCCGGCCAGCTTGTCGGTCTCGCGGGAGGCCGTGCCGTTGCCGATCGCCACCAGCTCGACGGCGTGCTCCTTGGCGAGACGTGCCAGCTTCGCGAGCGACTCGTCCCACTTGTTCGCGGGAACGTGCGGATAGATTGTGTCGGTGGCGACCACCTTGCCGGTCGCGTCGACGACGGCGACCTTCACTCCCGTACGGAAGCCGGGGTCGAGGCCGAGGGTGGCGCGGGTGCCCGCCGGGGCGGCGAGCAGCAGGTCGCGCAGGTTGGCCGCGAAGACGCGCACCGCCTCGTCCTCGGCGGCCGTCCGCAGCCGCAGCCGCATGTCGATGCCGAGGTGCACCAGGATCCTGGTGCGCCAGGCCCAGCGCACGGTGTCGCCGAGCCATTTGTCGCCGGGCCGCCCGCGCTGCGCGACGCCGAAGCGGGCCGCGACGATGCCCTCGTAGGACGAGGGCCCGTCGGTCGGCTCCTCCGGCTCCAGGACCAGGTCGAGGACCTCTTCCTTCTCACCGCGGAACATCGCGAGGATCCGGTGGGAGGGCAGTTCTGTGAAGCCCTCCGAGAAGTCGAAGTAGTCGGCGAACTTGGCGCCCGCCTCCTCCTTGCCCTCCCGGACCTTCGCGGCGAGCCGGCCGCGGGTCCACATCCGCTCGCGCAGTTCGCCGATGAGGTCGGCGTCCTCGGAGAAACGCTCCGTCAGGATGGCGCGCGCGCCGTCGAGCGCGGCGGGGGCGTCCGCGACCCCCTTGTCCGCGTCGACGAACGCCGCGGCGGCCGCGAGCGGGTCGACCGACGGGTCGCTCAGCAGGCCCTCCGCCAGCGGCTCGAGCCCCGCCTCACGCGCGATCTGAGCCTTGGTACGCCGCTTGGGCTTGAACGGCAGGTAGATGTCCTCCAGCCGTGCCTTGGTGTCGGCGGCCCGGATCCGGGCCTCGACCTCTTCCGTGAGCTTGCCCTGCTCGCGCACGGACTCCAGGATCGCGGTGCGCCGCTCCTCCAGCTCCCGGAGGTACCGCAGCCGTTCCTCGAGCGTGCGCAGCTGCGCGTCGTCGAGCATCTCGGTCGCTTCCTTGCGGTAGCGAGCGATGAACGGCACGGTCGACCCGCCGTCGAGCAGCTCGACGGCCGCCTTCACCTGCCGCTCGCGTACGCCGAGCTCCTCGGCGATCCTGCCTTCGATGGACGTCGTCACGGTTCCCCGACTCGCCTTCTCGTGCTCGCTGTACTTGAGAGTGCATTGTGCCGGGTGGCCGGGGGCCGTGTCGCGTGCCTCAGGCGCGCCGTGTCCTGCCGCCGCGCGAGGCTCCGCCGAAGAGGCGGGCCAGGAGCCGGAACGGCAGCGTCACCACGGTGGCGATCGCCGAACCGACCGTACGAAGTGCGTCTGCAATGGCGCTGAGCACGATTGACCTCCAATGACGGGGGGTTGGACTACGTCGGGTAGCCGGGATCGCCTCTGCGTAAACGTTCCCGCCGCCCCCGTCCCGTGACTCAGCCCTTGCCGGTGAGGTCCTCCGGGAACGCACCCGCGACCGCCGCGGTCGTCAGGAAGCCGCGGCCGAGTTCCGTGAGACGTTCGACGCCCTGGGCGCCCAGGTGCTCGTACGGTGCCCGGTCGAGCCGGTCGGTGTGCTCCTCCAGCTCGGCCCGCAGCGCGGTGCCCGCCTCCGTCAACTCGCCTTCTGCGTCGAGCAGTCCGCGTTCCCGCAGCCGGGACTGCGCCGCCTCCCAGTCGGTCCGCCCCCAGCCGCGGGTGGCGAGGATCCAGCGGGGTGCCATGCCTTTGCCCGTGGCGGTGTGGCTCACCAGCGCCTCGAGCGGGTCGAGACCGGCGGCGAGCAGCGCCGCGAGGTGACCGTCGCCGCGGTGTTCCCGCAGCAGGGTCGCCGCGTGCCAGTAGGCCAGGTGCGGTTCGTCCGGCACGGGCAGGTCGGCGTGGGCGGCGTAGAGCGGACGGGCGTGACGGGTGCACGCCTCGGCCGCGCGCAGCGCCAGAGCCGCCGCCTCCGCCATCTCGGGGGAGGCGACGGTGTCGTCGCCGAGCAGCCGCCGCAGGGTGGTGTCGGCGGCGCGCAGCCGCGCGTCGAGCACCGCCTGGGGGGAGGCGGTGTCCCAGACGGCCGGCAGATGCTTGGCGATCAGCTCGTGGTTGAAGTTGTAGAACGCGGCGGCCACCGCGCCCGGCCCGACCGCGCCCATCGCGGCGCCGCGTCCCGCGAAGTAGGCGGCGCTCGCGTCCTCTATGCCGATCCGGGCGAGCTCGGCGGCGAAGTCGGGCGAGAAGTAGACGGTCGAGTGCAGCGGGTTGAGGGCGTTGTGGCAGCGGCGTCCCGCGCGCGGGTGCAGAGAAGTCATGGCCGCACATTACCGACTGGTCGGTACGGGTGGAAGCCGCCCGTCGGGCCGGGGGAGAAGGGGCCGGCTGTACGTTCCCGCCGGCCGGTTCGGGGCGGCGGCTCCTCGTCCTACTTGGACTCGACCCGTCCGAGCGGGTCGGGTGCGGCGGACAGGGCGTCGCACGCCGCCTTCCAGGCGGAGTCCCCTGGATGGAGCTCACTGCGCAGGTAGGCGATGGAGAGCCCGGCGACCGCTGCGACCCGCTCGGGATTCTCGTCCGTGGTCTCGGCGACGTCGTATCCGGAGACTCCTCCGAGCCCGTGCTCCGCGTCGAACAGAGTGAGCAGGGACTTGGGCCCCGGCGAGAGTGTGTAGGGGTCGGCGTGCCAGTCCGGCCCGCGAACCGTCAGGAAGGCGGAGTCGTCCTTGTCCCCGGCGACCACGAGCGTGGGCGTCGTCATTTCGGAGAAGTCCGTGGTCAGGAAGAACGAGTAGTTCTTGGCCGTGAATTCGGTGAGGGCGTCACCGCCCCTGCCGGGCGCGGCGAGCAGCACACCCGCCTTGATCCGGGGCTCCTTCAGGTCCACGGTCGTTCCGTCGCGCGGATCGGTGAGGCGTGCACCCAGCAGCAGGCTCGCGGTGTGCCCGCCCATCGAGTGCCCGGCCACGGCGACCCGGCTCCGGTCGAGGCGCCCGAGGAGCGGCGGGACGGCTGCCTCGATCTCGTCGAGCCGGTCCAGGATGCGCTTCATGTCCTCGACCCGTGAGCGCCAGTGCGCCGGCGCCCTGCGGGTGTCGGGACGCGGGCTCAGTGTCCTGGAGTCCAGATGGGTCGGCTGGATCACGACGAAGCCGTGCGCCGCCCAGAAGTTCGCGAGGGGGGCGTAGCCGTTCAGTGAGGAGAGGTTGTTCGAGAAGCCGAGACCGTGCGAGAGAAGGATGATCGGCAGCTCGCTCCCTGCCACCGGGGCGGATACCCGCATCTGCAGGTCCACGGTGCGGCCGGGAGCCGGCAGCACCACCGGGCCCACCGAGAGGACGGGCGTGGTCGAAACGGGGGTGTCGGTCGCGAAATCGGCTTGGCTCATGACGGGAATGTCCCTTCGGCGGCCTCTGTCCCCGCTTCGAGTGCGGGCGGGCGAGGCGGTCCCGAGTACCCGGCTTCGGCTATCCTGAAGCGGAGCGCTGTTCCGTTTAATATACGGAGCAGTGTTCCGTTTAGTCAACGCCCCAGGGAAGGAGAGCGCGGTGCCCACAGCGGACCGGTCCGAAGGAGAGCCGTCCCGAGGAAGGCGGGCCGACGCGCTGCGCAATCAGCAGACTGTGCTCACCGCCGCCGCCGAGGAGTTCGTCATCTCCGGCGTGGATGCGCCCATCCGCCGGATCGCGGCCCGGGCGGGCGTCGGGATGGCCACGATCTACCGCCACTTCCCGACCCGGGCGGACCTCGTCACCGCCGTCTACCGCCACCAGATCGAGGCATGCGCGGAGGCCGGCCCGAACCTGCTGGCCGACACCGACTCCCCGTTCGACGCACTGCGCCGGTGGATCGACCTCTTCGTCGATTTCCTGGTCACCAAGCACGGGCTCGCCGATGCCCTCCAGTCCGACAGCGACCGCTTCGCCGCGCTGCACACCCACTTCCTCGACCGACTGCTGCCCGTCTGCGCCCATCTGCTCGACGCCGCGGTCGAAGCCGGCGAGGTCAGACCCGGCGTACAGCCCTACGAACTGATGCGAGGCATCGGAAACCTCTGCGTCGGACGGGACAGCGACCCCCGCTACGACCCGCGCCGGTTGATCGACCTGCTCCTCCAGGGGCTGCGGCAACCGCAGTCACCCGGCGTCGACGACGTCCGATGACCGCTTCCGCGTCGGCCGGGTGACGGGTCGCCTCCCCCGGCGCGGCCGCGAACCCCACGACGAGGGACGAGGAGCTGCGGCGGAACTGCCTGCGCACCCCCGAATAGGCGCCGCGCACCTGCCGTCGACCCACGCCCCGGCAGCGGTCGACGGCGACGATGGCAGGAAAGGTGGGGTTCTCGTCATTGCAGACATCACGCCGCCACGAGAAGGATGGAGCTCGTGACGGAGCCGACGACAGAACCGGCGGGCCGGGCGACGGGGCGGACGCTGCTCGTCGTCCTCTTCGACGGCGTGCAGAGCCTTGATGTGACGGGACCGGTCGAGGTCTTCGAGGGGGCCCGCCGGGCATGCGGCGACCGGTCCGCGTACCGGATCCGTACCGCCTCGCTCGACGGCTCGCCCGTGCGGACCTCCAGCGGACTCACGCTGGTCCCCGACGCGGGCCTCGCCGGCGAACCCGCGCCCCACACACTCCTCGTCCCCGGCGGCGAGGGCACCCGCCGGCCTGATCCCCGCCTGGTCGACTGGCTCCGCGACCGGGCGCCGGCCGCCGGACGCCTGGTGTCCGTGTGCACCGGCGCGCTGCTTCTCGCGGAGGCCGGGCTGCTCGACGGCCGCCGCGCCACCACCCACTGGGCCGTCTGCGACCACCTCGCCGGCACCTATCCGAAGGTCCGGGTCGAGCCCGACCCGATCTTCGTCCGCGACGGCCGGCTCTCCACCTCCGCGGGTGTCACGGCGGGGATCGACCTCGCGCTCGCGCTGGTGGAGGAGGACCTCGGCCGGGAGGTCGCCCTCACCGTCGCCCGTCATCTGGTCGTCTTCCTGCGGCGCCCCGGCAACCAGTCCCAGTTCAGCGCACAGCTCGCCGCCCAGACCGCGCGCCGCGAACCCCTGCGGTCCGTGCAGCACTGGGTCACCCAGCACCCGGAGGCCGACCTCTGCGTGGAGTCGCTCGCGGCCCGCGCGGGCCTCTCGCCCCGGCACTTCGCCCGCGCCTTCCAGGCGGAGACGGGCACGACACCCGGCCGCTACGTGGAACGGGTGCGCCTCGAGCACGCCAGAAGGCTCCTGGAGGACACCGCCGACGGGGTCACGAAGATCTCCCGCGCCTGCGGATACGGCACCACGGAGGCGATGCGGAGGGCATTCGTGAAGGCCCTCGGCGTGGCCCCGGCCGAGTACCGCCGCCGCTTCCGCGGACCCGTACGACCCGCTCGCTGAGACACCCTACGAAGGGAACGCCCCGTGCCCACGCAGATCGCCGTCCTGCTCTTCGACCGTTTCACGGCACTCGACGCCGTCGGCCCCTACGAAATGCTCTGCCGGCTCCCGGACGCCGAGGTCGTCTTCGTCGCCGAACAAACGGGCCCCGTACGGAACGACCGTGACGAGCTCTCGCTCGTCGCGACCAGGACCGTCGGCGAGGTCACCGCGCCGGACATCGTGCTCGTCCCCGGCGGTCCCGGCCAGGACGCCCAGATGCGGAACGGATCTCTGCTGGACTGGCTGCGCGCCGTGGACGTCACCAGCACCTGGACCACGTCGGTGTGCACCGGCTCGCTGCTGCTCGCCGCCGCCGGACTGCTGAAGGGCCGTGAGGCCACCTCGCACTGGCTCGCCCTGGAAGAGCTGGAGCGGCTCGGCGCCAGGCCGACCGGCCGCCGGGTCGTCACGGACGGCAAGTACGTCACGGCCGCCGGCGTCTCCTCCGGCATCGACATGGGCCTCACCCTGGTCGGCAGGCTGGCCGGTGACGAGCACGCCCGGGCCGTGCAGCTGCTCACCGAGTACAACCCGCAGCCGCCCTACGACGCGGGCTCGCCGCTGAAGGCCCCGGCGCATCTGGTCGACGAGTTCCGGGCCAAGAGCCGCTTCGTCCTTCGATAGCCCCGCGCGGTCGGCTCCGGGCACGGTGCCACCGGTGTCAGCCGGCTTCGGGCGTCCAGGCGAAGCGCGGCGTGCGCCGTTCGAGGAAGGCGGCGACCCCCTCCGCGGTGTCGCCGCTGCCGCGCGCCTGCTCCGCCCAGTACGCGTCCCGGTCCGTGCGGCCGGCGGTGAACTCCTTCGCCGCGCACTGCGTGAGCTGCGAGCGCGACACCAGGATCCTGGTGAAGTCCGCCGCCCGCCGGCCCAGTTCGTCCCCCGGCAGCACCTCTTCGACGAGCCCGGTCCGCAGCGCCCGCTCCGTGTCGATCAACTCGCCGGAGAACAGGAGGTACTTGGCCGCGGCCGGACCCACCAGCGCGGCGAGCCGGCGCGTCGACCCCGCCGGGTAGACGATGCCCAGTTTGGCCGGCGTGACCCCGAACAGCGTGTCGCTCTCGGCGAAGCGCAGGTCGCAGGCCGCGGCGAGCTGGCAGCCGCCGCCCACGCAGTAGCCGCGCACCACGGCGAGCGTCGGCTTGGGGAACGCGGCGAGGGCTTCCTCGGCGCGGACCGCGAGCGCCTGCGGGTCCTCGCCGGGCAGCCGCAGTGACGAGATGTCCGCCCCCGCGCAGAACGTCCCGCCCTCGCCGGTCAGCACCAGTGCCCGCACGGCCGGGTCCGCCGCCAGTTCGCCGAGCAGCTCGGGCAGCGCCCGCCACATGTCCGCGGTCATGGCGTTGCGCTTGGCCGGATTGCTGATCACGACGGTGGCGACACCGTCGGCGACGGTGTGCCTGAGACGGGGCGGATGCGTGTTCGGGGACTCCATGCGCGGGATGCTATCCGGCCTGCGCGAACCTATGATCAAGAAGGGGTGCCGCTGACCCGGGGGGTCGCCGAGGAGGCGTCTGATGGCCGGTACCGCGCACGACAAGAAGGCCCGCCGCAGCCGGGAGAAGAGCCTGCGCCGAGGCTTCGGCAGACTGGCCGCGCTCGGCGCGATCCTGGCCGCCGGCGGTCTGGTCGGCCTGGTCTACACGGGCCTCGCGACCCTCACGTCGATGCTTCTGTTCGGCTGGCTGCTGCTGATCTGCGGAATCGTCGGCCTGCTCCACGCGGTCGAGTCCCGCGGCAGCAACTTCTTCTGGCTGGCCGTCGTGGTCGCCGCGCTGAACATCGCGGCCGGCGCCATCGTCATCCGCTATCCGGAGACGGCCGCGGCTAGCCTCACCATGTTCGCCGCCCTGCTGTTCCTGACCGGAGGACTCTTCCGGCTGGTGGGCAGCATGGTGGTCCGCGGCCCGCAGTTCGGCTGGACCCTGGTGCAGGGGGCCTTCGGGCTGCTGCTGGGTGTGCTGGTGCTGGCCGACTGGCCCGACAGCAGCCGCTACGTCCTCGGCACCTTCTTCTCCCTTGCCCTGCTCTTCGACGGCCTGGGCCTGGTCGCGATGGGGATCAGCGGCCGACGGGTCGTCAGCATGGTCACGGAGCCGGGGCAGGGACCCCGGAGGGGCCGGGAAAACGCTGATAAGAGTGCTGAAACGATCGATCCTGGGAAGCGGGCAGAAGGCGGTTCCGACCAGTCACACAACTGACGCTGTCATACGCACCCGGTCAAAACGCGTCGATAGGCGTTCACTTCCGTTCAGCGGTACGGCACGGACCAACTGACTACCAACACTTGCTACCCGAAGGTCAGTGGTACGAGCCGAAGGTGGGTGCCGGACTATGGAGAGCCGCGGGAGCGTGCCGGCCCGGCCGCTGTCGTACGAGGGCGTCTGGCGGTTCACCGCTCCCGCACTCGACGTGTCCGTCCCGCAGGCCCGGCACGCCGTACGGGACCTGCTCGCCCGCCAGGGCGTCCCGGTCGCCGACGACGTGGTACAGGGTCTGCTGCTGATCGTGTCGGAGCTGGTCACCAACACAGTGCGGCACGCCGCTCTGCTCTCGCCGGAGGTCGCCGTCGAGGTCGCCATCGGCACCCACTGGGTGCGCGTGTCGGTCGAGGACAACCATCCCTACCGGCCCAAGGCGCTCGAGACCGACTCCGCGCAGACGGGCGGCAGAGGATTGCTGCTGGTCCGCGAGATCACGCGGGAGGCCGGCGGCGTCTGCGACGTCGAGCACACCGCGAGCGGCGGGAAGATCATCTGGGCGGAGCTGCCGCTGGTGCCGCAGTTCCAGGACGGCGCGGCGCCCGTATGAGGCGCCGCGCCGTGGCGCGGGCGGCGCCGCTCACCAGCCCCCGGCCGGCCCCGTCAGCTCCCTGATCGCGGGCCTGGCCGCGTCCAGCACCGTCATGAACCAGGCGGAGAACGTCGCCCGGCCGTGCAGCTCGGTCAGCTCGTCCGGCGTCACGAAAGCCGTCTCGCCGATCTCCTCCGGATCCGGCAGCAGCGGCGCCTGCACCATTCCGACGAAGAGGTGGTTGTACTCCTGCTCGACCAGCCCCGACTCCGGATCGGGGTGGTTGTAGCGGACCGTGCCGGCCTCGGCGAGCAGCGAGGGCGAGACGCCGAGCTCCTCGTACGTGCGCCGGGCGGCCGCCGCGAAGGGCGCCTCGCCCGGGTACGGGTGACCGCAGCAGGTGTTCGACCAGACACTGGGGGAGTGGTACTTCCCCAGCGCGCGGCGCTGCAGCAGCAGCCGCCCCTGCTCGTCGAAGAGGAACACCGAGAAGGCGCGGTGCAGCTGCCCGGGCGCCTGATGGGCGGCGAGCTTCTCCGCCGTGCCGATGGTGTTGCCCTCCTCGTCGACCAGCTCGAGCAGGATCGCTGGTGATGTGCCGTTCGACGAACTGGTCGCCGCGGTGGCTGGTGTGATCGGCATAACCGTCCTTCGCATCGGTCCTCGGCCCTGCGGTCCTTCCGGAGGAAGGCCCCTGGGCCCCGCTCAGTCTGCCGTACAAAAGCGGCTTGTCCGTACTTCAGTGGCCGCCTGGCATGTCCGCCCCGCCCCGGACCGCGGGGCGGGGCGGACAGCCGGTCAGACGCCGAACGCCGCCGGGTAGCGGACCGTGCCCCGCGGCACGTCGTCGCAGCCGTCGAGCGTCAGCACCATCAGGGCCTCTTCCGGTACCTCGAAAGATGTCCTGATCCCGTGTTTCGCGGCGACCTCGAAACCGAACCGCGGGTAGTACTCCGGATGTCCGAGGACGACGACCGGTCCCTCACCGCGTGACCTCGCCGCGTCGAGCACGGCCCGTACGACCGCCGTGCCCGCGCCCTGCCGCTGGTGGCCCGGCGCGGTCGCCACCGGCGCCAGGGCCAGCGCGGGCGTGCCGCCGATCCGGCACCGGGTGAGCAGCGCGTACGCGGCGACCGACCCGTCCTCGGCCTCCGCCACGTACGACAGCCCCGGCAGCCACGCCTCGGCGTCCTGGCGGAGCGAGTCGACGAGGGCGGCCTCCCCGGGGGTGGGGAACGCGGCGGTGTTGACCGCACGGACGGCCGGGACGTCTGCCACCGTCTCCGGCCGGGTACGCCAGCGGGGATCGGCGGGGCGGAGCACATAGCCGGTGTAGCCGTACTCCGTGCCGTGGTCCCTGCGCATGGCGATCTCCGCGCGGGTCGCGGCCAGTGCCTCCCGCATGCCCGGCGCGCCGGGGTCCGCGGCATCGGCCCGCTCGCCCAGCGGGCCGTAGTACTCGTCCCAGTCGCTCTCTGGCTGTCGGTACAGCCCGAGCACGGTGTAGCCGGCCGCGACGGCCGCCGAGCAGTTGTCGGCCGTGCCGCGCAACGGGTAGTGCGTGTCCCAGAAGGCCCGGGCCTGGGGTGACGGGGCGGCCGAGGTCCATTCGCACTCGGTCAGGACCAGGCTGCCGCCGGGGGAAAGCAGCCGTCGCCACTTCTCGAGCGCGGTGTCGAAGCCGATGCTGTAGGCGGAGCTCTCCGCCCAGATCAGGTCGAACGACCCGTCGGGGAAGGGCAGTTCGCCCATGTCGGCGTGGACGGTGACGATCGAGTCACCGACGCCGCGTGCCACGGCACTGTGCCGCAGCTCGTCCAGGAACGGCTGGTGCAGATCGACCGCCGTCACCAGTGCGCCGGTCCGCTCCGCCAGGAGCAGGGCCGAGCGGCCCGGACCGCAGCCGAGGTCGAGCACACGCGGCCGGTCGGGCAGCGGGCCCACCGTCGTGAGCAGCCGCCGAGTGGTGTCGTCGGAGCCGGGACCCTGCCGCGGAAGACCGTGGTGCAGGGCGAAGAAAGCGTCGTACAAAGCGTTGTCGGACAACGTGGAAACCCTTGTTGACGGGGCTCCGGCCGACGTGCGCGATCGGCCCGGCGGGAAACCGGACGGGATCGGATCAGGGTCGGACGGAAGCCCGGAGGATGAGGAAGGACCGGGCGCTGCGCTGGGCAGCCTCCGCTGCGACGGTCATCAACCTCAGCTCCTCTGGGGGGTCGTGGACGCCTGCGTTCTCGGAAACCCTAGCAGGGGCGGTCCCGCTCAGTGGCAGAGCCTGGCCTCGTGCTCGGCATGCCCGACCGGCTCCAGCTGGAAGGTGCAGTGCTCGACGTCGAAGTGCTCACCGAGGCAGCCCTGGAGGTCGTGCAGCATCTTCTCGTGGCCCACCGAGTCCAGTGCGTCCTGGCTCACGACCACGTGCGCGGAGAGCACCGGCATTCCGGACGTGATCGTCCAGGCGTGCAGGTCGTGCACGTCCACGACGCCGGGCAGGGCCAGTATGTGGGCGCGCACTTCGCCCATGTCGACGCCCTTGGGGGCCGACTCCAGCAGCACGTTCAGCGTCTCCCGCAGCAGCCGCAGGGTGCGCGGCACGATCATCACGCCGATGGCCAGGGAGGCGATCGGGTCGGCGTACTGCCAGCCGGTCGCCAGGATGATCCCCGCGGACACCAGGACGGTCACCGAGCCGAGCGCGTCCGCCATCACCTCGAGATAGGCGCCGCGGACGTTGATGCTCTCCTTCTGGCCCCGCATCAGCAGCGTCAGGGAGACCATGTTCGCCGCCAGGCCGACGACGGCGAAGACGACGGTCAGGCCACCCCGGGTCTCCGCCGGTTCGACGAACCGCTGCACCGCCTCCACGAGCAGGAAACCGCCGACGCCGAGCAGCAGCAGACAGTTGGCCAGCGCCGCGAGGATCTCGGCACGGGCGAACCCGAAGGTGCGGTTCGCCCCGGTGGGCCGGTTGGCGAAGTGGATCGCGAGCAGGGCCATCCCGAGGCCCACGGCGTCCGTCGCCATGTGGGCCGCGTCCGCGATCAGGGCAAGCGAGCCCGACAGCACTCCGCCGACGATCTCCAGCACCATCACGCCGAGCGTGATGGCGAGGGCGATCCGCAGCCGGCTCCGGTGGGCGGCGGCAGCGGTGCCCGTGGGCGGCGGGCCGCCGTGAGTGTGCCCGTGATCGTGCCCTGCCCCCATGTCGATGCCCTTCGCTCTGGTGCGCTTCGCTCGGCCGAGAGCCAAGTCAACTACGGGTGGGGGGTATCGGGCAACACGGCACTGAACACCGTTGTCATATGCTCTGACCTGCGGAAATGATCGCAGGTCAGAGCTTCGGAGAAGATCGGTGCGAGGCCGCCTCCGGGTGCCTGGCCAGCCAGCCGGCCCACGCGGACGCCACCATGTCACGCACCCCGTGCGAGGCGGACCAGCCGAGTTCCTTGCCGATCAGCTCGACGGACGCGACCGCCGTCGCCGGGTCCCCGGGCCGGCGCGGCTCCACCACCGGATCGACACGGCGGCCGGTGATCTCGCCCACCAGCGAGGCGAGCTCCCGGACCGAGACGCCGACCCCGCGGCCGATGTTGACGGTGAGATCTCCGCCACCGTCCTGCCCGGCCAGCCGCCGCGCCACCGCGAGGTGCGCGTCGGCCAGATCGGCGACATGGATGTAGTCCCGGATGCAGGTGCCGTCCGGGGTCGGGTAGTCCGCGCCGAAGATCCGCGGGGCCTCCTGGCGGGTGATCCGGTCGAAGAACATCGGGATGATGTTGAACACCCCGACGTCCGCCAGCTCGGGGGCGGCCGCCCCGGCGACGTTGAAGTAGCGCAGGCACGCCGTCGACAGGCCGTGCGCCTTGCCCGCCGCCCGCACCAGCCACTCGCCGGTGAGCTTCGTCTCTCCGTACGGGTTGATCGGCCGGCACGCGGCCGACTCGGGGACCGAACCGGTGTCGGGCACCCCGTACACGGCGGCGGAGGAGGAGAACAGGAAGCTCCGCACACCGGCCGCCACCACGGCCTCCAGCAGCACGGTCAGCCCGTGCACGTTGTGCCGGTAGTACATGAGCGGCTGCTCCACGGACTCGCCGACCTGCTTCTTCGCGGCCAGGTGCACCACACCTGTGACCCGGTGCTCGGCGAGTGTGCGGTCCACCACGTCCCTGTCGAGCACGGACCCGCGCACGAGGGGGACGCCGGCGGGCAGCCGCTCGGGGAACCCGGCGGACAGATCGTCGAGCACGACGACCCGTTCGCCGGCCGCCGTCATGGCGCGCACCACATGCGCCCCGATGTACCCAGCTCCACCTGTGATCAGCCACGTCATGACGGCCACCCTATGGTGTGGCCCGCCGGGCCCCGGCCGGTCCCGGCCTTCCCCGCCCGGCTCCCGGACGGTCGCGGAGGCCGCCATTTGGAGGGCGGGGCATGGATCGACAATGATGATCTCGGCGGGCCGCCAGGGCGTAAACGGCCGGTGAACTCCCGCTTCCGTCCATCCGATAGCCTCTGCCGACGTGCCGCCGCCCGTGCACCGGGCCGAGCCGCCGTGGACCAGCACCGTCAGCGCCAAGGAGTGAGTTCGTCTGTCGACCGCCATCCTCACCGGTCCGCCGGTACCCGGGTCGTCGCTCGAGGGCGATCTGCGGTCGCTGGGCTTCGACGTGCGGGTCGCCAACGGCCCTGAGCACACCGCCGCCCTGATCGAGGCCGTGCCCGGTACCGAGAGGGTCGCCGTGGTCGACCCGCGCTTCGTGGGTCATGTGCACGCCCTGCGGCTGGCGCTGACCGACCCGCGCTTCCCCACGGCCGCCGTCACCGGCGCGCTCACCGCCCAGCCGGCCGGACGCGCCGCGCTGACCGGCGCCGTGCGCGCCGTCTCCGCCACCGTGCCCGCCGGCGCGGGCGCCGTCGCCGGCGACGGCGTCGTCGACGGCGTGACCGCCGAGCTCCGGGCCCAGGGCGTGTCCGTCCATCACCCCGAGCTCGGGTCGCTGGTCGCCGCCGTGCCCTCCGACGCGGAGGAACGGCACCGGACGCGCGCCGCCGTCGAAGCGGTCGACGACGAGGCGGTGCGGCTGCGCTCCGCGGTCAAGGCGCGCGACGGCTTCTTCACCACCTTCTGCATCAGCCCCTACTCCCGTTACATCGCGCGCTGGTGCGCCCGCCGGGGACTGACGCCGAACCACGTCACCACCGCGTCGCTGTTCACCGCGCTCGTCGCGGCCGGCTGCGCGGCCACCGGCACCCGCGCCGGCTATGTGGCGGCGGGTCTGCTGCTGCTCTTCTCCTTCGTCCTGGACTGCACCGACGGGCAGCTCGCCCGCTACTCCCTGCAGTACTCGACGCTCGGCGCCTGGCTGGACGCGACCTTCGACCGTGCCAAGGAGTACGCCTACTACGCGGGACTCGCCCTCGGCGCCGCCCGCGGCGGCGAGGACGTCTGGGCGCTCGCCCTCGGCGCGATGGTGCTCCAGACCTGCCGGCACGTCGTCGACTTCTCCTTCAACGAGGCGAACCACGACGCGACGGCCAACACGAGCCCCACGGCCGCCCTCTCCAGCAAGCTCGACAGCGTCGGCTGGACGGTCTGGCTGCGCCGGATGATAGTTCTGCCGATCGGCGAACGCTGGGCGATGATCGCCGTGCTCACCGCCGTGACGACGCCGCGCATCGTCTTCTACGCCCTGCTCGTCGGCTGCTCGCTCGCCGCCTGCTACACCACCGCGGGCCGGGTGCTGCGTTCGCTGACCCGCAAGGCGCACCGCACCGACCGTGCGGCCCAGGCGCTCGCGGACCTCGCGGACTCCGGTCCCGCGGCAGAGGCCGTGGCCCGCGCCACCGCGCGCGCGGCCCGCAAGCTGCCGGGCCTCGCGCCCCTCGCCGCGGCCACCGTGGGCGCGGCTCTGTTGGCGGCGACGGCCGCGTTCACAGGGTTCGGCAGCGTCTGGACGCTGGTCGCCGCCCTCGTGTACACCGCCACCTCGGGACTCGCCGTCGCCCGGCCCCTCAAGGGCGCCCTCGACTGGCTCGTCCCCCCCGTCTTCCGGGCCGCCGAGTACGGCACGATCCTGCTCCTCGCCGCCCACGCGGAGGTGAACGGGGCATTGCCCGCCGCTTTCGGGCTGGTGGCGGCTGTCGCCTACCATCACTACGACACGGTGTACCGCATCCGCGGTGGCACGGGTGCGCCGCCGCACTGGCTGGTCCGGGCGATCGGCGGGCACGAGGGGCGGGTCCTGGCAGTCGCCGCGCTCGCCTTCCTGCTGCCCGCGCAGATCACCCTCGCACTGACGGTCCTCGCTGTGGCCGTGGCGGTCCTGGTGCTGGTCGAGAGCATCCGCTTCTGGGTGTCCTCGCAGGCGCCCGCAGTACATGACGAAGGAGAACCCGCATGATCGGCCTCGTACTGGCAGCCGGTGCCGGACGGCGTCTTCGCCCCTACACCGACACGCTTCCGAAGGCCCTCGTGCCGGTGGACGGCGAGACCACGGTCCTCGACCTGACGCTGGGCAACTTCGCGGAGATCGGACTCACGGAGGCCGCGGTCGTCGTCGGCTACCGCAAGGAGGCCGTGTACGAGCGCAAGGCGGCGCTCGAGGCGAAGTACGGCGTCAAGCTCACCCTCGTCGACAACGACAAGGCGGAGGAGTGGAACAACGCCTACTCCCTGTGGTGCGCCCGTGACGTCCTCGCCGAGGGCGTGATCCTCGCCAACGGCGACACCGTGCACCCCGTCTCCGTCGAGAAGACCCTGCTCGCCGCCCGTGGTGAAGGCCGGAAGATCATCCTCGCCCTCGACACGGTGAAGCAGCTCGCCGACGAGGAGATGAAGGTCATCACCGAGGGCGCCAAGGGCGTCCGGCGGATCACCAAGCTCATGGACCCGGCCACCGCCACCGGCGAGTACATCGGCGTCACGCTCATCGAGCCGGAGGCCGCCGCGGACCTCGCGGACGCGCTGAGGACGACCTTCGAGCGGGACCCCGACCTGTACTACGAGGACGGCTACCAGGAGCTCGTGAACCGCGGCTTCACCATCGACGTGGCCCCGATCGGCGACGTCGAGTGGGTCGAGATCGACAACCACGACGACCTCGCGAAGGGCCGTGGGATCGCGTGCCGGTACTGACCCGCCTCATCCCGTCCCCGGTCGTCGTCGACATCAACCGGGGCGCGCTGGACGACCTGGCCGGTCTCCTCGCCGACCAGCGGATCTCCGCGGGCGGGCGGCTGGCCTGCGCGATCAGCGACGGCTCCGGCCAGAAGCTGCGCGAGAAGCTCGCCCCGGCGCTGCCCGGCGCGGACTGGTACGACGTCCGCGGCGGCACCATCGACGCCGCGGTGAAGCTCGCCGACGACATCAGGGGCAAGCGGTACGACGCGGTCGTCGGCCTCGGCGGCGGCAAGATCATCGACGTGGCGAAGTACGCCGCGGCACGGGTCGGCCTGCCGCTCGTCGCCGTCGCGACCAACCTCTCGCACGACGGCCTGTGCTCGCCGGTCTCCACGCTCGACAACGACAACGGCCGCGGCTCCTACGGCGTCCCGACGCCGATCGCCATGGTCATCGACCTCGACGTGATCCGCGAGGCCCCCGTCCGCTTCGTCCGCTCCGGCATCGGCGACGCGATCTCCAACATCTCGGCGATCGCCGACTGGGAGCTCTCGCACCGCGTCACCGGAGAGAAGATCGACGGCCTGGCCGCCGCCATGGGCCGCACCGCGGGCGAGTCCGTGCTGCGTCACCCCGGCGGCGTCGGCGACGACGAGTTCCTCACCGTCCTCGCCGAGGCCCTGGTGCTGTCCGGGATCGCCATGTCGATCAGCGGCGACTCCCGGCCCTCCTCCGGTGCCTGCCACGAGATCAGCCACGCCTTCGACCTGCTGTACCCCAAGCGGGCCGCCAGCCACGGCGAGCAGTGCGGACTGGGTGCGGCCTTCGCGATGCACCTGCGCGGTGCGCACGAGCAGGCGGGCCTGTTCGCCGAGGTGCTGCGCGGTCACGGCCTGCCCGTTCTCCCGCAGGAGATGGGCTTCTCCGCGGACGAGTTCGTGCGCGCCGTGGAGTACGCACCGCAGACCCGCCCGGGCCGCTTCACCATCCTCGAGCACCTCGACCTCAACCACGACCAGATCAGGGACGCGTACGCCGACTATGCCAAGACCATCAGTAGCTGAACTCCGCCCCGTCGTGCACCCGGCGGGTGTGAAGGACCGGCGCAGTGGTGAGCACTGGGGCGGCCGCCTGTACATGCGCGAGATCTCCCTGCGCATCACCCGCCTGCTGGTCACCACCAAGGTCACGCCGAACCAGCTGACCTACGTGATGACCCTCGCCGGGGTCCTCGCCGCGCCCGCGCTGCTCGTGCCGGGCATATGGGGGGCCGTCCTCGGCGTCGTGGCGGTCCAGCTCTACCTGCTGCTCGACTGCGTCGACGGCGAGGTGGCCCGCTGGAAGCAGCAGTTCTCCCTCTCCGGTGTGTACCTGGACCGCGTCGGCGCCTACCTGTGCGACGCGGCGGTCCTGGTCGGCTTCGGCCTGCGCGCCGCCGACCTGTGGGGCAGCGGCCGGATCGACTGGCTGTGGGCCTTCCTCGGCACGCTCGCCGCGCTCGGCGCGATCCTGATCAAGGCGGAGACCGACCTCGTCGGTGTCGCCCGCCACCAGGGCGGCCTGCCGCCGGTCAAGGAGGCGGCGGCCGAGCCGCGCTCCTCCGGGATGGCGCTCGCCCGCCGGGCGGCCGCGGCGCTGAAGTTCCACCGGCTGGTCCTCGGCATCGAGGCGTCCCTGCTCATCCTGCTCCTCGCCGTCCTCGACGAGGCCCGCGGCGATCTGTTCTTCTCCCGCCTCGGCGTCGCCGTGCTGGCAGGCATCGCGCTCCTCCAGACGCTGCTCCACCTCGTGTCGGTCCTCGCTTCGAGCAGGCTGAAGTGACCGCCCCGCTGAAGCTCGGGGCCGTCGTCATCACGATGGGCACCCGTCCCGACGAGCTGCGCGCCCTCCTCGACTCGGTGGCCAAGCAGGACGGCGACCCGATCGAGGTGGTCGTCGTCGGCAACGGCGCTCCCGTTGTGGACGTGCCCGCCGGCGTGCGCACGATCGACCTCCCGGAGAACCTCGGCATCCCCGGCGGCCGCAACGTAGGCATCGAGGCCTTCGGGCCCGGCGGCACGGACGTCGACGTCCTGCTCTTCCTCGACGACGACGGACTGCTGCCCGACGTGGGCACCGCCCAGCTGGTCAGGGAGGCCTTCGACGCGGACCCGGGGCTGGGCATCGTCAGCTTCCGGATCGCGGACCCTGAGACCGGGCTCACCCAGCGCCGCCACGTCCCGAGGCTGCGCGCCTCCGACCCCATGCGCTCCTCGCGGGTCACCACCTTCCTCGGCGGTGCCAACGCCGTGCGCACGAAGGTGCTGGCCCAGGTGGGCGGGCTTCCCGACGAGTTCTTCTACGCGCACGAGGAGACGGATCTCGCCTGGCGCGCACTGGACGCCGGCTGGTCCATCGAGTACCGCGCGGACATGGTCCTCCTCCACCCGACCATGCCCCCCTCCCGGCACGCGGTCTACCACCGGATGGTGGCCCGCAACCGGGTCTGGGTGGCGCGGCGGAACCTGCCCCTGCCGCTGGTGCCCGTTTACGTGGGGGTGTGGCTGCTCCTGACCCTCCTGCGGCGCCCGACGCTGCCGGCGCTCAAGGCCTGGTTCGGCGGTTTCCGGGAAGGCTGGCGGACCCCCTGCGGACCGCGCCGCCCGATGAAGTGGCGTACGGTGTGGCGTCTCACCAGGCTGGGCCGACCTCCTGTCATCTGACAAGCTCGGTTCTGAGAGCATCGGGGCGACGAGCCGCTGAGGCCGCGCCCCGAACTGCCGCGCATCTTGAACACGAAAGTTTCAACTTGTGAGTGACACAACCCATGACGGTGCCATCGTGACGAGCCCCATGCCGTCGCCGGACGACGGCCTGTCTCCGTCACAGCTCGCCGCCAAGTACGGCCTGTCCGTCAGCGGCGCCCGCCCGGGCCTGGCCTCGTACATCAGGCAGCTGTGGGGCCGCCGCCACTTCATCCTGGCCTTCTCGCAGGCCAAGCTGACGGCCCAGTACAGCCAGGCGAAGCTGGGCCAGCTCTGGCAGGTGGCGACGCCCCTGCTGAACGCGCTGGTGTACTTCCTGATCTTCGGCCTGATCCTCGACGCCGACCGTGGCTTCAGCACCGAGGTCTACATCCCGTTCCTGGTGACCGGTGTGTTCGTGTTCACGTTCACCCAGAGCTCGGTGATGGCGGGCGTTCGGGCGATCTCGGGCAACCTGGGACTGGTGCGAGCCCTGCACTTCCCCCGGGCGTCGCTGCCGATCTCCTTCGCGCTCCAGCAGCTCCAGCAGCTGCTGTTCTCGATGATCGTGCTGCTGGCGGTCGTGGTCGGCTTCGGCAGCTACCCGTCGCTTTCCTGGCTGCTGGTGCTTCCCGCGCTCGCGCTGCAGTTCGTGTTCAACACCGGCCTGGCCATGATCATGGCGAGGCTCGGCTCGAAGACCCCCGACCTGGCGCAGCTGATGCCGTTCGTCATGCGCACCTGGCTCTACGCCTCGGGCGTGATGTTCTCCATCCCGGTGATGCTCGCCGACAAGCCGGCCTGGATCGCGGACGTCCTCATGTACAACCCGGCGGCCGTCTACATGGACCTCATCCGGTTCGCGCTGATCGACGGCTACGGTTCCGAGAACCTGCCCTCGCACGTCTGGGCGGCCGGCCTGGGCTGGGCCCTGCTGGTCGGCTTCGCGGGCTTCGTGTACTTCTGGAAGGCTGAGGAGCGGTACGGCCGTGGCTGAGAACATCGACAACAGAGCCGGGGCGCGCGTCCCGACGGTCATCGCCGACGACGTGCACATCGTGTACCGGGTCAACGCCGGCAGCGGCGGCAAGGGCAGCGCCACCGCCGCGCTGAGCCGGATCCTGCGCCGCGAGAAGGGCGAGGCGCGCGGGGTGCGCAAGGTCCACGCCGTGCGCGGCGTCACCTTCACCGCCTACCGCGGCGAGGCCATCGGCCTGATCGGCACCAACGGCTCCGGCAAGTCGACCCTGCTGCGTGCCATCGCCGGTCTGCTGCCGGCCGAGAGCGGCAAGGTGTACACCGACGGCCAGCCCTCGCTGCTCGGCGTCAACGCCGCTCTGATGAACGACCTGACCGGCGAGCGCAACGTCATACTCGGCGGCCTGGCCATGGGCATGTCGCGCGAGGAGATCCGCGAGCGCTACCAGGGCATCGTCGACTTCTCCGGAATCAACGAGAAGGGCGACTTCATCACCCTGCCGATGCGCACGTACTCCTCCGGCATGGCGGCCAGGCTCCGCTTCTCCATCGCCGCGGCGAAGGACCACGACGTCCTGATGATCGACGAGGCGCTGGCCACCGGTGACCGCCGCTTCCAGATCCGCTCCGAGCAGCGCATCAGGGAGCTCCGCAAGGAGGCGGGCACGGTCTTCCTCGTCAGCCACAGCAACAAGTCGATCAGGGACACCTGCGACCGCGTCCTGTGGCTGGAGAAGGGCGAACTCCTGATGGACGGTCCGACCGACGAGGTCATCAAGGCGTACGAGAAGGAGACGGGCAGGTAGTCCCGGCTCCTCTGGCGCCCGCAAGGCCCTCGCCGGTCGGCCGGCGAGGGCCTTGCGCGTGCCGCCGGCGTCACGCCGGGGGAGGGCAGGGGCTCGTCGACGGACAGTCAACTTGCCCGGGATGCGGGAAGGTTGGACCCGAACGCGGTGTTGTTCCGTTCTGTGCGGCACCCCGGGGCGTGGTTCCGCGTTGTACAACGTAAGCTGTACCGGGACCGAATCGCGGCAAGTGGGGTGATATGCCGCGATCCGTCTGGGCGAACCTTCGGTCCGTCCGGCGCTCGGCAAGCGGTGCAGTGTGCGGCGGCGTGTCCGAAATGGGATGTATTGAGTCGGCAGTGTAGAACGGGAGATGTGATGGCCATGACGGGAAATCTCCAGCTCCGCGAGCCCATCGCCGTCTCCGTTCCCGGCAGTGCGCAGTGACGGGCACCGCGCACCCCCGCGCCGACGACCCGGCCCGGGGCACACTCGACAAGGCCGCCGACGAGAACTTCCCCGTCGCCCCGTTCTTCCTGCCCCGCGCGTGGCGCGACGACCTCATGGCCGTCTACGGCTACGCCCGGCTCGTCGACGACATCGGCGACGGCGACCTCGCGCCCGGCGGCGCCGACGCCCGCCACCTGGGTGTCGGGCCGGAGCAGGCCGGCGACCGGCTCGCCCTCCTCGACGCCTTCGAGACCGACCTGCGGCGCGTCTTCGACCTTTCGGGCGACGCCCCGCGCCACCCGCTGCTGCGCGCGCTGCGCCCGGCCGTCGCCCGGCGCTCGCTCACCCCCGAGCCGTTCCTCGGCCTGATCGCCGCCAACCGGCAGGACCAGCTGGTCCGCCGCTACGAGACCTACGGCGACCTCCTCGCCTACTGCGAGCTGTCGGCGAACCCGGTGGGCCGGCTCGTCCTCGGCATCACCGGCACGGCGAGCCCCGAGCGGCTGCGCCGGTCCGACGCCGTGTGCACCGGGCTGCAGATCGTCGAGCACCTGCAGGACGTCGCGGAGGACCTCGCCCGCGACCGGATCTACCTGCCGGCCGAGGACATGAAACGTTTCCACATCACGGAGGCCGACCTTGCCGCACCGACCGCGGGCGCCTCGGTGCGCGCCCTGATCGCCTACGAGGCGCAGCGGGCGCGCGCGCTGCTCGACGAGGGCATCGGGCTGGTCGGCTCCGTCGACGGGCGGCTGCGGCTGCTGCTGGCGGGTTTCGTGGGCGGTGGGCGTGCCGCGCTCGCCGCGATCGCCGCGGCCGGACATGATGTGCTGCCCGAACCGCCCAGAGCGACCAGGCCGAGGCTGCTGCGTGAAGTGTGGACCGTCTTGCGAAGAGCGCGTAGAGAGGGATGAGCCGGACGATGGAGGGACCGACCCAGGTGCCGACCGCCCCGGTGCAGGCCGCGTACAGCTACTGCGAGGCCGTCACCGGACAGCAGGCCCGTAACTTCGCCTACGGCATCAGGCTCCTGCCGCCGCACAAGCGCCAGGCCATGTCGGCGCTGTACGCGTTCTCCCGGCGTGTCGACGACATCGGCGACGGCACGCTGAAGCCGCAGGCCAAGCAGGACCGGCTGGAAGCCACGCGCGAGCTGCTCGACCGCATCAGGCAGGGCGCCGTCGACGAGGACGACACCGACCCCGTCGCCGTCGCGCTCTGCGACGCCGCGCGCCGCTTCCCGCTGCCGCTCGGCGGCCTCGACGAGCTCATCGACGGCGTCCTGATGGACGTCCGGGGCGAGACGTACGAGACCTGGGACGACCTCAAGGCGTACTGCCGGTGCGTGGCCGGCGCCATCGGGCGGCTCTCGCTCGGGGTGTTCGGCACCCAGCCCGGCGCGCGCGGAGCCGACCGCGCCGCCGAGTACGCCGACACGCTGGGCCTCGCGCTGCAACTGACCAACATCCTCAGGGACATCGCGGAGGACGCGTCCAACGGCCGCACCTACCTGCCCGCCGACGACCTCGCCAAGTTCGGCTGCTCCGAAGGCTTCAACGGCACGACACCGCCTCCCGGCTCCGACTTCGCCGGCCTGGTGCACTTCGAAGTGCGGCGCGCCCGCGCCCTGTTCGCGGAGGGTTACCGCCTGCTGCCCATGCTGGACCGGCGCAGCGGCGCGTGCGTCGCGGCCATGGCCGGCATCTACCGCCGCCTCCTCGACCGCATCGAGCGCGACCCGGACGCCGTGCTCCGCGGCCGTGTCTCCCTGCCGGGACGAGAGAAGGCATACGTCGCCGTCCGGGGACTGTCCGGTCTCGACGCGCGCCACATCGGCCGCCAGACTCTGGGAGGGCGCCGGTGACACCCCCGACCGACATCCCGGACCGGACCACGCCGCAGGTGCTCAGTTCTGTGCGGTGGAGGGCCGGCCGGCAAGGCACCGGGTCCCCGGCACCTCACGCGCCGGGCGCCGTACGGTCCACGAGGGAGGCACGCGGATGACGGCCGACGGTTCGGACTCCCGGCACGCGGTGGTGGTCGGCGGCGGCCTCGCCGGTGTCACCGCGGCGCTCCAACTCGCCGACGCGGGGGTGCGGGTCACCCTGCTCGAGAGCAGGCCCCGGCTCGGCGGGCTGGCCTTCTCCTTCCGCCGCGGCGAGCTCACCGTGGACAACGGCCAGCACGTGTACCTGCGTTGCTGCACCGCCTACCGCTGGTTCCTCGACCGGATCGACGGCGCGCACCTCGCCCCGGTGCAGGACCGCCTCGACGTGCCCGTGCTCGACGTCGCCGCCAGGAAGGGGCCGAGGCTCGGCCGCCTGCGCCGCTCCGCGCTGCCCGTACCGCTGCACCTCGCCGGGAGCCTCGCCGGCTATCCGCACCTGTCCCTCGCCGAGCGGGCGGGTGTCGGGCGCGCCGCGCTCGCGCTGAAGGGGCTGGACCCCACCGACCCGGCACTGGACGGCGTCGACTTCGCCACCTGGCTCGGCCGCCACGGCCAGTCGCCGCGCGCCGTCGCCGCCCTGTGGGACCTCGTCGGTGTCGCGACCCTCAACGCCAGGGCGCCGCAGGCGTCCTTGGGACTGGCCGCGATGGTCTTCAAGACCGGGCTGCTGTCCGAGCCCGGCGCCGCCGACATCGGCTGGGCCCATGTACCGCTCGGCGAACTGCACGACACACTCGCCCGCAAGGCCCTCGACTCGGCCGGGGTGCGCACCGAACTGTCCACCCGGGTACGGCGGATCAGCCGGCCGGCGGACGGCCGCTGGCAGGTCGACGTGGACGGTGAGGAACTGGACGCCGACACGGTCGTGCTGGCCGTCGCGCAGCGCGAGGCCCACGCCCTGCTTCCCGCCGGTGCGCTGGACGACCCCGACCGGCTGCTCGACATCGGCACCGCCCCGATCCTCAACATCCATGTCCTGTACGACCGCAAGGTGCTGCGCCGGCCCTTCTTCGCCGCGCTCGGCACGCCCGTCCAGTGGGTCTTCGACCGCACACAGGCATCGGGCGCCAGGGAAGGCCAGTACCTGGCGGTCTCCCAGTCCGCGGCGCAGAGCGAGATCGACGAACCGGTCTCCGTGCTGCGGAAGAGGTATCTGCCGGAGCTGGAAAGGCTGTTGCCCGCGGCGCGCGGTGCCGGGGTACGGGACTTCTTCGTCACCCGCGAGCGCACGGCGACGTTCGCACCGTCCCCCGGCGTCGGCAGGCTGCGGCCGGCCGCGCACACCCGCGCCCCGGGCCTGTACCTTGCCGGCGCGTGGACTGCCACCGGCTGGCCCGCGACCATGGAGGGCGCCGTACGCAGTGGGTTCAGTGCCGCGGGCGCTGCGCTCTCCGCGCTCGGACGCCGCCATGAACATCCCCTCAAGGAGGCGGCGTGAGCACCAGTACTGGAACCAGAGGAGAAAGCGTGCCGACAGTGCACTCGGCGTACCCGGCCGACGACACCGCACAGAGCGCGGGGGGTATCGACATCTCCGCGCTGCTGGAGCGCGGACGGACCTTGTCCACGCCGGTGCTGCGCGCCGCCGTGGAGCGGCTCGCGCCGCCCATGAACACCGTCGCCGCCTACCACTTCGGCTGGATCGACGCGCAGGGACGGCCCTCGGAGGGCGACGGCGGCAAGGCCGTGCGCCCCGCGCTGGCGCTGCTGTCCGCGGAGGCGGCGGGTGCCGCGCCCGAGGTCGGCATCCCCGGGGCCGTCGCCGTGGAGCTGGTGCACAACTTCTCGCTCCTGCACGACGACCTGATGGACGGCGACGAGCAGCGCCGCCACCGCGACACCGTCTGGAAGGTGCACGGGCCCGCCCAGGCGATCCTGGTCGGCGACGCGCTGTTCGCGGTGGCGAACGAAGTGCTGCTGGAGAGCGGCACCGTGGAGGCCGGGCGGGCCGCCCGCCGGCTCACCACCGCGTCCCGCAAGCTCATCGACGGCCAGGCCCAGGACATCTCCTTCGAGCACCGCGAGCGGGTCACCGTCGAGGAGTGCCTGGAGATGGAGGGCAACAAGACCGGTGCGCTGCTGGCCTGCGCCGTCTCCATCGGCGCGGTGCTCGGCGGGGCCGACGAGAGGACCGCCGACACGCTGGAGGCGTACGGCTACCACCTCGGTCTCGCCTTCCAGGCAGTCGACGACCTGCTCGGCATCTGGGGCGACCCGGTCGCCACCGGCAAGCAGACCTGGAGCGACCTGCGGCAGCGCAAGAAGTCCCTGCCGGTCGTCGCGGCACTCGCGGCCGGCGGCCCGGCCTCCGAGCGGCTCGGCGGACTGCTCGCCGCCGACGCCAAGAGCAGCGACTTCGACAGTTTCTCCGAGGAGGAGTTCGCCACCCGGGCGGCTCTGATCGAGGAGGCCGGCGGCCGGGAGTGGACCTCCCAGGAGGCTCGGCGGCAGCACGCCGTCGCGATCGAGGCCCTCGACCGCGTCGACATGCCGGAACGGGTCCGCGCGCAGCTCGTCGCGCTGGCGGACTTCGTCGTCGTACGAAAGAGATGATCGCCATCATCATCGCAAGGACCGACCGGAGCAACAGCCGCACCATATGAAGCGCGTCGCCGGCCGGTGACGTCATCGTCACCGGCCGACGTCAGACCCCAGCTCAGCAGAGACCACTGCAACGAAGGGGAAACAATGACAGCGACGACCGACGGAAGCAGCGGGCCCGTGCGGGCCGGTGCTGCCACTGCCGGCGACACGACCACGACGACCGCCGCCCGGACCACCGCGCCGGGCACCGACGTACGGGAAGCGGCCGGACGTGCCGCGGAACGGGCCGTCGAGCATCTGCTCGCGCGGCAGGACGCCCAGGGGTGGTGGAAGGGCGACCTCGAGACCAACGTGACCATGGACGCGGAGGACCTGCTGCTGCGGCAGTTCCTCGGCATCCAGGACGCGGCGACCGTGGAGGCCTCCGCCCGGTTCATCCGCGGGCAGCAGCGCGACGACGGCACCTGGGCGACCTTCTACGGCGGTCCGGGCGAACTGTCCACCACCATCGAGGCGTACGTCGCCCTGCGGCTGGCGGGGGACCGCCCGGACGACCCGCACATGCAGCGCGCCGCCTCCTGGGTCAGGAGCAGGGGCGGCATCGCGGCGGCCCGGGTCTTCACCCGGATCTGGCTGGCCCTGTTCGGCTGGTGGAAGTGGGACGACCTGCCCGAACTGCCGCCGGAGCTGATCCTGCTGCCCAAGTGGGTCCCGCTGAACATCTACGACTTCGGCTGCTGGGCACGGCAGACCATCGTGCCCCTGACCGTCGTCTCCGCGAAGCGGCCGGTGCGGCCGGCCCCGTTCGCCCTCGACGAGCTGCACACCGACCCGGCGATGCCCAACCCGCAGAAGCGGTTCGCCCCCGCCGCCAGCTGGGACGGCTTCTTCCAGCGCGCCGACAAGGCGCTGCACCTCTACCACAAGGTGGCACCCCGCCGGCTGCGCAGGGCGGCCATGAACGCCGCCGCCCGCTGGATCATCGAACGGCAGGAGAACGACGGCTGCTGGGGCGGCATCCAGCCGCCTGCCGTGTACTCGGTGATCGCCCTGCACCTGCTCGGCTACGACCTCGAGCACCCCGTCATGCGCGCGGGACTGGAGTCCTTGGACCGCTTCGCCGTCCACCGCGAGGAGGAAGGTCTCCCCGTACGGATGATCGAGGCCTGCCAGTCCCCGGTCTGGGACACCTGCCTCGCCACCATCGCGCTCGCCGACGCCGGCCTGCCCGCCGACCACCCCGCACTGGTGAAGGCGGCGGACTGGATGCTGAGCGAGCAGATCGTGCGGCCCGGTGACTGGGCGGTGCGCAGGCCAGGACTCGGGCCCGGCGGCTGGGCGTTCGAGTTCCACAACGACAACTACCCCGACATCGACGACACGGCCGAGGTGATCCTCGCCCTGCGCCGGGTGAAGCACCCGGACCCGGAGCGCGTCGAGGCGGCCGTGGCCCGCGGCACACGCTGGAACCTCGGGATGCAGTCCCTGAACGGCGCCTGGGGGGCGTTCGACGCCGACAACACCAGCCCGTTCCCGAACCGGCTGCCGTTCTGCGACTTCGGCGAGGTGATCGACCCGCCGTCGGCGGACGTCACCGCGCACGTCGTCGAGATGCTCGCCCACGAGGGCATGGCCGAGGACCCGCGCACCCGGCGGGGCGTGCGGTGGCTGCTCCGGGAACAGGAGGCGAACGGCGCCTGGTTCGGCCGCTGGGGAGTCAACTACGTCTACGGCACGGGGGCGGTGGTGCCCGCCCTGATCGCCGCCGGGCTGCCCGCGTCCCACCCGTCGGTCCGCCGGGCGGTCACCTGGCTCGAGTCCGTCCAGAACGAGGACGGGGGCTGGGGCGAGGACCTGCGCTCCTACCGGGAGGAGCAGTCGATCGGCCGCGGTGCCTCCACGGCCTCCCAGACCGGCTGGGCGCTGCTGGCGCTGCTGTCGGCCGGTGAGCGGGACGGCAGGGCCGTCGAGCGGGGCGTCGCCTGGCTGGCACGGACCCAGCGGCCCGACGGCTCCTGGGACGAGCCGTACTTCACGGGGACCGGCTTCCCCTGGGACTTCTCGATCAACTACCACCTGTACCGGCAGGTCTTCCCCCTCACCGCGCTCGGCCGCTTCCTCCACGGGGAGAAGCCCGTGGGCCGTGCGGCCGCCCGTGAGGGGGGCTGATGGCGGACCGCGGGGAGCCGGCCGTCCCGGCCGTGCCGCTGCTGATCGCCTGCGCGCTCGGCATCGAGAGGTTCGCGCTGCGGGCCGGTGACCGGCGCCGCGGCGGGAGCGGCGCGACCGTCCTGCGTACCGGCATGGGGCCGGCCAACGCCGGCCGTGCCGTGCGCGCCGCGTGCGGCACGGAGCCCTTCCGGGAGGCGGCGGTCGTGGCGTCCGGCTTCTGCGCGGGTCTCGCCCCGGGCATGCACCCGGGAGACCTCGTCGTGGTGGAGGAGGCCCGGCTCGACGGTGTCTCCACCCCCTGCACCGGAACGGACCTCCTGGCGAAGGCCGTGGCCAGGGCGGTCCCCGGGCGCACGGTGCACCGGGGCCCGCTGACCGGCGTGGATCACGTCGTGCGCGGCCACGAGCGCGCACAGCTGCTCGCGGCCGGAGCGATCGCCGCGGACATGGAGTCCGCGGCGACCCTGAACAGCGCCATGGAGACCGGGCCGCGTCCCGTTGCGGCCGTCCGGGTGGTCGTGGACGCCCCCGAACACGAACTGGTACGGATCGGCACGCTTCGCGGTGGAATATCAGCCTTCCGTGTTCTTCGTGCCGTAATGCCCGCATTTCTTGAATGGCACCGTTCTTTGCTGCTCCCCAGGAGGTGAGCCAGATGGCCATGCCGCTCCGCCAGACCGTCAGGGTCGGGACCTATCTCTTCGAACAGAAGCTCCGCAAGCGCGACAAGTTCCCTCTGATCGTCGAACTCGAGCCGCTCTACGCGTGCAACCTCGCATGCGAGGGCTGCGGGAAGATCCAGCACCCCGCCGGGGTGCTCAAGCAGCGGATGCCGGTGGCGCAGGCGGTCGGCGCGGTGCTGGAGTCCGGAGCGCCGATGGTCTCCATCGCCGGCGGCGAACCGTTGATGCACCCTCAGATCGACGAGATCGTGCGTCAGTTGGTCGCCCGCCGGAAATACGTGTTCCTGTGCACCAACGCCGTGCTGCTGCGCAAGAAGATCGAGAAGTTCACCCCCTCCCCGTACTTCGCCTTCGCCGTGCACATCGACGGACTGAGGGAGCGCCACGACGAATCGGTCGCCAAGGAGGGAGTGTTCGACGAAGCGGTCGCGGCGATCAAGGAAGCCAAGCGCCGCGGTTTCCGGGTCACCACCAACTCGACCTTCTTCAACACCGACACCCCCCAGACGGTCATCGAGGTCCTGAACTACCTCAACGACGACCTCAAGGTCGACGAGATGATGATCTCGCCCGCGTACGCCTACGAGAAGGCACCCGACCAGGAGCACTTCCTCGGCGTCGAGCAGACCAGGGAACTCTTCCGGAAGGCCTTCTCCGGCGGCAACCGGCGACGTTGGAGGCTCAACCACTCCCCGCTCTTCCTGGACTTCCTCGAGGGGAAGGCCGACTTCCCCTGCACCGCGTGGGCGATCCCCAACTACTCCCTCTTCGGCTGGCAGCGCCCCTGCTACCTGATGAGCGACGGCTACGTCCCCACCTACCGCGAACTCGTCGAGGACACCGACTGGGACAAGTACGGCCGCGGCAAGGACCCGCGCTGCGCCAACTGCATGGCCCACTGCGGCTACGAGCCCACCGCCGTCCTGGCCACCATGGGATCGCTCAAGGAATCGCTCCGGGCCGCCCGCGAGACGGTCTCCGGGACCCGGTGACGGACATGTGACCGACCGACACTCTGGACCAGGAGAGCCGAGGAATGACCGAGCAGCCCAAGAGCTTCGATCTGGCGGAACTGCTGGCGCGGCGCGGTGGGGAGCGCTACGAGCTGCACGCCCGGTACTTGAACCACCAACTGCCGCGCATGCTGCGCACCATCGGGTTCGACAAGGTCTACGACCGGGCGGAGGGGGCCTACTTCTACGACACCGAGGGCAACGACTACCTCGACATGCTCGCGGGTTTCGGGGTGATGGGTCTCGGCCGGCACCACCCCGTCGTGAACAAGGCGCTCCACGACGTGATCGACGCCTCGCTCCCCGACCTCGTCCGCTTCGACTGCCAGCCGCTTCCCGGGCTGCTCGCGGAGAAGCTGCTCGAGCACACCCCGCACCTGGACCGGGTGTACTTCGGCAACAGCGGGGCGGAGGCCGTCGAGGCGGCGCTGAAGTTCGCCCGGTACGTGACGGGCCGGCCCAGGGTCCTGTACTGCACGCACGCCTTCCACGGGCTGACGACCGGAGCGCTGTCGGTCAACGGCGAGGACGGGTTCCGTGACGGTTTCTCCCCGCTGCTGCCGGACACCGCGATCGCGATGGGTGACCTGGGCGCTCTCGAGCGCGAGCTGGTGCGCGGCGACGTGGCCGCGTTCATCGTCGAACCGGTCCAGGGAAAGGGCGTCCACCCGACACCGCCAGGATTTCTCCGGGGGGCCCAGGAACTGCTGCACAAGTACAAGGCGCTGCTGATCGCGGACGAGGTGCAGACGGGCCTCGGGCGCACCGGCGACTTCTACGCCTTCCAGTACGAGGCGGGCGTCGAGCCCGACCTCGTCTGCGTGGCCAAGGCGCTGTCGGGAGGCTATGTGCCCGTCGGCGCCACCCTCGGCAGGGACTGGATCTTCAAGAAGGTCTACTCGTCGATGGACCGGGTCCTGGTGCACTCCGCGAGCTTCGGCTCCAACGCCCAGGCGATGGCGGCGGGGCTGGCCGTGCTGTCGGTGCTGGAGAACGAGCACATCGTGAAGAACGCGCGGGTGACGGGCGAGCTGTTGCGGGCCCGGCTGGCGTCGCTCGTCGACCGGTACGAGCTGCTCCACGCGGTGCGCGGTCGCGGGCTGATGATCGGCATCGAGTTCGGGCGACCGGAGTCGATCAAACTGCGCAGCCGCTGGACCGTGCTGCAGGCGGCCCGGAAGGGGCTGTTCGCGCAGATGGTGGTGGTGCCGCTGCTGCAGCGGCACCGGATCCTCACCCAGGTCTCCGGGGACCGCATGGAAGTGATCAAGCTGATCCCGCCGCTGATCATCGGAGAGAAGGAGGTCGACCGTTTCGTCGGCGCGTTCGAAGCCGTGATGGAGGACGCCCACGGCGGGGGCGGCCTGATGTGGGACTTCGGCAAGACCCTGATGAAGCAGGCGGTCGCCAACCGCTGACCAGACGTTTTTGTCCGTGAGGCAAAGGAATTTGCCTCACGGACAATACTCTGGCCCAATGGGGGCATGACCAGCTCATCCGAGCCGACGGACGAGGGACTGCCCGAGATGGCACCCCGGCTGCGCGACCTGCGCCGCCGTCGTGGACTCACCCTCGAGGTCGCCGCCCGGCGGGCGGGACTCTCGCCCGCCCATCTCTCCCGGCTCGAGACGGGACAGCGGCAGCCTTCGCTGCCGATGCTCCTCGCCCTCGCCCGCATCTACGGTACGACGGTCGCGGAACTGCTCGGCGAACAGCCCGCAGAACGCGATCCGGTCATCCGTGGCCGCGACCGCGAGCCCATGGCGGCGGCCGGCTGGGACTACCACCGGGCCGGCAACCCGGGAAGGGCCATGCAGGCCCTGCGGGTGTTCGTGCCGCACGGCGTGCAGGGCGACCTCGTACGCGTGCACCCCGGCGAGGAGTGGCTCCACGTCGTGAGCGGGCGGCTGCGTCTCGGCCTCGGGGACGCCGTCCACGAGCTGGCGGCCGGTGACAGCGCGCACTTCGACTCGCTCACCCCGCACCGCATCGCGGCGGCCACTCCCGAAGGGGCGGAGATCCTCTTCGTGCACACCCTGCTGCAGGCCCCCGAACTGCACCCCGTCCCCGACCGCCGAGGAATGTGATCCGCATGTCGTACGACCCGTTGGACAGGCGCACAGCCGGCGACGAGAGCCCGCGTGAGGAGCGGTTCCCGCGCGGACTGGTGATCCGGCTCTTCGCCTACCTCATCGCCGGCCATGTCATCGCCGGGTTCCTCTACCTGCTGTTCCTGGTCGGCGGCCAGAACCAGTAGCGGGCGGCTCAGCCCTCGAGCAGCCGTTCCCGAAGACGCTCACGCGTCGCCGGGGACAGCCGCAGGCCCTCGGTGAGATAGCGCTCGGTCGTGCCCCAGTTCTCCTCGATCGCCTCGAAGGCCGCGGCCAGGTACTCGGCACGGGCGTCGAAGAGCGGGCTGAGCAGCTCCATCACCTCGGGCGACATCGCGTCCGGACCGTTGCCGCTGCGCCGGACCTTGTAACGGCGGTGCGGGTCGTTGGACTTGAGGTAGTCCGCCTCGATGGCGTCCCGCTCCACACCGACGGCGAGCAGCGACACCGCTATCGACAGACCGGCGCGGTCCTTGCCCGCGGCGCAGTGCATCAGGGCGGGGACGCTGTCCTCCGCCAGGGCGTGGAGCACCCGGCTGTGCTCCGCCGTCCGCTCCTTGATGATCATCCGGTACGAGGCGATCATCCGTCCGGCGCCCTTGCCGTCCGCGAGGATCGACTTCAGCTCGTCCAGATTCCCGTCCCGGACCATCTTCCAGAACTCCGCCCCGTCCGCCGGATCGCTCAGCGGCAGGTTCACGTTGCGGACGCCGGGCAGGTCGATGTCCGGTCCCTCGAGCCGCTGGTCCGCGGCGTTGCGGAAGTCGAAGATCGTGTGGAGGCCCAGAGCCGACAGGAACGCGGCGTCGGACGCCGTCGCGTGCGCCAGGTGGCCGCTGCGGAAGAGCCTGCCGGGCCGCACCGTCCGCCCGTCCGTCGTCGGCAGACCGCCCACGTCCCGGAAGTTACGGACCCCGGTCAGCTCGGGTTCTGTAGAGGGGACCTGCGGCAGCTGCTGCGTCACGGGGACTCCTTCGGAGGACAGTCGCCGGCGCTGTTCGCCGGGCGATGGCGCGGCCTCGACCATACGACACACGTTCATCGGCCAATCATCCTGGCCTTCAGGCACGGCGGTTGGCGACCCCGGTGCGCCGTTGCCACCGGGCCCGGCCCGGCGGATGATGTGCGGGCCTGTGCGGACCTGTGAGTATCCGAGGGGTCAGATGATCGAGAACGTTGGCAAAGGGCGTACCTGGGTCCTCTCCGGCCCCACGAGCAGCTACGTGCTCCACCTCACCGACGCGGACGAGGTGGTGCACCTCCACTGGGGCGCGCGTATCCCGGCCGCCGCAGCACAGGCCCTCGCGGCCGCGGACCCGCCGCCCTACCGCCCCTTCGAAGCCCCGCTCGACGGCCGCGAGGAGTACCCCGTCGAAGGCGGCCCGCGCTTCGTACGCCCGGCGCTGTCGGTCAGGACGGACAGCGTCCGCGGCACGGAATGGGCCTTCGCCGGCTGGACCGCAGAGGACGACGAGCTGAGGCTGCGCTTCCGTGACGAGCTGGTGGGGCTGGGCCTGGTCCTTCACTACCGCATGCGCGGCGACGGCGACGTGATCGAGCGCTGGGTCACCGTCGCCCACGAGGGCGAAGGCCCGGACCTCGAACTGCTCCGGGCCGACGCCGCCGCCTGGACGCTGCCGCTGCGGGAGGGCTGGCGGCTCTCCCAGCTGCACGGCCGCTGGGCCGCCGAGTCCCGCCTCGCGCGCGGCGAGCTTCCGTACGGGGAGACGACCATCGGCAGCCGGCGCGGACACACCGGCCACCAGCACCTGCCGTGGGTGGCCCTCGACGCGGACGGCGCCACCGAGGAGCACGGCGAGGTGTACGGCTGCGCCCTCGGCTGGTCCGGATCGTGGCGGATCTGCGTGCAGCGGCTGCCTGACGGGGCCGTACAGATCACCGGAGGAGCGGGACACGACGATTCCGGGCTGCTGCGGCTCGGGCCGGGCGCGACGTACACCTCGCCCGTCTTCGCCGGGCTCTGGAGCGACGGCGGCTTCGGCGGGGCGAGCAGGGCGTGGCACGCCTGGCAGCTGGCCCATGTGATTCCCGACGCCGGCCGGGTACGGCCGGTGCTCTACAACTCGTGGGAGGCCACCGGCTTCGACATCTCGCAGCCCCAGCAGTCGGCGCTCGCCCGGCGGGCCGCCGGGATGGGGGTCGAACTGTTCGTCGTGGACGACGGCTGGTTCGGGCGGCGCACCGGCGACCGGTCCGGGCTCGGCGACTGGACGCCCAACCCGGACCGCTTCCCCGAAGGGCTGGGGCCGCTGGCCGCCGAAGTGCACGCGCTCGGCATGCAGTTCGGCATCTGGGTGGAGCCGGAGATGGTCAACGAGGACAGCGACCTCTACCGGGCGCATCCCGACTGGGTCCAGCACCGTCCTGGGCGGACGAGGACCCGCTTCCGCAACCAGCTGGTGCTCAACCTCGCGCGCGAGGACGTACGGGCGTACCTGTGGGAGCAGCTGGACACGCTGCTCTCCGGCGCGCCCGTCGACTACGTGAAGTGGGACTTCAACCGCTGCTTCACCGATGCGGGCTGGCCGGGGGAGCCGTACCCGCAGAGGCTGTGGACGGAACATGTCGAAGGCTTCTACGGCCTGCTGGACCGGCTGCGGGCGGCGCATCCCACAGTCGCCTTCGAGTCCTGCTCCGGCGGGGGCGGCAGGATCGATCTGGGGGTCCTCACCCGCACCGACCAGGTGTGGACATCGGACAATACGGACCCTTTGGACCGGCTCGCCGTCCAGTACGGCTTCAGCCAGCTGCACCCGGCCCGGGTCATGGCGGCATGGGTCACCGACAGCCCCAACGTCCAGCTCAACGGTCGCCGCAGCAGTCTGCGCTTCCGGTTCGTGAGCGCCATGGCCGGGGTGCTGGGCGTCGGGGGAGACCTCTCCGCCTGGAGCGAGGCCGAGCTTTCCGAGGCGCGCGACTGGGTTGGGCTGTACAAGGAGATCAGGCTGCTGGTGCAGCACGGCGAGCTGTACCGGCTGCGGGCCCCGGAGGGCGGCCTCAGCGCCGTGCAGTACGTACGGGGTGACGAGACGGTGGTGCTCGCCCTGCTCCAGGCCCAGCGCTACGGCGAGCGGCCGCCGGCGCTCCGGCTGCGGGGTGTCGAGGCGACGGCGGCCTATGTGTGTGCGGACACCGGAGCGGTCCACCAGGGCGGGGTGCTGCTGCACCACGGAATTCACACCGGACTCGAGGGTGATTTCGACGCCGCTGTGATCCGGCTCCGGCGGATGTGATCCACCGGCGTCAATTCCCCTCACGCGTAAAGAAGCAGGGGAATTGCCGCAGGAGCCAGGTGGCCGGCGGCCCGTGAAGCGGCGGAGCCCGGGAGGCGCTGGTGAGGCGGCGGGAAGAGGGCTCGCGCCGGGTGCCCGAAGTGACCGGGGTCACTGGCCTTCGTCGTCGGGTGGCGAAGTGGGGCAAGGGTGGCGGGATTTGATGAGCAAGTGCGGGACTAGATCACTATATGATCCTTCTGTCCGAATTAGACGTTTGCGCATAACGTGCCCCGTAAGAAGGGGAGATGGGTTCCGGCTCGTGAGCAGCGTCATACCGGTGACGTTGTGTGGCCGCGGCGCTGATGCGAATTCCGTTGTCGGCAAGGTAATTGGCCGCCTCCTATCGACGGAGGGTGACCGGGAAACGGTGAGGTGGGGGCGGCGGTCATTGATCGTGGAAAGTCGCGGCTTGTCCCGCGCCGCCCGACTCGCCTACGGTCACGCTCAATCCGGACGGACCGCCTAATCCTGCCGCCGCCCGGAATTCGAACCTATCCACGCGTGGCAGGAGCGGGGGACCCAGGTAGTACGCCGCATCCGGACAATCCGGGCGGCTTGGGGTGAAGTCGCACCACGTGTGCGACCGGGCATCTCCAGCCCGAACCCGACAGCTCACCTCGTAGGCGCCGGAGAGGAATGCGCCATGCCCGCGAAGGGTAAGCACCGCCGTCCCAAGACCAACCCGATCACCCGCGGCTTCGTCGTCGCCGGTACGGGTGGCGCCGCCATCGCGCTCCCGCTGTTCGGCGCCACCGCGGCCAACGCCGCTCCGGCCGCGGCCCCGGCCACGGCGGAGAAGGCCGCCGCCGCGGCCCCCGCCTCCGCGCCCGCCCCGGCCGCCAAGAAGGCCCCGAAGACGTACACGGTCGTCGCCGGGGACTATCTGTCCAAGATCGCCGACGAGCAGGACGTCCGCGGAGGCTGGAAGCAGCTCTTCAACGACAACCGGCGTGCCATCGGTGCCGACCCGTCGCTGATCCACCCGGGTCTGGAGCTGACGATCGGCGCCAAGTCCAAGGCGAAGAACGACCCGGAGCCCCGCTCCGAGTCGCAGGCCCGCCCGTCGCGCGACGACTCGCGGTCCGCCGCGCCCGAGGCCGAGGCTCCGCAGGCCAAGGCCCCCGCGAAGGAGACCGCGACCACGTCGTCCGGTTCCGGCTTCACCGCCCCCGTGGACGCGGGCGTCACCACTCCGTACCGGGCCTCCGGTGCCATGTGGTCCAGCGGTTACCACACCGGTGTCGACTTCGCCGCCCCCTCCGGCAGCTCCGTCAAGGCCATCGGCGCCGGCACCGTCGTCTCCGCCGGCTGGGGCGGCGCCTACGGCAACGAGGTCGTCATCCAGCACACGGACGGCACCTACTCCCAGTACGCCCACCTCTCCTCGCTCGCCGTCTCCAGCGGCCAGTCCGTGACCGGTGGCCAGCAGATAGGTCTGTCCGGTTCGACCGGCAACTCCTCCGGTCCGCACCTGCACTTCGAGGTCCGCACCGGCCCCTCCTACGGTTCGGACATCGACCCGCTGGCCTACCTGCGCGAGCACGGCGTCTCCCTCTGAGCCGTCCGGCCGGCCGTACGCCGTCTGCCGGTGAGCCCCTGCTCCGCATACGCGGAGCGGGGGCTTCCGCGTATTCCTGTCCGGCCGAAATGTGACGGTGGTAAAGATCACGCCGCGTCAACCCCTCCTTACGGTCGCGTAGGTCACATCCATGGAGGAAGGATGTGCTCCCGTGGCAGACGATTCGAGAACAGAGAACAGTGGCGTATTCGGGTCGTACGCGGCGATCGGTGACAGCTTCACCGAGGGCGTGGGGGACCCGGGGCCCGACGGGAGATTCGTCGGATGGGCGGACCGGTTCGCCGTGCTGCTCGCCGACCGGATGCCGGAGCACTCCTTCCGGTACGCCAACCTCGCCGTACGCGGCCGCCTCCTCGACCAGATCGTCGAGGAGCAGGTGCCGAGGGCGCGTCAACTCGCCCCCGACCTGGTGACCTTCTGCGCCGGCGGCAACGACATCATCCGGCCCGGCTCCGACCCCGACGACGTCGCCGAGCGCTTCGAACGCGCGGTGGCCGACCTCGCCGGCTCCGTCGGCACCGTCATGGTGACCACCGGCTTCGACACCCGGGACGTACCGGTCCTGAGGCATCTGCGCGGCAAGATCGCCACCTACACCGCCCACGTACGGGCCATCGCCGACCGCTACGACTGCCCCGTGCTGGACCTGTGGTCGCTCAAGTCCGTCCAGGACCGGCGTGCTTGGGACGCCGATCGGCTCCACCTGTCGCCCGAGGGCCACACCCGGGTCGCGCTGCGTGCCGCCCAGGTGCTCGGGATCGGGGTGCCCGCCGACCCCGACCAGCCGTGGCCGCCGCTGCCTCCGCGGGGGACGCTCGAGGTGCGGCGGGACGACATCCAGTGGGCACGCGAGTATCTGGTGCCCTGGATCGGGCGGCGGCTCCGCGGCGAGAGCTCCGGCGACCACGTGGAGGCCAAGCGCCCGGACCTGCTGCCGCTCTGAGGGCGGCGCCCCGGCCCGGGTCGACACCGGACCGCCGACCTGATCCCGGCAGTGCCCGGTGTCTCCGCTCAGGGGCCCGGCCGGTGGACCGCGAAGGAACTCGGCACGCTGCGGCCGCCGGCAGGTCGGCGCCGAATGCCGCAAGATCGGGCGAATTGAGGGCGTAACGGCCGTATCGACCGTGCCGCCGGGCCGTGGGCAGACCCGCGCGGCGCAGTACGGCGAGGTGCCGGGAAACCTCGACGCTCCTCTCCGCCTCCGTCGTCGCCCACTGAGCGGGACGCGGAACAAAAGGGAGCCGACGGGGCAGCCGCTGCCAACGGGAGGAACGGGAAGCGCGGCCCCCTCTCGGCCACCGGCCGGCCGGAGCCTCAGCGCGGGCTTCCGGGCGGCCGTTCCGACGAGCCCCCCACAGGCGCCGGGATCCGTTCGAGGACACCGCCGGCGAAGACGTCGTACAGCGGCAGCGTCTCCAGGTGGACGTACCCGATGTGGCAGTCGCACACCGCGAGCGGGCAGGCACGGGGGCGCAGCGCGCTGCGGTACGAGCCGTCGTAGAGGTTGCCGAGCTCCGCGCGGACGAAGTGGCAGCGGCGCACCGTCCCGTCGCCGTCCACGGAGACGACGCTCTCGCCCGTGCGGCACGGCAGCCCGGCGGAACGGTGCGGGTGGCGGCTGTAGGGGAAGAGCGGGTCCAGCTCCGTCCAGGCGTCCGCCTCCGCGTCGGAGAGCTCGTGTCCCTCGGGTGCGTTCACCCACAGATAGACGTGGCCGGGCAGATCGGCGCGGAGCCGGCGCGCCTCCTCCAGATGCTCAGGGAAGCCGACGACGCCCACGCTGAAACGGATCTCCCGGCGAACCAGATCCAGGCACTTGCCGAGGAACCGGTCATAAGGAGTCTGGCCGGGATGGTAGGTGCACCACAGGGCGAGGGTCTCCGTGGACGCCTCCGCCAGCCAGTCGGTCCGGCAGCTCAGGTTCGTCTGGATCGCGACCCGGCGGATGTGCGGCAGGTGCGACAACTCCGTCAGGGTCCGGCGGTACCAGGAGCGGACCAACCCCTCTCCCCACGGCGTGAACAGGACCGACAGCCGGTCGCCGGTCTGCGCCGCGGCCCACCCCGCGAAGCGCTCCAGCGCCGCGCGGTCCGCGCGCAGCTGCTCCCGGCTGTCGCGGCGCTTCGCGAACGGGCAGTAGGGACAGTCGTAGTCGCAGGACGACAACGGGCCCCGGTACAGCACGGTCAGATCCATGGACCCGCTCACTTCAGCTCGTACGAGGCCATGGCCGCACGGACCGCGGGCGAGAACAGCTCGGGGCCCACGGCGTCCGAATGGGCGAGCCCTTCGGCGGACAGCCTCAGCAGCCCGGGCGCGGCGGCCGTGTCGAGCCAGCCACGGGCGCCGAAACGCTCCAGCTCCGCGGCGAAGTGGTCGGCGGGGACCGCGCCGAACCGTTCGCGGTAGCCGGCCACGTCCATCCCCTCCGCCTGCAGCAGCGACTGGAGAAGGTGCCGGCGACGGGCCTCGTCCTCGTCGACCCGTCGGCCCACCTCCGCCCGGGAGAAGTCCTCCGCCGTCGTGAAGTCGTCGATGATGCGGCGTATCTGGCCCATGTCGACGGCGTAGTCGAAGGAGTAGTGGAGGGAAGAGGTGTAGGAGCGGGCGCCGCAGCCCAGCCCGATCATGCCGTCCGTCTGGCAGGCGTGGTCGTCGGAGGCCGACGAGGGCGCCCCCGCGCGGCGGAACATCCGCATGGACACCTGCTCGTACCCGTGGGCGAGGAGGTGGTCGCGGCCCGCGCGGTACAGACGCAGCCGCTGCTCGTCCCAGGCGGCGTCGCCCGCCGCGCCCAGCCGCCCCAGACCGGTCAGCGGGCGCACGTACAGCGGGTAGAGGTACAGCTCCTCCGGTTCCCAGGCCAGGGCGGCGTCGAGCGACGAGAGCCACGTCCGCTCGGTCTGGCCGTCGATGCCGTAGATCAGGTCGATGTTCAGGACGGGGATGCCGGCCTCCCGTATCCGGCCCAGGGCGGCCTCCACATCGGCACGGCGCTGCGGCCGCACCGCGGCCCGTGCCTCCTCGTCGATGAAACTCTGCACGCCGATGCTCACCCTGGTCGTGCCGCGGTCGGCGAGCACGGCCAGCCGGTCCGCCGTCGCCGTGGCGGGCGACGTCTCCACCGACAGAGGCACCGCGCTCAGGTCGGCGCCCATCCGCTTCTCCGCGATGTCGCAGAGCCGCTCCAGCTCCCCGGCCGTCAGGAACGTCGGAGTGCCGCCCCCGAACGCGGCCGCCGCGAACCGCACCGGAGCGCCGTCCCCTAGAGCCTCGCGCACGGCGACCGCCTGACGGTCCAGGGCGTCCAGGTAACGCCCGGTCAGCTCGTCAGGTGCGCCGATCCTGGTGAACAGGTTGCAGAAACCGCACCGGACTTCGCAGAACGGCACATGCAGATACAGCGAGAGGGCGTCCTTCGGCTCCCGCGCCCACAGTGCGCTCAGCGCCGGCCGGTCCTCGAGGGGGCGGTAGGCCGTCTTGTGGGGATAGGCGTAGACGTAGCTCTGGTACGGGCGCGGAGTGCCGGCGCCGGCGGGAGCGGGGGTCGATGCGGGGGTGCTCATGCGGAGGCCTCGAGGAAGAAGTGGGCATAGGGGACGGTCCAGACGGCCTCGTGGCCGAGGCGATGGCCGGTGAAACCGCCGTCGCCGTACGCCGTGCCGTGGTCGGAGCAGACGATCGCGAAGCACCGGCGGCGGCTGCTCGCGGCGGCGAACAGACGCCCGATGTGACGGTCCACGTACTCGAGCGCCGCGGCGTGCGTCTCCCGGGAGTCACCGTCGGCCCGGGTCGCTCCCGGCAGGTGGAACCAGTTGGGCTGGTGCAGCGAGGGCACGTTGACGAACAGGAACAGCCTGCGCTCGCGCGGCAGGGATGCCACGACCTGCTCCGCCCGTTCCACCTGCGCCTCGAAGGACGAGGGAGAGGCGACGGAGAAGGACGGCTCCCAGTGGCTCTCCTGGAACATCCCCGGCAGCACGGACCCGAGCGGGCCCTGCTTGTTGAAGAACCCGACGCCGCCGATGCACACCGTGCGGTAGCCGGCCCCCGCCAGGGCGGAGACAAGGTCGGGCGTGTCGAAGACGAAGGTCCGTCCGGCGGTGGTCTCACTGCCGGCGAAACGGGCGGCGAACAGCCTCGGGTGAGGGCCCTGTTCGGCCGGCGTGGGCAGGAACCCGGCGAACATCGCCTGATGGGAGGCGTACGTGAAACTGCCCGGCGCGTGCCGCTTCTCCCAGACGCCACCGGGGAGATGACGGGCCAGGTTCGGGAGCCGGCCCGCGGCAGCCAGTTCGGCGGCGACGTCGAAACGCAGGGTGTCGAGCGTGACGAGCAGCAGGTCGTCCCGGCCCACGACCTCGTTCATGTCGGGCGTGCCGGCCGCGGTGGCCTCGCGGCCCTGGCCGGCGGTGATGTCACGGTGTTGCACTTCGGTGGTTCCTCGTCCCGCGTAGTACGGCGGCGACCTGCGCCGCATAAGTGTCCTGGCCCTCCGCGCCGCTGCCGGGCAGCCCGGTGAGTCCCGGCAGCAGATCCCCGAAGGCGTTGACCTCCCCGACGGCGAAACGCCGCCAGCCGGTCGACGGCAGCAGATCGACCCCGACGCGGGAGACACCCCGGAAGCACGCCGCGGCCCGCTCACAGACCGCCAGGGCCTCCTCCCAACCGGCGCCCGCGGCCTCCATCGCGGCACGGGCTTCGGCGAGATCGCCGCGCAGGCCGCCCAGATGGAGATTGGTCATGGGGGAGCGGCTCGTCCGCACCACCGCGTGGGTGGCGCGGCCGGCGACCACCACCACCCGCAGATCGGCGACCCGGCCGCGCTGCGAGGCCTTCGGCACCCAGCGCTCGATGTGCAGGCCGTCCGGCGCGAGCGCGTCGACCAGCGCGGCGACCTCACGCTCGGAGCCGTAGCGCCGCACCCGCAGGGAGTTGAACAGCCGCCCCTCCGCGTCCCGCTCGACCGATGTGGTGGCCTGCACCCGCCCGCCGCCCGCCGTCTCCAGGGCCATCACCCCCGACGCGGACGAGCCGTGCGCCGGTTTGACGAACACCCGCCGCAGGCCGGTCGCCGCCAGCAGCGAGCGCACATCGTCCCAGCCGCGCACCGGGGGCGCGGCCGCTCCCGAGGTCGGCGACCGGGGCACCGCCACGTCCGCCGCGAGCAGAGCCGCATGGCACAGCCGCTTGTCGAACAGCACGGCGAGCTCCGCCGGATCGTCGAGCAGACGAGCTCCGCCCGCCTCCGCCCGGACCGCGATGTCGCGTACGGCGGCGGTGAACCGCTCGTACCACAGCGCCGAACCCTCCACGCGGGTCGGATCGGCCACGCCGCGCAGCGCCCGCTCCACCTCCCGGTCCTCGCCCGGAGAGTCGATCCGCACCAGCTCGCCCGGCCGGAACTCCGCCCGGCCGCGCAGTACGTCGAGCCAGGGCACCACCCGCGCGGCGGGCTCTCCGGCGGCACGCAGCGCGGCCTGGAAGAGGGTGACACGGCGGTTGGCCGGATTGCCGACGAGCGCGAGCGGAGGACCGGACGGGCGGAGGGGGGAGCCGGTCACTCGGCGACGGCCGTGTATCGGTCTTCCCTGTCGCCGGAACCGTTGCCCTCCGACTCGGAGACGTCGAGCTCCACCCCGGCCGGCACCAGGGCGTCGGACAGGCGCTGCACCATCGCCTCGCTCATGAAGTGGTGGTGCAGATCGAGCTTCTTGAGGTGCGTCAGCGGCTGGCCGTTCAGCAGCGCCTCCGCGCCGTCGTCGCCCAGGGTGCCCATCGACAGGTCCAGCGTCTCCAGGCGGGCCACGACCGGGGCGCCCGCGAGCGCCACCGCGATCTCGTCCTGTATCTCGCTGTTGCGCAGCGCCAGATACCGCAGCCTCGGCAGCCGGGTCCCCGACAGGAACGGCTCCAGGTCCGACACGTCCGCGTTCGCCCCGTACCACGACGTGCCGAGCCAGAGATCGAGATTCTCCAGCGCCGGCAGGTCGCTCGCCGCGATACCGCGGACCACGGCCACGTCCAGACCGCCGCTCTCCACGACCAGGGTCTCCAGCCGCTCGTGCTTCACCGCCGGGAACACCAGGTCCTGGCCGCCGCGCACACCGAAGTGCTCGAGCTCCGGGAAGCCGTCGAGCAGTCGGGTCACCTCGCCCTGGTTGATCCAGGAGATCTCGCACTGCTCGAACGTGATGTCGCCGACGAACAGCCCGCGCAGCCGCGGCAGTTTCTCCTTCGCTCCGAGCAGCGCCGAGATGACCTCCCCGGGACCGGATTCGTAGGCCTCGCTCCACGAGCCGACGATCAGCGCACGTACCCGCGTGGTGTCCACCGTCGCGACGAAGCGGGCGAACGCCTCCTCCCACTCCTCCTCGCTGTCGTAGGAGTCGACGGAGATCCGCCAGGCCACGCCCTCCGGCGCGGGCAGCGTGGTCCCGGACGCGGCCTCGGCCTCGGTGTCGGGGAAGTCGAACGCGGGCAGGCCGTACCACTCCTGCAGATGGTCCGAGATGGTCATGACGGGCTCCAGACACCGGTGAGGCTTGATCGGCTGACGTGTGAGCAGTTCTACCAAGGGCCACTGACAGCCCCGCCCGCGGGGCGGCCGGGCCGCCGCGGCGACGCCGGACGCCGTTGTCAGACCCTCCCCTTAACGTCGGGAACAGGTCGGACGCAGCGGGCGTCCGGCGGGAAGGGGAGAGCCATGTACCGGCAGGGGGACGTCCTGATCGTGTCCGTCGCGGAGCACGCCGTGCCGCCGCACGTCACCGACGCGCCGGGGGAGCCACGGGACGCTCGAGGCCGGATGGTGCTCGCCCTCGGCGAGGTCACGGGCCACGCCCACGCGGTGACGGGGCCCGGCCGACTGGTGCGCGAGCCGGGGCCGTTCGGCCCGATGCTCCTTCACCTGCCGGAAGGCGGACGGGTGGTGCACGAGGAGCACGCCGCGATACCGCTGCCGAAGGGGTGGTACCGGGTCGTGCGCCAGCGGGAGTACCTGCCGGGAGCGGTGCGGATCGTCGCCGACTGAGCCGCGGCGGGCGGCACGGCGGCGGGGCACGACGGACAGAACGACAACAGGGGACGGGATTTCACATGCGGTATGCGGACAAGTGGCGGGCGATCGCGGCGGCGACAGGACCGGCGGACCGGGCCGCCGCGGAGGAGGGCGTGCGGCTCGCCTACGGTGCGGCGGGGCTCCCGGCGCCCGACCGGATCATCTGGGCGGACTCGCCCCTCGCGGGCGTGAACGCCGTACGGGCGTTGGAGGCCCCGGGGCGCTCCGTCCGCGACGACGTGCGCACCCGCCCCTGGGCGGACGAACGCCGCCGTGTCCACGACGAGTTGGGCCCCGGGGGCTGGACCGCCCTGTGGACCGGCACGGGTGCGCTGCTGTGGGACGGCACCCGCGCCCTGGCCGAGCGCATACGCACCGGCGTCGTGGACGCGCTGCTCGAGAAGGCACCGGATGACGCGGCGGGCCGTGCCGGGGAGGAGTCGAGGATCCGGGGCGTCCTTCTCGACGCGGTCCTCGGACAGCACGACGCCGCGTGGCTCGCCGCCTTCGACGGACGCAGCGACCGGCTGACGGGACTGGCCCGGGTCGCCGAGCACGCCGGCTGGTGGTGGCCCTTCGAGAAGGCCGTCGTCATCTGCGAACGGCCCTTGCGCCTGCACCGCGACGAGGCCGGCCGGCTCGACAACGGCGACGGCCCCGCCCTCGTCTTCCCGGACGGCTTCGCCCTCTACGCATGGCGCGGCATGCCCGTGCCCGCCGAGTTCCTCCGTGAACTCACCGCCCTGACCCCGGAACGGATACGCGACGAGGAGAACGCGGAGCTGCGCCGCGTGATGCTCGAGTACTACGGCTACGACCGCTATCTCGCGGAGTCCGGCGCCCAGCCCGTGCACCGCGACGAGACCGGCATCCTGTGGCGGATCGCGCTCGCCGACGACGAGGACGTGGTGATGGTCGAGGTGGTCAACTCCACGCCGGAGCCCGACGGCTCGCACCGGACGTACTGGCTGCGGGTGCCGCCCACGACGCGCACGGCGAGGGAGGGCGTCGCCTGGACGTTCGGGATGCACGCCGACGTCTACGAACCGGCGGTGCAGACCTGAGGCGCCACGCGGCATGACGCCACCACCGCCGTCACCGTCCCGGGCGGGAACAGCCTCAGCGGGCCGTGGCCGTCAGCTCGGCGTGGTCGATGCCGAGCTCACGGGCGAGGGCCTCGTCGGTCCACTGGAGCATGGCGGCCCTGGACAGCGAGCCCGCGTACGACGTCATCTGGACGGCCAGCCCGTCGAGGAACGCCGTCAGCCGCCAGGCCGCAGCCGCCGGGTCCTCGCAGGGGAACTCGCCGGCGGCCGCGCCCTCGGCGATGACCTCCGTCAGGGCGGACTTCCACTGCTGGTCCAGCGCACGGGACACGTCCCGCAGAGCCGGTTCCCGCAGCGAGGCCGCCCAGGCGTCGATCCACAGTCGCCAGCCCTTGGCCTGCCCGGTCGGGGCGTACCAGCGCACCGCGGCGCGCAGCCGCCGCAGCGCGGTGGTACGCCGCCCGAGGAGCCTGCGGAGATGGGCCAGATCCGCGTCGGCGGCGTGCGTGAAGGCGGCCGCCACCAGCTTCTCCTTGGTGGAGAAGTGGTAGAGCACCAGGGCGCTGCTCACCCCCAGGGCGTCTGCGACGTCGGCGATCCGTACGGCCGCAACGCCCCGCGCCTCAATCTGCTCGACGGCGGCGCCGAGGAGCTCCTCGCGCCTCTCCGCCACGCTCAACCGAACTCTGGCCACGGCGTCACAGTACACAGCCGATCTTGGATGAAGTCCAGCCCTGTACAGGACCTGCCTCAGGCCGTTTCGGCGACGCGGCCGCCCGTGCGTCAGCCGGCGGAGACCTCTCCGGCGGCGGCCGGGGCCGCCGCCTGTTCCCGTGCGGGGATCTCGCAGTGGTCCTTGAAGCCCTGGCTGGTCAGCCCGAGGGCGGTGTTCATCCGGGACCGCAGGTTCTCCACCGCCACGATCGCCGTGAGCTCCACGAACGCCGCCTCGCCCAGTGCGGCGACCAGCCGCGCGGCGAGATCGTCGTCGATCTCCGGCGGGTTGGCCGTCATGGCCTCCGCGAACTCCATGACGTCACGCTCCAGGACGGTGTACGCGTCACTCTCCCGCCACAGGGGCACCTCGCGCACCTTGCGGGCGTCCATCCCGCGCTGCCTGTTCTCCCAGTGCCCGAAGTCCATGCACCAACTGCAGCCGATCGAGGCGGCGGAGGCCATCACCGCGAGCGCCTTGAGATCCGCGTCCAGCTTGTTCCATCTGCCGACCGCCATCTCGAAGCGCAGATAGGCCCGGAGCGTCCTGGGGTTGTGCCCCAGCGCGCGGACCGGGTCGAGAACCTTGCCGTACGCGCGCTTCGAGTACCACTGGGCCGCGCGCAGGAAGAGTGAGCGGCGCGGGTCGAGGGAAATGCGGGCCATGACGTGCTCCTCATGGGGGAAGCCGTGTTCTGTCACCACCACGACGGAGCGCACACCCGGAAATGTGACATGGACCATGGGCCCTGTCCGGCCACACCGGCGCCGTTCAGGAACACCGGCACCCGGGCGGGCGTTGGCTGGTCAGGGCGGAGTGCTTGGTCGCCGACCGGGTCCGGGCGGCCTCACAGACCGCTCCTTTCCGCCTTGAAACACACATAATGGAATGACCCCGAGCATCAGGAGGTGCCGTGTCCGGCGCTGGTTCCCCCCACTCGCTGAGGTCCCGGCTGCGCTCACTGAGGCCCGCCGCTTTCGGGGCCGACCCGGCCGGCGAGCGCCTGGCGCGCATCCGCAGCTCGCCGAACTTCGCCGACGGCGTCTTCCAGAACCCCGAAGGAACGCGTACGAGACCGTCCAGCGGTTCCATGGTGGAGTTCGCCAGGACGTACTTCGCCAAGGAGGCGAGGACACGCCGCGTCCCGGTCCGCCCGGTGCCGCTGCACACCACCACCCTCACGGACCTCACCAGGCCCGCCGCCTCCGGGCTCCGGCTCACCTGGATGGGGCATTCCAGCGTGCTCGCCGAGATCGACGGCCGCCGGGTGCTCTTCGACCCGGTCTGGGGAGAGCGGTGCTCCCCGTTCAGCTTCGCGGGGCCCAAGCGCCTGCACCCGGTGCCCGCGCCGCTGGCCGCCCTCGGCAGCGTCGACGTCGTCGTGATCTCCCACGACCACTACGACCATCTCGATCTGCCCACGATCCGTGCCCTGGCCTCCACCGACACCCTCTTCGCCGTGCCGCTCGGCGTCGGCGCCCACCTCGAACGGTGGGGCGTGTCCCCGGACCGCCTGCGCGAGCTGGACTGGAACGAGACCACGGAGATCGGCGGCCTCCGGCTGACCGCGACCCCGGCCCGCCACTTCTGCGGCCGCGGACTGCGCAACCAGCAGCACACCCTGTGGGCCTCCTGGGTCGTCGCCGGCCCCGAACACCGGATCTACCACAGCGGCGACACCGGTTACTTCACCGGCTTCCGGGACATCGGCGCCGAGCACGGTCCGTTCGACGCGACGATGATCCAGATCGGCGCGTACTCCGAGTACTGGCCCGACATCCACATGACCCCGGAGGAGGGCATGCGCGCCCACCTCGACCTTCAGGGCGGCAAGCCGGCCGGTGTGATGCTGCCGATCCACTGGGCCACGTTCAATCTGGCGCCGCACGCGTGGGCGGAGCCCGGCGAGGGCACGGTCGCGGCCGCGGCGAAGGCGGGAGCGCGGATCGCGCTCCCCCGGCCGGGGGAGCCGTTCGAGCCCACGGCCGAGACGGTGCCGTCCGTGCCGTGGTGGCGCGGTGTGGCCACCGTGCCGGCGGAAGGCTGGTCGGCGCTCACGGCGACGGCTGAGGCGACGGTGGCGAAGCCGGCGCGTGACGCGGCGCCGGAATCGGGCTCGCCGGAGACGGCGCCGACGGGTTGACGGGTGCGGGGGTGCGGGTGCGTGGCGCCTGCGGCGGGCTTGTCCCCACCCCGCCCCTGCCCGTAACCGGGGGGCTCCGCCCCCGGACCGCGTGCCGCCCTGCGGGCGGCGTACCGCGCTTCGCGCGGTGCCCTCAAACGCCGGGCGGGCTGGAGTTGCCCGGCACCTTGAAACGCCGGGCGGGTTGGAGTTGCCCGGCACCTTCAGCCTCGCCGGCGTTTGAGGCGCGGGGGCCCGGGGGCGGAGCCCCCGGAACACCGCGCGGAGCGCGGTGCAGGGTCCGGGCGGAGCCCGGTTACGGGAAGGGGCGGGTAGGGGAAAGCGCCCCGCGCAGCGCCCCCATTCGGTCTGTCGTGCGACCCCTCATACCAGAGCAGGACCCATAGCGGGCAACTTTCGCAACAGCCCGGCCCACCCCGACCCCCGGCGACTACCGTGTGTTGCCAGTGATCGACGGTGGGCTCTCGTTCGCGTGCCCTGGTTCCGCCGTGGAGTCATGCCGATCAATCGAAGTACGCCGATCCCTGGGGCCCCACGTACCGAGGACGCTGATGTCTCAACTACGCGCACCAGCCGCGCGGTCCGACCGCCGTGAGGGCGGGCGGCACGGCCGGCCAGGCGCTCGCTCACTGTCGTCCGCGGGCCGGGCGTCCTCCGGCGGGACGCCTTCCGGCAGGACCGCGGGCGCGCCGCCGGAAGCCCGCATACGACCCCAACTACTGCGCACGGCCGTCCTGCCGACCGTGGTCGCCGCGCTCAGCGGAGCGACCGCGGTGGTCATGACGCTGCGTGCCACCACTCCCGATCCGTCCGCCGGCCTGTGGGTCGCGCTGTCCGCAATGGCCGCACTCGCCGTGGCGTCGGTGGCCGTCGCCGCGCGCGGCGCCGACCGGGCGGCGAAGTCCGTGCTCGACCGGTGTGCCGAGCTGCGCCGCACCACCGCCCGGGCCCAGGAGGAACTGCGCACCGTCGTCGACAGACTCCGGCGCGGCGAGGGCCCGCCGCCCCGCCGTACGCCGGAGCAAGGACCCTCCGGCGGGGACGAGTTCGACCTGCTCGCCCACGAACTGGGGCGTTCGCACGATGCCGCGCTGGCGGCCGTGGTGCAGGCGTCCCGGCTCTCCAGCAGCGTGGGCAACGAACAGAAGGTCGAGGTCTTCGTCAATCTGGCCCGCCGGCTGCAGTCCCTGGTGCACCGCGAGATCCAGCTGCTCGACGAGCTGGAGAACGAGGTAGAGGACCCGGAGCTGCTCAAGGGCCTCTTCCACGTCGACCATCTGGCCACCCGCATCCGCCGGCACGCGGAGAACCTCGCCGTCCTCGGCGGCGCCATCTCCCGTCGGCAGTGGTCCAACCCGGTCACCATGACAGAGGTGCTCAGGTCGGCGATCGCCGAGGTGGAGCAGTACCCCAGGGTCAAGCTGGTGCCGCCCATCGACGGCACACTGCGCGGCCACGCGGTCGCCGACGTGATCCATCTGCTGGCCGAACTGGTGGAGAACGCCACGCTGTTCTCCGCGCCGCACACCCAGGTCCTGCTGCGCGTGCAGCACGTCACCGCCGGGCTCGCCGTGGAGGTCGAGGACCGGGGGCTCGGCATGCCGCCCCAGGAGCAGGACAAGATGAACGCGCTGCTCGCCGACCCCGACCAGGTCAACGTCGCCAATCTGCTCCAGGACGGCAGGATCGGCCTGTTCGTCGTGTCCGCGCTGGCCCGGCGTCATGGCATCGCCGTGCGGCTCCAGACGAACATCTACGGCGGCGTCCAAGCCGTACTGGTGCTGCCGCAGAGCCTGCTCGGCGCCGACCGCGACGGCGCGGCCGAGCACGGGACGGCGGCCGGGCAGACGCCCGCGCCGCACATGCACGGGCCCGGTGCCGCGGCCGTGTCGTCCCCGTCGCTGCCGCAGCCGGACCGCTCCGCGCAGGCCGGGATGCTGCCGGCACAGCGGGAGCCGGTCTCCGCCGTCAGGGCCGACGCGCCCCTGCCCGTGCGCGGCGAGCACGGCGAACGGCCCATGCCGGGGGCCGGCCGGTTCGGCAACGGCCACCACACGGCCCTGCCCGACCCGCTCGCCGGACCGGGCCCCGATGCGGCGGCGCCGCCCGCACGACCGGTGGTCCGCGGCACGATGGGCCGCCCCCAGCTGCCCAAGCGCCGCGTCCAGGAGCACCTCGTCCCGCAGTTGCGGGACGCCCCCGCGCCACGCAGGGACGACGAAGAGGCCCTGCACGACCCGGGTCTGATGGCGGCTTTCCAGCGGGGCATCGGCCTCGCGGAGAACCAGCCGGAACGGGCGGCGCCGCTGCCCGGTCAGTCGGACCCCCAGCGTGACGACCCCACCATCAAGGAGTAGATGCACCATGGCGAGCGATGTGCCGACCGGCCATGTCTCGGACCTCGACTGGTTGTTGAGCGGTCTGGTCCAGCGTGTGCCGTACACCAGAAACGCGGTACTGCTCTCCTCCGACGGCCTCGTGAAATCGGTGCACGGTCTGGACCACGACAGCGCCGACCACATGGCGGCCCTGGCCTCCGGCCTGTACTCGCTGGGCCGCAGTGCCGGAGCGCGCTTCGGCGACGGCGGCGAGGTACGCCAGGTCGTGGTCGAGCTGGACTCCACGCTGCTGTTCGTCTCCACCGCCGGCTCCGGCACGTGTCTCGCCGTCCTCGCGGGACGGGAGGCCGACGCCGCCGTACTCGGCTACGAGATGGCGATGCTGGTCAAGAGCGTGCGGCCCTACCTGGCCACGCCCGCGAGACAGCCCGCCGGAGCACCGGGCGCCGTGAGGCAGTGATCATGCCCTCGCCCATGGACGGGCCGCTCCTCGACGACGCGGCGGGCAGGCTGATCCGTCCGTACACGGTGAGCGGGGGACGCACCCGTCCGACGGCCGCGCTGGACCTGCTCTCCCTGGTGATGGCCACGGGCACCGCGCCGCAGGCGCATCTCGGCCCGGAGCACACCATGGCGCTCGGCCTGTGCCACGGTCCGACGTCGGTCGCCGAGATCTCCGCGCACTTACGGCTGCCGGCCGTCGTCACCAAGGTGCTGCTGTCCGACCTGGTGGACTGCGGCGCCCTCACGGCCCGGGCGCCGCGCAGCCATCACACACCCACCGACCGTTCACTGCTGGAGGCGGTGCTCGATGGCCTACGACGACGGCTCTGACACCCATGTCGCCGGGAGCGGCGACCAGTTCCCCACCGCGCTCAAGATCCTCGTCGCGGGCGGGTTCGGGGTGGGCAAGACGACCTTCGTCGGAGCGGTCAGCGAGATCGAACCGCTCAGCACCGAGGAACTGCTCACCCAGGTGAGCGCGGCGACCGACAGTCTGGAGGGCGTCGAGTACAAGACGACCACCACGGTCGCCATGGACTTCGGCCGGATGACGCTGGACGAGCACCATGTGCTCTATCTCTTCGGCACACCGGGCCAGGAACGCTTCTGGTTCATGTGGGACGAACTGTCGGAGGGCGCCCTCGGCGCCGTCGTGCTCGCCGACACCCGCAGGCTCGAGGACTCGTTCTCCGCCGTCGACTTCTTCGAGCGGCGCGGTATCGGATTCATCGTGGCCGTCAACGAGTTCGACGGTGCCTACCGCTACGACCCGCAGGAGGTGCGGGCCGCGATCGACCTCAAGCCGGAGGTGCCGGTCGTGCTGTGCGACGCGCGGATCGCCAGTTCGGGCATCGGGACGCTGGTCACCCTCGTCCAGCACCTGCTCACCACCACCGCCGCCGTGCCGGGCCCGGCACCGAGCTTTGGAGCACCGACATGACGTACGACCCCACCGGCCATCTGCTGCTGACCCCGGTGGACCGCGAGGCACCCGCACGTGTCCAGCGGCTGCGCCGGCTCGGGTTCGGGGAGCGCCCGGACGCTGCCTTCGACGACTTCGCCCGCAACCTCGCGGAAGTGACCGGCTCTCCCTACGCCATGGTCAACTTCATCGACGAGAGACGTCAGTTCTTCGCCGGGCTGCACACCCCGTCGGGCACGCGCGGCGAGAGCGGGCCGGGTCGCGCGACCGGAGCTGCCGGGGTGGGCCGGTCCATGGCGCGCGACCACGGGTACTGCCCACACGTGGTCGTGCGCCGCAAGGCGCTCGTCCTGGAGGACGTCTGCGACTACCCGCGCTTCGCGGGCAACCCGGTCGTCGACGAGATCGGCATCCGCTCGTACCTGGGTGCGCCGCTGATCGACCGTACGGGCATCGCGCTGGGCACCGTCTGTGTGGTCGACACCGCGCCGAGGCCCTGGGGCCGGGCGGGGCTCGAGACCATCAAGTCACTCGCGGCGGACCTGGTGGAGCAGATCCACCGCCGGGAGGACGGCGGTATCTGAGGCGACACCGAGGGGCGCCGCAACGCACCCCCTCCGGCGCCGTCCGTACGGCATGCCGGATGTGCGGCCCTGCCGCCCGCCGACGCCAACGGGTGCGCCGGCGGACGGCTTCGGTGGCGGTCATCGTTCGTGAGCGCCGAGGTGCCGGTCGGTGCTTCCGGCGTTCAGGGGGTTCGCGGGCGGTTGCTCCATGCCCCCGCCGGCAACGGTGACCGCTGCGGCCGTCGGCGTCGGTGGGGGAGCGACGCTGGCCCGCAGGACGACCTCGCCGCCCACCCGCAGCACCCGTGACCGCGGGCCCCTGGGCTCGCGGAGGGCGAGCTCCATGACCTCTTCCCCCATGGCGGTGAGCGGAAGGGCGACCGTGGTCAGCGGAGGCGAGAGTTCCCGTACGAGGGGGATGTCGTCGAAACCCGCGAGCGAGATGTCCTCCGGTACGCGCACCCCCTGCTCCCGGAAGGCGGCGAGCGCACCGACCGCCATCACGTCGGTCACCGCGAACACGCAGGTGGGCCGGTTGCCCCGGGCGAGCAGGGTGCGCGCGGCCGCGTAGCCGCCCTCCCGGGTGAACGGGCCCCGCACGATGCGCTCCGGCGGCAGTTCGACGCCGCTTTGGGCCAGTTCCTCCTGGAAGCCGGCGAGCCGGTCGGCCACGGTGGTCAGGGACGGCGGGCCGCTGAGCACCGCGAACTCCCGGTGCCCGAGGTCGAGCAGGGCCCGGGCCAGGGCCGCCGCCCCGCCGTGGTTCTCCGGCAGCACGGCGTCGGCCCGCAGGCTGCGGTGCCTGCTGATCACCGCGACGCGTCCGCCGGCCCGTACGTACGGATCGAGCTCCGCCGCGAGCGCCCGCTCCCACGAGCGGTCCTGGAAGCCCGAGCCGATCAGCAGGATGGCGCGGGCCCGCTGGGCGCGCAGCGTGGACACGTAGGCGATCTCGCGGGCCGGTTCGCGGAAGGTGCTGGCGAGCATCACCAGCAGGTCCTTCGCCGCGGCGGCGCGCATCACCCCGGCGGCGATGGCGGCGAAGTAGGGATCGCCGACGTCGTGGCAGATCAGGCCCACGGTGTTGCTCGACGCGCTGGCGAGCGCCTGGGCATGGGCGTTGGGGATGTAGCCCAGCTGATCCGCGGCGGCGCGCACCCGGCTGCGCAGGTCCTCCCGTACCCGGGTGGTGCCGTTCAGGGCTCGTGACGCGGTTGCGAGGGACACTCCCGCCCGGCGGGCGACAGCGTCCAGCGTCACATGAGCCTGTGTTTCCCGTTCACTCACTTGACCCCCCGAAACTTCGGGACGACCTATTGACCCTGCGGACGACCAGTCATTAGCGTGGCGACACCTTACCAGAAAGCGCTTTCTGAAAGCGTTTTCTCCCTCATCGATTCAGCCGCTCCGGAGCGCACCAGGAGTTGACCGTGAGTCAGAGCGCCATCAAGGCAGCACCCGTGAAGGTGGCGGGAGTCGACCGGCGTGAGAGGCCGAGCCCCAAGGAGCGGGCGTCCCGTCTGCTCGAACAGAGCTGGCGCCCGGTCGCCCTGCTCCTCGCCTGCTTCGCCGTCTGGTGGGTGACAGCCGCCGCCGAACTGGTCGAGCCCTACCTCGTTCCGTCACCCGGCGCGACGCTGGACGTGCTGACGGGCAAGGCCGACTACATCTGGCAGCACAGCTGGGTGACCACCTACGAGACGCTCCTCGGCTTCCTGATCGCGGTCGTCGTCGGGGTCTTCGCCGCTGTGATCATGGTGTACTCGGCCACCGTCGAGAAGACGCTGTACCCGATCCTGCTGTTCGCACAGGTCGTTCCGAAGATCGCCATCGCGCCCCTGTTCGTGGTGTGGCTCGGCTTCGGCATCGCACCCAAGATCCTCATCGCCGTCCTGATCGCCTTCTTCCCTGTCGTCATCTCCATGGTGACCGGGCTCAAGGCCGTCGACCCGGAGATGCTCCAGCTCTCCTCGACCATGGGGGCGAGCCCTTGGCAGACCTTCGTGAAGATCCGGATGCCCGCGTCCCTGCCGCACCTGTTCTCCGGCCTCAAGGTCGCGGTGACCCTCGCCGTGACCGGCGCGGTGGTCGGTGAGTTCGTCGGCGCCAACGAGGGGCTCGGATACGTGATCCTCCAGGCCAACGGAAACCTCGACACCCCCATGCTGTTCGCCGGCCTCCTCGTGATGTCCCTGATCGGCGTCGTCCTCTTCGTCCTCGTCGAGATCGCCGAGAAGCTGCTGCTCCCGTGGCACGCGAGCCGCCGGGAGACCGGCGTCACCACCACCTACTGACAGAACCCCGGGCACCGTTCCAAGTCGACGAGAAGGACCAGCAATGACTGCGCGCAGACTGCTTCTGACCGGCCTCGTACCGCTGCTCCTGGCCGCCACCGCCTGCGGCGGGGACGACTCCGGCACATCCACCAGCTCCTCGGGGAAGAAGCTGGACAAGGTGACGCTGACCCTCAACTGGTACCCGTACGGCGAACACGCGCCGTTCTACTACGGCAAGCAGCAGAAGATCTTCGAGAAGCACGGCATCGACCTCGACATACGCGCCGGCCAGGGCTCCCAGAAGACGGTGCAGGCGACCGGTGCGGGCCAGACCGACTTCGGCTGGGCCGACACACCCGCCGTGCTGTCCGGAGTGGACGCCGGGGTCAAGGTCAAGAGCCTCGGCGTCTTCCTCCAGACCACTCCGTCCTCGGTGCAGTTCTTCGAGTCGCAGAACATCAAGAGCCCCGCCGACCTCAAGGGCAGGACCATCGCGGGCACCGCCGGTGACGCCCTGTCGAAGACGTTCCCGATCTTCCTGGAGAAGAACGGCCTCAGCGAGTCCGACGTCAAGGTCCAGAACACCGACCCGGCGGGCAAGATCGCCGCGGTGATCTCCGGCAAGACCGACGGCCTGCTCGGGTACGCCAGCGACCAGGGCCCCACCATGCAGAACAAGGCCAAGAAGCCCGTCTCCTACCTCCGGTTCTCCGAGAACGGCCTGAACTTCTACTCCAACGGCCTCATCGCCGGCCAGAAGGTCCTCACCGGTAAGAAGGACCTCGCGCAGCGCATGGCGAAGGCGGTCAGCGAATCCTTCGCGGCGGCCGAGAAGGCGCCCGAACCCGCCGTCGCCTCGATGGACGGCGCGAGCGAGCAACTGCCGCCGAAGGAGGTCCTGTCCGAGCAGTTCGCCACCACGCTCACCCTGCTGCACACCGACGCGACGCAGGGACAGGCCCCCGGTGTGAACACCGAGGCCGACTGGCAGCAGACCATCGACGTCTTCGCCGAGGCCGGACTGGTCAGCAGCCCCAAGGCCGTAGGGGAGTACTGGGACAGCGCCACCGCGATGAAGGGATGACGATGCCCAGGAACACCACCGTGCGGGAGCCGGACGTGACGAACGACAGACAGGGCGGCCGGTCCGCCACCACCCCGGCGGTCGGCATCAAGGACGTCGCCGTCCGCTTCCGCACCAAGAACCGCGATGTGACCGCGCTGACCGACGTCGATCTCGATGTCCGGGCAGGGGAGTTCGTCGCCATCGTCGGGCCCTCGGGCTGCGGCAAGTCGACCCTGCTCAAGCTGGTCGCCGGACTGCTCAAGCCCTCCACGGGCGATGTACTGCTCGGCGGCGAGCGGGTGCAGGGGCCGCGCCACGACATCGGTTACGTGTTCCAGCGCGCCGCCCTGCTCGAATGGCGCTCCGCCCGCCGCAACATCCTGCTCCAGGCGGAGATGCGGAAGATGCCGGCAGAGCTCGGACGAAGGCGCGCCGACGAACTGATCGCCATGACGGGCCTGAGCGGCTTCGAGGACGCTCTGCCGCACGAGCTCTCGGGTGGTATGCAGCAGCGCGTCGCGCTCTGCCGCGCCCTGCTGCACGAACCGCCCGTGCTGCTCATGGACGAGCCGTTCGGCGCCCTCGACGCGCTGACCCGTGAGCAGATGAACACCGAACTGAACCGGATCTGGCGGGAGACCGGCACCACGGTGCTCCTGGTGACCCACTCGATCTCCGAGGCCTGCTACCTCGCCGACCGGGTCGTCGTGATGAGCGCCAGGCCGGGCACCATCACCGAGATCATCGACGTGGGACTGCCGGCGGAACGGGACTACACCGACACGATGGGACGGCCCGAGTTCCGGGAGGCCACCACCCACATCCGCGGCCTGCTGGGCGCGGCCTCCGCGCAGGACTGAGCGCGAAGAAGGAGCCCCGCACCACCCACGGGGGGTGGTGCGGGGCTCCTTCTTCGCGTGCGCTCAGTACCTGAGGTTCGCCAGGTGGGTGTAGCTGTTCTGCGCGGTGGCGAACGGGTCGGCCGGAGCGTCGTGCTCGACCAGCCACTGCTTCACACCGCCGCTGCGAGCGGTGTCGAACATCGCGGCGAAGTCCAGGACACCGGAGCCGACATCGGCGAACCCGCCGCTCGGCGCCATGTCCTTGACGTGCAGCGCCGGGAAGCGCCGGCGGTGCTCCACGAACAGGTCCTGCGGGTCGCTGCCGCCGCCCTTGGCCGCCCAGTAGACGTCCAGCTCGAAGCCGACGAGCTCGGGGTCGGTCTCCCGCAGCAGGATGTCGTACAGGTTCTCTCCGTCCACCACCTGGTGGTCCGCGCCGTGGTTGTGGAACAGCACGGGGCCGAGACCCGCGTTGCGGGCGGCGAGACCCGCCTTGTTGAACTCCCGGGCCGCTTCACGGAATCCGGCCGGGGTGTGCATCGCCCCCGGCAGGCTCGGCACGACGATCCACCGCGCGCCGAGGGTGTGGGTGTCCTCGATGGCCTGCGGCAGTCCGCTGCCGCGCACGATGTCGTACGCCACGTGCTCGAGGACCGCCCGCAGACCCGTCTCGTCGAGCATGGAGCGGATCGCGGCCGCGCTGTTCCCGTGCCGGCCGCTCACCCCGACCGTCGCGTAACCGATCTGCGCCAGCCGGGCGAGGGTCCCCTTGAAGTCCGCCGCCAGCGGGGTGCGCATGGTGTAGAGGTGCATGCCGATCCCGGAGGGCGGGATGCGGCGGCAGCGCCGCGCCGTCTCCGGAGCCGTCCCCTCCGCGTCGGCCGCGTACGCGAGCGGACCCGCCGCGGTGGCCGCCGCGGCGGCGGCGGCGACGCCGAGCGCCCTGCCGAGGAATGCGCGTCTGGTGCCGTTCATTCGGATCTCCCTTGAGTCAGCCGACGTCGATGCGGACAAAGCCGGTGGTCGTGTCACCCTTGTCGTCGGTGACGGTGAGATGTGCGGTGTAGGCGCCGGGGCGTGCATAGGTGTGCGTCGCCTTCGCCGTCTCCTCGCCCGCGGGCTTCGAGTTGTCGCCGAAGTCCCAGTGGTACGAGGCGGCGGTCCGGCCCTCTGGCAGCCGTACGCCGCCGGACAGCTGAACGGCGAGAGGCGCGTCCCCGGAGGCCGGCGCGGCCGTGACGGTCACCTTGGCGCCCTGACGCTTCTGCACGCCGTGTCCGTTGAAGTGCAGCCAGTCCACGCTGAGCAGGTCCGGCTTGTCCGCGGTCCACTCCGGGTTGCTGAAGACCGCGTACAGCTTCGTGGTACCGCCCGGGTCCGCCAGCGCGGTCGTGGGCGAGACGAAGTTGCCCCAGCCGCCCGTGGCCGGCACGGTCACCTGGCCGAGCAGCGGACCGGTCGGCGAGCCGGCGCGGAACTCCACGGTTCCGCCCATGCCGCCGGACGTCGCCCCCACGGTCACGGAGTCGATGCCCTTCAACGAGACCGGGTCGAAGCTGACCCAGTCGCCGTGCTCGATCTCGATGAGCCGCTTGCCGCCGGAGGCGTCGGCGCGGGAGCCGACCACGACTCCGTCGTGCGCGCCGCCCGTCGACGTCATGTGCTCACCCTCGCGGAACGTGGTGCGCAGCGTCAGCGACGCGGACCCGGTCAGCGCGGGCACGCCCGGCGCTCCCTTGTCCTCGTACTGGGCGGTGATGCCGTAGTAGAGGTTCTGGCCGGGCCCGTGGCTGTCACCGGCGTCGGTCACGATCTCGCCGGCGCATCCGGTGTAGTTGTCCAGCGGATGCAGGTGCGAGTCGTGTCCGAGCTGCGACTGCACGACCACCCGGGAGCAGTCGATCCGCGCGCCGTCCTCCTTGTCCTTGACCTTCACCGTGAAGGGAATGGTGTCGCCGAAGCTGAACATCCCGCCGTTCGGCGGCCGCTGGACGGTGACCTGCGGCCTGGTGTTGCCGACGGTGATGTCCTGGACGGCGAGACCCGTGAGGTCACCGGGTCCGGTGACGGTCAGCCGGGCGGTGAAGCGTCCCTTCTCCTGGTACACGTGCGTCGGGTTCGCCTCGGTCGAGTCGGTCGTCCCGTCGCCGTCGAAGTCCCAGGCGTACGTCACGGGCACGTTGTCGGGCAGCCCCGAGCCGTCGCTGGAGAACTGCACGGTCAGCGGCACGGAACCGCTGTCCGGGGCGGCCGTGGCCCTGGCGGTGGGCAGCCGGTTGTCGCCGACGTAGTCGATGCGGTAGATGCCGGAGCCCTCGTTGCTGCCGCCGCGGCCGGTGCCGCTGCCGAGTCCGAAGTCGATGACGTACAGCGCGCCGTCCGGGCCGAAGTCGGCGTCGAAGGGCTGGTTCCACGCCATGTCGCCGAAGACGGTGTTGATGGAGTGCAGGTCGCCCGCCTTCGCCGGCTGGAAACGCGGGTCGGTGAACGTCTGGTCCTGCTGCTGGACGGAGAAGGTCTTGAACCACTTACGGGTCAGCTCGTAGTTGAACCACTTCCCCTCGAACGCCTCGGGGAACTTGCCCTGGTAGGTGACCGCCGGATCGTGGTCGTACACGGGACCGCCCATCGGGCCGCCGCCGCCGGTGCCGAGCTCGGGGAACTCGGCCGAGGCCGAGTACGCGTACCAGACCGTGGCCGGCTGGGCCGGCGGGAGGTTCGTGAGACCGGTGTTGTTCGGCGAGTCGTTGACCGGGTTCGCGCAGTCGAACTTCGGGCCCGACGTCTTCGTCCGGAAGTCGTAGTCGTTGAACGGGATGTTGTTGCCCACGCAGTACGGCCAGCCGAAGTTGCCCGCCTTCGTGATGCGCATGAACTCGACGGTGCCCTCCGGCCCGCGGTCCGCCTTGGCGGCGCGTGCGTCGGGCCCGTAGTCGGCGACCATCAGCGCGCCGCTGCTGGGGTCGGTGGTGATCCGAAACGGGTTGCGCATGCCCATCGCGTAGATTTCGGCCCGGGTCTTCTCGGTGCCGGGCGCGAAGAGATTGCCCTCGGGCACCGTGTACGTGCCGTCGTCCTGGGGCTTGATGCGCAGGATCTTGCCGCGCAGGTCGTTGGTGTTGCCCGAGGTGCCCTGGGCGTCCCAGGCGCGGCGGCCCTCACCCTCGTCGATGGGGGTGAAGCCGTCGGACGCGAAGGGGTCGGTGTTGTCGCCGGTGGCGATGTACAGGCTGCCGTCCTTGTCGAAGGCGAGCGAGCCCGCCATGTGCGAGTTGGCCCTGCCCTCGCCACGGAAGGTGGGGATGGTCAGCAGCCGCTTCTCGGACGCGGGGTCGATGGTGTTGCCGGTGACCGTGAAGCGGGAGACGTTGAGCTGCTTCTCGGTCTTGTCGGAGTTCAGCAGATACAGCCAGTTGTTCTCGCCGAAGTCCGGGTCGAGCGCGAGCCCGAGCAGGCCGTCGGACTGCGACGTCATCTCGGGGGTGTACTCGAAGTCCAGGGCGGTCGTCACCTTGAGCGTCGACTGGTCGATCACCTTGACCTTGCCGGTGCGCTGGACGAAGAAGACCCGGCGGTCGGGCGCCACCGCCAGCTCGAACGGGTCGGCGAGGTCGCTGGTGGCGAGCGGTGTCCGCTGGAAGGCGCCGGTCTTCGTCGCGGTGCAGTCTCCCGGCCTGTTGCCCGCGGCCCACTGGATGCCGCCGAGCAGGTGCTTGAGGAAGTCCGGCTCCTGGAAGGCGGACGAGGCGTGCCCGCCGGCGGTGAACCAGGAGCGTCCACCGTCGTAGTTCTGGCACCACGACCACGGGTGGTCGACGCCCTCGTCGAGGCCGGTGATCCCGTCGCGCACCTTGATCTGGGCGAGCGTGTGGACCTTACCGGTCGGATTGGTGCGCCAGTTGTACCACTCCTCCGTGCGCTCCCAGAGTTCGGGCAGGCCCTCGGTGGAGGGGTGCGACCGGTCCAGCACCTTGATCCTGCCGGTCTGCACGGCGGGGTGCTTGTCGAAGATGGCGCCGACCAGGCCCTCGTACCAGTCCCAGTCGCGTTCGCTCGCGGAGGCGGCGTGCAGGCCCACCCATCCGCCTCCGCCGCGGACGAACTTCTGGAGCGCGGCGCGCTGCGCGGCGTCCAGCAGATCGCCGCTCTGTGGTGTCGAGTTGGTGTTGTTGAAGACGATCGCCTGGAAGCGGGCGAGGTTCTCGTCGGTGAACGCCGTCGCGTCGTCGGTGGACTCGACCTCGAAGCCGTTCTCGCTGCCGAGCTTCTTGATCGCCTCGATGCTGATAGGGCTGCGGGTTAGAAAGCGCTTTCTGAGTACGCCGGACAGCGTAGGTTCAGCCTTCGTGAGGGGTCAATGGGTCGGAAGCGTGCAGTGTGGCGCGGCAGTTGGGTCACTGTCGGTGGCAGCGCTTACGGTGGGGGCATGGCCACAGCCGACGACGTACGCAGGATCGCGCTCGCGCTCCCGGGAGCGATCGAGAAGCTCGCCTGGGGCATGCCCACCTTCCGGCTGGAGCCGCGCGGCCGGATCTTCGCCTCGCTCGCCGACGACGACCGCGTCATGGGCGTGAAGTGCCCGAAGGAGGACCGCGCGGAGCTGATCGCCGCGGAGCCCGGCAAGTTCTTCCTGCGCGAGGGCCACGACGACCACTACGCCTGGTTGCGGGTGCGGCTCGACGCGGTGGACGACGAGGAGGAGCTGCACGCGATCCTGCTCGACTCGTGGCGCCAGGCGGCCCCGCGCAAACTGCTCGACGCCCACCCGGAGTTGGCGCCGCCTCAGGCGTGAGAGGGGGGTGGCCGGGGCCGGTCGCCCCTCGGTGCGGGCTCTCACGCGCACTCGTTCCGAGACGATCCGTCAATCGCCGAGGATCCGCTCCCACAGCAGCCCGTCCCGCCAGCTCCCGTCGAGGAAGATCGAGGAGTGCGCGACGCCGTACGGGCTGAACCCGTTGCGGCGCAGCACCCGCTGCGACGGCAGATTCTCCAGATTGGTGGACGCCTCGGCGCGGTGCAGCCCGAGTTCGTCCGCCATCACCCGGAGCACAAGCCCGACGGCGTGTCCGGCGTGCCCCTGATTCTGTGCGACGCCGGCGATCCAGTACCCGACGGAGCCGCGGCGCAGGTGCGGCTGCGGCAGGATGCCTCCGACGGTGACCTGTCCGATCACCTGGTCGTCGGCGAGCACCACGCCCGGCCAGACCGTACCGGCCCGGTATCCGGCCAGGAGGCTGTCGATCCGCTCCGCCTGGCCCTCCGGGGTGTAGAAGCCGGCCGGCTGGGCCGGTTCCCACGGCCTGAAAGCCTCGAAGTCCCGCACCCGATGGGCGGCGATCGGGGCGGCGTCCGTGGGCTCGATCAGGCGGATCCTGGTGCTGCTGCGCATGGACCGATCCTCGTCGCAGTGCGTCGGAAAAGACAACTTGCCTGTGCGAGGGTGCCGGCAGCGCCGCACCCTGCGTCCGCCGTGCCCCGAGCGGACCGTCGCCCGGCTCCACCGGTTCAAGGGGTCCCGGGTCCGCTACGGATACGCGCCGACCTCCACCCGGGACCGACCGTGGCCCTGGAGCCGCCCCGGGAAGCGGCGGCCGTGGTGCGCCGAACCGGGAAGAGTCACCTTCGCATCACTGCGAGGCGGTTCGTGAGTGCGTTGCGGTAGCGGTCGATGCCACTGCGGTCCGCCCCGGGAGAGGCACGGAGTTCGTGCAGGCATCGCAATGCGTCGAGCAGGGTGTCGCAGTGGACGTCCCGGGCGATGAACCGTTGGAACATGTTGTTCGCTTCAAGCGGTGTCCCCACCGACAGGGCAGCCAAGAAGACCGCGAGCGCCCCGTACTCATCGGTGGCATCCCTGACGCCTATGGACCGCCAGATGTCGGTCGCGGCGCGGATTCCGTCAACGGTGGTGACGAGCATCGCCTTCTGCAGCAGATACTCTGCCACCCCCGGGTCGATCGTGAGCGCCTGTTCGATGTCCCTGCGTGCCGGCCCATGGCGGCCGGCCAGACGGTGTGCGGCCCCTCGGTTGGCGATGGCCCAGGCGTAGTGGGGATTGAGTTCGATGGCGCGGTCGAGGTCGGTGACGGCCTGCTCGTGGCGGCCGGCCAGCCGGTGGACCACCCCTCGATTGGCGAACGCCCAGGAGTAGTCGGGGTCGAGTTGCTCGGAGCCGTCCGGGTCGGTGACGGTTCGGAAGTGGCGCCCGGCCAGTTGCTGCACCTCGCCCCGGAAAGTCAGGGCCCACGCCTCAGGTCCGAGTTCGATGGAGTGGTCGAGGTCGGTGACGGCGTCGTCGTAACGGCCGGCGAGGCGGTGCACTTCGCCGCGGTTGGCGATGGCCCAGGCGTAATGGGGGTTGAGGCGAATGGCTTGGTCGAGGTCGGTGACGGCCTGCTCGTAGCGGCCGGCCAGCCGCTGTGCCACCCCGCGGTGGGCGAGGACCCAGGCGTCGCCGGGGTCGATGTCGATGGCGCGGTCGAAGCTGGTGACGGCCTGCTCGTAGCGGCCGGCCAGCCGCTGCACGACTCCGCGGCGGGTGATCAGCCAGGCGTCGCCGGGGCTGAGATCGACGGCGCGGTCGAAATCGGCGATCGCCTCCTCGAATCGTCCCAGCCATGCGCAGGCGGTGCCCCGGTCGGCGATGGCCGTCACAAGGGCAGGGTCCACTACGAGCGCTGCTGTGAATTCCGCAAGAGCGTGTTCGGGGTGAGCGGCCTGGAAGAACCGGCGGCCGCGCAATTGGTGTGCACGGGCTCTCGCGGTCTCTCCCAGCGGGGCCGACGTGAGCAGTTCCGTGAGGGCGTTCATGATGCCGGGTTCGCGGTTGGTGGCATCCTGCAGGCGTAGACCCCAGGCGGTGAGCGCACTCGCGTCGGCGTCCGTTCCGGCTCGCGTCAGGACATCGGCCCACCGCCGCACGGTCGGTAGGTCCTCCGAGCACGCCTCGACCGCCTCTTCGAGCGCAGGCGCAAGGAGCGTCGGGTCGGCGCAGAGCAGGTGGTAGGTCTCGTTCAGCCGGTGCTCGCGCCAGGTGCTGTCCGACCACCGCTCGGCGGGGGCGAGTCTCTCCTCGAGGCCGGCGCGCCATCGGGCGTGGGCGTCGGCAAGGTGGTTGTGGCGTTCGGACCATGTGAGCGGGGACCCGGTGCGCTGGAGCCGGAGGATGCTGACGCGTACCACCTCGTGGTAGCGGCAGCTTCCTCCCCGGCCGGACACAAAGGGGAGACCGCGCAGCCACGCGTACTGATCAGCCACCTCTTGCGGTGCCGCGGTGCGGTAGATGTCCTCGTTGAGTTGAAGGGGGAGCGCGCAGGCGAGGATCGCGGCGCGCTGATGCGGGTCGACCACCCAGTGGAGAAAGCGCTGGACCGCGGTGTCCGCGGGGTCGTCCACGGCGTCCGGGCTCGAGGGCCGGGCCCGGGCCAAGGTGTCCAGAAGGACGGGAAGCCGTCCGGACATGCGCAGGACGGCGGTCACCAGCGCCTCGTCCGTCACTCCTCGGGCCGTGAGCAGAGCACGGGCCTCCGCCTCCGTGAAGACCTCCAGCCGTACGTCCACGATCAGGTCGCGGTACGCGTCCCACTCGCGGGCGGCAGGCGCGGCCTGCCCGGAGACGACCACGATGACGTTCACCGGTAGTTCACCGTGGCCGTCGTCCAGAACGAAGCTGCGCAGCCAGGCGTCGAGAAGAGGCTCCGTGCGCTCCCAGGTGTCGAAGAAGAGCACCACCCAGGAGTGTTTGCCCGCCGCCTCCGCAAGCCCTTGGACGAAAGCAGGCGTCAGGACCCGTAACGGTTGCAGGACGAGTTCGGCGTCGTGGTGGTCGCGCAACCGGCTGCTGACGGCGGCTCGCATCCGGTCCGCCCCACGCGCCAGAGCGTCGACGTCCAGTGCGGCCGCGGCGGGGCCGATCACGGGTGCCAGACTCAGGGCGCCGAGGCCGATCTGTGCGGCCGTCCTGCTCGACGTCGACGCCGGTTCGTCTCCGCGGTCCACGGTGGGCAGTGCGAGTGAGGCCTCGGCCTCGTGCCGCTGCTTGCGGTAACGCTCGGCAGCGATCTCGAATCTGCTCAGGGCCTGCCCCTGCCGGGCCAACTGCGCGCTGATGGACTCCATGGCCTCGATGGGGCCGATGGCGTCCTCGTTCACCACCGCCGTCAGCGCACCGGCGGCTCGGGCGGTTCCCTCCCAGTGGCGTATCAGCGACGACTTACCGACCCCCGCCACCCCGTGCACGTGGAACAGGTAGGACGCATCCTCCGGTTCGGAGCACAGGTTGGAGTAGAAGGACTGACGCTCCGCGTGACGCCCGATGAATCCGGTACGCGTGTGGGTCCTGTTCAGTTCCTGCCGTGACGGTCGACGTCGGCTCATGACCACCCCTTCCCCAGATTGCCCCAGTCCCGGGGAGCCAGGGAAGTCGGCGCGGGGAGACAGGGAAGTCGGAAGGGAGACTCACGGTGTCGGGCGGTGATCCCGCGTGAACGGCGTTGTGGCGGACCACCGACGCCCGCCCCGGCGGCACCGTGCGCGACGTTGCCCACTGCCACCGGTCCCGCGCCGGGCCGAAAGCTAGGCTCGAGGCGTGAGCGACTACTACGACCTGTACCTGGCGGTGGACCTGTCGCCGGACCTCTCCGAGCCTGCGCTCCAGGAGGTCCGGTGGCTCCTGGGGCAGGCTGAGATGCCGTCGGCGCCGAGCTCTGCCGACTGGAAGACCTGGGGGTACCCCTGGCAGGTCTTCGCCGGAGGTTCGGCGAGTCATGCGTTCGACGGGGCGGACGTCTCCCTGTTGGTGCCCGCTGTGGACCGGCCCGGCGGCGACGGCGGTGTTCCATGGGCCCTGACCGTCCGGACCTGCGTCCACGAGGACGAGTTCGGGGTGGTCATGGAGGTCGTCGACTGGCTCCTTCGGCACGCGTCCACGCGGGGATGGGCCGGCTTCGTCCGCGACACCGCCTCGGAGGACATCCAGCACATCGTGCGCCACGACGGTGGGTTCGATCTCGTCGACGTCCGAAGTGCTGAGAAGCGGTTCCAGATCGCATGGGCGTAGCGACGGCCTGAGCCCTCTCCCGCGGGCCCGCGTCAAGGGTTCCGTGGTCACCGACGGGGCGCCGGGGCCGTGTTCCGGGCGTGGGCGCTGAGCAATGAGCGCGAAGTGTGGTGGGCGTTGCGGGCCGGATGGACGCGCAACCGGTGCCCCGGTCGGGTGAGCGGGCGCCCCGGGCAACCGCCTTCTGCCGGTGACCGGGTACGGATGGCCCGCCGTTCCACGACGCCGGGAGGACCCCGCCCATGCCCGTCATCAAGAGCGCCGGGAGCGCGCTGGCCGCGACGGTCTGCGCAGCGCTGCTGCTCACCGGCTGCACCGACGCAGCACCACCCGCGCCGGCTGCCGGCGCGAAGAGCCCCGCACCACGGCCCGCCTCCGGACCACAGGCGCTGCCGGTCCGTCAGATCCCCGGCCTGGGACCCGACTTCCGCTCAAGGATCCCCGGCGGCACCCGTCAGGCGCTGGTGGTGGCCGGCCGGACGGCGGACACCAACACCGCGCAGGGCGTGCTCTACGAGCGCGACGCCCGCGGTTCCTGGCGGCCCGTCGCCGGACCCTGGCCCGCGCACAACGCCCTGCGCGGCTGGACGAACGACCACCACGCGGGCGATCTGCGTACTCCCGTCGGGGTCTTCGGACTCGGCGACGCCGGCGGGCGTTCACCCGACCCCGGCACCCGGCTCCCGTACGACCAGGACGAGGAGTTCGTCGCCCCGGGGACCGGCTTCCTCGGTGAGCCCCTCGAAGGCTCCTTCGACTACGTGATCGCCATCGACTACAACCGCGTCCCGGGGACCAGTCCGCTGGACAAGGAGCGGCCGCTCGGTCTGGAGAAGGGCAGCGGTGTGTGGATCCACGTGGACCACGAAGGCCCGACCCAGGCCTGCATCTCGTTCCAGGAGGACCACATGCGCCGGCTGCTGCGCGCCCTCGACCCGGCCAAGCACCCGGTGATCGTCATGGGGCCCGCTCCTCAGCTGCGGCGGTGAGCGCCCCGGGCCCCCTGCTCGGCGAAGGCCGAGATACGGGCCCTGAGGGACACCGGGTCCAGTCCGTGCGCGGCGAGGTGCTCGTCGATGGTGCCGTACCGGCGCAGCTCCCGCCGCGCCACACCGAGGCCCAGCACCCGGTGCGGGACGTCGGACAGGGCGTCGTTCGCGGCCGTGGTCGAGGTGCCCTCGAGATACGGCTCGACGATCACCACGTCCCCCCGGCCGCCGGCCGCCGCCCGGACCGCTTCCCGGTCGAAGGGGCGCACGGTCGTCGCGTACAGCACGCTCACATCGAGCCCTTCGGTCGCCGCGAGGACGTTGTCCAGCATCGGGCCGACCGCGACCACCGCCGGGCCCCGGCCCTCGCGAAGGGTGAGGAACCGGTCACCGGTGACCGGGCGGGCCTCGGAGTTGCTCTGCTGCGACAGACGCACATACACCCGGTCGTCGCCGGCGACCGCGTGCCGGAGCAGCGCCTCGGCCTCGTCCGGGTGACCCGGCACATGGACCGTCCAGCCGTCGAGGGTGTCCAGCAGGGCGACGTCCCCCGGCGACATATGGGTGAAGCCCCCGGCCGGCCAGTCGTACGAGGCACCGGCGCTCACCAGCACCCCGCCGGTGTTCTGATGACCGAAGTCGAGCTTCACCTGTTCGAAGGGCCGCTCGACGAGAAAGCTCGCGAAGGTGTGCATGATCGGCCGCATCCCGCTGAGGGCGATGCCGCCACCGGCGCCGATCAGCAGCTGCTCGCGGATGCCGACGTTGATCACCCGGTCCGGGTGGCGGCGCTGCGCCTGCTCGAAGCCGGCGGCGCTGATCTCCGCGAGGACGAGAGCCGTCCGCGGCTCCTCGTCCAGCAGGCGGGAGGTGGTGGCGATGAAGCGGTCACGCATCGTGTCCATGGTGGAGAAATCCCCTCTCGGTGATGAACGGGTGCTCAGGCGTTCTTGGGCTCGACGCGGGCGACGACGGCCCGTGGCCGCCCCGGGTGCGGAGCCGTGAACGCGGCGTACAGCGCCTCGTGGTCCCTGCCGTCGACCGTCTGCGCCGACCAGCCGGCCGCCTCGAACCGGGAGGCGATGCCGCCGGGCCAGCCGTGGGTGGCGGACGCGTTGTCCACGACGAGCGTGTGCAGCTGCTCGAGCCCGGCGGGACCGGCGTAGGCGATGGCCTCGTGGTTGCTGCCCTCGTCCAGCTCCGCGTCACCGATCAGGACCCAGATCCGGGAGTCGGTGAGCCCCTGGGCCCGCAGCCCCAGGGCGGTGCCGACGGCCAGCGGCAGACCGTGGCCGAGGGAGCCGCTGCCGATCTCGACCCCGGGCACCAGGACCCGGTCGGGGTGGTGACCGAGCGGGGAGTCGTACGAGCCGAAGCCCGCCAGCCACTCCTCGGGGAAGAATCCCTTTGCGGCGAGTACGGCGTAGTACGCCATCGGTCCGTGCCCCTTGGACAGCAGGAACCGGTCACGCTCCGGCGCGTCGGCGCTCGCCGGTGTCACGCGCAGTACACGGTCGTAGAGCACCCAGAGGGCGTCGAGCGTGGAGGTGGCGGCGGGGCCGTGCTTCTCGTCGCCGGTCATCAGGGCCATCAGCCGGCCGAGATCACGGAACCGTGGTGACGAGCCGGGCCGGGAGGCGCCGGGCCGGTCGCCGGACAGGTCGGAGCGCACGTCGGTGGGTGTGGAGAAGAGTGCTGTGTTCGTCATGACACCCACCGTGCAATCTCAAGTTCACTTGAGGTCAAGCGCGCCGAACGCGGAATACGGGTTCGTGACCAGCGCCCTGAGTGCGGTATTGTTCTCATGCGCGTTCGGCCAGGGGAAACCCCAGGTCAGCGGGTATCGGGACGTGGCGCAGCTTGGTAGCGCACTTGACTGGGGGTCAAGGGGTCGCAGGTTCAAATCCTGTCGTCCCGACTGTGCGGAAACGCAGGTCGGAGGCCGTTCTCTCATCCATGGGAGGGCGGCCTTTCGTGCGTCCCGGAGTGATAGCGGTCGTGCTTGTCGGCTGTGCCCCGGCCGGCGAAACCGCCCCGGCGCACCGTCGCCGACGACGGCCCGGACGGGTACATCCACGTGAACGGTCGGCTTCCCGTGTTCGCTCTCAGTGAGCGGGCGAGGGCGGTGTGTGCCGGGCCGGCGACGACCGATGAGTCCTGCGGCGTCCTACGGTCGTACAGTCGAACCCGCCTCGAGGAGGACTTCCGATGCGCAGCGTCACCTATTCGATGAACGTCTCACTTGACGGCTACATCGTCGGGCCGGACGGCGACTTCGCCTGGACCGAACCCGACAAGGAGGTCTTCCGCTTCTGGATCGACGAGATCCGCGGGGTCGGCGTGCACCTGATGGGACGACGGCTGTACGAGACGATGCTGTACTGGGAGACCGCCGACCAGGATCCGTCGCTCGACGACGACACGCTCGAGTGGGTCGCGCTCTGGAATCCGCTGCCGAAGGTGGTGTTCTCGACCACGCTGTCGGAGGTGCGGGGCCATGCCCGCCTGGTCTCCGGGGGCCTGGTGGAGGAGATCGAGCGGCTGCGGGCGGAGCCGGGGGAGGGCGAGATCGCGATCGGCGGCGCGACCCTCGCCGCCGAGGCGGCCGCGTCGGGTCTGATCGACGAATACCGGGCCATGGTCTACCCGGTGCTGGTCGGCGGCGGCATCCCGTACTTTCCCCGAAGCGAGCGCCGGGTGGATCTCGAACTCGTCGAGACCCGCCCCGTCGGCTCGGGAGTCGTCTACCTCCGCCATCGCGTGGCGCGCTAGCCGGTTCGTCCGTCGAGCCCCGGAGCGGGTAGCAAAGGCCGTCGCGGGGACGCCTTCGGCGTTCCCGCCGGCACGGCGGACGGCCGCGTACCCGGCCGGACCGCATCGGCGCCGACAATGCCTGCCGCTCACGCCGCGACCACCGCCTCGACCTCGTTGCTCCCTAGGTCGCCGCGTCCAGCGCGTCGGCCCGCCTCTCGAGATCGGCGGCGATTCCGTCCCAATCAGGGCCGTGGAGATGAAGGCTGCTCGCTGCCTCTCTCATCAGCGCCGGCTCATCGGGCCTCTGCAGGAGAACGAGCCGATACGCGAGGTTACGGATCCGCACGGGCAAATACCCGTCGACCAACTGCGGGCACAGTTCCCGCAGCATGGCCAGAAGCGCATCCCTTCGGCGAACGTCAACTCCTCGTGAAGAAGGCCTCGTCGTGCTGACGGTCGCACGGTGGCGTGGGGCGGTACTCGTCCCCGAAGAGACATCGGGCGTGTTCCGTCAGGGTGGCGTGCATGCGGCGGAGCCTACGGCGCGACGATCCGCCGGACAGACAGCGAGGGATGTCATGTCCCGTCAACGATCTCCGGTCGGTGCCGCCCGGCGGTGGGCCGCTCGCCCGGCCGGCGACGGCGAGCTCGTGCAGGCGGGCGATGCCCGGCAGGACGACTGCACGTAGGCTGCCTCTTGGCTCGGCCTGGTCACTGGGGACAGGCTCGCCTGGGGGTGATCCACCTGATAGCTCGTCATCGGCCGGCGGCCGCAGTATCAGTGGCTCGCCGTGTGGGCAGACCGCCGGCGCTGGTCGCCGCCGCGGCGGCTGCGCCGGCGGCGCCAGAGGCTGGGCGGCACTACTGGAGCAGCGCCCGAAGCTCATGGACCGCCAATTCGTCCGGAAGCCGTACCGGTCGTCGCTTCCTGGCCGTTGTGGGCGAGGAGCATGCCCGCGCGATCGACGCCGGACCGCCGGCGCGCTCGGCCGCCGCCCCCGGTCCGCCCGACTGCGAGCTGGATCGGCGCGCCGGTCCTCGGTATGTCCTCCAGCGGGAACGGTCGCGGCTGATCATGGAGGTGGGCAGCGGTCCGGACGCGCCGGCGACGGTGTGCGTGCGGGCCCGACCGCCCTGCCCCGCCGGGCTGTCGTGGGAGCGGCGCCCGCATGGCGGAGACCGGTCGGCGCCCTGATCGGTCCGGGCGCCGGCTTGGCGCTCGGATCGCTCTTGCGCAGCCGACGCCGAGGGCTGTCGCGGGTCGGATGAGCACGGTGTGGCTGCGCCCTCGGCCCGTACGAGATCGCTCGCGGGACAACCTCCCGTGCTTCGACTGTAGTTCGCGGTGACCAAGGTGAGAGCAGGGCCCATGTCCACGTACGAGACGATGCCGTTCCACCTCGAGACCGAGCGGCTGATACTGCGGCCATGGGCCGAGTCGGACGCCGCCGAGTTCTGCGCCCTCCTCTCCGAACGGGGCAAAGGGACCCCCACGGTTGAGCACATCCGGACGTCCATCGCGGAGCTGCTCACCGCGACGGCGTCCACAGGGATCGCCCTGTTGCCCGTCCAGCGCCGTGACGAGGGCGACTTCATCGGTTACTGCGGGCTGATCATCGGGCGCTCCACCCTGGAGGAGCCTGAGATCGCCTATGAGTTGTTCCAGCGCGTGCATGGGCGTGGCTACGCCACCGAGGCGGCCCGCGCGGTGCTCGATGCCGCTGGTGCGACCGGGCGGAACCGGCTCTGGGCGACCGTCGGCGCGTGGAACGCACCGTCCTTGCGTGTCCTTGAGAAGCTCGGGTTCGAGCGGGATCACGTATCCACGGAGGACAGCGGTGAAGTGGTATGGCTGACGCGCTCGTTGCCGTGACACGACGTCACGCCCCGGGGCCTGCTGCTCACGTGATCGAGTGTGCCCGGGCGGAGCGGGCGGCTCGGCGGCAGTAGTGCCGGCCCGGATCGGGCCGGGTGACGGTGAGCCGATGGAACCGGCTGAGCCGGTGGGCCGGGCCGTGGACGCGTCGGGCACGGGCACGGCCTCCGACCGCTCTTCGGACCTGTAGGAGGCCGCCCCGGCCGGCTCGGGCCTTGGCAGATGATCTTGAGGGGAAGGCGTGGCGCGGCCCGCGGACACCTCACCGACGCGGGCGGTGGTGTGCGCGGCAGGGAGGACGCGCCGTTCGGGCATGCCTTGGACCGCACGAGTGGAGTCGGCGGCAGTGCGGCGCGCCTGCCCCGACAAGCACATTTTCGCATTGATAAATGATTTCGCGCTCAGCACGAGCTGGCCGCGTACACATGCGAAAGGAACATCATGTCTGCCATCAGCATTCAGGAGCTCGAGGCCCTGTCCGGCGAACTGCTGCCCGAGCGGGCCGTGCTGTCCGCGATGGGCCTCTTCGGCGCCATGGGCGACGGTGGCTACGGTGGCGGCGACGGTGGCTACGGTGGCGGCGACGGCGGGCACGGTGGCCCCGGGCACGGTGGCCCCGGCGGCCACGGTGGCGGGGACGGCGGCTCCAGCTCCAGCTCCAGTTCGAGCTCCAGCAGCGCCGTGGCCGTCGTGAACGGTGGCGGCGGCGGTGGCGGCAACGCCATCGTCAGCTCGGCCTGCCAGGCCCTCGAGGGCCACCACGGCGCCTCGCTGACCTGCATCCCCGCAACGACCGCCGTCTTCTAGAGCTTGCCCACGGTGCCGGGGGCGGCCGAACGGCCTTCCGGCGCCAGGTGTTGCAAGCAAGAGTCCGAGCTTGCGCCGCTCCGTGCACCGGCGCCGTCCACGAGGCGGCGCCGGCGCGCTCGGCGGACGGTCCCCCGCTCGGTCCCGGCACGGCGTTCTGCCAACGGTGGAGTTGTGATGAGTACGCGAGTATCCGCGCCCGACCGCGAGAACCATTCCGGCGCTGCCGAGGCGGCCCTCACCGAGGGAACGGAGTTGGTGGGCGAGTTCGGCGGTTCCGGCTACCGCGTCCCGCCCCAGCTCGTGTACCGCTTCGACGGTCAGGTGATCCAGCTTCCGCCGATCCTGTACCAGGCCGTCAAAGCACTGAAGGAGTGCGGGGCCGACGACGACCCGCGCGGCGGCGAGTTGATGTCCCGGACGGCCGAGAGGCTGAGCGAGTGGACCGGCCGGGAATTCACGGCGGACCACGTGACCTTCCTGATCGATCAGAAACTCGCTCCGCTGGGCGTCACCACCTACAGCGACGGCTCACCTCCCGCCGTCCCCAAGGCGAATCCCTTCCTCGCTCTGCGCTTTCGCACCGTCCTTCTGTCCGAGCGGGCGACATGGGCCGTGAGCGGAGCCTTCGCCTGGCTGTTCAGGCCCCTCGTGCTGGTTCTGTGCCTCACGGCCGTCGTCCTCGCCGAGGTTTGGGTGTTCACGACCCGGAGTGTGGGCGCCGCGATGGCAGATGTTCTGACCGTGCCGACGAGCGGCCTGCTGCTGATCCTCCTGATCCTGGCGTCCGCCGCCTTCCACGAGATCGGCCATGCCTCCGCCTGCCGGTACGGCAAGGCCGTCCCCGGTCGCATGGGCTGCGGTATCTATCTGGTGTGGCCCGCCTTCTACACCGACGTCACCGATTCGTACAGGCTGGGGCGCGCCGGACGCATCCGTACCGACCTCGGCGGCGTCTATTTCAACGGACTGTTCCTGATCGCACTTGTCGCGCTCCATATGTACACAGGGCACCCTGTGCTGTTGGCGGCGGTCGTGATCACGAACCTGGAGATCGTGTACCAGCTCCTGCCCACGCTCCGGTTCGACGGGTACTACATCGTCGCGGACCTCGTCGGCATCCCCGACCTCTTCAAGTACATCGGGCCGATCCTGAAGCGGGCGGTCCTCCGCAGGCCGCCGGACGAGCGGCTGGAAGCCCTGAAGCGATGGCCCCAGCTGCTGGTCACCGTCTGGGTGCTCACCGTCATTCCGGTGCTGGCCGTCCAGCTCGGAATCATCGTCGCGCGGCTTCCCGAACTCGCCGGCTCGATCTGGCGCACGTCCGGGGCGATGGTCGAAAGGGCCGCCACGAGCGACAGCCCCGTCCCGGACGTGGCTCTGGCGGGCGTGCAGACGTTGTTCCTCCTGCTGCCCCTTGCCGGTGTGCTGCTGATCCTGTGGCAGCTGCTGAGTGCCCTCGTCCGGCTGCTGCGCAAGCGCCGTGCCGCGAAGAGCGACCGGGACGCACTCTTCGCGGGCGGCGGCGCGGCCCGTCCGGCCGTCAGGGACGGCTCGTGAGGTAGCCGCCCATCGAGGTGAAGTAGTCGGTGGCGGCCATCTCCTCGCCGTCCTCCGTCCGTATCCGGGTGATCGCCAGGCCGTGGTTGCGGCCGGTGCGGGCGTCGGCCCCGGCGACGATCACCACACCGCCCGACTCCCGGTAGAAGATGCGGCCGGGGGTGCCGCCGTAGCGGCCCTGCGACACGACCGCGGCCAGGATCTCCAGGCGCTTGCCCTTGTGGAAGGTGAAGGCGCTCGGATACGGCGCGGACTGGGCGCGGATGAGCCGCTCGAGGTCCTCGGCGGGCCAGTTCCAATCGATGCGGATGTCCTCGGCGGCCCGCTTGTGGAAGAAGCTCGCCTGCGACCGGTCCTGCTTGGTGAAGTCGGTGCGCCCGGAGGCGATGAGGGCGAGCGCCTCCGTGGTGACCGGGGCGATGAGGTCGACGGTCCGGTGGAACAGGTCGGTGGCGGTGTCCGTCGGCCCGACCGGCACGGCGTGCTGGACGACGATGTCGCCGGCGTCGAGCTCGTCGTCCATCATGTGCGCGGTGACGCCCACTTCGCGTTCGCCGTTGATGAGCGCCCAGATCAAGGGCGAGAAGCCGGCGTACTTCGGCAGCAGCGAGTCATGGACGTTGAGGGTGCCGTGACGGGGCAGGCCGAAGATCCGCGGCGGGATCCAGGTCCGCCAGTTGTTCGCGACGATGATGTCCGGGTCGGCCTCCTTGAGCCGCATGAACAGCTCTTCGTCGTCGGGCCTGTTGCGGATGAGGACCGGCACGCCGTGCTCCTCCGCGAGGTCGGCGACCGAGTCGCTCCAGATCTTCTCGTACGCGTGCTCGCTCTTGGGGTGCGTCACGACCAACACCACGTCGTGTTCGGAATCCAGGAGCGCTTGCAGGGTGCGGTGCCCCCAGGTCTGATACCCGAACATGACGACCCGCATGGGGTTCCTCCTCAGAGCGGCGATGGACCGACGCCAGTTAAGCAAGGCTTACCTAAGCGCGCAACGGGCCCTCTGCAGAACGGAGTTCGTGATCCACCGGCCGGCCGGTTTTTCTCTTTGTTCCCATCGACAGGCCGGTGAGATCAGGTTAGCTTTACCTAAGTTCCGCTCGCTCGCCGCTCTGTCGGCGTGGCCTGGTCCCGTTCTCCGCAACGCCCGACTCGCGGCTGTCCCGCATGATGGGAGTGACATGTCACAGGCTCTTCCTGGCGACGCACCACTGATCCACGACCTCATAGGAATCGGCTTCGGGCCGTCCAATGTGGCCATGGCGATCGCGCTCAGTGAGCACAACGCAGGCGTCGGCAGGCAGGGGGCGGTCACCGCTCACTTCTTCGAGCGGCAGCCACGCTTCGGCTGGCACCGCGGCATGCTGATCGACGACGCCACCATGCAGGTGTCCTTCCTCAAGGACCTGGTGACACTGCGCAATCCGACGAGCGAGTTCAGCTTCCTGTGCTACTTGAAGAGCCAGGGACGGCTGATCGACTTCGTCAACCACAAGAACCTCTTCCCGCTCCGCGTCGAGTTCCACGACTACTTCGAGTGGGCCGCCGCCAAGGTCGACGACATGGTGTCCTACGGGCACGAGGTCGTCGACGTGCGGCCCGTCGTCCGTGACGGAGTCGTGCAGTACGTGGACGTGACGGCCCGGTCCGGCACCGAACTGGTCGTCCACCGGGCCCGCAACCTGGTCATCGGCACCGGTCTGCGGCCGCAGATGCCGGAGGGCGTCGAGCGCTCGGAGCGGATCTGGCACAACTCCGACCTGCTCGCCCAGGTCGACGGTCTCAAGGACGCCGATCCGACCCGTTTCATCGTCGTCGGCGCGGGGCAGAGCGCCGCGGAGAACGTGGCCTTCCTGCACCGGCGCTTCCCCCGGGCCGAGGTCTGCGCCGTCTTCTCGCGCTACGGCTACAGCCCCGCCGACGACAGCAGCTTCGCCAACCGTATCTTCGACCCCGGGGCGGTCGACGAGTTCTTCACCGCCCCGGAGGAGATCAAGCGCAAACTGATCGGCTACCACGGCAACACCAACTACTCCGTGGTGGACATCGATCTGATCGACGACCTCTACCGCCAGGAGTACCAGGAGAAGGTCCTCGGCACCGAGCGGCTGAGGTTCCTCAAGGTGTCCCGGCTCACCGACGTCGTGGAGACGCCGGACAAGGTGCGCACCACCGTCGAGTCGCTGGTCACCGGTGAACGGACCCCGCTGGACGCCGACGTGGTCGTCTACGCCACCGGGTACCGGTCCGCCGACCCCCTCGGACTCCTCGGCGAGGTCCAGCAGTACTGCCACCGTGACGACGAGGGCCGCGTCCGCGTCGAGCGTGACTACCGCATCACCACGGATCCCCAACTGCGGTGCGGCATCTACCTCCAGGGGGGCACAGAGCACACGCACGGCATCACGTCGTCGCTGCTCTCCAACACCGCCGTCAGGGTCGGCGAGATCCTCGGCTCGATCCTCGACCGGGGCGACGGGCCGGCCGGCGCGCCGCGGGCCGCCGACGAGATCGGCTCCTCCCTCTGATCAGGACCTCTCCACACGCACGCCTGCCCGCACGACACGTCGGAACGGGCGGACGTGACGCGCACCGTGAAACCCCGTGAAAGGAACTGCCCCGTGTCCGTTGGTACACGCCCCGGTCCGACGAGGATCGTCAGACACATCCCCCGCCTGGTCGCGGCAGCCGTCGCCGCGCTGGTGCTCAGCGCCTGCGGCGGCGGCACGGACGGGACCGCGTCCAAGCCGTCCCAGGAGGCGGGGGCAGGTTCGGCGGCCTTCCCGGTCACGGTCGAGCACAAGTACGGCAGCACGACCATCGAGTCGGAGCCGAAGAAGGTCGTCACCCTCGGCCTGTCCGACCAGGACGCGGTGCTGGCCCTGGGCGTCAAGCCGGTCGGCTCCGTGGACTGGTTCAAGGAGCAGCCGTACGGCAAGTGGCCGTGGACCAAGGACCTGTGGGGCTCCACGCCGCCGCAGATCGTCGGCGAGCGCGACGAGTACAACATGGAGAAGATCGCGGCGCTCCAGCCGGACCTGATCGTGGCCCAGTACTCGGGCATGAAGAAGGAGCAGTACGACACCCTGTCCAAGATCGCCAAGGTGGTCGCACAGCCGAAGGGCCACGAGGACTACCAGGCACCCTGGCAGGTCATGACCGAGCAGATCGGCAAGGCCCTCGGCAAGGAGGGCGAGACCGGGAAGCTCATCGCCGGCATCGACGCGCGCTTCAAGGCCGTCCGCGACGAGCACCCGGAGTGGAAGGGCCTGACGGTCACCGTCGGCGAGCCGTACGAGCCGGGCAAGTTCTCCGCCTTCTCGCCCAAGGACCCCAAGGTCATCTTCCTGAGCGAGATGGGCTTCACCACCTCGGAGAAGTACCGCGCCGCCCTCGGCAAGGAGAACATCGCCGACCTCAGCTCCGAGCGTCTCGACGTCATGGAGGCCGACCGGACGGTGTGGCTCGGCACTCCCGACACGGAGAAGGCCATGAAGGCCGACCCGCTCTACAAGAAGACGAAGGTCCACCAGGAGAAGCGGGACCTGTTCCTGCCGTACGACAGCCCGGACATCGGCGCCGCGCTCTCCTTCAACACGGTGCTGTCGATCCCCTACGCCATCGACCAGGTCGTCCCGATGCTCGAGGCGATCAAGTAGCAGCGCCTCCGCGTCCTCCCGCGACGCGGTCGTCCCCGCCCGCCGCCCGTCCGGCTGCCGTCCTCCGCCGGACGGGCGCGCGGCGCGCACGGTCACGCAACGACTCGCCATCGACGCACCATGAGGGAAAGGGCCATGCGCACGATGTCTGACGCCGAGTGGGACCCGACTTCCGCCGCCGGAGCACCCGTCACCGGTGGGCAGTCGGGGATCTGGCTCGCCCAGCAGCTCGAACCCGACAGCTCGGCCTACCACGTCTCCTTCGCCCTGGACCTGCGCGGTGACGTCGACCTCGACCGCCTGAGGGCCGCCGTGCGGCAGGCGCTCGAGGAGGCCGAGTGCCTGCATGTGCGCATCGGTCCGGCGGAGGGCGGGCCGCGTCAGACGCTCGCGCGCCGCCCCTTCGACGTTCCCGTCATCGATCTCCGGGGCCAACCCGACCCGGAAGCCGCCGCGGCCGCATGGGCGGAGGCGGACCGTGACCGCCCGGCCGACCTGGTGAACGGGCCGCTGTTCGGCCACGCGCTCCTGCGGCTGGCCGACGACCGTGTGGTGTGGCACCAGCGCTACCACCACATCGTCATCGACGGCGTCGGCATCGTGCTCGTCTCCCGCCGGGCCGGCGAGATCTACACCGCCCCCGACCCCGGCGCCCCGGCCGGTGGCGCCGGCCGGGAACTGTCCCGGCTGTTGGAGGGCGAACGGGCCTACCGCGGCTCGGAGCAGCACCGGGCGGACCGGGCCCACTGGCTGGACCGGATGGCCGGCCGGCCGGAGCCCGTGCGCCTCGTGGAGCGCGCGCCGGCACCGATGACGCGGCGGGTCCGCCGCGTCATCGAGATGCCTGCGACCACGACCGACAGGCTGCGCGCCGCCTCGGCGGCCGCCGGCGTCCGCGTGTCACGCCTGCTGGTGGCGGCCGTGGCCGCCTACCTGCACCGGGTCAGCGGCGAAGTGGACCTCGTCCTCGGCCTGCCCGTCACCACCCGGCAGCGCACCGCCAGCGGCCACGTCCCCGGCATGGTGTCGAACGTCCTCCCACTGCGCATCCCCGTCCACGGGGCGATGACGGTGGCCGAGCTCGTGGAGACGGTCGGGCGCCGGATCGAGGAGACGGTCGAGCACGGGCGCTACCGCGCGGAGGACCTGGCCAGGGACCTGGGCATGGTCGACGGAGTGGCGGAGCTCGTCGGCCCCACGGTCAACATCCTGCCGGGTGTGCGGAACCTGCGCTTCGGCGACCTGGAGGCCGACCTCCGCCCCGAGTGGCTCGGCCCGGTCAGCGACCTGGCCGTCACCGTCAGCGTGCCGGGGCACGGCGAGGGCCTGCGGATCCACCTCGACGCCGACGCGGCCGTGTGCGACGAGCGGACACTGAGCGACCACGAGCGACGCTTCCGCACGGTCCTCGACGCCATGGCGGAGGACCCGGACCGCCCCGTCGGCCGTATCGAGCTGACCTCTGCCGCGGAACGCGCCCGGCTGCTCGGCGAGTTCGGGGTCGCGCCGCGCGAGGTCCCCGAACTGTCCTGGCCGGCAGCCTTCGAGCAGCAGGTGGGCCGCTCACCGGACGCCGTCGCCCTCGTGTGCGAGGACCGGCAGCTGACCTACGCGGAGCTCGACGCCGCCGCCAACCGGCTGGCCCGCCTGCTCGTCGCACGGGGCGTGGGCCACGAGGACATCGTCGCCGTGGCCGTACCGCGCTCGCCCGAACTGGTCGTCTCCCTGCTCGCGGTGATGAAGACCGGGGCGGCGTACCTGCCGCTGGACGCCGACCACCCGCAGGACCGGATCGCCTACATGCTGTCCGACTCCGGCGCGCGGACGGTCGTCACCACGCGGGAGTCGGCCGGTGAACTGCCTGCCGTGCCGGGCGTCACCCGGGTACTGCTCGACGACCCGTCCGTGGTCGCCGGGTCCGCCGCCCTGGACGACTCCGCCCTCGGCCTGCCGATCCCGCTGGACCAGGCCGCGTACGTCATCTACACGTCGGGATCGACCGGCCGCCCCAAGGGCGTGGTCGTCCCGCACGACGGGGTCGGCAGTCTGATCGCCACCGCCACCGACAGGATCGGTATCGGCCCGGACAGCCGCGTCGTGCAGTTCGCGTCCGTCGGCTTCGACGTGACGGTCTGGGACCTGATCATGTCGCTGTGCGTCGGCGGCCGGATCATCGTCGTCCCCGCCGAGCGCAGGGTCGCCGGTCACGCCCTGACGGACTACATCCGCGAGCACCGCGCCACGCACATGATTCTCCCGCCGTCGCTCGTGTCCGCGCTGCCGCCGGACTGCGAACTGCCCGATGGGGCGGTGCTCGTGGTCGGCACGGAGGCGGTGCCCGGCGAGCTGATCGCCCGCTGGTCCGGCCGCCTGCGGGTCGTCGTCGCCTACGGCCTGACCGAAGCGACCGTCAACTCCACGCTGTGGCTCGCGGAAGCCGGCCTCCAGGGGCCCGCACCGATCGGCCGCCCCGACCCCAACACCCGTGCGTACGTGCTCGACGCGGCACTGCGGCCCGTCCCCGTGGGCGTGGAGGGCGAGCTGTACGTCGGCGGGCGCGGCCTGGCCCGCGGCTATCTCGGCAGGGCGGCGCTGACCGCGGAGCGGTTCGTCGCCGACCCCTACGGCGCGCCCGGCGAACGCATGTACCGCACAGGCGACCGTGTCCGGTGGCGGGCCGACGGCAACCTCGACTTCCTCGGCCGCGCGGACGGCCAGCTCAAGATCCGGGGTCACCGCATCGAACCGGGGGAGATCGAGAGCGCGTTCATGGCCTGCCCGGGAATCGCCCAGGCAGCGGTCCTCGTGCGGGACGACCACCGGGGAGTGAAGCGCCTCGTCGCCTATCTGTCCGGCGACGGCGGCACGGACACCGAGGCGCGCGTGGGGGCGGCGCGGGCACAGGTGTCCCAGGAGCTGCCGGAGTACATGGTGCCCTCGGCCGTCGTCCTCCTCGACGGCCCGCTGCCCCTGACGCCCAACGGGAAGCTCGACACCCGCGCGCTGCCGGAGCCGCGGTGGACGGTGCTGACCGGCGACGCCGCGCCCACGACACCGGCCGAGACGGTTCTCGCCGCACTGTTCGCCGAAGTCCTCCGCCTGCCGTCGGTCGGCGTCCACGACAGCTTCTTCGAACTCGGTGGCGACAGCATCGTCGCGATCCAGCTCGTCGGCCGCGCGCGTGCTGCCGGCTTCGCGATCAGCCCCAGAGACGTGTTCCGGCACCGCACGGTGGCGGCGCTCGCACGCGCCGCGGAGCCCTCCGCGGACGACGGCGGGAGTTCGGACACGGGGAGCGCGGTGCCCGCGCCGTTCTCGCTGGTCCGGCTGACCGAGGAGGAGCGGGCCGAGTTCTCCGCCGCCGTCCCGGACCTGCTCGACGTCGTACCGGCCACGCCGCTGCAGGAGGGCTTCTTCTTCCACGCCGCCGTCGACGAGAGCGGGGCCGACGGCTACTCCGTGCAGGACACCCTCGAACTCGCCGGTGACGTCGACGCGGACGCCCTGCGAGTGGCGGCGCAGCGGCTGCTCGACCGTCATCCGCTGCTGCGCGCCGCCTTCCGCCAGTGCCGGGACGGCCGGATCGTGCAGCTGATCGGCGGACGCGTGGAGCTGCCGTGGCGCTTCGCCGACCTGTCGGAACTTCACGGCGAGCAGCGGTCCACGGCCGTCGACGACATCGCGGCCGAGGAGCGGGCGGAGCGCTTCGACCTCGGCACCCCGCCGCTGCTGCGGGCGGCGCTGGTCCGTCTCGGTGAGCGGCGGTCGCTCCTGGTGCTGACGATGCACCACATCGTGGTGGACGGCTGGTCGCTGCCGCTCCTTACACGGGAACTGCTGGACGGCTACCGTCCCGGCGCCGCCGCGGCACCACCCCGCGTGCCGAGCGGGACCTACCGCGCTTACGCAGGGTGGCTCGCCGGCCGCGACCGCGAACAGGCGCGCACCGCCTGGCGCGAGGCGATGGCGGGGCTCGACGCCCCGGCCCTGCTTCCCGTCCGCGCCGGTGACACCGCGCCGGGCGGGGCCGGCAGCATCACCGTCGAGCTGTCCTCGCAGGACACGGCGGCGCTGACCGCCCGCGCCCGGCAGCTCGGGCTGACCCTCGGCAGCGTCGTGCAGGGCGGCTTCGCACTGGTGCTGGGCGATGTCGTCGGCACCCACGACCTCGTCGTCGGAACGACCGTCTCCGGCAGGCAGGCCCCCGTCGAGGGGATCGAGTCCCTGGTCGGCCTGCTGATCAACACCGTGCCGGCCCGCCTGCGGTGGCGCCCGGAGCAGCCGCTCGCGCAGGTGCTCGCGCGGTTCCAGGAGGAGCAGGCCGAACTGCTGGACCATCAGCATCTCGGACTCGCCGAGATCCAGCGGGCCGTCGGCCTGGGCGAACTCTTCGACGCGCTCGTCGTCGTGGAGAACCTGCCGGACGCCGGCGAGCCGGCCGATCCGTCAGGGCTCGTCCGTGTCGTCGGCTCGCACGTCCGCGACGCGGTGCACTACCCGCTGGCGCTCACCGTTCTTCCCGGTGAGCGGCTCCGACTGCGTCTCGAACACGATCCCGCCCGGCTGGGCGCCATGGCCGCCCGACGGTTCGCCGCCCGTCTGCGGGCACTGCTCGACCAGGTCGTCGCCGACCCCGGACTGCCGGTCGGCCGGCTTCCCGCGCAGACGGCCGACGAGCGGCGCGAGACGCTCGGCCGCCTCGCCGGGGAGAACCACGCGACGCCCGCCGGCACGTTGCACGGAGCCTTCGCCGCACAGGTGCGCCGTACCCCGGACGCCACCGCCCTGATCCATGAGGGCGGACGGACGACCTACGCCGAACTGGACCGGCAGGCAGCCGAGTTGGCGGGCCGGCTCGTCGCGGGCGGTGTGGGACCGGAGACCGTCGTGGCCGTGGCCGTGCCCCGCTCGGCCGGGGCGCTGGTCGCCCTCCTCGGTGTCCTCAAAGCGGGCGCGGCCTACCTGCCGGTCGATGTGGACCACCCCGCCGAACGCGTCCGGTACATGCTCGCCGACTCGGGGGCCCGGGCGGTCGTCGTCACCGAGGAGTCATGGGCACGGCTGCCGGAGCAGGACGGCATCGCCCCGGTCCTCCTCCGCCCCCACGGAGCGGACGGCCAGGACGACGAGCCCGCCCTCCCGGCCGACGTCCATCCGGACAGCGCCGCGTACCTGATGTACACCTCGGGGTCGACCGGCCGGCCCAAGGGCGTGGTGGTGACGCACGCAGCCGTGGTCGCCCAGCTGTCCTGGGCGGCACAACGGTTCGGGTTCGGGCCGGGGGAGCGCGTACTGCACCAGTACTCGACCGGCTTCGACCCCTCGGTGCAGGAGATCTTCGCCCCGCTGCTGACCGGCGGGACGGTCGTGATCGCCAAGGCGGACGGTCATCGCGACCCGGCGTACCTCACCGGGCTCATCCGTCGTGAGCAGGTCACCAACCTCGATCTCGTGCCGTCGCTCTACTCGGCGCTGCTGGCGGAGGACGGCCCGGGCGATCCGTGGTGGACCGGCCTGCGCAGGGCGTTCAGCGGTGGCGAGGCGCTGCCCGCTCCGCTCGCCGGACGCTGGCTGGAGCGCACCGGCGTGCCCCTCTTCAACGTCTACGGGCCGACCGAGGCCGTCATCCAGGTCACCAGCTGGGAGGCGGGCCCGGAGCAGGACGAAGAGAGCACCGTGCCCATCGGGCGGGCGGTGTGGAACACCGGGCTCTACGTCCTCGACCGGTATCTCCGCCCCGTCGCGGAGGGCGAGCCGGGGGAGCTCTACATCGCGGGCGCGCAACTGGCCCGCGGCTATCACGGACGCGCCGCGCTGACCGCGGAGCGTTTCGTCGCCGATCCGTTCCGCGGCCCGGCCGGGCCGCTGCCCGACGGCGTGCCGGGCGGGCGGATGTACCGCACCGGAGACATCGTCCAGTTCCGTGGAGACGGCGTGCTCACCTATGTGGGGCGCACCGACCACCAGGTCAAGATCAGGGGAAACCGGGTGGAACTCGGCGAGATCGAAGCACGGTTGCGCGAGGTGCCGGCGGTCGGTGACGTGGTCGTCGTACCCCGGGACGACGACCGCGGGGTGAAGCACCTGGTGGCCTACTTGACCCCGGCAGCCGGGGCGGCGCTCGACATCGAGACCGTGCGCGCCTCGCTCGGCGCCTCCCTGCCGGCGCCGATGGTCCCCAGCCGATTCGTGGCACTCGACGCCCTGCCGCTGACCCCGGGCGGAAAGGTGGACCACGGGGCCCTGCCGGTCCCGGAGATCCGGCGGCACAAGAAGCCGACGGTCCGGGAGGGAGGCGAGCGGCAGCTCTGCGCGATCTTCGCCGACGTGCTCGGACTCGACGAGGTCGGCCCGGACGAGGACTTCTTCATGCTCGGCGGGGACAGCATCCTGTCCATGTCGGTGTCCGGCCGTGCCCGCAGGGCCGGACTGGCGGTCAGCCCCAAGGACGTCTTCGAGCACCGCACGCCGGCCGCGCTGGCGGCCCGGCTCGCCGGCACCGCAGAGGACGCGACCGCCACCGCCGGGGGCTCCCCGGAGCCCGTCGCCGACGGCGTGGGCGAGGTCCCGCTGCTGCCCATCGTCCACCAACTGCGGGAGGACGGCGGGCCGATCGGCCGCTTCAACCTCTCGATGCTGCTCCAGACACCTGCCGGCGCCGACGCCGGCAGCCTGACGCGGGTCCTGCAGGCGATCCTCGACCACCACGACGGTCTGCGGCTCACGCTCTCCCGCATGGACCTCGGCCCGGTGATCCCGGCGCTGTGGTCGGCGCGGACGCTCGAGGTGGGCGCGGTCGACGCAGCCGCGCTGCTCAGGAGTGCCGACGTACGGGGCCTGGACGACGCCGCCCTTCGCACGGTGATCGCCACCGAGTCCGACAGCGCGGCGTCCCGTCTCGACCCCGACGCCGGTGTCATGCTCCAGGCCGTCCGGTTCGACACGGGCCGCGACCGGCCGGGCAGGCTGCTGCTCGTCGTGCACCACCTGGCCGTCGACGGCGTGTCCTGGCGGGTGCTCCTGGACGACCTCGCCGCCGCGTGGGAGGCCGTCTCGAAGGGGGAGCGGCCCGTTCTGCCGCCGGTCCCCACGTCGCTGCGCAGCTTCGCCCGGGACATCGCCGAGCAGGCCACCTCCCCCCGCAGGCAGGCCGAACTCCCTTACTGGGCCGAGGTTCTGGCACCCGGCGCGGAGCTGGTCCCCGGCGCCGGCCGGACCGGCACCGCCGGATCCGCGCGTGAACACGTCGAGTCCCTGCCCCCCGAGGACACCCGTGCGCTGCTCACGACGGTGCCCGCCGCCTTCGGGGCGGACATCACCGAGGTGCTGCTCGCCGCCCTGCGCATCGCCGTCTCCCGCCGGCGCGGTGACCGGGACGGTGACCTGCTGGTGGACCTCGAACGTCACGGACGCGACGCCTCCGACCTGGACCTGTCGCGCACCGTCGGCTGGTTCACCGGACTGCACCCCGTACGCCTGGCCGCCGCCGGCGACGCCCCCGGCACGCTGGAGCAGGTCAAGGAGTCCGTGCGGTCCGCACCGGACTCCGGCGCGGGATACGGCATGCTGCGCCACCTCAACCCGCAGCTCGCGCCCGTCTTCGCCCGACTGTCCCAGGCACAGGTGCTGTTCAACTACTACGGGCGGATACCCGCCGAGCAGGCCCGCGACTGGGCCCCCGCCGTCGAGAGCGACGCCCTGTCCGTCGAACCGGACCCCGGCCTCGCCATGCCCTACCCGCTCCAGGTCAACGCCGTCTGCGCGGACACACCCCACGGACCGGAACTGCGCGCCACCTGGACCTGGCCCGAGGGCGACGCGCTCGACGGTCAGGACGTGCGGGCGCTCGGCCGCGAATGGACACAGGCACTGCGCGAACTCATCGCCGGTGCCCCGCGGAACGCCGGCCCGTCCCTCGCACCCGCCGACGCACCGCTCGTACGGCTGACCCCCTCGGAGACCGAACGGGTCGACAGCGTCAGCCCGTATCCCGTCGCCGACATCTGGCCGTTGTCGCCGCTGCAGGAAGGCATCTACTTCCACGCCAGCTACGACACCTCCGCCGTCGACGTCTACACCGCGCAGGACACCTTCGACTTCGACCACCGCCTCGACATCGACCGGCTGCGCGCGGCCTGCGCGACGCTGCTGCGCAGGCACCCGAGCCTGTGCGCGGGTATCACCAGCGACGGGCTGCCCTCACCGGTGCAGTTCGTCTGCCCCGCGGCCGAACTGCCGGTACCCGTGACCGAGGTGGACCTGACCGCTCTGGACGAGCGGGAGCGGCAGGCGCGGCTCACCGAGATCGCCGACGCCGGCCGGCTCAGGCGGTTCGACCTGGCGGCGCCTCCGCTGTTCCGGCTCGAACTGATCCGGCTGACCGGAACCACCGACCGACTGATGCTCAGCCACCACCTGGTGGCCTGGGACGGCTGGTCGCAGTCGCTGTTCCTCGACGAACTCCTCTCCCTCTACGAGACGGGCGGCGACGACACCGCGCTGCCGGCCCCCGGCAGCTACCGCGATCACCTGGCCCGGCTGGCCGAGCGGGACGTCGACGCGGCCCGCGACACCTGGCGCAGCGTCCTGGCCGGACTCGAAGAGCCGACCCTCGTCGCACGGGACCGCGGAGACCGGCCGGTGATCCCGCGGCGGCGCACCCTGGATCTGCCGCCCGGGCTCGCCGACCGTCTGCGGACGGCCGCCCGTGAGAACGGACTCACCATCAACGCGGTGCTCTGCGCCGCGTGGGCGCTCGTGCTGTCCGCGACCGTCGGCAGGAACGACGTGGTCTTCGGCACCACCGTCGCCGGCCGGCCGGCGGACGTGCCCGGCGTGGAGTCGACGATCGGCATGTTCCTCAACACCGTGCCCGTACGGGTCCCACTCGATCCCGACGAGCCGGTGGCCGACCTGCTGCGCCGTGTGCAGTCCGAGCGGGTCGCGGTGATGGACCATGAGTACCTGGGACTGTCCGAGCTCCAGCGGGAAGGTGGCCGGGGCGTCCTCTTCGACACCCTGTACGTCCTGCAGAACTTCGCCGACGAGAACGCGTTCCGGCAGCTCAGGGAACGGCACGGCATCACCGCAGTGGGCAGCGTGGACGCGACCCACTACCCCATGACCCTCGTCGTCGACCCGGCCGGGGCCGTGCGCGTGAAGCTGGAGTACCGCCCCGACCTGGTCGACGACGAGCAGGCCGCGGCCACGCTGGAGCGCTTCGGCGTCCTGGTGGAGCGGCTCGTCGGCGACATGTCGGCGCGCGTCGGCACCCTCGACCTGCTCCTGCCCGCCGAGCGGACCACCCTGCTCGCCGAGTGGGAGGCCGGCTTCGGGCCGGTGCCGGACGAGACCGTCGCCGACATGCTCGCGGCGCAGGTCGCCCGCACCCCCGACGCGGTGGCGCTCGTCTTCGGCGACCGCGCACTCACCTACCTCGAGCTGGACGCGCAGATCAACCGGGTCGCCCGGCTGCTGATCGCCCGCGGCGCGGGACCGGAGAAGGTCGTCGCGCTCGCGCTGCCGCGTTCGATCGAGATGGTCGTGGCCCTGTTCGCGGTGCTCCGCACCGGCGCCGCCTATCTGCCCCTCGACCTCGACCACCCGGCCGACCGGCTGCGCCTCATGGCCGAGGACACCGGACCCCTGTGCCTGCTGTCCACGACGGCGGTCGCTCCCACTCTGCGGGGGCCCTCCGGCCCGGTCGCCCCGGAGCTCCTGCTGGACGACCCGGCCGTCGCCGCCGAGCTCGCGGGACTTTCCGAGCGAGCGGTCACCGACGCCGAGCGGCCGGCGTTCGCGCACGGTGTGCCCGGCAGGCTGGAGCACCCCGCGTACGTCATCTACACCTCCGGTTCGACGGGCCGGCCGAAGGGCGTCGTCACGCCCTACCGAGGGCTGACGAACATGCAGCTCAACCACCAGAAGGAGATCTTCGACCCGGCGATCGCCTCCGCCGGCGGACGACGGCTGCGCATCGCGCACACCGTCTCCTTCGCCTTCGACATGTCGTGGGAGGAACTGCTCTGGCTCGTCGAGGGGCACGAGGTCCATGTGTGCGACGAGGACCTGCGCCGCGACGCGGAAGCCCTGGTGGCCTACTGCGACAGGCACCGGATCGACGTGGTCAACGTGACTCCCACGTACGCGCAGTTGCTGATCGAGGAGGGCCTGCTCGACCGGGACGAAGCAGGCGGTGGAGAAGGCGACCTGCCGGCCGAACGGGACACGACGGACCAGGCAGCCGACGGCGCCCTGTGCACGGTGGCCCCCGAGCACCGGGGCAGGCACCGGCCCGCGCTCGTCCTGCTCGGCGGAGAGGCCGTGTCCGACACCGTGTGGACCCGGCTGCGCCGCACCGAGGACACCTACGGCTACAACCTCTACGGACCCACCGAGTACACGATCAACACCCTCGGCGGATCCACCTCCGACAGCCCCACACCGACGGTCGGCGTCCCCATCCGCAACACCCGGGCATACGTGCTCGACGCGATGCTCCGCCCGGTGCCGCCCGGCTGCCCCGGCGAGCTGTACATCGCGGGCACCGGCCTCGCCCGGGGCTACCACGACCGGCCCGGCCTGACGGCCGAGCGGTTCGTCGCCGACCCGTTCGGCGCCCCCGGCGAAAGGATGTACCGCACGGGCGACCTCGTCAGGCAACGGGCCGACGGGCTCCTCGACTTCCTCGGCCGGACCGACGACCAGGTCAAGATCCGTGGCTACCGGGTCGAACTCGGCGAGATCACCGCGGCCCTGGCCGCCCACCCCGGCGTCGCCCACGCCGCCGTCGTCGTCGTGGCGGACAGCGCCGGCGCGAAGCGCCTGGCCGGCTACGTCGTGCCCGAGGACGGCGCAGAGGAGAGGGCCGTGCTCGTGCGGGGCCTGCGCGACCACCTTCGTACCGTCCTGCCCGACTACATGGTTCCGGCGGCGCTGGTGGCGGTGGACACCCTGCCGCTCACCGTCAACGGCAAGCTCGACGTCAAGGCCCTGCCCGCCCCCGAGGTCACCGGACCGGTCTCCGTCCGCCCGCCCCGGTCACCGCAGGAGCGGACCCTGTGCGCGCTCTTCGCCGAGGTGCTCGGCCTCGCCGAGGACGCCGTAGGGACCGACAGCAACTTCTTCGAGCTGGGCGGTCATTCGCTGCTCGCCACCAGGCTGATCAGCCGCGCGCGGACCGCGCTCTTGGCCGAGCTGGCGATCCGCGACCTCTTCGAGGCGCCGACCGTCGCCGAGCTCGTCGAGCGGGCCGCCCGACCGTCCGCCGCCGCCGCCCGCCCGGCCCTGACCGCAGGCGAGCGGCCCGCCGAACTGCCGTTGTCCCACGCCCAGCAGCGGCTGTGGGTCGTCCAGCAGATCGAATGCACCTCAGCCGCCTACAACTTCCCGCTGGTGATGCGGCTGCGCGGCACGCTCGACGTGCCCGCGTGGCGGGCGGCGCTGGCGGATGTGGCCGCACGCCACGAGGCGCTGCGGACCGTCTTCTTCGAGCGCGACGGCCAGGTGTTCCAACAGGTGCTGCCCGTCGAGCGGGCGCACCCGGTCGTGGAATGCCTCAGCGCCGCCGGGACCGACGTGCCCGGCATCGTCGACGCCGCCGTCAACCGCCCGTTCGACCTCGCCGCCGAACTGCCGCTGCGGGCGACGATCGTGCAGGTGGCCCCGGAGGACCACGTCGTCGTCCTGCTGCTGCACCACATCACCACCGACGAGTGGTCCGACCGGCCCTTCCTGCGCGACCTGGCCACCGCCTACGCCGCCCGCACCCGCGGCACCGCGCCCGCGTGGGAGCCGCTGCCCGTGCAGTACGCCGACTACGCGCTGTGGCAGCAGCGCCTCCTCGGCGACCCGGCCGACGCCCGCAGCCTGACCGCCCGGCAACTGGAGTACTGGCGTACGGCGCTCGAAGGCGCCCCCGAGGAGATCGAGCTGCCGGCCGATCGGCCCCGGCCCGCCCGGCCCGCCTTCACCGGCGCGGAACTGGACATCGCCTTCGACGCAGAAGTCCACCGGCAGCTGAAGCGGCTGGCCAGGGAGAGCGGCGCCAGCATGTTCATGGTGGTGCACGCCGCCGTCGCCGCGCTGCTCCACCGCATGGGTGCCGGCACGGACATCCCCCTCGGCTCGCCCATCGCCGGGCGCGGCGACGAGGCACTCGACGACCTGGTCGGCTTCTTCGTCAACACCCTGGTGCTGCGCACCGACGTGAGCGGAGACCCGAGTTTCGCCGAACTGCTGGCCAGGGTCCGCGCCACCGACCTGGCCGCGTTCTCCCACGCGGACGTGCCCTTCGAAGCCGTCGTCGAGAAGCTGAACCCGGCCCGGTCACCCGCCCGCAACCCGCTGTTCCAGGTGATGGTCGGCTACCACAACCGGACCGACGGCGAACTCCGGCTGCCCGGCCTGCGGGTGACCGACGTGCCGTTCCGGATCAGCTCCGCCAAGTTCGACCTGGTCTTCGGTTTCACCGAGCAGACAGCGGCCGACGGCCAGGAGGGCACGCTCGGCTGCCGGCTGGAGTACGCCACCGAGCTGTTCGACCAGGAGAGCGCGGAACAGCTCGCCGAGTGCCTGCGGCGACTGGTCGCGGCGGTGGCCGGCGCACCGGAACAACCCCTGTCCCGCGCGGAGATCCTCGCCGCGGACGAACGGGAGACGGTCCTCGACCGCTTCAACGACACCGCCCGCGTGGTCGAAGAGGCCACGCTGCCCGCCCTGTTCGCCCGGCAGGTCGCCGAACGGCCCGACGCGGTCGCCGTCGTGGAACGCTCACAGTCGCTCAGCTACGCGCAGCTGAACGCCCGCTCCGACCGGCTCGCACACCTGCTGGCCGCACGGGGAGTGGGCGCGGAGAGCGTGGTCGGCGTGGCCGTGCCCCGCTCGGCCGACATGGTCGCCACGGTGCTCGCCGCCCTCAAACTGGGCGCCGCCTTCCTGCCGCTGGACCTGGTCCACCCGGCGGACCGGCTCGCCTACATGATCGAGGACTCCGGGGCCGCCGTCGTCGTCGGCACCGAGCCGGTGGCCGGGAAGATACCCGAAGTGAGCGGCGTCCCCGTGGTGCTGCTCGACGCGCCGGACGTCACGGCCGAACTCGGCCGGCTCCCGGACTCCGCCGTGACCGGCCTGCCCACGGCTCTCGACCGGGCCGCCTACGTGATCTACACGTCGGGCTCGACGGGCCGGCCCAAGGGCGTGGTCGTCCCGCACGAGGGCATCTCCAGCCTGGTCGCGACCGCGGTCGACCGGATGGGCCTGGAACGGGACAGCAGTGTCCTGCAGTTCGCGTCGATCGGCTTCGACGTCTTCGTGTTCGAACTGTCGATGGCGCTGTGCCACGGCGGCCGGCTCGTGCTCATGCCCGACGAGGCGCGGGTCGCGGGGCCGGCACTCACCGACTTCCTGGCGGAGCAGCGGATCACCCACATGATCCTGCCGCCGTCCCTGGTGTCGGCGCTGCCCGCCGGCTGCGAACTGCCCGCGGGGTCCACGGTCCTGGTCGGTACGGAGACCGTGCCGCCGGACCTCTTCGACCGCTTCGGCGCCACCGCCGACCTGATCGCGGCGTACGGACTGACGGAGGCCACGGTGAACTCCACGCTGTGGCCCGCCCGGCAGGCCGGAGGACGGCCCACCGGACGGGTGCCCATCGGCAGGCCCGACCCGAACACGGTCTGCTACGTCCTGGACGCCCGTCTGAGCCCCGTGCCACCCGGCGTGGCCGGCGAACTCTACGTGGCGGGCAGGGGCCTCGCCCGCGGCTATCTCGGCAAGCCGGCCCTGACCTCGGAGCGGTTCGTCGCCGACCCGTTCGGACCGCCCGGCAGCCGGATGTACCGCACCGGCGACCGCGCCCGCTGGCGCAGGGACGGCAACCTCGACTTCCTGGGCCGGGTCGACACGCAGGTGAAGATCCGCGGCTTCCGTATCGAACTGGGCGAGATCGAGGCGGCTCTCGCGGACCATGCGGCGGTCGCCCAGGCCGCCGTGGTGCCCGACCGCAAGGGCGACATCGTGCGCCTGGTCGGCTACGTCGTCCCGGAGAACGGCCCCGGGACCGGGACCGGCACCGGGCCCGGCACCGGCCTCGGATCCGGCCCCGGTGTCCTCGACCCGCAGGCGCTGCGCGCGCACGTCGCCGCGCTGCTGCCCGAGTACATGGTGCCCGCCCTCGTCGTACCGCTGGACGGCCCGCTGCCGCTGACCCCCAACGGCAAGCTGGACCGCAAGGCGCTTCCCGTGCCCGACTGGTCGGGGATGACCGGCGGAGCACGCCCGGTCACGCCGACGCAGGTCCGGCTGGCGCAACTGTTCGGCGAGATCCTCACGTTGGAGGACGTGGGCATCCACGACAGCTTCTTCGCACTGGGCGGCCATTCGATGGCCTCCATGCGGCTCGTCGGCCGGATCCGCACCGAGTTCGGCGTCGAGCTGAGGATCCGGGACGTGTTCGACGCACTGACCGTCGCCGGCATCGCGGACAGGATCGAGGGCGCGTCGGCCGCCCGCCCGTCGCTGCGGCCGGTCGGGCACCGTACGGACGGCACCCCCGTGCCCGTCGCTCCCGTACAGCGCCCGCAGTGGTCGTCGTACCGGCGGCACGCGGCGTTCGACCACGCGCTGGTGCTGCGCTCGCCCGGAGGGCTGGACAGCGGGGCGCTGTCCGCGGCGCTCGCCGATGTGGTGGCACGGCACGAACCGCTGCGCACCACGTTCACCGAGCGGGAGGGAGCCGTTCTCCAGCAGGCCTGCCCCGCGCCGCAGCTGGAGACCGAGCAGTGCGCCGATCTCGACGCCCGGCTCGCCCGGCTCGCCGCGGATTCGCCGGACCTGACGCGGGAGCCCCCGCTGCGGGCCAGGCTGCTCACCGGCCCGGACGGGACGCAGGCGCTGCTGCTGACCATGCACTACCTGGCCGCCGACGAATGGTCGGTCGTCCCGCTGTTCCGCGACCTCACCACCGCGTACGCGGCCCGGACCTCGGGAGCGGAGCCAGGGTGGCAGCCCCTTCCGGTGACGTACGGCGACTACACCCACTGGGCGCACGAGACGCTCGGCGAACCCGCGGACCCGGACAGCGTGGGCGGGCGGCAACTCGCCTACTGGAAGCGGACGCTGAAGAACGTACCCCGCGGCCTGGAACTGCCGGCCGACCGGCCGCGTACGGACGCGGCGGGGCCGTCCGGCCACGCCTGCGACCACGTCGGGTTCGTCCTCGACGAGCAGCTCCACGCCGGCGTGGACCGGCTCGCCCGGACCACCGGCACCAGCATGTTCATGGTGCTGCACTCGGCACTGTCCGCCCTGCTCACCGCCCACGGCGTCGGCACCGACCTGCCGATCGGCACCATGGTCGCCGGACGTGGCGACGACCGGCTGGCCGACCTGGTCGGCTGCTTCTTCAACACCGTGGTGCTGCGCACCGACACCGCGGGGGACCCCACCTTCACCGAACTGCTCACCCGGGTGCGGGAGACGACGCTCGGCGCGCTGGACCGGGCGGACGTGCCCTTCGACGAGGTGGCGCGTGCGACCGGCCTCACGCCGGAGGGCCCGCAGGTCATGGTGATCCACCACGAGCAGGCGGACCTGGAGGAGCTGGAGGGCGGCTTGGGCTCGTTCCACGCCGTGCCGACCGGCTCCGCGAGGGCGGAGCTGACACTCAGCTTCTACGAGCCGCGCGGCGACGGGCCGGTGCACTGCGAACTGATCCACGCCACCGCGCTGCTGGGGCGGGCCAAGGCGCGGCGGCTCGCGGACGAGTTCCTGACGTTGCTGCGGAACGTGGCGGCCGACCCCGAGCAGCCGCTCTCGGAACTGTTCACCGTGAACACCCATGAGGAGTGACGAGTTATGACGACCAACCCGTTCGAGGACCCGCAGGGCCGCTTCCTGGTCCTCGTCAACGACGAGAACCAGCACTCGCTGTGGCCGTCGTTCGCAGAGGTGCCCCCGGGGTGGCGCACCGTGTTCGGCGAGGAAACCCGGGATGCCTGTCTTGCCTACGTGGAGGCCAACTGGACCGATCTGCGGCCGGCGAGCCTGATCGCGCGGCAGGGCTGAACCCGCGGCCGGGGACGGGCCGGCGGGGGTGGCGAGGCTCGCCGCCACCTGACCGCCGGCCGTCCGGCGTCCCGTCGGGGTGAGGGGGTCGCGGCACCGAGACGCGATGCCCCTGGTGATCGCGCCCCGCCGCGCGCCGGGACCAGCGGACGGCCGTCGGCGAACGCCCGGCCGCAGCAGGGGAGTCGGCGGCATCGAGACGCGAGGTCCGTGGCGGCCGTCACGCCGGGGTCCTGACGGCCGGCCTGCGACGCCCCTTCGGGCACCGGGAGTCGGCGGATCGACGCGCGGAGCCTTCCCGGCTGCGCCCGTCGCCCGCCCGGGATCAGTCCTTGGCGCCCGTCCGCGACGCCCCGTCGTCGCCCGGCTGCCGGCGGCTGTCGGACCAGGCGGACCACAGGGCGCCGTACCGCCCGCCCGCCGCCACCAGCTCCTCGTGCGTGCCGGTCTCGACGACCCGGCCCCCGTCGAGGACGACGACACGGTCGGCGGTCGCCGCCTGGGGGAGCCGGTGGGCCACCATCAGCGCCGTACGGCCTTCGAGTGCCTTCAGCGCGGCCGCCTCCAGCGTGCGGGCCCCCGCGCTGCCCGCGTCCGCCGTGGCCTCGTCCAGGATCGCGATCGGGGGATCGGCCAGGACCAGGCGGGCCAGCGCCAGATGCTGGGCCTGGGTCACCGTGAGGCGGTGGCCGCCCTCACCGACGACGGTGCCGAGACCGTCCGGCAGCGCCTCGACCCAGGCCAGCGCGTCGACCTGGGCGAGCGCGGCGCGCAGCTCCTCGTCGGTGGCCTCGGGGCGGGCCAGCCGCAGATCCTCCGCCAGCGGTCCGGCGAACACATGGACCTCCTGGCTGATCAGCGTCACCGCACGCCGGATGCCGGCCGGCCCGAGCTCCGTCGCGTCGACACCGCCGAGGCTGAACGAGCCCCCCGACGGCGGATGGACCCCGGCGATCAGCTTCGCCAGGGTGGTCTTCCCGGCCCCGCTGGCGCCGACCAGCGCCACCCGCTCTCCGTCACGCACCTCGAGGTCGACGTCGCTCAGCACCGGATGCCCGGGCGTGTACGCGTGGCTGAGGGCGTACACCTTGACGGAGCCGTCGACCGGTACCGCAGCCCCCGCCGGATCGTGCTCGGCCGGCAGGCTCGACACACCGACCAGGCGGGCAAGGCTCGCGCCGGCCGACTGCGCCTCGTCGATGAGGAAGAGCGCGGCGTTGACGGGGTTGAAGAGACTGTGGAAGTAGAGCGCGGCGGCGGTCGCCGTGCCGATGCTGACGGAACCGCTGCCGACCAGCAGGAAGCCGGTGACCAGGACCGACGTCAGACCGACGAACTCGGCGAGGTTGAGCCGCGAGAAGAAGCCGGACACCAGCCGGATGCCGCGCAGCGCGAGGTCGACCGCGTCCCTGGACCGCTGCTCCAGCAGCCGCGCGTGGCGGCCGTTCAGGCGGAAGGCGCGCACGGTCCGCACCCCGCCGACGCTGTCGAGGAGTTGGTGCTGCAGGGCGCCGGTGGCCACCCGGTGCGCCGCGTACACGGGGGAGGAGCGGGGGATGTACCACCGCACGGTGAGGACGTGGACCGGCACGGCCGGCAGGACGGCGAGCAGGAAACGCCAGTCCAGCACGGCGAGCCCGACGAGGGTGAGCACGATGGTGAGCACGGCGCCGCTGAACTCGGGCAGTGCCTGGCGCACCGCCTTCGTTATCAGGGTCACGTCGCCGGTCACCCGGGAGGTCAGATCGCCGGAGCCGGCCCGCTCCACCCGCTGGAGCGGCAGTCGCAGCGCCCGCTCGACGAACCGTTCACGCAGGCTCGCGAGCACCGTCTCCCCGAGCCGGGCGACGAGCGAGCTGCCGACGGCGGTGGCGACACCCCTGGCCGTCGCCACGGTGAGGAGGAGGACCATCGGCACCGTGAGGGCGCCGGGGCCGCGCTGCGCGACGACCAGGTCGACGATGCGGCCCAGCAGCGGAGCCGTCAGCATGCCGATGCCCGTGCCGAGTACCAGGACCGTCACCGCGGACACGGTCAGCAGCCGGTGCCCGCGCAGCAACGTGCGGACGACGGCGAGGGTCTGGGCGCCGGTGGCGATCGGCAGGAGCTCACGGTCGGGTGTGCCGGTCCCGCTGCTGGTCCCACTCATCGTCCGGCCTCCGTCGTTCCGGGCCCCGCGCTTCGCGGCGGCTTCGTCGGGCGAGGCCGACATGTGCTTCGGGGCGCCCTCGTCGTGCGGGGCGCCGTCGTGCCGTGCCGTCACGCCAGCACCACCGAGCGGTACGACGCGTCATCGGCGACGAGATCCGGGTGGCGGCTGTCCGCCGTGACGGCGCCGTCGTCGATCACCACCACACGATCGGTCACGGCCAGCAGGGCGGGACTGGTGGTGACGAGGATCGTCGTGCGGCCACGGCGGAGCTCGCTCAGCCGCGCCGCGATCCGCGACTCGGTGACGGTGTCGACCGCCGTCGTCGGATCGTGGACGACCAGCACCGGCGGGTCGGCGGCGAGCGCCCGTGCCAGCGCGACCCGTTGACGCTGCCCGCCCGACAGCGACCGGCCACGTTCGGTCAGCATCGTCTCCACGCCCTGCGGCAGGGCCTGTGCGACCTCGTCCGCCGCCGAGGCCGTCAGCGCGGGTCCGACGTCCACGGGGCCGCCGTCCCGCCCGGCCAGTACGTTGTCCAGCAGGCTGCTCTCGAACAGATCCGCGTCGTGGTGGGCGACGAGGATCGCGCCCCGCACCTCGGCCGGTGCGAGTGAGGAGAGAGGCACCCCGTCCAGCTCCACCGTCCCCTCCGCCGGGTCGAGTTCGCGGCCCAGGCACAGCAGCAGATCGCTCGCCGCTGCCGGGTCCCTGGCGACGACGCCGAGCAGCGTTCCGGCGCCGATGTCCAGGTCGGTCCCGCGCAGCGCCCCGCACGTGACGCCGCGCAGCCGCAGTGCGCCGGTGACGGGACGGGGCGGTGTGGCCGTCCCGCCGGGCACGGCGGGCGGCGCGGCCAGCACCTCCGCGATCCGGTCGGCGGAGGCACGCCCCTGTGCGAACTCGCCGCTGACATAGGTGAGCAGCTGGAACGGGCCGAGCAGGAACTGGGCGAGACCCACGGCCGCCACCAGGTCACCGATGCTGATCTCGCCCTGCATCGCCAGGTGCGCGCCGACCAGTCCGATGACGGCGATGAAGACCCCGGTGAGGGCGAGGATCGCGCCGTCGTGCCAGGCCCGGCTGCGGGCCGCGCGCAGGGCCGCCGCCAGGGAGTCCTGGCTGGTGCGCCGGTACCGGGACACCGCGGCCTGCTCGGCCCCTATCCCCTTGAGCACCCGAAGGCCCGCCACCAGGTCGGCGGCGACGCCGGAGGCGTGGGCGGCGCGCTCCTGCTCGACCTCGCTGCGCCGCTCGAGCGGCCGGCTGATGCGGTGGCCGATCCACAGCAGGGGCGGGACACCGAGCAGGATGAGCAGGCCGAGAGGTACGGAGATCCGCAGCAGCACCACCGCGCTGACGGCCAGTCCGGCGACCGCGGAGATCCCGTACGAGAGCGCCGCGGCGACGGCGCCCACCCGCTCGGCGTCGCCGGTGGCGACGGCGGTCAGCGCACCGGGCAGCCGGCCCGTGTCGGCGCCGCCGCGCGGGTCGAGCACCTTCGTACCGAGCTCCGTCCGGATCCGGTGCGCGGCGTGCTCGCCGGCCCCGTCGGTGATCCGGGCGGCGGTCCGGTAGCACGTGGACAGGACGAGGAAGAGTGCGGCCAGCAGCCCGAGCCTGGCCAGGAGCGCGTCAAAGGAACCGGTCGTCACGGCTTCGTCGATGACGACGCCGATGACGACGGGGACCATCACCTCGCACGCCTGGTGCGTCATACCGAGCAACGACGCCACGGCGATGTGGCGACGCCGGCCGCCGATCGCCCTGCGGAGGACCTGGCCCCCCGTCGGTCCTCCGTCGAGCATGCGGTACCTCCGAGGAGATGCGGGCAAGTCAGGTAAGGCTACCCTGATCAGCACCCCCGTTCGTCGGGCCGCGGCGAGTTCCGTCCGGCTGCGCGGCGCGTGGGCCCGAACCCTCGGCCCGAAATGGCGGAAAGTACCGGGGCGTTGACCCTCCGGCAGCAGTTCGGTTAGCCTCACCTAAGTCATTGGTGACTTCGTCACATTGCCTGCGGGCTACGCGATTTGCCGCCAGGGGGTATCGCTTGTTGGTCGAGGCGCAGGCGCCGTCCGGAAGCGGTGCCGACGATCCGGCCGCGCCCCCGACCCGGCGGGCCGCGGTGGCGGCGCTGCGGAGCCTCGGACTCCTCGTGGCCCTCGGCGTGCTGGTCCTGATCGCCCTGCTCAGCGTCTGGGTCGGCACGAGGGACATCCCGTTCACCTCGACGTGGAGCGTGCTGTGGCGGCCCGACGGGTCGGACGCGGCGGTCATCATCCACGACTACCGCATCCCGCGGACCCTGCTCGGTCTGCTGGTGGGCATGGCGCTGGGCCTGTCGGGCGCGCTGATGCAGGCGCTCACCCGCAACCCGCTCGCCGATCCCGGTCTGCTCGGTGTGAGCCTGGGCGCCTCGACCGGCGTGGTCGTGGCCATCGCGTTCCTCGGTGTCGGGTCGGCCCTCGGCTACGTGTGGTTCGCGTTCATCGGCGCCGCGGTCGCCTCCGTCGTCGTCCATCTGCTCGGCTCCGCGGGCCGTGCGCCGGCCACGCCCGACCGGCTCGTCGTCGCGGGAGCCGCGGTGACGGCGGTGCTGTACGCCTTCAACTCGGCCGTGCTGCTGCTCGATCCGCGGGCGTTCGACAAGTTCCGGTTCTGGACGGTCGGCGCGCTCGCCGGCCGGGACCTCGGCATCGTGCAGGTGGTGCTGCCGTTCGTCGTGGTGGGCCTGGTGACAGCCCTGGCGCTCGCCCCGTCCCTGAACGCGCTGGCGATGGGCGACCAGTTGGGGCGGGCGCTGGGGGTGAACGTCGGGCGGACCAGGGCGCTCGGCGCGCTGTCGGTGATGCTGCTGTGCGGCGCCGCCACCGCCGCCGCCGGCCCGATCGGCTTCGTCGGACTCGTCGTGCCGCACGTGGCCCGCTTCTTCGTGGGCCCCGACCAGCGGTGGCTGCTGGCGTACTCGATGCTGCTCGCCCCGATCCTCGTGATCGGCGCCGACACGCTGGGCCGGGTGATCGGCGCCCCCGGCGAGGTCCAGGTCGGCATCGTCACCGCGTTCCTCGGTGCGCCGCTGTTCCTCGCCCTGTGCCGCCGACGGAAGCCGGCCACGCTGTGAGCGCCGCACGGAAGGCCGGTGCCCCGGCGACAGCGACGACCGGACGTGGGGCGCCGGTCGGCGCCACGAAGCCGCGGGTCGTCAGCGGAAGGGTCGTCCGCACCCGCGGCGGGCGCGTCTCCCTGCGCGTCCAGGGCCGTGCGCTGGCCGTGACGTCGGTGCTCGTGGTCGCGCTCGTGGTGATCACGGGGGTGACCCTGACCACCGGGGACTTCGAGCTGTCGGTGGGCGAGGTGCTCCGGGCGCTCGCCGGCAACGGTTCGGGCGGCGCGGACTTCATCGTCAACACCCTGCGTATGCCCCGGCTGGTGACCGCGCTGTGCGTCGGGGCGGCACTGGCCGTCAGCGGAGCGGTGCTGCAGAGCCTGACCCGCAACGCGCTCGGCAGCCCGGACATCATCGGCTTCACCAACGGGTCGGCGACGGGGGCGCTGGTCGTCATCGTCGTGTTCCACGGCAGCATGACCCAGATCGCCGTCGGGGCACTGATCGGCGGGCTGGCCACCGCCGTCGTCGTCTATCTGCTGGTGTTCGGCGGCGGGATGCAGGGCTTCCGGCTCGTCGTCATGGGCATCGGGGTGAGCGCCCTGCTGCTCGCCGTCAACTCGTACCTGATCACCCGGGCGAGCTGGCAGGAGGCGCTCGAGGCGCAGGCGTGGCTGATCGGCAGCCTGGGGAACCGCGGCTGGGACCACGCGATCGCGATCGGCGTGGCCGTCGCCGTCCTGCTGCCCCTCGCCTTCGGCCTGGCCGGCCGGCTCTCCATGGTGGAGATGGGCGACGACACGGCGACGGCCCTCGGTGTCGACGTGGCGCGCAGCCGGGTCGCCCTGCTGTTCGTCAGCGTCGCGCTGGCGGCCTTCGGCACGGCGGTCACGGGACCGATCTGGTTCATCGCGCTGGCGGCCCCTCAGGTGGCGAGGAAGCTGATCCGGTCGCCCGGCCCCGGACTGGTCCCGGCCGCCCTGATGGGCGCCGTGATGCTGGCCGGGAGCGACCTCGCGGTGCAGCGCGTCTTCTCACCCGCCCTCCTGCCGGTGGGCACGGCGACCGGCACCATCGGCGGGTTGTACCTCATCTGGCTGCTGGTCACGGAGTCACGAAAGAGCCGCGTATGACAGCGACGACCGCCCCGACGGCCCGGCTCCGGGCCGAGGACCTGACCCTCTCCTACGACCAGCGGACCGTGGCCACCTCGCTCGGGGTCGTCATACCCGACCACTCGTTCACCGTGATCATCGGACCGAACGCCTGCGGCAAGTCCACCCTGCTCAAAGCGCTGGCCAGGATGCTGCGGCCGACGGCCGGGCAGGTGTACCTCGACGGCGCCGCCATCTCGTCGTACCGCTCCCGTGAAGTCGCCCGCAGGCTAGGCCTGTTGCCGCAGTCGTCGACCGCGCCCGGAGGCATCACGGTCGGGGACCTCGTGGCCCGGGGCCGGTACCCGCACCAGCGGCTGCTGAAGCAGTGGACGGCACAGGACGAGGACGCCGTGATCGCGGCGATGCGGCAGACCGGTGTGCTGGAACTCGCCCACCGTCCCGTCGACGACCTCTCCGGCGGACAGCGGCAACGCGTCTGGCTGTCCATGGTGCTGGCCCAGGAGACGTCCGTCCTGCTGCTCGACGAACCGACCACCTACCTCGACATCGCCCACCAGGTCGAGGTCCTCGACCTCTGCGCCGATCTGCACGAACGCAAGGGTCACACGATCGTCGCGGTCCTGCACGACCTCAACCAGGCGTGCCGCTACGCGAGCCACCTGGTGGTCATGAAGGCCGGCGGCACCATCGCCGCGGAGGGCGACCCGGCGGCGATCATGACGGCCGAGCTGGTGGAGGACGTGTTCGGCCTGCCCTGCCGGATCATCGACGACCCCGAGACCGGTACTCCGCTGATGGTGCCCACGGCCCCCAAACGCCGTGCCATGGCCCGGACATCCTAGGGACGGACCGCCCAATGCTCTGCACGAGGCTGACGAACGCGAACATCGTCACCATGGACCCGCGGCATCCCGTCGCCCGTCAACTGGGCATCTGGCGCGGCCGGATCGTCGGCCTGGACGACGCGGTGAGCTCAACTCCCGCCCGCGAGGTGATCGACCTCCAGGGCGCCACCGTGCTCCCCGGATTCATCGACGCCCATGTGCACCTCGCCTGGGCCGGGTTGAAGGCGAGCGCACCCAGCGTGGCCCCGTGCGAGCGGGTCGACGACGTGCTCGCGGTGGTGGCGGACGCCGTCGCGCGTCGCAAGGGCTCCGGCGGCTGGGTCGACATCGGCGGCTACGACCAGCGCGCCCTGGGGCGCCACCTGACCGCCGCCGAGCTGGACAAGGTCAGCGACGGGCACAAGCTGTTCATCATGCACGACTCCGGACACGGCTGCGTGGTCAACACCGCCGTCCTGGACCTGCTGCCGGCCGATGTCCCGCACCAGGACGGGTTCCTCGCGGAGAGCGCCATGACCGCGGCGCGCCGGCTGCGGCTGCCGTACTCGCAGGAGGAACTCGCCGACGCGATCGAGCGCGCCGCCGGCACCTGCCTGGACGAGGGCGTCACGGCCTGCGCAGAGGCCGGCATCGGGGGCGGTCTCCTCGGCCACAGTCCCGTCGAGCTCGGCGCCTACCAACTCCTGCGGGACCAGGGCCGGCTGCCCCTGCGGGTCCAGCTCATGGCGGCCGCGGACACGCTGCGGCCCGTCGGCTCGCACAGCGCGGACGGCATACCCCGCGCACTCGACCTCGGCCTGCGCACCGGGTTCGGTGACGACTGGCTGTCCGTGGGCGCCCTCAAGGTCTACACCGACGGCGGCATGATGGCCCGGACCGCGGCACTCACCGCCCCGTACCACGGCATGGAACACACGGGGGAGTTCCAGGACGACCCGGAGCGCATCGCGGACGTCATCGTGGACGGACATCTCGCGGGGTGGCAGCTCGCCGTCCACGCGATCGGCGACCGCGCCGCGGACCTGGCGCTGGACGCACTGGAACGGGCACAGCGGCTGCGGCCGCGCCCCGGCGCCCGCCACCGCATCGAACACGCGGGCCTGATCCGGCCCGACCAGCTTCCCCGGCTCGCACGGCTCGGCGCCAGCGCCGTCGTCCAGCCCAACTTCCTCCGCTACTTCGGGGACGACTACGCCTCGATCATGGGTGAGGACAGGGCCCCGTGGCTCTACCGCGGCAGGGCGTTCCTCGACCACGGCATCACTCTGGTGGGCAGCTCGGACCGTCCGGTCACCGACGGATCGCCGCTGCGGGCGGTCCAGTTCATGGTCGAGCGCGCCTCGGAATCCGGCCTGGTGATCGGCCCCGACGAGGGCATCACCGTCGAAGAGGCGCTGCGCTCGTACACGATCGGCGGCGCCTACGCCTGCCACTGGGAGGACAGCGCGGGCACTCTCGCTCCCGGCAAGCGCGCCGACCTCGTGGTGCTGGGGGACGACCCGCGTCGCGTCGGCACCTCGGACATCGGTGACATCGAGATCGTGTCGACGTTCGTCGACGGCCGCGAGCGGCGGCCGGTGGCGTCCGGGGGATGATCGTGCACTGCGTGCTCGCGCGTGACCCGGCCGGCACCCCACGGGAGAGCGGTGTCCCGGTCCTCCCCGGCACGTTCACGGGTCGGCTGCCCGCACGCTGGGACGCCGGTGCCGGGCCCCGCCTGTGGTGCGTGCGTGCGAGCGAGTACGCCGCACTGGCCGCGGCGGACGAGCGCCTGCTCGACACCGAGGAGCGGGCCCGGGTCCGGGCGCTCGTACGGGACGCCGACCGCGACCGCTACCGCGTCGCGCACGTGGTGCTGCGGCGCCTGCTCGGCGCGTACCTGGGCGAGGACCCGGCAGCCGTCCGCCTCGTCCGTGAGCCGTGCCCCGGCTGCGGCGCGCCGCACGGCCGCCCGGCCGTGGCCGGCGCGCCCTTCCACTTCTCCCTCGCGCACTCCGGCGACCTCGCCCTCATCGCCTTCGCCGACACCCCCGTCGGCATCGACGTGGAGGCCGAGCCGTCCCCGGAGGCGACGGCCGAGATCGGCGCCATGCTGCATCCCCGTGAGCGCGCGGAACTGGCGGCCGTACCTCACCGGGCCCGCCCCGCCTCGTTCGGCCGCTGCTGGACCCGCAAGGAGGCGTACCTCAAAGCCGTCGGCATCGGCCTCGGCGAGGACCCCTCGATCACCTACGTGGGAGCCGGCCCCGCCCCCGCGGCCCTCCCGGGCTGGTCACTCACCGACGTCCCGGTCCCCCAGGGTTACGCGGCGGCCTGCGCCGTGCGCGCCGGCGGCCAGGGGCGGTCGCGAAAGTAGGCCTTGTGCGTTGATGATCACGTGTCGAGGGACGTGGGGGTCTGACGAGCGGCCAGTGCGCCTGGCCTGAGCCGCTTCCGCCAGGGGGCGGCAAGCCGGGCCGTCCACAAGTGTGGACGCGGCGTGCCGGAAGCGCATGCATGCCCTCAGACGCTGCCGCGGCGGGCTGACCATCAAGTCCCACTTGCCGCCGGCAGCCGCTGCCGCCCGCCGGCCTTCGCCATCGGACCCGGCCAGGCCGGTGACGCGCCGGCGTTCCGCGAGGTCATGGCCCGTTTACAGGAGCCCCGGCAGACCGGCCGGGTCGTGGTGGCGCCGCCATGGCGTCCTTGGCGCCGGATTCTTCCCGCGCCCTGCAGTCGTTGCGGTTGCCGGGCAGCGGCCGGGCCGGTGACCACGACGAGTTGGGTATCGGCATCGATGACGACCTGGTGGTTCTTTGGAGTACCGGTCTCGTGTGGGTGCTTGAGGAATCGAACACCGTCGGTTCGTTGTTTTGGCTTGTGCGTGATTTCTGATCCGGGGCCGCAGCTCTGGGATGGACAGGACGTGCTGGCTCAGCTTGCCGTTGCTGTTCGCAGTCCAAAGGCGACCAGCACGGCTCCCGCAAGACGACTTGTCCCACGCCGGAAGCGAGAGGTGTCGATTGCCGTGCGCGCGACGCCGACCACAGACGTCCAGAACAACAGCCACACCAACACGACTGCTATGTGCGCGACGGCAAGTGCGGTGATCTGCGGTGCGACGGGTCGGCTGGGGGTCAGGAACTGCGGTACCAGGGTGAGATAGACCGACGCAGCTTTCGGATTGAGGACATTGGACCACAACCCCTGGCCAAAGGGACCGAGTTGCGCCCACGGCAGACGCCATCGTCTGCGTGGCGTTGGCCCGACGCCTCGACGCGCTGAACGCCATGTGGCCACACCCAACCAGATGAGATAGATGCCGCCCACGAGTTTCACCACCGTCAGCGCCCGCGCCGACGACATGACCAGGGCAGACAGGCCCACTGCGGCGAACGTCGCGTGGACCAACAGACCGCACACCGAGCCCACAGAGGCGCGCACACCGCCGGATCGTGAACCGGCGATCACCTGCTGCGTGACCAGGGTGCAGCTCGTACCAGGGATCAATGTCAGGGGTATGACTGCAGCCACGAAGCCGAGTACCAGATGCCACTGCACGCAACGAGCCTACGCAACGTGCCGGTGCCGAACCTTCAGTTCCTCCGACCAAGTTCGAGGTAAGCGCGACTGGGACAACCCGGCCCGCGTTGGCTCGTGGATCGCTCAACGGACAACCCTTCGTCCGTGCGCACGGTTGCGACTGGAGCTGACGGCATTGATTCGAACGAAACGGCCCTTAGAACCCCTATCGAAATGAGTGGCGGGGAGTCGCTAAGGCCTGTCCAGTAAATGATCGCAGGCGGGCGATCTCGGGCATGGCGTGGTGGACGCCGTCGCCTTGAAGGGGCGACAGTCGCGGAGGAGCTTCCAGGTCTTCATGCGGGCAAAGACGTGTTCGACGCCGGTGCGGACCTGTTTGTGGGACTTGTTGTGGGCGTGTTTCCAGTCGGGCAGGTCTTTGCCTTTGCGGCGACGGTGGGGCATCACGAGCCCGGTGCCTGGATGGCCGCCGTCGACGATCGTCACGGTCTTGCCGACGGCGGCCTTCGCGCCCGACTCCTCCCACGCCTTGCAGTCGTTGCGGTTGCCGGGCAGGGGCCGGCCGACCACCACGACGAGCCGAGTGTCGGCGCCGATGACGACCTGGTGGTTGGTGGAGTACCTGTGGTTCTTGAACTGTTCGGCGATGCTGTGGTCGCGAGTGGGAACCAGGGTGTCGTCCGCGTTGAGCACCGTGCCCTTGCGGAAACGCTGTCACTGCTTGAGCGCGAGCAGTGGGCCGGTGCGGGCCACGATCCGGTCGGCCGCGGACTTCGAGATGCCGAACAGCGGGGCGAGCTGCCGCAGCGTCAGGTTGGTGCCCCAGTAGGCGGCGACGAGCAATGCCCGGTCTTCCAGCGGTAGCGACCATGGTCGTCCCGGCTGCAGCACTTCGGCATACTCGTGGCGCAGCATTGTGATCAGTTGCGGTAAGCGCGCGGGTTCAGCCCGGTGAACGGGGCTATCCAAGACGGCTCCGACGCCGTGATCACTACTGTCACATCAAGATCGTCCCACCACCCCCAGGCTGGACTTCCGGAGACCCCTGCGCGCCGGAATTTCACTGGGCGGTCTCGTCATCGGGCGGTACCGTGCGACGCAGAACCAAGGGGGACGAGCTGGTGCGCCCGGTGCTGTTGGTGGATGTGGACGGACCGCTCAATCCGTATGCTGCGAAGCCGCACCGCCGGCCCGAGGGCTATCAGACGCACCGCCTGCTGACGCCTCGCTTGGGAGGCCGCCGAGCGGCGCCGGCTGACTGAGTGGGGTCTGCCGAGCAAGCCCGTGAAGCCGCTGCGGGTGTGGCTCAACCCGGATCCACGGCCCGGCGCTGGACGCCCTTCCCTTTGACCTTGTGTGGGCGACCACCTGGGAGGAAGAAGCAAACGCTTTCATCGCGCCAGTCCTGGGACTGCCCGAGCTGCCCTTCATTCCCTGGTCCTAGCCGCGGGCACAGACCGGCGGCGGTGTGTTCTGGAAGACGCCGGAGATCGTCGCGTGGGCGCAAGGCCGTGCGTGGACGAAATCGTCATTGGGCTGTGCCGCGCCACGGTGCCCACCTGGGCAGACGCGATCATGGTCTATCTCCGTGACCCACTGCCGGTTGGCGACGAGCAGCCGGTCTCCCCGTTCGTACTGCGAATGCGCCGCGCCGACAGACTCCGCTTCCATGTGGACGACGCAGGCCAGAGCAGGGCTGCTTCCATCCCGCCAATGGACGTGGAGGCCGAGCTGGACACGGCAGCCGAACTATGCGCGGTGCGGTCGGGCGGCAGGCTGTCCCAGGTACTGCTTGAAGTACGGCCGATCTTCGGCGAGCGGCCTCGCGCCCAGGCCGCCTTGTCCGAGCTGCTCGGCGACGGCTGCAGTGTGTCAGGGGATAGGAGCACGATCTTGACTCCGCTCCGCGGCCGTCGCCGCATTCTGGGCGCCGCTGTCTTTATACGCGACCCCGACCGCCCCGCCTTCGATACTCCTGATCTCCTGGTTGCCGCCCAACTCGGCACGCAGACCGCGCTGGGAATCGACAAGGCTGGGCTTTACGGAGCCCAGGCACAAATTGCCGATGGTCTGCAGCACTTGATGCTCCCACGCGCGCTTCCCCGGCCGACCGGCGTAAGGCTCGCCTCCCGCTACCTCCCGGGTGCAGAGACGGCCCGCGTAGGCGGTGACTGGTACGACGCGATTCCGCTTCCTGGTAGCCGGGTCGCGCCTCGTGGTCGGCGACGTTATGGGTGACTCTCTAGCCTCCGCCGCGATGATGGGCCAGTTGCGGACATCGGCCCAAACGCTGGCCGACCTGGACCTCCCGCCACAGGAGGTACTGCACCACTTGGACAAGCAGGCGCAACAGCTGGGCACGGACTACTTGGCTACCTGTCTGTACGCGGTCTATGACCCGGTTTCCGGCCGGATCACCGTCGCCAACGCCGGACACCCGCCCCCCCATCCTGCTTCACCCCAACGGCAGGGCTGAGGTGCTCCCTGTGCCAGCAGGTGCCCCAATGGCGTCGGCGGGGTCGACTTCGAGGCCGTGGAGCTTGAGGCCCCGGTAGGAGCGACGCTACTGCTCTACACCGATGGGCTAATCGAGTCCCGGACGCGTGACCATTGGAGAGGCATCGAGCTGCTCCGGGAACAGCTTGCCAACACCGCGCAGCTCACCGGTCCCGACCGTTCGCCGCGGCTGGAAGCCCTGTGCGATACCGTGCTGGACACGCTGGGCCCCGGCGACCGCGACGACGACGTCGTCCTGTTGGCGGCCCGTTTCGACGGAATTGCGGCGAATGACGTCACCTACTGGTTTTTGGACCCGGATGACGGGGCGTCGGATCACGCCAGCCGCCTCGTCCGAGGGGCACTGACCCGCTGGGCCCTGGACCGAATGTGGGACTCAGTGGAACTGGTGGTCAGGAACTTGTCGCCAATGCGGTGATGTGCGCCGAACGGCCAGTGGCGTTGCGGTTGCTGCGTGCTGATGTTCTCCGATGTGAGGTCGTCGACGACTCACCACAGATGCCGCGGCATCGCCCCTGCGGGACGACGAGGGTGCTGGTGGCGGATTGTCGACCGTGAATCGTCTCGCGAGGCGATGGGGAGCAACTCGGCTGTCCGTCGGGAAGATGTTCTGGTTCGAGATGACGCTGCCCGTCGACGAGTGATTGCCGTGCACGGGGTGCTGGCTCGCCACCCACTGCTATGCAAAGTCGACGCAACCGGCGGCGACCTCGCCGCCGGGCAGAAAAGAGCTCGTCCCGGGAGGACTGACTCGAGATGCGTGCATGAAGCCTTAAGGTGAGCGCGGCCTGCACCCGCTCGGCCACCTCCCACCGCCCCGCCTCCTCTTCCCGGTGCTTCTTCTCGCGGGGTCTCCAGCAGAGCAACAACCAACGGCACCAGCCACATGCACGAGCGATGCGCGCCCATCTCTCCCACGGATAGCCGGAATTCATGCCCAGCCCAGTCCGAACCACACAATCACGTTCGGAATGCCGATGGCGTCTCACTGCGCCGGCAGCTTCTGGTAGTCACACAGCAGGTGGCGCGAGCGCATCAGATAGTTCAGCCGCCCCTGGTGGGTAGTGCATTACACGGATCACAAGCAGGGAGTCAAGCAACGTTGCCCCCCACCATCACCGAGACTGCAATAATGGTTTAGCCTTCATTAGATTCATATTCAAGAATAGCGCTTGATGACGAACTGTATTATCAGCGAAAGCATTGCCGACGTCAATCGCCCCCCTTTTGGACACAAGTGGCGCACCTCTACGGCCTCGGTTACTGTCGAGATATCCGAATTCTGCGGATGAGGTGATCTCGTGGGCTGTGAAGACAAAGATCCCGGGCACGGTCAACCGCCACAGCAACAACAAAGGGGCCGTCCGGACGAGGGTGAACGGCAGAATTTCAGGCAGGCTCTGAGCCAGCTGGCCAGCGATCCCGACTACCGGATTCAAGCCACTGCTAACCCTCAGCAGCTGGTTAGCGACTTCCAATTGGAGCCGAAAGAATTGGAAGCCCTAAGAACAGCAGCCATCATGTCTGGCGCGGATGTCACATCGGTGGATCTGCTGCGAGCCGAATCCATCAAACAGGCCGCTCTGGGGCGCGCCAAAGGGGAAACCTGGGCCTCGATGGAGAACGGTGGCAGCGGCTGCAGTTGTTGTTGCTGCTGCTGCGGTGAAACATCAGTCGTTACCATCGTGGGCTGACATGAAGCTTCGCCGAAGGGCCCGTACTGCCAGCGGCCGTCTGGTTCCTTCGGCGAAGCGAAAGGCGTCGAAGCGCGCTGCTTGGGAGTTGAATTATGGAGATTTCCTGGGAAAACGGAACGACCCAGACACTCGCTGAGCAGGGCAGCGGCAGACTCTGCGAAATATACCACGAGAACACAAAGCTCAGTGCGTTTCACGCACAACAAATCGCCGGCCAGTTCGCTGTGGCTCCGTTCGACCTATTTGTCACTAGCAGAGGCTTCCGCCAATATAGTCACGCCCAGCGCATTGCACTACCAGAATCAGAAGTAGGCGCCAATATCAACCTTCGCGAACTGCTTAATCGACGCCGGTCGAGTCGGGAAGTTTCTAGAGAGATTGAATTGTCCAAATTGGCATCTCTCCTTCAGATGTCGCTCGGGCCGACGAACGTCACGAAGAATACTGAATTCGGCGTCAGTCAGGTTCTGCGCGCTTGGCCGTCGGCTGGGGGCCTCTATCCAATTGATTTTTATGTCGTCGTACAGAGGGTGCATGGCTTGGAGCCAGGCCTGTATCACTACAATTTCTTGACACACGAACTTGAACGGCGATCTGCGCGCCATCCCCATGAAATCCTCACCGAGGGATTCTTTTGGCAGGACTTCGCAACGGAAGCCGCTCTCTGCATGCTTTTTGTGGCTCCGTTGGAACGCAGCTTGTGCAAGTATGGCGACCGGGGTTACCGACTCGTACTGCTGGACGCCGGACATGCCGCTCAGAACGTTCTCCTCACCGCTGAGCACCTGGGCCTCCGGGCAACCGCGGTGGGGGGCTTCGACGACGACGGCCTCGCTGCCGATCTTGGGCTAGATGGCATCGAGGAGATCGTCGTTCACGCGCTGGTTCTTGGAGGTAGCGATGAATGACGCTGGGCCTTCTGACATCTGGGCAAAGAAGGACAATGAGTTCGTTGCCTGGTACCCGCTCGTGCTGAACGCGCAAGAGGCGTCGACCGTGTGGACCCCCTCCCCAGCCGGCTACTACGTTCACATTCCGTTCTGCACGGCCATCTGCGACTACTGCGGATTCTCCGTGCAGCGGTCGAAGGGCGCTCACATCGCCCGCTACATGGAGGCGCTTTCCACCGAAATCAGACGCTACGCTGACGCCGGTAGGCTAAATGGCCATCGGTTCGTATGTGGTCATTTCGGTGGTGGGACTCCTTCGGCAATCGATGCCGAAGATCTAATTTCAATCAAGCGGCTGATCGACTCCTGCTGTGATGTTTCATCTGACGCCGAGGTGACAATCGAGGTCAACCCCATCAGCTTCACATCCGATAAGGCGGAAACATATGCAAAAGGCGGCATCAACCGTATCAGTATCGGCGTTCAATCATTCGACGACCAAGTTCTGCGTACGATTGGACGCCCGCATCGTGCTGGGGATGTGGAAGATGCTATTGAAGTGGTACACCAAGCGGGGTTCGACAACTTCTCGCTTGACGTTATATATGGTGTACCCGGGCAGACGGTCGACTGTCTTCGAGAGGATCTCACTCGAGCAGCGGCCACAGGGGCGTCTCATCTTTCCTGTTTTCGCCTTGAAATCATCCCTTTTACCGCTTTGAAGTTGCGGGAAGGTGCTGGCCTGCTTCCCAGTCGACTCGATGAGTCACAGCTGAATGAGATGGACGACGTGGTGAGAGAGGTTCTTCTCGGCCTGGGCTACGAGGAGTATGGAGCTTTCAACTTTGCCAAACACGGATATCGCAGCGTTCACAACCGAGTGGCCTTCGTTGCTCCTCAATGCGACTATGTCGGCTTTGGCGTCAGCAGTTACTCGTTCATGAACGGGCATATCTACTGCAATCACGCTGACCTACTCAATTACGAGAAGGAGATATTTGCGGGTCGCGATCCGATCGCATTGGCTCACCAGGCGACGTCTATGGAGCTCATGTCCAGGTATTTTGTCCTTGGAGTAAAGTTTCAGAGGGTGCCGCGTGCTGGATTCATTGAGCGCTTCGGAGTAGAGCCAGAGGAGATATTCGGTCGTGTATTCGACGAGCTGAGTGACCTAGGGGTCCTGAAGCTTGATGGCGATGACTATGTCGTCACAGGCAAGGGTCGTCGCTACATCAACAACGTCTGCAAATCTTTTTACGTCGGCGATAATCGGGGTAAAATCCAGTACCCCCAATTCGTCTCAAACTTGAGCGTTGAGCAGGTGCTCTCCTATGCGAAGAAGGCGTCATCTTAGTTTCCTCCTGCCTCAAGGAGTGGCATGACTTCCACCGGCCAGGTACCGACAGGGGATCCCCGCCTTGGAGAGAAGGAGAGAGGTCTCCAGGCCGATTCAGGGCCGAAGAATTCCGCCGAGCTGTACAGCCTCCGTCCCGGCGCCTGTATCCTGCCGATCTCGGCAGATCAGCTACAGATTGCCTTCCCCAACTATACGGCGACATTTGACGGAGTTCCCGTCGTCGCAGCGCTTCACGCCATTCTTGAGGCTATTGAGGAGGAGAGTATTAGCCGCTCGACTGCCGTTCGTTCGGCTGCATCGATCTCTGGGTATCCGGAAAGCTTTATAGAGTACGCCTTTGACATGGCTATAAAGGCACAATGTTTCGCCGTGGGGTCGGAGGGGAGCTACAACGCTTGCTGGGAAAATCCAGAATTGGCCAGCTACTATTCCAGTCTGGGTGAGGATCCGAAAGCAAGGATTGATGAACTTCGTGAAAGTCAGGCTATCGTCATCCAGCCTGCTGGGGCAGAGCCTGGCCTGGCACCACTCCTTAGGGAAGTGGGTATCGCTGGCAGTGTCTTCCAAGCGGCTCCCGGTGACTCCGTGGCAGAGATCATCGAAAACGTTGCATATGAGCTCAACGATGGTGTGCGAACCATCGCTTGCTGGGGTATGCCGTATCGATTCGCATTGCCGCGCAAGCTCAATGAGCTTGCGGTATCACGACGCACGCCCATTCTATTTGGCGCGTGCGAAGGCATCGTGGCGCGTATCGGTCCGTATGTTATGCCAGGCGCGACTGCCTGCCTGGAGTGCGCCCTCGGGAGACTGCTTTCGCATGCTGGAACTCAGGAAATCCGCACCTATGCTGAGTTGCGTGCGCGGTCGGAAGAGCGTGTACCGGAACCCTGGCCGTCGCACCCTACATTCAGAGAAGCCATGGCCCGACTGTTCGTGCTGGAACTCGCCCGCATTGCGGCGCGAGAGAGGGTTACGACGATGGGCGCGTTCGTCGAGCACACCGTATTGGGCGGCACGGCCGACCGGCACCCGGTCCTGCGCGTCCCGCGTTGTGCTGGATGCACGTCGGGGAAGCCGCGCCGACTCGCCTGGGACGTCCGTTTCCCGGCCCCTGAGACGGCGGAGGAGGAGGAATGAACACCGACTACAGTTCCGCGCTGATGGAGTTCGGCGCTTTGGTTGACGAGCGTACGGGAGTCATCCGTCGTGTCGAACTGGTAAAAGTATCCCCTAATGACCCGGATGTCTTCATGGCGTATGCAGAACCTTGTGACACGTCTGCCTTAGTTGGCATCGCCGCCGCCAACAAAGGTGCGGCCTGTTCGCCGTCACGAGATCGCGCAGTAATCCGCGCCTGCGGTGAGTCGATCGAGAGGTACTGCTCGGCCTTTTTTCGCAATACTGAAAGAGCATATGCTTCCTGTGCGGAACTTTCTGCAGCGGGCGATAGCTATGTGCCAGTGGAAGAGCTTTACCCGTTCGGCTCGTCGGTGACCGATGATGGCTTTCCCTACGATCTCACGGACGGCCGGTCAATATCCTGGGTGCAGGCAACTTCTACCCGCACCGGTGCGCATGCTTTCGTGCCGGCAAGTTGCGTCTACACTCCCTATCTTTTCGACCGAAGGGTAGAACCGTTCACGCACATGCCGATCTCTACCGGCTTGGCTGCACAAAGGTCGACAGGGGAGGCGATCGATAAAGGCATCCTCGAAATCCTCGAACGAGATGCGTTCATGATCATATGGCATAATCGCATGCCTGTTCCTCGGATCAACGCATCCAGCTGTCTTGGGCTTGATCGGCTCATTGATCGCCTGTTGGCCGCCGAGTCCCCGAGTGGCCCCACTTGGCATATCAACCTCCTCACGCTCGATGTTGACGTGCCGATCATCAGCGCCGCTCTAATCGATCCAGGCGATCCTCCACGCACTTCTTTTGGTATGGCCGCAAATGCGGACCCACAACGCGCACTTCTCCTCGCCCTCGAGGAGGCGGCACTCACTCGTGTGCTAATCAATCGCAGTCGTGTGCAGCCCATCGCCGGGGAACCCAGAAGTCACACCGTCCGGACCCTGCGTGATCATCTCAACGTCCACGCTTCGTCCCAAGTCCTCCGTTCGCGGCTTGGCTTCCTCACGGACGACGGACCGCAGTTGACTTTCACAGAGGTGTGCGACCGGTTTCCCGGTGGAGAGATCTCGATCTCGAGATCTCTCCACCGGGCTGGTTTGGAAGCATTCTGGGTCGACGTCACTACCGAAGATGTCGCCGACTTCGGGTTCCGCGTCGTGAGAAGTGTCGTCCCGCATGCTCAGCCGCTGGACAATGACCACCGGTACCGCTACATGGGAGGAGCCCGGGTCTTCACAGTCCCGGCTCGACTGGGCTATCGACGCCATCAGATGGCCGACCTCAACCCTGACCCTCATCCTTTTCCCTGATGCCATCCGCTCATCGCTTACAAGGCTGACTGGCATCGCGATAGACCCCGAGCTGATCGGCGACCCGTGCGATCACGCCCACCTTCTGCCCTGTCTCCTGACGCATCTCGAACACGAGACGCACGGCCCCCTCCCGCAACTCCGCGGTGTACTTCCTCGGTGCCGGCATGACTCTAACGAGCTGGTGCGTGACAGCGGGTGAGGACGTCTGTGCTGGTGGGTGACACCGTCTGTGGCGATCATGGTCAGTCAAGCGGTTCTCGCGCATCAGTTGTTCACGGGGATCTCCCGGCAGCGTCCCGCTTGCTTAGTCGAGGAGTTGGCTGGCCCGTGGCAGGCCGTGGTCGAGGGGCGCCGTCACGAGGCACGCGGCGGGGCCAGGAAGCGAGCGGCAGGACGCGGCCCCCGACACCAGCTGGTCTTCGTCGACCGGCTGGTCGTCACGCTGATTCACTTGCGGCACGATCTCCCGCACTCCGTCCTCGCCTTGCTGTTCCTTGTCGACCGCTCCACCGTCACCCGGGCCATCGGCGAGATACGTACGCTTCTGGCCGGCCGGGGATGTGCGGTTCCCGACCGTCCGAACCTGCGGCTGCGGACCTTGGCGGATGTGTTCGCCTACGCCCAGGCCGAGGGTATCGAGCTGCGGCTGGACGCCACCGAGATCCAGGTCCGCCGCCCCCTGGCCGGCCGCGGCGGCAGGCGTGCGTTCGTCTCGGGCAAGAAGAAGCAGAACACGATGAAGGCCACCGTCATCGCCGACGCCCAGGGCCGCACGTTCTGGACCGATGCTCTGCGACCAAGGCGGATGCACGATGCGACCGTCGCACGCAACGAAGGCATCGATACCTGCTTCCGACACTTCGCCGACGTGGAGATCCTCCTGGACGACGGCAACCTCGGCCTCCGCCGTGACCATCCCGGCCAGGCGGTGACCCCGCCCAGGAAGGGAAACAAGATCAGCCCGCCCGAGGTCCTCGAAGCCCGCCTACGAGCCCGACACCGGCACTCCCCGAAACGCATCACCGTCGAACACGCCCTCGCCGACCACAAACGCTGGAAACAACTGGTCCGCGGAACACACCGCCGCGAGACCCTGCCCACCACCTACCGGGCCATCGCCAGCCTCGTCTCCGACCGCAACACCACCACCCGCTGATACAAACCCTTAGGCTCAGTGGCCATGAGTTGCAGCGGTTCTCAAGCGGCAACATGCTTCCGAGACACCCGCAAAAGCAGAGTGGTCTGGCTTGTCCGGGATGACGACGGAATGCCGACCTCCCTCTCCACGGACGGCACGCGAATTCCCTATGGACTCAAGATCGGCATCAACTGGAGGTGGCCGCGCCTGGTCGGCTGGGACTTCACGCCCATGGAAGTTCTCAACCGACCGGCTTGCCGACCAGAGCCTGTCTCTTTGATGGGTTGGTCAGTTGGTTCGGGTGTGGCCGTCCGGTCAGTGACTTCGTCACCGGGGTGGATGGACGCAGGTCGTGGCGCATCCCGGGCCTGGTGAGCGGTGACATAGGCGTCGCGGGCGTCAGCCTTGCCCTCGCCGCGGGAGCCGGATGCCCCGTTCACCAGCCGCCCGGGCATTCACAACCTCTTGGCAGGGACCGACGAGCAGAGCCGGCAGCAGTGCGGGTTCCCCGCCGGTCATGTCGATCGCCCAGGTGACCTCACGGCCGTCGGCCAAGTCCAGGTCACCGGCGATCAGCTTCAGCAGCTCGGGCTCGTCGTTGGCGACCCGCCGCGACAGCAGGGCACGGACGAGGCGTCGACTGCCCCTTGGTCAAAGGGTCGGTGCCGAGGTACTGCGCTGCGAAGCCGCAGGAGATGCCGCGGTCACCGCACGGGAGCGCGTCGTCGTCGACACCGGCGTCGGGCTGCCGGGCACCGGCTCGGCGCGGCGGAGCCGAGCGCCGCGATTCCGTTGTCTACGTCGACGTGCCCGGTCGGCGGCGTCCATGAGGTGGCAGTCGACGGTCCTGGACCCGACGCAGTGCAGGTCGGCCTGGGTGACGGTGGCGCGGTGCCTCTTGGACTCTGCCTCGTGCGCTGCGGGCGGGGTTGAACCGGACTGGACACCGGCTGGAGTCCGTTGTCACCGGACGCGCCGTGGGAGCGGGCGGAACCTCGGGGCAGGGTGGCATCCGGATCACCCTCCGGGCGGGTCCCGGGCACCCGACCGGCCCGGGCGGGCCACGACCTGCGGCAGACCCGGAGCGGGCCGAGGTCCCATTTTTGGCGTAAGTCCGGACACACAGCGTATTGGCTCCAGTACTGTGCATCACACGATTCGGCGCGGTGATGGGGGACGGGTGAAAGAGTCGTACGAGGTGTATCGGGACGCGGTGCGCGATGTGTGGCGCGACTGGTGGACGGCTTGGCCTTTGTCGCAGTCGGTTCACCTGGGGGACGTGTTTCATCTTTCGGACAGCCGGGTCCGACCCGCCGGGGCACTCTCCGATCGCGGCGTGACGTTTGCTTCACGCGGCGGCACTCCGCACAACGACTACCTGTATGCCACGCAGGGCTCCGCGGCTGTGCGGTTCAAAACGGCCGGCGTCGCAATGGACGGGGTCACCGCGTTGGCGGTGGCTGACCTCGGTGCCCTGGTCACCTTCGAGAAGGACGACTCCGCTCTCATCGTCTACCGAGGGCTGGTCGAGAACGGCGTGACAGACGAGCGCGCCATCGCCGCAGCACTCGTACGCCTCACGTGGGAGACGTGGGACGACTCCCTGCTCGCGGTGACGCACGTGATCGCAGCGGAGTCGGGCACGGTACTGACGGCGGCAGGTACCAGCGCCTCCGCCGAACTGCGTTTGCAAGCGGGGGCCGGACAGGCGCAGCTCGGCCTCGCCGATGTGGCAGGCCGAGTCTCGGTGGCGCGGGCGAAAGGCCTCGGCCTGCACTGGACGAGCGACCAGGGGTGTACTCCGTTCTTCCGTGTCGTCGGCCTCAGGAAGGGCTGGTTCGGCAAGGTGAAGCAGGACTACGGTCCACGGCAGCCGGGCCGTGGCGCAGGACCGGTCCCGGTTCCTCCTGCGCTGGTCGACGAAGCACACGAAGACCCCCGATCAGTCATCGAAGTTCTCGGTGCGGACGATCAGCCTTTCGGGATCACTGACCAGTAGAGCTGCGCGAGAGAAACGATGGCAAGCAAGGCTGTTCTGCGAATTGCCGGCTCGTTCGGCTCAGGGCGAGGCAGGGAGAGCGACTACACGGTCCATCTGTCAGTGGACGGGGGGCATGAGAGCCGTTGTTCGCTGGGGAGTATCGACTTTGACCGTGGGTTCGACACGGTCTTCGATCGCGACGCCGATGAGGGCATCCGCCGGGATGCCGGAGAAGTCCTGTGCCGTGCCTTGCTCGGTGGAGGTCTGGCGGCGCAGTGGGACCGACTCCGCGGCGGCGCGACACGGCAGGACCCGGTTCGGGTGGTGCTGGACGTCGAGCCCTCCGAGCTGAGAGGGCTGCCGTGGGAGCTGATGTGGCAGCACGGATGGTGGCTGTGGAACAGGCCTGAACTGCTGATCAGACGTGGGACGGCCCGAACAGTCGAGGCCGGCCCAACGGAGCTTGGCCCGCTACGGGTGCTGGTCGTCATCGGCACTCCTGCGCACGATGAGGAATTTCTGGCGGAGCAGGAGCTCGCGGCCATGTCCGGGGCTCTGGAGAGCGCTCCGGCACGTGTTCACCTGGAAGTGCTCGATGATCCGGCGAGCGCGGCCGCGCTGTCGGACGCCATCGACCGACTGCGCCCCCACATCCTCCACTTCATCGCTCACGGCATGCCGCGCCCCGGCATCGGCGGTCCCGAACTGGTCTTCACCCCTACGTCGGGCGAACCGTGGTCCCTCACGGCCGACGATGTGCCGGCTCTGGCCAACCATCAGCCTCGCCTGGTGGTGCTCAACGCCTGCCGTTCAGCAGCCGACCCTGCTGATTGGGTCGGTGGGGTGGCCAGGGCCTTCCTCGACGCCGGGGCAGGGGCGGTGGTGTCCATGCAGGCTGACATCGAGTCGGATGCCGCGGTGGTCTTTTCGGACACGTTCTACGCGCGGCTGGCGGAGTCAAGCCCCGTGGACATGTGCGTGGCCGCGGCCCGTGCAGCGCTCGCCCGGATGCCAGTGCGCACCGGCGTATGGGCGCTGCCGGTGCTCCTGACCTGCTGCGAACCCGATGCTGTACTGCCCGTCGCGTTCCGCCCCGCTGCCGACGTCCTCCGCGACATTCTGCGGAGCAGGCCGTACGCCGAGCTTCGCCGATTCGTGGGCCGTTCCGAGGAGCGGAGGCAGGCCTGGTGGGCTGTGGACGCCCCGCACGCCTCGCCCGCCGCCATGGATCGCTCAGTGCTCGTCATCAGCGGCCATTCACAGACCGGTCATCACAGGACCGGCAAGACGTGGCTGGCTCATTGGTGCCTCTTGACCTGGTTCCTGAGGGGGCATCACATTGTTTCCGTGGACCTGGCCGGCAGGTCGGGTCCGGCCGGGGGGCGGCCGGGGGGCGGCGTGAGGAACAAGGACTGGCTGACCGTCTTACGGATGATCCGCGACCAGGCCACCTCTCCGGATCAGCTGTGCCCGATTCCCAAGGACGCCTTCGCGAAGTTCAATGCGGAACTCAACCAGCTCGTCCTCGGCAGTGCGAGAACGGCTCCGAACGAGCATCGACCCGAAGTCGACGAGGGCCGCGGGTTCAACGACGAAGCGGCACGGGCCGACGAGCGGAAGGCCGGCATCTTCTCCGCATTCCTCGACGCTCTGTCCGGTGCCGCGGGTGCTCAGCGGCTGGTGCTGGCTCTGGACCACACGGAGTGCATCATGCCGGATTCTCTCGCGGGCGAACTCTACGAGGGCCTGATCCAACCCGTCGCGTACGGCAAGCCACCCGCGGTGCGACTCGTCATCGTCGCTCGTGAGGAGAGTGTGAGCCCCGCCCTGCGCGAGTCCGACGCACACATGATCGGCAGAGTCCAGGTCGGAGATTTCAGAACATCAGAGCTCATACGGCTGGCGCGGGCATACAGCAGCCGACTCGGGTATGTCCCTGATGAAAAGGTCCTCAACTTCCTGCAGAGTTACCAGGAGACCGCGGGCGAGTTCTTCGCCGTCGACCTGTTCCACACGTTGACTCCGCATGTGCCGCAGTGGCTCGAAGCGGCCAACGCCCTGGGGGTGCGCCGATGACCAACGGCACAGACACGTTGCTGGAGATCGCCCGCAGGCTGGCCACGGGGGAAAGTCCCAGTACGATCTGCCGCTCCCTCGTGCCTCCCTCCTGGGCGCCCGTCCTACGGGCCTGCGCCGCCGCCCGTACCTTCACCTCCGTCCTCTACGACGAGGTGCTGCACCCCTGGGCGGCGGCGGAAGAGATCGCCACTCCTTCCCTGGACGACCTTCTCTCGACCAGCACAGTGCACCCGGTCGCCGGCGAACCGGGAAGCTACGCGTTGGCCGACGAGGTGCGCAGCGGCTACTTCCATCAGTGGTTCGACCCGGGCCGCCCCGAGCTCACCGGCAGACTGCACCAGCTCGAGGAACGCATCGCCGGCCATCTACGAACCACAGGTGACGAAACCGAAGAGCTACGCCACCTGTTGCTCCCCTCGCCGGATACCGCCCGCGTGATGTTCGAGCGCCTGTTCACCGAAGCCGACCGGTTGCGTGACTTCCCCGCCTGCCAGGACCTCATCGACGTCCTGGCCGACGCCGACCGCGGTCCCCGACTTCCGAACGCACTGCAGGAAGTCCTCGCGGATCGCGCAGGCTACGTCCGAGCACGCTCGTACTGGGCGGCGGACTACGCCCGCGCGGCACAATTCCTTCTGCCCAGAGGACTCGAGAGGAACATCGAACGCTGGCTGGGCGGCCGGCGGCGCGTCTGGCAGCTCTACGGCCAAGGGGGGGCCGGGAAGACCATGCAGCTGCGCTGGATCGTCGCCCGGTACTGCGTCCCTGAACCGAACGACGTACCGTGCGCCCGGATCGACTTCGACGTCATCAGCGCCCGTGCCGTGGGCCGGCACCCATGGCTCGTCCTGTTGGAGATCGCGGACCAGTTCGACAGGCGACTCCCGGGTCGACCCTTCGAACGACTGGACGACTACGCCGCCTACCGGATCCTCTTGGCACGGCGGCCCTCCCCACCTGCCAGGGAAGCGGCTCAGAACATCGCCTCACTGGACTCCGCCGCCGTCGAGGAGGAGCTGGTCACCGCATTCGCCGAGAGGCTGAACCGCGCACGCCCGCAAGGCCCGGCGGTGCTGGTCGTCGACACCATGGAGGAGCTGCTCCTGCACGGCCAGCAGGAGGCAGAGCGGTTCCTACGATTGCTCGGACGGCTGCTGCAGAGCTGCCCGGGACTGCGGCTCGCGCTCGCCAGCCGGAACGACCTGCGCGAGAGGCTGCCGCAGGCCATGGACTCGTTCGGCAGACGCCAGACCAAACACAGCGAAGTAGCACCGCTGAGCGTGAGGCAGGCGATGAGATACCTCCGCCTACGGGGGATCCGCGACAACAAGCTCGCTCACGCGGCGGCCGACATGGCAGGCGGTCTCCCCCTGAAGCTGGCGCTGTACGCCGATGCCATCGATCAGGAACCCACGATCACAGAGCAGGAGTTACGCGGTCACGACGAGCCCCACCTGCGCTACCTCATCGATCGCGTGGTCGAGCGCATCGACGACCCGGCTGTGCGGTGGCTGCTGCGCTACGGAGTCGTTCCCCGCCGACTACGGCTGGAGGAGGCGCTCACTGTCATGGAGCCCTGGCTGGCAGCGGGGATCAGTGGCAGGAGTGGCGCCGACAATCCGCGCAACGACCGGCATCACCGGCAGGGAAGTGCCGACATCTTCCCGACCGTGGCGACAGCGCCGACGGAGCAGGATCTCCGCCAGGCATGGCGGCGACTGCTCGACTACGCGAGCTCGTCCTCCTGGGTCTCCCGTCACGCGGGCGACGACTCCGTGGTGGTCTTCCACACCAACGTCCTCGCCCCCATGCGCCAACTGGTCGCAGACCAACGTGTCTCCCAACACCTGCACCAGGCGTTCATCGACCACTTCGAGGCCCTGGCAGAGACGGATGCCGAGCAATGGGTGGCCTGTACGAAGGAGGCGCTCTATCACCGGTTCCAGATCGACGCCGGCAACGCCGCCCAGGTGTGGCAGGCCGCCGTGGAACGCATGCAGGATCACCACCGCGTCGAGGCCGTGCGGGAGCTGAGCGAGGAGATCCTCGGACCCGAGTACGTGGACGACGGGCGACCGCGACTCCGTCTGGACGGAGAACCCCTCATCAGCCACGCGACCTTGGTGCAGGCGCATCTGGCCATTGCCATGTCCCTGGCCATGAAGCAGGCCGACAATCCGGAGTTCAACTCCGCCGACCCGATGTGGAACGAGATCGAACACCGCCTCGCCCTCGTCGACCGGCTCCGGGAACACTCACCCGACCCGGTCCCCACCGCCAGCGCCGAAGTCATCCTCCGCGCCGGCCTGCAAAGCAGCCAGGGCATGCACGCGGAGGCCGCGGAACTCGTCCTGTCGGGACTGGAAAGTGAGACCGACGGGAAGTGGCGTGAGCGGCTACTGACGATTCTCGCCCGCATCCAGACGGCGCTCGCCCACCCGGACGCGGAATCCACGTACCGGCGAGCACGCGTGACCGCTCGAGAACGCGGAGCCGCGACCAGCGAGGCGCTGATCGCCCTCGAGCTGGCTCAGGAACTGGAACGTGGTACCCGTCTCGACCAGGCCTTCGCACTGCAGGACTCGGTGCTCGCCATGGACGCCACCCCGGTGAACCGCGGCGCCGCCGCCGGAACGGATCCCCGAGCCGAGAACGTCCAACTGATGGCGTTGCAACGACGAGCCCTCCTGGGCAAGGCCCGCAACCAACTCCGCACGTTCACACCGACCGGAGCCATCGCCACCCTCACCGCGCTGGACCCGGACGCCGCCTCCCCACTCGAGCAGGCCGAAGCCTGCCTCGCACTGTCCCAGGCGTATCGGCAACTGGGCCACTCCCGCGCTGCACTCGCATCCCTGGACGAAGCCGACATGGCCCTCGCGAAGGCCGGCGGCCCGGCCAAGTACCGTCACCTGGCGAGGAACCTCATGGCTCGGGGCGTCCTGGCCGGTGAACTTCTCGCCGTGGACACCGCACAAGCGGCCTTCGATCGTGCGGCAGGCCTGTGGAGCGACCTCGGCTTTCCCCACGGTCACCCCGAGTGCCTGCTGCTGTATGCCCGCTTCCTCGCCCGCGATCTGGGTGATCTGCACCAGGCCGCCACCGCACTCACCCTCCTGAGAACCGCCGATGTGTCCGGCACATGGTCCGTGCAACGTGCCTTGCTGTGGTCCGAGCTCCACCGTCAGGGATACGAAGTGGACGGTGCGCTGCGCGCGGTGCCCATGACTTCACCACAGGATCTGCTCCAGGGGGGTGTGGCCGCCGTACTCACCGCCCCCGAGCGGGTGAGTGACCTGGCTGATGCGCTCGCGAAGATGCAGCCACCGGCGGCCCGCCTCGCCGTCCTGGAAGACCTCGCATGGTGTCCCTCCCCCGGTACGGACGACGGCGAAAGCGCCGGGCTGGAGCTGCTCCAGCCCCTGTTCGACGACATCATCGGGCCGGAACCCCTGAGCTCCGACGAACTGATGCGATGCAGGTACCTCGCCGAGTTCGCGCGTGTGCGCGGGCGGTTCAACCAGGCGCTTCAGCTCACCGTCCAGGCCGACCAGGAGCTCGGCCGAGCAGCTGGCGGAGAGCCGCTGCAAGCATGGCGGCAAGCGCGTGCCCACTTGCGCCTCGACCTCGTGCCCGGCCGGGAACTCACCCGGCTCCTCTGCTCAGCGAGCCCCCAGGACGCTCCACTGCTGACGGCGGTGTCGCACTGGCTGCACGCTTCTGCCGAGCCGGCCGACAGCAGAGAGAATCCTTTGCGGGCCGCGACCGAGTTCCTCAGCCAGGTGCACCGCCCTTCGGCGTGGACCGCTCGTATCCTGCACTCCAGCGCCGCCCTGCTCGGTGACACGTCGACCCAGCAGATCGCCAACCGGATGGCAGCCCATCTCGGTCATCCCGTCGACTCCCAGGAAACCGAACGGCACACCCCTCTCCGTGTGCCGTCCGAGACCGAACGCGTCATCTCTCCCATCCTCAAGCGGGACGGTGACTCCGACCCCACTCTGATCGCGCGCTCGCTGTTGGACGATTGGCGTCACGCTTCCGCAGCAGGCTGCGGCCGCCTTCAGGTCCTTCACCGGGGCCGCCCCCCGCTGTCGGCCCTGCAGCTCCAGTCCGACGACACAGCTCTTCACGCGTTTCCCTGGGAACTGGCTGATCTGCCGAGCGAGGCAAGGGCCGCAGTGTTCTACCGGACACTGCCTGACGCGGCGGAGTCGGCAGACACGCGGGTCCTCCAGATGGCGCTGAAAGCCGGGCAGGGAGTCGACCTGGTGATCGACGGGGTGTTCGGCGCTCTCACCGATACGGCCATCACCGCAGGAGTCGTCGCAGCTCTGCCGAAGCACATGAGCAACACGTCCAAGACGCTTGTATCGGTCCTCGTCGCCACGGCCTTGTGGAAACTGCGCGAATCGGCCAGGTCGGAGTACGGGGCGAAGTCCGTCCTCATGCTCCATTGCGACGCCGGCGACGCATCGGCTCACTCCGCACTCGGCCGGGCGCCGGCGAAAATCTTCGAAAGTCACGGCTGCACAGTGCGGCGACTGCGGGCGCCCGCAGCCCTCCCACCCCCTCGCAAGGGCCCTCCGGCCCTGCTGCACGTCTGTGCACCCCTGCGACTCAAGAGCGGCTCCATCCCCTACTTCGATCTGTCGCCCGCCGGACTCAGCCATGGTGACCGTCTGAAGAGCAAAGCCTCCGGATCAGACCTGGAACCCAGCCGACTCGTGGAGTGGCTTGCGGGATTCGTACCCGGCACACAACCCCTGATCGTGCTCGATCCGCCACGCCCCGCCTCACCGGCCGATATCCCCCTCCAGCTCGTGCTCCGTAACCTGTTCGCCGCCACGCTCTTCGCCTCTGGTATCGCCCCGGCGGTCGTCGGATGCGGACTCATCCGCACACCGCTCCACCAGACCACGCTCCTCGCGCAGGCAATCGCGGAAGAGCAGCCGCTGCACGAACTGCACCGCGCCCTGCGATCGGCGCCCACCGGCGGCAGCCAACCCACGAGCCCCGTCACGATCCCTGCCGGAGTGGACTGGGGCCAAGACGTCATCGAGACCCTCAGCGCCGCGCTCTTCGCCACCCCGGCCGCCCTGCGTACCCCGGAGCGGACCTGATGGAAGACCCGGACCCCGGCTACACCGCCCGGCGCCGGTTCGAGGTCCGCCAAGCCATGGAAGCGCTGACGTCCGAACTCGACGACTGGCGGAAGATCGCGCAGAGCGCCCCGATGGCGACGCACCGGTCGCAGATCGAGAGCGCCGCCAGGGTCGTGGCAACCGCGCTGGAACACGTGTCAGCCATGCTGCCTACCGATCAGGACACGAAGGGGGCCGAGATCGTCCTGGACCTGCACCATGTGTGGGACTTCTTCCGCGGCAAACTGATGCTGCGCCACCACGACCCCTACCGGGCATGGTTGACCGTCACCGACGAGTTGGCCTGGGCTCTCTACCGCCCCGTCCGGGACGCAGCGACGGGAACAGCGGGGTCGGTGTTCAAGGAGCCGCCGCTGACCTTCCTGAACCGGCAGCCTGTGCCTTTCGCCTCCGCCCGTGGCAGCGACTTCGAGGACCTGCTGGCCCCTGGCAGGCAGCGGACCGGCGCAGGCCGCCGGGCCAGTCGGCATCTGCCCTTTCCGGTCATCGGAATTCCCTGGTCGGCAAGTCGCCACATCCCGTCCCTGCTGGCTGTCGCCCACGAGACGGGCCACCACATCGAGGACGACTTCGGTCTCACCGCGACCCTCGTGACACGACTGCGTGAGGACACGGGACTGGCGCAGGGGCGCATCGCTGTGTGGGAGCCGTGGCTGGGGGAGGCGTTCGCCGACATGTGCGCGGCACTCGCGTGCGGGACGGCCTACGTGTGGACGCTGACCGACGCCCTCACCAGCGCGGGGGCCGACCCCCATGCCGGTGCCGGCGAGTATCCGTCACCCAGGATGCGGGCGCTGGTCTGCCGGGCCTGCCTCACCGCGGACGAGCCCGGCCCGCTGCCCGCCCTCCCTGGCCGGCCGCAGCCTACCGATTCGGAGGCGGAAGCCGTGGTTGCGGCTTTGCTCGGCAACGGCCTCACGGAACTGGGTGGCCGCACACTGGCCTCCTTGATCGGTCTCCGTCGGCCCGGCGGGCTCGCGGACTCCCGGGAAAGGCTCCGCAGTCGCCTCTCCTCCGGCCGGCGGGATGTGCCTGGCGTATTCGCCGCAGCGACCCTCGCCTTCGTCCACGACCCGGACGCATACCAGAAGGCCGCAGTGGGGGAACGGGCGATGCGCGACGTACTGGCTCTCGTGCCCAAGGGCCCACGTGGGGGTGCCGGTGCGGGGGACCTGGCGGTGAGGCGGGATGCGGCCCTCGGCCGGGAACTCGCAGGCCTGCTGACAACCGAAGCGGCAGCCGGACCGCGGAGTACTCAGCGCGCTGACGTGCAGGAGCCGGGCTGAACCAGGCCGGATCGACGTCGCTCGGCTGCGCCGGGCTCTGGCCGGGATGGCGTTGCCCCGGGCAGCCGACGGCCGCCTCATGCTCGCGATGGACATCTCACCGTGACTTCGGCCCGACGCCGACACCTGCTTGGACCGGTCGTTCCGCCACACCTCAGGCCGGGCCCGGCAAACACCAGGTGGTGCCCGGCCGGCCGTACTCGATCGTCGCCGCACCGGAGACCGGCCTCACGTCGTGGACGGCGGTGCTGGACGCGATCCGGCTCAATTCCGGCGCGGACCTCGCGGCAGCCGATCATCGAGGGAAGTCATCCGGTCGACCGGTGGTGGATCTGCCCAGCGGGGAGTCAAGTCCCCGGCGTGAGAGACCGCTTGACGTCTCGTCACCCGAGCCCGCCTCAGCTCCCGGTGCCCGACACCTCGATCTCCGCCCACACCTGCTTGCCGCCGCTCAGCGGCAGCGAGCCCCAGGACGCCGTCGTCGCCTCGACGATGAGCAGACCGCGGCCGCCTGTCGCCTCCCAGTCGAGGTCCGCGGGGATCACCGGGGACCGGGGCGAGGTGTCGTTCACGGCGATCCGCAGCCGGTCCGACGACAGCGTCAGGTCGAGTCCCACTTCGCCCTGCGTGTGGGCGATGGCGTTGGTGACGAGCTCGGACACCACCAGCAGCGCGATGTCCACCTCCTCCGCCACGCCCCAGGAACGCAGCGTCCGCGCGGCGAAGCGCCGGGCGTGGAGCACCGCGTTCGTCAGACGCCACACCGTCCAGTGGGTCCGCAGCGGACGCACACGGGACCCGTCGTAACGCAGCAGCAGCACCGCGACGTCGTCGTCGCGCCCGTCGGCGGTGCCGAGGAGTTCGTCGGCCACCCGCCCGATGTCGGACGGGTCCGCGGCCGCGAGGGCCTCGCCCACATGGCGCATGCCCTCCTCCAGCGGGAGCTGCGACGACTCCACCAGACCGTCGGTGAGCAGCGTGAGCACGGTGCCGGGGACCAGACCCGCCTCCGTCATGGTGAACTCCGCGTCCGCGAGCACACCGAGCGGCGGCCCGCCCTCCACCACCAGCTCCTCCGTCCTGCCGTCCGGGTGGCGCAGCACCGGCGGCAGGTGCCCGGCCCGGACGAAGATGGCGATGCCCTCCTCCATGTCCAGATCGACGTACAGGCAGGTGGCGAAGAGGTCCGTCTCCATGCCGACGAGCAGCCGGTTGGCGCGTGAGACGACCACGTCGGGGGGATGGCCCTCCACCGCGTAGGCGCGGACCGCCGTGCGCATCTGGCCCATGATGGTGGCGGCCGCGGCGCTGTGTCCCTGCACGTCGCCGATGACGAGAGCCACGTGCCCGTCGGAGAGCGGGATCACGTCGTACCAGTCGCCGCCGACCTCCAGCCCCACGGTCGCCGGCAGATAACGGGCGACCGCGACGCCGCCGGGCAGCACCGGCAGCTTGCGGGGCAGCAGACTGCGCTGGAGCATCCTGGCGAGCTCGTGCCCCGCGTCGAGCGCATGGGCGCGTCTCAGGGCGTTGCCGACCAGTCCGGCGACCGCCGTCAGCAGCGACCGCTCCTCCGGGGTGAACTCGTGGTCGGTGTCCCAGCCCACCAGGCACACCCCGATGAGGCGCCCGTCGGCCGGCAGGGGGACGACCGCCAGGCCGCCGGGGCCGATGCCGAGGAGACCCGGCTCCAGGTCGGCGCCGGGAGGCCACAGGCTCATATGGCCGTCCCGAAGGGCGTTCTGCAGCGTGGGCAGCGCGTGGCACGACGCGTCCGGCCACTCGGACCGCCACTCCGTCTGCCACACGCCCGGCCAGGAGTCCGGCTCCGGCGGGTCGAGGATGGTGACCAGCAGCCGGTCCGCCTCCAGCTCCGCGACGGCGATCCGGCTCGCGTCCAAGGGCTGGCGCAGAGCGTCGACGACCATACGGCTGACGTCCCGTACGGTGCTCGCCCCCGCGAGCCGGGCGGACAGCCCCTGCACGATGGCGACCTCGTCGTCGGTGGGGCGCAGGTAGACGGCGTCCGCGACCACACCGAGCACCCGTTCGGGCATGCCGTCGGCGCCGAACCGCAGCCGGCAGCGCAGGCCCAGCCAGCGCAGCTCACCGCCCGGCCGGCGGATACGGAACGCCAGCTGCTCTCCGGAGGACGACAGCCTGCCCGGCTCGACCACGGCCATCAGCGCCGGAATGTCGTCGGGGACCGCGCAGGACAGCAGTGTCTCCACCCGCGAGTCGAAGTCCTCCGGGGCGATCCCGAGGAGCTCCAGCACGCGTTCGTCCGCCTCCATGTGCCCGGTGTCCATCGTCAGGGTGAACGCGCCGCTGTGGAGCGGGACCAGCGTGGGCCCGGGATGCGACCTGGGGCCCGCCCGCCCGACGACGCGGGCCGGTACGGACTCGAGTCCGGCGGCCACCTGATCGGCGTAGAGCTCCAGCAGGCTGCGGCGGTCGGCGTCGAACCCGTCCGCCGTCTCGCCCCCCACCACCAGGCACCCCAGTTTGGCGGCGCCGTGGCCCAGCGGCAGCGCGCCCAGCGAGAACTTCGGCGGCAGGGTCCCCGCGCCCACGGGGGTCACTCCGCGGGGGTCGCCGGCGGTGTACGCGGACAGCTCCGCAGGGCTCAGCCACAGGGGCCGGGCGGCGCGGTAGGCGTCCGTGGCGGGGGAGCGGCTGCCGAGGCCGATGACGGCCGGCAGCCCGTACGTCCCGCCGCGGTCCCCCACGACCTCGGCCAGCCGCAGCTCGTCCGCGCCCTCCGTGAGGACGTAGACAGCGGCCAGCTCGGCCCCGCAGAACGCAAAACTCGCCCGTGTCAACGCGCACCGCCTCCGTACGCGGTCATGTACCGCGCTGTTCCCCATGCTGCCGTTGTTCGCAGGGTCGGAGCTAGTCAGAGGACGAAGATGATGCGCCGGGCGGGCCCTCCCGTCGCGGCGGCGCCCGGGCGCCGCGGGGGCCCGGGGAGCCGCGGACGCACAGGAGGGGGCTGCCGCCGGACAGCCCTCTCCTGGCGTGAGCACCTCACGGATCTGCCGCTAGATCGCGACGTCCCCGCAGAGGTGGACCTCTACGCCGAGCTCCGCGAAGAGCGCGGCCTTGGCACGCAGCGCCTTGTCCGCGGTCTCCGCGTCCGGGGCGTACGCCACGTTCAGGTGGTTTGCGCGGTGGCGGGCCATGAACTGGTCGCGGCTGACGCCGTGCAGTACGGCGTGCATGATCGGCCACTGCCGGTTCGTCGCCTCGAGCCTGCGCTGCGTCTCCTCCTCCGGCAGCTCCACCGCGCTCGCCCTGCCCAGGTCGAGATGGAGCTTCCCGTCCATCAGGAAGACCCGGGACCAGACGACCTCGCCCGGCTTGGAGACGCCGCTGAGCGTGCCGCCGCCGAGCGGGAAGAACATGGGCGGCTGGCGCATGCTCCACGACTTGTCGTACCCGCCGTTGTGGGACGCGGGCACGGAGCCGGAGATCTCGAAGACCCACACGAACCGGCCCTCGTACTCCTCGCCCCACCGGATGTCGTGCAGCGTCGTGGCGGGGTCGAGGCCCATCGCCGTCCAGATCCGGTTGGTGACCAGGGAGTCGACGGCCACGCCCTCGTCGACCTCGTTGAAGTGCGGCAGCGGCGCCCCCGCGTACAGCTCGCGGGCGCCGTCGCGGCTGAGCACCGGCGGCCGCTGGACGTTGTTGAGCAGGCCCTCCGCCAGGTCGCTCGCCGGGACCGTGTCCTTGAGTCCCTGCTGGTACTGGATACCGACGGCGTCGAGCCCGAAGTCGTCGGAGATCCGCAGCGCGGCTATGTACATCTTGAACTGGCTGAGCAGCTGGGCGTCGGTGAGCTCGGTCGCCTCGTCCGTGCCGGTGTGGAACGTCATGCCGGCCTTGTCGAGCCACGCCCGCACGGCCAGGGCCTCCTCGTCGGGGACGTGCCGCATCTCGGCGACCAGGGCGCTCTGGGACAGGCGCTCCTTGTAGATGCCGAGGGGATTGAGCAGCTCGTCGTCGATGATGGCGTTGTACATGCCCATGCAGCCCTCGTCGAAGACGCCGATGACGGCCTTCTCCTCGCGCAGCTGACGGGCCAGCGCCACGCCCAGCGCCGTCTCCGCGTCCTCGGGGAGGGCCGGCAGGTCGCGTACGTGGCCGGTGTCGTGGACGAGGGTGCCGGTCTCCAGCCAGGTCCGCAGTCCCCGCCGCGCCCACTCGTCGGTGAAGTCGACGCTCCACAGCACGGAGTAGGCGATGTCCGCCTTGGTGAGGCTGCCCGCGAGGTTCAGCAGGCCGACCAGGCCCGGGTACTCGCCGTTCCAGTTCGCGACGATCAGGATCGGCCCGCGGTGGCTGCGCAGGCCGGCGATGACGTGGTGGCTGTACTGCCAGACGCCCTCCACGACGATCAGCGGGGCGTCCCTGGGGATGTTCTTGAAGACCTCGATGCCGGCGCGCTGGCTGTCGATGAAGCCGTGTCCCTTGTCCGGGTCGAACTCGTGACCGCGCCGGACCTGCCGGCCGAGATCGGCGAGGGCCGCGGCCAGGTCGCTCTCGAGCTTCTGCTGCGCGGGCCAGCAGGTGGTGTTGGCGCTGGGACGCAGGTCGCCGCTGGCCACGGTGTAGACGGTGCCGGGCTCCGCGACGGGCGCCCGGTGCGGCTCGGGGAGGGTGTAGGAGGTCATGCGCTCTCGGTCTCCGTAATGTGTTGCGGGAGGTGCGGGGTGGGCCGGGTGGAGTCCCCGGGTTCAGCGGTCCTGAAGTGCTGCGAGTGAGTGGACGACAGCAGCGGTGTCCGGGTAGAGCCGGCGGTAGAGCGCGTACAGCTCGTCGTACCGGGCGGCGTTCTCCGCCGCGGGCCTCACGGTCTGCCGGACCGGGTTCCACTCGTCGATGGAGGCATCGGTGACCAGCTGCGCGGCGAGCAGCGCGCCGCCGTAGCTCGCGCCGATGGACGTGGCCCGCAGCTCCTGCTCCCTGCCCGTGATGTCGGAGACGATCCGGGTCCACAGGGCCCCCTGGGTGCCGCCGCCGACGGCCACCACCCGGCGGATGTCGCCGCCGGCGGCCTCGAGGACCTCGATGTTGTGGCGGACGCCGAAGCCGGTGGCCTCGAGCGCGGCACGGTAGAGGTCGCCGCGGGTGTGGGACAGGGTGAGCCCCGCGATGACGCCGCGGGCCTCGGGGTCCATGACGGGGGTCCGTTCGCCGGAGAAGTACGGCAGCATCAGCAGGCCGTTGGCGCCGGGACCCGCCGCTTCCGCGAGGCTCAGCAGCTCGGGGTGGTCGGCGGCACCGACCAGGTCGCGCAGCCAGTTCGTCACGGCGCCCGAGGTGGCCATGCCGCCGGCCAGGTTGCGGGTGCCGGGAAGCGCTCCCACGGTTCCCCACAGGGACGGGCTGGTGAGCGGCTCCGGCACCGTGTGGATCAGGAACATCGTCGTGCCGTACATCAGCATCAGGTCGCCGGTCTGCTGCGCGCCGACGCTCAGCGCCTCCGCCCAGGCGTCGATGGTGCCCGTGGTGACGGGGATGCCGGCGGGCAGGTTCGCCGCGCGTGCCGCCTCGGTGGTGAGCACGCCGGCCGACTCGCCGGACCAGGCGAGGGCCGGCAGCTCGATACCGGGGGCCACGGCCTCGGCCCAGGGCGCGTACCACTGCCGGGCCGTCGTGTCGTACAGCGGCGTGCACTGGCTGGCCGAGTGATGGTCGAGGACGTACGCGCCGGTGAGCTTGCGCACCAGCCAGGAGCTCGGCATGTACAGGCGGCGTGCCCGCGCGTACAGCTCCGGTTCCTCCTCGGCGATCCAGGCGATCTTCGGGCCGGCCGCCTGGGTGGTGAGGGCGGAGCCGCAGCGGGCGAGGATCTCTTCGCCGCCCAGCTGCTGGTCGAGGCGCTCGATCTGGCGGACCGCCCGGGTGTCGACGCCGTAGAGGATCGCCGGGCGCAGCGGTTCGTCGTCCTCGTCGGTGAGCAGGACGCAGGGGCCCATGCCGCTGACGCCCACCGCGATCACGGCGGCGTCGGCCGGCGCGGTGAGCTCCCGCGTCAGCTCCGTGAACTCACGCCACCACACGGCGGCGTCCATCTCGAACCGCCCGGGACCGGGGCGTGCGGGGGTGTGCTCCCTGACGGCAGAGCGCAGCAGCGTGCCGTCGAGTCCGACGAGGACCCCCTTGCTGCTGGATGTGCCGATGTCCACACCGATGACTGCGTTGCGAAGCATGGCGTGCACGCTGGCAGAAATCGATTTCACCGTCAACCCCTCGACGAGCGATCCCAGGGCGATCGAAGAATCTTGCCCTGGTGCCTTGACACGGTGCGGGGCTGTACCTACGTTGCCGTGAAATGGATTTCAGGCGTCTCGACGACGCACGCGGTCCTTGCCCGTGTTCCCCCGCCGACGGTGCGGGGCGCGGCGCACCTCCGAGAACATCACCCCGCGAGAGCAGACAGAACCATGACGACCTTTGGACTCGACGGCCTCTCCCGCAAGGCCCGTGCCGTCAGCCGCTCCATCAGCGCCGAGAACTTCACCGGCGCCAAGTCGGGCGGCGGCAGGGCCACCGAGGGGACGGGGGCGGTCGCGGCCTCCCGGCTCGGTCCGGGATGGAAGATCTCGCCCAGCATCGACATCGCGGCCGGCGGGACCGCGACCCTCGCCGACATCGAGGGCCCCGGCACCATCCGCCACCTGTGGTGCACCACCGCCCCGCACGCCGCATGGCGCAGCACGCTGCTGCGCATCCACTGGGAGGGCGAGGAGACCCCGGCGGTCGAGGTGCCGCTCGGCGACTTCTTCTGCAACGGCTGGAACACCTTCAGCCAGGTGTCCTCGGTCCCGGTCGCGTCCAACCCCAACGGCGGCTTCAACGCCTACTGGCCGATGCCGTTCCGCCGCGCCGCCCGCATCACCCTGGAGAACCTGTCCGCGGAGACGGTCACGCTCTACTACCAGGTCGACTACGAACTCGGCGAGGTCCCCGAGGACTCCACGTACTTCCACGCCCAGTGGCGCCGAAGCCACCCCGTCCCGTTCGGCGAGGAGCACACACTGCTCGAGGGCGTCACCGGCGCGGGCAGCTACGTCGGCACCTACCTGGCCTGGGGCGTCAACAGCCCCGGCTGGTGGGGCGAGGGCGAGCTGAAGTTCTTCATGGACGGCGACGACGAGTTCCCCACCATCTGCGGCACCGGGACCGAGGACTACTTCGGCGGCGCCTGGAACTTCGACGTTCCTGGACAGGGCTACACCGCCTACACCACGCCCTACCTCGGCCTGAACCAGATCCTGCGCCCCGACGGCCTCTACAGCAGCCAGCAGCGGTTCGGAATGTACCGATGGCACATTCTCGACCCCGTTCACTTCTCGGAGGACCTGCGGATCACGGTCCAGAGCCTGGGCATCGGTCCGGGCCAGGGCAACGGCCTGCCGCACCGCTACCGACACACGAGCGACGACATCGCGAGCACCGCGCTGTTCTACCTGGACTCGCCGAGCAGCGCCTCCCTGCCGCGGACCCCCGACCTGCTCACCCTCGAGGTCGACTGACGACCACGGTGAGTGCCGGGGCCGACGACCGCGCCCCCGCCCCCCGTACCACCCGCATCCGGAACACCCCCCCACGCTCCCACCTCTCCCTCTCACCTCCGACAGGAGCGCGCGCATGCTCCAGCACGGCAACGACGCCGGGCATCCGGCCCCGACACGCCGCCGTCTTCTCACCGCGCTGGCCGGCGCGGGCGTCGCCACCGCGGCGTCCGGCCTGCTCAGCGGCTGCGGAACGGCCCAGGCGAAGGACGGCCCCCTGCAGTTCTGGAACTTCTACGGACCGCAGCGATCGCCGGACCCGGCGATCAACGCCCAGTCCAAGTGGTTCGTCGACATGGTCGCCAAGTGGAACGCCGGCCACAAGACCAAGATCGAACTGGTGCACCTCCCGCAGCCGACCTACCTCAACGGTTTCAAGCTGCCCTCCGCCTTCGCCACCGGCCAGGGCCCGGACATCTTCCTGCTCAGCCCCGGCGACTTCCTGCGCTACTACAACGGCGGCGTCCTCGCGGACCTCACCCCGTACATGGACAAGGAAGCAGTCGCCGACTTCGGCACCGCGCTCGACAGCCGCACCGTCGACGGCAAGGTCTACGCCCTCCCCATGGAGGTCGAACCGCTGTCGATGTTCTACGCAGTCGACGCCTGGGAGAAGGCCGGACTGTCCGAGGCCGACATCCCCACCACGTGGGACCAGATGCTCGACATCGGCGACAAGCTGCGCACGAAGACCCGGGCCGGCCTCGTCTTCGAGACCAACCCCGGCTACTACCAGAACTTCACCTGGTACCCGTGGATGTGGCAGGGCGGCGGTGACGTCCTCGACGAGCAGGGCGACGTCGCCTTCGACTCCCCGGCCACCCGCGCGGCCCTGCGGTTCTGGCAGGACGCGGTGCGCCACGGCATCACACCGCGGACCCTGCCCGCCGCCGGAGACGTCATCAGCGCGTTCAAGGCAGAGAACGTCGCGATGTGGCAGCAGGGCATCTGGCAGGTCTCCAGCTTCAAGGCGTACGCCCCCGACTACCGGTACGGCGTCTTCAAGCTCCCCGTGCCCGACGGCGGCCGGTACACCACCGCCCTCGGAGGCTGGTCCTTCTGCGCCAACGCGCAGGGCCGCGACCCGGACGCCGCTGCCGAGTTCTGCGCCTGGGCGCTCGGCTCCATGAGCGACGACTCCATCGACCGGATGGTCGACTGGTGCACCCGCGCCAAGTCGGACGTGGCGCCCCGCGCCACCGCCCTCGAACGCGGCGCCGCCAAGGGCGGCTACGACTCCGCGGCGATGAAGAAGTTCAAGGACGAGGTGTTCCCCGGCGGACGCGCGGAGCCGCGCTACCCCCCGGTCGTCTACAAGGCGATCTCCGACGCCATCCAGGGCACCATGCTCGCCGGCCGCAGCGTGGCGAGTGAGACGGAAAGAGCCGCCGAGTCGATCGCGGCCTACGCCAAGAGCTACCAGGGGGCGAGCCTGATATGAGCAGTGTCGCCGCACAGGACCACCGGACCCCCGCGGCCCCGGCGCCCGCACGGCCCCGGCGCGGACCCGGGCGCAAGCAGCGCGAGTGGATCGCCGCCGGCCTCTTCCTCGCGCCGGACGCCATCGGCCTGACACTCTTCGTCGGCGTCCCGATGGTGCTCTCCATCTTCCTGAGCTTCTTCCAGGTCAGCGGCTTCGGCAGCTACGAGTGGATCGGGCTCGGCAACTACGAGCGCATGATCGCCGACCCGCTGTTCTGGGACTCGATGAAGGTCACCGGCCTCTACGTGGTGATCCTCGTCCCCGTCCTGTTCTGCGTGAGCCTCGGCCTCGGGCTGCTCGTCAAGCAGAAGCTCCCCGGCATGGGGGCCTATCGCACCGCGCTCTTCCTGCCGTACGTCATCAGCCTGGTCGTCGTCGGCGTGCTGTGGAAGTTCCTCCTCGACGAGCAGGTCGGCGCGGTCAACCGCGCCATGCGGGCCATCGGGCTCGAGGGCGAGTCGTGGCTGGGAGACCCCACCCTCGCGCTCGGCTGCGTCATCGCCGTCATGGTGTGGGTGATGATGGGCTACTACATGATCATCTTCCTTGCGGGGCTCCAGGAGATCCCCAAGGAGTACTACGAGGCCGCGAGGATCGACGGCGCCGGGCCGTGGACCACGTTCCGCACCATCACCTGGCCGCTCCTGCGTCCCACCAGCTTCTTCGTCCTGCTGATGTCGACGGTCGCCGCCATCACCGGCGGACTCGACCTGATCTTCGTCCTCACCAACGGCGGCCCCGCCAACGGCACCTCGCTGGCGATCTTCTACATCTACCAGCAGGCGTTCGGATTCGGGGAGTACGGCTATGCGTCGGCCATGGGCTCGTTCCTGGTGCTGATCATGGTCGTCGTCTCCGCGGTGATCTTCAAGCTCACGAGAGGCGGGAGGTTCGACGATGGCGAGTGAAGCGAATGCGGTGGGCGGCCGGCGGCGGCTCTCCGGACGCGTCGGGCTGACGGCACTGGCCGCCTGCGCGGCGGTCGTCAGCGTCCTGCCGGTGCTGTGGATGGTCTCCGCGGCCTTCAAGTCCCGCTCGACGGTGACCGACGGCAACCTGATCCCGACGGAGTTCACGGTCCAGAACTTCGTCTACGTCTTCACCGAGGTCCCGTTCGTCCGCTACCTCTGGAACAGCTTCTTCATCTCGGCCGTCATCACGATCGCCGCGCTGCTGTTCCACTCGATGGCCGCGTACGCGCTGGCGCGGCTGCGGTTCCCGGGCCGGGAGAAGATCTTCATGGCGATCTTCTCGACCCTTCTGGTCACCGCCCCCGTGGTGCTGATCCCGCTCTTCATCGTCGCCCGCGAACTGGGCCTCCTGGACAGCTACGCGGGACTGATCGTCCCCGCCGTCTTCAACGCCTTCGGCATCTTCCTGCTCCGCCAGTTCTACCTGGGACTGCCCAAGGAACTCGAGGAGGCGGCGGTCCTCGACGGCTGCGGGCACTGGCGCGTCTACTGGAACATCGTGCTGCCGATGTCCCGGCCGATCCTCTCCGCGCTGGCGGTGTTCTTCTTCCTCGCCAACTGGAACGCCTTCGTCTGGCCGCAGGTCGTCACCAGCGACCAGAGCCTGACGGTGGTCCAGCTCGGAATCGCCTCGTTCCAGACGCAGTACCTCTCCAACTGGAACTACATCCTGGCGGCGGCGACGGTCGCGGCTCTGCCGATGCTGGCGCTGTTCTTCACCTTCCAGCGGCAGATCGTCGAGTCGATCAAGACGTCCGGTATGAAGTAGCCCGACGCATCCCGCCCCGCGCCCCGGCCCCGGCCGGGGCGCGTGCCGTTTTCAGGCGGCGCACAGGGGACTCCGGGAGGACGGGGCGCCGCGAGGCCGACCCGGTGCGGATCACCTGACGGTCTGCGGTCACAGTGGGGCGCCGCCGAAGCCGATCTCGTTCCCGTCCGGATCGTGATAGACGGCCTTACGCACGCCGTTCGGGTACGTCTCGCGCTTCGTGGGCTCGAGTCCCCGGTCGGCGATCCGGGCGATACGGGCATCGAAGTCGTCGACGAAGATGGTGTGCATGGCGTGGCCGGCGTGCTCGGGCCGCTGCTCGACGGCCACCGACCGGTGTTCCGCGAGCTCCCACACGGCCTCCGTGTCGCTCGCGACGAATGTCGGCGGCGAACCGAGCAGCCGTTCGTACCAGGCGAGTGCCGCCGCATGGTCGTTGACAGGGATGCCTGCGAAGAGGTCGACCGCCATGCCGCCATGGTAAGCGCGGCGCCGCGTCGGTTCTGGAGCTCACGGCGCGTCAGCGGAAAGCCTGCGAGGGTGTGTTGCGGCTCTGCGGCTCTGCGGCTCTCCGGCTCCCGTGAAGCCGTGGTCGGCCTGGGCGGCCGGTGGAGAATGCCGGGTCGTCAGCCTGCCGGAATTCGTTTTCGTGATCCGGGGAGGCGCCCCTACTGTGGCGCCGTGACAACTCGGATGATCATTCTCAACGGTGGATCCAGCTCGGGGAAGTCGGGGATCGTGCGGTGTCTCCAGGCCGTGCTTCCGGATCCATGGCTGGCGTTCGGGGTCGATTCGTTCGTCGACGCCATGCCCGCCAAGATGCAGGCGTCGGACGCGGGGCTCGACATCGCCTCGGACGGCCGCGTGAGCGTCGGCGCGGGCTTCCTGGCGCTGGAGGCCGCCTGGACCGAGGGCATCGTGGCGATGGCCCGCGCGGGAGCCCGGATCGTCGTCGACGACGTCTTCCTGCGCGGAGCGGCGTCACAGCAGCGGTGGCAGAAGGCACTTGGCGCCCTGGCGGTGCTGTGGGTCGGCGTCAGATGCGACAGCACGGTCGCCGCGGGCCGCGAGACGGCACGGGGAGACCGGGCCCAGGGGATGGCCGCGTCGCAGGCGGACGTGGTTCACCAAGGGGTGACGTACGACCTGGAGGTCGACACGACGCACACGGAGTCCCTGGCGTGCGCGCGGGCGATCGCCGCCCACGTGCGCTGACCGACGGATCAGCTCCCGACCCGGGGTGTCCGCGGCCGGGGCGGGCCGCGGCCAGGGAAATCCCGAGGGGCCAGGACCCGGGCAGGTAGGGCCCCGGCCCAGGCGGAGCTACGGGCGCGCGTCTTGAAGACCCCGGGAAGACCCCGGGCGCGGTCACGCCCGACTCGGGCGCAGCGACCTCGGGCCGGGCGGCACCAGGGGGCGTCACGTACGACGCGGGCACGGGCGCAGCGACCTCGGGCCGGCCGACGCAAAGGGGGCGACGCTCATGGCCCTGGCCCGGCCGCCCGGACCCGTGGCGTCACGCCTGGCTCGGCCCCGCCGTGCTCTCGCGGGGCTTGAGCGTCGTACGCAGCACCACCGTCTGCAGGAGCGCCGCGCTGCCCGCCATCCGCTGGAGCAGCAGTTCCGCCGCCGTGCGCCCGAGGTCGTACGACGGCAGTTCGACCGTCGTGAGCGAGGGCCGCACCAGCGACGCCCACGGCACGTCGCCGAAGGACAGGACGCCGACGCCCGGCGGTGCCTGCCCCACTTCGCGCAGGGCCTGGAGCGCGCCCACGGTCATCAGGTTGTTCGCCACGAAGACGGCGTCCGGCGGCTCGGGCAGGGCGAGCAGTTCCCGCATGGCGGCCCGGCCGCCCTCCACACGGAAGTCGGCGTGCCGGATGTAGGACGCGGCCCGCGCCGGCTCCCCGGAGTCGTTGCCCAGTTCGCCGCGCAGGGCGGACCGGTAGCCGGCGAGGCGCTCTTCCGAGGTGGAGGCCCCGGCGGGACCGGTGATGCAGGCGACCCGCTGGTACCCGGCGCGGAGCAGGTGGCGGGTGGCGACCTCGCCGCCGTGCTGGTTGTCGACCATGACCGCGTCGACGTCGGCGTCGTGGGGCCGGCGGTCGACGGCCACCACGGGCATTCCCCTGGCCAGGAGCGGGCTGAGGTCGGTCCGGTCGCGCGAGGCGGCGGCGACGATGACTCCGGCCATCTGCTCGCCCATGACGATGTCGATGTAGCGGCGTTCCTTCTCGACGTCCTCGTCGGAGTTGCACAGGACGACCGACATGCCGGTGCGCTGTGCGGCGTCCTCGACACCGCGGGCGAGGGAGGTGAAGAAGGGGTTCTCGATGTCCGGGATGATCAGGCCGATCACGCTCGACTGCTGTTTGCGCAGCGACCGGGCGAGCCGGTTGGGCGCGAAGCCGAGCTCGGCGGCGGCCTGCCGTACGGACTCGGCCCGGGCGGCCGTGACGTTGCCGCCGTTGAACACCCGCGACACCGTCGCCGGCGACACTCCGGCCGCACGAGCCACGTCCTGAATCGTCACCACTGTCGTGTCCACACCTTTCGTCCACTGCGCGGACCCGCGCAGTCCGCCGCGCTGTCGCGCCGCCACGCATCCCGTTGCCGGTCTGCCACGCCGGGTCGGCGCTCAGTCGCGAGATGGTGCCGCACCAGCCGGTTCGCCGTGGGTCGTCTTGACTTTACCCGCCACTGAAAAGGATTTCTCGCCCGGTCCGGGAGAACGGTCCACCTCCGGGGCCTTCCTCGAATCCGCTTTGAACCGCCCTAGCGTCCGGGCGCCCGGGCGACACTGTCGTCGCCAGGGCTTCAAGGGTATTTGTATGCCGCATGAGTATTCTGTGCAATCGATTTCACGTCAGCTCCGCGGAAGCTCGGCTCCCGGCAGGCCCTCCATCGGTCGCCCCGGCGGTCCGGTCCTGTGACCCTGGGGGCATGCGACGAGGAAGTGGCACGACGAAGGTCCGCAGGGTCTACGAGGAGCCCGCCCCGGACGACGGCCTGCGGGTCCTGGTCGACCGGCTCTGGCCGCGTGGCCTGAGCAAGGAGGCGGCACACGTCGACGAGTGGCCCAAGGCGCTGACGCCGTCACCGGAGCTGCGGCGCTGGTACCACGGGCCGGACGGGGAGTACGAGGAGTTCCGGCGACGCTACGAGGCCGAGCTCGCCGAACCCGCGGCCGCCGAGGCGCTGGAGAAACTGCGCAGCCTTGCCGCCGAAGGCCCGTTGACGCTTCTGACAGCGTCCAAGGAACCGGACCACAGCCACGCCACCGTGCTGCGCAGCCTGCTCTGACGCGCCCAACTCCGCTGTGAGGCAAGCTCTTTGGGGCAGGCCCCGTATCGTGGCCCCGGCGACGACCCGGCAGTCGCCCCATGACGAGAGGGCGCCCGAGTGCATCTGTCCACCAACGATCCGGCGGCCCCCTGGATGACTCCCGTGCCCGGCGGTGCCGTGGAGCTCCGCGACGACCGGCGCGACACCCGCTGGCGCACCGAGCTCGCTCCGTTCCTGCTCGGCACGTATCCCGTCACCAGGGACCTGCACCGCGCCGTCACCGGAACCGGCCCGACTCCCGATCCCGCCGCGCCCGCCGCGGGCGGAGCCGCGCCCCTGACCAACATCAGCTGGCTGGAGGCGATCGAGCTGTGCAACCTGCTGTCGGCCCGGGCCGGGCTCGGACAGGCGTACTCCCGCGACGCGCGCAGCGGCGAAGTGGTTTGGGACCGGACCTCGGACGGCTACCGGCTGCCGACCGAGGCGGAGTGGCAGTACGCCTGCAAGGCGGGCACCAGCGGTTACCGCTACGGGGAGATCGACGACATCGCCTGGTACGCGGACAACTCCGACGGCCGGCCCCACGACGTCGGCGGCAAGAAGCCGAACCCGTGGGGGCTGCACGACATGCTGGGCAACGTGTGGGAGTGGTGCTGGGACCTGTACGACGAGGAGGTCTACGGCTCCTACCGCATCTTCCGAGGCGGGGGCTGGGCCGAGTCGGCGCGAGGCTGCGGAGCGTCCGTGCGACGCCGCAGCCACCCGACGTTCGCGATCGACGACCTGGGCCTTCGGCTCGCGCGGACCGTGCAGGGCGTGCGGACCGCCTGAGCCGAACCCGGTCCGGGCGCCGTCGTCCCGGCTGCACGCGGTCGCCCGGCGCCGGCGCCGCGGCCGTACGACTCCGGGAGCGACCCGACGTGAACGGGAACGGCCCCGCGGGCTCGGAGTGATCCTGCTAGAGGCGCAGCCGTGGGGATTCCGCGGCCGGGTCCACGGGGTCGGTCAGCCGGCCAGCCAGCTCATGGGCCCAGCCGGTCAGCCCCGACACGTCGATGCCGTGCGGCGCGGGGAAGCCGGCGATCCGGTCGGCGCCCCGCAGCAGCAGACGGGCGCCGCCCGCAGTGTTGCCGCGCGCCGCGTGCGTGAGTCCCACCGCGAGCTGGGCCAGGCCGCGCCACAGCTCGCGTTCCTCCTCCGGGCCGGACTTCCATGCGTCCTCGAAAACCTCGTGCGCATGGAACGGCATCCCGGCGTCGAGTAGTCGCTGCGCCTCTGACAGCGTCTCGGCGGGAGTGCGCAGCACACCCTCCGGCTGGCGTTCCACACCGGGCGCGCCATGGGGGAGGGGGCGCCCCAGCCCGTCCCGGGGGCGGGCGTTGCGCGCCCGGCCTTCGGCGTCGCGGTCCCTGCGTGCCTTGTCCATGCCGCAATTGTCCCTCGTACGGCTTCGTGGGCGACGGGCGGTGTGCCCCACATGCCGCCGCGTCGCAGGCCGGGCGTTCGACGACCCCGCAGAGTGAGGTAATGTTCTCTTGCGCGGTCAGCCAGGGAAACCGGCAGAGCCGCGCACCGGGACGTGGCGCAGCTTGGTAGCGCACTTGACTGGGGGTCAAGGGGTCGCAGGTTCAAATCCTGTCGTCCCGACTCGTGAGAGTCGTGAGCCAAGGGGCCGTTTCAGAGGAATCTGAAACGGCCCCTTGGCCGTTCTGCCGCACCGTGTCGCGGCAGCACGCCGACCGCCGTGAGGCGGCCGGCGACACGGGCGGGGCAACGGGGCCCGCCGTACGGGCCCTTGGCCACTTCACGCAGTCGTCGGGAGCGGCGCCCGACGACTCCCGCTCAGCAGCGGTCCGTCCCTGAACCGGAATCGGAGGACCGAGGACTCCGGCGCGGCGCTCTGCTTCCATGGCCGGGCCGGGCCGGGCCGAAGCCGCCCACCGCCCTGCCTCGTGTGCCGACCGGCGGGAACGGCATGATGGGGATCATGAAGTCTCTTGCCGCGGCGGGTCTGCGCATCGTGGACGGGTGGACCGAGCCCGAAGGGCTCATCCCGCCCATTGTCACCGGCCAGGCACCGAGCTGCCCGCCCCAGGAAGGGCGCGTCGAGGCCGTGCTGGACGTCCTCGAGCCGCAGCTGCGCGAGAAGGCGAACGCCGACTGGTACCGGTTGTCGGTCGAAGGAGGGCTGTTCTCGGAGACCGACCGCAGGTTCCTGCTCGCGCTCCGGCCGGAGCAGAACCGCTCCTCCCGGTGGTTCTGCGTCGAGCTGCGGAACGGGTGGGACATCATGGGCAAGGGTGCCGCCGGACTGCTCGGCAGCGCGCCCTGCCGCCCCGAGTTCCGCATGCTCTCGCTCGACGGGAACGTCCTGTGCTTCGCGACGACATGGGAGCACGACATCAGCACCTCCGTGCTGACAGCGCCGCACCGTTCGCAGGTCCTGCGGCGGTGGGCAGAGGCGGTGGCGGAGGGAACGATGGACGAGCCGGACGAGCCACCGCTGAGCCTGGCGGCACGACGCTGGCTCGACAGTCACGAGGAAGATCTCCGAGCGGACACATGCCGAGCCGGACAGGGCATGTCGGGCTCGTGACGCCGGTGGCGGGCCCGGTTCGAGCTCAGCTCGCCGTCGGGCCAGGAAGCCTGCCCGGGGCCGTTTCAGCATGCGTCGGGGCAAGCTCCGCCGCATCGTCGTAGGCGGCGCGGGCCTCGGCGATGGCGGACCGGTGTCGCTCGGCCCCGCGACCAGTCGGGGGCCGCCGACGCCGGCGGTCCTTCATGTGGGCGCACGATGATCCGCACGTGCCGGCACTTCCCGCGCAGGGCCAGGACCTGCCGCGAGAATCGCCCGGGCAGGCCGCACGAGAAGCCCGACAGCCTCCCCGCGGGCCCTGGTCGCCCGGCTTGTCACACGACCGAGGACGGGACGGGTCCTAGGAGGCCGCGGGTGACGGACGCGCGGAGTCCGTGGGTGACGACTTCGAGCGGCCACCGTCGCACATCAGCGTGATCACGATCAGCGATGTGGGGGTCGCGTCCGCGCCCGAGGCGCCGGGCAGGACGGTCGCAGCCGTCCAGTTGCCCTTGCGGAGGACGAGCCAACCCTCACCCATCTCACGACCGGACTGCCAGCCGTGGTCCGACCGCGCCCGGTCGAATCCGGCCTGCACGGCCGTGTCCGCCGTCGCCGACTCGTGCTCACCCGTCAAGCGCTCGTGGCACTCGGTCGGGATCAGTTCCTGCGGCGTCCGCTCCAGCGTGATGCCCTCGGCCTTGAGAGCCGAGGTCAGGTCCGAGACCACGGTGTCCGCGGGCAGCGGCGGGCCCGAATAGCGTGGCGGGAGCGGGCCCTTGTCCTCCAGAAGCAGAGCGCCGCAGCCGGTCGTCGCCGTCATCGTCAGCACACTCAGCATGGCCAGGCCCGTGAGGCCCTTGCGCCCCCGTCGCAGTCGCACGGTCTCGTCCGCTCCCTCTGTACCGTTCCCGGCCGCCCAGTCTTCCATCCCGCCGGACCACAAGAGCCGGCGGCCCGGACTGCTCGGCACGGACAGAGGCGCGGCCCGGGCCCTGGTCGAAGCGTGCGGCGGGCCGGCCGTGCTGCCCCGGGCCCCGCAGGCGCGGGGCGCGCGCGGACGGGTCGGCACCTGGAGCACGTCGTCACGCGTTCCAGGTTGCCGCCCTGGATCCACAAAGATCCTCGCGAGACTCAACTCCCAAGTCAATCCTAGGGTTTCCTTGCAGCAGCCCAAGAAATATCTTGGCTCTCTGATGACTCTCGATGATCTGCGCGTCTTCGTCGCCGTGTGTCGCGCCGGCAGCCTCAGCGCCGTCGCCCGCGAACTGTCCTGCACCCAGTCCGCCGTCAGCCAGCATGTGAAGCGGCTCGAGCGGGAGATCGGGACCGACCTGGTGGAACGGCATCCGCGCGGCGTCGTGCCCACCCAGGCCGGCCGGCTCCTCCAGGCCGCAGCCGCGGACGGCATCGCCGGCCTCGACGTCGCACTGCGACGCCTCGCGGACCTCGTCCGCGGCGACGGCGGCTCGGTACGCATCACCACCGGCGCCACCACCGTGCGCCACTTCATGTCGGCGGCGGTCGTCGAATTCCGGCGCCTGCACCCGCAGGTCAGCCTGGAGTTCCAGACGGAGAACTCCAGCCGCAGCTGCTTCGAGGCACTCGCGGCCCACGACCTCGATCTGGCATGGATCACCATCGGCGCTCCCGTACGCGGCATCGAGCAGCGCCGGGTGATCGACCTGCCCTGGGTGCTCGCCGTCCACGCGGACGACCCGCTCGCCGCCCGGAGCCGTATCGAACCGGGGGATCTCACGGGCATCCGCCACATCCGGCTGCCCGAGAACTCCACCTCGCGCGCCCGGCTCGACGCGGCCTTCGCCGAATGGGGCGTCCACGTCACCTCGGACACCGGCGTCGCCGACTGGGACACCGCGATCCTCCTCGCCGAACTCGGCGTCGGCCACGCCGTCGTCCCCGCCCTGCCCGGCTGGAGCGGATCCGCCCATCCTTCGCTGCGCTTCGTGCCGATCCCGGAGCTCCCCGCCCTCTCGGCGGGGTGGGCCGTGCGGCAGTGGGACGCCCTGTCGCCGCTGGCCCGCGCCTTCGCGGACATGGTCGCCGCCAGGAGCGGCCAGGGCCCGCTCCCCGGTGAGGGCGACGGGCCGCTCCCCGGCCCCCGCCACGGGCACCTGCGGGCCGGGACGGCGAGCCGGGGTGGTACGGCTCGCACGACCTGACGTGCGCATCGGGCCGCTCAGGCGTCGCCGGGCGGTCGCAGGTGCTCCTCGAGCAGCCGCCGCACTCGTGCGCGCACCTCGGGCGGCACGCGGTCGAGGCCGCGCAGCACCCGGTCGCGCAGCGCGTGCGGTTCGCCTGCCGGGAGCTCGTCGCTGCCGCCGATCAGCAGCCGCAGCACATCGTGTGCCAGGGACGTGGCCGGTCCGCCCGGCGAGGTGACGAACGTGGTGACGGCCGGTCCGAGCCACACGAAGACCGGGTCCATGGCGTGCCGTACGACGGCGTCGTTCGTGCCCCCGGAGACATCGAGCTTGTGCCACAGCTCGTCCCAGTAGGTGCGCGACCAGCCGGGGCCGTCGTTGTCCCGGGGATAGCGGTACAGCCAGTTCATGTCCAGCGGGTCCGGCGGGGACGGCTCGCCCGTCCGGAGAGCGATCTCCAGTTCCCTGCCGCTCCCGCTCCAGGCATGCCGGGTCGACACGGACAGGGCGAAGTCCGTCCACTGCTCCTCGTCGAACGACGAACGCCACAGCAGCACATGCCGGTGCCAGGCGCTTGCGTGGTCCGTCCAGTACGGGAACAGCTCCCGCGCGGTGGTGCGGCCCTTCAGGATCAGGATGACCAGGACCAGGTTGGCGCCGTAGATGCCGTGCCGGGCCGAGGTACGCAGGCGGCCCGGGCGGTAGGCGGGGCGGGGTTCGTCCGTGCGATCGGCGTGCTGTTCGAGTACGCGGATGAGGAGGCGCGCCAGCCGTTCGCGCTCGTCACCGGGAATCCGGCGCACCATCGATCCGGCGAAGCGCAGCATTTGCCGCGAGGACAGCGGGGCGTACGACAGCAGTGTGTACGCGAGGTCGTCGTCGACACTGCTCTCGGCGAGGGACAGGGCCGGCCGTTGCCCGAGCATGCCGGTGAGCACGTGCAGGGCGAGGCGGACGACCAGGTACTCGCCGAAGGTGGCGTGCAGGAACTCGTACGTGGCCAGCACGCGACCGTCGCGCACGGACTGGGCGCGCTGGACGAAGAAGAAGCGGCCGAGCGCCACGTCGGCGGCGCCGAGCGGGGTGCGGAACCCTGACGCGTCGACGGAGGACCGGCCGAGGAGCGCTGTGAGGTCCGCGTCGAGTTCGGTGGCGGAGACCCATTGCCGGCGGCGGTTGTGCAGGGCGAAGGCGACGAGGGACAGGCGCTGCAGTTCCCGCTCGGCGCGGGCACGCGCTTCCTCGTCCGGTGCGGCCGCGGGCGCGGGGCCGGTCTTGTCGATCTCGCGGCGGGCGAAGGAGGTGAGCAGTTCCTCGTACAGCTCGCCCTCGTCGAGAGGACCGTCGCTGTCGCGCCGCAGCGCGTTGTCGGCGGCGTCGTACAGCGCCAGCATGGTCAGCAGCAACGGCTGCGCGGCGAGTGCCTGGTGACGGGCGACGGCGGCCCAGGACAGCGGTCGCAGCCCGCGCGAGGCGAAACTGCCGGCGTTCGCCTCGTTCCACAGGGCGAGCCAGCGGCGGATCTGCTCGGGGCGGAAGGGCTCCAGGCGCAGGACGACGAGGCCCTCCGGGTAGCGGGCGCGGTCGGCCACGGCGATGCGGCTGGTGACGAGGGCCCGGACGGGGCGGCCCTGTTCCGCCTCACGCTGCTGGAAACGGGCGACGCGGGAGAGGAAGTCGCTGTGGTGGACCCCGGTGGTCTGCAGCAGTTCGTCGAATCCGTCGAGCAGCAGGACGGGCACGGCGGTCCCCGCCGATCGGACCAGCTCGGGCCAGGACGTCCTCTCCCCGGTCGCGCTGCGTACGGCCTGCTCGATCTGGTCCTGGAGGTCGTCCTCGGCGCGGACGTCCCGCAGCGGTACGCGGACGGGCAGGAAGCCGGCGGAGGGGAGCCGGGCGGCCAGGACCCGGGTGAGGACGGACTTGCCCGCGCCCGGCTGCCCGAGCACCAGGAGGGGCGTCTCGGCCAGCCCGGCGGAGGTGAGGGCTCCGGCGAGGTAGGAGGTCAGGTCGTGGCGCACCGTGGCCTGTTCCCACCAGGACTCGGTGGCCGGTCCGCTGTGACCGGCGACCTCGCGGACCCGGAAGTCCGGGTCGAGGTACATCTCCCGCAGGGTCGGTACGCGGATGCCTTCGGGTCCGGTCGACGCGTCGAGAACGGGGCGGGTCAGGACGGCCTCGTAGGAGCGGGAGAGTGCGGCGGCGACGTCCGTGGGCGGATGGGCGGTCCGCGCCAGGTCGGCCAGCAGGTCGGCCACGCCGGTCAGGGAGCGGCGCACCTCCGCCCGGGTGGCCCGGTGTTCCACCTGGGCCGTCCAGAAGCCGAACTCCGGTGCCTGCTGGGCCAGCTGGGCATACAGGGCCTCGTACTGCCGGACCGCTTCACGGGGCAGCTCGGTGCTCAGGGCCCGCCGGGCCTCGGCGCGTGCGGCTTCCGTCTGGGCACTCCAGACGTGAAGTCCTTCGGCGAAGTCGAGGAAGCGCGCCGACAGACCCTCGTACCAGCCCGCCAGTTCGCCGGTCACCGCCTCGAAGGGACGGTGTGGCGCGGGGTGCGGTAAGTCGGTCGCGGCCAGCGAGCGGACGAACGCGGCGCCGCTGCCCTCCGGTCGCGGTGCTCCCGCGAGGGCGAGCTGTTCCCGGCGGGTCAGCTCCAGGTCGTCGACGTGGACGGGGAGCCGCAGTTCCTCCAGGGCCTGGAACCAGGCGAGGACGACGATCACGGTGTGGGCGGCGTGCAGCAACTCGGTCCGCCGGGCGCGGCCGTCGGCCCGGCCCAGGCGCTGTCCCACGCCGCGTACGGCGTCGCGGCCCAGTCCCAGGACACTGCCGCGGGCGTCGGCGATCCGCAGCAAGCCGTCGCCGACGCCGCCGGTCGCGAGGTTCAGCGCTCCGCCGAGCGCCCGGTCCAGCGCGGCAACGGCGGGCGGGTCACCGCCCAACAGCACCAGCGCGTCCGAGAACGACAGCAGCCTGCGTACCCTCACCGCTCCCCCCAGCGTCTGTACGTCGGTCGTGACGACTCCCCGACGCACTGTGGCACAGGGCGTGGGCGGCGGGACGGTGTTCGGCGGTACTTGTGCGGACAGGGACGTCAAGGCCGGGATCCCCGGGGCCCGTCACCGGTTTCGTGCGAAGATCTCCAGGCCCTTTCGGGCTCCATCCCGCGCAGTACCGATTCCCCGGAGGGCCCATGCGCCGCGCCCACTTCCTCTCCGCCGCCGTCCTCTTGCTCTGCACCGCCTGTTCCGGCGGTCCGGACCGTGACTCGGGGGAGAGGGCGAAGAAGGCCGTGGATCACGGGGCGGCCGTGCGTGCCGCGATCGAGAGGACGAGCGCGTCCAGTGCCCGCGTGGACGAGAAGATCGAGCTGCGGTCCGCCGACAGCCCCACGACGTACGTGTTCGCGATCGCCGGCGCCTTCGACCTGGCGGGAGACAGGGGCCGGCTCACGGTGGAGCTCGAGGACAGCGGCATGGACCCTGTCGAGGAGGTCTTCGTCGGCGACACCGTCTACGTGCGGGGCTCGCGGGCGGTGGACGAGGGCAAGTGGGCCTCGGCCGACCGGAGCGAGGCCCTGACCCGCTATTTCCTGCGGGCGCCGCTGAACGACCCCGAGCACCTGCTCCGCCAGATGAAGGCGATGCGGCAGGTGTCGAACGAGGGCAAGGAGCAGGTGAACGGCGCCCCCGCGGTGCACTACCGGGGCACGATCGACCACGCCACGGCGACGCTCCGGATGACGACGGAGACGAAACGGGGGCTGGAGGACATGCGCGAGAAGCTGGGCGACGACGTGCCCGTCTACGCGGACGTGTGGGTCGACGACGAGGGGCGCGCCGTACAGGCCCGGCTGTCCTACTTCGGCGGTATGAAGGCCATGACCACGATGACGCTGTCGGACTTCGGGACACCGGTGAAGGCCGAGGCGCCGTCGGCGGGGCAGGTCGTCCCCGTGACGGCGGGCGAGGACGTCCTGCTGGCCTGAGCGGGTCGGGCCCCGCCGAGGCGTGACGGCTGACGGGCCGCCTGCCCTGTGGCCGGGCCGGTCCCGGGCAGGGCGTCGACGGATCAGGCGCCCGGCTGGAGGATCACGTGGGGCAGGAACCGGGCGTATCCGTCGGTGACCGGCCCCGCGGACTCCCGGATCCCGAGACCGGCGGCCTCACCCTCGACGACCCAGGCGCCCAGCACCACGCGGTTGCCGTCGAAGTCGGGCAGCGGAGCCAACTCCTGGTAGCAGCAGGGCTCCTCGCGCACCACGGGCGCGTCGCCCGGTGCGTGCAGGGTGATCCCGGCCCCTCCCGTCCGAGGAGTGGCTTGGCGGCCCAGCCCGTGCCGTCGGCCAGGTCGCGCGGTCCGTCGAGGTGGGCGGCGAGCAGGTTCGGGTGGCCCGGGTAGAGCTCCCACAGGACCGCCAGCAGCGCCTTGTTCGACAGGAGCATCTTCCAGGCGGGCTCGATCCAGCAGGTGGTACCGGTGCCGCCGCCGTTGTCCAGGGTGTCGAGGACATGCGGACCGAAGTGGTCGGTGACCAGCCACTCCCAGGGCCGTGAACTGCTGCTGTTCGACTTCGTATAAGTGAGTTCTGCCGTGTACAGGTGAGTGGTTGTGGGCTGTGGTGTGGGAGGGCGGATGGGGGTTCGTGTGTCGAATGGGTGACCTTTGCGGGGGCGGGTCGTTGGGGGTGGTGGCGGGTGTGGGTGGTCCGGTGCGGAGGGGGTGGACATGGTGGGTGGTCTGCGGGAGGTGGCGGTGCCGTTCGTGGTCACCGGACCTTCGGGTGTGGCAGTGCGTACGCGGCTCAAGGGCCTGACGGCCGGGGACGAGGAGGTGCTGCGGCTGGTGGGTGCGCATCTCGGCTCGCTGGCCTCGCGGGACTTGATGGCCCGCTGCGCTGACGGGCTGGAGCACTCCGCCGAGTCGTGGGCGGCCCGGAAGCGCGGCCTGACGGGGGTGTCGTCGTCCAGGTGGGCGGGGTCGGTCACGAAGGCCACGCACGATCAGTGGGCACTGGCCCGGCGCGGGCAGGCCGCGCACATCCAGAACCTCGAAGCCGGTGTCAAGGTGATCCGGCATCGGTTGTCGCTGCCGGTCGGACACAAGGGCACGAAGCGTGCCGCGGGTGGTTACCGTTCGCGGCGGGAGTGGCATGCCAAGACCCGGCGCCTGCGGGTGCTGGAGGACCGGCTCGAGCGGGTGCGGGCCGAGAGGGACGCGGGCCGGGTACGTGTGGTGCGCGGCGGCCGACGGCTGGCCCGTACCCGGCATCACCTCGCCGATGCGGGGCTGACCGAGGCCCAGTGGCGCCGGCGGTGGGAGGCTGGGCGCTGGTTCTTCCAGGCGGATGGTGAGTCGGGGAAGAGGTTCGGCAACGAGACGATCCGCGTCACTCCCGAAGGTGAGGTCAGCATCAAGCTCCCGGCCCCGCTGGCGCATCTGGCGAACGCCGCGCACGGCCGGTACGCACTCGCCACGAAGGTCTCCTTCGCGCACCGGGGCACCGAGTGGGCGGACCGGGTGGCGGCCAACCGGGCGGTGGCCTACCGCATCCACCACGACACCGGACGCGGCCGCTGGTATGTGACCGCCTCCTGGCAGATCCCAGCCGCCCAGACCGTTCCGCTCGAAGCCGCCCTCGCCCACGGCGTGATCGGGGTCGACACCAACGCCGACCACCTCGCCGCCTGGCGCCTGGGCACCCACGGCAACCCGTGCGGCGATCCACGCCGCTTCGCCTACGACCTCACCGGCACCGCCCCCCACCGCGACGCCCAAGTCCGCCACGCCCTCACCCGCCTCCTGCACTGGGCCAAGGCCTGCGGCGTCACAGCCATCGCGGTCGAGGACCTCGACTTCCAGGCCGAGAAGACCAGGGAGAAGCACGGCCGCAGGCGAAGGTTCCGGCAGCTGATCTCCGGCATGCCCACCGGACGCCTGCGTGCCCGCCTCGTCTCCATGGCCGACGCCATCGGCATCGCGATCATCGCCGTCGACCCGGCCTACACATCCAAGTGGGGCGCCCAGCACTGGCAGAAGCCCCTCACCAGCACCACCCGTAGGACCAGCCGGCACGATGCGGCGAGCATCGCGATCGGCAGACGCGCCCAAGGGCACCCGGTCCGGCGACGGACGGCACCGCCCCCGCACGACCGGAGCGATCGTGCGGGGCATCGGACCGTCCAGGCCGACCGGCGTGCGCTTGGGCGTGAGGAAACCCGCCCCCGCATTCCCGGACCACGCACACGATGCGTGCCCCCGGACGCGGAACGAACGCGGGCAACCAGGGCATCCAACACCGTTCGGGGTGCCCGCAGTGACCAGGAATGGGTCCAAGACTCACTCCTGCTCACTGAATAGGAACGGTAGAGCTTGAAGCAGCTGCGGATGAAGCGCAGCCTCTCGTCGACGAAGCGGCCGGTGATCCGGTCCCAGCCGATGCGTTCCACCGACAGTGCCTCGGTCGGTATGCCCGCCTGCTCGGCGGTCTCCCGCAGATAGGCGACGGTCATCAGGTCCTCGCCGCACTCGTCACCGTCGGTGTGCGCGAAGTGGACCGGGCCGGGCGGCAGCAGTGGGGACTGACGCCGCCAGGCGGCGACCAGGCGTTCGTGGAGCGAGTTCCACTGGTCGGCGCCGGGAAAGCGCTCTTCCATCCAGAACCACTGCGGGCTTGCCGCCTCGACCAGGGATGTCGGGGTGTCGGCGTTGTACTCCCGCATCTTCGCGGGTCCGGTGCTGCGGGCGGGGGCGTCCGGGTGCTGACGGCGACCCGACCTCACAAAGGGTTCTGCTCCTCGTTCCCCGGTGATTCTCCTTCGGAGGCAGACGCCTCGCCGGACCTGTCGGCCCGTTCCGCGGCATCGCCGGTCTTCTCACCATCGGGCCGGCCCTTCCCGTTCCGGCGCTTCTCCTCCTCGAGCCGCTTGCGGACCTCTTCCGGCTTGTCTCCGAGCTGGTTCACGACCCGCTCCCTGGTCATTGACGGCATGGTTCCGCGGCCAGGTTCACACAGGCCCACATCACCCGCACCCGGACAGGCCGACGCCGACGGTGCCCCGCCCGTCCCCGCACGACATGGGTGAAGACCGCCGAACATCCCGACCCGTACCGCCGGAAATACTTGGGGGTAACAACCCCTGGCGCAGGCCCGACCAGCACCCTTACCGTGCACAGATGCCGAACCTGCCCGATGTCGTGCTGTGGTCCATCCCCGCCTTCGTGCTGCTCACGACCGTCGAGATCGTCGCCGTACGTCTGCATCCCGACGAGGACGCCGCAGGATACGAGACCAAGGACGCCGCCACCAGCATCAGCATGGGGCTCGGCAGCCTGTTCTCCGACTTCCTGTGGAAGATCCCGGTCGTCGCGGTCTACACCGCGGTGTACGAGCTCACGCCGCTGCGGGTGCCGGTGCTCTGGTGGACGATCGTGCTGATGCTGCTCGCGCAGGACTTCTTCTACTACTGGTCCCACCGCGGGCACCACGTCATCCGGATCCTTTGGGCCTGCCATGTGGTCCACCACTCCAGCCGGAAGTTCAACCTCTCCACGGCGCTGCGCCAGCCCTGGACCTCGGTCACCTCCTGGCCGTTCTACCTGCCACTGATCGCCTGTGGAGTCCACCCGGCCGCGCTCGCCTTCTGCTCCTCGGCGAACCTCGTCTACCAGTTCTGGATCCACACAGAGCGCATCGACAAGCTGCCCCGCTGGTACGAGTTCGCCTTCAACACCCCGTCCCACCACCGTGTCCATCACGCTTCCCAAGGCGGCTATCTGGACCGGAACTTCGGCGGGATCCTGATCGTCTGGGACCGAGCGTTCGGCACCTTCGTGCCGGAGACCGAGCGCTGCGTCTTCGGGCTGACCAAGAACATCGAGACGTACAACCCGCTGAAGGTCGCCACCCATGAGTACCTGTCCATCGCCAAGGACCTGAGGGCCGCGGCCAGTTGGAGCGAGCGCGCCGGGCGGGTGCTGCGCGGTCCCGGCTGGTCGCCGGAGCCCGCCCCCGAGCCGGCCCCGGAGCGTGTCGCGTGAGACGCGTCATCGCGGGCGCGTTCGCCGTCGCCGTCGCCTGGGACCTTGGCTCCTTGCTCGCCGACTGGGACCTCGGGCACACCGTCTGCAAACCTCTGCTGCTGCCACTGCTCGCCGCATACGCGGTGGAAAGGGGCGCCCCGAGGCTTCTCATCGCCGCCCTGTTCTTCGGCTGGTGCGGCGATATGCTCCTGATGTTCGACGCCGACCCGGCGTTCCTCGCCGGCATGGGCGGCTTCGCCGTCGGACACGTCTGCTACCTCGTGCTCTTCGCCCGGTGCGGCACGCCCCACGGCCGCACCGGTCTGCTCGCCGGCGCCTACGGCCTCGTGCTGGTCGTCACCCTCGTCCTGATGTGGAGCGACCTGCCGGGCGGGCTCCGGATTCCCGTCGCGGCGTACAGCCTGCTGCTCACCACAATGGCGTTCCGCGCGGCACGGCTCGGGCTCCTCGCGGCGATCGGCGGTGCCCTGTTCCTGCTGTCGGACACGCTGATCGCCACCGGCCTGGCCGACTGGCCGCAGCTGCCGCGGCCCGACTTCTGGATCATGCTCACCTACGTGGTGGCCCAGGGACTCCTGGTCAGGGGCGTTCTGGACAGCCTCGACGCGCGGAAGGCCCCGGCCACGGCATACGGTGGCAGCCGCGCGCCCGTCTGAACGGACGCGCCACCACCACGACGTTGTCGTCGAAGTGGTCGCAGCCGGCGTCGCCGCCGTCCGACCGGGTCTCCTTCAACTGCCATCCGGCCACGTACAGGTACAGCTTGCCGGTCACCCGGTGGCCGTCCGCCCGCTTGTCGCAGACGCGGAACGTGTCCGGTCCGGGGCGAGGTGGGTCATGGTGCCGATGGTGCTGCCGCTGCGGGTCAGCGTCAGCGACGTGTCCGCGGCGTCGGCCGTTCCCGTCGCCGCCGCGACGAGCGTGATCGCGCCGACGGCAGCGGCGGCCGGTGCGTAGTGAGGTTTCCGCAACCGAACTCCATGTCCGGACTTCCCCTCGTGAGCGGTTCATCGGCCCCGGCTCGCCCCCGCGGACGTGCCGGGACCCCGCGCCGGCGTTCAAGATCATCGGGTGCAGAATGACCCTCATGGCGATAACGAACACGCCGGAAACGGCAACGATCGACGACGCTCGGCTGATCAGCGGCACCCTGGCCCGCGCCTTCGACGACGACCCGATGATGCGCTGGTTCTTCCCCGAGGACGAGTCGCGCGAGGCGGTGCTGGGCCGCTACTTCGCCACGATCTTCACCCGGCAGTACGTCCACCACGGGGTGTGCGAGCGCACCGGGGCGGCGGCTTCGTTCTGGGTGCCGCCGGGGGCGCAGGACAAGGCCGTTCCGGACGCGGAAACCATCCAGGAACTCCAGGACATCCTGGGCGACCGGGCTCCGCTGTTCAGGGACGCCGTCGAGACGGCCGCGAAGCACACGCCCCGGGGACCGCACTGGTACCTGGCCATGATCGGCGCCGACCCGGCCGCCCAGGGCCAGGGACACGGGGCCGCCCTGCTGCGCTCGGGACTGGCCAAGGCCGACGCGGCGGGTCTGCCCGCCTACCTGGAGTCCTCCAAGCCGTCCAATCTCCCCTTCTACGAGCACTTCGGCTTCACCGTGCGTGAGGAGCTGCGGCTCCCCGGGGGCGGGCCGGTGCTGTGGGGGATGTGGCGCTCGCCGGCCGGCTCCCGGTAACCGCCCTGCGAGGCGTTCACCACGGGCGCGGGCCCGTGGGGCTGCACCGGCGGAGCGGCGCAACGCCGGGCCGGCGGGCCACGCGCCGAGCGCGCCGGCGCCACGCGTAGACCGTGCCGGAGACGTGGACCACGCGCAGACCGTGCCGGAGACGCCGCCGCGGCGGTCAGGCGTGAGGCGCCTCCGGCGGCACCGGGCCCTTCACGCCCGGCGGCCGGCCTCCTCTGCCGTACGCTCCAGCCGGCTGCGGTGCTTCGCCCACCACGCCGCGTCGCCCGGCGCCATGCTGTCGTTGTTCCTGTTCATCCCGACCGCACCGTCCGTGAGTTCCCGGAGGATGTCGGCGTGCCCCGCGTGCCGGTGGGTATCGGCGATCACGCGCACGACGGCATGATGCAACGTCACCTCGTTCCTGCTGCTGGGCCACCACGGCACCGTGCCGATCGTTTCCAGCGCCAGTGCGTCGATCGTCGCGTCCGCGTGGGCCCAGGCCCGGTGGTAGAGCTCCACGATGTACTCGCGTGACTCGTCGGCGGTGGCCCACATGTCGGCGTTGGCCTCGGCACCGTCCTCGAGCCAGGGCAGCGGCTCGCCGGACGGCCGTCCGAAGGTGTCACCGAGGTAGCCCAGCTCCACACCGGCCACATGCTTGACCAGGCCCAGGAGGTTGGTGCCGGTCGGCGTCAGCGGGCGGCGGACCTCGTACTCGGAGAGCCCTTCGAGCTTCCACAGCAGGGCGTCACGGGCGGACTGGAGGTAGAAGTGGAGGTCGGCCTTGGGATCCGGTGCGTTCATGGGGCCAGTCTGCCGCTCCCGCGATCTTTGTTCACCGCCTTACCCGGCGCGCGCGTTGGCCAGGCCGTCCGGCCGGCGCACCCACCACGACGGCCGTCCCGGCACTCGCCGCGCTCAGGGGCTGGTCCGGTCCCGGCAGGACCGGGCCTCGATCGCCGCGCTGCTCGGCTTGTGGCTGCTGATCCAGCCGCGGTCCTCCTCCGTGAGCGCCGGCAGGGACGTCTCGACGTCACGGATCCAGGTGCTGGTGCCCACATGCCTCTTCAGCCAGGCCTCGAGGCGACGGCAGTCCGCCGCGTATCCCTTCGGCAGCCCGATGCCGTAGTGCTGAGGTGCTCCTATCGTCACGTCCGGCACCACGCGCAGACCGTCCTTCTCGTGCTGACGGGCGAAGCCGTACAGGATCGCCTGGTCGGTGGAGACCGCCTGGACCTGGCCGGCGATCAGCTGGTCGATGCAGTCGGACGCGTCGTCGAGGGTGACCGGGTCCGCGCCCACGGTGTCCAAGATGTCGTCCAGCGCCTCCTGGGACGTGGTCCCCTCCCAGGTGCAGATGGTGGTGCCGCGCAGGTCGGCCAGGGTCTCCACATCGGAGTCCGCCGCGACGAGGAAGCCCTGCCGGGTGGTGAGATAGGGGCCGACGAAGTCGATCTCGTCCATGCGCTCGGCGGTGATGGAGAACGAGGCGATCGTCATGTCCGCCTTCCTCTCCAGCAATTGGGTCACCCGGTCGCCGGAGGACACGTCGACGGGCTCGCTGAACGCGACGTCCAGCTCCTCCTCGATGTGCTGGAGCAGCAGGAAGTCCAGCCCCGAACGGTCGTAGTTCGAGGAGTAGGACAGGCCGGGCAGGTCGTTGTGCATCGCGACGGTGACCCTGTTCACGCCGAGGAACTCCGGCCGCGGTTCCTCGGTGGAGCAGGCCGCCAGGCTCACGAGGGTGGCGACGGCCGTCGCCGCACCGACCACGCGCCTCGGCACGCGTACGGCGGGGAGCCGGGATTCCGGGATGTCGGACACGGTGTCCTCTCAGTCGTGAAGTACGACGTCCGCGACGGAAAGGCTCATCCGGCAGCCTTCGTCGGTCAGCAGGGTGATCCGGGCCTCGATCTCGCCCTCGAGGCCGCCCAGGGGGAACTCGACCGCCTGGCCGCTCCGCACCCCCTCCACACGGGTGTTCGCGTTCCCCGGCAGTTCGGCGGTGTAGGTGGTCTCCGGTCCACAGAACTGGGAGCGGCGGGCCGCGTCCGTGATCGTCAGGGTCAGGCGCAGACGAGAGCGCTCGGCGGCACTGTCCACGACGAGCCGCAGCCGCGAGCCGTTCGTGGCGGTGTCCGGGGTGATACGGGTCCGGCCGGTGACATCGATCTCGCCGTGTTCCGCGAGGTGGTCCATGCCGATGGTGCCGGCCACCGCGCAGATCACCGCCGTCGCCGACACGAGCACCCGCCAGCGGCGGGCCCTCCGCCCGCCGGAGGGAGCTATCAGCCGCGCCAGCGCCAGTGCGAGGGCGGCGCCGATGGCGGTGTAGACCCACACGAACTGGTGGAACGGCCCGTCGGGCGCGCTGAGCAGGGCGACGCTGCCGAGGGAGAGGACCAGCAGGAACGGCGGCCAGTTCCAGCCGCCCCAGCGCTTGGCCTTGTCGGCGAACTCGACGACGTCTCCGACGAACACGCTGAGGAACAGCTTGCTGACGAACCCGATCGCCGGGGACTGGTCGCCGCTCGTGCTCGCGCGGCTGTCGACCGGGTGCTCACCGGTCAACTACCGGCCCCCTGACCGGGACGCGGATTGAAGTAGAAGTTCGCGGTCTCCATCTTGCCGATCGCCGGTGAGCCGTCGCCGTGCGACGTCACCTCGATCCGGTCGGCGCTGCGGGTGGTGCGGTGGGCCAGTTCGATGTGCGACCGCAGGGACTCCGCGCTCAGGTCGTTCCCGTTGGTCAGCCAGGTGCCGATCGCTGCCTCGAGGATCTGCCGGTCCTCTGCGGAGAGTTGCTCGACGGCGGTGGCCGCGGCGGCGTCCTGTTCGGTGCACGGCGGGTCGTCGGGATTCCTGCGCAGCACCCGGCCCAGGAGTACGCGGCCTCTCTCCACCGCACCGTCCGCCAGTCTGCTCTGCGCCGACTGGACGACGGCGCCGGCGAAGGATGTCGCCGCGGTGCTGACGAACGGGGCGATGACAGCCGCGGCTGTCAGTAATTCGGACATGCGGTCTCCCTCCGGATCTGTCGGAACTCTACTCAACGTTGCGTGTGACGTCAGTGACTCAGGGCGACTGAAGTCACGGGTGCGGGCACGCACGACGGAGCCGGGCGGCATCACGCTGGATGCCGGCCCGGCTCCGCCTTCGGCGAACCGCTCGGTTCAGTGACCGTCCGGTGGCGACGCTCTTCGACGACGGACCGAAGGGCGAGCGCTCACCGGGCGTGGGTCACTCGAGCAGTTCCGCGTACGCCCCCATGGCGAGGGCGATGTCCGCCTGCGCCCAGAAGCGGTGGTACGTGAACTCCGGTGCGGCGCCGCCCGCCAGGTAGCTCTCGATCTTCGACCAGGCGGGGTCGTCCTGGTAGAAGGAGCGCAGCGACGCGAACGTCGACGAGGAGTTGATCGTGTCGCCGTTCGGCATCGTGCCCGTCCAGCCACTGGGCACGTACACCGGGTCGTCGAACCTGCTGTAGTCGGTGCGCGTCTCGGGCACCGCGATGCCGAGCGCGTCCTGGTGGTGGTCCCACATCCCGTCGAGCAGCGCCTTGGCCACGGACTTGGCCTCGGTGTCACCCGACCGTGCGGCGTAGTACGTCAGCACCTTGGCGTACGCGCCGGCGACGCCCACGTCCTGGGTGTAGTCCGCCACCGTCACGTGCAGACCGGCGTTGGCGCCCGGGTTCGCCGCGTTCCAGGTGTCGGGCTTGCCGGACCACTGGAGCGTGGACGGGATCCGGAACGTGCCGTCGGGGTTGACGGTCGTCTCGGAGAGCGCCCAGTCGACCCACTTGTCGAGCACCTCCTTCGCCTGCGCGTCACCCGTCTGCTGGTAGTACTCCGCGACCCGCTCCATCGACCACGCCTGGAAGCCGAACCACTGGTTCGACGGGGGGTCGTGGTAGACCGGCTTCTCGTCGTACGCCATCCCGTAGAAGGTGGGCGTGCCGGCCGCGGGCGCCTCGTACCGTCCGCCGACGCTGTTCGTCGCGCCGCCGGCGATGGCCCCCTCGTCGGCCTGGAGCCAGCGGTAGAACTCGATCTGCCGGTCCAGGCTCTTCGCCCAGTCGTCCTGCGCCGTCGCCGACTTGGGCTTCAGCGGGGCGTAGGCGCTGAGCGCGTAGGCCGCGAGCGGGTTCTGGTAACCGCCGTGCGCGTGGCTGGAGCCGATCCGCCAGGCCCAGCCCGCCGAGGTGTCGGCCGCGCCGCCCCAGGCGTAGTACCAGGACAGCAGGTAGTGCGAGCTGTCCTTACCGGTGCCGGCCGGGCAGGTCGTCGGACCCACGCAGTTGCCGACCTTCTTGAAGTACTTGTCGAACATGGCGTAGCGCAGGTAGTCGCCCATCTTGGCGGCCTTGGCCACGGTTCCGGAGACCTGGGAGCCCTTGCCCTGCTCCTTGGCCCACAGGTCGGCCCAGTAGGCGGCCTGCACGGCGCGGGCGTCCGCGTCCGGCGCGTTGGTGTACTTCCACTGCTTGGCGTAGGACGCGTCCTTGGTGAACAGGTCCAGGTAGCCGTTGGTGCCGCCGTAGGCGAACCTGTCGCAGGTCGGCTGCGGCACGGTCTCCCACACCGATTCCTGCGGGCCGCGCTGGAAGGTGTTGATGTAGGAGGGGCCCGTCGCGCTCGGCCCCGCCTCGCACTTGCCGGGCTCGTTGCCGTATCCGTAGACGTTGTCGACGTCCTGGAGCCAGTGCATGCCGTAGACGTCGTCCGTGCCGTACGCGCTCTTCAGTTCGGCCGCGATCGGGTCCCTGCCGGAGGTCACGGAGGGCTGGAGCTCGGCCGGGTACTGGGAAGGCTGGTCGTGCTCGGGCGCGTAGGTCGCCGGTTTGTTCGGGTCGTAGAAGGAGCCGGTGGCCTGGTCGGCGTGGGTGGGGATCATGTACTTCTCCATGATTTCCCAGGCGCCGTTGAACTTCGTCCAGTCACCGGTGATCCGGCCGTACATGGCCTGGAGCCAGATCAGGTAGCTGTACGCCTCCGACGTCGTCTCGTGCCCGTGGTCGGGGGCCTCGACGATCAGGGTCTCCACGGAGTGGTACGGGATGCCCTCGGGTGAGAAGTAGCCGTTGGCGGGGTCGGTGATCTTCCCGTACAGCTCGAGGAAGCGCCCGTCGTACTCCTTGGAGCCGCCCAGTTGCGTCACCGTCACCTCGGCCGCCGTGTGGCCGGGAGCGGACACCCTGAAGGTGGCCGCGCCGGTTCCCTCGCTGTCGGCGGCGATGGTGACCTTCTGCGCGGTGTTCCAGTTCGACGGGGTGAAGGTGAGGCTTCCGCCGCTGCTCACGCTCAGTCCGGTGTTGCCCGCCGTGCGGGTCACAGAGACCGTGACGTTCGAGGACGGCCGGGTGGACAGCTTGACGTCGAAGGTCCCCGACGCGCCCTGCTGGATGCCGAGTTGTGTGGGTGAGGCGACCAGTGCGGGGCCGGTGGCCACGGTGATGCCGACCGGGGTCGACTCGGCCGAGGCGCCCTGGCTGTCGTAGGCCTTGGCGTAGAGCGAGTAGTCGCCGGCCGCGAGGCCGGTGGCGCTGAAGGTGTACGGCGAGCTGGTGTCCGTGCCCAGCAGGGTCGTGTCGCTGTAGAACTCGACCTTGGTGACATTCGCGCCGTCGGCCGCGGCGGCCGTGGCGGCCAGCGGGATCGCGTCGCCGGCGGAGAAGACCGCGCCGGCCGTCGGGCTGGTGAGGACGGCGATCGGCGGCTGGTGGGCGCCGGTGCAGGTGGTGCCGTTGACGGCGAACGAGGTGGGCGCGGCGTTGGTGCCGCTGTAGGAGAACTGGGCGCCGGTGCTGACGGCGGCACCGGCGGCGATCGACCGGCTCCAGGCGGGGGCCTTGACCGTGACGTTGCTGCCGGACTGGGACCAGGTGCCGTTCCACCCGTTGCTGAGCTTCTGGTTCCCCGAGTAGGCGTACGTCAGGGTCCAGTCGTCGATCACCTCGGATCCGCGGTTGGTGATGGTGAGGTCGGTGGTGAAGCCGGAACCCCAGTCGCTGGTCCGGTAGTCGACGCTGCACTGGACGGCGGCGGCGTGCGCCGGCGCCGTACCGGTCGCGGTCAGGGTCAGGGGGAGCGAGAGGACGGCGGCCAGCGCCGTCAGTACGCGCCTCAGCGGGCGCCGTCTTCCTGGTGGAGACATGGGGGTGACTCTCCTAGCGGCTCGGGGAGTTGAGCACGGGCATGCTGGGCAACAAGCCTTGAACCAGTGGGAGCGCTCCCACGGTGAGGTCGTGGGCCGGGGCTGTCAAGAGTTGTCACAGAAACCGGGGTGGCGAAGTGCGCTCCGTAAAGAAATTTGCCAAGTCCCCTTCTCTGCCCCGCCGTTCGGCGCTAGCCTCCGGTGCAACCAGTGGGAGCGGTTCCATCACGGGACACGCCGTTTTCGGCGCGTCCGAGCTGCAAGGAGTCGCTCATGCGTCACCCCCCGCACCTTGCCGTTGCCCCGCCCGGTGTCCTGCCCGCACCGGGCGGTATCGCGCTGCGACGGTTCACGTATCCCCGTAAAGAGTCTCCGCGACGGGACAGAACCGCCCCCCGTTTTCGGTCACTTGGCTGGGAGCGCTCCCACTGTGAGGCCGTGTGCACACGGCTGCTCGACCAGCGCAATGTCCCCACCCCCGATTCGCCGACGAAAGGACACGTCACCCCATGAGCCGCGACACCATGAGCCGTGCCACCGCGCCACCACTGCGACAAAAGCGCACCGCCCTGCTGGCCGCCTGCAGCCTCCTGGCCACCGGCGCCGGCGCCGTCACCCTCATGCAGACGCCCGCCGCCGCCGCGGCGATCGCCTGTAGCGTCGACTATCAGACCAGCGACTGGGGCTCCGGCTTCACGACCACGGTCAACGTCAAGAACACCGGCACCACCGCGATCGAGAACTGGACGCTGACGTACGCCTACTCGGGCAACCAGAAGCTCAGCAGCGGCTGGAACGGCACCTGGTCGCAGTCCGGCAGCACCGTCACGGTCAAGGGCGCCGACTGGAACCGGTCCATCGCCGGCGGCGCGACCGTCTCGCCGGGCGCCCAGTTCTCCTACAGCGGCACCAACACCGCACCGACGTCCTTCGCGGTCAACGGCGTGACCTGCAACGGCGGCACCACGCCCACCGACCCGCCGACCGACCCGCCGACCGACCCGCCCACCGACCCTCCGACCGACCCTCCGGCCGGTGACAAGGTCGACAACCCGTTCGTCGGCGCGAAGATGTACGTCAACCCCGAATGGTCGGCGAAGGCAGCCGCCGAACCGGGCGGCAGCCGCATCGCCAACACCTCGACCTCCGTGTGGCTCGACCGCATCGCGGCGATCGAGGGCGTGAACGGCGGAATGGGCCTGCGCGACCACCTCGACGAGGCGCTCGAGCAGTCCGGCGGCGAGCCGCTCGCCATCAACATCGTCGTCTACGACCTGCCCGGTCGCGACTGCTCCGCCCTCGCCTCCAACGGCGAGCTCGGCCCCGAGGAACTCCCGCGCTACAAGAGCGAGTTCATCGACCCGATCGCGGCGGCCGTCTCCGACCCGAAGTACGCGGGTCTGCGCATCACCACCGTCATCGAGATCGACTCGCTGCCCAACCTCATCACCAACGCGGGCAGCCGGCCCACCGCCACCCCGCAGTGCGACGTGATGAAGGCGAACGGCAACTACGTCAAGGGCGTCGGCTACGCGCTGGCCAAGCTCGGCCCGATCCCCAACGTCTACAACTACATCGACGCCGGACACCACGGCTGGCTCGGCTGGGACGACAACTTCGGCCCGTCCGCCGACCTGTTCGCCCAGGCCGCCCAGGCCGAGGGAAGCAAGCTGGAGTACGTCCACGGCTTCATCACCAACACCGCCAACTACGGCATCCTCAAGGAGTCGTACTACACGATCGACGACGCGGTGAACGGCACCTCCGTCCGCCAGTCCAAGTGGATCGACTGGAACCGCTACGTCGATGAGCTGTCCTACGCCCAGGCCTTCCGCCAGCGCCTGGTGCAGGCCGGCTTCGCCTCCAACATCGGCATGCTGATCGACACCTCCCGCAACGGCTGGGGCGGCACCGCACGGCCCACCGGACCGGGGCCGCAGACCAGCGTCGACACCTATGTGAACGGCGGCAAGCTCGACCGCCGGATCCACCTCGGCAACTGGTGCAACCAGGCGGGCGCGGGTCTCGGCGAGCGGCCGAAGGCGGCTCCCGAGGCGGGCATCGACGCCTACCTGTGGGTCAAGCCCCCGGGTGAGTCCGACGGCTCCAGCTCGGAGATCCCGAACGACGAGGGCAAGGGCTTCGACCGGATGTGCGACCCGACCTACACGGGCAACGTACGCAACGGGAACAACATGTCCGGCGCGCTGGGCGGTGCCCCGGTCTCCGGTCACTGGTTCTCCGCGCAGTTCCAGGAGCTCATGAAGAACGCCCACCCGGCGCTCTAGGGTCCTTCGTTCGGACCGGGCGCGTCGGATCCGGACGAGAGGCCCCGGCAGCGGGCACACCGCGTGAGCGGTGACCCGCGGGCGCACCGGCGCGCCTCGGCCGACCTGGACAGGCCATGACCCGCAACTTTAGGGTCATGGTCTCTCAGGACGCCGAGGCGCGTCACAACGTTCCGCCGTGGAGTACGCGAATGGTCACCCTTGCTGATGTCGCCCGCCACGCAGGCGTCTCCGCCAGCACGGTCAGCTATGTCCTCAGCGGCAAACGCTCGATCTCCAGGAGCACCCGTGAGCGGGTCGAGCGGAGCATCGAGGAACTCGGCTACCGGCCGCACGCCGGCGCCCGCGCACTCGCCAGCAACCGGTCCGGCATCATCGCGCTGATGGTGCCGCTGCGCACCGACATCTATGTGCCCGTGATGCTCCAGATCGCCATGGCGGTCACCACCACGGCCCGGGCCCACGGCTACGACGTCCTCCTGCTCACCGGCGAGGAGGGGCCGGAGGCCGTGCGGCGCATCGAGGGCAGCGCGGTGGCGGACGCGATGATCGTCATGGACGTGGAGCTCGACGACGAACGCCTGCCGCTGCTGCGGACCGCCCGGCGTCCCGCCGTGCTGATCGGGCTGCCCGCCGACGCCGGCGGCCTCGGCTGCGTCGACCTCGACTTCGCGGCGGCCGGGGCGCTGTGCGTGGAACACCTGGCCGGACTCGGCCACCGGGAGATCGCCTTCATCGGCGAGGCCCCCGGCGTCTACGAACGTCACACCGGCTTCGCCGAGCGCACCCTCGCCGGACTGCGCTCCGCCGCCGGGACGCACGACATGCGGCTCCTGCACCGCCCCTGTGCGAGCGGCTGGACCGCCGTCGCCGCCACCCTCGGACGGATCCTCGAGGAACGCCCCGGCACCACGGCCTTCGTGGTGCAGAACGAGGCCGCCACCGACCCCCTGCTGGCCCTGCTGCGCCAGCAGCGGCTGGCCGTCCCTGAGGACGTGTCCGTCGTCGCCATCTGTCCGGACCAGGTCGCGGCGCAAGCCTCGGTGCCGCTCACCGCCGTCGCGGTTCCCGCGCAGGACATGGGCCGGCGCGCGGTCGAGCAGGTGGTGGCCGTACTGGACGGCGGTGAGACGGCGGGGACGGTGCTCCTCGCACCCGAACTGACCGTACGGGCCAGCTCCGGCCCCGCTCCCCGCTGACGTGCCGCACCGCGCCGGGACCGGAGGGAGAGGACACCGTGGCCACAGCCACCGATGACGCGCGCGTGGAGTTCCAGGCGTTCTTCGAGCGCCACTACGCCGAACTCGCGCGTCTCGCCCATCTGCTGACCGGCGAGGCCGACGCCGCCGACGACCTCGCCGCCGACGCGATGCTCGCGCTGTGGGACCGCTGGGACCGTGCGCGTGCCGCCGACCATCCCGTCGCCTACGCCCGCGGCGTCGTCGCCAACCTCGCCCGCAGCCGCATCAGGAGCGCCGTCAGGGAACGCCGCCGGGTGGCGCTGTTCTGGTCGCAGCGCTCCGAGAAGGCCGACGGACCCGACGTCCCCGTGGTCGTCGACGTGCGGGAGGCGCTGCGTGCGCTGCCGTTCCGCAAACGCGCCTGCGTCGTACTGCGCCACGCCTTCGACCTGTCGGAGCGCGACACGGCCCTGGCGCTCGGCGTCTCGGTCGGTACGGTCAAGAGCCAGACCTCCAAGGGCATGGCGGAACTGCAACGGCTGCTGGGTCCCATGGCAGCCTCTGAGCTGGTCGGAGGCCGGAACTGATGGACGAGGTGCGCAGGCGGCTGCGGGAGGCGGCGGCGTCGCACCGCCCCGACCGGGAGCGGATGCTCGCCCGCGTCGAACGCGGCATGGCGCAAGGGCGGCAGTCGGCCGGTACGGTGCCGGCGTACAGGCCGGGCCGGGCGGGCCGGCTGACGATCGCCGGAGCGACGGCGGCGGTCGTGGCGGTCCTGGCGCTCGGCGGTCACACCGTGGCGACCATGGGTCACGACGACGGCGCGGCGGCCACAACGGGTTCGGCGCCGACCGCCCCGGAGCCGGGCGGCACCGAGCGGCCGTCCCCGGCGCGGACGGAGGACGGCCATCTGTGGTCCGACGGCTCCGTGGACCCGCACAGCAACAGCTACTGGGCGCAGAGCAACGTCACGGTGAAGAACCGCAAGGCGCTGACCTCGCTCACCGTGGAGCTGAGGATCACCGACACCGGCGGCGTGGCGAGCACCGGCGGCTGGCGCACCCGCCCGGCCGGCGACTTCGACTTCTTGGTACGCAAGGAGAGCGGCGCCCTGGTGTACCGGTGGACGCTGCGGCCGGGGCGCACGGTACCGCCGGGGCAGCACGTCTTCGCCGGCCAGTACGACCACGCCGAGGGCGGCCGTGACGCGTCCGGGGACACCTACAGCGTCCTGTCCGAGGCGTCGGGTGAACCGGCCGCGGTCCAGGGCGACTTCGCGCGCACACCGTCCTGACCGGCCGGAAAAGAAAATCGCGCGGGGCGGCAACCCCGGCCCTTTCTGCGGCGACCTGGAGGCGTAGGTCTTCACACCCCCACATCCGAAAGGGCCCAGAACTCATGAGCCGACACAAGCGGAGCCTTCGGCGCCGCAGGACGGTCGCCGCGCTGGGTGCGGCGCTCGGGCTGACCGTGACCGGGATCGTCACCACCAGCATGCTCAACACGGCCGGCGCGGCCACCGCGTGGCCCAAGCCCAACGGCAGCTCGGCCGTGAACGCCACCATCGAGGTGTCCGGCACCTACGACGGCGGCCTGAAGCGGTTCTACGGCAGCGGTGACCTCGGCGACGGAGGCCAGGGCGAGGGACAGCCCCCCATATTCAAGCTCAAGGACGGCGCCGTCCTGAAGAACGTCGTCCTCGGGTCGCCCGCCGCCGACGGCGTGCACTGCATGGGCAGTTGCACGCTGCAGAACGTCTGGTGGGAGGACGTCGGCGAGGACGCCGCCAGCTTCAAGGGCAAGTCCGCGAGTTCCGTCTACACCGTGTACGGCGGCGGCGCGCGGAAGGCGTCCGACAAGGTCTTCCAGTTCAACGGCGCGGGCAAGCTGGTCGTCACCAAGTTCCAGGTCTCCGACTTCGGCAAACTGGTCCGCTCCTGCGGCAACTGCTCCACGCAGTACAAGCGGTCGGTCATCGTCAACGACGTGGACATCACCGCGCCGGGGAAGTCCCTCGTGGGCATCAACACCAACTACGGTGACACGGCCGCCCTGCGCAACGTCCGTATCCACGGCGACAGCAGCCGGAAGATCAAGCCCTGCATCCGCTACACGGGCAACGACTCCGGCGACGAGCCGGTCGAGACCGGCAGCGGTCCCGATGGCACGTACTGCCGGTACAGCTCCTCCGACATCAGCTACGACTGACGCGGAAGAAGGTGAAGGGCCCCCGCCGGCCGCGGCCGGCGGGGGCCCCGCGTCGTGGCGGTGCCGGCGGTGTCAGCCGGCGTTCCGCCAGGGCGCCCAGTCGCCCAGATACACCTCCCGCGTCGCCGACCGGGCCTGGGCCGCGGTCAGTTGGGGCCGGTTCTCCGGCACGATGACCCGGGCCCCGGGGCCGCTGTTGCGGTACTCGGCGAACCGCTGCGCCTGCCACGGGTAGGCGTCCCGCATGTTCGTGTACGGCTGCACCGCGTCGATCCCCGGACCGATCACGCTGTCGCGGACCACCAGCGACGGCCACGCGGTCGGGTCCGAACTCGGCACCCAGGGCCGGGAGAGCTTGTACGCGCCGTCCTGAGCGGCGCTGCTGATCCGGCACCGCACGGCGAGGTAGCCGTACGGGTTGTCCCGCGCGGTCGACGGGGCGAACACCATGCCCTTGGGGGTGAAGTCGACGTCCCTGGCGAGGGTGTGGAAGCGGCAGTGCTCGAACACGGCACGCCCGCGGCCGAAGACGAAGTCGACGTCCCCCTCCGCGTAGCAGTGCGAGAAGAACTGCCGGGCCACGGTCGACACGGAGGGCGAGTCGGCGTACAGGGTGTCCTGGTGGCCCAGGAAACGGCAGTGGTGGAACGCCGACCGGTCGCCGCTCACCTTGACCGCGACGGCCTGGGTGCCGCTGATCTCCGGATGGTCCGCCCGCAGCCAGTCGTTGGCGAAGGTGATCCGGCGGGCGGTGAACCCGGCGGCACGGACCGTGGTGGTGGCGGAACCGCTGGTGCCGTACGTGCCTGAGCCGTCCGGCTTCAGGGTGCCGGCCGCGTTGTCGTACACGATGACGGTGTCACGGGGGTCCCGGCCCGCGCCGATCAGCGTGAGACCCGCGAGGTCCTCACCGACTGTCACCACCTCGCGGTAGACGCCGGGAGCGACGACGATCGTGAAGCCGGTGCCGCCCGCCGCCGACACCGCGCCCTGGACGGTGGTGTGGTCGCCGAGTCCGCCCGGGTGGACGTACAGCGTCCGGCTGCCGTGCCGGGCCCCGGGCGAACCGAACGGTCCGAAAGGGGCGCGGTCCGTGACGGCTCTGGCCGGGCTGGACACCGCGAGCGCGAGGGCCGCTCCGGCGCCCGCGGCGAGCAGCGCACGGCGGCCGACCGCCGCGCCGGGGGAGTGCGTGGCCATGATGAGGCTCCTTCTCGTCTCAGCGCAGCCGGCCCGCGCCCGCCCGGTGGCCGACCAGCAGGGGGACGGCCCGCGGGTGGTCGACCCGGGTGCGCAGCGTGGGCGTCCAGCCGGCGCCCGACCGCAGGGTCTCCTCCGGCACCTCCGCGTTGTGGACGGCCACCAGGTCGACCTCCCGGCCGTTGACGTGGTTCCGCTCGGCGGTGACGGGAGCGTCCTTCCACTTCTTGAGGATCCGGCCCGCGCCCACACCCGCCGGGAGCGTGAACGAGTTCGCCTCGGCGACGAGCCGGGACTCCGCGCCGATGCCGAAGCTGTAGGCGTAGGCGTCCTTGTCGACGATGTAGTGGTTGTTGTACGTGTCGACCTGGCCGAAGCGGACCCGGGGCGCGCGCTCGACGACGGCCCGGAACAGGTTGTGGTGCAGCGTGACCCGCAGCTTGCCGCGGTCCGTGTCGCCGGCGCTGTCGCTGTTGCCGATCATCAAGGTCTTGTCGTGGTCGGCGAACACGTTCCAGGACGCCGTCACCAGGTCGGCGCCCCTGACGATGTCGAGCTCGCCGTCGTGCTGCTGGTACAGCTCGCCGTAGTAGGACGGCAGCGAACTGTCGGGGTGGCGCCCGTCGGTGAACGTGTTGTGGTCGATCCACACATGGGTGGCCCCGTACACCACGAGACTGTCGTACTCGGAGTTCCACGCGCCGGTCGCGCCGTCCGTCGGGTCCCACTGGGGGAAGCAGTCCAGCGGGCTCTCCAGCGTGAGGTTGCGGACGATGACGTTGTCGACGCCCTTGATCTGGAGACTGGCGCCGACGATGCCCGCGTCCCGGCCGACGCCGACGATGGTGGTGTTCGCGGGCACGTACGCCTTGATCGCCTGTGCCTGGTTGTCCGCCGACGCGGCGCGCAGGTCCTCCTGGGCGCCGCTGACCGGGGTGTCGTAGCCCCATACCGCGGGGTCGTAGTCGGCGAGATAGGTGTCGAAGTCGTAGCCCGCCGCCTCGAACGCGGCGCAGCCGGCCGCGGTGGCGTCGAGGGTGCCCTTCACCTTGATGATCCGGGGCGCGTCGCCGTCGCCGGCGAGCGCGGCCCGGAACTCCTCCCAGGTGGTGACGGTGTGCACCTGTGCGGGGCGGGCCGCGGCCCCGCCGGTGGTGCCGGTGCCGAGCGAGGCCCAGCCGTCGCGGGCGGGCAGCGTCTGGCGGGCGAGGTCCCGGTGGGGAGTGGCGTTCGCCGCCGCGGTGGCGGTCAGGACCAGTGCGGTGCATCCCAGGGCCGTCGCGATGATGCGTCCCTGACATCTCAGTGTGTGCGTGGTGCGGTGCATGGTGCGGCTCTCTTCCCGGTTCAGTCGGCGGCGGGCCAGGTGATCCACGACTCGGGGATCTCGTCCTCGAGCCTGCGGACGTCGCGCGGCGCCATCACGCCGGCGCTCAGCAGTTCCTGTGCGGTCATCCGCGCCACGGCGATCGCGCCCGGCGGATTGAAGTGCGTGTTGTCCTGCTCCTCCGGCGTCCAGTTGAAATACGCCTTGGTGCCCTCCGGGCCCAGCTCCTGCCAGCGGGCGATCGACAGGGCCTGCACGTCGAGCAGCGCGGTGCCCTCCTCGGCGGCCAGCGCGCGCATCGCGGCCGGATAGTCACCGTGCGTCGGGACCGCGGTCCCCTGCGCGTCGAACCTGCGCCGCTCGACGGACGTCGCGAGCACCGGCCGGGCGCCGCGCTCCCGCGCCCCCTCGATGTACCGGCGCAGGTACGCCTGGTACGTCGACCAGGGCTCGGTGTGACGGGCGGGGTCGGCGCTCTTCGCGTCGTTGTGACCGAACTGGACGAGCAGCAGGTCACCGGGCACGATCCGGGCCAGCAGGGCGTCCAGGCGTCCCTCGTCGACGAAGCTCTTCGAACTCCGGCCGTTGACGGCGTGGTTGGCGACCCGCAGCCGCTTGTCCAGGAAGAAGGGGAGGGCCGTGCCCCACCCGGTCTCGGGCGCGGCGTCCGCGTACTTCTGCGCGGCCGTGGAGTCCCCGGCGATGAAGAGCGTACGGCTCCGGCCGCCGGCGGACGGCCCGGCCAGGGCGGCGGGGGCCGCCGCGGCGGCGAGCGGAAGGCTCGCCGCCGCCGCGACCACCTGACGACGGGTCGGCCTCACCCGTTCTGCTGCTTCCACTCGGCCTGGGCCTCGTTGAGCTGCTCCGCCAGGGAGTCGAGGAAGTCCTTCGCCGACATCTTGCCGAGCAGCACCTTCTGGAAGGCCGGCTCGTTCTCGGCCTTGGAGATGGTGTTCCAGTCGGGCAGGTAGTAGGGCAGCTGCACGATCTTCGTCGAGCCGCCGAACAGCGCCTCGGCCGCGAGCCTGGTGGGCTCCGCCTTCTGCACCCAGGCGTCCTGGGCGGCCTCGGTGTTGGCGGGGATCGCGCCGGCCGACTCGTTCCACCGGCTGTTGGACTCGTGGGACGCGGCGAACTCGATGAACTTCCAGGCGGCCGTCTTGTTCTTGCTCGACTTGAACAGGCCGAGACCGTCGACCGGGTTGGAGACCTGCACCCGTGTGCCGTCCTCGGCGGTCGGCAGCGGGATGCCGCGGAACTTCTCCGTGCCGAGCGCCTTCACATGGTCCTTGTAGGAGCCCAGATTGTGGTTCAGCATGCCGATCTCGCCGCTGTCCCACTGGGCGACCATCTTGGTGAAGTCGTTGTTCACGTCCGCGGCGGGGGTGTTCTTCTTGAACAGCGCCGCGTACTTCTCCAGCGCCGCCACGTTCTCAGGGGCGTTGACCGTGGTCCTGTCGCCCTTCCAGAAGGTGTCGATGCCGCTCTGGCCGTACATCGCGTCCAGCGCCTGCGCGATGGACCCGGCGCCGCCCCGGATGGTGTAGCCGAAGCGGTTCTTGTCCTTCGCCGTGAGCTTGTCGGCCGCCGTGAAGAACTTCGCCCAGGTCGTGGGCGGCTCGAGGCCGGCCTCCTCGAAGAGGTCGGTGCGGTAGTACAGCACGCCGTTGCTGGCTGACGTCGGCACCGTGAACATACGGTCCTGGCCGCCCGCGGCCTTCACGTTCTGCATCATGCCGGCGTTCAGCTTGCCGTTGAGGGAACTCGCGGCGATGCGCTCGTCGAGCGGCTCCAGCGCACCCTGCGCGGCGATACCCGCCAGCATCGCCGCCCCGACGCCGCCGACGTCGGGCAGCCCGCCGCCCTGGATGGCGGTGTCGTACTTCGACTGGACCTCCGTCGAGGCGACCCCGACGTAGTTGACGTCGATGTCCGGGTGCTTCTTCTCGAAGTCCGCGATGATCTCCTTCCACACGTCGGTGCGGACACCGCCGTTGTTGTCCCAGAAGGTGATCTCGCCCTTGCCGGACCCCTCGCCGCCCTTGTCCCCGGCGCCGCCGCTGCCGTCGTCGCCGCAGGCGGTGGCGGTCATCAGGAGCGCCGTGGTGAGGGCGAGGAGGGAGGCGGCTCTGCCACGTCCCCGGTGGAAGATCGTCATGGTCGGCTCTTTTCTGCTCGTACGGGTGTGCGGGTTCGTGCGGATGTCCGTGTGCGTGCGGGTGTGCGTGGAGAGGTGATGCGGAACCGTGTGAACATCGCGGCGCCGGCGTGACCCGCCGCCGCTGTCCGCTCCGCGACGGGCGCGGCGGCGAACAGGCCGAGGAGGGCGCCGGTCCAGCGCCAGGGGGTGGCGGTGAAGACCGGGCCGGACGGCACGAAACCGTCCTGGCCCGCTCCGGGCACGGCGGCCGAGAAGCGGCACCTGGCGCCGGCCCCGGTCTCGATCCGCAGCAGCGCCCGGCCCCCCGGCGCCGGCCGGGGGAGTGCCGCGTCCCGTTCGCGCTCCGCGGCCGCCTCCGCGAAGCGGTGCACCAGCCGGACCGTGCCGTCGTCGGCCCGCTCCAGGCCGATCCAGGCGTACGCGTCACCGAGCACCGCGAGGCCCGCCCGCGCGCCCGGTTCGTCGTCGTCGAGGCACAGTTCGACCTCGACGACCGCGTCGGCCGCGGGCAGCCGCTGGGTGAGGACGTTCGGCAGCCTGCGCAGGTCGTGGGTGTCGTCGCCGCGCACGCACATCAGCCGCAGGCCGTCGCCCGAGTGCAGCGGGGCCCAGCCCTCGCCGGGGTTCGCCGCCCACTGCCACTGGCGGCCGAAGCGCCCCCCGGGGAAGCCGTCGTCCGTCGCGGGGGCGGACCTCGGCTGCTCCGGCAGGTCGGGCTTGGGGTGCAGGAGGACGGGTGAGCCCCCGTCACCCAGCACGGGCCATCCGTCGTCGTCCCACTGCATCGGCTGGAGGTGGACCACACGTCCGTAGGCGCCGCGGTCCTGGAAGTGCAGGAACCAGTCCTCGCCGTACCGGGTGCGCACCCAGCCGCCCTGATGCGGCCCGTTGACGGGCGTGTCGCCCTGTTCGAGGACCACTCGCTCCTCGTACGGGCCGAAGAAGTCCCGGGAGCGCAGCGCGCCCTGCCATCCCGTCCTGACACCGCCGGCCGGGGCCAGGATCCAGAACCAGCCGTCGTGCCGGTACAGCTTGGGGCCTTCGAGGGTGAACCAGCCGGGGATGCCGTCCGCGTCGACGACCGTCTTCCCCTCGTCGAGCAGGGCGCTGCCGTCGGGACGCATCCGGTGGCCGGTGAGCCGGTTGTTGATCCCCGAACGGGACCGGGCCCAGGCATGGACGAGGAACGCCTCGCCGGTCTCCTCGTCCCACAGCGGACAGGGGTCGATCAGACCCTTGCCCTCCTTCACCAGATGCGGTCGGCTCCAGCCACGGCGTACATCGGTCGAGTTGACCTGCCAGATGCCGTGGTCCGGGTCGCCCCAGAAGATCCAGAAACGGTCGTCGTGGTGACGGATCGAAGGCGCCCACACCCCGCCGTCCTGCCGGGGCAGCGCGAAGGCGGCCGCGGGCTCCAGCCGCTCCAGCGCGTGCCCGATCAGCGTCCAGTTGACGAGGTCGCGGGAATGCAGCAGCGGCAGCCCGGGGGCCCGGCCGAAGCTGGACGCGGTGAGGTAGAAGTCGTCGCCGACCCGGACCACGTCGGGGTCGGACCAGTCGGCGGCGAGCACGGGATTGCGGTACGTCCCGTCGCCGAGGTCCCCGGTCCTCATGCCGTCACCGCCTTGTGGACCAGCGCCGCGGCGCCGTCCCGGTCCAGGCGCCCGTCGGCGACGACGGTGACGACGCGGCGCACCATCGTCTCGTCCGGCGCCAGCGGCAGCCGCCGGACAGGGGCGAGGGACGAACCGACGCCCGGGTACTCCGCGGTCCGCACGAACCAGGGATCCTCGCGGGTCCGTGCGGTCGCCCCGGCGAAGACCAGCGTCCAGTCCTGCCCGGCGACGGCCAGCCAGTCGGCCCGCGCGCCGTGCACCGCGGCCTCGCCCTCCGCGTCCGCGGTGAAGGCGGCCGGAGCAGCCGGCTCCTTCGGCGCCCGCCAGAAGAAGCCGCCGTAACCGGCGCCGTCGCGCCCGTTGGTGGCGGGGCTTCCCACGGACAGCGCCGCACCGCTCACATTGGTCAGGGAAAAGGTGAGGTCCAGCGCCCAGGCGGTGTCGGTGAGCGGCGTGACCGCCACCGTGCGGTGCTCGCGCATCAGCCGCCGCCCGCCGGCCAGCCAGCTCAGCTCCTCCACGAAGCCGTCCGGGTCGCGGAGCTTGAACCCGTCGTGGCGCTGCTGCCCGTGGTTGTCGAGCTCGGTGGGGCCCCGCCCCCGTACATAGGTCCGTCCGCCCCAGAAGTTGTGGCCCTCCACATCCGGCACGGCCACCCCCGCGCCCAGGTGATGCGGATGGTCCGGCGGCGCCAGCTCGGTCACCGGGACGCCGCCCAGCGTGGTGACGGGATGGAGACAGGGACGGGGGGAGGAGCGCCGGTCCAGGTCGGCGGGGAGCGAGTAGCGGCCGACCGGCCGGCCCGAGCAGTACAGCTGCGTCGTGGAGCTCATGGCGTGGTGACCTCCGTCGGTAGGGCCCAGGGCGCGCCGAGTTCGGAGTACAGGCGGAGCGACTCGGCGCCGGCTGCGACCAGCGCGTCGACGCCCGGGACCACCCGGCGCGGGGCGTTCCCCTCGTCGGCGTGCCGCCATGCCGACGGCGGCAGCCGGACCGGATCGGGGGCGGTGCGTACCGCCTCGACGACCCGCATGAACGCGCCGCAGACATCGGTCGGCACCAGCAGCGCGTCGCCCCGCGTCAGATGCCGGACGAGGTTCTCCAGCAGATCGGTCCGGCCGTGCACCGTTTCGTGCGGGCCGTGGCCGGACCGCTGGACCAGCACGCGGTCCTGCTTGTACCAGAACGTGATGCGCCCGCTGCTGCCGTGCACCACCACGTACGGTTCGGAGGCCACCTCGGCGCAGAGCGTGGCCGCCACGGTGACACGGCCCCCACGGGACGTCGTCACCCGGACGCAGGACGTGTCGTCGGACTCGATGTCGTTGGCGCGGAACAACTCCGTCTCCACGCCCGCCACTTCCTCCGCCCGTGTGCTGCCGTCCAGCGCCAGGGCCGTCGACACCGCGTGGGCGAGCGGATTGGTCAGCGCCCCGTCGACGACGTCGACACCGTCGAGACGGCGTCGGCCGGCCCACGGGGAGCGCCGGAAGTACGCCTCGCCGCGTACCCATGCCCCGGCCGCCCCGACGCCGCGCACCTCGCCGATCGCCCCGTCCTCGATGAGCGCGCGGACGGCCGGCAGCGCGTGCGAGCCCAGCGACTGGAACCCGACCTGGCAGACGGCGCCGGCCCGGGCGACCCCGTCGGCCATCCGCCTGAATTCCTCGTACGAGGGGGCGGGCGGCTTCTCGAGCAGCAGGTGCGCGCCGTGCCGGGCGGCGGTCAGGGCCAGGTCGGTGTGCGTCTGGATCGGTGTGCAGACGACGACGATCCGGGCGCCGGTCGAGTCGAGGAGCGCGTCGAGGTCCTGCCCCTGCCGCGGCGTGAGGGGCGCCGCGGGCCCGTCGAAGCCGGCGAGCTCGTCGGGCGACAGCGGGCGCAGCTCGCAGACGCCGGCCAGCCGCACCAGGCCCTCCTTCTGGAGGCGGGCGATGTTGGCCAGGTGCTGCCGGCCGTGGCCCCGGGCGCCCGCGAGCACGACGGGCAGCGGCTTCTTCGTGGTGCTCATCCCTTCACCGCCCCGGCGCTGAAGCCCGTGATCAGCCACTTCTGGATGAACGCGAACACGATGACGACGGGAACGGCGGCGATCACACCGCCCGCGGCCAGGGCGCCCAGGTCGACGCTGTCCGCGCCCATCAAGGTGTTGAGGCCGACCGGGATGGTCTGCTTGTCCTGGTTGTTGAGGAACATCAGCGCGAACAGGAAGTGGTTCCAGGCGTGGACGAACGCGAAGGAGCCGACGGCGACGAGCCCGGGCCGCAGCAGCGGAAGCACCACGATCCTGAAGGCGCTGAAGCGGTTGCAGCCGTCCACCCACGCCGCCTCCTCCAGGGAGTACGGCACGTTCCTGATGAAGCCGCTGATGAGGATCATCGACAGCGGCAGCTGGAACACGGTCTCCGCGATGATGACGCTGACCAGCGAGTTGATCATCTGCAGGCCGGCGAAGATCTCGAAGAGCGGTACCAGCAGCAGCGCGCCCGGCACGAACTGGGAGCACAGCAGGGCCAGCATGAAGCCCTTCTTGAGACGGAAGTCGAAACGGGCCAGGGCGTAACCGCCGGCCAGCGCGACCACCGTGGTCATCACCAGGACGGCGATACCGGTGATGAGGCTGTTCTGGAAGAAGGTCGCGAAGCTGCGCTCCGTCCACACCTTCTCGAAGTGCTCGCCCGTCATCGGCCACGGCACCAGTGAGGTGGAGCCGGTAGGGCGGACCGCGAACAGCAGGATCCAGTAGAACGGGATGAGGGTGAAGAGCAGGTAGACGCCGAGCGGCAGATAGATCTGCCACCGCGGTACCTCGTCCCAGGCGCGCCGGCGCTTGGCCGGGACCGGCCGGGCGGGGGGTGGGACCACGGGCGCGGGCGCCGTGCCGCGAGTGGCCTGTGTGGTGATCACTTGTCCTGGCCTCCGAACTTGCTCAGGCGCAGATAGACCATCGAGAAGAAGAGCAGGATCACGAACGCCACCGTCGTCAGCGCGGAGGCGTAGCCGAAGTCATGGGCGTCGACACTGGTGTTGGCGATGTAGAGCGGCAGCGTGGTGGTCTCGCCGGCCGGTCCGCCTCCGGTGAGCGTGTAGAGCAGGTCGACGTTGTTGAACTCCCAGACCGCCCGCAGCAGCGTGGAGAGGATGATCGCGTCCTTCAGGTGCGGCAGCGTGATGTGCAGGAACTGCCGTACCCGGTTGGCGCCGTCCACCTCGGCCGCCTCGTACAGGTCCTTCGGCACGGACTGGAGGTCGGCGAGGATGAGGATGGCGAAGAAGGGGACTCCTCGCCACAGGTCGGCGACCACGGCGGCGGGGAAGACGGTGGCGGTGTCGGACAGCCACGAGGTGCCGTACTCGCCGATGCCCATGTCCGCGAGGTAACGGGTGATGCCGGTCTGCGAGTTGTAGAGCAGCACCCAGATCGCGGAGGTCAGCACCCCGGAGACCGCCCAGGGCGAGAAGACCAGCGCGCGTCCGAGGGCGCGGCCGAAGAAGGTCTGGTTGACGATGAGGGCGAGCGCCAGACCGAACAGCAGCTGGAGACTCACCTCGACGACGACCCACTTGAGGCTGAACGTCAGGGTGCCCCAGAAGTGCGGGTCGTCCGTGAAGATCGTCGTGAAGTTCGACAGACCGGCGAAACCGTTCCGCCAGGGCTTCGTCGGGTTGTACTCCTGAAGGCTGTAATAGAAGACGCTGAGCACCGGATAGGCGATGAAGCCCAGCATCAGCAGCCCGGCGGGGGCTATCAGCAGATACGGCAGCCGGCGGGGCGCCGCTCCCGTGCGGCGGCCGCGGGCTCCGGGCCGCCGGGCCGGTGGCCCTGGCGATTTCTGCGCCACAGCTTGGGCCATGACTGCATCTCCGATCTGGGGTAAGCGCTTTCTCACGCGCCATGCGGATGTCGGGCGAAGGAGAAAGGGTCTGGGCGAAGACAAGAAGAACGGGGCGGGCGAAGAGGGGCGGCGCGGGCTCAGCCCGCGTACGGATCCGGCACTTCGCCCGGCCTGGCCAGGAAGGCGAAGTCGCATCCCGTGTCGGCCTGGGTGACCTGCTCGCTGTACAGAGCTCCGTAGCCGCGCTCGTAGCGCGCCGGGGGCGGTGTCCACTCCGACCGCCGGCGCTCCAGCTCGGCGTCGGTGACCTCCAGACGGAGGGAACGCGCCTCGACGTCCAGGGTGATCAGGTCCCCGGTGCGGACCAGGGCCAGCGGTCCTCCGACGTAGGACTCGGGCGCGATGTGCAGGACGCACGTCCCGTAACTGGTGCCGCTCATCCGGGCGTCGGAGATCCGGACCATGTCCCGCACACCCTGCTTCAGCAGATGGTCCGGGATCGGCAGCATCCCGTACTCCGGCATGCCGGGACCGCCCTTGGGACCGGCGTTCTGGAGGACCAGCACATGGCCGGCGGTGATGCCGAGCGAGGGATCGTTGATCGTGCGCTGCATCGTCCGGTAGTCCGGGAACACCACGGCCGGCCCGGTGTGCTTCAGCAGACTCGGATCGGCGGCGATGTGCTTGATGACCGCCCCGTCGGGGCAGAGGTTCCCCCGCAGCACCGCGACGCCACCCTCCTGTGCGACGGGGTTGTCACGTGTGCGGATCACATCGTCGTTGTGCACCTGGACGCCGTCGAGCTGCTGGCGCAGGGTGGCGTGGGCGACCGTGGGCCGGTCCAGGTGGAGCAGGTCACGGATGCGGGACAGGAAACCGGGCAGCCCGCCCGCGAAGTGGAAGTCCTCCATCAGGTAAGGCCCGCCGCCCGGACGGACGTTGGCCAGCACCGGCACCGTACGGGCGATCCGGTCGAAGTCCTCCAGGCGCAGTGTCACCCCGGCGCGCCCGGCCATGGCGATCAGATGGATGACGGCGTTGGTGGAGCCGCCGAGGCCGAGGACCGTCGTCACCGCGTCCTCGAACGCCTCCCGCGTCAGGATCCGCGACAGCCTCAGGTCCTGGCGCACCAGCTCCACGATCCGCATCCCGGACGCCGCGGCCATCCGGTCGTGCCCGGAGTCGACCGCGGGGACGGACGAGGCGCCGGGCACCGTCACCCCGAGCGCCTCCGCCGCGGCCATCAGGGTGGCGGCGGTCCCCATCGTCATACAGGTGCCGGGGGAGCGGGCGAGACCGCTCTCCAGCTCGCTCATCTCACAGTCGCCGATGAGCCCCGCCCGCTTGTCGTCCCAGTACTTCCACATGTCCGTGCCGGAACCGAGCACTTCGTTGCGCCAGTGGCCCGGCAGCATCGGCCCGGCGGGCACGAACACCGTCGGCAGGTCCGCGCTCGCGGCACCCATCAGCAACGCCGGCGTGGACTTGTCGCAGCCGCCCATCAGCACCGCGCCGTCCACCGGGTAGGAGCGCAGCAGCTCCTCCGTCTCCATCGCCAGCATGTTGCGGTAGAGCATGGGCGTCGGCTTCTGGAACGTCTCCGACAAGGTGGAGACCGGGAACTCCAGCGGGAACCCGCCCGCCTGCCACACCCCGCGCTTGACGGCCTGGGCGCGCTCCCGCAGATGCACATGGCACGGGTTGATGTCCGACCAGGTGTTGAGGACCGCGATCACGGGCTTGCCGAGATGCTCCTCCGGCAGATACCCGAGCTGGCGGGTACGGGCCCGGTGGGAGAACGAGCGCAGCCCGTCGGTCCCGTACCACTGGTGGCTGCGCAACTGCTCCGGCCGCAGGCTCATATGCCCCACCCGGCCACGAGCGCGGCGACCTCGGCACGCCGCTTCTGCGGGAGCGGACTGCTGGGCGGCCGCACGTCACGGCGGCACAGGCCGAGCGCGGCGAGGGCCTCCTTGACGACCGTGACATTGTCCGCCGACCGGTGGGCGGCACGCAGGTCCTCGAGCGGCCGGATCCGCTCCCACACCTTCATCGCCGCCGCGTGATCCCCGGCGCGCAGCGCGGCGAGCATCTCCAGCGAGATCGAGGGCGAGATGTTGACCAGCCCGGAGGTGAAGCCGGTGGCGCCGGCGGAGAAGTAGGCGGGCGCGTACAGCTCCGCGAGCCCGGCGACCCACACGAACCGCTCGAGGCCGGCGTCGCGTGCGAACGCCGCGAACTGCGCGGCGTCCGGCACCGCGTACTTCACCCCGACGACATTGGGGCACAGCTCCCCGAGCCGGGCCATCCGCTCGCCGCGCAGATGCGGACTGCGCACATAGGGGACCACGCCGAGCTCGGGCACGGCCTCGGCGATGGCGCGGTGGTAGTCGAGCCAGCCGTCCTGCGACACATAGGGGTGCACCGGCTGATGGACCATCACCATCTGTGCGCCCGCGTCCCGCGCGTGCCGCGCGGAGGCCACCGCGGTCGGCACGTCCAGCCCGACGCCGACGAGGACGGCGGCCCGGCCGGCGGACTCCTCGAGGGTCAGCTCCGTGACCGCGCGCCGCTCGTCGGGGTCGAGCGCGTAGTACTCGCCGGTGTTGCCGTTGGGAGTGAGGGTGCGCACCCCGCCGTCGAGCAGGCGGCGCAGCAGCGCCCGGTGTGCGGCGGTGTCGATCGCGTCGTCGGCGGTGAAGGGTGTGACCGGGATGGCCACCACGTCGGCGAGTGTCTCGCGCAGGGAGCCGAAGCCGGGATCGGTGCTCATGCCTGGTCCTCCTCGGTCTGCTCGGGGAACGCCCGCTGTACGAAGGAGTCGATGTGTTCGTGCAGCGCGCGGGCCGCGGCGTCGGCGTCCCCCGCGAGGGCGAGCTCGAGGATCGTGCGGTGCTCGTCGGCCTCCCGCTGCCAGGACGGGTCGGCGGCCCACGCCACGGTGGAGACCAGGGCCGCCTGGTCGCGGACGTCGTCGAGCATCCTGGCCAGCAGCGGATTGCCGCAGGGCAGGTACAGGGCCCGGTGGAACTCCCGGTTGGCCAGCGACCGTTCGGCCTGGTCGGCCGCCTCGTCGGCCCTGACGAGTGCCGTGCGCGCGTCCTCGAGCGAGGCGTTGCGGGTGATGGAGCGCCGCAGCGCCTCCGGCTCCAGCAGCAGCCGCACGTCGTACACCTCGCGCGCCATGTCGGCGTCGACCATGCGGACGGTGGCGCCCTTGTACTGGCTCATCACCACGAGCCCGGTGCCGGCGAGGGTCTTGAGGGCCTCTCGCACCGGGGTCTTCGACACACCGAATTGCGCGGCCAGTTCGGTCTCGACCAGGGACTGGCCCGGGCTGAGGCCGCCGGTGAGGATGCCGTGCTTGATCGCCTCCAGCACGTACTGGGTGCGGGAGGGGATCGGGGTGGGAGCGAAGGTCATCAGCACTCTCAGATCTCGCGTATCGCGTCTCATATATGACGTACGAAGTGCAACGCGCCGAACGTAGAGCCGAGTCGGCGTGCCGTCAATGCTTCGGACACGATTGGTCTTGCGTCGACGCGAGCCCGGCGGCCTGCGCTGACCGCCGGCGGCACCGACCGGCCGTTCCGGGTAAGGCCGTCGGCCATGGCTCTGCGCGCGGCACGGGCGAGGTCACCGTCCCGCTGCGGTGACCGCCCGAACGACCCCCACCTCTCACCCGGTCACCGCCCCCGGACAGCAGGAGGGCCCGGCCGTCACGGCCGGGCCCTCGTGCGGGACATGGGGAGCGTCAGACGATGTTCTCCGCGATCTCCGCCTGCTCGCGGGCGGTTCCGTACGCGGCCGGCGTGCCGTACGAGTGGCGGGCGACGAACCACCACACCGTGGCCAGGATCAGCACCGCCGCCAGCGCGATGGAGGCGTAGTTCATGGAGTCGACGGTCACCGGGTTCGACTGCGGCAGGCAGAACAGCACGGTCACGCACGCCACCCACACCACGGCGGTCCAGCCGATCGGCCTGCTCCAGCGGCCCAGCGACCACGGACCCGGCTGGAAGCGGTTCCCGGCGCGCAGCCGCAGATAGATGGGGATGGCGTACGCGGGCGTGATGCCGATGACGTTGATCGCGGTGACCGCTCCGTACGCCGTCGCGGAGTACAGCGACGGGACGGCCAGCAGACACGCGAAGGTGACCGACAGCCACACCGCCGGGACGGGCGTCTGCGTCCGGCTGCTCACCTTGCGCCACAGGGCGGAACCGGGCAGGGCGTTGTCCCGGCTGAAGGCGAACACCATCCGGCTGGCCGCGGCCACTTCCGCGTTGCCGCAGAAGAGCTGGGCGACGATCACCACGAGCAGCAGCGCCGTGGCGGCACCCGTGCCGAGGGCGTCGATGAAGATCTGCGCCGGCGGCACGCCGGTCGCGGTGTCCTGGGTGCCCGCGTAGTCCTGGATCGCGAACGTCAGGCCCGCCAGCAGCGCGAACCCGGCGATCCAGGAGACCCAGATGGAGCGCACGATGCCCTTGGCGGCGGCGACGGAGGCGTTGGAGGTCTCCTCTGAGAGGTGGGCGGAGGCGTCGTACCCGCTGAAGGTGTACTGGGCGAGCAGCAGACCGATGGCGGCCACGTAGAGGGGGTTGTCCCAGCCGGTGCCGTTGACGAACTCGCCGAAGACGAACTCGGGGGACTGGTGGTCGGACGGCACGATCGCGAGCGCGCCCACGATCAGGGCCACGCCGCCGAGGTGCCACCACACGCTGACCGAGTTGAGCAGGCTGACGAGCCGTACGCCGAAGAGGTTGAGGGTGGCGTGCAGCAGCAGGATGCAGATGAAGATGATCATCGTGGAGCCGGGGGTGGGTTCGATGCCCCACTGGAGGTTCAGAAAGGCGCCGGTGAACAGGGCGCAGCCGTAGTCGATGCCGGCGATGGCGCCCAGCAGACCGAGGAGGTTGAGCCAGCCCGTGTACCAGCCCCACTTGCGGCCGCCGAGCCGGTCGGCCATGTAGTACAGCGCGCCCGAGGTCGGGTAGGCGCTGGTGACCTCCGCCAGGGCCATGCCGACGCAGAGGACGAAGAGACCGACGCCCAGCCAGCCCCACATCATCACCGCGGGACCGCCGGTGCCCAGCCCGAATCCGTACAGCGTCATACAGCCGGACAGGATCGAGATCACGGAGAAGCTGATGGCGAAGTTGCCGAAGCCGCCCATCCGGCGGGCCAGGACGGGCTGATAGCCGAGCTCCCTCAGCCGTTCCTCCTCGTCCTTGGGAGGGGTCCGGCCGGAATCCGACCACTTCGGCGGGGATATGGACATCGAGGTACCTCCGGGGAAAGGCGACGCACTGAGCGGACAGGGCACACGTCGGGCGGACAGGTAACAGGTCGGGCGGGCAGGGCAGGGATTCGGGCGGGCAGGGGACGGAATCGAGCGGGCAGGGCAGAGATTCGGGCGGGCAGGGGACGGAGAGCGGGCAGGGACAGGTCCGAGCGGTCAGGGCAGAAGGAGTGCTGCGCCCGGCGGCGAAGCAGCGCGACGGGGGAGTACGCGCCAGGGGGAGTACGGCGTGGGGACGTGGCCCGGTCGGGCGTGGGACGGAGTCAGCCGTACGGGCCCGCAGCCGGGCCGGGCCCGGGGCCGGCATCACGCGCCGCCGCGAGGCAGCGGGCCCGTGCGCGCAGGAACACCTCCTCCGCGAGGGCCGGGTCACCGGGATCGGGCGTCCGGTACGCCCACGGAAGCGTCGTGTAGAACGGGCCGAGCGCCTCGAACACCCGGGCTGCGTCCGCGAATTGGAGCGCCCCCCACAGTGCGTGGGCCAGGTGGCTGAGATCGAGCAGCGTGCGCGTCGTCGTGTGCGCGACGTCGAACCAGTCGTGCAGGGCCAGACGGCCGTCGCGGGCGGCGTCGTCCGTCACCCAGTGCAGGTCCAGCGCCTTCTCCTGGCCGTTCTCCCGGCGGTAGCGCTCCACCCGCACATACAGCGGCAGCACCTTGAGCGGCGATCCCAGGGGCGCGGACGAGGACGCCCACTGGACGAAGTTGACCGCCTCGGAGAGATGGGCGCCGGTCCGCCGGGCGTACACGAACTGCAGCATCCGGTGGTACGCCTCGCGGTTGTGCGGATCGCGCTTGTCCGCCTGGGCCAGCAGACCCCACGGGCCGGGGAAGAGCATCGGCCCCGGCGGCGCCATCCGGTGCTCGTCGAGCCGCTGCCCCTCGTCGAGCCGGGCGAGCGCGAGCAGACACACCCACGGCACCGGGTCCTCCGGCGACCGGTGCGCCGCCGCCCGGCACGCCTCCCAGGCCTCGTGCCACAGATCCTGGGTGTGCCGGTGCGCGTCGCGGTGCGCCCGTAACGCGCGTTCGACCGCGACCCGGCAGTGCATCACCGTCGCGGCCGCGCTGTCGGGTTCCTCCGCGCGCCATGTCTGCACCGTGTCCGAGCCGGCGGCGACCGCCGCCAGGACCTGGGTGCGCTGGGTCCACAGGGCCCAGTCGGCCGTCGCCTCGAGAAGATTCCGCATCGATAACCAGCGGCCCGTGCGTAAGTCCTGCAGGGCGCTGCGCAGTTCCGTGTCCTCGCCGGCGGGGTGGTAGACCGGGCGGAAGGTGTCAGGGGCCATCAGGACGCCGCCCCTACCGGGCACGCCCGGGAGCTGCCGCCCGACACGGCCACCGCCCCGTTGAATCCGTTGCCGCGCCGACCGGTCCGCCGGCCCGTCGCGCGGTCCGCTCCGTGTTCCGTCGCAGGGTGGAGCCAGGGAGGAGAACTGGTCGTCATCGGGCCTCTTGTGGCAGTGGGGGCTGAGGCGAGCGTCGACGGCGGTGGTCGGCCGGGCATCGACGGTGTTCGGGCACGTACGGGGAACCGCTCCGTCCACCGCATCGCTTCCGTGTTGCGGGCCGATCTTACTCAAGCCGGGCCGTGCGGCAACCAGTTGACCGAGCCGACGCCCGATGGGGCGTCCTCCACCGCCCCTTGACGGCGGCGGCGGCCTGCCCCACGCTTTCGTCTGCGATCAAGGTTTCTTCTACCGGAGAGCGGGGTGGCCGATGACAGGCCCGGTGCTTGCCGTCGACCAGGGCACCTCCGGCACCAAGGCGCTCGTCGTCTGTCCCGAACGCGGTGTGATCGGAACGGGCTTCGCCCCCGTGTCCCCCCGTTACGGCCCCGGCGGACGCGTCGAGGTGGACCCCGCCGAACTGCTCGACTCCGTCCTCGCCGCGGGGCGCGGGGCCCTCGCCCGGGCCGGTGAACCCGTGGAGGCGGTCGGCCTGGCCAACCAGGGCGAGACCGTCCTCGCCTGGGACCCGGCGACCGGCGAGCCGCTCACCGACGCGATCGTCTGGCAGGACCGGCGCGCCGAGCCGCTGTGCGTCGAACTGGGCGTTCACGCCGAAGAGTTGACGCAGCTCACCGGATTACCCCTGGACCCGTACTTCGCCGCGCCCAAGATGGCGTGGATCCGCCGCGAGCTCACCCGTGAAGGTGTCGTCACCACCAGCGACTCCTGGCTCGTGCACCGGCTCACCGGTGCGTTCGTCACCGACGCGGCCACCGCCGGCCGCACCCAGCTCCTCGACCTCGACCAGGTCGCCTGGTCGCCCCGGGCACTCGACCTGTTCGGCCTGTCCGGCGAACGGCTGCCGGACGTCGTGGACGCCGCCGGCCCCGTCGGCGTCACCACCGCCTTCGGCCCCGGGACACCGCTCACCGGACTGATCGTGGACCAGCAGGCGGCCCTCCTCGCCCAGCGCGTCACCGGACCGGGCACCGCCAAGTGCACCTACGGCACGGGCGCCTTCCTGCTCGCCCACACCGGTCACCGGCCGCACCGCTCCACCACCGGGCTCGTCGGCTGCGTCGCCTGGCGGCTCGGCGGAAGGGCGAGCTACTGCCTGGACGGCCAGGTCTACACCGCGGCCTCCGCCGTCACCTGGCTCAGCGACCTGGGGATCGTCACCGGCGCCGCGGACCTCGACACCGTCGGCTCGACCGTCCCCGACAGCGGCGGCGTCACCTTCGTACCGGCGCTCGCCGGACTCGCGGCGCCCTGGTGGCGCGGCGACGTCAGGGGCTCCGTCACCGGCCTCGGACTGGACACCGGCCCAGGCCACCTCGTGCGCGCCCTGTGCGAGGGCATCGCCGCACAGGTCGTCTCCCTCACCGAAGCCGTCGCGGAAGACCTCGGCTCCCCGCTGACGGCGCTGCGCGTCGACGGCGGCCTCACCCGGTCCGCGCTCCTGATGCAGACCCAGGCCGACCTGCTCCAAATGCCCGTGGAGGTCTCCGCACTGCCCGACGCGACCGCGCTGGGCGCCGCCGCCGTCGCCCGGCTCGGCATCGACCCCGGCCTGGCACCGGAGCAGGTGGTCCCCGACCGGAAACCGTCCGCCGTCTACGAGCCCCGCATCAGCGCCGACCGGGCGGCCGAACGGCTCGGCCTCTTCCGCGCGGAGGTCGAGGCCCTCCTCGAGCGCTCTCCGTCGGCCGCCGGGGACCACGGCACACGATGACCGTCACCACCAGCGGCGAACTGCCCGAACTTCTGCACGACGTGATCGTCGTCGGCGCCGGAGTCGTCGGCACCGCCATCGCCCGCGAACTGGCCCGCCACCGGCTGCGCATCGCCCTCGTCGACGCGGGCGACGACGTCGGCAACGGCACGTCCAAGGCCAACACGGCCATCCTGCACACCGGCTTCGACGCGGTGCCCGGCACCCTGGAGTCCCGGCTGGTACGCGAGGGCCGGCGCCGCCTCGCCGCCTACGCCGAACAGAGCGGCATCCCCCTGGAACCCGTCGGCGCGCTCCTCGTCGCCTGGGACCCGGAACAGCTCGCGACCCTGCCCGCACTCGCCGCCAAGGCCGTCCGCAACGGCTACCACGCCACCCGCCTGCTGGACGCCGCCGAACTCGCCCGCAGGGAACCGCACCTGGGCCCGGGGGCGCTCGGCGCCCTGGAGGTCCCCGACGAGTGGATCATCTGCCCCTGGACGACGACGCTCGCCTACGCCACCCAGGCCGTCCGCGCCGGCGTCGACCTGCACCTGAACTGCCGGGTGCAGTCCGTCACCGGCGGAAGGCACCACGAACTGGCCACCTCCCGCGGCCTGTTGCGCACCCGCTACCTCGTCAACGCGGCGGGACTGCACGCCGACGAGCTCGACCGCCTCCTCGGCCGCCAGGACTTCACCGTCACCCCCCGGCGCGGCCAGCTCATCGTCTACGACAAGCTCGCCCGCCCCCTGGTCGGGCACATCCTGCTCCCCGTGCCGACGGCGCTCGGCAAGGGCGTCCTCGTCGCACCGACCGTGTACGGGAACGTGATCCTCGGCCCGACCGCAGAGGACCTCGACGACAAACGGGCCACCGGGTCGAGCGCCGAAGGCCTCGAAACCCTGCGGGCCATGGGCGCACGGATCCTGCCCGCGCTGATCGACGAGGAGGTCACCGCCGTCTACGCCGGACTGCGCGCCGCGACCGGGCAGGACGACTACCGCATCCGGGCGCACCCCCGCCTGCGGTACGTCACCGTCGGAGGCATCCGCTCCACAGGACTGACCGCCTCCATGGCGATCGCCGGCTACGTCACCGGACTCCTCGGCGACGCGGGACTCCACCTCGGACCCGCCCGCGACCTCGAACCGGTGCACATGCCGAACATCGGCGAGGCACGGCCGCGGCCTTACCAGCGGGCCGACCTCATCGCCGCCGACCCCGCGTACGGATCGATCGTCTGCCACTGCGAACGCGTCACCCACGGCGAGATCCGCGACGCCCTCACCAGCACCGTCCCGCCCGGATCGCTCGACGGGCTGCGGCGCCGTACCCGGGCCCGCGGCGGCCGCTGCCAGGGCTTCTACTGCGGACCCTCCGTTCGCGCCCTCTTCGAGGACGGCCGCCGATGAGCCGCACCGCGCGGGCCGTTGACGTCCTCGTCGTCGGCGCCGGACCCGCCGGCCTCGCCGCCGCCGCCCACCTGGCCGCGGCGGGCGCCGGCCGCGTCGAAGTGCTCGAACGCGAACAGGAACCCGGCGGCATCCCACGCCACAGCCACCACCAAGGCTTCGGACCCCGCCACCGCCCGACCACCGGCCCCCGCTACGCCGGGCGCCTCGCCGACGCGGCCCTCGCCGCCGGAGCCGCACTGCGCACGGGCGTCACCGCGACCGGCTGGGCGGGCCCCCGCACCCTCGATGTGACCGGCCCGCACGGCCTCGAGCGCCTGTCCGCGTCCGCCGTCGTCCTGGCGACCGGCGCCCGCGAACGGCCGCGCAGCGCCCGGCTGGTCCCCGGCACCCGGCCGGCCGGCGTCCTCACCACCGGCGAACTCCAGCAGGCCGTCCACGTCCACGGCCAACCGGTCGGCAGCCGTGCCGTCGTCGTCTTCACCGCCGGCGCCGACGCGGTCGCCCGTGCCGCCGTCGACACCCTGCGGACTGCCGGGGCCCATGTCGTCGCCCTGGTCACCGAAGGGACACGCGGCCCCCTCCGGTCACCGCGCCACCGGTTCCCGCTCCTCACCGGGTCGACCGTCGTGGAGCTGACCGGCCACGGCAGGCTGACGGGCGTCCGCGTACGGGGCGACGACGGCCGCTGCGCACTCCTCGACTGCGACACCGTCGTCTTCACCGGCGACTGGATGCCCGAGCACGAACTCGCCCGGCGCGGCGGCATCGCCCTCGACCCCGGCACCCGCGGACCGGCCGTCGACACCGCCTTCCGCACCGCCGTGCCCGGCGTGTTCGCCGTCGGCAACCTGCTGCACGGCGTCGAGCCGGCGGTGAGCGCCGCCGCCGAGGGCCGCGGCGTCACCGGCCCGGTCCTCGCCCACCTGGCCGGCACGGACCCCTGGCCGGACGGAGGAGCACCGCTCCGGGTCGACCCGCCGCTGCTGTGGGCCGCACCGAACCGCGTGCGCCCCGGCGGCCCGCCGCCCCTCGGAGAGCGCTTCGTCCTGCGCACCGCGGAACGCCTCACCGCGCCCGTCCTCGTCGTCCACCAGGACGGCCGCGTGCTGGACCGGCAGCGTCTGCCGCGCACCGCCCTGCCCGGCCGGCCCGTCCATCTGCGCGCCCGCTGGACGGCCGAGGCCGACCCCGACGGCGGCCCGGTCCACATCAGCGTCATGTCCGATTCCCGCCGGTCCGGCGTCGGGGGGCCGCCCATACTGGCCGTATGACGACCGAGGCACGCAGGGCAGAGGACAGCCGGTACCAGGCGGTGAGCAGCCGGGACGCACGCTTCGACGGAGTGTTCTTCTTCGCCGTCTCCACGACCGGTATCTACTGCCGGCCCAGCTGCCCCGCCGTCACCCCCAAACGCGAGAACGTGACCTTCCACCCCACCGCCGCGGCCGCACAGAGCGCCGGCTTCCGCGCCTGCCGCCGCTGCCGCCCCGACGCCGTCCCCGGCTCCGCCGAATGGAACGTCCGCGCCGACGTCGTCGGCCGGGCCGTCCGGCTGATCGGCGACGGAATCGTCGACCGGGAAGGCGTCGCGGGCCTCGCCGACCGGCTCGGCTACAGCGCCCGCCAGGTACAGCGCCAGCTCAACGCCGAACTCGGCGCCGGCCCCATCGCGCTGGCCCGTGCCCAGCGCGGCCACACGGCACGCGTACTCCTCCAGACCACGACCCTGCAGGCCGCCGAGATCGCCTTCGCGGCCGGCTTCGCGAGCATCCGCCAGTTCAACGACACCATCAGGGAGATCTACGCCGCCACGCCCACCGAACTCCGCGCCCGCAGGCCCGGCCGCGCCGCCCCGGACAAGGGCGCCGCCGGGATCCCGCTGCGGCTCGCGCACCGGGGCCCGTACGCGGCCGACCGGATGTTCGACCACCTGGCCGCCCATGCCGTCACCGGCATCGAGGAGGTCACCGGAGCAACCGGCGACCGCACCTACCGCCGCACCCTGCGCCTGCCCGGCGGCGCCGGGGTCGCCGAGGTCCGCGAACGCCCCGGCACCGGCCGCTGGCTGGACTGCCGGCTGCATCTGACGGACCTGCGCGACCTGACCACCGCCACCCAGCGGATGCGCCGCCTCCTCGACCTCGACGCCGACCCCTGCGCCGTCGCGGAGCGCCTCGGCGACGACCCGTCCCTCGCCCCCCACGTCGCGGCCCGCCCCGGCCTGCGCGTCGCCGGCGCCGCGGACCCCCACGAAGCGGCGATCCGCACGGTGGTCGGAACGTCCGCCGCGAGCGCACTCGTCGCCGCGCACGGCGAGCGGCTGCCCGTGCCGAGCGGTGCCCTCACCCACCTGTTCCCCCGCGCCCGTGACCTGACCGGCGCCGGCCACCCCGCGCTGCGCGCTCTGGCGGACGCGCTCGCCACGGGAGACGTCGTGCTCGACCCGGGTGCGGACCGCGAGGAGACGGAGCACCGGCTGCTGCGACTTCCCGGCATCGACGCCCGGACGGCCGCCCTGATCCGTATGCGCGCCCTGGGCGACCCCGACGTCCTGGTGCCCGGCGACCCTGCGGTGCCCGACGGCGCGGACACCGGGCGCTGGCGGCCGTGGAGCTCGTACGCCCTGCACCACCTGTGGGCGGCCGCGGGGCGGCCGGCGAGCTGACGGCACGCCGGGCCCCGCCTCACCCGTACGGTCCAGCAACGCAACGGCCCCGGCTCCCGGCGGGCCGAGAGTGGATGACGTCGCCCATCCTCACCGCCCCCGGGAGTACCGATGACCACCCTCAACCGACGTGACCTCGGCCTGCTCGTCCTGCGCGTCGGGACCGGCGCCGTCCTCGCCGCCCACGGCAGCCAGAAGCTCTTCGGCTGGTTCGGCGGCGGCGGCCTGGAAGGCACCGCCAAGGGCATGGAGTCCATGGGCTTCCACCCGCCCAGGCAGAGCGCGATGGCCGCGGGCATCGCGGAGGCGGGCGGCGGTCTGCTGCTCGCCCTCGGCCTCGCCACGCCCGCGGCAGGCGCGGCGGTGACCGGCAACATGGCGGGCGCCGTCTCCGTCCACGCGCCGGCCGGCTTCTTCGCCCAGTCCGGCGGCTTCGAGTACCCGGCGTTCCTCGGCTTCACCGCGGCCGCCATCGGCGTCATGGGCCCCGGGCGCTACTCCCTCGACCACGTGACCCGCCACCGCTTCGACGGCCCGTGGATCCTCGCGGCCGCGTTCGCGGCCAGCGCGATCGCCGCGGCCGCGGTCCTCGGCAAGCGGGTGAAGGGCCAGATCGGCGCGGACGTGGACCCGATGGACACCGAGAAGGACCAAGGGGTCGACACCCTGGAGGACTGACCGGGAGCCGCTGCCGGCCGGACCCCCGGTGTCGCGCGCGTGGCAGGATCACCTTTCATGACCCAACTGCGCCCGCCCTTCCCGCCGTTCGACCTCGACAGCGCCCTGGCCAAGGTCCAGGCCGCGGAGGACGCCTGGAACACCCGCGACCCGCACAAGGTGGCCCTCGCCTACACCGAGGACTCCGTCTGGCGGAACCGGGACGTGTTCCTGACCGGCCGTGAGCAGATCGCCGACTTCCTCACGGCCAAGTGGGAGCGCGAGCTGGACTACGTACTGCGCAAGAGCCTGTGGGCCTTCGACGGGAACCGCATAGCCGTCCGCTTCCAGTACGAGTGGCACGACGCCGAGGGCCTGTGGTTCCGCAGCTACGGCAACGAGCTGTGGGAGTTCGACGAGCACGGCCTCATGAGCCGCCGCGAAGCGAGCATCAACGACGTGGCCATCCAGGAATCCGACCGCCGCTACTTCGGGCCGCGTTCCGAGGACGAGCGCGGCCCGGGCCACGACATCCCCCTCCGGTGATCCGGTCGTGCCGGGGTGCCCCCGCCACGGGTGAGGGCCGCCGGCGCGACGTCACGCCGGCCGTCGGCCCTCGGTGGACGGCCGGCCTCACTCGCCCCTGAGAAGGCCGACCGTGCCCGCCAGGCCCTCTTCACCGTGGCCCTGCGTCACCCGTCGGCGCATCAGCTCCATGAAGGGCGTCAGGAGCCGGGGATCGACCGACTGGCCCTCGGCCGTGGCCAGCAGCGCGTCGTTGCCCGCCGACATCATGGCGAGGTTGGAGGTGACCCCCTCCGTGTAGTCGCCGCTCTCCAGCTGGGCGGCCATCTCGTGGGTCATACCGGTCATGGCGCCGAGCCACTGCGCGAGCAGGGCGGCGAAACCGGCGAGGTCGAGGTCCTTCTCGGGACGCACCAGGGCGAAGGCGTGGGTGATGCCCGCGAACATGCCGGTCATCGCGCTCAGCAGGGCGATGTCGTGCAGCGCCGCGTGACCGGCGTCCTCGCCGACGAACTTCGCGCCGGTGGGTGCCTCCAGCACCTCCCGATGGCGTTCGAACAGCGCGCGGTCGCCGCTGTAGAACACATAGCCGCCGGTCTCCGGCCGGCCGATCATCGGGGGAACGGCCATGATCCCGCCGTCCAGGAACCGGGCCCCTCGCTCCTCGGCCCAGGCGGCCCGCAGCCGGGACCGGGCGGGTGTGTTGGTCGTCAGGTCGACCAGGTCCTTGCCGGTCAGGTCGATGCCGTCCAGCGTCTCGCCCACGGAGTCGTCGTCCAGGAGGCAGAGCACGACGGGACCGGTGGCGGAGGCCAGCGCCTCGGCCGGCGACGCCGCCACCCGGGCGCCCTCTGCCGCCAGAGGTCCGGCCTTGGCCGGCGTGCGGTTCCAGACGGTCAGCGGGTGCCCCGCGGTGAGCCAGGCGCGGGCGAGAGCGGTGCCCATGTCACCGAGGCCGAGGAGGGTGACGGGGGCCTTGGAAGAGGTGTGTTCGGAAGAGGTGTGTTGGGAAGAGGTGTGGTTGTCCATGCGCATCAGGCTCGTACGGCCACCGACCTTGATCAAGTACGCACTATTTTGTGGGTGGTTACCTTAAGGTGAGTGCATGACCAGGCGTGACGCGTATGTGTGCGGCATCGACGCGGCGATCGACGTGGTCGGCGGCAAGTGGAAGGTCCTCGTCCTGTGGGCGCTCGAGTCCGGTCCCTGCCGGTTCGGTGAGCTCCGGCGCGGCATCCCCGGCGTCAGCGAGAAGGTTCTCACCTCCCATCTGCGGGAGTTGGAGTCCGACGGCATCATCGTCCGGGAAGAGGACTGTGAGGGAGCGGTCCGCCGCGTCTCCTACGCGCTCACGCCGCTGGGCGTCTCCCTCAACGAGGCGCTCGGCCCCCTCGGTGCCTGGGGCAGGAAGCACCTGCTCGGTGACCGGAGTTCACACGAGGAAACGTCCGCCGCGGGCACCGGGCCGGCGTCACCGGCCGAGATGTCCGCCTCCGCGTGAGGCGTCCGGCGCCACTCCTCCACCGGAACGGTCCCGCCTCGCGCTGACCGGCCGGCTCCGACGTACCTCGCCCCCTCCGTTCCGTTCCGTGGCTCCGGCCTGCCCGCCGTGGCCTTCGAGGAGAGCGCTGTCCGGGGCTGGTCCGAAGGTCTGAACAGTGGTTCACTTGTTGTATGGCCTACCGCAAGACACCCGCCGTGCAGAGCCGACTGGACGCCGCCAGGGAACACCTCGTGGAGCGGGCGACCTCCGTCGTCGCCGAATCCGGCTGGGCCAACGCGTCCGTCACCGCGGTCGCCGCCGCGGCCGGCATGTCCGTCGGGTCCGTCTACCAGCACTTCCCCTCCAAGAGCGCGCTGGCCGTCGAGGTCTTCCGGCGCGCCTCCGGGCGCGAGGTCGAGGTGCTCGGGGAAGTCCTCAGGGACGCCGGCGGAGACCCCGTGGAACGGCTCGCCCACGGCGTGCGCGTCTTCGCCCACCGCGCCATGGAGCGACGCGGCCTCGCCCACGCCCTCCTCGCCGCCCCCGCGGAACAGGCCGTGGCCCGTGAACGTCTGGAGTTCCGCCGTCGCTACCGCGACGTGTTCGCCGAGGTGATCCGCGAGGGCATCGCCGGCGGACAACTGCCGCCCCAGGACCCCGACGTCACCGCCGCGGCCCTGACCGGCGCGATCGGTGAGGTGCTGGTCGACCCGCTGGCCGGTCCCGCCGCCGGCGACGCCGCCGAGCACCTGGTCGCCGAACTGGTGGCGATGTCCCTGCGCTGCGCCGGCGCCCGGACCGCCGGCTGACCACCCCTACGACTCCCCGAGGACCACGATGACGACGACCCCCTCAGCAGCCCACGGGACGACTCCGGACTCCGGGGCGACCGGCGCGGCACCCACCGGCCCGCACCCGCGCAGCCGGCCCACCGCCGACACGCACCTCGTGACCAACCAGCCGCCGCCGCTCGTCGGACACGACGTCGCGGACGACGCCGTACTGCTCGAGGGTCTGCGGCGCGAAGGCGCCGGCTGGTACACCGAGGACCTGCACCGCATCGGCAGGCTCGCCGGCTCGGAACAGGTCCTGCGCTGGGCCGAGGAGGCCAACCGCTGCGAACCCGTACTGCGCACCCACGACCGGTACGGGAACCGGATCGACGAGGTGGACTTCCACCCCTCCTACCACGCGCTCATGGACGTCGCGATCAGCGAGGGACTCGGCGGCGCCCCCTGGGCCGACGACCGGCCCGGCGCCCACGTCGCCCGCGCGGCGGGATTCATGGTGTGGAGCTCCGCGGAGCAGGGCCACGGCTGCCCCGTGTCCATGACCTATGCCGTGGTGCCCGCCCTGCGGTCGGCGCCCCGACTCGCCGCGCTGTACGAGCCGTTGCTGACCAGCAGGGTGTACGACCCCGGGATGCGCGCGCCCGCCGGCAAACGCGGGCTGCTCGCCGGTATGGGCATGACGGAGAAGCAGGGCGGCACCGACGTCCGCGCCAACACCACCACCGCCACCGAGCAGCCCGACGGCACCTGGCGGCTGCGGGGCCACAAGTGGTTCACCAGCGCGCCCATGAACGACCTCTTCCTGGTGCTGGCCCAGGCACCCGGCGGCCTGTCGTGCTTCCTGGTGCCGCGCGTCCTCCCTGACGGCGGCCGCAACACCTTCCGCATCCAGCGGCTCAAGGACAAGCTGGGCAACCGCAGCAACGCCAGCAGCGAGCCCGAGTTCGACGACACCGTCGGCATGCTCGTGGGCGCGGAGGGGCAGGGCGTGCGCACGATCATCGACATGGTGACGATGACGCGGCTGGACTGCGTCCTCGGCTCGGCGTCCGGCATCCGTACCGCTCTCACTCAGGCGGCCCACCATGTCCGCCACCGTTCCGTGTTCGGCGCCAAGCTGATCGACCAGCCGCTGATGCGCAACGTCGTCGCCGATCTGAGCATCGAGTCCGAGGCGGCGACCACGCTCGCGCTCCGGGTCGCCGGAGCGGCCGACCGCGCGCAGCGGGGCGACGCCCAGGAGCGCGCCTTCCTGCGACTGGCGACCGCGGTCGGCAAGTACTGGGTCTGCAAGCGGCAGCCCGCGGCGGTCGCAGAAGCCCTGGAGTGCCTGGGCGGAAACGGCTACGACGAGGCGTCCGGCATGCCGCGGCTCTACCGCGAGGCACCGCTGAACGGCATCTGGGAGGGATCCGGCAACGTCAACGCGCTGGACGTGCTGCGCGCACTGACCCGTGAGCCCGGCTCCCTGGAGGCGTACGCGGCGGAGATCGAGGCCGCTGCGGGCGCGGACGCCCGACTGGACGCGGCGTGGCGGGAACTGCGCGGTGCGCTGGTGCTCACCGAGGACGCCGCTCTGGGCGCCCGCCGCCTGGTCGAGCGCATGGCCCTCGTACTGCAGGGCTCCCTGCTCGTCCGGCACGCACCGGCGGCCGTGGCCGACGCCTTCTGCGCGTCCCGCCTCGCCGGCGACCGCGGTCTGGCCTTCGGCACGCTCCCCACGGGCCTCGACCTCGCCGCGGCGATCGACAGGCTGCCGGCCGCGGTGGTCCGATCCGGGCCGTGACGCCACGGGCCCCGCGGATCCCCCTCGAGGACCAGCGGCTGCTACTGCGCACGCGGTACCTGCGCGGCGCCTGCGGCACCGGCGGCAGCGCGAAGTGTCTGCGTCCGCCGGACGACCGGCGGTGGGTCCGGCGGACATGATCGGGTGACATCGAGCCGCAGCAGCAGAAGGAGCACCTCATGTCCGTTCGGTCCGTGCTTGCCGCAACCGTCGTCACCCACGCCTCGCTCCCGGCCGCCGCCGACGCCTACACCATGACCGCCGGGCGGCTGGGAGCCGTGGTGGCCGCCCTGGTGGGACTGGCGGGCGTGGTCGTCGGCGGGCTGGCGGTGGCCCGCCCCGCCGGCCGCACCGGCACCGCGACCGGCGACGGGCGGGGCAGAGCCGTCGTGGCACTGGGGGCGGGCCTGGTCGGCGTCGTCCTCGGCGCAGTGGTCCTGGCCACCGCCGACGGTGGACTCGGCACCGGCAACGGGCTGGGCGGCGCCGTCGTGGCCCTGGTGGTGGGGCTGATCGGCATGGTCCTCGGCGGGCTGGCCCTGGCCCGTCTCCGCCGCACCGGCTGACCGGGGCCCGCCCGCTGTCGGTCACCACCGCACGGGCAGCCTGCGCACCCCTCTGATCAGCAGACCCGGCATCCACGGCAGGTCAGCCTCGTCGGCGTCCTGGGCGAGGTCCGGGCAGCGTTCCAGCAGTGTGCGGAACGCGATCCGGCCCTCCAGCCGCGCCAGCGGCGCGCCCAGGCAGTAGTGCAGACCGTGACCGAAGGCGATGTGGCCCCGGGCGTCCCGCCGGATGTCGAACCGGTCCGGTTCCTTGAAACGCGCGGGATCGCGGTCGGCGTCCGCCATGGTGATCAGCACGGTGGAACCGGCCGGTATGGTCACGCCCCCGATCTCGACATCCTCCAGCGCAAGGCGGTCCGTGCAGGTCTCCACCGGACCGTCGTAGCGGAGCATCTCCTCGATCGCTCCGTCGAGCAGTCCGAAGTCCGCCCGTAGGGCGGCCAGTTGATCGGGGTGCGAGAACAGCGCGCGCATGCCGTTGCCGATCAGGTTGACCGTGGTCTCGTGCCCGGCGATCAGCAGCAGGACCGACATGCCGATGAGTTCCTCCGGCGACAGCCGGTCCCCGTCGGCGTCCGCGGCGTGGATCAGCGCGCTGAGCAGGTCCTCGCCGGGACGCGCCCGCTTGGCGGCGATCAACTCGGACAGGTAGGCGGGCATCTCCTCGTAGGCCTGCGCCTCCGCCTCCGGGCTGGTGCGCGCCACCATCTCGTTGGACCAGCGCCGGAAGGCGTCCCGGTCGAGCTCAGGCACACCGAGCAGGTCGCAGATGACGGTCATGGGCAGCGGGAAGGCGAACGACGCGATCAGATCCGCCCGTCGCGACGGCTCCGCCAGCATGGCGTCGAGCAGTTCGTCCGTGACCTGCTGGATACGCGGCGCCAGCGCGTCGATGCGGCGCGGTGTGAAGCCCTTCGTCACCAGCCGCCGCAGCCGGGTGTGGTCCGGCGGGTCCGACATCAGCATGTGGGCCAGGGCCGGCTGGTCCTGATCGGTGTTGATGATCTGGCCGACGTTCCCCGACTTGACCCAGTCCCGGCTCAGCCGCGGATCCGTGAAGGCGGCACGAGCGGTGTCATGGCCGAGAACGAGCCAGATCTCCTCGCCGTCGGGGTCGAGCACCCGGTGCACGGGCGCCTCCGCCCGGAGCCGGGCGTAGACCGGATAAGGATCGCGGACGAAGTCCGGACCGAGTTCCCGCAGATCGACTATGGGCGTGTCCGCCATGTATTCCCCCAGTTCACGAGTCGAATCGAACGCTAACGCGAACGAAGGGGGGACGGACATCGGGTTTCGGTCAATGAATCCGCCCTGCTCGCGGCGCCACCGATGAGTTCCGGCAGCGGCGGCCGTCGACAGTGTCGGATCACCCGCAGAGCTGACATCCTGAAGGGCAACACCTCATGCGCACGTTCAAACTTCAGGTCCAGACCACCGTCGACGGCTACATGGCCGGACCGAACGGGGAGATGGACTGGATGACCTTCCCGTGGACCGACGACATCAACGCCTACCTGGACGCGCTCACCGAACCGGTCGACTGCGTCGTCCTCGGCCGCAAGCTCGCCGAAGGCTTCATCCCCACCTGGGCGGCCGGCCCGGAGGGCGAGGACCAGGCGTCCATCGACAAGATGAACAACACCCCCAAGGTCGTCGTCTCCAACACCCTTACCGAGTCGCCCTGGGACAACGCCGTCGTCGCCGGAGGTGACCTCGCCGCGATCGTCGACAAGCTCAAGGAGCAGCCCGGCGGGGACATCATCGCCTACGGAGGCGGCACGCTCGTGTCGAGCCTCATCGCCGAAGGGTTGCTCGACGAGCTCCACCTGCTCGTCAACCCGACCGCGATCGGGGCCGGAATGCCGGTGTTCCCCGCCCTCGGCAAGAACCAGCCGCTGCGCCTCGTAGCGGCCCGGCAGTTCGACTGCGGCATCACCGCGATGCACCTCGAACCGAAGCGCGCCTGAGGCACGACCGGTTCGGGCCGCGGACGCTCGTTCCGACCGCGACCGGTCCGTCGCCCGACCTGTCGCCCGGCCGGTAGCCCGACCTGCAGCCCGGTCGGCCGCCCGGTCGCGCCCGATTGTCGACCGGTCGTCGTCCGCAGTCGGACGAGGAGGAGCCCAGTGCTCACTTGGGCGGGATCATCGAGGGCCCCACGGTCCTGACACACCGCACGACATGCTGCTCGACCTCCGCCGGAGGGGGAGCCCGGCCCCGCAGCGGCCGGGCCGTCATTCCCGCCGGCCCGCGCGCCGCGGTGCGCCCGGTCCTCCGCCACATGGGCCCCAGAGCTGGCGACAGTGCCCGCCCGGGGATACCGCTGAGGCATGGCTGGGATCGAACTGCACACAGCAGCGTTCAACGACCACGCGCTCGTCCCGCGACGCTACGCACGGGACGGCGACAACATCTCCCCACCGCTGACCTGGTCCGGCGTGCCCGACGGTACGGCAGAGCTGCTCCTGCTCTGCGAGGACCCCGACGCACCCTCCGGGACCTTCGTCCACTGGCTCGTCACCGGCATCGACCCGGCCGACGGCTCCGTGGAGGCCGGGGAGACACCCCCTGGCGGCACGCCCCGGACCAACGGCTACGGGGAAACAGGCTGGGGCGGACCGCAACCACCGGTCGGCGACGACGCACACCGGTACTTCTTCCGCCTCTACGCCCTGCCCGAGCCCGTGACACTCCCCGACAACCCCACCGCCGACGACGTCCACCGCGCCGTGGACAGGACACAACTGGCCGGCGGCACGATCGTCGGCCTCTACCAGCGCTGACAAGGACGGCGCCGCACACCGCAGGACCGGTCCCCGGAAACGGGGACCGGTCCTGGCGCGTAGGGCCCGTAAGGGCGTCCCGGGCACCGGAGCGTCAGGGGGAGCTCCTGCGGTACACGGCCGGGCCCCGCCGTGGGAACGACGAGGCCCGGGGGCGACCGGCCGGCGGGCGCGGCCGAACCGGCTCAGGTGCCGAGGCGCGAACGCAGCAGTTCCTTGCCGAGCTCGGCACCCTTGCGGCTGTCGGCCTGCGCCTTGCGGAACAGCTCGACGATCTCGGTGTCCTTGTCGCGCTCCGCGTCCTTGATGTAGGTCTCCATCCGCAGCGCGTTGCTCAGACACGCCTCGACGTACCAGATCAGGTTGTAGTGCTTGTCCTTCGTGCCGGTGATCTCGCCGGTTTCGCTGGTGCTCATGGTGTCGGTTCCTCTCTTCGTGCGATTCCTGCGGTTCGTGTCTCATGCGTCGCATGTGGCTCATGCGGCGCGGTGCGTGTGGTTCGTACGGTTCGTGCGGCCGGTCGGGGCAACGGGAACGGCGGTGCGGACCGGGACCGGTCTCAGTGGTGACGGCCGGTGATCAGGTCACGGGCCCGGTCCACCAGGCCGGCCCCGGGGGCGAGGAGCTTGTTCGCGGGAGGCGTGTCCGGAGCGGCGGGGTGCGGGCGGGTCGGCGCGGTCTTCTTCGCCCGGCGGATCCTCTCGCCCAGATCGGCCAGCGTCTCCGGGGTGCACGCGTCTTCCAGGAGCGGGAAGAGCCGGTTCTCCTCGTCCCGCACATGCTCGGCGACCTCGAGCTTCAGCTTCGCGACCAAGTGGTTGAAATCGATGTGGTCGGGGTCGAGGCCCTCGAGTTCCTTCAGCATCCGTTCGACGCGGGCATGGTCCTCGATCTCCTTGTCGGCGAGACCGTCACCCCCGTCCACGTGGCGGCGCACCGCCGGGTACAGGTACTCCTCCTCGGCAACGGCGTGCCGCACCAGTTCCACCGTCAGCTCGTCCACGAGCTCGCGGCGGCGCTTGTCCGCGACCGGCTGCATCTCGATCCGGGCGAACAGCGCGTCCACCTCTCGGTGGTCCGCCGTGAGTTCCTCGATGACGTTCCCGCCGTGTCCCATGCCGGTCCCTTCTTGATCCTCGGCCGAAGCCGAGCAGATCGGTTCACCGTGGCAGCGCGAGTACCCATAGTTCCGGCCGACACGCACGTGACCGGCGAAGCAGGGCAATTCGGGCGACACCGGCGCCCGGGCGGCGGCGCATCCCCGGTCCGGCTCCAGGTCGCCCGGCAACGCGACACCCCCGGTCACCCACAGGAACCATGCGAGCCCGACCGTCCACCTGCGCCGACCGCGCAACCTGCCCCGGTATCGCCCTTGAGGCGGCTCTTCCGAGCTGTGAACGCTCCGAAGCGCAATGAATACCCTGAGCCGGTCGCGCCGACTTCGCGGGCGGCGGTTCTTGATCACGGGGGCAGGGCCGCCGCCGGGGTCCGGCGCCGCGTACGGCTCCGGACCCCGGCGCGCCCGCTCGGAGCGGGGCCCTCAGAGCGTGGGCCCTCAGGGAACGGACCCCTCGGCCTCAGAGCGTGGAGCGCTCCACGGGGATCCACAGCTCCGCGTCCGCATGCGCCCCGTCCCCCGACACGCTCACCCGCAGGATCTCCGGCCCTGGCCTGCTCCGGTACGGGTTCGACGGGAACCACTGCGTGAACACGTCCCGCCACAGGAACTGCAGAGCCTGCGGGAACGGGCCCGAGCTCTCGAAGACCGCCCACGTCCCCGCCGGAACGGCCAGGACGTCCGTGCCCTCCGGCGCCTCGGCACCGGTCAACACGCCGTGGTAGTAGTCGAGCTCCGTCCCCTCCGCCCGGCTCGGGTCGAGGTCGTCGCTCACCGCGACGATCCCCTTCGGCTCCTGGTCGGACAACTCGGTGAGCCGCCGGATCATCCCCTTGTCGATGCCCCGGATGAAGTCGGCGATGGCCGGATTCACCCCCTCGTGGACAAGAGGCACGCGGGCCTTCATACCGACCACACGGAACGCGTCCCTGTCCACGACCCTGTACCTCATACTGCCGCTCCCTTCGACGGTGAGACGGAAGGACAACCGCTGCTGGGACCGCAGTGCCGCACCCGTCCGGCGGGCCTCGCCCGGGCCGACGCCGTGCACGGCGCGGAACGCCCGCGCGAACGCCTCCCCGGAGCCGTAGCCGTAGCGGACCGCGATCTCCAGCAGCGTCCGCCCGCCGGCGAGCACCTCGGCCCCCGCGACCGTCAGCCGCCTGCGCCGGACGTACTCCGACAGGGACATCCCCGCGAGCGCGGAGAACATCCGACGGAAGTGGTACTCCGACGTCATCGCGATGCGCGCCAGTTCGGCCACGTCGATCTGCTGATCGAGACGGCTCTCGATGTGCTCCATGGCACGGTTCAGCGGTTCCAGCACGCCGGCCTCCTTCCTTGACGACACTCACGCTAGGAGGCCCCCATCCTGTCGGACCCGACATCCTGTGCCCGGTCCGGTCGGGTCCGACGAGCTCCGGCCGCGGCCCGGCCGCAGCGCCTCCGGCCGGGCCGGCACAGAGCGCTCTCCCGGACCCGGGCGCCCGTCGGCACCCTGGCGCGCAGCCCCGCGCAGGATCACACCCCTGAACGAATTCTCGAACTTTCCGCGTGACCGATCCGACGAGCAGAAGGGGGCGGATGCCTGTGCGACATCGATTCCGGCCCGTGGAGGGACCGTCCTGTCCCCGTCGTTGGCTGAGGGGCGCGGCGGGCGTGCAGGGGCGTGGTGTCCCTCGGGCATCTCCGAACACGCCCCGCCGTGCTCGGCGTTGACAGTCGGCATCGTGTTGGCCATCCTTCGGAGAGCGCTCTCCGAAGGGGCGCCTCGGAGGTCGAAGAGGGGCCCTATGGACGAGGAAGACCTCACCCGCCTGCTGGACAAGCTCGACCTGCGGCAGAAGGTACGCCTGCTCACGGGCGCCACCACCTGGCGCACGGCCGCCGAACCCGCCGTCGGGCTGGGAGCGATGACGATGTCCGACGGGCCCGCCGGTGTGCGCGGGGAAGCCTGGGACGAGTTCGAGACGTCGGCGTTGCTGCCGTCCGCAACGGGGCTCTGCGCGATGTGGGACGAGGACCTGGTCGAACGGCTGGGGCGCCTTCTGGCGGACGAGGCGCGGCGCAAGTCGGTGCACGTCGTGCTGGCGCCGACCCTCAACATCCACCGCTCGCCCCTGGCCGGCCGGCACTTCGAGTGCTTCTCCGAGGACCCGGTCCTCGTCGGCCGCACCGGGGCGGCCCTGATCCGGGGCATCCAGTCGTACGGCGTCGCCGCCGCGGCCAAGCACTACGTGGCCAACGACTCGGAGACCGAGCGGCTCAGCGTGGACGTCCGCGTCGGGGAAAGAGCGCTGCGGGAGGTCTATCTCGCCCCGTTCGAGAGTGCGGTGGAAGCCGGCGTCCATGTGGTCATGTCCGGCTACAACGGCGTGAACGGGGCCACGATGACGGAGAGCGCTCTCCTGGTCGAACCGCTGAAAGAGGAGTGGGGATTCGACGGGCTGGTCGTCTCCGACTGGGGGGCCGTACGTTCTACCGTCGCAGCCGCCCTCGCCGGTCAGGACCTTGCGATGCCCGGACCTCACGGCCCCTGGGGTGACGTGCTGGTCGACGCGGTCACCGGCGGAGCGGTCGGGGAGGAGGCCGTGGACGACAAGGTCCGCCGCCTGCTCCGGCTCGCCGGGCGGGTCGGAGCTCTCGGCCCGGCCGGCCCGTCGTTCTTCTCGCCCACGGCAGCGACGTCCCCGGCCCTGCCCGCCTCGGCAACGGCCTCGGCCCTGTCCGCGTCGCCGACGTCCCCGGCCCTGCCCGCCTCGGCAACGGCCCTGGCCCCGGCCCTCTCCGCAGCGTCCCCGGCCCGGCCCTCGTCGCCGGCGTCCGCCGTTGCGGTCGTGTCACCGTCGGCCCCTGCCCGGCGTCTTCCTCTCTCCGAGGACGACCGGCGGTGGCTGCTGCGTCGCGCCGTGGTCGCCGGCTCCGTGCTGCTGGAGAACCGGGGGGTGCTCCCGCTCGACGCCGCAGCCCTGACGACGGTCGCGCTGATCGGCGACCACGCCGGGACCCCACGGAGTCAGGGCGGCGGCAGCGCCGGGGTCTTCCCGCAGCGCGTCACCGGTCCGCTCGACGGAATCAAGGAGGCGCTCGGGGATGGCGTGAGCGTCGTCCACGTGGCCGGGCCCCCGGTCTTCGCGCCACCGCCGTTGGACCCCGCCGACTGCCGCGACCCGCGGACGGGGCGGCCCGGGGTCCTCCTGCGCGTGCTGGACGAGGCGGGCCGGGAACTGTGCGCCGAGCACCGCATGTCCGGTCGCCAACTGGAGCCGCCGCAGCCGCCAGGGGCGCACACCGTGGAGATCAGCACCCGCCTCCTGCCCCGCGCCGGCGGCGAATGGACACTCGGCGTCGGCGGTTTCGGGCACATGAGCCTCACCGTGGACGATGCGCTCCTGCTGGACGGAGAGTTCCCGCGTGAGTCGGACGATCCGGCCGTCGTCCACGTCAACCCGCCCTGCCACCACGGCCGCGTGTCCCTGACGGCCGGAGCGCCCGTGCTTGTCGTGGCCCGCCGGCAACTCGCCCCCGACACCGGCCGGGCCGTCCTGGTGACCGCCGCGCCGCCGCGGCCGGAACCCGCCCGGGCCGTCGCCGACGCCGTGCGCGCGGCCCGTGACGCGGACGTCGCGATCGTCTGCGTGGGCACCACGGAGGACAGCGAGTCCGAAGGCCACGACCGGGAGGACCTGGCCCTGCCGGGACAACAGGACGCCCTCGTGCGGGCGGTGGCGGCCGCCAATCCCCGCACCGTGGTCGTCGTCAACGCCGGCAGCCCGGTGGAGATGCCCTGGCGGAAGGACGTGGCAGCGGTGCTGCTGACGTGGTTTCCCGGCCAGGAGGGCGGGGCGGGCCTCGCCGACATGCTCTTCGGCGCCGCGGAACCGCAAGGGCGGCTGCCCACGACCTGGGGCGCCCGCCTGGCGGACGTGCCGGTGGCCGCGACCACGCCCGACGCAGGCGTCCTGCACTACGCGGAGGGCCTCCACATCGGCCACCGGGCATGGTTGCGCGAGGGGCGGGAGCCCGCGTACTGGTTCGGCCACGGCCTCGGCTACACCACATGGGACTACCTGGACATGACGGTGGAACCCACCGGCCCGCCCCTCGGGCTGCCCGCCGCTTCACCTGCCGGGCTGCCCGCAGGCCGACCCGCCGGGCAGGGCGGCGCCGGCGGTCTCACCGTACGGGTGCGCCTGCGCAACACGGGCGTGCGCAGCGGCCGCGAGGTCGTCCAGGTGTATCTGGCGAAGCCCGACTCGGCTGTCGATCGGCCGGTCAGGTGGTTCGCGGGTTACGCGGCGGTCGAGGCGGCCCCGGGGGAGGACGTCACCGCCGTCGTGCACGTCCCTGGGCGGGCTCTGCGGCACTGGTGCGTACGGGACCGTGCCTGGCGGGTCGAACCGGGCGTGTTCCAGGTCCTGGTGGGGCCGTCCGCGGGCCGGGCCGCCCTCTCGGGCGCCATGACGGCGGGGGAGCACGGTCCCCGTTGATTCCTGGTCGGGAGAGCGCTCCCGCCGGCCCGACGGGCCTCGGTAGGGTACGGGCATGACGAGACAGACCCCCACCCTCGAGGACGTGGCCCGGGCGGCGGGCGTCTCCCGTGCCACGGTCTCGCGGGTCGTCAACGGCATCCGGAACGTGGATCCCGCCATCCAGGACGTGGTGCGTGAAGCGATCCGGAACACGGGCTACACCCCGAACCGGGCCGCCCGGTCCCTGGTGACGAAACGGGCGGAGACCATCGCCCTGGTCGTCTCCGGCGCCGGCGACGAGTCCGAGAGCGAACAGAACGCCTTCGCGGCACGGGTGTTGGCGGACCCGTTCTTCGGCCGGGTCGTCAGCGGCGTGGTCGGTTTTCTGCGTCCGCGCTCCATGTACCCGGTGCTGATGTTCGCCGAGACGGAGAAGGCGAGGGGCGAGGTCCTGTCGTATCTGCGGCACAGCAGCGCGGACGGGGCGCTCATCTTCTCCACGCACGCAGAGGATCCCCTGCCCACCCTGCTGGCCGAGGAGGACCTGCCCTGCGTGCTGTTCGCGAGGCCCCTTGTGTCGACACCGGTCACCTACGTCGACGTGGCGCACCGCGACGGCGCGCGGCTCGCGGCCGAGCACCTGCTGGCCCGCGGCTGCCGACGGGTGGCCACCGTCACCGGGCCCCTCAACCTGCCCGCAGCTCAGGACCGGCTGGCCGGCTTCCGCGACACCCTGGCCCGCCACGGTCACCCCTACATCCCGATCGCGGAGGGCGGCTTCACCACGGAGAGCGGTACCGCCGCGATGGGGCGCCTGCTGATGGAACACCCGGACATCGACGGGGTGTTCGCGGCCAACGACCTCATGGCCCTGGGGGTCGTCCAGACATTGCTGGCGACGGGGCGACGGGTGCCGGAGGACGTGGCGGTGATCGGCTTCGACGACTCCAATGTCGCCGCCGTCTGCCGGCCGCCCCTGACCACGATCCGGCAGCCCATGGAGGAGATGGCGGCGACCATGGCGCGCCTGCTCCAGGAGCAGATCGAGGGAACGCTCTCCGAGCCCACGTCGGTGATCTTCGACGCGGAGCTCGTCGTCAGGGCCTCCGCGTGACGGTGTGCAGCGCGTGAAGCGGCCCGGCCCGTCCCGGAGTCAGGGAGGACGGGACGGGCCGGGCGGTCGGAGGCACGTACGGTCAGGGCAGCTGGTAGTCGGCGTTCAGCGCCGCACCGGCCTCGGGGTGGTTCTGGTCGTAGCCCCGGGCGTCGCACTGCAGGCCGCCCACGATGCAGTGGTCCACCATGGCCTTCAGCGTCGGCTCGTGCCACGCGTTGAAGAAGTCGTAGTGGAACGAGTGGGCGCCGCCGCTGGCCAGCCTGACCTGGGACATGTCGCCGTCCACCGGGAACGCCATCTTGAACTCGACCATGGGCAGCGCGACCGGGTGGCTCGCCGGGCAGACGTTGTCGTTGGTGCCGGGCTTGACCACCGGATACGCCATGTGGCTCTGGTGGTCGGGGGTGTCGAGATGCAGGCCGGTCCAGCAACTGGGTGCCTGCATGCGGATGTTGAGCTGCGTACCGGCGGGGCAGTGCTGCGGGAAGTCGATGTTGCGGAAACTGTCGCCGCACTCCCAGCCCTCGACCCAGCCGGGATGGGCACGGAACTGCTCACGGGTCTGCGCCGGGTTGCCGACCACGTACCGCAGGCCCTTGGGGAAGGGCCGGACGCTGGTGTAGTCGGTGACGCCGGCCTTGTAGTAGATGACCTGGTCACCGATCGGCAGGATCTTTCGGTCACCGTTGAAGAGCGACGGCATCCAGTACGCGGACGGGTCGCCGGGCACCTTGCACGTCGTGGCTCCGCCGGACAGGGACGCCGTGGTGCTCGACGCGTCCGTGGAGCGGTTTCCCATGAAGGTGTGGTCGTGCGACCGGCCCGGCTGCCCCGGGTAGACGATCGGGTCGACCGGCGCGGTATGGGTCACCGCGCAGTTGGCCTGGAACTCGTGGAAGTAGCGCGGCGGCGGGGTCCGGTGCGACGGGGTCACGCCCGTCACCGGCGGATTCGCCGGGATGTAGCCGTCGCCGTCGGGGTCGTCGCCTGACGCGAGCACCGAACCGCTCACCGCGTGCCCGGCGTGCCCGGCGTGCGGAGCCGCATCGGACGCGTCGGTCGCCACGGGGGCCCGGCCGACCGGGTCGGCCGCCGACGCGAGGGGAACCGTGCCCAGCAGACACGCGGCCAGCGCCGTGCTGACGAGCAGTGCGGATAAGGCCTTCGGACCGACTTTCACTGTGACCTCCAGGATGAGGGTGGGGGAGGGCGCCACCTGGCGGAGCCGCGGGGATCCGGTGGCAGGGCGCACCGGGGTGCGCCCGTCGGCGCAGCCGCCCACTTCGTGACGGCGGCGCCCGTGGACCAGGGAGACCGGCCCGGCGGGATCGGAGCCGGGCCGGTGCCTGGTCAGCTGTAGACGCCGAACTCGTGGAGCGAGTAGCCCCAGCCGGTGCCGCGCGCCCTCAGGTGAAGGCGCACATGACGGGCCGTCTCCGTCACGTCGATCGTGTCGATGTCACCGTTGGCGGTGGTCGTGGAGTGCACGGTGCGCCAGTCGGTGCCGTTGTCGGACACCTGCACCTCGTACGACGTGGCGTACGCCGGGTCCCAGTGCAGCTGGAGCTTGCGGATGGCGGTCCGGGCGCCGAGGTCGACCTGGATCCACTGCGGGTCGCTCCAGTCGCTCGCCCAGCGGGTGACCGGGTCACCGTCCGTGGCCCCGGCGGGCGGGCAGGGGCAGTCGCCGTACTCCCGCTGGTACGAACTGGCCGTCGTGGGCTTGTGGAGTGCCACGTTGGTGCCGCTGACCGGGGGTGCGACGACCTTGACCGACTTCGTCTCGATGCCCGCGTTGCCGTGCCCGTCCTCCGCCTGGACGTACACCTTCCAGACGCCGAGCTTGTCCGGGGCGGTCACGGCGAAGGTGCCGTTGCCGGTGGCCCGCCAACGTGCCTCCACGAGCCGCTTGTCGCCGTTCGCGTAGTTGCCGCTGAGGAGGATCTTGTACGTGAGCGGGTCGCCCTCCGGGTCGCGGACGTCCGCGCGGACGGTGAACTCGCCGCCGGCCGGCGCCGAAGAGGCGGGCGAGACGGACATGTTGCTGATGACCGGCGGGGTGTTGTCGCCGGCGGTGGACCCGGTGTACGCCTTCTTCACGGCGTAGTACGAGAGCCTCTTGTGGCCGCCGGGCAGCAGGTTGAACCAGACGCCGCCGAAGTCGTACTCGGTGCCGTAGTGGAAGAGCGTCGCGCCGAGAGCGACGCCCCGGTGCCCCACGGTGCAGTTCCAGGCGTTGGTGTAGCCCTCGGCCTTGTGCACGTCGGTCGGTTCGTCGGGGACTTTGTTGGCGTCGTCCGGGACCTCCCACTCACCGGCCGGGCCGGTTTCCGTGATGATGTACGGCTTGGTGTAGCCGCCCTCCTCCCAGTCCTCCTGGACGCCGCAGATGTCGCCGTAGGCGTTCATCGAGTACAGGTCGAGGTCCGGGGCGTTGCGCTTGTAGTAGGGCCAGGCGCCGGTCCACGCGTCGGTGGAGGTGACGGGGTGGTCGGGGTCGATGGCGTGGATCGCCCTGGCCACGTCGTTGACGAAGGAGGTGTAGGCGTTGCGCTGCGCCTCGAGCTGGGTACCGCTGTAGCAGTTCTGCAGCCCGAGCACCGACTCGTTGCCGACGTTCCACATGAGGGTGGCCGGGTGGCTCTTGTAGGCGTCGACCCACTTGGTGAACTCGGCGAGCATCGTGTTCTTGTACGTCGCGTCGTTGACGTAGTCGGCGCAGCCGCCGCTGCCGGGGCCGCCGCCGGGCTGCAGCCAGAAGCCGTTGACCACGCGGATGCCGTGGGCCGCGGCGGTGTCGAGCAGGGGCCGGGTCGACGCGTCGGTGCCCCAGGTGCGGATGGTGTTGACGCCCATGGACTTCACGTCGGGCATGTAGCGCGGGGCGTCGGCGACCGACGGCCCCCAGGTCAGCCCCTTGACGGTGTACGGCTGTCCGCCGACGGTGAGCTGCCAGTCGCCCTGCGAGCCGGTCACCTTCACGGCGCCGCCGGTGGGCGGGGGCGTGCCGTCGGTGTCGCCGAAGACCTGGAACTCCCATAGCGAGTAGCCGTATCCGCCGGGACGTGCGGTGCCGAGCATGCGGACGTAGCGTCCCTTGCCGGAGACGGCCAGGTCGTCGGTGCCGCCGTCGCCCTGCGTGACGGTCCTCAGGTCCGTCCAGTCGGTGCCGTTGTCCGACGCCTGGATCCTGTACTCCTTGCCGTAGGCGGCCTCCCAGTGGAGCACCACCCGGCTGATGTCCGCGCTCTTGCCGAGGTCGACCCGGATCCACTGCGGGTCGCTCCATGAGCTGGCCCATCGGGTGCCGGTCAGGTTGCCGTCGACCGCGGCGGAGGCGGCGTAGGCCTCGCCTTCGTGCGAGGAGGCGGTGGCGGGCCTGCCCTGGGACAGCAGTGTCTCCGCGGCCCCGGCGCTCGGTGCCGTCGCGAGGGTGACGGTCGACGCGAGTACAGCGCCGAGGGTGAGGAGCAGGGTTCCGGCGCGTGGTCGGCCGGACACGGGTGAGGGGGGTCTGAACACGTCGGCTCCTGGCGGGGGATGGGAGGCAAGCCCGACATCCCGTAGTCGGGCAGGATGGGAGAGCGCTCTCCGAGCCTGGCGCGGTGAGTTGTCCCTGTCAATGTCTTGAACGCCAACCGGTGGGAAATCGGCTCCGGTCGGCCGCCTGCCGCCATGAGGTGAACCGAGGCGCGCGGCCCGCCGGTCGAAGCGGTTCCCGATGGCCGCACCGTGTTCGACGGCACGTCGACCGGAACTCTGTTCGGCGTCATTCGGACACCGGTACGCTGCGCCGCAGTTGCGGACTGTCGCGGAGGCGCGCGGATGGGGGATCCGACGTTCGGGGTCCTGGGATCGCTCCAGGTGCGGGTGGACGGCGTTCCGGTCCGCCTGGGCGGGGCGAAGCCGAGGGCGGTTCTCGCCACGCTGCTGCTGCAGCCGGGCGGCTTCGTCTCGCTCGACCTGCTGACCGAGGTCCTGTGGCCCGGCGGGGCACCGCGGTCCGCCGTCGCCAACGTACGCACCTATGTACGCACCTTGCGCCGGGCGCTGTCCATGGCGGGCGCCGCCACCGACCGGCTGAGGACAAAGCCGGCGGGCTATGCGCTCGACATCGGACCCGGTGACCTCGACATGCTGCTCTTCGAGCAGCGGCTGGACCGGGCGCGCACGGTGCGCGACCAGGGCGATGACGCCGCCGCGCTGCGCGCCTATGAAGCGGCCCTCGGACTCTGGCGCGGCGGGGTGCTGCAGGACGTGCCGGCCAGCGTGGTGTGGGACCCGGCGGTGACCAGGCTCGAGGGCCTGCGGTCGGCCGCGGTCGACGAGTGCCTCGAGGTCAGGCTGCGTCTGGGCGACCACGCACCCGTGATCGCCGGCTTACGGTCCCGGCTGCACGACGATCCGCTCCGCGAGGACCTGTGGCGGATGCTGGTCCACGCCCTGCACGACTCCGGCCGCACCGCCGAGGCCCGCGCCGCGTACGCCGAGGCCGAACGGATCATCGCTGCCGAACTCGGCATCGAACCGAGCGAGCCGCTGCGCGCCATGGGGGAGCAGGTGAACGGCTACGCCGGCCGGCGCCGCAGCCCGGCGCCCGCACCGGTGTGCCAACTCCCCATGGACGTCCCCGACTTCACCGGCCGGGCCGACGAGGTCGCCGAACACGAGAGACTGCTGTCGACGGCCGGACGGCAGCCCGTCGTCGCCGTACTGTCGGGCCCGCCGGGATCGGGGAAGACGACTCTGGCCGTGCACGTGGCCCATCGCGTGCGTGCGGCCTTTCCCGACGGTCAGCTCTTCGTCGACCTGGGCGGGACCAGCGACCGGCCACGTGAACCCGCCGACGTCCTGGGCGAGATGTTGCGCGGCCTCGGAGTCATCGACAGCGCCGTCCCCGGTGAGCCGGTCGAGCGGGCGGCGCTGTTACGCTCCCGCCTGGCACAGAGGCGGTTCCTCATCGTCCTCGACGACGCCGTCGGCAGCGCACAGGTACGCCCCCTGCTCCCGGGGACAGGAGGCTCGGCGGTGCTCGTCAGTTCACGCCGCCGGATGCCGGGCCTGCCGGCGCACCACTCGGCCCTCGGCGTGATGCGGCGCGACGACGCCCGCGCGCTCTTCGGCGCCGTCGTCGGCCCCGACCGGCTCCACGCCGAGGCGGCGGACGTCGACCGCGTGCTCGCCGCCTGCGGGTCGCTGCCGCTGGCCGTACGGATCGCGGGCGCCCGGCTGGCCAACCGTCCCGGCTGGTCCGTCGGCACGTTGGCGGACTTCCTCCACGACGAGCGCGGACGCCTCGATCAGTTGCGTACCGGCGAGTTGGAGGTACGGGCGAGCGCGGAGCTGAGCTACCGGCATCTGCCCGGGCCGGCGGCGAGGGTCTTCCGCGCCTTCGGCCGCCTGGCCGACGACGCGGTGGCCGGGTGGGCCGTGGCGGTGGCCACCGGCCACGCCGATGAGGCCGCCCGGGCGCTGGAGACGCTGCTCGACGAGCACCTGGTCGAGGTGGTGGGGGAGGACCGTCTCGGCCAGCAGCGCTATCGCATGCACGACCTGCTGCGCTGCTACGCCCGGGAGCTGGCCGAGGCGGAGGGCCACGAGACGCGCGTGCGCCGGCAACTGCGGGTCGTCGAGGCCTTGATCGGGCTCGCCCGGTCGGCGAACGCGGCCATGCCCACCCGTTTCCTCGGCGTTCTCGGCGAGCCGGCACCGGTGACCGGACCCGCCTCCGGCATCGCGGACAGGGTGCGTGCGCTACCCGTGGAATGGTTCGAGAGCGAACGCCGCATCCTCGTCGCCGCCGTGGATTCCGCGACCCGGCTCGGCCGCGTCCTGCTCGCCGCCGATCTGGCGATCGAGCTGGCGGGCTTCTTCGACATGCGCGGCTACTACGGAGACTGGCTGAGGACGCATCAGCTGGTGCTCGACGCGATGCCGGACCCGTCCGACGCACGGGCGGCGGCGCTCCTGCGCAACCTGGGACAGCTCCACCTCTACCAGGACCGGTATGCGGAGGCCCTCGCGTCGTTCGACCGGTCGCGGGAGATCTTCGCCGGCCTGGGGCACGGGTCCGGCGAGGCGGTCGCGGCGCTGGGAGCCGGGTCCGTGTACAGGGTTGTCGGTGATCTGGACGCCGCGCTCGCGGCCTTCACCGATGCGCTGGACGGCTTCGGCGAGGCCGGCGACCGGCACGGCGAAGCCGTCGCCCGCAACGCGATCGCCTCGGTGTGGCTGGAGCGCAAGGACCCTGAGACCGCAGCCGGGTGGCTCGACGGGGCTCTGGAACTCGCGCGCGACCTCGGTGACCGGCACCGTGAGGCACAGGTGCGCCGCCGGATCGCCGTGCTGTACGAGCTGCGCGGTGAACCAGGCGTCGCAAGAGCCGAGTTGGAGCGGGCGCTCGGCATCTTCGACGACCTCGCCGACACGCACTGCGCGGCCTATGTGCAGCAGAGCATCGGTGAGCTGTGTCTGCGCCAGGGCGACGCGGGGCAGGCGTCCGCGCTGCTGGTCGGTGCGCTCGCCGTGCAACAGCAGCTCGGTGACCGCCGGGCGGAGGCGCGTGTGGCGTGCCTGCTCGGCGAGTTGCACCATGCGACCGGCCGGAAGCAGACCGCACGGCGCTACTTCCACCGCTCGCTGTCGACATGGCGCCGGCTCGACGCCCGTGACCAGGCCGCGCTCGTGGACGCCAAACTGAAGTCGCTGCGCTGATGCGGCCGGTGGCCGTGGCGCCGGCGGCGGGCGGCGGCGGACGGGTACGGGGGAGCCCGCCGTACCCGCCCGCGGCCGAAGGGGCGTCAGCGGATGCTGTTGCCCACCCTCACGGCCCTCGTCAGCCGCATCTGTTGGTGCTGGTCTGGTAGCGCTTCAGGTAGTCGGACCAGGTGACGCCCTGGACGACGGCGACCACGACCTGACCGTCGTGTATCTGCTCGTAGTGCAGATGCGGTGAAAGGTCGTAGAGCGCCGACGACTTGCCGACCTCGCCGATCTTCTGGCCCCGCGACACCGTGGCGCCCTGCTGGACGGAGCGGGTCTTCAGATGCGAGTAACGCGTCCGCCAGCCGTCGCCGTGACCGATCACGACGGTGTTGCCGTAACCGGTGCTCGTGGAGTAGTACGAGGAGAGGACCGTGCCGCCGGCGCTCGCGAACACGCGGCGGCCGTAGTCGTCCGGACTGCCGGCGGCGTCGTAGTGGTTCCAGTCGATCGAATGCGCGGGACTGTGTCCCTGCCAGTTGCTGCCCAGCCAGGTCTGGCCGCACTCGAACGGCATCCTGAAGGCGGGACGGCCGCTCGACGCGGCCTGCGACGAGGTCTCCTGGGGCGCCGCGGCGGTGGCAGGAGCAGTGACCGCGACGGCGACGACCGCGCTGAACGCGGCCAGCGACCGGCGAAAGAGCCTGTGCATGATTCTCCCCTTGTCGTCGGGTGACCGAGCGATTCAAGGGGGCGCGCATACACAGCCGATACATTCGGCCGCGGTCCCGTACGGCACGGGCCTCGGCGGCCCGGATCCGGCGGCGTCCGGGGGTGCGTCAGGGCAGGGTCAGGATGCGGGGGCCCTGGTCGGTGATGGCGACGGTGTGCTCGATGTGGGCGGCCCTGCTGCCGTCGGTGGTGCGCAGGGTCCAGCCGTCGGTGTCGGTGAAGTAGGTGTTCTGCCCGCCCGCCATGAGCATGGGTTCGAGGGCGAGGACCAGGCCGTGCTTGAGGGGGAAACCACGGCCGGGACGGCCGCGGTTGGGGACATGGGGGTCTTCGTGCATGCGGCGGCCGATGCCGTGACCGCCGAAATCGGCGGGCATACCGCAGCGCGCCTTGCCGGCGACGGTGCCGATGGCGTGGGAGATGTCGCCGATGCGACTGCCCACCTGGGCGGCCGCGATGCCGGCGTCGAGTGCCTGCTGGGTGGCGTCGATCAGATCGAGGTCGCCGGGGCGTGGCGTTCCGACGGTGAAGGTGATGGCGGCGTCACCCGTCCAGCCGTCGAGCTCGGCGCCGCAGTCGATGCTGACCAGGTCGCCGTCGCGCAGCCGGTAGCCGGTGGGGATGCCGTGCGACACGGCGTCGTTGACGGACGTGCAGATCACGGCCGGGAAAGCGACCGGGGCGAAGGACGGCCGGTAGCCGAGGAACGGCGAGCCGGCTCCGGCCTCGTCCAGAACCGACCGGGCCGCTTCGTCCAGTGTCTGCAGCGACACCCCCACGTCGGCCGCCTCTCGCACCGCGGCCAGAGCGCGGGCCACCACGCGTCCGGCTTCCCGCATCGCGTCCAATGCGGCATCGGTCTTGATCTCCACCATGTGTTGTGACTCCCTTAAGCACGACGTCCAATACTTATACCGGTATTAATATCACGGACGTGGCGAGGTCTCCTCCGGCGCCGTGGGCAAGGGACGCGGTGAGCGATTCGGCGCGCTGCTGCCGCCAGCGCGCGGCGGTCACGGCATGGCGGAAGTGCCGGCCGCGGCATGGCGGAGGCCGCCGCGACACGGCGGAAGTGCCGGCGGCGACATGGCGGAAGCGGCTCGCGGCGGGGCGGAGGCGACTGCCGCGGCATGGTGGAGGAGCCGGCCGCGACGGGGCAGGGCCCCGGAGCGTTCCGCAGGCCGGCTAGAAGGCGCCCGGGTGCGTGTGTCGGGTCGGGTGCTCGAAGATCTCGCGCAGCCACGGGCTGCGGACGGCCGGCAGCCGGGCCAGCGTGCGGTGGAACGCTCCCCGGTCGAACCGGAAGTCGTCGTCGACGGCCGGTGGGGGCGGGTCGTCGCGAAGGACGTCGTCGGGCATGAGCCGCGACGCGGGGACGGGCAACTGCGGCTCGGGAAAGACCAGCCGGAACCACACCCCGAACGGCAACGGCACCAAGTGCCGCGGGGTGGCGGACCCGGCCGGGTCCCAGAGCTCCCCGGTCTGCGGATGGGACGGTACGAGGAGGATGTCGGCGTCCGCGGCGACGGCGGCCTGCCCCGGTCCGGCGAGGACGGCGCGCCGCGCCGGACCGGCCGGCAGCAAGGCGTCGAGGGGGCGTTGGAACATCCGCGCGGCCAGACCGTCCGGGACGGTCACCGCCCGGCCTTCCGAAGCCGCCACGAGGTGGGCGAGCGCGCTCCCGGCTGCCGCCACCCACTGCGGGCTCCACGACCACCGTTCGCTCGCCCCGGACGGCGATCCCCACCCGGTGATCGGTTCGAACGGGGACACGCCCTTCCCCTTTGCCATCAGCTCCGCCCAGGAGAGCGGTCCGGCGTCGGTGCCTTCGACGGGGATGCGGCGCACGGCGTCCGGGGCGAGCCACATGGCCTGCCAGAGCGAGCAGTCGTCGATCCGGCTCGCCACCGGCAGACCGCACGCCGCGCAGGCCGTGTTGGGGCCGTCGCCTGCGGCCAGGCCGCAGCAGGCGCCGCCGCGCCTCTCAGGGATCAGCACGACGCCACGGGTGTCTCCGGGGGCGATGACGATCGCACCGGGCGCGCCGTCGGACAGGCCGTGGACCGGGGCGTGGACGCCGCGGGCCGCGGCCTCGTCCGGACCGATCTCCTCCCACCTCCGCCATGGCGGGCCCCAGGGCTCCGGCTCCACGGCGAATGTCCCCGGCTCCATGAGCACCGGCAGTTGGAGGCCGTTGCCGTACTGCTGGTGGGCGTGGACCGGCAGGGCGACCTGGGACAACGGGGCGGTCAGCTCGGCGTCGCACCCCGCGCACACGAAGACGAACAAATGACCTCCGCTCGGGAAACAGGGGCATCGTCGCAGCTCGGTGACGGCCGGCCAACGTGTTTTCGTCGCCCCCGCCCCGGGGCGGAGACACCGGCATGAATCATCGACTCCGGCGCGATGGGGTGCCGGCCGTCATGCCGCGAACGCTTCAGCCCGCCCGCCCCCACGGCCGCAGCTTCTCCGGGTTGCGGACCGCCCAGATCCGGGTGACGTGCCCGTCAAGCACGTCGAACGAGGCCACGGTCACGACGACGCCGGCACGCTCGGCCACCAGGCCCGGCGCACCGTTGACCGACCGCTCGAGGAGCTTCAGCCCCGGCGCCATGTCGGCGATGGCGACCATGTACTGCACGATGCGCGCGCCGCCCTCCACCGGGCGCAGGACGGTGCCGACCATGCCACCACCGTCGGCGGTCATCACGGCAGCCGGGTCGAGGAGGCCGACGAGGGCTGCGACGTCCCTGGCCTCCCACGCCTCCTTGACCCGCCTCACCACGTCGGCCCGGCCGGTCGCCGGCACCGGAGCGCGCGCGGTGCTCACCCGCCGCCGGGCGGAGGCCGCCAGCTGTTTGCAGGCCGCAGGGGTCCGGCCGAGAACGTCGGCGATCTCGGCGAACGGGTACCGGAAGACGTCGTGCAGGACGAACGCCACCCGCTCGGCGGGCGTCATCGACTCCAGGACGACAAGGAAGGCCGTGGCCACCGACTCGTCCAGGACGATCTGGTCGGCGGGGTCCGCGGGGCCGGTGGGTCCCGCGCCGCCCGCGTGGTCCCACTCGGTGCGGTCGGGCAGCGGCTCGGGCAGCCACGAACCGACATAGCGTTCACGGCGGGCGCGCGCCGAGCCGAGCCGGTCCAGGCAGATGCGGCCGGTCACCGTCGTCAGCCAGGCGCCGGGGGACGAGATCTCCTCCTGCCGGCTCCGCGGCAGGCCGTACCAGCGTGTGTAGGCGTCCTGTACGGCGTCCTCGGCCTCGGTCACGGAACCGAGCAACCGGTAGGCGACATTGATCAGTTGGCGTCGCTCGCCGGCTGCCACGTCCGCGCCGGCCCCGACAGTCCCCATGCTTCCGGCCGCCCCCTCGCCTTACCTTTCGCGGGCCCGCGTCGTCGGACCGGTGAGACCTTATCGATCCACTGCCCGAGGGCGGAAAAGGGGACTGTGACATGGCCACTCAGGTGACGGTGACGGCGACGTCGAACGCACAACGCGGCTCCTCGTTCCTGCGGATCGCGATCGCCCTGCAGACCCTGACCATCTTCCTGCAGGCGGTCTCCGCCGGACTGCTGATGACCTCGTCCTACGGGGAGACACTGCACAGTGTCGGAGCCCGTGTGATGTACGGGGCGACGATGCTGTACCTGCTCGCGGCGGTGCTGGCGTGGAAGCCGGGCGGCGGCTCGCCCCGGCCCGTCCTGCACGCGTCGGGCTTCCTCGTGCTCGCCTCGGCCCAGGTCGTGCTGGGCATCGCGCACGTCCCGTCGGTCCATCTCCCCCTGGGCGTCCTGATGTTCGGTCTGAGTGTCCTGGCGCTGGCCCGGCGCTGAGGTCCCACGCGGCCCCGTCGGGGTTCCGGCCGGCCGTACGGCACCGCATGCCGGCGCAGCCGGTCAACCGGGCAGGCGCGTGGCGAGGACGGCTACGTCGTCGGTGGCCTCGGAGCCGAGATGGGTGAGGAGTTCGTCGCAGAACTCCTCCAGGGGCTCTTGGGCCACGGCTGCCGCCTGCCGGCGCAGCCGGGTCATGCCGCGGTGGACGGGTTCGCCGCGGCGTTCGATCAGTCCGTCCGTGTAGAGCACCAGGGTGGAGCCGGCGGGCAGCGCGCGGTGGGCGCTGTCGCGTGGAAGGTCGGGCAGGGCGCCGAGGAGCGGGCCGTGACCCTCTTCCAGGAAGTGGGTGTCGCCGTCGTGGGTGACGAGCAGCGGCGGCGGGTGGCCGGCGTTGGAGTAGTGCAGTTCCCACGGCCCGTCCTCGTTTCCCTTCAGGACGCCGTACACACAGGTGGCGGTGACGTCGGGGTAGAGCTGGTGATGCGCCACGTCGAGTCGGTTGAGGATGTGGCCGGGGGGCTCCTCACGGTCGAGGGCGATGCCGCGGAGCATGTTGCGCAGCTGGCCCATGGTGACCGTGGCGCGCAGGTCGTGGCCGGCCACATCTCCGATGATCATGGTGATGTGGCCGTGGGGCAGCGGGAAGCTGTCGTACCAGTCGCCGCCGACCTCCGCGGTGGCCTGCGAGGGCGTGTAGCGGGCGGCCCGCTGCGGGATGGCCGGACCTGACAGGTTCGGCAGCAGGGAGCGCTGCAGGCGTTCGGCGATGCGAGAGGTCTCCCGGTGGAGCCGGGCGTTGTCCACCGCGAGCGCGACCCGTCGGGCCAGATCCTCGACGAGGGCGCAGTCGGCGTCCGTCAACGGCCGGTCGCCGCTCGTCCGGCCGATCGTGATCGCGCCGAGGATGTCGGGCCTGGCCCGCAGCGGCGCCACGATCGCCGTGTCGGCGTCCAGCTGACGGAACAGCTCCAGCGGCCGGGCAGGGAAGAGGTCCGCGTGGGCGGGAGGGAAGTCACCACGATGAAGCAGCAGCGGCCCCGCGCCGCGCAGGACCCTGGCGACCGGTCCGCTCGCCAGGTCGGCCGGCACCGGAAGCGGGCCCTCCAGCGGACCGGCGGCCGGCGGCCCGGCGTCCCGATGCGTGACGGCGATCCGCTCCAGGGTGCCGTCGCTGTCCAGCAGATCGATCGCACACCAGTCGCCGAGCTGGTGGACCACGAGCCGCGACACGCGCCGCAAGGCCTCCCGGACATCGAGCGTGGCCGCCAGGGCGGCGCCCACGTCGGCCAGCAGGGCGAGCCGGTCCAGCGCCTGCTGGAGCACGGCGTCGATGTCGTACGCGTCGTCTTCCACGGTCCAGCCTCCCCGTGCTCGTACGGCAGGGGTCCGGACCGGCCTCGACGAGCGAGCGAACCCGCATGCCGCATTCCCATTATCCGAACGGGGCCGTGCGGCGACCGCCCGACGAGGGGGCGGCCGACCGGCGGACGGCACTGGCGCAGCCGAGGCGAACCGCCCGGAAGTCACTCCACCGGCGTGCGGTGCAGGGAGATCAGCAGGCGCCAGACCCCGGCCGACATCGAAGGCGGCGTGGCCTCGATCGCGCCGTGCAGCCAGTCCGCGAGGAGACCGGCGAAGGCCGCCGCGACCGCGGAGGCGACCAGGGCCGGGGCGGGGGCGCCCGCCAGTTCCCGTTCGGCGCGGCTGCGGGCGCGGAGCTCCCGGTGGAGCAGATCGCCCAGCGGACCGCTACCCCCTTCCCGGAGCAGACCGCGGTAGAGGGAGCGGTGCTCGGAGATCTCTGTGAGGAAGGCGGTCAACGGCGGCGGAGGATGCTCGGGATCCGGGGTGCCGCGCCAGGCGTGGAGCGCCTCGACGGCATCCCTGACGATCTCGGCGCAGGCATCCAGCGCCAACGCCTCCAGGTCCGGGTAATGCACGTAGAACGTGGCCCGGCCGACCGACGCCCGGCGCACCACGGCGGCCACGCTGACCTCGTCGAGGGTGCGTCGGGCGCATTCCTCGAGCAACGCCGCACGCAGCCTCGCCCTGGTGCGTGCCGCCCTGGGGTCGTTCACCCGGCGACCAGTACGGCCGTGAGGGCCAGCGCGCCGGGCAGCGCCTGTGCGACGAGGATGCGCCGGTTGGCGGTGAAGCCTCCGTACAGGCCCGCGACGACCACGCACGACAGGAAGAAGATCTGCACCTGCCGTCCTGTGGGGTCCGCGGTGATCAGACCCCAGACGAGGCCGGCGGCGAGAAAGCCGTTGTAGAGCCCCTGGTTCGCGGCGAGCGGAGCGGTGGCGCGCGCCATGTCCCTGTCGAAGCCGGACAGCGACCGGCCGGGGCCGCGCTCCCAGAGGAACATCTCAAGAATCAGGATGTAGGCGTGCAGAGCGGCCACCAGGCCGACCAGTGCGTTGGCTGTGACGGTCATCGAGGTGCCCTCCTGTCCTGGACTGTTGTCCATTAACTATAGACAGGTGTCCAGGAACTCTGGCTGCCGGGCCTGACGGTCTTCTCGGATCAGGCCCTCGGGGGCAGCCGGAAACGCGGGACGGCGGAACGCGGAGGAGCGTGCTCAGCGGCCGCGCGCCGGCCGCTGTGCCTGCACGATCAGCAGCACGCCGGCCAGCAGCACCGCGGTGCCGGCCATCGTGACGGCGGAACGGAGGCCGCCGGCCTCGACCAGCACGGCGCCCGCGACCTGGATGACGAGCGCCAGCGCGATCGCCAACTGCGCCCACCCGAAGAGATGCGGACGGACGACGTACTTCCGCTGCACGGGCAGCAGCCAGCCCGAACGGAGCGCGGCCACCCCACTGACAGCGACGAGCAACGCCATCAGGCCGAGCGGTATACCGAGATACAGAGTCATGTTTCGCCTTCCTGGTGGCGGGATCATGGCACGCCGGTCGCACGCCTGACTACACCGTTCTCGCACTTCGCGGCGGGTGCGTGCGGTGAGTGACCGTTGTCGGTGGCGGCTGCGAGGATCACCGCCATGACACCGTTGCGTCTCACCGACATAGAACGAGCCGTCCGCGGCAGCTGGGGTGCCGACACGTGCACGCCCGAGTTCCGGGCGCGCTGGACGCCTGACAACCCGGCCCGGGACCAGTGCGGGGTGACCGCGATGGTCGTCAACGACCTGCTGGGAGGTGAGCTGATCAGAGGAGAGGTCCACGTCGACGAAGTGCGGGTGGATTACCACTGGTGGAACCGCCTCGGCATGGGCATCGAGATCGACCTCACCCGGGAACAGTTCCGGCCGGAGGAGACCGTCACCGGCGGAATCGTCGTTCCCCGCCCGCCCGTCACCGAGTGGCGGCGGCTCCGCGAGGAGTACGAACTCCTCCGTACCCGGGTGATGGGCAAGCTCGAGGAGCAGCAGGCGACGATGTAGGCCCCCGCCGGGCGGGCGCCCGGAGGGCCTGCCGGACCGGGCCGTACGTGCGGGAGCGCCCGCTACGGGGCGATGTCGGCGCGGACGGCCCGGAACGCGGCCGCCGGGTCCGTGGCGCGTGTGACCGCGCGGCCCACGACGACATGGGAGGCGCCGCCGGCGATGGCGGCACGCGGCGAATCGGTCCGCGCGTGCTCCGCCGGTGACTCGCCCGGCAAAGCGACTCCGGGCGTGACGATCAGGGCGTCGGCGCCCAGCTCGCTCCGCAGCGTCTCGACGTCCTGAGGTGAGGCGATCACACCGTGGCAGCCGGCCTTGTCCGCCAGTCGCGCCAGCCGGAGCACCTGCTGCTGAGCCGGGTCGTCGACACCGATGTCGGCGAGATCCGCGTCGGTCATGCTGGTGACCACGGTCAGGGCGAGGACGCGCAGGCCGGGGAAACCGGCGGCGGCATCGACGGCGGCCCTCATGATGCCCGCACCGCCCATGCTGTGCACGGTCACCATCGAGACGCCCAGAGTCCCCGCCGCCCGCACCGCACCCGCCACCGAGTTCGGAATCTCGAAGAGCTTGAGGTCCAGGAAGACCTCCTTGCCCTGCGCCACCAGGTGCTCGACGAAGCGGGGGCCGACCGCTGTCAGCAGCTCCAGGCCGACCTTGTAGAAACGGCACTCGTCGCCCAGCCGCGCCACGATGTCTTCCGCGGTCGCACGGTTGTCGCAATCGAGGGCGACGATGATCTGACTGCTCGGCTCCATGGCGTCATTGTGCCCGTCCGGATCATGCCCGTCCGGATCATGACCGTTCAGACCGTGCCCTGTTCGTCCCGCGTCCGTCCGGACCGTGCCCTGTTCGTCCCGCGTCCGTCCGGACCGCGTCCGTCCGGACCGCGTCCGTCCGCGGCGAGGGGGCGTCGGACGGTCGAACTGTTCGTGCCTCAACCCTCTGCCGTGCAGGCATCGGTCGGGTAAGTTCCCTCTGTGCACGGTGAGTTGATCTCATGATGCGCGGCTGGCAGGGGGAGGCGGGGGAGCGCCATGGGCGGGAGACTGTACGGTCAGCAGGCCCTGCAGGAAGGCTTCGTCCCCCGGCTGGTGGGACTGCACCACAAGGACGGGTACCAGGTCCCCTTCGCGTATCCCAAAGGCGCGCCCGTGATACGGATCGTCGGCGGACGCGGGAGCGGCAGGACCGCTCTGCTGGGCGCCGTCCATGACGCGTACAACGGCCGGGTGCCGCTGGCGCGGGTCGACCTCGAGGCTCCCGGTTTCGGTGAGCCCGGCATCGCCGACGGCGACGACGACGTCCCCAACGCCTCCCGCATCACCCACCTGTTGTATCTCCTCGCCTACAAACTCGGCCTGGAGGTACGGCACTTCGGGAGGCCGATGACCTTTCCGCGGCTGTCGCTGGGTCTGCTCGTCGTCACCGCCTGGCGTCCGCTGAACAGCGACGGCACCGATGTGCGGCCGCCCGACCTGCGCCGGGCGGAGGCCGATCTGCGCACCCTCATCACCGCGGAGGACCCCGACGTACGGCGCCGCAGGGAAAGCCTCGGCCGTTGGTTCGACGTCGTCGCCGACAACCTCCCGCTGGTCCTGTCCGCCGTCCCCGGCCTCGACACCATCGCCGGGATCGTCCTCGACACCGCCCGGGCGCAGCTCGTCAAGAGCGAACCGGACAAGGGGGCGCTGGCGTGGTGGGGCGGACGGCTGCACGCTTCCCAGGGCTACCAGGGCGACTCGCTGCAACGGCTCTTCCAGTTCGTCCGCGGCTTCCGCAGGCTCGACGACCGCCGGCGCACCGCCGAGGAACATCTCGTCGCAGCCCTCCTCGACGACATCGACGCGAACTACGGCACACTGCGCCGGCTCAACAAGAAGCCCAGGCCGCTGCTGCTCCTCGACAATGCCCACACCGACGTCGGACGCGTCTTCCTCGACCTGCTCGACACCGGCCACGGCGCCCCGGGCAAGGACCCGACGCGGCCCGTCGTCCTTGCCACCCTGCTCGGCAACGGTCACCGGCACCCACCGCTCAGCGAGGTCGGCGGCGACGCCGTACCGCAGGCCCGGCCCCTGGTGCTGGGCATCCCCGACATCGAACGGGCCCACATCGCGGAGATGCTCAGCGCCGTCGACTACCCCGACCATCTGCCCCGCGTCGTCGCCCGCTACAGCGGCGGCCGCGCGGCGAGCGCCCGCATCCTCGCGGACACGGCCGTGCGGCGCGTCCAGGAGGCGGGCACGATACGCAGCGGCGAACTCCTCGACGAGGCGGCACCCGCCCTCCTCGCCAAGCTGCTGCCGGACCCTGTGATGCGGGAGCGCCTGGTGCTGCTGTCGGCCGCGGCCGACCCGCGCACCCGGCGCGGACTGTGGACCTTCGCCCACCCGGAGGACCACTCCGAGGACCTGGTCGCCGCCCGTGTCCGCGAGGCCGACGAGTACCGTACGCGCTCCTTCCTCGACGGCGACCGTGCGCTCGATCTGCTGCTGCGCCACCGGCTCGCCGCCACCACCACCCACGAGCGCTGGCGCGACACCCACCTGCGCCTGCGTTCCCTGTGCGACCCGCGCAGCGACACCTACCTGCACCACACGCTCGCCCTCGGCCGGGTCGAGGAGGTGGTGTGCGTCCTGCACCACCGGTTCACCGTGGCCCCGCCCGCCGAGTGGCTGACCTCGCTCAACCTCATCTGCGCCGCCCCCCACCCGCGCGACGGCTACGAACCCCCCGCCGGGGGCCCCACCCTGTCGTGCACGGCCTGCGGGAGCGACGTCCCGGGCCCGCACCACGAAGCCGTGGCCTGCCTGGTGCCCCTGCTCCGGCGGCTGTCCGACCCGCTCACCCTCGCCCCTCGCGAGGACGAACTGACCACCGTCCGCATCGCGTTGGAGACGCTGTACGGCAACAAGGCCGCGCACGCCGCCTACCGCGAGGCGTCCGCCGCCTGGCCGGCCCGTCTGCGGGCCGGGGTACAGGCTCCCGACCTGCCCGTCCAGGAAGGTGCCGCGTCATGACGTCGTTCATCGCAAGACTCCCCGGCGGACCGCTCACCAAGGCGGCCGCCCTGGCCGTCGCCCTGGCCGTGCTCGGCGCCGCCGTGTGGACCGGCATCGTCGTCCTCCGGCCGGATCCGGCCTGCGGGAAGGGCATCGAGGAACGCGGCCCCGAAGGCGCCCGGGAATGCACGGGCGTCACCGACGGCAGCTTCGTCTTCGCCGCGAACCTCAAGGAGGTCAGCGCGCGGATCAAGGCGGAGAACGACCGGATCAAGGACGAACCGCACGTCTCCGTCGCCGTGATGCTGCCGATGGCGCCCGCCCAGGTCTTCGAACAGCAGAAGACCCTCCACGAGGTGCAGGGCGCCTACCTCGCGCAGTTCCGAGCCAACCACGACTCCAACAGCAAGAAGCCGGCGATACGCCTCCTGCTCGCCAACCCGGGCCGCAGCCACACCCATTGGAAGCCCGTCGCCGATCAGCTCGGCGCCATGTCCGAGTCCGGGACCGACAACCTGCGGGCCGTGATCGGTTTCGACGTCTCCACCGCCACCACCCAGGCAGCCATCGGCCATCTCACCCGGGAGCTCGGCATTCCCGTCGTCGGCGGTCCCATCACCGCCGACGACTCGGGCAACAGCCCCCAGCGGCCCGACGCGTACCCGGGCCTCGCCCGGGTCGTGCCCACGACGACCGACCAGGCCAGGGCCCTGTCCCACTTCAACAAGAACATCGACCCGAAGCACACCCTGGTCGTCGAGGACATCCGCACCGGCGACAACTACGTCGACGCGCTCAAGCGGGCCTTCGCCGAGCGGACCCTCGGTTCTCCCCGCGCGCCGGAGCAGTACCGCGCGCCCGAGGAGTTCCACGAGGAGGGCACAACCGCCAACGCCTTCGACCAGATGGTCGACACCATCTGCACCTCGGCCGCCAAGGTCATCTACTTCGCCGGACGCCCCGTCCAGCTGCGGCAGTTCGTCAACGAACTCGGCAACCGGGGCTGCACCGAGAAGAAGTACACCGTCATCACCGGCTCCGGCGCCTCCACGCTCTCCTCGGACAAGCTCCTCGACTGGGACGCCTTCCGTAAAGGCGTGACCCTCCAGTACGCCGCCGTCGCCCATCCCGACGCCTGGACCGGTCCCGAGGCGCCCGCCACCGGCGGCTCGGCCGCCGCCTACCGCACCCTCGCCGAGCTGGCGAACGGCAAGGAGATCGGGAACATCGGCCCGGTGGAACTCACCGACTCGCGGACCATCACCTTCTACGACGCCGGTCTCACCGCGATCACCGCCATCCGGATGCGCGACGACGGCGACCCCGTCATCCCCACCCTCGGCCGCATCAGCGACGCGTGGCTGCGGCTGCACGGCATGGGCAAGGTCGACGGCGCCAGCGGCTGGATCTGCCTCGACAACTACGGAAACCCCTACAACAAGGCGGTCTCCGTGGTGGAACTCGCCCCCGACGCACCCGGCCGCATCCGGTTCGTCGGCCTGGCCTGGCCGACCGGCCGGCCCACACCCGCGGACTGCACCGCGAGCCGCACCTGACACGGCACGGCGGCCGGACGCCCGAGGAGGGGAGCCCGGCCGCCGCGGACCATGTCGCTCAGCGCCGAACGCTCCTGTGCCCGCCCATCGGTGCGCCCCTGCGCCCGGACGGGGCCGGGCCCGCAACCGGGACCGCCGCGTTCACATGAGGACCGCCGTGTTCACGTGACGCGCGATGCGGGCGATGGTCCGGACGTTGTCCTGGAACAGGTGGCCCTTCATTCCGACGGCCCGAGCAGCCTCGATGTTGACCGCGACGTCGTCGATGAACAGACAGTCCTCGGGCCGCACGCCCAGACCGGCGCACGCGGCCTCGAAGGCTCGCGGGTCGGGCTTGCCGATGCCGGTCTCGTGCGAGTAGACGATCTGTTCCACCAGTTCGTCGAAGTGGTACAGCGACGTCTCCCGCTCCCGGGCGCCGACGAAACTGTTGCTCAGGATGCCCAGCCTGCACCGGCCCCGCAGGTCTCGCACACAGGCGATGAGTTCGTCGTTCGGCGTGCCCAGGTACTCCGTCCACAGATCAGCCATGAAGGCTTCGACCTGAGGCGCGTCCAGATGCAGACGGGCCGCCACCTGTTCGTGCACCTCGCGTTCGCTGATGCTCCCGAGGCCTCCCGCCCGCCACACGTCGCCCAGCCGCCGGTTCACCGTGCCCGACGGCAACTCGAGCCGCTGCTCCCACTCTTGCACCCATCCCGTTTCCGGGGTGATCTCCAGTACGCCGCCGATGTCGAGAATGACGCAGGTCATGGTCATTGCGGGCCCCCTTTTCGTCCCGTGCCGGACCACCGGGCACGGAATCCTTCGCGCAAGTGATCTCCACACCACTGTCGGCCCTGACCACGGAGCCGGGTCAAGCGGTCCCCGGGGCTTGTGACAGCCCTGTGGCGCGGAGCCACCCGGTGTGCACCCCGCACCCGGGGCGAGTGCCGGCAAGAGCCGGACCGCGGCTACCCGACCCGGTCCGGGCCGGCCCCCGGGGACGGCGTGCGTACGGCGAGGACGGCCATGTCGTCGTGCCCCTCGCCGGGGTGGTTGTCGATGAGCGTCCGCACGAGATCCTCCAGCGGGAGGCCGGGGCGGGCGCCGGCCAGCTCGGCGAGCCGGTCGAGGCCGTAGTCGATCGAATGGCTGGGATGTTCGACGAGCCCGTCGGTGAACAGCACCAGGGTGCTGCCGGCCGGCAGCACCCGGACGTGGTCGGGACGGTGCTGCCCGGGGTCGACACCCAGGGGCAGTCCCGGCTCCGCGTCCAGGTACTCGGTCCGGCCGTCGGGGTGGACCACCAGGGGAGCGACATGACCCGCGGAGCTCCAGTGCACCCTGTAGCCGGTGCCCTGCGCCTCGATGCGCGCCAGGCAGGCGGTGGTGATCGGGAGATCGGTGATGGCGTCGAGGGTGTCGTCCAGCTGCCTGAAGATCCCGCTCGGTGGTGTCCGCCGGTCGTACAGCAGGGCGCGCAGCATGTTGCGGGTCTGGGCCATGGCGGCGGCGGCCAGCAGGTCGTGCCCGAGGACGTCTCCGATGACCGCGGCGCAGACGTTGTCGGGCAGCAGGATGGCGTCGTACCAGTCCCCGCCCAGACGGCCCGGGTCGGCGGCGGGCCGGTAGACGGCCGCGCCCTGGAAGGGGCTGAGGTCGGACAGGGTGGGAAGCAACAGGCGCTGGAAGTGTTCCGCGGAGTCGCGGACACTGCCGTACAGGCGGGCGTTCTCGATCGCGATGCCCGCGGCGGCGGCGAGCGAGACGATGACGGCCTCGTCCTCGCGGTCGAACGGCCGGCCGTCGTGGCGTTCCGACAGGTACAGGTCGCCGTAGATCTTGCCCCGGACACTGACGGCCACCCCGAGGAGGGTGCCCATCCGGGGATGCCCCGGCGGGAAGCCGACCGAGGAGGGGTGTGCGGCGATGTTCTCGACCCGCAGCGGCTCCGGATGGTGGATCAGGTGGCCGAGCACCCCGCGGCCGCGCGGGAAGTCGATCCCGGCGAGCCGTGCGCGCTCCTCGTCGGACAGACCGGCGGTGATGAACTGTTCCAGGGAGCGGCCGGACCGGTGCAGGACCCCCAGCGCCCCGTAGCGGGCGCCGACCAGTTCCATCGCGGTGGTGACGATGCGGTGCAGAACCTCCGACAGCTCCAGCTCCCGGCTGATCGAGAGCACCGCGTCCAACAGGCCCTGCATCCGGTCCTTCACGCGCGACAACTCCTGGAGCTGCGCGGCGATTTCCTCCAACTGGGTGTCCGGGCGCCACCGCAGGTCGCGCTCCGGCCCCGAGGCTCCTTCGCCTGCCGCCATGACGGTCTTCCCTCACCTCCGTACGCCACCACCGGCTGCCTCGCCGTGCCGGCCGGACCCACCCGTACGGCCCGTCCCACAAGGCGCGACAGCGATGTCACCGGCCCCGCCGGTGCAGCAACGTCGACCTTTGCACATCCCTGCCGCAAGCGACGGCAGGCACCGCCGGGCCGGGCCGAACTCGTGGACCTGCAGGGGGCGGAGTGCCATCCTTGGGCGATGGGGACAGGTCGGCGGAGCCAGGCGGAACGGGACGACATCACGGTCGAGATCGGCTACGCCCTGCTCAGCGCGTGCTTCCTGGGCGGCGTGGTGTTCGCGGCCGTTGCCGGGCCTGCCGTCGTCTGGTCCCTCCCTCCGGCCGTCGAGACGTTCCTGCTTGCCGCGGGAACCGTGGTCGCCGGCGCTCTCGCAGGGGTCCGCGTCGTCCATGTCCTGTGGCGACACGCGGCTCGGCGCCGCTGACGTACGGCAGCGCGGCCGAAGCTCCACCGACGCGCACGACATCTTGACGTGTTCCTGACCTCATGGCTTCATGGGAGCGCTCCCATAGGTCCGATGTCCTCGTTTCTTGACCCCCACTCCTGGAGTCGCAGTGAGAACAGCAAGAAGCACGACAGGAACACGCACCACGAGCAGAGGCGCTACCGGAAGCGCGACCGCCGGCAGGGCAACAAGCACGGCAGGAGGCGCTACGGCGCGTGCTGCACGAAGCGCCACGCCGCGAACCTCCGTCCTCGCCCTGCTGGCCGGACTCGCCGCGGTCGTCGCCCTGCTCCTGCCCGGCCCCTTCGGCGCGACCGCCGCGCAGGCCCAGCCGTCCGATGTCCTTGCCCCCGGGCTCCACATCAGCGACGGCCGGCTCGTCGAAGGCAACGGCAACGACTTCGTCATGCGCGGCGTCAACCACGCCCACACCTGGTACCCGGGCGAGACGCAGTCCCTGGCCGACATCAAAGCGCTGGGCGCCAACACCGTACGGGTCGTTCTCTCGAGCGGTCACCGCTGGACGGAGAACAGCCCCGCGGACGTGGCGGCCGTCGTCGCGGACTGCAAGGCCAACCGGCTGATCTGCGTGCTGGAGGTGCACGACACCACCGGCTACGGCGAGGAGGCGGCGGCCGGCACGCTCGACCAGGCGGCCGACTACTGGATCGGTCTGCGCGACGTGCTCACCGGCGAAGAGGACTACGTCGTCATCAACATCGGCAACGAGCCCTGGGGCAACACCGACCCCGCGGGCTGGACCGCGCCCACGACCGCAGCCGTCAAGAAACTCCGCAGCGCCGGCTTCGAGCACACGATCATGGTGGACGCGCCCAACTGGGGCCAGGACTGGCAGGGAGTCATGCGGGCCAACGCCCGGTCCGTGTACGACGCCGACCCCACCGGGAACCTGATCTTCTCGATCCACATGTACAGCGTCTTCGACACCGCCCAGGAGATCACCGACTACCTGAACGCGTTCGTCGACGCCGGACTGCCCATCCTCATCGGTGAGTTCGGAGGCCCCGCCGACCAGTGGGGCGACCCGGACGAGGACACCATGATGGCCGCCGCCGAGCAGCTCCGGCTCGGCTACCTCGCATGGTCCTGGAGCGGCAACACCGACCCTGTCCTCGACCTGGCCATCGGTTTCGACCCGAGCCGGCTCAGCTCCTGGGGCGAGCGCATCTTCCACGGCGCGAACGGCATCGCCGCGACCTCTCGTGAGGCCACCGTCTTCGGCGGCGACCCGGGCGACACCCGGGCCCCGACCGCCCCCGGCGCCCCGACCGCCTCCGCCGTGACCGCGGACTCGGCCACCCTCACCTGGCCCGCCGCCACCGACGACGTCGGCGTCACCGGATACGACGTCGTCACCGTCGACGGCGACTCGGAGACCAAGGTCGCCTCCTCCTCGACCACCACCGCCACGGTGACCGGCCTCACCGCCGGCACCGCGTACACCTTCGCCGTCCACGCCCGCGACGCGGCCGGGAACCGCTCGGCCCGATCGGCGACGGTGAGCGTCACCACCGACGAAGGCGGCACCCCCGGCGCGGGCTGCGCCGTCGGGTACCGCGTCGTCAACGAGTGGCCGGGCGGCTTCCAGGGCGAGATCGCCGTGCGCAACACCGGTGCCGCCGCCGTCAGCGGCTGGACGCTCGTCTTCCGCTTCGCCGACGGCCAGCGCGTCACCAACATGTGGGGCGGAACCCCGGCCCAGGACGGCGGCACGGTGAGCGTCACCCCCGCGTCCTACACCTCCCACATCCCCGCAGGCGGTTCGGTGACCCTCGGCTTCACCGGCGCCAAGGGCGGCGCCAACTCCGCGCCGGCCGCCTTCACGCTCGACGGCACCACCTGCGCCGTCGCGTGACCCGACCGTCCGGCCGCGGGATCCTGACTCCCGCGGCCGGACGGGCTGAGCGACCCCTGCCTTCTGGCGGGGTCGCTCAGCCCGGAACCGGGTCCCGGCCCGGTTCGGTGCTCCGAGCCACCCCGAAGGGGTTGTCGATGGCGTAGCGCCAGAACCCGTCCGCGCCACGGCGGGCCACGTCCGTCGCGGTGCCCTCGATCCGTACCTCGTCACCGTCGGGCGCGCTGCCGGCGATGACGAAGTCGACGATCAGCAGCGCCAGATCACCGACGACGTACGTCTGACGTGGCGTCACCCGGATCGGGACGCGCAGCCGCAGGAACTCCCCGTTGGCGCGGAGGCGGTCTGTTCCGGTGACCATGTGGCCGGGCGTCGGCACGAAGCCCGCACCGGGCTCGTAGAGCTGGTCGAGGATCGTCGGATCGAAGGTGTTGAACGCCCGCTCGAAGGCGTACGGGTGTTCGGCGGCGCGGGTCGCCAGGGGCACACTGGTGGGATGCGTCATGTGGCAAGCGAACAGCCCGCGGAAGCAGGTAACCAAACGGAAACCCACACCGGGTGGGACGTGGAGCTGGTACCCGGTCCGCGGGGCCGCACCCGGCGGCCGGAGGCCGACTGCCCTGTCGAGGTCGCCCTCGCGGCGGTCTCGGGCCGTTGGACCACACTGCTGCTGAGGGAGTTGATGGGCGGCCCTCGCGGCTTCATGGAACTGCGGGCACTGTTCCCCGAACTGTCGGCGAAAGTGCTGACCGACCGGCTCCGAGCGCTCGAGGACAGAGGTCTGGTGGGGGTGGAACGCAGGCGCGGCTTCCCCGTGCGCACGCGGTACGCGCTGACGGAGGCCGGCCGGTCGCTGCGGTCGCTGCTCGTCGAGCTGTATGCCACGGGCGAAGAACTGCTGCGCCTGAGCGAGTACCGGACGGAACTGCCCTGAAGCCGGCGGCGCAGCGGCCCTCGGAGTCCCGGGACGTGCGGCGTGTGCGCCCGAAGCTGCGCCCTACACTTTCTGCATGACGCAGAAGGACGAACCGCTCCCCACGGCAAAGGACGCCGGGCGGGCCCGTCTCATGGACGAGCTGCGCACCGCCTCGCGCCGTTACATGGCCTCGTACGCCCTGTTCAACCAGGCGGTCGCCGACCATCTGCGACTCCACCCCACCGACCTTCAGTGCCTGAACCTCCTCGGCCTGGAAGAGGAGCCGGTCACCACCGGCCGCGTCGCCGAGCTGACGGGCCTGACCACCGGCTCGGCCACGCGCCTCGTCGACCGCCTGGAGCGCTCCGGCCATGTCACCCGCGAGCGCGACACGAAGGACCGCCGACGGGTCCTGGTGCGGACGGTGCCCGAGCGGATGGCGGAGTTCGGCGCGCTGTGGCAGCGGTTGAACGGCGCGTACACGGCGATGTTCGACGGGTACGACGACGACGAGATCGCCCTGCTCATCGGCTACATGCGGCGTACCACCGAACTGTCGGCGGCCCAGATGGAGCGACTGCGCGGCGGCGACCTCGCCCTCTAGGCGCCGGCGCGTTCGGGTAGGCCGCGTGGGACCGGTGAGCGCTCTCCGGGCTGCCCCCGGGGCCGGACACCTCACGTCGTTTGCTCCACACGGAAGGCATCGGCGTGTTCCTCCGCCCACTCGCCGAACGTGCGGGCGGGGCGGCCGGTCAGTTCCTCGACGGTCCGGGTGAGGACCGCGGGCGAACCGTCCGTCGAGGCCCAGTGGTCGAGCAGCGCCCGGGCGAACTCCCCGGGCAAAAAAGCGGACACGGACTCCAGCCACTGCTCGCGGGTCACTGTTCGTATGTCCACGGGCGTGGTGCGGCCGGCTGCTCGTGAAAGCGTCGCGATCTGCTCGGCGAAGGTGATGGACTGCGGCCCGGTCAGATGGTGGGTGCCGCCGCGTGGTCCCTGCCCGGTGAGCACTGCCGCCGCCACCCGCGCGATGTCGTCCTCATGGATCGGGTCGCCGTGGCTCTGCGGGTACGGCAGGTCCAGGGCGCCGGTCGAGCGCAGCGCACCCGCCCACTGGAGGGCGTTGCCCGCGAACGCTCCGGGGCGGAGGACGGTCGCCTCGACCGGGCCGGCGGCCAGTGCCTGCTCGGCCAGGAGGTGGGAGGCGGCGATCGGGTTGTCGGCCGCGTCCGAGCTCATGACGGCACTGGACGACAGCAGCACGATGTGCCCGACACCGGCCGCGTGGGCCTGTGCGACGAAGGCGTCGGTGTGCGACGGCTCGGCGTAAAGGAAGACGGAGGTCACGGAGTCGAGGGCTGCCGGAAACGTCGACGGGTCGTCGAGGGCGCATCGCACGGTCTCCACGTCCGCGGGAAACGTGAGGTCGCCGGGGCTCGCGGACCCGGCTCGTACGCGCAGCCCTTGCCGGTGCAGGAGCGTGACAAGGGCGGAGCCGACTTTGCCGCGGCTTCCGGTGACAAGGATGGTCATGAAGTGGTCCTTACGAAGGTGCGGACGGCAGGCGTCCCCTGCCGATAGGACTGTGACACGCAGAAGCTGCGTCACGCAGCTTAATTTTCAGTAGCCCCGGGCCGGTCGCGGGCTCCGACCGTGACGGGCGCCGGTCGCGGGCGCGAAAAGCGCGTACGGGGGCCGGCCGGCGCGGTGCCCGGCCGAGGGTCGCGCGGCCACATGCCGCACGGCGATGCGCCGCTCGCGAGGCCCTCGCCCGTATTGTGCGGGTATGAGTGCACACTTCGATGTCGTGGTTCTCGGGGCCGGTCCTGGCGGCTACACGGCGGCGGTCCGCTGCGCCCAACTGGGGATGTCCGTCGCGGTGGTGGAGGAGCGGTACTGGGGCGGTGTGTGCCTCAACGTGGGGTGCATCCCCTCGAAGGCACTGCTGCGCAACGCCGAGTTGGCCCACCTGTTCACCCACGAGGCGAAGACCTTCGGGATCCGCGTCGAGGGGCAGGTCGCCTTCGACTACCGGGAGGCGTTCCTCCGGAGCCGGAAGGTCGCCGACGGGCGCGTCCGGGGCGTGCACTACCTGATGAAGAAGAACGGCATCACGGAGTTCGACGGAACAGGCGTCTTCACCGACGCCAACACCATGCGGGTCCGGGGCTCCGACGGCACGGAGCAGACCGTCGGCTTCGATCACTGCATCCTCGCCACCGGCGCGACGACGAGGCTGCTCCCGGGTACGAGCCTGAGCGAGCGGGTGGTGACGTACGAGGAGCAGATCCTCGCCGACCGGCTGCCGGGGAGCATCATCATCGCCGGTGCGGGGGCCATCGGCGTCGAGTTCGCGTACGTGCTGCACAACTACGGCGTGCAGGTCACGCTGGTGGAGTTCATGGACCGGGTCGTTCCGCTGGAGGACGAGGAGGTCTCCGCGGAACTGGCCCGCCGCTACCGCAAGCTGGGCGTCAACGTCCTGACGTCCACGAGGGTCGAGGCGATCAACGACGAGGGCCCGCAGGTGCGGGTGCATGTGACGACGGGCGGGCAGCGTCAGGTCCTCGAGGCCGACAAGGTGCTCCAGGCCATCGGCTTCCAGCCGCGGGTGACCGGTTACGGCTTGGAGAACACCGGCGTACGCCTGACCGATCGCGGGGCGGTCGAGGTCGACGCGCGCTGTCGCACGAACGTCCCCCACATCTTCGCGATCGGCGATGTCACGGCACGGCTCATGCTGGCGCACGCGGCCGAGGCCATGGGCATGGTGGCCGCCGAGACCATCGCGGACGCGGAGACCATGGAGCTCGACTACGTCATGATCCCGCGTGCCACCTACTGCCAGCCGCAGATCGCCAGTTTCGGCTGGACCGAGGCGCAGGCGCGTGAGCAGGGCTTCGACGTGCAGGTGCAGAAGTTCCCGTTCAGCGCCAACGGCAAGGCCCACGGGCTCGGTGACCCGTCCGGTTTCGTGAAGATCCTCAGCGACGGCCGGCACGGGGAGCTGCTGGGGGCCCATCTCATCGGCCCGGAGGTCACCGAGCTGCTGCCGGAACTGACGCTGGCCCAGCAGTGGGACCTGACGGTGCACGAGGTCGCCCGCAATGTGCACGCGCACCCCACGCTGGGGGAGGCCGTGAAGGAAGCGGTCCACGGGCTGGCGGGCCACATGATCAACATGTAGCCCGCCCGTCGCGTCGGTCGTCCTCGGCGTCAGCCGTCCACGGTGTCAGCCCGGCTGCGTCAGCCGTCAGCCGCCTCAGTGGTCGTCAGCCGTCAGCCGTCCACCGGGTAAGCCCGGCTGTCAGCTGTCAGCCGCCTCGGCCGCCTGCTGCGTCAGCTGACCGTCGTGCCGGCCGTCCGTGGCGCCGTCGGCCTCCCAGCGCAGCAGGTCTCCCGGCTGGCAGTCGAGCGCCTCGCAGAGCGCGGCGAGCGTCGCGAAGCGCACCGCCTTGGCGCGGCCGTTCTTGAGTACCGCCAGGTTGGCGGGGGTGATCCCGACGCGTTCCGCGAGCTCGCCCACGGACATCTTGCGCTTGGCGAGCATCACGTCGATGTCGACGGCGATCGGCATCAGATCACCTCGTCCAGCTCGGCCTTCATCCGGGCCGCCTCGACGTCGCGGTCGACGGCCTGGGCGAGGAGCATCCGCATCACGAGCACGACGAGCGCGACGCCCAGGACCGCGAGGCCGGCCCCGCCCACCAGGAGGACGATGCCCGGGGCGACGGCTTCGCCCGGCGCCAGGACCACGCCGAGCGTGAACACCAGGAGCGCGGCCGCCACGACAGCGCCGATCACGATGTCGACGTACCGGAAGGCGGCGTGGGAGAACAGTGTTCCGCGCCGCACCATCGTCACCAGGCGCCACACGCAGACCAGTACGACCTGGACCGTCACGATGCCCAGCACCATGATCACGAGGACCGGGGTGCGCAGGTGCGCGACGTCCGCGTCGAGCTCTCTCATGTCGATGGCCAGCAGTGGCACCATCACCGCCTGCACGAACACCGAACCGGCGAGCAGTGCCACGATCACGGCGCGCAGCGCCAGCACTGTCAACTTTCCCATCGCTTCCCCTTCAATCGAACTGCGATGGAAATCTATCGAGATTCGATAGGTGTGACAAGTTGCGGGTCTGCTGGGCAGGTGGTTCTCCCGGCCGCGCCCGTCGCTCGGCCGCGCCCCTCGCCCGACCGGCGGGGCTCGGCCGTCGGTCATGTCCGCCGCCCCTGGAAAAGCCGGTCGATCTCGACCCGCGCGGATGTCTACTCTCCCTGCATGGCTCATTCGAGGACGTCGTGCGTCTGCCTGCCCTGCCGGGCTTCGCACAAGCACCAGCACGGCGGCGACCGGTGGCGGAGTCGCCCGCGCTGTTCGCGGCGGATGATCCGTGCGGGGTCGGCCTTCGCTCCGCCGCGACGGCGTGACGCCGCCGCCGGGCGGACGCCCGTGGTGCTGCTGAACGCGGGCGTGCGCTTCCGCACGGGTCGCTACGGGGGCCCCGGCCACCGGCCCCGTCCCCTGCGCGTGGTGCGTGAGCGGACGGCGTTCGCGTGGCGAACCGGCACGCCCTTCGCGGTGGCACTCGTACCGCGGGACCTGCCGTGACCGGGTACGGCGGCCTGACGCGGCTCGTGCCGCCGCCGGCTGTGCCGGTCGACGCGCGCGGGGACTGGACCGCTGCCGAGAGCGCCTCGGGTGTGCGGCTGCCCGACGACTACAAGTGGTTGGTCGGCACCTACGGCTGGGGGGAGTTCTGCGATTTCCTCTACCTTCGGACGCCCTTCGGCACGAGCCCGCACAACGGCATCGAGTGGCAGCGCGGACACCTCTCCGGATCACCCGGCCGCGACCGGGAGCGCTACCCGTATCCGCTGCATCCGGCCGCGGGTGCGCTGCTGCTCTGGGGTGCCACGCCGGACGCCGACAGGCTCTGCTGGCTCACCGACGGGTCTGCGGAGGACTGGACCGTCGTGGTGTGGGACAGGGACGGCCGCTACGAGGCCCATCCCCTCGGGGCGGCCGCATTCATCGAGGGCTGGGTCGGTGGGCATGTCGGCTCCGGCCTTCTCGGAGACATGGAGCCGGACCTCGCGCCGTGGTTCAACGCCTTCCGTCGCCGCACCCACCGGTGTCTGCGCCTGTCGGAGGGCCCCTTGACGCACCCCGAACGCCTGCGCCTCCTCCGTGAGTCACTGGCCCCGACCTCCGACCGTGGCGCTTGGCGGTCGCAGACGGGCGAGCAGGGGCAGGACCACTTCGCGACCGTCGGGACCGACTGGCTGCTCACCTACGACATGTCCTGCCCTCACCAGGTCCGCGTCGACTTCCCGCCCGAGGACGCCGAGCAGGTCCGCCGGCGCCTCTTCGCCGCCGTGGAACTCATGGGATGTCAGGTCCTCGGGATCATGGCCGCGGACGGGAGGCCGTTGCCGGAATGGAGCACGGTCACGGACCCGTGATGGGATACGCCCATGAGCGAGTCGTCCCTGCGTGACCGTATAGAGCGGTACTACGCGACCGTCCCCCTGCTCTTCGCCGACGCCGAAGAGTTCGGGACCCTGCGCCTCTTCGTGCGAAAGGCGCCGGGCGCGCCCTACTACGGCGGCCCCTCCCACGCCCGCCCCGCCTCGACGAGCTCTGTCACCGCCTCCGTCGCCGACATCGCGCTCGTACGCGCCCGGCAGCGGGAACTCGGTGTGCCCGAAGCCTTCGAGTGGCTCGCGGAGGTGACGCCCGCCCTGCGCGGACGCATCGAGGAAGAGGGACTCCCGGTCGCGGAACGCCCGCTGATGGTCCTCGACGCACACCGGCCGCTGCCCGCCCCGCCCCTTCCCGCCGGTGTCACGATCCGTGCCGTGGACGCCGACGATCCCGCTCTGCCCGCGGTGCTCGCCCTGCCTGGACTGGCCTTCGCGGCAGAGGGGACGTCGATGGGGGAGGCGGGCCCGGCGGAGCTGGCGGCGGCGGCGGAAAAGCTCGTGGCCGACGGCACGCCGGCAACGATCCGCCCGTCACTTCGCGCGGGTCACAAGAGGCTGATCGCCGCTTTCGCCCCGGACGGCACTCCGCTGGCCGCAGGCCACTACCACGCGGCCGACGGCACCACCGAGATCGGCGGCATCGGCACCCTCCCCACCGCCCGCCGCCAGGGTCTCGGCGCGGCTGTCATGGCAGTCGCGGCCATGCATGCTCGCGACCACGGTGTACGCACGGTCTTCCTCGCCTACGCGCAGGAGACGGTGGCCCGCATCTACGCCCGCCTCGGGTTCCGCGCGGCCGGAACGACCCTGCTGATCGCGAACCAGCCGGCACGCGGGCAGTGAAGTCGGCCGCCTGAAGGTACGCACGCGGGCGGTGACGGCGGCCGCCTGAAGATACGCACACGGGCGGTGACGGCGGCCGCCTGAAAGGGACGGGGCGCCCGGCGGCCCCCACCGCGATCCGGTCCGGAACGACACGCGCTCGCGCCCGCGTCCATCACCTCACGCTGCTCCGTCACCCCGGGTCGGGTCCGGATCGGGCGCCGGACCCAGTCCTCCGCCCCCGTGCTGACGGGTCGTTTGCGCGTCCCCTTCAGCTTCCCGTTCAGCCTGATGATTGTTCAGCGGACGGAACACAGTACCGAAACCGATATATAGAAAGCGCTTGCGAGAGTTATTGACATGCCCACACCCTGCCGCCACTCTGGGTCGCACCATCAGCGGGTCCATCCGGAGACCTGGCTGAACCGGTTGACGTATTGGCCGACCGTCAGTCGTGGCGTACCTTCCTCCGCAGTTCTCGTACACGAACAACGTTCAGTGTGCGGAACAAGCTCGCTCGAGTCCGTGACGGTCTCCGCACTGCCACCCCCACCACCTCCGAGGTACCGCGGCCACGCCGCGAGCGGTGAAAGGAACGCCAAGTGAGCACACGGAACACCCATCGAAGAAGGCGCGGTCGCGCCGCCGCCTCCGTCGCTGCAGTCACCGCCCTGGTCGCCGGGGGCCTGACCGCGCTGTGGATGACCGGCACCGCGTCGGCCGCCGCGGCGGCCGGGTCGTACAGCCTGAAGAACGCCAACAGCGGACTGTGCCTGGCGGTGCCCGGAGCGAACACCTCCGCCGGCGTCCAACTCGTGCAGAACACCTGCAACGGGGCGGCCGCCCAGACCTGGAAGCTCGCGGTCTCCGGCAGCGGCTACACACTGACCGCCGCCCACAGCTCCAAGTGCGCCGGTGTGCGGGACGCCTCCACCAGTGCAGGCAAGCCGGTGGAGCAGCAGAGCTGCAGCAGCACGGCGACCCAGGTCTGGAAGCTGACGCAGGTCAGTGGCGACACCTATCAGGTCGTCAACGGCAACGGCGCCAAGTGCCTGAACGTCAAGGACAGTTCGAAGGCCGCCGGCGCCCTGGTCCAGCAGAATTCGTGCGACTCGGTGACCAGCAAGAAGTGGACCCTCACCGCGTCGGGCACGGTCCCCACGGACCCTCCCACGGACCCGACCGACCCTCCCACGGACCCGACCGACCCGCCCACCGACCCGACCGACCCTCCGGGATCCTGGCCGACGGCGAACGGCAGCCAGGCGGTGTCCTCCACCATCTCGGTCACCGGCACCTACGACGGTGGCATGAAGCGCCTGTACGGCAGCGGTGACCTGGGCAGCGACGGCCAGAGCGAGAGCCAGCCACCGATGCTCCGGCTCGCGGACGGCGCCACCCTGCAGAACGTCATTCTCGGCGCCCCCGCCGCGGACGGCGTGCACTGCGACGGCACCTGCACGCTCAAGAACGTCTGGTGGGAGGACGTCGGCGAGGACGCCGCGACCTTCCGCGGCAGCTCCTCCTCGACGGTCCGCACGGTCGAGGGCGGCGGAGCGAGGAAGGCGGCGGACAAGGTCTTCCAGCACAACGGCGCCGGCACCCTGATCATCAAGAACTTCCAGGTCCAGGACTTCGGGAAGCTGGTCCGCTCCTGCGGCAACTGCTCCACGCAGTACGCCCGGCACATCCAGGTCCTCGACACCGTGGTCACCGCTCCGGGCGACACCCTGGTCGGCATCAACACCAACTACGGGGACACGGCGCGGTTCTCCGGCATCACGATCCACGGGGATTCCGGCCGCGACATCGACATCTGCACGAAGTACAGAGGCACGACGAGCGGCGAGCCGACCAAGATCGGCACAGGAGCCGACGGCACGCACTGCCTCTACACCTCGTCGGACATCCGCTACGCCGACTGACCCCGGCGGTCCGCCGTCCCGGCCCGGGGTCCTCGGCACCCACGGCCCGAAGACCCCGGGCCGGCAACCGGACGAGCACGGCACGCACCGGAACACCCCAGCATTCAAAACCGAAACGTGAGGCGAGAATGAAACATCCAGTCGCACTACGACTCTCCGCCGCGCTGGCCACAGGCGCCCTCGCGGCCGCGGCCGGTGTGGCTCTGTCGACGCCGGAGGCGTCGGCGGCGACCGGCGGCGCCACCGGCTTTGCCACCCAGAACGGCGGGACCACCGGTGGTGCGGGCGGCCAGACGGTACGGGCCACCACGGGGACCGCGATCCACACGGCCCTGTGCAACCGGGCCAGCAGCAGCACCCCGATCACCATCCAGGTCGAGGGGACCATCAACCACGGCAACACCAGCAAGGTGTCGGGCGCCAGTTGCAACACCGCCGACGGCGTGATCGAGCTCAAGCAGATCAGCAACGTCACGATCGTCGGCGTCGGCGGCGGAGCCGTCTTCGACCAGGTGGGCATCCACATCCGTGAGGCCCGCAACATCATCATCCAGAACGTGACCGTCAAGAACGTCAAGAAGTCGGGCTCGCCCACCTCCAACGGCGGCGACGCCATCGGCATGGAGAGCGGCGTGCGCAACGTCTGGGTCGACCACACCACGCTGGAGGCGTCGGGCGGTGAGTCGGAGGGCTACGACGGCCTCTTCGACATGAAGGACAACACCCAGTACGTGACCTTGTCCTACAGCATCCTGCGCAACTCCGGCCGCGGCGGTCTCGTCGGCTCCAGCGAGAGCGACGTGTCCAACGGCTACGTCACCTACCACCACAACCTGTACGAGAACATCGACTCCCGTGCGCCCCTGCTGCGTGGCGGCATCGGCCACATGTACAACAACCACTACAAGAGCCTCAACGAGTCCGGCATCAACTCCCGCGCCGGGGCCCGCGCCAAGGTCGACAACAACTACTTCGAGGACTCCAAGGACGTCCTCGGCACCTTCTACACCGACGCGGCCGGCTACTGGCAGGTCGGCGGCAACATCTTCGACAACGTGACCTGGTCGAGCCCGGGCAGCGACAACAACCCCGCAGGACCGGACCCGAAGTCCAACACCACGGTCAGCATCCCGTACTCCTACAGCCTCGACGGCGCCAGTTGTGTGCCGGGAGTCGTGAGCCAGACGGCGGGCGCCAACAAGGGACTGCGGGTGTCGGACGGCAACTGCACGCCGCAGACGCCGGACCCGACCACCCCCGCCCCCACCCCGACGACCCCCGCGCCGGACCCGACCACGCCCGCGCCGACCCAGCCCAGCGGTACCAACCTCAGCCTCGGGGCCGGCTCCGACGGCACCAGCAAGGCCGACGGCACGAGCTACGGCAACGTGCGCGACGGTGACATGAACACCTACTGGTCGCCGGCCGGCTCGACCGGTTCCGTCTCGGTCAAGTGGGGCTCCGCCACCACGGTGTCGCAGATCAACATCCGGGAGGCCTCCGGCTCCGTGGGCAGCATCGGATCCTGGCGGGTCGTCAACCACGACACCGGCGCCGTGCTGACCTCCGGAAGCGGTGCGGGCCTCATCACCATCCCCCGGACCACTCTTCAGAAGATCACCTTCGAGATCACCGGCTCGACGGGCACGCCCCGGGTCGCCGAGTTCGAGACCTACGCCGGATAGCGGACGCTCCTCCGTCCGGCGGGTCCGGCCTCCCCGGACCCGCCGGACTGCCGCGTCCGCGCGAGGTGACCGCGAGAGACCTGACCGTGCCGACCCAGGTGCCTCGCGTCTGCACAGGCCCGATCGGGCCCCACCACCTGCGTGTTCGTGCCGGAGGAATGATCGAGCGCCTTACGGTTGGCTGATGCGACCTGTTCCCAGGTGGGCCCTGATCTCCTCGGGGTGTGCCCCTGTGGTGTTGGTCGGAGGCTGGACGGTCGCCGCACTGCTGCAGGGCCCTGCCTACGATCCCGCCACTCAGACGATCAGCGTTCTGGCGGCCTACGGGGCTGCGGGATTCTGGGTGATGACCGGAGCGCTCCTCACCCTGGGCCTCTGCCACCTGTTCACCGCCTGGGGGCTGCGAGCGGCCGCGCCGGCCGGGCGTCTGGCGCTGGGCGGCGGTGGAGTGGCGGCCTTCGGGGTGGTTCTGATCCCGGCTCCGAGCAGTGGGGGGTCCCTGCAGCACGGGTCGGTCGCCGTCGTGGGCTTCACACTCCTGGCGGTGTGGCCGGTGCTTGCCGCCGATCGCGGCGGAGCCGGACCGTGGGGACTACGGCTCCTGCCCTCCGTCGTGGCGACCGCATCGATAGGCATCGGTGCGGGCTGGTTCCTGATCGAGATGAACCGTGGCGGTGTCCCCGGCATCGCCGAACGCCTGGTGACGTGCATGCAGGCCATGTGGCCCTTGGTGGTCGTCGCTTCCTGCCTCTGGCACACCGACAACGACGACGAACCCTCCAAACGGACCGTGGCCGACAGCGGGACACGGCCGGGAGCCGACGAGGCCGGTCGCTGAGACCGCCTGACGAGGCCGGTCGCTGAGACTGCCTGACGAGGCCGGTCGCTGAGACCGCCTGACGAGGCCGGTTGCCGAGATTGCCGACCGGAGGACGCCGGCCGGCTTCCGGTGCGGCGCTCCGCGGCGCGTCAGGCGCCCCTGCCGCCCAGGAACCGTCGCAGCTCGGCCAGCGGCCACGTGTTGATGACGTCTTCCTTCGTCAGCCAGCCGCGCTGCGCCGTCGCCACCCCGTAGCGCATGTACGGCAGATGGGTGATGGCGTGCGAGTCCGAGTTCACGGCGAACTTCACGCCGTGCCGTCTCGCGCGCAGGATGTCCTCGTCGCACAGGTCGAGGCGCTCGGGATGCGCGTTGACCTCCAGAGCGGTGTCCGTCCGCGCGCAGGCGGCGAAGACGGCGTCGAAGTCGGCGTCGATGCCCGGGCGTTTGCCGATCCGGCGGGTCGTGGGATGGCCGATGACGGCGACGTGCGGGTTCTCGCAGGCGCGGATGAGACGCTGGGTGAGTTCCCGCCTGGTCTGGTTGAAGTGGGAGTGGACCGAGGCCACACAGATGTCGAATTCCGCCAGGAACTCGTCGGGCCAGTCCAGGGTGCCGTCCGGACCGATGTTGAGTTCCGTGCCGTGCAGCAGCCGCATCGTGTGGTGCGTGCCGTCGAGTGCGCGGACACGCTCGCGCTGGGCGAGGATCTTCTCCTTGGTCATGCGCTGCATGTACAGGTTGGGGGCGTGGTCGGTGACGGCGTAGTACGCGTAACCGCGGGCGGCAGCGGCGGCGACCATGTCCTCCAGCGGGGCCAGCCCGTCGGTGAAGTCGGTGTGCGTGTGCAGATCGCCGCGGATGTCCTTCTCCGTGAGGAGGACCGGGAGCTCGCCGCGCAGTCCGGCCGCGATCTCACCGCGGTCCTCGCGCAGCGTCGGCGGTATCCACGGCAGGCCGAGCCTGTCGTAGATCTCCTCCTCCGTCCCGGAGGTGATGCTCTCGCCGCTCTCGGCGTCGAAGAGCCCGTACTCGGACAGCTTGAGGCCCTGACGGACCGCGATCGCCCGCGTACGGATGTTGTGGGCCTTGGACCCGGTGAAGTACTGCAGCCCCGCACCCCAGGAGGCAGGGGGAAGGACCCGTAGATCCACCTGAAGCCCCGTGGTGGTGCGCACGGAGGTCTTCTTCTCCCCGCGTGCGATGACCTCGGCCGTGTGCGGAAGGGCTGTGAGGGCGTCCATGAACGGGGCCGACCGGCGTGCCGCCACCAGGATGTCGACGTCCCCGATGGTCTCCTTCATCCGGCGCAGGGACCCCGCGTACGAGCACCGGACGCAGCCGCGGATGTCCGAGAGCTCGGCGACGAGCTGTTCGGCGACGTCCATGGCGGCGCTGACGAGGATCCGGCCCTCACCGGCCTTCTGCAGCACCGAGATGCCGTGCAGGAGATTGCTCTCCGTCCGCTCTCCGAAGCCCTTCAGATCGCGCAGCCGTTCCTTGTGGATCGCGTCGAGCAACTGGTCCACGGAGGCGACTTCGAGCTCCTCGTACAGGACCATGGCCTTACGTGGCCCGAGCCCCGGGATCATGATCAGCTCCCGCACCCCGGCCGGCACGGACGCCCGGGCCTCCTCGACGACGGACATACGGCCGGTCCGCAGGTACTCCACGATCTTGTCGGCGACGGACCTGCCGACGTTCGGGATCTCGCGCAGCCCCTTGGCGTCGAGCTTCGAGACGTCTGTCGGAAAGCCTCCGACGGCGCGGGCGGCCTTCTCGTAGGCGCGCGCCTTGAACGCCTCCCCGCCGCGGATGGCGATGAGGTCGGCGTACTCCTGGAGCAGCGCCTCGACCTGGTCGTTGGCTCGGACCATGCCTCCAGGGTGCCCCCGCGGGCCCCCGCCGGGCACGCCGGGAGCCGGGGCCGGACCGCCGCGGCCGATCGATGATCACGCTGATCGCCCGGCAGGTCCTCGAGGGCCCGACGGAACCGCCACACGATGAGCAGCACCCGGCAGGCTGGAGGGCGACGGTGAGGGAGCGGGTGGCCGGACGTCTACGGCGTCCGGCCGGCGGGGCCGGCCGCGAAGGCCCCGCTTCCCCTCTGCTCGCCCACCGCGATCCGGGCCAGTTTCGTCAGCATCATCCCGTTGCGGACCGAGACGAGGTAGTCCACGGGGAGCCCGTGCATCCGGGTGCCGGGGCCCCGCAGGGGATGCCACTCGAGTAGGAAAAGGGTGCTCTCGGCCCAGGGGATCAGGTTCATGGCGATGCGGGCCGCACCGAAGGGGGCCGCCTTCGCCTCCAGTTCCAGGCGGCGTCGCGGCTCGCAGATGCGTACGACACAGGTGTCGTCGAGGACCAGAGGGCCGACGCCGACCCGGACCCGCAGGCGGGCGCCCACGTCCGGCCACTGCGGGTCGACGGCGAGGACCTGCTGCGTTCCCGAGACCCACTCCCCGTAGCGGTGGCCGTCGGACAGCAGGTCCCAGACCTTGGACGGCGAGCTCAGGATCAACCGGCGGTTCCGGGCCACACCGACCACGCTCCTTTGTTCACGGAGTCCGAAGCTAGGCACGTTCAACCGGACGGAATGCTCCGTCGGTGCCGTGCAGCCCCGGTTTTCACCGGAAAGCACCACTGCCGGAGCGGCGGGACGGAAGCCCGGGCGCCGAAGTGACGGTGATCATGGCGCACCTCCGAGGAGCCTCGCGTACCCGCCGTCAGCGTGGACTCCGGAGTGGCCCGCTGACGCTGACGCCCGCGGGTTCGCCCTGTGCGTCCCGGCCGGCGCCCTTGCGGGCCGTACGAGCGGCGAAGTCGGCGAACCAGGCGAGCAGTTCGAAGTGGGTGACGGAACCCTCGCTGCTGACGTCCGCCACGCGTGCGCCCTGCAGGATGCGCTTGACGGGTACTTCGAGCTTCTTGCCGGTCAGGGTCCGCGGCACGCCGGGAACCGGCACGATCACATCGGGCACATGCCGTGGGGACAGCCGGTGTCTGATGGACGTGGCGATCCGCTCGCGCAGACCGTCGTCGAGTGCCGAGCCGTCGCTGGGAACGACGAACAGGGGCATGAAGTAGCCGCCGTCCTCCTGCTCCACGCCGACGACGAGACTGTCCGCGACCTCGGCGAGCTGCTCGACGACTGCGTAGATGTCGGCCGACCCCATCCGTACGCCCATGCGGTTGAGGGTGGAGTCCGAGCGGCCCGAGACGACGACCGAGAGGTCCGCGTTGATCGTGACCCAGTCGCCGTGCCGCCAGACGCCCGGGTAGGTGGAGAAGTAGCTGTCGTGGTGGCGCGTGCCGTCGGGGTCGTCGACGAAGCGTAGCGGCATGGACGGCAGCGGGGCGGTCACCACCAGCTCACCCTGTTCGCCGCTGAGGGGTTCCCCGGCGTCGTCCCACGAGGCAAGCGCGACGCCGAGGGCGGGGCATTGGATCCGGCCGGCCCGGACCGGCAACAGCGGGGTGCCGCCGGCCAGTACGGAGCAGATGTCGGTGCCGCCGCAGATGGACTGGAGCCGGACCGCGGAGCCGAGACGGTCGTGGACCCAGCGCCACGTGCTCGGGGCCATGGCGGAACCGGTCTGGAGGACGGAGCGCAGCGCGCGGAGATCGATCCCGGCGGGGAAATGGGTGCCGGACTTCTCCACGGCCGCGAGGTAGGCGGCGCCCACACCGAACATCGTCGCCCGCGTTTGTTCGGCGACGCGCCAGGCGCCGTCGACGTCGGGGAAGGTGGGGCTGCCGTCGTAGAGGACGATCGTGCTGCCGTGCAGGAGGCCGCCGACGAGGAAGTTCCAGACCATCCAGCTCGTGGAGGTGAGGAACAGGTACCGGTCCTCAGGGCGCAGGTCGGCGCCGAGCCCGAGCGCCTTGAGCAGTTCCACCACGATGCCGCCGTGGCCCTGCACGATGCCCTTGGGCACACCGGTGGTGCCCGACGACCAGAGGATCCACAGCGGGTGGTCGAACGGCACGTCGGCGAAGACGAGCGGTTCCTCGGCGGGCGGCAGCACGGACCAGGCGTGCTGCTGGACGTCGGGCCGCGTGGACCACGCTCCGGTCGGCTCCGGGACGAGATGCTCGACGGCCAGGAGGTGCCGGACAGTCGGAAGGCCGTCCAGGAGCTCGGCGACCGCCGGACGCTTGTCGTGGTCCTTGCCCCCGTGACGGTAGCCGTCCGCCGCCACCAGGACCGACGGACGGGCCTGTCCGAACCTGGCGAGCACACTGGGCGTGCCGAAGTCGGGTGAGCAGGCCGTCCATACGGCGCCGACGGCGGCGGTGGCCAGGAGCGCCACAACCGCCTGGGGGAGATTGGTCAGGTATCCGGCGACGCAGTCACCGGGCCCCACTCCCATCCGTCGCAGAGCCGCCGCGACGTCCGTGACCTCGCGGCGCAACTGCTCCCACGAGATCTCGACGGGCGTGCCGCCCTCCGTCACGGCGACCAGCGCCGGACGCGCATCCGTGGCCCGGGCCAGGCAGCGCTCGGCGAAGTTCAGCCGTGCGCCGGGAAACCAGGAGGCGTCCGGCATCGACGCGTCGGCCAGTACCGCGTCGTAGCGTGTGACGGCGTCGAGGCCGTAGAACTCCCACACCGCCGACCAGAATCCGGGAAGGTCGGTGGAGCTCCACCGCCACAGCTCGGCGTAGCCGGCGAAGCGCAGCCCCCGGACCTCCTCCAGCCACGTCATGAAGCGCGCGACGTTGGAGTCCTCCAGCTCGCGGCGACCGGGTGACCACAACAGGTCGGTGTCCGTATTCATCATTGCCTTTCCGGGTGCTGCGTGACGGGAGGGCGGCATGCGGCCCTATGAGGCGGGCTCCGGCGTCGTACGGCACCAGCCGTGCTCGAGTGCCTCGACGAGTTCCTCTGCCCGGGGCCAAGGGCCGTGGCCCGAGGCGGGGTTGAGGTGTCCGACGTCGCCGACTTCCACGAAGCGGCTTCCCCAGCTCCGGGCCAGTTCCGCGACGCGGTCCAGGGAGCCGAGAGGATCGGTCGAACTGGCCGCGACGATGCTGGGGAAGGGGAGGGGACCGCGGGGCACCGGGGCCCACCCGGACTTCTCCAGCTCGCCCGGGGTGGGGTAGCCGACCGGGAGGGGGGTGTCGAAGTCCGGGGGAGCGGCCAGCAGGGCGCCCCGGACGTCGGCGTCGTGCTTCTGGGCCCACTGCACCGTGGTCAAGCAGCCCGCGCTGTGAGCGACCAGCAGGACCGGTCCGGTGGTCCGCGCGATCACGTCGACCAGGTTGGCGACGTGGGCGTCGCGGCTGAGACGGTTCCCCGTCAGCGGCGGAACGGTGCACACGGTGCGGCCGGCTTCGGTGAGCCGCTGGGCCAGCAGGGTCTGCCAGTGGTCCTCGACATGGTCGCGCATGCCGGGGACGATCACGACCGTGGGCCGTGTGGTCGGGCTCATGTGGACACCTCCGATGGTTCCTTGTGCTCCGCCGGGGCGGGGCCGGTGAGACGGCGTAGATCGCGTTCGTACCAGCGGCGGCCGACCAGGAAGGCCACCGTGGCCCCGACCGCCACGAGTGGGACGAGCTGCAGTGCGCGGAGCAGGCCGAGTCGGTCCGCCAGGACCCCCGTGACGGCGGGGCCGGGGGCGAGTCCGAGCAGGCTCTGGGCCAGCGTGAGGGTGGCGAACGCTGTCGCGGCGACGGCCGCGGGCGTCAGGTTCGCCACCATGGCGGCCCCGGGCCCGGCCGTTCCCGCGCACAGCAGGGCCCCCAGCGCCAGTACCAGCAGCTGCGCCGGGCCGGAAGGCAGGCGGAACGTGAGCATCAGAAGGATGAGGGATCCCATGCTGCAGCTGATGGCGACAGCCCACTTCCGGACGGGGAACCGCCGGCTGAGCCTGTCCGACGCGATCCCGCCGAGGATCATGCCGACTCCGATAACCAGGGCGAAGAGACCGGCGGTCGCCCCGGCCTTCGCGGGTGGCATGTCGTAGTAGCGGTTGAAGTAGCTGGGCAGCCAGGCGATGAGCGAGCCCGCGACGAACAGCTGCAGACCGCTACCGATGTAGGCGCTGACCACGGAAACGGAGGAGAACAGGCGGGGCAGAAGACTCTTGAGCCGACCGCGTGAGCCGCTGCTGTCGCCGGCGTCGTCCGACTGCCCCTGCGGCTTCAGTTTCCTCTCCTTGACCACGACCGCGTAGATCAGGGCGAGCACCAGCCCGAAGACGCCCATCACGCCGAACGCCCAACGCCAGCCGAACTGCTGGGCGACGGCTCCACCGATCGCCACTCCCAGGACCGAGCCGAAGGCACCTCCCGCGATGAAGGCACCGGAGAGGGTGGCCCGCATGGCGACGGGGAAGATGCTCAGCACGACGGCGATGCCGACGCTTCCGTAGGCCGCCTCACCTATGCCGACCAGGAGCCGGCCGAGGAACATCTGGCCGTAGGTCGCTGCCACCGCGCACCCCAGGGTCGCCAGGCTCCACATCGTCGCGGCGATGACGAGGGACCTCACCCGGCCCCAGCGGTCCGCGACCAGCGAGAGGGGGAAGGTGAGGAGGCCGACCATCAGCGCCACGATGCCGCTGAGCGAACCCAGTCGTGCGTCGGACAGGAGCCATTCGGCTTTCAGCATCGGGAAAACGGCGTTGAGCACCTGCCTGGACATGTAATCGGACAGCAGGAGCCCGAAGCTCAGCGCGAAAACCACCCAGGCGTAGCGCCGGGACACGGGCCACCCCGAGGGGGCAGTGGCTCCCGGGACGGAGTCCGCAGTGGTGTGAAACCCCATTGTCATCACCTCGACTGCTTCTGAAGGGAAGGGTCAGAACGGTCTGTCGCCGACGATTCCCGCGCGCTCCATCTTGCGGACGGCGGGCCAGTAGTCCTGGACGGCGTAGTGCTGGGTGGAGCGGTTGTCCCAGATGGCCACGCTGTTCTTCCGCCAGCGGAAGCGGACCTGGTACTCGGGGACCGCGGCCTGGCTGATCAGGTAGTTCAGCAGGAGGCCCGACCCGGGCGCGTAGTCCTGGCCGAAGCGGACGTTCCGCGGCGTGTGGTAGTTGACGAAGTGCGTCGTGAAGGCGTTGACGAAGAGGATCTTCTCGCCGGTCTCGGGGTGGGTGCGGACCACCGGGTGTTCGGCGTCCGGGAACTGTGCCTTCAGCGCGTGGCGTTTCTCCTCGGGCAGGACGGCGCCGAAGGTCGCCTCGATGCTGTGCCGGGCGCGCAGGTCCTCGATCTGCGTCCTGATGTGCTCCGGCAGGCGGTTGTACGCCTGGGCCATGTCGACCCAGATCGTGTCGCCGCCCACCGGGGGTGACTCGACGCAGCGCAGCACGGCTCCCATGGAGGGGTTCTCGCGCCAGGTGCCGTCGGTGTGGAGGGCGTTCTCGTAGTGCTCGGCGGGACTGTCCAGGTCCTTGTAGATACGGACCAGACCCGGGTGGTCGGGGTCGCTTCCGGCGACGGGGTGGTCTTCCAGCTCACCGAAGCGCCTGGCGAAGGCGACGTGTTCGGCGCGGCTGATGTCCTGGTCCCGCAGGAAGAGGACCTTGTACCGCAGCAACAGGCCCTTGATCTCGGTGAACAGGTCGTCGTCACGGGCGGCGTCGGCGAGGCTCACGCCGGAGATCTCGGCGCCGAGGGTGCAGGTCAGCGGCTCGACCTCGATCGAGCCGCGGAGCACACCCGGGCGCACCTGGGCGGGCGCGGGCTCGCCGGGGCGGAGGGTATGGGGCATGGTGCACACTCCTGGGATGAAGGTCACTCCTGGGATGGGGTCGGTCCCGGGGCGGAAGCCGGTACGGGGAGGCAGGTCCGTCCCGGGGACCTGGGGGGCTCAGACGAGGAAGACGGAGGAGCCCGTGGTTCGTCCCGCCTCCAGATCGCGATGTGCCTGTGCCGCGTCCTCGAGCGAGTAGCGCTGGTTGATCTCGATCTTGATGCGTCCGGCAGCGACGTGGCCGAACAGTTCGCCTGCCAGGGCGTCCCGCTCCGCGGGGTCGGCGATGTAGTCCGCCAGCGCGGGGCGGGTGACGAACAGGGAGCCGCTGAGGGCGAGTTGCATGGCGTCGATCGGCGGCACGGGGCCGGAGGCGGTGCCGAAGCAGACCAGCAGACCGCGGCGCCGGAGCGAGGCCAGCGAGCCGGCGAAGGTGTCCTTGCCGACGCTGTCGAAGACGACCGGCACTCCCGCGCCGTCGGTCAGTTCCCGTACCCGCTCGGCCACGTTCTCGCGCCGGTAGTAGACGATGTGCTCGCACCCGTGGGCCCTGGCGACCTCTGCCTTCTCCTCGCTGGAGACCGTTCCGATCACGTTGACGCCCAGCAGCCTGGCCCACTGCGAGACGATCAGGCCGACGCCCCCCGCCGCCGCGTGGAGCAGCACCGTGTCACCCGCCTTCAACGGGTGGATCCGGCGCAGCAGGTAGGACGCGGTGAGCCCGCGCATGGTCATCGCGGCGGCGGTCTCGCAGCTGATCTCGTCAGGCAGCTTGATCAGATGGGAGGCGGGCATGACCCGCTCCGTGGAGTAGGCGCCCAGCGGGCTGCCGGTGTAGGTCACGCGATCGCCCTCGGCGACGTGTGTGACGCCCTCACCGACGGCTTCGACCACGCCGGACGCCTCGACGCCGATGCCGTCGGGCAGTCGGACCGGGTAGAGGCCGGTACGGAAGTACGTGTCGGCGAAGTTGAGGCCGACGGCGACATGACGGATGCGTACCTCGCCCGGACCAGGGCCGCCGACGGTGACCTCCTCCCATGTCAGGACGTCAGGGCCACCGGTTTCACTGAAGCGGACGGCGTGTGCCACGTGGTTGCTCCGATTGCTCGTGTGTGGGGACTCGTGTCCGGCGGGCGGTTGCCGGGTCAGCTTTTGAGCTCGCGCAGCATGAAGCCGCGCCGGCCGGGCACGCGGTTCGGGACCATGCCGAGGCGGTCGATGGTCTCGTCGGCGTCGGCGTAGTACTCGCCGATCTTGTAGATCTCCTTGGCCTCCGGGCCGGTCGCGATGTCGCGTCCGAGGGTGTCCGCGATCCGGACCATCTGCTCGACCTGCTCGACGGAGGACATCCGCTCGCCCTTGCGCCGCCAGAGGTTGTCCTCGTTGCCCACCCGGACGTGCACGCCCAGGGCGATGGCGATCGCGTTCATCGGCGCCACGGCGCGCATGGAACTCTCGATGGTCAGGACCGCGCCGTCCGGTACGCGGCGGATGAACTCGATCAGGTCGGAGGGGTGCCGCCCGGCGAAACCGCCGCCGATCGCGACGTAGTTGAGGACCAAGGGGCCGGTGTGGACTCCGGCGCGGACGAGTCGCTCGACGGTCTCCAGCTGGGCCATGGTGGCGAGTTGGAAGTGCGGCTGGATACCGCTCTCCTTCAAGCGCTTGAGGTGCTCGAGGTAGAAGTCCGGGCCGGCCTCGACGACCATGTCCCGGTAGGCCCGGTAGTACTCCGGCTTCGCGATCGAGGTGCCCTCCAGGTCGTCGTCGGTCATGATCTCGACGATGTTCATCTGGCTGGTGTTGATCGCGATGGTCACCTGGTCAGGCGCCGGCGTGACGTCGGCCAGAAGGTGCCGGGTGTCGTAGGAGAGCCACTTGGCGTCGCCGCCCTCGCCCTCGGGGGCGAAGGAGATCGAGCCACCGATCTGCAGGACCATGTCCGGCACTGCCTCGCGCAGTCGGCCCATCAACTCGTTGAACATGGACATCCGCTTGGAGCCCTTGCCGTCGAGCTCGCGCACATGGATGTGGAGCACCGTGGCGCCGGCGTTGTAGCAGTCGACGGCCGCTTGGACGTGCTCGTCCATGGTCAGGGGAAGGTCGTCGGCGTCGCCGGGAAGCCACTCAGGCCCGTACGGGGCGGCCTGGATGACAAGCTTCTCCTGGTTCTCGGGGAAGAGTGAGTCGTCGTGGAAATGCACGGGCCTTCTCCTTCGTGTACGGATGATCACTCACCGTGTCCGCCGGTGTCCGCGATGTCGCAGGACTCGGACGGCAGGTGCCGAAGTGGGTCGGGGAGGACTTCGAGAACGTCGGGCGCACAGACCCGGTCGCGATCGGCCGGCCCGGAGGGGAGCGCGCTGCGTGGGAGCGGCCCGGCTCCCCTCCGGGGGTCGACCACCTTGTGTGCGGTGCAGCCAAGGTAGAGCCGGGTGACTCCGGTTGCTTGACCTGTGGTGACGGGCGACTTGTCATTTGGGGACAGCTGGGCACCGGCGGCGCCTCGGCCCCGGGCCCGGCGGCCGAGGCGTTTGGCCGTGCGACGTCTTGCTGCGGGCGTCAGCCCCGGCCCGGGCCCTGCTCGCCCTTCTGCTTGCGCCACGCCCTCGGGCTGCACCCGAACTGCTCGCGGAACCACCGGGAGAACGCGCTCAAGGACGAGAAGCCCAGGAGATCGGAGATCTCCGTCAGCGAGCGGCGGGGACTGGCCACGACCTGCTCCGCGAGCCGCATCCGCGTCGCGTTGAGGAGCGACGAGAACGTCTCGTCCGAGTGGGCCAGGTGACGGTGGACGGTGCGCCGGTCGACACCGAGGCTGCGGGCGACCTGCTCGATCGAGCAGCGGCCGGTCGGCAGCAACGCCTCGATGAGCTCGCGCACCCGGTCGACCACAGAGGTGTCCCGGGGAGCGGCGGCGATGGCGTCGAAGTACTGCCGGGCGTAGTTACGGAGTTGCGGGTCCGCCATGGCGTTGGGGGCGTCGAGGTCGTCGGCGTAGAAGACCATGCCGTTGAACTCGCGGTCGAACTCGAGACCGGGGCCGAACAGGCGGCGGTACCGGCCGGGGTCCGCCGGAGCGCCGTGGGCGAACCACACGGAGAGCGGTTGCCACCGCGTGTCGAGGAAGCCCCGGAGAATGCGGGTGAAGGCACCCACGGCCAGTTCCGTGGCCTGCCGGGCCGGCATCGTGTCGCCGAGCTGGAGGTCCACCTTGAGGGTGGCCAGGCCGTTCCGCTCGGACAGCCGCGTGTGCAGGAGTTCGTTGTACATGTGCTCGTGCCGGAGCAGCAGCCCCAGCGCACTGCGTACGTCGGGCTCCTCACGGACGACCAGGCTGATGGGGCCGAGGTTGGAGAAGCGGCGGAGCTCCGCCATGCGCAGTCCGAAGTCGTCGTGGTGCGATGCGGTCGCGGAGAGTTCCAGGAGCTGGACCGCGGCCGGGCCGGAGATCCATCGGTCCTGGACGGCGAGGTCCGCAGTGTCCAGACCCACGCGCTTCATCAGCGCGTGCGGGTCGACGCCCAGGGAGCGGCTCAGCTCGACGTAGCCGTTCAGCGCTGCGGTACGGACAAGGGGCCTCATGGCGCACTCCAGGTATTCGGTCCCGAGAAGCTAAGTTTTCCGTCCCGTAGCGTCAAGCGGGGCAGGTGCGCGGGTCCTAGCATCCCCCTCAGCGTCGGATGCCTCGGCGTCGCCGGCGCTGTGCCGACGGCTGAGCCGGACAGAAGGAGACTGCCGACATGACCAATCTCGCCGCATTCCTGGTGAACTCCGCGGCGGCCTGCCGCGATCAGATCGCCGTACGTCACGACGACACGACCCTGACCTACGCCGAACTGGACGCCTCGAGTGCCAGGTTCGCCGCGGTGCTGCGGGAGCGCGGTCTGCAGCCGGGAGACCGCGTCGCCATGACCATGCCGAACGTGCCGCTGTTCCCCGTCGTCTACTACGGGATCCTCAGGGCCGGGGGTGTTGTCGTGCCGATGAACCCCCTGCTGAAGGCCCGCGAGGTGGCCTACGTCCTGCGCGACTGCGATACCCGCGTCGCGGTGACGTTCCCGCTGTTCGCCGAGGAGGTGGCGAAGGCCGCGGCCGAGGTGGGGGCCGAGTGCCTGGTGACGGAACCCTCGGCGTTCCACGACCTGCTGATGGCTGTCGAACCGCTGTCCGGCATCGTCGACCGGGCGGACGACGACCCCGCGCTGATCCTCTACACCTCGGGCACCACCGGCATGCCCAAAGGCGCCGAGCTGACGCACCGCAACCTGGTCTCGAACACGGCCACCACCGCCGAGACGCTGTTGCACGTCGGCCCCGACGACGTCCTGTTCGGCGGCCTGCCGCTCTTCCATGCGTTCGGGCAGACCTGCGCGCTCAACACGGCCGTGGCCGCGGGGGCGACGCTGACCCTGCTGCCGCGGTTCGATCCGCAGCGGGCGCTGGAGATCGTGCACCGTGACGGGGTCACCGTCTTCCTCGGTGTCCCGACGATGTACTCGGCGTTGCTCCACGTCGAGCTCCCCGACGGCTTCGACGCCTCCCGGCTGCGCGTGGCCGTCTCGGGCGGCGCCGCGATCCCCGTCGAGGTGCTGCACGGATTCGAGCGGCGCTTCGGCGCCACCGTGCTGGAGGGTTACGGCCTCTCCGAGACCTCACCGGTGGCCTCCTTCAACCATCCGGACCGCCCGCGCAAGGCCGGCTCCATCGGGATGCCGATCCGCGGAGTCGAGATGAAGCTCGTCGCCGAGGACGGTTCCGAGGTAGGTCCGGGCGAGGTCGGCGAGATCGTGATCCGCGGCGAGAACGTGATGAAGGGCTACTTCCATCGCCCGGAGGCAACCGCTGAGGCGGTCCGCGACGGATGGTTCCACAGCGGCGACCTGGCCCGCGCCGACGAGGAGGGCTTCTACTTCATCGTCGATCGCAAGAAGGACCTGATCATCCGCGGCGGATACAACGTGTATCCACGCGAGATCGAGGAGGTCCTGTACGAGCACCCCGCTGTCGCCGAAGCCGCGGTCGTCGGCGTGCCCCACAAGGCGCACGGAGAGGAGATCGCCGCGGTGATCGCCCTCCGCGGCGGCGCCGACGCGACGGCCGAGCAGATCCGCGACTACGTCAAGGAGCGGGTGGCGGCGTACAAGTACCCGAGGATCGTGACCTTCACCGCCGAGCTCCCCAAGGGCCCCACCGGCAAGATCCTCAAGCGCGAGATCGTCGTCCCCGCCCCCTGAGGCCGCTCCGCATCCGCCGCAGGACGTGGGGCCGAGGCCCCGGGGCCATGGCTGCTCCTGGCGGCATTCCCGCACTCCGAAGTCGCCTCTGCGACCTGCTCGCGGATCGGAGCCGGATCAGCCTGACCAAGCGTCAGGAAAGTCGGCAGCGGGTCGGTGTGAGCCCTGGAACACCCGAGCACGGCTGACCGTACATGCGAATCGTTGTAGGCTCCGAAGACCGCCCTTGACCTGCAAGAAGCAGGCAGGGAGCTGACGAATCGGGAGTTTGGCCATGCTGCGCACCATGTTCAAGTCCAAGATCCACCGGGCCACGGTCACCCAGGCCGACCTGCACTACGTCGGGTCCGTGACCGTCGACCGCGACCTCATGGACGCCGCCGACCTGCTGCCCGGTGAGCTGGTCCACATCGTCGACATCACCAACGGCGCGCGCCTTGAGACCTACGTCATCGAGGGGCAGCGCGGCTCCGGTGTGATCGGGATCAACGGGGCCGCCGCGCACCTGGTGCACCCCGGCGACCTGGTGATCCTCATCAGCTACGCACAGGTGGAGGACGCCGAGGCCCGCACCCTGGTGCCCAGCGTCGTCCACGTCGACGCGGACAACCGGATCGTGGCGCTCGGCTCCGACGCCTCCGAGCCCGTACCCGGCAGCGACACCTCGCGCAGCCCGCAGGCGGCCTCCGCGCTCTGAGCCGTGCACGCGGGCGTACCCCGCCGCCGGGGAGCAGACTGGGACCAGAAGTGTTTCCGCCCGGCGGTGGGCACGCGTACAGCGTGGGGCAAGCGGTGACCGCGGCATCTCCTGCCGCGTCGAAGAGCAGGACCGCGGCACCGAGCCCGTGACACGGGGGGTTTCAGGAGACCGCCATGACTGTTCACAAGGTCGGTCAGGACATCAGCGTCCTCAACGACTGCCTCGAAGTCCCCGGCATCGGCTTCCTCCCCGTCAACGCCTTCGTGCTCCACGCCGCGGAGCCCGTCGTCGTCGACACGGGCGTCGGGCTGCCGGACCGCGACTTCCTCGGCACGCTCGGTTCGGTCGTCGACCCCGCGGATGTGCGGTGGATATGGCTGACGCATCCCGACCGTGACCACACAGGCGGGCTGTTCGCGCTGCTGGACGCCGCACCGCGCGCCCGTCTCGTCACGACCTTCCTCGGCGTCGGCATCATGTCGACGGAGCGGCCGCTCCCGCTGGACCGCGTGTATCTGCTCAACCCCGGCCAGACGCTGGACGTCGGCGACCGTACGCTCAGGGCGTTCCGGCCGCCGCTGTTCGACAACCCTGCCACCACCGGCTTCTACGACGACACGTCGCGCGCCTGCTTCAGCTCGGACTGCTTCGGCGCTCCGATGCCGACCGCCGAGCTGGCGAGCTCCGACCACGCCGGTGACGCCACGGAGGAAGAACTTCGCGACGGTCAACTGCTCTGGGCCACCGTGGACAGCCCGTGGATCCACAACGTCGACACCGCCAAATACCTGGCCACCGTCCAGGCAGTGCGCGAGATGGAGCCGGAGGCGGTCCTCAGCACGCATCTGCCGCCGGCCGTCGGCATCGCACCGCGGATGATCGACACCATCTCCGGAGCACCGGGTGCAAACCCGTTCGTCGGGCCGGACCAGGCGGCGCTCGAGCAGATGCTGGCCTCGTTCGAGCCGGAAGGGACCCCGGCGGCCCCGGTCGTGCCCGGCTGAGGCGGCCGGCCGTGGTCGGCGGGGGCCGGTGACGGCGCTAGCATCGCGATCATGCTGGCGCTGCTGCACACCTCCCCCGTCCACATACCCGTCTTCGACGCGCTGAGGGACACCGGCCGTCCGTCCCTGGAGCTACGGCACCTCGTCCACGGTGAGCTGCTGGCCCGCGCGATGGCCGAAGGGCCGCAGTCCGTCGCCCCCGCGGTGGAGGAGATCCTTGCCGCGGCGGTGGCCGAGGGCGCCACGGCGGTGCTGTGCACCTGCTCCACGATCGGGCAGGTCGCGGAGGCCTGCGCGCCACGCCTCGGCGTCCCCGTGCTGCGGGTGGACCGGCCGATGGCCGCCGCCGCGGCCCTGCACCGGCGGATCGTCGTGGTCGCGGCGGTGCGCAGCACGCTGGAACCGACGGCCGCGCTCATCAGGGAAGAGGCCGCCGGGCGCGACATCGACCTGAGCACCCGGCTCGTCGACGGCGCATGGGAACGCTTCGAGGCGGGGGACCAGGACGGCTACCTGGACGCCGTGGCCGGGGCACTCGACGAGGTGCGCGGTGCGGACGTGATCGTGCTCGCCCAGGCCTCGATGGCGGACGCCGCCGGCCGCACGAGCAACCACGTGCCCGTGCTGTCCAGCCCGGGCACGGGCTTCCACGCCGCAGCCGCGGCGGCGGGCGTCTGACCTGCGCTTGTCGCCACGGCCGGCGCTGCTCGCGGGCCCGCCCGGGGCGCCCGTCGCACGGCGCGCTGCTGCCGACGGGGCGGTTTCGCCACTGCGGCCGGCCTGCATCCGCGCGCCCGTCACAGCTGCCGGCCCCATCCGCGCCGGCTGCTGCCGGGCTTCCTCCGCGCGGGACGCTGCCGGCGGCGTTCACCCCGCCGACTCCGCGCCGTGACTGGATCGGTCCGGAACGGGAACGCGGTACGGGACTGCGGAACGGAAGGATCCCTCACAGAGATCCGTCCCGCGGAACGGAAGAGATCCATGACGTCCCCGGGAGGCCGGCATGACGCACCCGAACCCCGCACCCGCACCCCCGGTGCCCACTCCGGACCCGGGGCCGCCGCCGGACCCGGGTCCGATGCCGGGTCCTGTGCCGACCCCGAGCCCGCCGCCGGTACCCCCGCCGGATCCGATACCGCAGCCGCCGGGGCCCGGTCCGCAACCTGTCCCGGATCCGGAACCCCAGCCGGGACCGGCCAGTGCTTGACCCGAACGCACGGCCCGCCCTGCGCCCGGCCGGTTCCTGCCGGAGCGGCCCTGCGCCCGGCGCCTGACGAAGCCGCCCCGCCCTCGTCCGGCGCCCGACGAAGCAGGCCCCACCCTGCGCCCGGCGCCTGACGGAACAGCCCGGAGCAGCCGGAACAGCCGGAACAGCCGGAACAGCCGGAACAGCCGGAACAGCCGGCACAGCCGGCACAACCCGGAACAGCCGGAACAGCCAGCACAACCCGGAGCCGCCCCGCCCCACCGGGTCAGGGCGGCTCCCGCCGTGCGTGTCAGTCGGACGCCACCTCCGAGCGGTCGCCGCCCCACAGCGTGTGGAACGACCCCTCACGGTCGGTCCGCCGATAGGTGTGCGCGCCGAAGAAGTCCCGCTGTCCCTGCGTGAGCGCGGCGGGCAGCCGCTCCGCGCGCAGCGCGTCGTAGTAGGCCAGCGCGGCGGCGAAGCCCGGCGTCGGCACGCCCTCCCTGACGGCCGTCGCGACGACGTCCCGCCAGTCGTCCTGGGCCGCGCCGATCTCCTCGGCGAACTGCTTGTCGGCGAGCAGGCTCGGCAGGTCGCGCTGCTCGTCGTACGCCCCGCGGATACGGTCGAGGAACGCGGCCCTGATGATGCAGCCGGCACGCCAGATCGCGGCGACCGAGCCGGCGTCGACGTCCCAGCCGTACGCCTCGCTCCCGGCCTGCACCTGGTGGAAGCCCTGCGTGTACGACACGATCTTGGACGCGTACAGCGCCTGCTCGACACGGTCGGCGAAACGGCCTGCCGCCTCGGCGTCGAGGGCCCGCGGCTGAGGGCCGGGGAGCGAGCGCGACACCTCCCTCAGGCCCGCGTGACCCGACAGCGAACGCGCGAAGACGGCCTCCGCGATGCCGGAGACGGGCACGCCCAGGTCGAGTGCGATCTGCACCGTCCAGCGGCCGGTGCCCTTCTGCTCCGCCTGGTCCATGACGATGTCGACGAACGGCTCGCCCGTGTCCGCGTCCGTGTGCGCGAGCACCTCGGCGGTGATCTCGATCAGATACGAGTCCAGCCGCCCCCTGTTCCAGGTGCGGAAGGTCTCCGCGATCTGCGCGGGGGAGTAGCCCGCCACCGTGCGCAGCAGGTGGTACGCCTCCGCGATGAGCTGCATGTCCGCGTACTCGATGCCGTTGTGCACCATCTTGACGAAATGGCCGGCGCCGTCCGGCCCGACGTGGGTGACGCACGGTGTGCCGTCGGGGGCCTTCGCGGCGATCCTCTCCAGCAGCGGGCCGAGCGAGGCGTACGACTCGGCCGAGCCGCCCGGCATGATGCTCGGACCGTGCAGGGCGCCCTCCTCGCCGCCGGAGATCCCCACGCCCACGAAGTGGATGCCGCGCTCCCGCAGTTCCTTCTCGCGGCGCCTGGTGTCGGCGAAGTGGGCGTTGCCGCCGTCGATGATGACGTCGCCCTCCTCCAGCAGCGGTGCGAACTCCTCGATCACCGCGTCCGTGGGCTCACCGGCCTTGACCATGATCACCAGGCGGCGCGGCCGCTCCAGTGCGGCGACGAACTCCTCCGGCGACTCGGCGGCGACGAACGTCCCCTCGTCCCCGAACTCCTCCACCAGTGCGCGCGTCCTGGCGGCCGTGCGGTTGTGGACGGCCACCGTGAAGCCGTTGCGGGCGAAGTTGCGGGCAAGGTTGCGGCCCATCACCGCGAGACCTGTGACGCCGATCTGAGCTGTTCCACTCATGCCTGTGCTCCTGGGAGTCCGTAGGAATATGCCGCCCCTACGCATACGCAGGGACACGGCCGGCCATTCATCGATCCTCGAGCCGTGCGGAGGCTTCCGCACGCGGTCATTGTGGGCCCGCGGGCGCCGTTCGGGCACCGTGGCGCCCCAAGCGGGCAGCAACGGGCTCCGCTTCCGGCCGCCGCGCGCACCTGACCAGCCGGGACGCGTTCCGGTGAACGGGCACGAACGGGCACAGGGTGACGCGCGGAGACGCTGGTCGAGCGCCCTCGGTTGCTTGTACAAACGACACACGGGCCCGAACGGACGTCGCGCCCTGACAAGCAGCAGAGCATCAGCACCACATGAGCAGGGATGTGTGCCGTGGACACCGAGGAACGCCGACGGGGAATTCTCGACACGGCCCGGCGTGACGGGTCGGTCGACGTCAACCGGCTGGCCGACCTGTTCCGGGTGGCCAAGGAGACCATCCGCCGCGACCTCCACACCCTGGAGGAGCACGGACTGGTGCGGCGCACCCACGGCGGGGCCTATCCGGTCGAGAGCGCCGGCTTCGAGACGACGCTCGCGACCCGTACCACCCGCCATGTGCCGCAGAAGTCGCGGATCGCGGCCGCCGCGGCCGATCTGCTCGGTGATGCCGAGACCGTCTTCGTCGACGAGGGTTTCACCCCGCAGCTCGTCGCCGAGGCGCTGCCACGCGACCGGCCGTTGACGGTGGTCACCGCGTCGCTCGCGGTGGCGACCGTCCTCGCGGACGCCGAGAAGACCGCGGTGCTGCTCCTCGGCGGGCGCGTACGCGGCGGGACCCTGGCCACGGTCGACCACTGGGCCACCAGGATGCTCGCCGGCTTCGTCATCGACCTGGCGTACGTCGGCGCCAACGGCATCTCCCGCGAATACGGTCTGACCACCCCCGACCCGGCCGTGAGCGACGTCAAGGCGCAGGCCGTGCGCAGCGCACGCCGCCGGATCTTCACCGGCGTGCACACCAAGTTCGGTGCGGTCAGCTTCTGCCGCTTCGCGGAGGTCGGCGACTTCGAGGCCATCGTCACCGACGCCGGACTCCCTTCGGCGGAGGCACAGCGCTATTCGCTGATGGGGCCGCAGGTCATCCGCGTCTGACCCCCGTCCGCACCGGGACCCCGGCCGGGACCCGCCCACAGCCCCACATCCACTTCCGTCGCCGCCGCACCGGGCCACGGGCAGGTCCGCCATGCCACGGCACGACGGAACCGGAGCCGCTACCAGTGATCAGGAGAACAGATGCCCCACCAACGACGACGACAGCGGATCCGCGTCCGTGTGGGCGCGAGCGCTGCGGCCATGGCCCTCCTCGCCGGGTGCGCCGGCGCGGGCGGCACCTCCTTCGGGGGCGGTGACGCGCTCAACGTGCTCATGGTCAACAACCCGCAGATGGTCGAACTGCAGAAGCTGACCGCCCGGCACTTCACGAAGGAGACCGGCATCAAGGTCAACTTCACGGTCCTGCCGGAGAACGACGTCAGGGACAAGATCAGCCAGGACTTCTCCAACCAGGCCGGCCAGTACGACATCGCGACCATCAGCAACTTCGAGGTCCCGTTCTTCGCCGAGAACGGCTGGCTCCACCCGCTCGACGACTACACCCGCGCCGACACCGCCTTCGACCAGGACGACATCCTCGAACCGGTCGCCCAGTCGCTCACCTACGACGGCACGCTCTACGCGGAACCGTTCTACGGCGAGTCCTCCTTCCTCATGTACCGCAAGGACGTCTTCGAGGCCGAGGGTCTGCGGATGCCCGACAGGCCCACGTGGACCCAGGTCGCCGGCCTCGCCGCCCGGGTCGACGGCGCGGAGAAGGGCATGAAGGGCATCTGCCTGCGCGGACTGCCCGGCTGGGGCGAGGTCATCGCCCCGCTCACCACCGTCGTCAACACCATGGGCGGGACCTGGTTCACCAAGGACTGGCAGGCCCGGCTGGACTCGCCCGAGTTCAAGAAGGCCACGCAGTTCTACGTCGATCTGGTGCGCAAGCACGGGCAGTCCGGCGCCGCCCAGTCCGGCTACGCCGAGTGCCTCAACAACATGACCCAGGGCAAGACCGCCATGTGGTACGACGCCACGGCGGGCGCCGGATCGCTCGAGGCGGCCGGTTCACCGGTGAAGGGCAGGATCGGCTACGTACCGGCGCCGGTGGAGAAGACCGACAGCTCCGGCTGGCTCTACACCTGGGCCTGGGGCATGCAGAAGGCCTCCAAGAAGCCGGACAAGGCATGGAAGTTCATCTCCTGGGCGTCGAGCAAGGAGTACGAGGCCCTGGTCGGCGCCACGAGCGGCTGGGCCGACGTACCCGCGGGGAAGCGGGCGTCCACCTACGACCACCCGGAGTACCTGAAGGAGGCCGGGGCGTTCGCCGGCGTGACGAAGGAGGCCATCGCCGGCGCCGACCCGCGCAGCCCCGGCACCCAGCCCCGCCCGACGGCGGGCATCCAGTTCGTCGGCATCCCCGAGTTCACCGACCTCGGGACGAAGGTCTCCCAGGAGATCAGCGCGGCCATAGCCGGCCGCCAGTCCGTCGCGCAGGCCCTCAAGGCCTCGCAGTCACTGGCCGAGAAGGTCGCCAAGGAGTACCGGTGAGTACATCCCTCAGCACACCGCCGAACCCACCCGCGCACACCGCGCCCGCCGAACCGTCGCGTCACCTGCCGCCGCAGGCGGCCCGGAGCAACCGCGCGCGTGCGTGGGCGACCCGCGCACCGCTGCTGCCCGCGCTGGTCTTCCTCGTCGCCGTCACCCAGCTGCCCTTCGTGGCGACCCTGGTGATCTCCCTCTTCGACTGGAACTCCCTCGATCCCGAGGATCGCGCCTTCACCGGCCTGTCGAACTACGCCTCCGTGTTCACCGACCCGGCGCTGCGCGAATCGGTCCTCACGACCGTGCTGCTCACGGCGAGCGTCGTCGTCGCGAGTGTCGTTCTCGGGCTGGTGCTCGCGCTGCTCCTCGACCGTGCCTTCCTCGGCCGCGGCCTGGTGCGCACCCTGCTCATCACCCCGTTCCTGCTGGTCCCCGTCTCGGCCGCGCTGCTGTGGAAGCACGCGCTCTACAACCCCGAGTACGGGCTGTTCAACGGCGCGCTCAGTTGGGCCGCCGGACTGCTCGGCATCGATTCGCCCGCCCAGCCCGACTGGATCTCCGAGATGCCGCTGCTCGCCGTCGAGGCGGCCCTGGTGTGGCAGTGGACCCCGTTCATGATGCTGATCCTGCTGGCCGGACTGCAGAGCAGGCCCGCGGAGATGATGGAGGCCGCCCGGCTGGACGGCGCGGGGAACTGGCAGATGTTCCGCTACCTGACCCTTCCGCACCTGCGCCGCTACCTCGAACTGGGCATCCTGCTCGGCTCGGTGTACATCGTGCAGAACTTCGACGCCGTCTTCACGATCACCTCGGGCGGCCTCGGCACCGCCAACCTGCCGTACACCGTCTACCAGACCTTCTACCAGGCCCACGAGTACGGACTGGCGTCCGCCGCGGGAGTCGTCGTCGTGATCGGCACCATCGTCGTCGCGACCTTCGCACTCCGGGTGGTCTCGTCCCTCTTCCGTGAGGAGGCGACCCGCGCATGACCACCGCCGCACACCCGACACGCCACCAACTGCCGCCCGCCGCCCGCAAGGCGAAGCGCCGCTCCGCCGCCCTCGGCCTGCTGGCCTGGGCCGCCGGGATCAGCTTCTGCCTGCCCGCCCTGTGGATGCTGCTCACCTCCTTCCACTCGGAGGCCGACGCGGCCACCAACCCGCCCTCCCTCGCCGCCTCCCTCACCCTCGACGGCTACCGTGAGTTCTTCGGCGGCGGCGGAGGCCCCACCCCGTGGCCGCCGCTGATCAACTCGCTGTCCGCGTCCGTCTTCTCGACGGTCCTCGTCCTGGTGCTGGCACTGCCCGCGGCGTACGCGCTCTCCATCCGCCGGGTGCGCAAGTGGACGGACGTGATGTTCTTCTTCCTGTCCACGAAGATGCTGCCGGTCGTCGCCGGTCTGCTGCCCGTCTACCTGTTCGCGAAGAACACGGGGATGCTGGACAACGTCTGGCTCCTCGTCCTCCTCTACACCTCGATGAACCTGCCGATCGCGGTGTGGATGATGCAGTCCTTCCTCTCGGACGTGCCCGTCTCCATCATCGAGGCCGCCCAGGTCGACGGTGCCCGGCTGCCCACCGTGCTCGCCAGGGTCGTCGCCCCCGTCGCCGGCCCCGGCATCGCGGCCACCGCACTCATCTGCTTCATCTTCAGCTGGAACGAGCTGCTGTTCGCACGGGTGCTCACCGGCGTCGTCGCCCAGACCGCCCCCGTGTATCTGACCGGATTCGTGACCAGCCAGGGCCTCTTCCTCGCCCAGCTGTGCGCCGCGTCCGTCGTCGTGTCCCTGCCGGTGCTCGCCGCCGGCTACGCCGCCCAGGACAAGCTCGTCCAGGGCCTCTCCCTTGGAGCCGTCAAATGAGGGCAGCGATCGTCGAAGCCCCCGGCAAGGTCGTCGTCACGACCGTCCCCGACCCGACCCCCGGACCGCGCGACGTCGTCGTCTCCGTGGCGTCCTGCGGACTGTGCGGCACCGATCTGCACATCCTCCAGGGTGAGTTCGCGCCGACCCTGCCGATCGTGCCCGGCCACGAATTCGCCGGCGAGGTCGTCGGCACCGGCAAGGACGTCACCGAACTGGCCGTCGGCGACCTGGTCGCCGTCGACCCCTCCCTGCACTGCCACGAATGCCGCTACTGCCGCAGCGGCCGCGGGAACCTCTGCGACCGCTGGGCCGCCATCGGCGTCACCGTTCCCGGCGGCGCCGCCGAGTACGCCGTCGCCCCCGTCGCCAACTGCGTCAAACTGCCCGGCCATGTCGACGTCAAGGACGCCGCACTCATCGAGCCGCTGTCCTGCGCCGTACGCGGCTACGACGTGCTCAGCGGCAACCTCGGCGCGGAAGTGCTCATCTACGGTTCCGGCACCATGGGCCTGATGATGCTCGAGCTGGCCAAACGCACCGGCGCGGCCTCCGTCGACGTCCTCGACGTGAACCCCGACCGGCTCGCCACCGCGGGGCTGCTCGGCTGCTCCGGCACGGCCGCTTCCGCCGAGGAACTCGACCGCCCCGGCGGCTGGGACGTCGTCATCGACGCCACCGGCAACGCCAAGGCGATCCAGGACGGCCTGGGACGCGTCGCCAAGGGCGGCACCTTCCTCCAGTTCGGGGTGGCCGACTACGCGACGACAGCGGTCATCGAGCCGTACCGCATCTACAACCAGGAGATCACCATCACCGGCTCCATGGCCGTCCTGCACAGCTACGAGAGGGCCGCCGCCCTCTTCGCCACCGGCGTCCTCGACCCGTCGGTCTTCATCAGCGACCGGCTGCCGCTGGAGCAGTACCCGCAGGCGGTCGAGCGCTTCAGCGCGGGCCAGGGCCGCAAGATCGTGGTGGAGCCGTGAACCGGGACGGGGTGCTGGTCCTGGGGGAGGCGCTGATCGACCTCGTACCCGAGCCGGGGGACCCGGATCTGCTGCGCGCACAACCCGGCGGCGCACCCGCCAACGTCGCGACGGGCCTCGCCCGGCTCGGCACACCGGTCTCCTTCGCCGGGACCCTCGGCGGCGACGCCTTCGCCCGGAGCATCGAACACAGGCTCACCGACGCGGGCGTCGACCTCTCCCTGTGCGGGCGTTCGCCTCTGCCGACCACGCTCGCCGTGGCCGACCCAAGACCGGAGGGCACGGCGTACCACTTCCACACCGACCGTACGGCCACCTTCCAGCTGCCCGACCGGACCGCCGACGTGCCGCGCTTCGGCGCCGTGTACGCGGGCGGGCTCGCGGCAGTCGTCGAACCGGCGGCGTCCGTCGTCGCCGCGACGGCACGCACGGCGGCCCGCGGCGGCCTGCTCGCCGTCGACCCCAATGTGCGCGAGGACCGCACCCTCGAGACCGGCACCGGCCTCGGCGTGCTGCGCGAACTGTGCGCGGCCGCCCACGTCGTCAAGGCCAGTGACGAGGACCTCGCCGGGCTGTGGCCGGGCCGGGACCCCGACGCGAGCTGCCGTGAACTCGCCCGCGGCGGCCGGCTCGTGGTCATGACCCGCGGCGCGCGGGGCAGCACCGCGTACACCGCGGCCGGGGCCGTGGTCACCGTTCCCGCCGCACCCGTCGACGTCGTCAACACCATCGGCGCGGGGGACGCGTTCATGGCGGGCATGCTCGCGTGGCTCGCCGCCGGGTCGTGGCGGCTCGATCTGTCCCCGGACCGGACAGAGGCGATGCTCGGCCACGCCTCCCGGGTCGCGGCGTCGGTCTGCGCGCAGGCCGGCACGGAGCCGGCGGTGCCGCTGCCGCGCTGAGCCCGCCCCACCGGCCGGCCGGCGCCCCGGCCGGCCGGTGGGCGTGCGCCCCTGTCCGCGGAGCGGCGACCGTGCCGGGGTATGTTGCGTGCCAGGGAAGGAGCACCATGGCGGACGGCAAGAGACGGACAGTGCGCGACCTGCGGCGCGGCAACCGCGCCCTGGTCCTGCAGCGGCTGTACTTCGACGGCCCGCTGAGCCGCCAGGAACTCGGGCCGGCCACCGGACTCAGCTCCGGCTCCATCAGCAACGTCGTCTCCGAGCTCGTCGCCGAGGGCCTCCTCGAAGAAGCCGGCATCGTCGACTCCGACGGCGGCAGGCCGCGGACCCTGCTGCGCGTCGCCGCCGGCAGCGGACTGCTGATCGGGATCGACATCGGCGAGACCCGCGTACGGGCCGAACTCTTCGACCTCTCCTTCACCGAGCTGGCCCGCACCGAGCGGCCCCTCGCCCAGCACGGCTACGACGTCGACCGCATCGTCTCCCACGTGCGGGCCGCCGTCGCCGACGTCCTGCGCGACGGCGACGCGGACCCCGGCCTGCTCCTCGGCGTCGGCATCGGCGTGCCCGGCATCGTCGAGCATTCCGCCGACGGCGCGGTCGTGCACGGCCAGACCATCGGCTGGAACGCCGTCCCCTTCGAGCAGTTGCTCCGCAAGGCCGTCGAAATCCCGCCTTCGGCACCGCTGTTCATCGACAACGGCGCGAAGACCCTCGGGCAGGCGGAGATGTGGTTCGGCGGCGGCCGGGGAGCGGCCTCCGCCGCGGTCGCCCTCATCGGCTCCGGTGTCGGCGCGTGCGTCGTGCACGCCGCGACGCCCGACGAGAGCGCCCGTACCGACGCCCTCGAATGGGGCCACACCGTGGTCCACATCCGGGGGCGGCGCTGCCGGTGCGGGTCCCTCGGCTGCCTCGAGGCGTACGCCGGCGCGGAAGCGCTCCGCGAACGCAGGCAGGAAGCCGGCGGCCCGGTGGCGGCCGACGCGGACGACGAGACGGCGCTGGCCGCGCTGCTGGCGGCCGCGTATCCCGCCGAGGGGCCGGCCGACCCTGCGGCCCTGGCCCTCCTCGACGAGACGGCCGAGTACCTGGGCGCTGCGGTCGCCGACCTCATCAACCTCTTCCGGCCCGAACGCATCCTGCTCGGCGGCTGGGCCGGACTCCAGCTCGGCCCGCACCTCCTGCCCCAGGTGCGGCGCTACGCGGCCGGGTACGCCCTCGAACACGCGGCCGCCCGCACGACGATCGAGCTGGGCCGGCTGGGCGCCGACGCGGTCACCGTGGGCGCGGCGACACTGCCGCTCTCCGACTTCCTCACGCGCGGGGGCACCCGCCCGGCGCGAGGCGTGTAGCCCCGGCGCTCGAGGCGGCGTCCGGGCCGGGCCGGGCCGCTGCGGCCGGGTGGCGCGGCGACCGTCCGGTATCGGCCAGCTCTGCGCTGAGACCTTGTCACTGTCCGTACCGGCCGCCTAAGTTGGCCGATTGCGACATGACCTGAAATGCGTCCAGGGGGAGCCCGTCATGGCCGGAACCGGTCGACACCGCAGATACCAGCCGAGCCGCATCAACCGCGCTTCCCTGACCGTCACGGCCGGCGGCGCCGGTATCGCGCTGCCCCTGGTCGGCGCCGGGTCGTCGCACGCCGCCTCCGTCGACGTCTGGGAGAAGGTCGCGGCCTGCGAGTCGACCGACAACTGGCGGATCAACAGCGGCAACGGCTACTACGGCGGTCTGCAGTTCAGCCAGGCCACCTGGGAGGCGTACGGCGGCCGCCAGTACGCCCCGCGCGCGGATCTCGCCACCAAGGACCAGCAGATCGCCGTCGCGGAGAAGGTGCTCGAGGCGCAGGGGCCGCGTGCCTGGCCGACCTGTTCCGTGAAGGCGGGGCTGACCCGTGGCGGTGACGCCCCGGAGATAACGCAGCCACGGCCCCAGGAGGCCGCTGCGCCGAAGCGGATCGCGCCCAAGGCCGCCGCGTCCCCCACGACCGTCCCGACGCAGCGCGAGGGCTACACGGTCGCCCGGGGCGACTCGCTCTCCCGGATCGCCCGGTCCGAACGTGTCGAAGGCGGCTGGCAGCAGTTGTACGCGCAGAACCGCACGGTGGTCGGCGACGACCCCGATCTGATCTTCCCCGGACAACGGCTCACCCTGCGGGGCAAGGCCGCGCCGCAGCAGGACCGGCGCACCGCCACCACCGCCCGGCCGGACCGCCCGGCGGAGAAGGTGAGACCCGAAGCGGCGCCGAAGCCGGCGCCGAAGACGGCCCCCAGGACCAGACCCGCCCCGAAGCCCGCCCCCGCGCCGAAGCCGAAGACCGCCCCCAGACCCGCCTCCAAGCCGGCGCCCGCGCAGAAGCCCCGCACCGAGGCCGCCTCCTTCGCCGCGCCCGTGGCCGCCGGGCCGTCCACCGCCTACCGCAAGACGGGTTCGTCCTGGTCGAGCGGCTATCACACGGGCGTCGACTTCGCCGTGCCCACCGGCACGTCCGTGAAGGCGGTCGCCTCAGGAAAGGTCGTCTCGGCCGGCTGGGGCGGCGCGTACGGGTACGAGATCGTCATCCGGCACAGCGACGGCCGCTACAGCCAGTACGCCCACCTGTCCGCGCTCACCGTGCGCGCGGGCCAGCAGGTGAGTGCCGGTCAGCGGATCGCCCGCTCAGGATCCACCGGCAACAGCACGGGACCGCATCTCCACTTCGAGATCCGTACGGGCCCCGGGTACGGCTCCGACATCGACCCCCTCGCCTACCTGCGGGCGAGAGGTGTGTCGGTCTGATCCCGCGCCGGGAGCCCGGCCCATGCGCTCGAGCGTGAGCAGGATCAGGCCGCCGGCGGCCACCACTCCGCAGGCGAGTGCCAGCACCGTGCCGAGCACGCCGTAGCGGAAGTCCTCGCCGAACATGGTGATGCCCACGACCGCCGCCACCACCGGATTGACGACGGTGACCGTCGCCAGGGGCGCGGCGAGGCCGGCGCCCCGGTAGGACGCCTGCGACAGGAGGAGGCCGCCCGTCGCCAGGGCGGCGATGACCGCGAGGCTCGGCCACTGGCCGAGCGGTGAGCTCCACTGCCAGTCCACGGCCACCGACTTGGTGAACACGGACGCGATGCCGAAGGCGACGCCCGCCGCTCCGGCCAGCAGGACGCTGCGCATGATCGGCCGGGGCATGCCCTGCGCCATCAGGAAGAGCAGCGCCACCGTGCCGAGGGTGACCGCCGCGAGGACGCCGCGGCCCGCGGTGCCCAGCGAGCGGGATTCCGCCTCCCCCGTGAGGGCGAGAAGCCCGGCGAGTCCCACGGTCGCCATGATGGCCCCGCGCCACGCGGTGCGGCCGGCTCCGCGGCGGACGAAGAGCGCGGCCATCGGCAGGGCGAAGACGATGGTGAGCGCTCCCAGCGGCTGGACCAGGCTCAGCGGGCCGTAGGCGAGTGCCACCACGTGCAGGACGGCTCCCACGCCGTTGAGGGCGACGGCGGCCCACCAGCGGCCCTGGTGCAGCGGGGCGTACGGCCTGGAAGGCGTCGTGGTCGCCACGTGTTCCTGAAGGATCGCCCCGGCCGCGTAGGCGACCGCCGAGACGAGTGACAGGAGCACGGACAGCGCGAGGGAGCTCATGGTCACCACCCTGTCCCGTGTCCGGCTTCACGTCGTCGTTCTTGAGCAGGCACTTGTGCGTACTACCGACGTAGTACGGGTGCAGTACCGAAGTCCCCCTTCCGGCGGGGGCGCGCTGTTCCGGGACGACTGCCGGACCGGTCGGCGCGCACGCGGTCCAACCTCCAGTATCCGTTCGGAGGCTGTCACCCGCATGCTTCTGCAACGCCGGCGAAGGGTCCGGTCTTCCGGACTCGGTCACGACCCGCGGGCGGCGCACGAGCGGCATGCCGACCGCCGCCCGGCCGAGTTCCCCGACAGGGCATGCCGGACCCCCATCCGGCATGCCCTGTCCCCCCTGGAAGTGGCCGGAGGCGCATACGCGACCGCCACGTCGGACCTGACGGATCACATAGTGGGGCCCGTCCCGCCGGTGTGTGTGGGAAATGTGAAACCTGTCGCAAAACGGAGGTGCCGTGTGCAAGGTGTCCGGTGCTCTCCCGGCGACCCGAGACGTGTCGCCGGCGCTCGGACCGCCCGGGCGCACACGGCAAGGCAGCCCTGGCGCCCGTAGAGGTCCAGACCGGTCCGCGCCCTCGACGATCACCTGCTGACCCGTCGCGATCCGGCCATTCGACGGACCTCCTCGTCGGCGTGCCGAAGGCACCCGTCCCACGTCCGCGACAGCCGACGTGACGGCCGTCATTTGGCCGGCCACGCGACTCTCAGTACAGTCGTGCTTTTGAAACGTGGCATTCGAGTGACCGAGGAACGGCAACCAGCGATGACGGTGACAGAGGACAGCCCGGTGGCGTACGGGCCGGGCATCGACCCGGAGCGGCTGGCCGTCTGCCTGAGCGTGCTCGAGGAGCTCGACAAGCTCGAGGTCGACCATCCCGACGCGATCGCGGTGCGCCGCGCCACGGCCGGGATCTACCGGACGGTGAAGCAGCGCCGCCGCCAGGAGCGGCGGGCCGCCAAGACGGCGCACGACAAGGCCGTCACGGAGGCGACCGCGACCGGCTCCGCCGCCCGGATCGACGACGAGACGCAGGGCCTGCTGCCGTCGTCGTCCGTCATGGGCGAGATCGCCGGGATACTCCGCCGCCCGCGTTCCTGCTACATCTGCAAGGCGCGCTACGTCGAGGTCGACGCCTTCTACCACCAGCTGTGCCAGTCGTGCGCCGCGGAGAACCGCGCCCGCCGCGACGCGCGGACGGACCTGACCGGCAAGCGGGCCCTGCTCACCGGCGGCCGCGCGAAGATCGGCATGTACATCGCCCTGCGGCTCCTGCGGGACGGCGCCCACACGACCATCACCACGCGCTTCCCCAACGACGCGATCCGCCGCTTCAAGGCGATGCCGGACAGCGACGAGTGGATCCACCGCCTCAAGATCGTCGGCATCGACCTGCGCGACCCGGCGCAGGTCGTGGCACTCGCCGACTCGGTCGCCGCGGAGGGCCCGCTGGACATCCTGATCAACAACGCCGCCCAGACCGTCCGCCGCTCCCCGCAGGCGTACCGGGAGCTGCTCACCGCCGAGAGCGCACCGCTCCCCGCGGGCGAGCTGCCGCCGGCCCAGGTCATCGGCACCTTCGGCAGCGGCGCCGTCGAGTCGGTGGCCGCCCTGCCGTCGTCCGGCGGGGACGGGCTGACGGCCCAGGACGTCACGGACCTCGCGCTGGTCAGCGGCTCCGCCTCGCTCGAGCGCATCGCGGCCGGAACGGCCATCGACGCCGGGGGCCTGGTGCCCGACCTGCACGACACCAACAGCTGGATCCAGACGGTGTCCGAGGTCGACCCCGTCGAGCTGCTCGAGGTGCAGCTCTGCAACTCGACCGCGCCGTTCATCCTGATCAGCCGGCTCCGTCCGGCCATGGCCGCGGCGTCCGGCAAGCGGAAGTACGTCGTCAACGTCTCCGCCATGGAAGGTGTCTTCAGCCGCGGCTACAAGGGCGCCGGCCACCCGCACACCAACATGGCCAAGGCCGCGCTGAACATGCTGACCCGTACCAGCGCCCAGGAGATGTTCGAGGCGGACGGCATCCTGATGACGGCCGTCGACACCGGCTGGATCACCGACGAGCGGCCGCACCCCGACAAGATGCGTCTGGCGGACGCCGGCTTCCACGCACCGCTGGACCTCATCGACGGCGCCGCCCGCGTCTACGACCCGATCGTCCGCGGCGAGGACGGCGAGGACCTCTACGGCTGCTTCCTCAAGGACTACGCCCCGGCGAACTGGTAGGCGCTCAGGCGCACATCGCACCACCGTTCCACGCGCAGCTCGCGCCGCGCTCGAGGCCGGTGCACCCGACACGGGTGCACCGGCCTTTTGTTGCGGTTCGGACACGGTATTGGCCTGAATCAAGCGGAATTAGAGGCCCCATCGAGCGCGGTGGTGCTCATTTGGTTAACCTGGGGTCAATGGACAGCCATCAAGGGATCCACGAAACCCCTTCGGCCGTCCTGGGACAGGTCTGCAACCAGGCTGCGGTCCCGCCCGAGTGACGGCGCCACCGCGACCGAACTGCCCTGTCCCAGTTACGCGACACAGAGGAGTGCGCGGTGACACAAGATGTGAAGCAAGACCAACGACCGCCGGAGCGCGGCGTCGAACGGGCCGCCAAGGCCGAAGAGATCCGCAATCTGGAGGTCTGGGCGCGCTCCGCCCCGATCCGGCTCGCCGGATACGAGGACGACCTCGCCGAACCGCACATCCTGCCGGGTATCGACTGACCTGACCCGCGCTTCGATCCGTGTGCCCCCTGCCCGCCCGGGCCGGGGGCACACGGATGACGAACCGCCGCTGCCGTCCTTCACGAAAGCCGCGTCGGCGCCAGGAATTCGCGGACGAACGTGCGGTGCCACCACGCGCCCGTGTCACGGCGCTCCCGCCCGGTGGTGAACCGGTAGCGGTAGAGCCGCGCCCGCACATGGGCGGGCGGCCTGTCGGGGAAAGGGTTGCGGTGCAGCAGCCGCAGCGTGTCCCGGTCCCCTTCGAGCAGGCGCTCCACGAAGGGCAGGAACCACGACCGCGCGTAGGCGGGGGACAGCGCGGCGAACCACATCAGCCAGTCCAGCCGCAGATGGTAGGGAGCGAACTGGCGCGGCAGCCGGCGCACATCGCCCGGTTTGCCCTTGAACTCGTACTCCCGCCAGACGGTGCCCTCCTTGAGGGTCCTCTCATCCGTGCCCTCGACGACCAGTTCCAGCCGGACCCGGCCCACCGTGCCGAACGCCCCGTAGGAGTTGACCAGGTGCAGTGAGTCGTACGATCGGTTCATCGCCTGCCGTTTCGACAGCAGGTTGCGTGCCGGACGGTAGCTGAGGACGAGCAGGAGTGCCGTCACGGCGAGCACCACGATCTCGAACCAGAGCGGTGCACCGGGAAGTGCGTGCCCTCCCGCGACGAGCGAGCCGTCCACCGCGGACAGGGCGAGGACGATCGTGAGCCAGTTCAGCCAGGAGAAGTTGCCGGACAGGACCAGCCACAACTGCGTCGCCACGACCAGCCCGGCGGCCACGCTCGCCACCGGCTGAGGGGCGAAGAGCAGGAACGGGACCCCGAGTTGGACCACGTGGTTGGCCGCCGCCTCCACCCGGTGAGCGGCTTTGGGCAGATGGTGGAAGTACCAGCTGAGCGGGCCGGGCATCGGCTGCGTCTCGTGATGGAAGTACAGACAGGTCAGATTGCGCCAGCACAGGTCCCCGCGGATCTTGATGAGCCCCGCCCCGAACTCCACCCGGAACAGCAGCCAGCGCAGCAGCCACAGCACCAGGACCGGCGGCTGGATGTGTTCGTTGCCGAGGAAGACCGCAAGGAAGCCGGCCTCCAGCAGCAGCGTCTCCCAGCCGAATCCGTACCAGGTCTGGCCCACGTTGACGATGGAGAGGTACAGCAGCCACAGCACCGCCCACCAGGCCATCGCGACCACGAGCGGCAACCGGTCGGCGGCCCCGGCGACCAGGGCCGCGGAGAGCAGACAGCCGGTCCAGGCGACCAGGGCGAAGAAGCGGTCGGAATAGTGCAGTCGGAAGATGCTCGGCGAGTCCTTGGCGGGCACCCGGCGCAGGAAGTCCGGCACGGGAAGCATGCCCCGCTCGCCGATCAGCGCCCGGAACTGCAGCGCGGCGGTGAGGAAGGCGACGAGATACACGGCGGCGAGAGCCCGCTGGAAGACCAGCCGGCTCAGCCAGTAAGCGTCGTCGCCGAACCATTCCATCACCTCCAGTATCAGGCCGCCGCGATCCGCCGCAGTGTGTGCCCGAGCCGCCGGGCGTACCAGCGCTGAAGCACGGGCACGACCCGACCGCCGAGGCGGCTGTACCAGGCGGCGGGCCTGCTGAACGCCAGGACGGTGAACCAGACGGACCCGTCGTCGTGGAGGTCCACGACGAACGACTCCTCACCGGTCTCCGGGTGGCCGGCCAGCGTGCCGTAGCCGAAGCCGGTGCGGTCCTTCTCGTACACCGTCCAGACCACCTCGCACGGCGCGCTGATCCGGAGCGGGCCGATGCCGACGGACACCTCGACCCTGGCCCCTGGTTCGGCACGTGCGGCCGAGGCCCGCAGCCCGGCGCCCGACGTTCGGTGCATCCGCCAGGTCGTCACGGCGGCGCCCGCCGCCTCGAAGACGTCCCGGCCGTGGCCGATCCGCGTGGTGTGGTGCAGGTGGTGGTAGCCGGCCGGGAGCGGCCCGTGCCGGGTGGCACCGACGTTCCGGTAGGTGAGGCGTCCGGTGGTCCTGTCCGCGCCGTTCATACGGCACTCTCCTTCATGTCCTTGATCCTCCGCCAGGCCAGTACCGAGCAGAGCGCGAAGCCGAGGGCGTTGCCGAGCCCGTGGGTGGCGGCCATCCAGGTCAGGCCGGGGTGCGGGATGTCCGCGGCCTGGCCGACCGCCCAGCTCAGCGCCAGCAGCATCGTCGCCACCAGCACGGCCGCCGAGACGGCCAGCAGGGCCCGGGTGTACGGGTCGTGTTCCGCGCCCCGGACGTCACGCCAGGTCAGCAGCGCCACCGCCCACATGCCCGCGGTCAGCACCAGCGCGCCCGCGAGCTCGGCCCAGTCGTCGACGAAGTACCCCGCGAGGACGGTCAGCGTGCCCAGCGGCACGCTGAGGGCGGCGAAACGGGCGAGCCCTCCGGCGGCCGCGCCGCACACCAGGCCCGCCACCAGCGCGGCGGTGAACCCGGCGAAGTGGAAGTGCGGCACCGTCAGCGCCAGGATCGGCAGGGTGAAGCCGAACAGTTCGTGGCCGGCGCGCTCCGCGACCAGCGCGAGGCCCGCGACCGAAGGTGCGGCCAGCGCCGTGAGCACCGCGATCTCGGCGGGCGCCAGGGAGCGGGTGCGGATCAGCCGCCGCGGCGCCTGGGCGGCGAGCACCAGGGTGCCGATCGCGTAGACGACGGCGAGAGCGGTGGCGACGGCCCCGCGCGGCAGCCACAGCGCGACGGCGCCCGGCGCGGCGAACATCGGCCACATCCGCCGAACGGGCGCGAGCCGTACGGGGTCCACCAGACGCAGCCCGGCGGGTACGACCACCAGCATCCCGAGCACGACGATCAGGTTGACCAGTACGAACATGCCGCACCCCCCACCGGTTGAACGTGTTCAAACCTTCCGGTGCCGACCTTATGTGCTGAACTGAACGCGTTCAAGTCGCGGCTTCGGTGATGATCCGTCAGAAATTGAGGGACATCTCGAGTTGCGGGAGGCGGGAGATCTTGGTGCGCTCACGGATGCGTGGTCTGTACGCGACGGTCGCCGTGCTGTGCCTGGGGCCGCTGGCCGCCGGCTGCGGCGGCGACAGCAAGGCGGCGGAGCCGGAGGAGATCCTCCTCCAGTCGCGGTCGGCGCCCGGGCCCGAGCCCTTCACCGCGTCGACCGTCACCGCCGGGGAGCCGCCGGCACTGCCGACCGTCGCCACCGCGCCCAAGAGCCCGTCCGGTGGCGGCGTGACCCTCCGTACGCTGTCCGGTGCCACACCGGGTCTCTACGCGGGCGCCCAGGAGTCGGCCAGCTGCGACATCGGACGCCAGGCCGGTCTGCTGGCGGCGGACAAGCGCAAGGCGAAGGCCTTCGCCGAGGCGGCGGGGGTCGAGCATTCGGGCGTCGCCGCGTTCCTGCGCGGCCTCACCCCGGTCGTGCTCCGCGCCGACGTCCGGGTCACCGGCCACGGCTTCCACGACGGGTCCGCCGTCGCCCGGCAGTCGGTGCTCCAGGCCGGTACCGCCGTACTGGTCGACGAGTACGGGGCCCCGCGGGTGCGCTGCGCCTCGGGAGCGCCGCTGGAGCAGCCGGTGGCGATCAGGACCGCGCCGGCCAACAAGGGCGAGCCCTGGTCCGGGTACCGGGCGGACCGGGTGATCGTGATCAAGCCCGCGACGCAGGCCGTCAACAACCTCCTGCTCGTCAGCGTCGTCGACAACGGCTGGATCGAGCGTCCCAGCGGCACAGAGGGCGAGGACGACGCCCGGCCCGCCGTGCTTCCGCCCGTCGACCCCGACGAGGTCTTCGCCGACCTGGCCCGCACCGACCCGGGCGGAGCGGCGGACTCGGCAGGCGCGGAGCGTGCCACCCCCGAGCCCTCGGCCGCCCCGCCGCGGCCGCAGCCGCCCGCGGAGCCGGCGCCCGTCGGGCCCGCGGTTCCGCAGCCGCCGGTGGAGCCGGGTGTGCCGGTCGAGCCCGAGGTGCCGGCCGCCCCGCAGCCGGACCTGCCCGCGGACCTGGGGCAGGAGGCGCCCGACCCCGTGGAGCCCGAGCCGGCCGACCCCGGTCTCTCCGCGGGGTCCGGGGCCGGGGCGGGGTGGGACCCCGTCGTCCCGGAACAGGTCGCTCCCGCCGGTCCGGACCAGGAATTGCTTCCGGAGGCGGACGTTCTGCCGCGCTGAGCGGGCCGTCCGACAGCTCGTGGAAGTCGACAAATCGTGACAGAGTGGGCGCATGGTTGATCGGGCAGCGGGTGCCCTGTCGCTCCCCGACGACTGGCCGGCGCACGCGGACGTGAGCCTCCACCTCAACCGCATGGGCACCTTCGACTGGGACCTCACAAGCGGGCTCATGCACATGGACGGGCCCGGCCTCGAGGTGTTCGACCTCAGCCAGGAGGAGTACGACGGCCGTCCGGAGAGCCTGGGCATACGGGTACCGGCCGACGAGGCCGTGCGGCTGGACACGATGGTGGCCCAGGCACTCAAGAGCGGGAACGACAACTACGGCGCCTACTTCCGCATCCGGCGCCGTGACGGCACCCTGCGGTGGACCCACACCCAGGGGTGTGTGCGGCGGGACGAGACAGGCCGCCCCGTGCGCATCATCGGCATCGTCCGGGACGCCACGCAGGAGCTCGCCGACTCCACCGCCCATGTCGAGGTCGACCTCGAGCGCCGCAGGCAGACCAGTGTCGTCGAGAGCACGACGGCCGCCCTCGCGCACGCCAGGACCGTGCAGGACATCATCGAACTGCTCAAGAACACCCACGGTCTCGAGCACCTCGGCGCCACCAGCCTCGTCATGGGACTTCTCGAGTCGGGCCGGATCCATCTCGTGGCCGAGGGACCGGAAGGCTCCTTCGTGCCCGGCACCCGCTACACACGGGTCGACGAGCAGTATCCGATGAGCGAAGTGGTGCGCACCCTCACTCCGCGCTTCATCGAGTCCAAGGCCGACTTCGCCCGGTCGTACCCGATCCTGTGGCCGCACATCCGGGGACTCGACATCTCCGCCGCGGCCTACCTGCCCCTGATCGCCCAGGCCCGCCCCATCGGAGCGCTCGGGCTCCTCTACAGCGACAAGACCAGCTTCAGCGCCGAGGAGCGCAATCTCCTCGTGGCGCTCGGCAGCAGCATCGCGCAGAGCCTTCAGCGGGCCATGCTCTACGAGCAGGAGCACGACCTCGCCGAAGGGCTCCAGCAGGCCATGCTGCCGCGCCGGATCCCGGAGGTGCCGGGCGCGCAGATCGCGGTGCGCTACCGTTCCGCGCGGTTCGGGCAGGACATCGGCGGCGACTGGTACGACATCATCGCGCTGCCCGGCGGCCGCGTCGGCGCGGTCATCGGGGACGTGCAGGGCCACGACACACACGCGGCCGCCGTGATGGGACAGCTCCGCATCGTCCTGCGCGCCTACGCGGCCGAAGGCCACACACCGGCCACCGTGATGGCCCGGGCGTCCGTCTTCCTGCACGAACTGGACACCGACCGCTTCGCCACCTGCACCTACGCCGAGGTGGACCTGTCCACCGGGGTGGTGCAGGTGGTCAGGGCCGGGCACGTCGACCCGCTGATCAGGGAACTCAACGGCAGCTGCCGGAGGCTGGCGCTGCAGGGCGGACTGCCGCTGGGGCTCTCCGCGGAGTTCGGACGGCTCGAGTACCCGGTCAGTACCGTCGAACTCGATCCCGGCCAGACGCTGGTGATGTACACCGACGGCCTGGTCGAACAGCCGGGCGCGGACCTCGACGACGGGATGCAGCTGCTCGCCGAGCTGGTGCACGGCGGCCCGCGCGACCTCCAGCTGCTGGCCGACCGGCTCTGCGAGGTGGTGGACGAACGCGGGGGCGACGACGACGTCGCGCTCCTGCTGCTGCGCCGCAAGGGCGCTTTCACCGCCCAGGCGGGCGGCCGGCTCCAGCAGCACGTCGCCCAGGGCGACCCGGAAGCGCTGCGCTCGGCCCGTCACATGGTCAGGGCCGCCGTCCGGGCCTGGGGCGCCGGCGATCGCGCGGACGAGATAGAGCTGGCCGCCGACGAGATGATCACGAACGCGCTGATGCACACCGACGGTGGGGCGATCGTCACGGCACGGGTGCTGGCCGGCGCGGAACGGCGGCTCCGGGTCGAGGTCGAGGACCGCTCCAGCGCACTGCCGCGCCGGCGCGACGCCGGCGTGGCGGGCGTCTCCGGGCGGGGCCTGATGCTCGTGGACCGGCTCTCCGACAGCTGGGGCGTCGAGTCACGCGGCAGCGGCAAGTGCGTGTGGTGCGAGTTCCGTATGCCCGAACGGATCGCGCCCTGACGAGGCCCCGCCGCGGCACCCGTCAGGTCACGGCGGTGGGCCGGACCTGCCGCGCAGCCGGTCGAGACGGCTGATCACCGGCGTGGCCGCGGTCCCGTGGAGCATGACGGACGCCAGGACGGTGAAGGCGACGACGGACCACAGCTCCTCGGCGTGCGCGGAGAAAGCGCCCTGCCCCAAGGCGTACGCGAGGTAGTACAGCGAGCCGATGCCGCGGATGCCGAACGCGGAGGTGACGAGCCGCTCACGGGTGCCCGCACGGAAGCCCAGCTGGGCGACCCAGCCCGTGACCGGGCGGATCACGAGGACGAGCAGGACGGCGACGAGCGCTCCCGGCCAGTCGAGGGCGCCGAGCCCGCCGGTGACCAGATAGCCGCCGAGGAGGAAGAGGAGGAAGGCGGTCAGCAGGCGTTCGACCTGCTCGGTGAACTCGTGCAGGACCTTGTGGTAGCCGTGGCTGCGCTCCGCGGACCGGATGGCGCAGGCGGTGACGAAGACCGCGAGGAAGCCGTAGCCGTGCAGCAGTTCGGCCACGCCGTACGACACGAAGGTGGCGCCCAGGGCGACGAAGCCTTCCATGTGCTCCGACAGCCGCAGGGCGGAGACCCTGGCGCGGAAGAACATCCGCCCGAGCAGGAGTCCGATCGCCAGGCCCGTCAGCACGCCGACGGCGGCCCTGCCGAGCAGGTCGGTCAGCAGCCAGCCGCCGATCCACTCGAAGGGCCGGCCGGCGGCCGCGGCGGAGGCGGCGGCGAGCGCGGCCAGGACGAAGGGGAAGGCCAGCCCGTCGTTGAGGCCGGCCTCGCTGGTGAGGGTGAAGCGCACCTCGTCCTCGTCCTGCTCGGCGTCGGTGGGCTCACCGACCCGGACCTCCGCCGCGAGCACCGGATCGGTGGGCGAGAGGACCGCCGCCAGCAGCAGGGCGAGGGCGAACGGCCAGTCCAGCAGCAACACCGCCGCCAGCGTGGTGCCCGCGACGGTGAGCGGCATGGTGATTCCCAGCAGGCGCCAGGGTCCTGCCCACGCGCGCAGCCCGAACGGGCGGTTGATGGCCAGGCCCGCGCCCATCAGGGCCACGATCACGCAGACCTCCGTGACGTGTTCGACCCACAACCGGTCCCGCACCGGATCCACGACCGGTACCGGGAGGGGCAGCGCGGCGACGAGCGCGCCCGCCGCCAGGAACACCATGGGCATCGACAACGGGCGCTTGAACACGATCCGCGGCACCACGCCGGCAGCCAGCGCGCCGACTCCCAAGGCCGCGTAGACGGCGTCCGAGAACATCATCCGCACCATCCTCGCCCAGGGCTCCGGCCGAGGTGGGGAGCGCGCGCCGACTCAGGCATCGTGGGCAGACGCGTCCGCCGTCACCCCCTTGAGGGTCCGGCCGGTGCGGGCGGACCGGGCCCGGCGGGGCTCCGGCGCGTGGTGCGAGGAGGCGTGCCGGTCGTGCTTCTTCACCAGGAGCCACGTCTCGCGTCCGCCGGCCCCGCCGTCGCGGGTGCGGGTGAGGGCGTAGCCGCCGTGCAGTTTTCTGCCGTCGAGCCAGAACGAGGCGTGGCCGGCCTCCAAGGCGTCGGCGAACGGGATCTCGTTGCCGCGCCGGTCGGTGGCGAGGCTGCGGTAGGTGCCCTCGTCCCAGATGATGACGGCGCCGGCGCCGTACTCGCCGGGCGCGATGACGCCCTCGTAGTCCGCGTACTCCAGCGGGTGGTCCTCGGTCGGCATGGCGAGGCGCTTCGCACCCGGGTCGGCGGACGGGCCCTTCGGGACGGCCCAGCTCTTGAGGACGCCGTCCACCTCGAGGCGGAAGTCGAAATGCATCGTGCTCGCGTCGTGGATCTGGACCACGAACGAGAGCGCGTCACGGTCGTGAGGGCCGCCTCTTCCCGAGGGCTCGGTGGTCCGGTGGAAATCGCGCTTGCGGCGGTACTCCGCCAGAACGTCGCGGGCAGGCACGGGGACTCCTTGGGTGCGGTGCGGTGTTGATCACGGGTACCCGGCCGCGGGGCGCTCACGCACCCGCCCCGTGGTCCGCCGTCCGCGGCGGCCCCGCGCGGTGGGACGCCGGGTGCGTTCGGCCCTCAGAGATTGATCGGACAGGTGGGCCCCAGATCGTGCTTCTTCACGGCATTGGGGTGTTGACGGTCCGTGAGTGGTCCGATGAATATGGATCGACGGACGTCCGGATCCACTGGCGAGGGGACAACAGCCGGATGCGACGCAGCACGCTCGGACGGAGCGCGGTCGAGATCACCGAACTGTCCTTCGGGGCGTCCGGCATCGGCAACCTCTACACACCCGTCGGCCCCGAGGAGGCCGCCGCCACGGTCGACGCCGCCTGGGACGTGGGCATCCGCTCCTTCGACACCGCACCCCACTACGGGCTCGGCCTGGCCGAACGACGGCTCGGCGAGGCGCTCCGTGCCCGGCCGCGCGGCTCGTACACCCTCTCCACGAAGGTGGGCCGGCTGCTCGAACCGTGCCCGGTGGCGGGCGACGACCTGGCGCACGGCTTCGCCGTGCCCGCCGACCACCGGCGCGTATGGGACTTCAGCGCCGACGGTGTCCTGCGCGGCATCGAGGAGAGCCTCGGGCGCCTGGGCCTCGACCGCGTCGACCTCGTCCACCTCCACGACCCCGACGACCACGAGGAGGCCGCCTTCCGGCACGCCTACCCGGCGCTGGAAAGACTGCGCGCCGAAGGCGTCGTCGGCGCGATCGGGGCGGGCATGAACCAGGCGGCGATGCTCGCCCGCTTCGTGCGCGACACCGACGTCGACGCCGTCCTGTGCGCCGGCCGCTACACCCTGCTCGACCAGAGCGCCCTCACCGAACTGCTGCCGGAGGCCGCCGCCCGCGGCAAGAGCGTCGTCGTCGGAGGTGTGTTCAACTCCGGGCTCCTTGCCGACCCCCGCCCGGGCGCCCGCTACGACTACACCCCCGCGCCGCCGCACCTGGTGGCCCGTGCCCTGCGCCTCAAGGAGACCGCCGAACGCCACGGAGTACCGCTTCGTGCCGCCGCCCTGCACTACTCCCTCGGCCACCCGGCCGTGGCAGGCGCTCTTACCGGCGCCCGGTCCGCCGCCGAGGTCCGCGACACCGCAGAACTGCTCGCGACCCCCGTACCGGCCGCGCTCTTCGACGAACTGCGCGCGAAGGGCCTGCTGCCGGACACACCCACGAGAGCGCCGTCGCCACCGGCGGCCGACGGCCCTGGAGCAGCAGGGCGGTGAACATCGTCGACGCACACCACCATGTATGGGACCTCTCGGTACGCGACCAGGAGTGGATCCGCGGCCGGGCGATGGCCCCGATCCGGCGCTCCTTCGGCATCGAGGACCTGGCGCCCCTGGCCCGCGCCGCGGGCGTGCGGGCCACCGTGCTCGTCCAGACGGTGTGCGCCGCGGAGGAGACCCCGGAGCTCCTGGCCCTCGCCGCCGCCGACAACCTCGTCGCCGGGGTCGTCGGTTGGACCGACCTCACCGCCCCCGACATCGCCGACACCCTCGCCGCCCTCATCGAACTCCCCGGCGGCGACCGGCTCGTCGGCGTCCGCCACCAGGTCCAGAGCGAACCGGACCCCCGCTGGCTGCTGCGCCCGGACGTCCTGCGCGGCCTCGCCGCCGTCGCGGAGGCCGGACTCGCCTACGACCTCGTGGTGCTTCCGCACCAGCTGCCCGCGGCGGCCGGGGCGGCGGCCCGGCTGCCCGGCCTCACCTTCGTCCTCGACCACCTCGGCAAACCGCCCGTCACCTCGGCCGGACCGGGGCCCTGGAGCCGGGCGGTACGCGCCCTGGCGGCGCACCCCAACACCGTGTGCAAGCTCTCCGGCCTGGTGACAGAGGCCGACCGGTCCTCCTGGACCGTCGCCGGCCTGCGGCCATGGGCGGACATCGTGCTGGAGGCCTTCGGGCCGGACCGGCTGATGTTCGGCTCCGACTGGCCGGTGTGCAACCTCGCCGCCGATTACGCGGAGGTCCTCGACGCCGCCCGCGCGCTCACCGGGCGCCTCGGCGATCAGGAGCGGCGAGCCGTGTTCGAAGCCACCGCGACCCGCGTCTACCGCCTCTGAAACCGGCCCTCCGCGAGCGCCGGTCCGGCGCGCGGCGCGCCGCCCGCTGCGGCAGGGTGGGGGTATGCCCGAACTGCCGGAGGTCGAAGCGCTACGGGAGTTCCTCGACGCCCAACTCGTGGGCCGGAGGATCGAACGAGTGCTGCCCGTGGCCATCAGCGTGCTCAAGACCTACGACCCGCCGCTCTCCGCCCTCGAAGGAACGGACGTCACCGGCGTTCGACGGCACGGCAAGTGGCTCGACGTCACCGCGGGCGGGCTCCACCTCGTCGTCCATCTCGCCCGCGCGGGCTGGCTCCAATGGAAGGACGAGCTCCCCGCGCAGCCGCCCCGCCCCGGCAAAGGACCGCTGGCGATGCGGACGGCACTGGTCGGAGGCGGCGGCTTCGACCTGACGGAGGCCGGGACCACCAAGCGGCTCGCCGTGCACGTCGTCCGCGACCCGGCCGACGTGCCCGGCGTGGCACGGCTCGGACCCGACCCGCTGGCCGACGACTTCGACCGCGCCGCCTTCGCGAGGGTGCTGGAGGGCGAGCGGCGCCAGATCAAGGGCGCACTGCGTGACCAGAGCCTGATCGCGGGCATCGGCAACGCGTACAGCGACGAGATCCTGCACGCCGCCAGGATGTCGCCCTTCAAACCCGTGCAGAACCTCGGCGACGAAGAGACCGACACCCTGTACGAGGCGCTGCGGACCACCCTCGCCGACGCCGTGGAGCGCTCTCGGGGTCTGGCGGCGGGCCGGCTCAAGTCGGAGAAGAAGAGCGGCATGCGGGTCCACGGCCGCACCGGCCGGCCGTGTCCCGTGTGCGGCGACACCGTCCGTGAAGTGGCCTTCAGCGACTCGTCGTTGCAGTACTGCCCCACCTGCCAGACCGGTGGCCGCCCACTCGCGGACCGCCGGCTCTCCCGCCTGCTCAAGTGACGCCCGCGGCTCTCCGGCCGGCATGGTGAGGCGGGCAGGCCCGCGTGATGCCGGTCCTCCCGCGTGACGCGGTGCCGCCCGGTCCTCCCGCGTGAGGCCGGCCCGCCCGTGTGCCGCCCGGTCTGTCCGCGTGACGCGGTGCCGCCCGGTCCGCCCGCGGGCCGCCGGTCCGGCCTCATGACGCGGGGTCGGTCGCGTGACGCGGTGCCGCCCGGTCCGCCCCCTCCGCCCGCCGCCGGTTCAGCCGCCGATCGACAGCAGCCGCTCCCCGCTCTCCGCCCGGACCTCCCAGCGGCCGATCTCCGCCGTGTGCAGCCCCGTGCTCGCCTCGAGGTCCAGCGGCCCCTCCCGGCCGGGCCCTTCGCGTACGCCGTACCCGCCCTCCGGGACCCACCAGCTGAGGACGGGGTGCTCCACCCCGTCCTTGCCGATAGCAACGAGCCGGCAGGTGCGCGGTCCGGCGAGCCCGGTGAGCCGCATGGCGACCGCCGTGCCCCAGCCGTGGTCCTCCAGTGCCACGGAGGCGGTGACGCCCGTCGTCGGATCCGACGCGACGACCCGCGGGGGCGCGGGCTCCGCGGCGCCCCGGACCGTCAGCACCGCGGTGGGCAGCGCGACGATCAGCGAGGCGGCAACCGCCACCAGCACCGACCGCCGCCGACGTGCTCGGCGGCGCTGCGCCACCACCGCGCCGGTCAGCCGCTCGAGCAGCTTCGGACCGGGGCGGGCGTGGATCGGGCCGGGACCGGCGAGCTCGGACAGCGCCCCGGCGAGGGAGGTGAAGTCGGACAGCCCCACGGCGCACGCGACACAACCGGCAAGGTGTTCCTCGAACCGGAACGCGTCGGCCGGTTCCAGGATGCCCAGCGCGTAGGCGGCCACATCCAGGTGCGGCTGCTGCCGGCTCATGGGCGGTCCTCGATTCCTTGAGGTGTTACGGGCGGTCACCCTGGAATACGCAGCGGGAAGGCGATGCGCTCAACCCTTCGGCGAGGCGAACGCGATCGCAAAGCCGGCCGTCCTTCCGCGGCCGGGCGGACCGCCCTCCCGGGGGCGTGGCCGCATCGCGCGGACCGCGCCTAGACTCCGCTCCATGCTGCGCGTACTGGCTGTCGACGACGAGAAACCGGCGCTCGAAGAGCTGCTCTACCTCCTGCGTGCCGACTCACGGATCCGCAGCGCCGAGGGCGCGACCGACGCCACGGAGGCGCTGCGCCGCATCGGCCGGGCGCTGGACGCCGGACCGGACGGTGAGGACGCCATCGACGTCGTCTTCCTGGACATCCACATGGCGGGGCTGACCGGGCTCGACGTCGCGAGGCTCCTCGCCGGGTTCGCCAGGCCGCCGCTGATCGTCTTCGTCACGGCCCACGAGGGGTTCGCGGTCCAGGCGTTCGACCTCAAGGCCGTCGACTACGTCCTCAAGCCGGTCCGCAGGGAACGGCTCGCCGAAGCCGTGCGCCGGGTCCGCGACCTGGCCGGCGCCTCGCGGGAACCGCAGCGGCCGGACGCGACCGCCGCCCCGGCCCACGTCCAGCCCGGTGCGGCCGTACCGGCCGCACCGGCCGTGCCGAACAGCGGGGGAGCGGAGCAGATACCCGTGGAACTCGGCGGAGTGACCCGCTTCGTGCCGGTGGACGACATCACGTACGTGGAGGCCCAGGGCGACTACGCCCGGCTCCACACCGCCGCGGGCAGCCATCTGGTCCGTATCCCGCTGTCCGCCTTGGAGGAGCGTTGGGCCTCCCGCGGGTTCGTCCGTATACACCGCAGCCACCTGGTCGCCCTGGGACGCATCGACGAACTGAGGCTGGACGCCGGCACGACGACCGTACGGGTCGGGGACGCCGAGCTCGCGGTCAGCCGCCGGCACGCCCGTCAGCTGCGTGACCTGCTGCTGCGGCACGCGCGGGGCTGACCCGACCGTTCGGCGGCCACCGCCTACCGTTCGTCGCCCGGACCGGGCCGCACAGCGACCCGGCACCGCGACCGGCCCCGGCGGCAGCGGCACGCGCCTAACCTTGATCAGGCCGGGAAGAAGGGGCCTGATGCGCGACATCGAAGCACTGCTGGACGAGCTCCGCAGGCTCCCGTCGAGCCGCCCGGCCGACGCCGGGGACCTCGAAGCGCTGCTCGCCACCGTCAGGAGTGCCGCGGGCCGCTGGGCGGACGTGCTCTACGAGATCCGGGAGTCGGCGCGCGGCATCGCGGGCCCGCGCGGGGAAGCGGCCCTCGAGGTCGCCTTCCGCAGGGCCGAGGAGTCCTACGTCGAGCTGGAGATCGCGCTCAGCGACTGCGCCCGGAACACCGGCCGCTGACCGGCGGCGGACAGCCGGGAGACGTGCCCGAGGGCCGGGGCCTTCCCCCTGGACCGTCTCTACCGTCCGTGATCGCCCCTGCGTAGACTCCACCATCTCCCCGAGTTCGCCGAGAGACGCTGGAGCGGACGCCGATGTCTGCAGACCAAACGCCACGCCGTGAGGTGGTCACGGGAGTGCCGCGCGGCACCCGCCGTCCGCCCGGCCATGCCCCGGCCCGCTCCGAGATCAGCGAGCAGACCACCCTCGGCACCACCTACGTGCGCTCGCTGATGCGCAGCCAGCTGCGGGCCGCTCTGTACGCGCTCGGCACGCTGGCCCTGCTGGTCGGCACGCTGCCGCTGCTGTTCGCGCTGCCCGCGGCCCTCGGCGGTTCACCCGGGTCGCCAGAGCCCTTCGTCTGGATCGCGCTCGGCGTTGTGGTCTACCCCGTCATGTGGCTGATCGCCCGCTGGTACGTGCGCCGGGCCGAGCGCAACGAACGCGACTTCACCAGGCTCGTCGAAGGCCGCTGACCGTGGCGGCGGGAGAAACCACGTGAACCAGACCTACGCGGTGACCGCCGTCACCGTCGTGGTGCTCGCCACCGTGCTCGTCGGCGCGCTCGGCCTGCGCATATCCCGCACCACCTCCGATTTCTACGTCGCCTCCCGCACCGTGAAGCCCGCCCTCAACGCGGCCGCCATCAGCGGCGAGTACCTCTCCGCCGCGTCGTTCCTCGGCATCGCGGGGCTCGTTCTCCTCCAGGGCCCCGACATGCTCTGGTACCCCGTCGGCTACACCGCCGGCTACCTCGTACTGCTGGTGCTCGTCGCCGCCCCGCTGCGCCGGTCCGGCGCGTACACGCTGTCCGACTTCGCCGAGGCGCGCCTGGAGTCCGCCCAGGTGCGCAGGCTCGCGAGTCTCTTCGTCGTCGGCATCGGCTGGCTCTATCTGCTGCCGCAACTCCAGGGCGCGGGCCTGACCCTGCAGATCCTCACGGGGGCGCCCGACTGGGTCGGCAGCGTCGTCGTCGCGTTCGTCGTCACCGGGGCGGTGGCCGCCGGTGGTATGCGGAGCATCACCTTCGTGCAGGCCTTCCAGTACTGGCTGAAGCTCACGGCCCTGCTGGTGCCGGCGCTGTTCCTCGTCGCGGCGTGGGTCGGCGACGACGCTCCCCGGGCCAGGTTCGACGCGCCCGCCGTCTTCCAGAAGCACACCGCCGTCCGCGTCGACGACACCGTGCGCGTCGACCTCGACGACCCGCTGACGCTCCGCGTCATCGGCACGGTCGACGGCGTGCGGCACGACGGCCGGCCCGTCGCGCTCGACGAGGGGACCCACCGCATCGAGTCGGGTACGACCCTGCGCTTCCCCGAAGGGGCCGAGGTGCCCCGGCGGACCACCGAGGGCTCCGACCCGCTGAGCTGGTCGCAGCCGCTGTCCGGCGGCCGGGACGGCTACCAGTTGTACGCCACGTACGGGCTGATCCTTGCCACGTTCCTCGGCACCATGGGTCTGCCGCACGTCGCGGTCCGCTTCTACACGAGCCCCAACGGGCGTGCCGCCCGCCGCACCACTCTCGTCGTGCTCGGGCTGATCGGCGCCTTCTACCTGCTCCCGCCGGTCTACGGCGCGCTCGGCCGCCTCTACGCGCCCGAACTGGCGCTCACCGGAGCCGCGGACGCCGCCGTACTGGTGCTGCCGGAACGGATCATCGGCGGGCTCGCCGGCGAACTCCTCGGGGCGCTCCTCGCCGGAGGCGCGTTCGCCGCCTTCCTGTCCACGGCCTCCGGCCTGACCATGTCGGTGGCCGGCGTGATCACCCAGGACGTGCTGCCCTCGCGCGGGGTGCGGCACTTCCGGCTCGCGACGCTGCTCGCGATGGCCGCGCCGCTGGCGCTGAGCGTCGTGGCGACCAATGTGCCCGTCGCCGACGCGGTCGGACTCGCCTTCGCCGTCTCCGCCTCCTCGTTCTGCCCGCTGCTGATCCTCGGCATCTGGTGGCGCCGGCTCACCCCGCCGGGAGCGGCCGCCGGGCTCGTCGTCGGGGGAGGCGCGGCGCTGACGGCCGTGATGGCCACGCGCGCCGGACTGGCCCCCGAAGGCTGGGCGCACACCCTGATGGCGTGGCCCGCGGTGTGGTCGGTGCCGCTGGGCTTCCTGACCATGGTGGGCGTGTCCCTGGCAACCCCGCGCCACATACCGGCCGGCGCCGCGGCCACCCTCGCCCGGCTGCACCTCCCGGAGGACCTCGTGGGCAGGCCGCAGCACGAAGGAGTACCGCGATGACCGGGACCGGGATCGCCGCGCTGGCCGCGGCGGGGATCGTGCTGCTGGCCGTGGGCACGGTACTCGGCCGGCTGACGGCCGGACGCGGGGGGCGGGTGGACCTGGACCTCGGGACGCCCGTCGAGAGGGCCACCTTCCACACGCTGCACACCGCCTCCCTCGCCGCGCCGCCGCTGCGGGCCGGTCTGACGGAGGACACGGCCCGCAAGGCCGTCCGGCGGCTGCGCCCGCTGCTCGGCACGGAGGCGCTGTGCCTCACCGACCGCGACGCGGTGCTCGCCTGGGACGGGCCCGGCGCCGACCGGCACCGGCAGCAGGTGATGGACCTCGTCGCCGAGATGCTCGACTCCGGGCGCAGCCGATGCGTCCACACGGAGTGCGACGAGTTGGAATGCCCGCTGCGCTGGGTCGTCATCGCGCCCCTGACGGGGGAGGAGGGCGTGCTCGGCGCGCTGGTCGCCTACGGCTCCCGGGAGTCGGCCGTACTGGTGCGGGCCGCCACCGAGGTGGCACGCTGGGTCTCCGTACAGCTGGAACTCGCCGAGCTCGACCGGTCGCGTACGCGCCTGATCGAGGCGGAGATCCGTGCCCTGCGTGCGCAGATCTCGCCGCACTTCATCTTCAACTCGCTCGCCGCGATCGCGTCCTTCGTCCGTACCGATCCCGAGCGTGCCCGCGAGCTGCTGCTCGAGTTCGCCGACTTCACGCGCTACTCGTTCCGGCGGCACGGCGAGTTCACCCAGCTCGCCGACGAACTGCGCTCCATCGAGCAGTACCTGGCGCTCGCCGGGGCGCGCTTCGGCGACCGGCTCAAGGTCACGCTCCAGGTCGCCCCCGAGGTCCTGCCGGTCACCCTGCCGTTCCTGTGCCTCCAGCCCCTGGTCGAGAACGCGGTCAAGCACGGGCTCGAGGACTCGAGGAACGAGTGCCGCATCATGATCGCCGCGCAGGACGCGGGCGCGGAGGCGATGGTGACCATCGAGGACGACGGCGTCGGCATGGATCCGGAGGTGCTGCGCGGCATCCTCGCGGGAGAGCGCTCCACCGCCTCGGGCATCGGTCTGAGCAACGTCGACGAACGGCTGCGCCAGGTGTACGGGGACGACTACGGCCTGGTCATCGAGACCGCCGTCGGTGCCGGTATGAAGATCACGGTCCGGATCCCCAAGTACCGTGCGGGGGTCCACTCCTCTGCGGGCCCGCGGTCCTGACCGGGGCCGGGCTCACCACAGATGGACGGCCAGGTGCCCGAGGGGAAGGCCGAGCTCCCACGCCGGCAGCCACACCCGGTCCGCCTCGTCGGGTGACGCACCCGGGGGACGGGAGGGATGCCACGGCTCGAGGCCGCCGAGATCGGTGGCGAGCAGTTCGGTGTCGCACAGCCGGCGCCAGGCGTCCGCGGCGAGCGCCAGGTCCGGGTCCTTGCCGCCGTGGCGGACCCGTTCGGCCCGGACCCCGAGCTGTTCCCGCACCCACCGCGGCCAGGGGTAGCCGTAGGAGGTGACAGTCAGCCAGTGGTCGATGCGGGCCGCCGTGGATCCGCCGGAGAGCGGTTCCCCGCCGTCGCACAGATGGATGGTGAGCGCGAGTGTCTGCCGCCCGGCCCGGAACTCGAGCGAGTCCGCCTCCACCAGCGCGCCGGTGCGCAGCATCTCGTCGGCGGTGTATTCGGCGCAGAGCCACGCCATGGGGACCGCGAGCCCGCCTCCGCTGGTGCCGTTCGTGCTTTCGGGCTGCACGCTGCTTCACCTTCTCCCGTACGACTGCGCCGGCGTCCGACCACGAGCCTCCACCGACAGACACGGCAGCGAGGGCCGGTTTGCTCAACTGGCGCGTGAGGTTTCACATATGGCCGTCCGGCTTCCGTGACCGGTGTGGGAGGCGGCCATCACCGAGACGTCCGGGGCGGAAGTGGTGGTGCGCCTGCTGTACCCGGGCAGGCAGCGGGCGAGCGCCCGGAGTGCGTAGTGCGAGCGTGACTTGACGGTGCCCGGCGGTATGCCGAGCGCCTGGGCGGCCTCGTTGACGCTCAGTCCGTGGAAGTAGATCTGCACGAGGACGGCGCGGTGTTCGGGGCTCAGTTCACCGACCGCGGCGCGCACGTCCAGCGCGGCCACCGCGCTCTCCGTGACGTCGGCCGGGTCCGGCGTGGTGGCGAGCACCCCGTCGCCGATCTCCGTGGGGCGTGCCATCCGGGAGCGCCGGGCGTCGATGGCGAGGCGGCGCCCCACGGTGAAGAGCCAGGGCCGCATCGACTCGTACGGGGCGTCGAAGGCCTCCGGGTGCTGCCACGCCCGTACGAGCGTCTCCTGGAGCAGGTCCTCCGCGCGCTGCTGGTCCCCGTAGGTCAGTCCCAGCAGGAAGCTCAGCAGTGCGGGGCCGTGCTCGCGCTGCAGCTCCGCCATTGCCTGTTCGTCGGTCGTCGCGGTCGCCGTCGCCATTGCCTTCACCCTTCTGCGCAGAGGTCCGCTGCCACGTGGCGTATACGAACGCATCCCGCCACGCGGCGACAGACGGCGTGCGCCGGTCTGTCGGCGAACGGTCGCACCGAGCGGCGAGTGGTGCGACGAACGGTCGACCGGGCCGCCGGAGCCGGCGGAATGTGCAGGTCCGTTGAGGCGACCGCGTCGGCTGTGTCGCTTGACTCGGCAGTTCCTCCCCTGTGGATTCGGTTAGTCGGATATGCCGTTAATCACACAATTGGGAGGTTGGTCGACGATGACACGCGCGCGACCCGCACCACGGGCCACGGCGGCCCTCTGCGCCGTGCTGCTCGCGGGAGCCGCGGGGTGTGCCGGACAGCAGGACCCCGGCCCGTCGGCATCACCCCGGAAGGGCCCGGCCCGCACCGTGCCCTCCGCGGCGGCCGGCACCCCCTCCGACCCGCGCGGCTTCACACTCGTGGCCACCGGGGACGTCCTCCCGCACGCCTCGATCATCCAGCAGGCCCGCCTGGACGCCGGCGGCGTCGGCCACGACTTCCGCCCCATGCTCGCGGGAGTCGGCCCGGTCGTCTCCCGCGCCGACATCGCCCTCTGCCACATGGAGACCGTCTACGGCGAGAACGGGAACTACACCGGCTACCCCAGCTTCAAGTCCCCGCCGGAGATCGCCACGGCCCTCGCCGGCGTCGGCTACGACTCGTGCTCGACGGCCTCCAACCACACCCTCGACGACGGACTCGCCGGTGTGCGGCGCACCCTGGACGCCCTCGACCGCGCGGGCGTCGGGCACGCCGGCTCCGCGCGCACCCCGCAGGAGGCCGACGAACCGGCGTGGCTCACGGCCGGCGGCGCCAAGGTGGCCCAGCTGGCCTACACCTACGGGACGAACGCCGAACCGCTGCCCGAGGAGGAGTCCTGGGCGGTCGACCTCATCGACGAGCAGCGCATCGTCGACGACGCCCGCGCCGCGAGGAGCGCCGGGGCCGACGTCGTCGTCGTGAGCCTGCACTGGGGCACCGAATGGCAGACCGATCCCGATCAGCAACAGCTCGACCTCGGCCGCTCCCTCACCGCGTCCACCACCGGCGGACGCCCCGACATCGACCTGATCCTCGGCACCCACGCGCACGTCCCCCAGGCGTACGAGAAGGTCAACGGCACCTGGATCGTCTACGGCATGGGCGACCAGATCGCCGGTGACATGATCAACAACGAGGGGGTGCAGGACCCGCGCGGAAACCAGGGCACCATCGCCCGCTTCTCCTTCGCGCCCCCCGTCACCCGCGGCGGGCGCTGGGAGGTCACGAAGGCCGAGTACATCCCGCAGTGGATGGACACCGGCGCCGGCCGCGTCGTCAACCTGCCCGAGGTGCTGCGCCGCGAGGGGCCGCGCGGCGACCGGCTCGAGGCCCAGGAGGCCATCACCTCCGCCGTGCTCAGCCGCGGAGCCGCCCAGGACGGTCTCACCATGGGCCGCTGACGCGACGGGACGGGGCCGGGCGGTTCAGGGGACGACTGTCACCGGCCACCGCCCGGCCTTCACCAGCCGGACCGCGACCGATCCGATGAACCGGTGGCCGGCCGATTCGGAGGCGCCCACCACCACCGCGTCCGCCTTGAGCTCGTCGGCGGCCGTCACCAGACCGGTGTAGGGGTCGCCGCGCACGGTGTGGAACTCCCAGCGCACGTCCCAGATGCCCCGCACCCGCTCGGCGGCGGCCCGCACCTCCGCGACCAGCCCCTCCGCGATCTCCCCGGTCGTCTCGGCCACGGGCACGCCGAAGGCGGCGCCCGCCGGCATCACCGGCTGCACGTACACCACCGCGAGCAGCGCGCCCTGCCGCCGGGCGAGGCCGCTCGCGTACGCCGCCGCACGCAGCGAGGAGTCGGAGCCGTCGAGGCCCGCGACGATCACCTTCGGTCCGTCGGTGCCCCGTTCGAACCGGTGGGGCGCATGCTCTGTCACACCTACGAGGTTATCGGCTCCGGCCGGCCGCCCGACGGGCCGTCCCCGGCCGGCCGTACCGCCCCGCGTCGCTGCTCCCATCGGGTGTTTTCCCTGCGAGAACCGGTGTTGATCAGGGTGTGGCCGCACGCGCCGTGCGAGCAGTTGGCCATGAAGAAGGATCAGCCGCTTCCCGGTCGCCGTTCGATGTTCCGCATCGCCGCATGCCTCGGCGCCGCCGCCGTCGGCGGTCTGCTCGTCAGTGAGCGGGCCGAGACCCCGGGACGCACCCGCACCGCCGGGCCGGTCGCGGGCCCGTCGGCCGCCGCGGCCCCGCCCAAGGCCACGTCCTACCGGCTGCGGCCCATGACGGCCTTCGCCCCGCCGGTCCTGCGGCGGGCGAAGCCGCCCGTGCGCAGGCGGCCCTTCCTCGAGGTGCCGGACGCGGGCCGCGCCATGGTGCTCACCTTCGACGACGGCCCGGACCCCCGCTACACCCCGGACATCCTCGCCGTGCTGCGCGAGCACGAGGTGCGGGCGATGTTCTTCGTCTGCGGCGAGATGGCGACCGACAACCGCGACCTGCTGCGCGAGATGGCGGCCGACGGCCACGTGGTCGGCAACCACACCTGGTCGCACCCGCTGATCCCCACGCTGCCGCCGTCCAGGATCCGCGATCAGCTGGGGCGCACCAGCGAGGTGATCGAGAAGACGCTCGGCGAGGCGCCGCTCTGGTACCGAGCACCCTACGGCGCCTGGAACAGGCACTCGTTCGAGATCGGCGCCGATCTCGGCATGGAGCCGCTCGGCTGGACCGTCGACACCCTGGACTGGATGCGGCCCGGCACCTCGTCCATCGTCCGCCGGGTGCTGCGGGGCGCGGCACCCGGCGTGATCGTCCTCTCGCACGACGCGGGCGGCAACCGGTCGCAGAGCGTGTCGGCGCTGCGCCGCTATCTGCCGGAGCTGCTCGAGGACGGATACCGGATCACGGTGCCGCGCCGCTGAGGTTTCGTCAGGTGACCTTGACCATACGGGCGAAGACGACGACGTTGCCGTCGTACCCGCCGGCCTTGGAGTAGCCGCCGCCGCAGGTGATCACGCGCAGTTCCGGCTGGCCCGTGTCCGCGTACACCCGCACCCCCGGGAAGTCGTTCTTGGAGAACACCTCGACGCCGTACACCTCGAAGACGGCGACGCGGCCGTCGAAGCGCGGCACCTCGACCAACTGGCCCGTCTTGACGGACCCGAGGCCGTAGAAGACGGCGGGGCCGGCCTGGTTGTCCACGTGCCCCACGATGACGGCGGTGCCGCGCTGCCCGGGGGAGATGCCGTTCTGGTACCAGCCCGCCAGGTTGGGGTCGTTCGGCTCCGGGGCGGCCACCCAGCCGTCCTGGTCCAGCCCGACGTGCACGATCGGGGCGTCCACCTTGATCGAGGGGATGCGCACCCGGGCCGCGGCGGCGTACGGCAGCGGCTCCAGCGGCACGGGCAGGAACGTCTCGCCCGCCAGCTCCTGCGACGCGGCGGCCGCCGGCTGAGGCGGTCCGAGACCCACGTCCACACCGTTCTTGACCATGGCGATGCCGGTGAGCATCACGAGAGCCAGTACGCCCCAGGGCGAGCGTCTCCTCGGTTCCCTGCCGTACCTGTCCTGGCCCATGGTTCTCCCTTCGCGCGCTTGTGGGCACGCTAAGCGGGGTGCCGCACTCCGGCGAGGGGGGAAGCGCGAACGGGTGGCCGGTGCCACTGGTGATGACCCATCCGGGTATTCGGCCCGCAAAATCTTCCGTCGGTCTGTGACCTGCGGCTCCGTCAGATCAAGGGCTCCTCGGTCGGCGTGTCGTCTCACCGGGGTGGACCAAGGCCGAAATGCGATGAAAGCACCGTCCGGTGATCGTTCGTCATGGAAGACGTACTCGTCGAATATCCCGGAGCACGGCTTTGGGGCGTCTTCCTTCTGGAGGTTCAACGATGCGTGCCTCACGCGCTCTCGCAGCGACGGTGACCGCCTTCGCGGCCGTCGGACTGTGCGCTCCCATGGCGGCCGCCGGGGGCGGCAACGGCCCGCGGAACGTACAGGTCCACCCGTCGTCCGTCTTCCCGGGCGGCATTCTGACCATCACCGTCGACGGTTGCCGGCGCGGTGGCGTGGTCAGCTCGAACGCCTTCCCGGACGCCCCGCTCTCCAGTGCCGGCAAGGACCACGGTGGTGACCGCGGTGCCGGCGGCAATGGTGGTGACCGGGGTGCTGGTGGCAATGGTGGCAATGGTGGTGACAGAGGTGCCGGTGGTGACGGTGGTGACCGGGGCACCGGCGGTAATGGTGGCAATGGCGGTGACCGCGGTGACCGTGGCGACCGGGGTGACGGTGGCAACGGCGGCCACGGTGGTGACCGCGACAACGGTGGCAATGGCGGCAACGGCGGCAACGGTGGCAACGGTGGCAACGGCGGCCACGGCGGTGACCGCGACAACGGTGGCAATGGCGGCACCGGTGGCAACGGCGGCAACGGCGGCGAATCGGTCGCCACTGCCCGCGTCAGGAACAACGCGACGCCCGGCAACTACAGCCTGACCGTCCGGTGCAACGACTCCCGGGAGACCGCCACCGCGTCCTTCCGGGTCCTGCCCGCGCGCGGCGCGCAGGGCGGTCTCGGCGGATCGATCGGACCGACCGACGTCGAGATGGCGATCGGCGCGGGTCTGGTCGCCACGGCGGCCGTCGGCGGCAGCCTGTTCATCGTCCGCCGCCGCCGTTCGGTCGGCGGTCCGGCCTGACCGGTTGAACCTCCCCGGTCCGGCCGCAACCGCCCGTCGCCCCGAGTCCTTCCGAAGGACTCGGGGCGACGGGCGGTCGGCGCCTGATGCGATCGGGCGGGCAGGGACGCCCGGGTCCGGGGCGGTGCGTCGTATAGGGCGGTGCCGTCATCAGTGCCGGCGGTCGGTCGACCGCCTGCGCACGACGAGCACGGTCGCGGTGGCGGCCGCCGCGACGAGAGCGCCGCCCGCCGCGATCTCCGCGGTGTTCATGCCGTCGAAGCTGCCGCCCACGCCGCCGCGCACACCCTGGGGCGGTGCGGTGGTGGCGGTCCTGGTGGAGCTGGCGGTGGGGCTCGAGCTCCCGCCGGCGATGGTCAGGTCGAGGGTGCCGATCCGGCCCACGCAGTTGAACTGCACCGAATACACGGCGCCCGGCCTGGCGTCCCAGTCGACGGTGGCCGTCGCTGCGCCGTTGCGGGGGATGGTGACGGTGTCGAAGACACCGGAGGTGACGGTGGTGGTGCTGGGGCAGCCCCCCGCGGTCAGGGTGACGCGACCGCCCGCCGCGACGGTCGAGGGCGTGACGTTGAAGTCGTACGGCGTGTTGTTGACGGCCGCGGCTGTGGGGGCCGTCAGGGCGAGTGCGGCCGCTCCGAGCAGAGCGGCGGATGCGGCACGTATCGCGCGCATGGTGGTCCTCCGGTCCCGAGGAGCAGTCGCGGAACGATTTCCGCGTGGGTCGGAAAATGCACCTCGATCACCGAAACGCTAAGAGCGGTGTTTGTCCCCCGCGATCGCTGTAGGGCAAACGGGTCATTTCTCGCCGTACCGGATGCGGTTCTCCGGTGATGTGCAGGGCTCGGCCGCCGCCGGCGCGTCACCGGGGCTCAGTTGTCAGCGGCGCGGTCCGGATGCGGCAGGAGACCGGGCGCCGCGTCCGCGATCCGGTCGCGCATCGGGCGCCGGCGCAGCGCCTCGAGCGCCTCGCCGATCAGCCGGCTCAACGGGTACGGGAGCTCCGCCTCGAAAGCGGCGGCTGCCGCCGCGGTGGCCTGCCACTCGGCGTCCAATGCGGGCATCAGGGACTCGGCCTCCGCGGTGAGCGTCGCGATGCGCCGGCGGCCGTCCCTGCCGGGGCCGACGGTGGCGAGGCCCTCCTTGACGAGCTGGGCGACCGTCTGGCTCGCCGCCGAGTGCGTCACGCCGGTCGCCCGGGCCAGGTCCTGGATCGAACTCGGGCCGTGGGCGGAGAGGGCGCGCAGGACGGGGGCGTACCGGGGGCGCAGGCTCCCCAGGCCCAAGTCCTCGTAGACCGCCTCGACATCGGAGTCGAGGAGGTTCAGAAGGAGGCGCAGGCGGGTGCCGAGGAGTTCGGGGCCGGGGGAGGGGGCGGCGGCGGTGTCTTGGTCGGGCGAGGCCATGGGGTTAATGTAACAGCGCTGTTGTATCTGTTGGTGAGCAGGGAGGGCGTCGGGCCATGGCGGAGCTGTATCCACCGATCGAGCCGTACGAGCAGGGGATGCTCGACGTGGGGGACGGGAACCTCGTCCACTGGGAGGTGTGCGGCAACCCGCACGGCAAACCCGCCCTCGTCGTGCACGGCGGCCCGGGCTCCGGGTGCAACCCTCGGATGCGCCGGTACTTCGACCCGAGCGCCTACCGGGTCGTGCTCTTCGACCAGCGCGGCTGCGGGCGCAGCACCCCGCACGCGGCGGACCCGGCCGCGGACATGCGGCACAACACCACCTCTCATCTGCTCGCCGACATGGAGCAGTTGCGTGAGCACCTCGGCATCGAGCGGTGGCTGCTCTACGGCGGGTCGTGGGGGTCCACGCTGCTCCTCGCCTATGCCGAGCGGCACCCGGAGCGGGTGTCCGAGATCGTCGTCAACGGTGTCACGACCACGCGCCGTCGTGAGATCGACTGGCTCTACCGGGGCGTCGGCCGGTTCTTCCCGGAGCAATGGCACCGCTTCAGGCTCGGCGTGCCCGAGGCAGAGCGTGCCGGTGACCTCGTGGCCGCGTACGCGCGGCTCATGGAGAGCGAGGACCCGGCGGTGCGGGAGAAGGCGGCCGTCGACTGGTGCCGCTGGGAGGACGCCGTGGTGTCCCTGGAACCGAACGGCGGACCCGCCCCGTACGGTGGCCGGCCCTCGGACGCGCGGATCGCCCTGGTGCGGATCGCCGCCCATTACTTCGCGCACGGCGCGTGGCTCGAGGAAGGGGTGCTGCTGCGGGAGGCGGGCCGACTGAAAGGAATTCCCGGTGCGCTCTTCCACGGCCGTCTCGATCTCAGCACTCCGCTCGAGACGCCCTGGGAACTCGTCCGCGTCTGGACCGACGCCGAACTGGTGGTCGTGGACGACTCGGGCCACAAGGGAAGTGCCACGATGCGCGACCGGGTGATCGGCGCTCTGGAGCGATTCCGGTACACCGAGTGACTGGTGTGCCTGGCGGGGCAGTTGAGATCCGGCCAATTCCGTGGCGGCTCCACATGGGGTGAATTCACCTGTTGGAAGCGGGATTTCAACCATTCGCGGTTGCGACTCACAAGATTTTTTCGAAGACGTTGAACAGACGTCGCCCTCCCGTCCGTACCTAGGGCCATGAACGGCGCTCCGGGCGCCGGAACCGGATGGATGAACACGGGAGTGGACATGAACACCTGGCGGAACGCCTCGCTCGCGGTGACTGCGACGGCCGTACTCGCGCTGACGACGGCGTGCGGTCAGGAGACGGGCACCGAGACCCCCAACGGTCAGGCGGTCGGCGCGGCCAACCCCGCGCAGCCCGGGAACGGCTACGGCTCCGACGCGGGCTACGGCTCCGAGACCGGCGGCGAGGCGGCCGCCGCCAAGCCGGCGGGGCAGCTCGCGGTCTGGGAGAGCGAGGAGCTCGGCGAGGTCCTCGCCGACAGCGCGGGGCTCACCCTCTACCGGTTCGACAAGGACACCGCGGAGCCGCCGAAGTCGAATTGCGAAGGCGACTGCGCGAAGACCTGGCCGGTCGTCGCCGCCGGCGGCGCCTCCGCCGCCCCCGGCGTCGACCCCTCCCTGATCGGCGAGGTCACCAGGGCGGACGGCACCAAGCAGCTCACGATCGGCGGCTGGCCGATGTACCGCTACGCCAAGGACACCAAGGCGGGCGACGTCAAGGGCCAGGGTGTGGGCGGCACGTGGTACGCGGCCGCCCCCGACGGCAAGAAGGCCGCACCGGGTGCGGGCGGGGAGGCCGGCGGCGACGAGGGCACCGAGCCCGCCGACCTCGCGGGGCTTTCCGTACGCAAGGACCCCAAGCTCGGTGAGATCGTCGTCGACAAGAACGGGATGACCGTCTACCGGTTCATGAAGGACTCGGCCTGGCCGATGAAGACGGCCTGCACCGGCGACTGCCTGAAGAAGTGGCCCGTCGTGGAGCCCGTCGAGAAGAACGACACCGTCGGAATCCTGAAGAAGGGCTTCGTCACCTTCGACCGGCCCGACGGGATCGAGCAGCAGACCATCGACTGCTGGCCGATCTACACCTTCGCGGGCGACTCCAAGCCGGGTGACACCAACGGCCAGGGCGTCGGCGGCACCTGGTACGCCGTATCGCCCGAGGGTAAGCCGGTCGGAGCGCCCAAGTAGTCCCCACGCTGCGCCTCCGGCCGGCGTCGGCCCGTCTCACGCCCCTCCGCGTGACGGCGGGTCCGACGCATGTGCGGAGCGTTTGCCGGACGCATGTGACCGGGTCGCGTTCCGGTGGCGCATGACGAACAGGTGTGACCAAGAACGGACCGCTAATTTCCGTTTGGGCTCGCCCTCTTGGCAGGCGATCAGTAGCCTCGGCTCGAACACTGGCCATGGACATGGCCGAACTCCCCCGTGGCGACTTGTTGGAGACATCGATGGAGCGTCCCGCCTGGGCCCCGCAGGGCATCGACATATCGGTGCCGAGCGTGTCCCGCATTTATGACTTCTACCTGGGCGGCTCCCACAATTTCGAGGTCGACAGGGCGGCCGCGCGCAGGGCCATGGAGTTCATGCCGGGACTCCCCAAGATCATGCAGGCGAACCGTGCCTTCATGCGCCGCGCCGTCAATTACGCGGTCGCTGAGGGGATCACGCAGTTCCTCGACATCGGCTCCGGCATTCCGACCTTCGGAAATGTCCATGAAGTGGCCCGTAAGGCAAGCCCGGAGGCGCGGGTCCTCTACGTGGACCACGACCCGGTCGCGGTCGCGCACAGCCGGGCCGTCCTCGACGGCGACACGCAGGCGGACGTCGTCGCCGCCGACCTGCGCAGCCCGCGGGAGATCCTGGACAGCCCCGAGGCGAAACTGCTGGACCTGGAACGGCCGGTGGCGCTGCTCCTCGTCGCGGTACTGCACTTCCTCACGGACGAGGACGAGCCGTGGCAGGCCGTGGCCGAGCTGAGGGACGCGCTGGCACCCGGCAGCCTGCTGGTCGTCACCCACGCCTCCTTCGAAGGCATCCCGCTCCCGGCCGAGCAGGCCGGCGGCACGGTCGGTGTGTACCGCGACATCCGCAACCCGCTCGTGATGCGGTCGCGCGAGGAGGTCGGCCGGTTCTTCGACGGGTACACGATGGTCGAGCCGGGCCTCGTCTCCATGCCGGACTGGCGGCCCGACGGGCCCGTCGACCAGGAGGATCCGTACGCCTTCTCCGGCTTCGCCGGTGTGGGGCGCAAGGCGTGAGGCAAACGTCACGGGCGGCCGGGTCCGAGGGGGACGCGGACGTGCTGGAGGACCGGCTCAGGCGGTTCGCGACCATCTGGAGCCGTGCCATCTTCCCCGCCACGGCAACGTCCCTCACCCGGCCCGAGTTCGAGCAGCATCTGCTGCCGCTCGCACGGGAGTTGAACAGCGCGCTCCACGCCCGCCCCTTCACCGCACAGGCCGCGCACCAGGTGGGGGCAGCGCTGGTCGGCGCACACTGCACCGACCCGGACGCCCTCGGCCGCACCCTCGGCGTCGTCGACGCCTACCTGGTGCTCTACTGCGGCGACCCCGAGCAGACCGCGGAGGAGAACCGGGCCCGCTGCGCCCGCCTGCAGCACGCCCTCGCCGCCGGCTTCGCCCAGGCGCTGCGCGAACGGACGCTCGCCGAGCAGGAGTCCATCGCCCGCTCGTCACTGCTGGCGCGCAGCGAGGCGCTGCAGGCCATGCACGCCACGGAGGCGCGCTTCCGCGCGGTCTTCGAGGGCGCCGCGATCGGTATCGGGATCGCCGACCTCGAGGGCAACGTGCTCGAGGTCAACGACACGCTGACCCAGATGTTCGGCGGTCTGGAGAACCACGTCCGCGGACGCAAGGTCACCGACTGGGCGCACCCGGAGGACCGGCCGCAGGTCTGGCAGCTGTACCAGGAGCTGGTGACCGGGGAACGCGAGCACTACCGGGTCGAGAAGCCGTTCTACCGCAACGACGGCACCGTCCTGTGGACCAATCTGACCGTCTCGCTGCTGCGCGACGCCGACGGGGAGCCGCAGTACCAGCTGGCGCTGTTCGAGGACACCACGGAGCGCCGGCTGCTCAACCTGCGACTGCGGTACGAGGCCACGCACGACGCGCTGACCGGCCTGCCCAACCGGACCCTGTTCTTCGAGCGTCTCGAGAAGGCCGTCAGCGCCCCGGCCGGCGCCCGCTTCGGGCTGTGCTACCTCGATCTCGACGGCTTCAAGACCATCAACGACAGCCTCGGCCACGCCACCGGCGACCGGCTGCTGGTGGAGGTCGCCGACCGGCTGCAGAGCTGCGCCACCGCGCCGGGCGAGATGGTCGCGCGGCTCGGCGGCGACGAGTTCGTCGCGCTGACGACCGGGCCCGACACACAGAACGCCGTGGACGAGCTGGCCACCCGCATCCTGGCCGCCCTCGCCACCCCGATCCGTGTCGACGGGCGGGAGTTCACCGTCCGCGGCAGCATCGGCATCGTGGAGGGACCGGCCGGGGAGCGCACCAGCGCCGAGGTGCTGCGCAGCGCCGACATCACCATGTACCGCGCCAAGTCCGCGGGCGGCAACCGCTTCGAGATCGCGGACCCGGAGGCGGACGCCCGCGCCATCACCCGCCACGGGCTGACCAACGCGCTGCCCGCCGCCCTGGATCGCGGCGAGTTCTTCATCGAGTACCAGCCGCTGGTGCATCTCGGGGACGGCAGCGTGCACGGCGCGGAGGCGCTCGTGCGCTGGTGCCATCCGCAGCACGGGGTGCTCGGACCCGACCGGTTCATACCGCTCGCGGAGCGCACGGGACTGATCGTGCCGCTCGGCCGCTGGGTGCTCCAGGAGGCCGTACGCCAGGCCAGGTTCTGGAGCAGGCGGCACACCGACGGCGGCCCGCTGCGGATCAACGTCAACCTCTCGCCCGCCCAGCTCCAGCATCCAGGGCTGGTGGCGGACACCGTCGACGTGCTCGAGCGGTCGGGTCTGGAACCGGGCGCCCTGTGCCTGGAGGTCACGGAGTCGGCGCTGATCGGCGCCGACGAGGACCGGCTCAAGCCGCTGCGGCAACTGGCGGAGATGGGCGTCGACATCGCGCTCGACGACTTCGGAACCGGGTACTCCAACCTGGCCAATCTGCGCCGGCTGCCGGTGAGCGTGCTGAAGCTGGATCGTTCCTTCACCCAGGGCATGCAGCGACATCCCGCCGACCCCGTCGATCTGAAGATCGTCGAGGGCATCGTGTCGCTGGCGCACAGTCTGGAGCTGGCCGTCACCGTCGAAGGTGTGGAGACCGCCGCACAGGCCGAGCAGCTGAGGGAACTCGGCTGCGACACGGCGCAGGGCTGGTACTACGCGCGGCCGGGCGCCCCCGACCGGATTCACACCTTGGTGCTGGCCGACGCCGTCTGACCTCCCGCGGCGGCCATCGAGTCCAGCAGCACCCGCTGGAGCTCGCGGGCCGCCCGGGGAGGGTCCACATCGCTGCGGTGCGCCAGCGCGACGGTCCGGCGCAGGCCCGGACCGGCGAGCGGAGTCACCCGCAGATCCCCGCCGGCCCGCTCGGCGACCGTGCGGGGCACGACGGCGACACCGAGCCCGGCCCGTACGAAGCCCAGCACGGCGTCCATCTCGCCGCCCTCGACGGTGAACGTCGGCTCGAAGCCCTCGGCGCGACAGGCGGCGACGGTCAGCTCCCGCAGGTCGTAGCCGTGGCGGAACATCACCAGTGGCTCGCCCGCGAGATCGGCGATCCGCACCGGCCTGCGCGGCGCCCGCACCTCGGGCGACGACACCACGACCAGGTCCTCCTTGAGCAGCTCGACGGTGGTCAGCGCGGGCGACGGCGACGGCAGGGGCAGCACGACGAGGGCGAGGTCGAGCGAGCCGCGTGCCAGCTCCCGCACCAGGTCGTGCGAGCCGGACTCCTCGATCAGCAGCTCGATCCCCGGGTGCAGATCATGGAAGGTGCGCAGCACCTCGGGCAGCAGGCCCGTGCACAGGCTCGGCGTGGCCCCCAGCCGCACCCGCCCGCGGCGCAGCTGGGCCAGCTCCTGCACCTCGCGGCGGGCCGTGTCGGCGTCGGCGAGGATGCGGCGCGCGAGAGGGAGCAGGGTCTCGCCCGCGTCCGTGAGGGCGATGTTGCCCCGGGCACGGCCGAAAAGATCGGCCCCCAGCTCCTTCTCCAGGGCTCTGATCTGCTGGGAGAGCGACGGCTGCGAGACATGGACGCGCTCGGCGGCGCGGGTGAAGTGACGGGTCTCGGCGACGGCGACGAAATAGAGGAGCTGCTGCAGCTGCATCCGGCCACGATAGTCCATGGCTATGGACATGAGCCGGATCATGTCTTGGACCTCTGGACCCTTCCGGCCCTAGCGTCGACGGCATGGCACTGGGAACGAGGACGGACCGGCAACCGTCCGTCATTCGGCTGTTCTGGCGGTCCACCGTCGGCAAGAAGACGGTCATGGCCCTCAGCGGCCTGATCATGCTCGGTTACCTCGTCGCCCACATGCTGGGCAACCTCAAGATCTTCTTCGGGGCGGACGAGTTCAACGGGTACGCGCAATGGCTGCGGACCATGGGCGAGCCCGTACTGCACTACTCCTGGGCACTGTGGCTCCTGCGCGTGCTGCTGCTGCTCGCCGTCGTCGGCCACGGCGTCGCCGCCTACCAGCTCAGCCGCCGGGACATCGCGGCACGACCGGACAAGTACGTGCACCGGCGGCGGCGCGCGAGCTACGCGACGCGCACCATGCGCTGGGGCGGCATCATCCTGGCGCTGTTCATCGTCTGGCACCTGCTGGACCTGACGACCCTCACCGTCAACGAGAACGCCCAATCCGGCCGCGCCTACGAGAACGTCGTCGCCACCTTCTCCACCTGGTACGGCAACGTCATCTACATCGTCGCGATGCTCGCCGTGGGACTGCACGTCCGGCACGGCTTCTGGAGCGCCGCGCAGACCCTCGGGATGGGCAACGCCACCCGCGAGCGCATCCTCAGGACCGCCGCCGACGCCCTGGCCCTGGTGCTCACGGCCGGTTTCCTCTCCGTACCCGTCGCCGTCATGACCGGAGTCGTGAGCTGACATGGATTACCTCGACCACACGACCGGCGCGCCGCTCGTGGACACCAAGGCGCCGAAGGGCCCCGTCGAGCAGCGCTGGGACCGGCGCCGCTTCGAGGCGAAGCTGGTCAATCCCGCCAACCGCCGCAAGCACACCGTCATCGTCGTCGGCACCGGCCTGGCCGGCGGCGCGGCGGGCGCCACGCTCGCCGAACAGGGCTACCACGTCGAGCAGTTCTGCTACCAGGACTCCCCGCGCCGGGCCCACTCGATCGCCGCACAGGGCGGCATCAACGCGGCCAAGAACTACCGCAACGACGGCGACTCCGTGCACCGCCTCTTCTACGACACCGTCAAGGGCGGCGACTTCCGCGCCCGCGAGTCCAACGTGCACCGCCTCGCCGAGATCTCCGTCGAGATCATCGACCAGTGCGTGGCCCAGGGCGTCCCCTTCGCCCGCGAGTACGGCGGCCTGCTCGACACCCGCTCCTTCGGCGGCGTCCAGGTCTCCCGCACCTTCTACGCCCGCGGACAGACCGGCCAGCAGCTGCTGCTCGGCGCCTACCAGGCGCTCTCCCGCCAGATCGCGGCCGGCACCGTCACCATGCACCCCCGCACCGAGATGCTCGACCTGATCGTCGTCGACGGACGGGCCCGCGGCATCGTCGCCCGCGATCTGATCACGGGCACGATCTCCACGTACTTCGCCGACGCGGTGGTCCTCGCGACGGGCGGCTACGGCAACGTCTTCTACCTGTCGACGAACGCCATGAACTCCAACGCCACCGCGATCTGGCGGGCCCACCGGCGCGGCGCCTGTTTCGCCAACCCCTGCTTCACCCAGATCCACCCCACCTGCATCCCGCGCACCGGCGACCACCAGTCCAAACTGACGCTGATGAGCGAGTCGTTGCGCAACGACGGCCGCATCTGGGTGCCCAAGGCACGCGGCGACGCCCGGCCGCCGAACGAGATCCCCGACGACGAACGCGACTACTACCTGGAGCGGATCTACCCGTCCTTCGGCAACCTCGTCCCCCGCGACATCGCCTCACGGGCGGCGAAGAACGTCTGCGACGAAGGCCGCGGGGTCGGCCCCGGCGGTCAGGGCGTCTACCTGGACTTCGATGACGCGATCAGGCGGATGGGCCGCGACAAGGTCGAGGAGAAGTACGGCAACCTCTTCGAGATGTACGAACGGATCACCGCGGAGAACCCGTACGAGGTCCCCATGCGGATCTACCCCGCCGTGCACTACACGATGGGCGGCCTGTGGGTCGACTACGACCTGCAGACGACGATCCCCGGTCTCTTCGCCATCGGCGAGGCCAACTTCTCCGACCACGGCGCCAACCGCCTCGGCGCCTCCGCCCTGATGCAGGGCCTCGCCGACGGCTACTTCGTCCTGCCGTCCACCATCAACGACTACCTCGCCCGGGGCGCCTTCGGCGACGTAGGCCCCGACGACCCCGCCGTCACCGAGGCGGTGGCGGAGGTCGAGGACCGGCTGAACCTGCTGCTGGCCGTCGGCGGCGACCGCACACCCGACTCCTTCCACCGGGAGATCGGCGAACTCATGTGGGAGTTCTGCGGGATGGCGCGCACCGACGAAGGGCTCCGCAAGGCGCTCGACCGCATCCCGCAGATCCGCGACGAGTTCTGGCGGCGCATCAAGGTGCCGGGAACGGGCGAGGAGTTCAACCAGTCGCTGGAGAAGGCCAACCGCATCGTCGACTATTTGGAGCTCGCCGAGCTGATGTGCCTCGACGCGCTGCACCGCACCGAATCGTGCGGCGGCCACTTCCGGGAGGAGTCCCGGACCCCGGACGGCGAAGCCGCCCGTAAGGACGACGAGTTCTCCTACGTGGCCGCCTGGGAGTTCCGGGGGACCGGCGCCCCACCCGTCCTGCACAAGGAAGACCTGGTCTTCGAGTACGTCCACCCCACCCAGCGGAGCTACGCATGAAGCTCAACCTGCGCATCTGGCGGCAGAAGAGCGCCGACACCCCGGGCGCCATGACGACCTACGAGGTGGACGGCATCTCGTCCGACATGTCGTTCCTGGAGATGCTCGACACCCTCAACGAGGACCTGATCCTGCGCGGCGAGGAACCCGTCGCCTTCGACCACGACTGCCGCGAGGGTATCTGCGGCGCCTGCTCGCTCGTCATCAACGGCGACGCCCACGGCCCCGAGCGCACCACCACCTGCCAGCTCCACATGCGCTCCTTCCGCGACGGCGACACCATCGACGTCGAGCCGTGGCGGGCGGCCGCCTTCCCGGTCGTCAAGGACCTGGTCGTCGACCGCTCCGCCTTCGACCGGATCATCCAGGCCGGCGGCTACATCAGCGCTCCCACCGGCTCCGCCCCCGACGCGCACGCCACCCCCGTGCCCAAGCCGGACGCCGACTTCGCCTTCGAGCACGCCGAGTGCATCGGCTGCGGGGCCTGCGTGGCGGCCTGCCCCAACGGCTCCGCGATGCTCTTCACCTCCGCCAAGGTGAACCACCTCAATGTGCTGCCGCAGGGGGCGCCGGAACGGGAGACCCGGGTGCTCGACATGGTCCGGGCCATGGACGATGAGGGCTTCGGCGGGTGCACCCTCACCGGCGAGTGCGCGACCGCCTGCCCGAAGGGCATCCCGCTGCCGTCCATCGCCGCGATGAACAAGGAGTGGCTGCGCGCGACGCGCAAGGTCAGGCGGTGACCGTCGGCCGCATGTAGCCGCCGTAGAGGGTCTCGTAGTCCGGCACGACGACCCTCGAGGCGGGGGAGAGCGTACGGATCAGGTCGGTGAAACCGTCCAGGTCCATCACCGGATCGCGCTCCGGCGGCAGGCTCAGCGGCCTCTCGAAGTTGTCCCAGTGGACCGGGACGACGGTCGCGGGGTCGCCGAGCGCGCCGAGCAGCCTCTGGAGATAGCGGTGCGTCGCCGTGCTCGACGGGGTGGCGGCCATCAGCACGTCGGGCCGCAGCCCGCTCGCGGCCCGTTCCTCGAAGTCGCTCGCGCCCATGAGGAAGACGGACGGGCCGCCCTTCACGCTCACCTGGAAGGCGAGCGTGTCGCCCTCCGGCAGGTCGGAGATGGTCCGCGGCGCCCGGCGCGGCACGGCGTGCAGCGTGCCGGGAGCGAAGTACGACCACTTGGCGTTACGGCTGTGCCGGCCGGCGACGACCTCCACCGTGAAGCCGTCGAAGTCCAGCACCTCACCGCCCCTGACCACGCTGATCTGCCCCGCCTCCACGCCGAGCGCCCGCAGCACGTGGTACGTCGTCTCGGTGCCGATGACCCGGGCGCCCGTCGAACGCGCGATGTGCGGCACGTCGTTGATGTGGTCCCAGTGGGTGTGGCTGACCAGCACCAGTTCCGGGCTGCCCGCGTGCCGTGTCACCAGCTCCTCGTCGCAGAACAGCGGGGTGGCCGCGTCGAAACCGCCCTTCGGGCCGAACAGGCCGGTCGGGAAACGGGTGATGTACGGGTCGAACAGGACGGTCCTGTCGCCGACCCCGATGCGCCAGCCCGACGTGCCGAGCCACCGCAGGGTCGCGGAGCCGGCGGGCACCGCACCGGCGCCCTTCCGGTACCCCTCCGAAGGGGCCGCCGCAGCCGCCCCCGCCGGCAGCAGCGGCGCCGCCGCACCGAGCGCCGCTCCGCGGAGCAGCGTCCGCCGTACGAAGGCCCGCCGGCCGCCGCCCTGAGGGCCGTTCACGGGTTCACTGATGTGCTTGCTCGTCTGTTCGGTCATGGGGCGAAGAAGATCAGGCCCGTGCGCGGCCCGTCCAAGACCGCACCGCTGCACCACCCATACCGGATCGAGTATGTCACCAGGTCAGGGCAGGTGCTCGGGCTCAAGTCCGCGCAGCAGATCCACCGCTGTCCGTGCCGCCGCGCCGATCGCCACGTCCGTCTCCGTACGGTTCGCCAGCAGGCCCGGGGTGCGGGCGAACACGGCCACCGCGTACCTGCCGCCGTCCGGGTACTCGGCCACCCCGACCTCGTTGTGCAGTCCCGGCAGCGTGCCGGTCTTGGCCGCGACGCGCACGCCGTCGCCGAACCCGGCTGCGAGCCGGTGGCGGAACACCTGGCGGCCCATCAGCTCCCGTACCTGCGCGCACGCTTCGGGCGGTCCCGCCTCGTCCCGCCACACCATCCGCAGCAGGCGCGTCATCTCGCGCGGCGTGCTCGCGTTCGTACGGGCCGGGTCGTAGACGCCGAGGCCGCGCACCTCGGCGGCGGACAGCGTCGGGAAGACCGCGGCGAACTCCCGCTCGTCCCGCGCGCCCACCTCCTCGAGCATCGACTCCAGCACCTGCCGGGGCCCGCCCACGATCCGGGTGTTCTCCAGCCCGAGTTCCTTCGCCAGCATCGCCACGGTGTCCGTACCCACGCGCTCCATCAGCAGGTCCGCCGCCGTGTTGTCGCTCACCGCCATCGCGAAGTGGGCGAGGTCCCGCAGCGACAGTTCCACATCGTCCAGACAGCCACCGGTGCCCCAGCCGCCGAGGCGGTGCTCGGACGTCACCCGGACCCGCTCCCGGGGATCGAGCTGGCCGGCAGCCGACTGACGGGCGAACTCCAGGACGAGCAGCACCTTGAACACCGAGGCGACGACGACCGGTTCATCGGCGCCGTACCCCGCCTCACCTGGACCGTCGATGTCCACGGCGTGCAGCACGCCCTCCGCTCCCGCTCCCGCGAACACCGCTCGCAGTCTCTCCTCGATCAGCATTCGGACACCGCTCCTGTCGCCTAGGGTCGTCCCGTGGATCTCCTGCGCCACTTGCGTATCTTCGTCGTCGTGGCCGACGAGTTGAACTTCGGGCGGGCGGCCGATCGTCTCGGCATGGCCCAGCCACCGCTCAGCCGTGCCGTACGCAGGCTGGAGGACGAGCTGGGCGCGGAACTCTTCGACCGGTCACGGCGGCAGGTCCAGCTGACCCCGGCCGGGTCCGTCCTCCTCGACCAGGCCCGGGACCTGCTGGCCCGTGAGGAGCGCACCAGGGCGCTCGTGCGCCGTGCCCACGACGGCGATCTCGGCACGCTGCGCGCGGGCGTGCCGCCCGACACCTCCGCGGCGGTGCTGGGGGCGCTGATCGCCGAATGCCGGGAACGGGCCCTGCGCATCGACCTCCAGGAGCTGACGACGGACGAGCAGCTCCGACTGCTGGCCTCCGGCGGCCTGGACGTCGGCCTCGTCCAGCAGCCGGCGGACGTCGGCGGCCTGGAGCTGGGACCGGAGGTCCGGCTCGATCTCGGCGTCGTGCTGCCCCGCACGTCGCCCCTCGCGCGGCTCCCGGAGGTCGCGCTCGCCGAACTGGCGGGCCAGGACCTCGTCCTCGTCCCGAGGGCATCGGCCCCCGGCTGGTACGACACGACGCTCGACATCTGCCGCGCCGCCGGCTTCGTCCCCCGCAGGGTGCGGCAGGCCCGCAACCCGGAATTCCTCATCGGCCTGGTGACGGCCGGCCACGGAGTGGCCTTCGACCAGGGGCCGGTGGCCCGCAAGGAGCCCAGGGTGGTCTGGCGGCCCCTGGCGGGCAGACCGCTCGCGCAGCGGATCCGCGCGGCGTGGCCGGGGCAGTCGCCGCACCGGGCCGCCGCGGAGTTCGCGGCGGTGGCCGCGGACGTCCTGGCCCGCGACCGTACGCCGGCCCTCGGCTCCGCGGCACCGGCCGCCGGGACCCCGGCCGGCGAGAGCCCGGCCGGGGACGGGCCGCGCCCCTGGTCGGTGGTCTTCGGGTGAGGACCCGGCGGGGGTGGTGTTGCCCCGGGGTGGACCTGGTCGGGCGGGGGTGGTCGGTCGGGATGGACCTGGTCGGGCGGGGGTGGTCGGTCGGGGTGGACCCGGTCGGGCGGGGGTGGCCGGTCGGGGTGGACCCGGTCCGGCGAGGGTGGCCGGTCGGGGCGGACCCGGTCGGGCGGGTGGTCGCTCGGGGGGTGTGGCGCACGGGTCCCGGCCGGCCGCGGAGGTGGCTGATCACCGGAATGGCCCGGCGGGGTCGGGTGCTGGAGTGCGGTCCCGGGAGCGGTCGGACACGTGGCGGGAGCGGCCGGGCACCGGCCCGGGCGGGTGAATGCGCGGCGTGCGGGACCCTCAGGCGGTCGCGCCGGTCAGCTCGTGGGAGGACAGCCCGGCCACCCGTGCGAGACGCCGCAGTGAGTCCAGCAGCGCCGCGCGGTCGTACGTGCTGGTGGTGACCAGCACCTCGTCGGCGCCGCTCTCCTCGACCGCCGCCCCCAGCGCCTCGGCGACCTGCTCCTCGGTCCCCGCGACGTGGCCGCTCAGCCCCGACTCGTAGAGACCGCGCTCCTTGGCGGTCATCTCCAGCGCCTCGACGCGCTCGGGCGGCAGGAGCGGCGGGAACGTCCCATGCGTGCGCGAGTACGCCATCGACCAGGCCTCCGGCATCAGCAGCCGGCGCGCCTCCTCCTCGCTGCCGGCGACCGCGACCGTACCGGCGACGACCACGTACGGCTGCTCCGCCCACACGGAGGGCCGGAAGTCCCGCCGGTAGCCCTCCACGGCCCGAAGCAGCCGCTCCCGGCCACGGAGATCGCCGATGACCAGCGCCAGCCCGGCACGGGCCGCGATCCCCGCGCCCTCACCGGTGGCGAGCAGGAACGGAGGGACCCTGAGCCCCTCCGAGGGGCGGGCGTGGACGTGCGGATGGGCAGCCCGTTCGCCGGTGAACCAGCCCAGCAGTTCCTCCAGCCGGGCCTCGAAGTCCTCCGCGTCCTGCTTGTCGCGGCCGAGGGCCCGGCGGATGCCGTCCGTGAAGCCGACGGACCGGCCGAGGCCCATGTCGACACGGCCGGGGAAGAGCGACTCCAGCACACCGAACTGCTCGGCGACGACCAGGGGTTGGTGGTTGGGCAGCATGACCCCGCCGGTGCCGACGCGGATCGATGTGGTCGCGGCGGCGACCGCCGCCGCGAGCACCGTCGGCGCCGATCCCGCGACGCCGGGGACCCCGTGATGCTCGGAGACCCAGAAGCGGTGGTAACCGAGGGCCTCGGCCTGCCGGGCGAGATCCACGGTGTCCCGCAGCGCGGCAGGACCGTCGTACCCCTCGCGGGTACGGGAACGGTCGAGTACCGACAGACGGACGGCGGACGCGGTCAATGAGCTCACACCACGGTTCAACGCGTTCACCGCGTGAGGATTCCCGATGGCCCGGTCCCGTCCGCCCGGCCTCGCCCCGGCCTCGCCCCGGCCTCGCCCCGTGCTCCCGATGTGCTCCTGGGCCCCCGATCCGGCGGGACCCCGCGGTGAGGGCCTAGGGTGACCGGCGTGACACAGAGCCGCAGGCCGCTGGCCGTATTCGACCTCGATGGAACGCTCTCCGACGCCGGCCACCGCCAGCATCTGCTGGAACGCAAGCCGCGGGCGTGGGACGCCTTTTTCGCCGCCGCCCCCGAGGACCCGCCGCTCACCGAGGGCGTGGCGCTGTGCCTGGAGGCGGCGCAGGAGTGCGAGGTGCTGTATCTGACCGGCCGGCCGGAGCGCTGCCGGAAGGACACCGTGGACTGGCTGGCGGCACAGGGGCTGCCGCAGGGCCGGATCTTCATGCGGCGCAACGACGACCGGCGGCCCGCGCGCAGGACCAAGCTCGAGATCCTTCGACAGCTCGCCCGCGACCGGGAGATCAGGATGCTGGTGGACGACGACGAGCTGGTCTGCCAGGACGCGGAGCGCGCCGGCTTCCGGGTCGTGCGGGCGGTCTGGGGTGCGCCGAGCACGACGCCCGCCATGCACGAGGCGCAGGAGCGCGAGGGCCGCACCTGAGAGGGCAGGCCGGGGCCGTCTCCGAAAGGGGCCGCTCAGGGCCGTATCCGAGACGCGCCGACCAGGACCTGCCGGTCGAGCCGTATCCCGGACATGCCACACGCCGCCCCGTCCGTCCAGGGCGGCGTGTCGTCGGTCGTCAGTCCCCGGCCGCGTGTGCTCAGTCGCCGTCCTCGAGACGGAAGCCGACCTTCAAGCCGACCTGGTAGTGCTCGATCCGCCCCTCGACGATGTGCCCGCGGACCTGCGTCACCTCGAACCAGTCGAGGCCCCGCAGCGTCTGCGAAGCCCGGGAGATGCCGTTCTTGATGGCCTGGTCGACCCCGTCGGGCGAGGTGCCCACGATCTCGGTGACGCGGTAGGTGTGGTTCGACATGGGTGTCGTGCTCCTCTCGGTGCGTTCACTCCACCGTGCCCCACCAGTCGGCTTCCCGCGAGGCGTCGGGCGCGGGGCGGCCGTCCCCCGCGGGGCCGAGCGAAAGGCGGGAGAGGATGCGGTAGCGGTCGCCGCGGTAGAGGGAGCGCACGTACTCGACCGGACGTCCGTCGGGGTCGGAGGTGACGCGGTCGAAGAGCAGCGCAGGTGACAGGACGGGTGCGCCCAGCAGCTCCGCCTCTGCCTCGCTCAGCACGGTGGGCTCGATGGACTGCTCCGCCCGGGCGGCGACGATCCGCCGCTCGGCCCGCAGGTAGCGGTAGAAGCCCGACTCCATCCGCCCCGGGGTGAGATCGGGGACGAGGCCGGCCGGGATGTGCAGGTACTCGAGTCCGACGGGGCCGCCGTCGACCAGCCGCAGCCGCGCGACGTGGAAGATGTCCGCGGCGGGGGAGAGCCGCAGCCTGCGTCCGATGCGGGCGCCCGCTGCGGTCCTGCGGAACTCCAGCACCCGGCTCGACCAGGTCCCCGGCGCCCGCGGGACCGCGGCCGGAGCGGAGTCGCCCACCAGCTCCTGCGTGATCTTGGCGGGCGCGACGAACATCCCGCGGCCGTGCTCCCGTACGAGCGCCCCGGTGGCGACGAGTTCGTCGACGGCGGCGCGGAGGGTGGGGCGTGACACGTCGAGCGCGGCGCAGAGGGTGCGTTCGGAGGGGATGGCGTCCCCGGGGCGCCGATCGTCGACGAGGCCCAGCAGATACGCCCGTACCCGCTCGCGCTTGAGCGCCGCCCTTGGTGCACCCTCGTCCCTCAACGCCGTCCCCTCCCATGCGTGATGGGCCGAGGATACGTCCCGTTCATCCGGGGCCGGCCCGGCCCGGCCCGCAACGCCACCACCGACTGCCGTGCCTGCCTCAGCCCGATCCGCTCGAAGTGCCGCTCCGGCTGCGCGAGTTCCATGAGAGCCATGGCGGGAGGGCGGCCGCGACCGGAGCGTGCCCCGGCAAGCTCATGGCTCCCTGTCCTGAAGCAGTTGCTCGCGCAAGGGCAGGGCGTGGCGTCCGAGCGAATGCTCGATGCAGGGCAGCATGATCCGCCGTTGCTCATCTGGCGAAGCGGCCACGCCGACGACCGGCGGGGCCCGCCGCCACCCGTGAAGGGCCCGGGGCGGGAGGAATGACTCCTCCCGCCCCGGGCCCCATCACGCTGTGGCTGTCGTCAGGACGCCGGCGTGTCAGTGGTTCTTCTCCAGCTCCACCTTCGGCAGCAGACGCTCCAGCGGCGCCGGGAACCACCAGGCGCGGCGCCCCAGGAGCTGCATCACGGCCGGGACGATGAGGCAGCGGATGACGACCGCGTCGACGAAGATGGCGACCGCCATGCCGAAGCCGGTCTGCTGGAGCAGGCGCTGCGGGCTGAGCATGAACGCTCCGAAGACGACGACCATGATCGCACCGGCCGCGGTGATCACACCGCCGGTGTGGGCGAGGCCTTCCCGGACGGCCAGGGTGTTGTCCTTGCTGCGGACCCACTCCTCGTGGATGCGGGAGACCAGGAAGATCTCGTAGTCCATCGAGAGGCCGAAGACCACGGCGAAGATCATCACCGGCAGGTACGCCTCGATCGGGCCGGGTTCCACTCCGAACCAGCCGTGCTGGAAGACCAGCGTGATGGCGCCCAGCGCGGCACCGATGCTCAGCAGGTTCAGCAGCGCCGCCTTGAGCGGGATCAGCACCGAGCGGAAGACAGCCATGAGGAGCAGGATCGACATGCCCACGACGATCGTCACGAACAGCGGCATCCGGTCGGAGACCTTCTGCGAGTAGTCCTCGGCCGCGGCCGTGGAACCACCCACCAGGTACCGGGCACCCGTGTCCCCCGCCAGCGGGGGCAGTACGTCGTCGCGCAACTCGGCGACCAGGTCGGACGTCTTCCCGTCCTGCGGCGAGGAGGAGGGGAAGACGAGGACCGTCGCGGCCTCCCCGTCCTCGGTGGGAACGGGCGGAGTGGCGGCCTCGACACCCGGGACCTCGCCGAGCGCCCGGGCGACGACGGTGCCCGCCTGCTCCGCTCCGCCCTCACCGCCGTCCACGATGACGATCAGCGGGCCGTTGAAGCCGGGGCCGAAACCGTCGGAGAGCAGGTCGTAGGCCTGACGGCTGGTGGTGTCGACCGCGTCGCTGCCCGCGTCCGCGAAGCCCAGCCGCATGGTCAGCGCGGGCACGCACAGCGCGCCCAGGATCACTCCTGCGGCCAGCAGCGCGGCCAGCGGCCGGCGCTGCACCCCGGCGGCCAGCTTGCGCCAGGTGGTGCCCTCCTCGGGCTTGCCGAGGGCCACGCGCTTGGCGGCCCGCGCGGTGAACTGGCGGGCGAAGCGCTCGCCGAAGACGCCCAGCAGGGCGGGCAGCAGCGTCAGCGAGGCGATCATGGTGACCAGCACGGTGAGCGCCACCGAGACGGCCATGCCCTGAAGCGAGCCGAGACCGAGGGCGACCAGACCGAGCAGGGCGAGGATGACCGTGCAGCCGGCGAAGAACACCGAGCGGCCGGCCACGTCCAGCGCGTCCTTGGTGGCCCGTTCGGGGGCGATGCCGCGCACCAGTTCCGCCCGGAACCGGGCGAAGATCAGCAGCGCGTAGTCGATGCCGACACCGAGGCCGACGAGGATCATGACGTACGTCGTCCAGTCGGCGATCATGAACAGGTGCGACATCAGGACGATCACCCCGAGCGTCGAACCCACCGCGAACACCGCGGTCATGATGGGCAGTCCGGCGGCGATGATCGTACCGAACATGAACACCAGGATGACCAGCGCGGCCAGCAGACCGGCGCCCTCGGCCGCGCTGCCCGAGCTCTCGCCGAGCACCCGGGCGGCGTCACCGCCCAGCTCGACCCGGAGCCCGTCGCCCTCGACGGCGGTGGCGGCGTCGTAGATCTTCTGGGTGTCCTCCTTCGGCATCTCCTTCGAGGCGACCTCCAGCACCACGGTCGCGTAACCGATGGTGCCGTCCTCGGAGACGGCGGCGGAGTCGTCGTACAGGCTGCGCACCTGCTCCACGTTGGGCAGGCCGGCGACGTCCGCCAGCATGCCCTCGACGCGCTGCTCGACCTCCGGGGTCCTCAGTCCGCCCTTGTCGCTCAGCACGATGGAGATCGTGTCACCGGTGCGGGCCGCGCCGTGCTCGGCGAGCACGTCGGCCGCCGCCTGCGACTCGGTGCCGGGCAGCGCGTAGTCCTCGCGGTAGTCGTCGCCCACCACCGTCGCGGCCGCCCACACGCCCACCAGCACGGTGAACCACAGGATGAGGGCCAGCCACTTCCGGCGGTAGGAGAAGCCGGCGACGCGTGCGAACACGCCCTCCCGGCTCTGTGTCCGGGTCGTCTCTTCGGTCAGGGTCATGGTTGCTTCGGTCTCTCTCCGCAGGGTTCACAGTGGGTCGGTGTCCGGCCGGCGACGCAGCCGCGCCCGGGTGGCGAGCAGCAGCGGAACGGCGCGGATCAACAAGGGCAGCAGCAGACGTTGTACGGAGCCGTGGGCGACGTGCTCCCACAGCGGCAGCCGGTGCCCGGCCAGCAGGGGCAGTGCCGCCATGACCGCGGAGGTCAGGGCGTAGGAGTGCGTGCCCGCGTGCTGACCCGTCAGCACGCGGGCACGGCGCAGCGGCGCTCCGGTCAGCCGCAGCGCGGCCGAACTCATGCCATGGGCGAGGAACAGCAGGGCGACCGCGGCCGCCGTCGGGGCACCGGTCGTGGTGGGTGCGGGCCGTCCCGACTCCTCGTCGACCACGGAGGCCGGCGTCCAGCCCGAGCCGCAGGCCAGCACGCAGCTGCCCGCGACCACCAGGGCGTCGCACACCGGCCCCCCGCCCGCCGCCCGCCGGCACAGGCCGGCGTTGCGCACCAGCCACAGTCCGCCGGTCACTTCGCCGACCAGCGCGGGGAAACAGCCGGCCAGGACCGTGAGGGCCTGCAGCAGCCAGCCCTCGTGGACCACGGACAGCGGCCACAGCGCACCGTCGGCCCGCCGCCGTTCGGCGCGGTCGCGCCCCAGGTACGGCAGCGCCATGCCCAGGCCGATGTCCGCTCCGCCGAACACGAAGTACACGGCGGAACAGCCGGCGAGCAGCACGACGGCGACCAGCTCCACGACCGCTCACCGCCGGCGGGCCGGGGGCGGCGGTCGTGGGCGAACCGGCGGGTTCCCTAGAGGGAGCCCCGCGGCTCCGGGGGATGTATGGGGGGGTGGTCTGCTTTTCCACGCCTCCACGATCGGCTCACGGCTCGATGTCCCGCGTCGGCCGCCGGATTGCACCCGGCGTACGACGCCGGTTGCAGGACGGTCCGGGGCGTACCACCGGGGATGCACACCACGGCCGCTCCGCCTCCGGTCTCGGCGGCGTCACCGCAGTTCAGGGCGTTTTAGGGGTCCCGCGCGGGGACGCACCGGCACTACAACCGGGGTGGTGCGGGGGTACAGGCCGGCCGGGATTCCGCCGGGCGGGACGGCACGACGGCACGGAGCTGGTGCATTCAGCTCAGCCAGCCCGGCGTGATCATGCCGGATTCGTAGGCGGTGATGACGAGCTGGGTGCGGTCACGGGCACCGAGCTTGGACATGATGCGGCTTACGTGTGTCTTGGCGGTGGCGGGGCTGAGCACCAGCCTGCGGGCGATCTCGTCGTTCGTCAGGCCCGCGCCCACCAGACCGAGGACCTCGTGCTCGCGCGCGGTCAGAGCGTTGAGCCGCGGGCTCGGGTCCGGGTGACGGATCCGGTTGGTGAACTCCGCGATGAGCCGGCGGGTCACCTTGGGGGCGATCAGGGCGTCGCCCCGGGAGCAGACGCGGATGCCGTGCAGCAGCTCCATCGGCTCGGTGTCCTTGACCAAGAACCCCGAGGCGCCCGCGTACAGGGCGTTGAACACGTAGTCGTCCATGTCGAAGGTGGTCAGGATGAGTACCTTCACTTCGGACAGCCGCTCGTCCCCGGTGATCCGCCGGGTGGCGGCCAGACCGTCCTCCTCGGGCATCCTGATGTCCATCAGGACGATGTCCGGCAGCAGTTCACCGGCGAGCCGCACCGCCTCGACGCCGTCGGCGGCCTCGCCGACGACCTCGATGTCGTCCTCGTCGTCCAGGATCGACCGGAATCCGGCTCTCACGAGTCTCTGATCGTCGGCGAGCACGACTCTGATGGGCGTCGTCATGTGCCACAGGGTAGTCACACGGCGGACGACCCGGCCGGTCGGCCACCGGAACCGGCCGTCAGCGGTCCGCCGCCGCGCCTGCCACCGCGGGGGCGGAACTGCCGGACCGCCGGGCCTCCCCGCCCGCCGGGCACAGGGGCAGCCGGGCCTCCACCCGGAAGCCCGAACCGGTGTCACCTGCGGTCAGTTCGCCGCCCAGCGCCCGGGCCCGCTCGGTCATCCCCGCAATACCGCTGCCGGCGAAGCCGTCCGCCGCCCCCCGCCCGTCGTCCTCGACGCGCACCCGGAACTCCTCCGCTGCGAAACGCACCTCGATGACCGCGTGGCGCGCCTGCGCGTGACGGGTGATGTTGGTCAGCGACTCCTGCACAATGCGGTAGGCGGCCAGTGAGATCTGAGGCGGGATCACGGACGCCTCGCCGTGGGTCTCCAGAGTGACCGCGAGGCCGGTCGCCCTGGCCCGCTCGGCGAGTTCTCCGAGCCGCTCCAGACCGGCCGTCGGCGCGGTGGGGGCCCCCTCGTCCACCTGGCGCAGCACGCCGAGAGTGCCGCGCAGTTCGCGCAGCGCTTCCTTGCTGTTGTCCCGCACGAACTCCAGCGCGCTGATCAACTCGGCGGTCTGCCCGGGGCGTTTGGCGCTGCGGTGCAGAGCCGCCGCGACCTGCACGTTGATCAGGGAGATGCTGTGGCCCAGAACGTCGTGCAGCTCACGGGCGATCCGCAGCCGCTCCTCGGTGGCCGACTGACGGGCCCGCACGTCGCGCTCCCGCTCGGCGGCCAGCGCCCGTTGCTCCGCCTCGTGCTCGAACGCCTGCCGCACCCGCATCGCGTGGCCGAACGCGATGACACTCAGGAACCAGCCGCTGAGCAGCATGATCGACATGTTGTCGACCTTGCGCTGGTCGCCCACGGCGACGAACTCGCCGTAGGTGACCACCAGCATGACGACGACCGCGAGGCTCACCACGACGGTGAGCCGGCCGACTCTGGCCAGGGTGTACAGCGCCACCATGAAGACGATCACCGGCGTCGGCCCGTCGCTCTCGGTGAGCTGGTAGTACGCGACTGCCGCGAGCATGGTCGCCGCCCCGACGGAGACGGGCCACCGGTAGCGGAAGCCGAGCGCCAGCCAGCCGACGAGGGCCAGCGCCCAGCCCAGCACCTCGGCCGGCGTGGTGTCGGCGCCCTCGAGCCAGACGCGCGCCCCACAGTCGACGAACAGGGCGAGGCCGGTCAGCACGACCACACGGTCCAGCCGGAATGCCCGAGCCCAGGAGAGAAGCATGGTGTTCAGAGTACGGACCTTCGCCCGGCCGGCCCAGGGGAGATAGGTCGTATGCGCGTGCGCCGAGGGCGAGGCCGTACCTGGGTCGGGTGGGTGACCCGACCGACGCCGTACCTGGGTCGGGTGGGTGACCCGACCGAGGCCGTACCTGGGTCGGGTGGTTGAGCCGGTCACCAGGGCGTCGGCCCTCGCGGCGTCGTCGGTCAGGTGACGGCCATACCTCGCCGGGGCGACTCCAGCCCTTCCAGAAGGCGGGAGTTCGGGGTCCGGGCCATGCTTCCCGTCCGATCCGAGCGCGGCAGGACGCCTTCGCGGAGTCGATCGTCGCCGACCTCGAGGACGCCGTGTCCCGCTGTCCCAGGGACGCCCAGCTCGATCGTCTCGTGCAGGAACTGCGAGGAGTTTTTTGAACGCTGCCCATGATGCAAGAGGACGGCGCGGTTGCTCGTGCAGCCGGGAGCCGATCGCAGACGGATCCCGGCTGCCGCCGTGGCCCGGCCCGGGAGGCATCACCGGGTGCGAGGCGCGATCAGGACGGGGCAGTGTGCGTGGTGGAGCAGGGCGTGGGTCACCCGGCCGATATGGGAGCCGAGCGCCGTTGCGGCGTGGTGTTTCCCCAAGACGAGAAGACCCGCGGTGCGGCTGGTCTCCACGAGAGTGCCTGCGATGGACTCGGCGGTCTTCAGGTCGATGTGGACGGGTAGTTGGCGGAACTCGTGGCGGATGCGGTCGGCGAGAATCTCAAGGTGGTTCTGGTGCCGCTGGGTGACGGCATCCATGCCGTCCAGCATGGTGACCACCCCGCCGACCTGGATCAGCATGCTCCAGACGTTCACCAGCCGAAGTGATGCCTTGCGAAGTGCGGCCTCCAGGACCGAGCATCTCGGCGCGGACGCCGGTCTCTTCGAGCAGTTCCCGCCGGGCCGCCTCGCGTGGGGTCTCCCCTTGGTCGACCTTGCCGCCGGGCGGTACCCATCCTCGCCGGCGATGGCGCACGAGCAGCACGTGCGTCAGTGCGCTGTCGAACACCCACGCCTCGGCGGCGAGCGGACCACTGGTCGCCGCTTCGGGTCGAAGCAGCCACTCCACGGCGTTGTCGTACACGGTGCGAGCGCGGCGTGCATCGCAGATCGCGGCGTCGAGGGTGCGGGGTTCCAGCAGACGGTGCGTCACCCGACGGACGGTAGTGGCAGCCACCGACAACCGTGCCGCCCGGAACCGCACGTCGGCCGTGCCCCGCAGGGACAGCACGTCGGCCGTGCCCCGCAGCGATCAGGCACGGCTCCACGCGTCGTCGGCTCCGACGCGATCCGTACGCGTTCGGTGAACAGCCGCAGGGCCTTCTCGTGGTCGCCGGTGTTCGGGTGCATCTGCGCGATGCCGGTGTGCCGTTGTGACCGTCGCGGCTGGAGGCGGGTTCAGTACGCGTCGCCGGTTGTCGAGGACGTGATGATGTCGCCGTGGGCGAAGTCGCCCGGAGGGATGCCGGGATGGTGGCCCGCCGGACGGCCGTCGCGTGCGGCGGACGGGCCGAGCGCGAGGCGGGAGACGATGCGGTAGCGGTCGCCGCGGTACACCGAGTGGACGTACTCGACGGGGCTGCCGGCGGTGTCCGTCGTCAGGCGCTCGACCAGCAGCGCGGGGGAGAGGACCGGCACGTCGAGCACCGCGGCCTCCGCCTCGTTGACGACGGTCGGTTCGATCGACTGGACGGCCTGGTCCACATGCACCTGGTGGTGCTCGCGCAGATGGTCGTAGAGGTCTCCGGCCTCGAGTTCCTGCGGGGTCAGCGAGGGAACGAGCCGGGCCGGGATGTGCAGGTGCTCGATCGCCATGGGGGCGCCGTCGACGAGTCGCAGCCGGGCGATGTAGACCAGTTCGGCGGCGGGGGACATCCGCAGCTTGCGGCCGATGCGGGCGCCCGCCGTGATGGTGGCGAGCTCCAGGACCCGGCTCGACCAGGCGCCCGCCGCGCGGGGGACGGCGAACGCCGCCTCGTCGGAGACGAGTTCCTGGGTGATCTTCGCCGGCGCGACGAACATTCCGCGGCCGTGTTCGCGCAGCAGCTGCCCGGTGGCGACGAGTTCGTCCACGGCGGCACGCAGGGTGGGGCGGGAGACGCCGAGTTCCGCGCAGAGGGTCCGCTCCGAGGGAATGGCGTCACCGGGGCGGCCGGCCTCGATCAGGCCGAGCAGGAACTCCCTGACCCTCTCCCGCTTCAGTACGGCGCCCGAAGAGCTGCTCTCCATGGACCCTGCCTCTCTGCTCCACGTCGTCGACAACTGGTCAGATGGTAAACGACGCCACTTACCAGTGCTTGCCGGGATGCCGGGGTCGATCGCCGTGAACGAACCAGTGTTTTCAAAGCCCTTGACGTCAACATTGGTCCATGCCACCTTCTAGCCACGCCGTTGGCCAGTTTACCAATTGGTCAACTCACTTCAGAGGTGGATCAGTTGAAGATTCGCTCCATCGCCGCTGCCGCCGCCATCGCCGTCACCCTGCCGCTCGCAGCGTGCAGCTCCTCGTCCGGTCAGGGGTCCGACGCGGCCGGAGGCACGGAGGAACTCACCGTCTGGATCATGAGGGACAGCGTCTCCGACGCCTATCTCAAGCGCTTCGAGAAGGACTTCGAGCAGCGGCACAAGGGAACCACGCTCGACATCCAGATCCAGGAGTGGGACGGCATCGGCGAGAAGATCACCGCCGCGCTCGCCGGACGGGACGCACCCGACGTCATCGAGGTCGGCAACACCCAGGTCGCCCAGTACGCCGCCAGCGGCGGCGTCAAGGACCTCACCGACAAGGTCGGCGAACTGGCGGGAGCCGACTGGCTGCCCGGCCTGGCCGACCCCGGAAAGATCGACGGGAAGCAGTACGGCATCCCCTGGTACGCCGCCAACCGCGTCGTGATCTACAACAAGGACCTCTTCGCCGCGGCCGGTGTCACCGCCCCGCCGAAGACCCGCGACGAATGGCTCGAGATCACCCGCAAACTCGACGCCGGCGGCAACCAGGGCATCTACCTGCCCGGCCAGAACTGGTACACCCTCGCAGGCTTCATCTGGGACGAGGGCGGCGAGCTCGCCGAACGCGAGGGCGACACCTGGAAGGGCGCGCTGCACTCGCCGGAAGCGCTCAGGGGCATGGAGTTCTACCAGCGCCTCCAGGCCCTCGGCGACGGCCCCAAGGACTCCGACGAGGCCAAGCCGCCGCAGGCCGACGTCTTCGCCAAGGGTGACGTCGCCCAGATCATCTCCGTACCGGGCGGGGCGAAGATCATCGAGCAGGCCGCCCCCGCGCTCGCCGGCAAGCTGGGCTTCTTCCCCGTACCCGGCCCCACCGCCGGCCGGCCGGGCGCCACCTTCACCGGCGGCTCCGACCTGATCATCCCCGAGGCCTCCGCCCACCACGACGCCGCCTACCAGGTGGTGAAGGAACTCGCCGGCGACAAATGGCAGACGGACCTGGCGAAGACCATGAGCTACGTCCCCAACCGGAGCTCCCTCGCCGGGGTCATCGAGGACAACGAGGGCACCGCTGCCATGGCCGCCGCGGCCGCCCATGGACGCGCCACGCCCAACTCCCCGCAGTGGGCGGCCGTCGAAGCCACCAACCCGGTCAAGCAGTACATGACGGCGGTGCTCACCGGCAGCGACCCGGCGAAGGCGGCGAAGGAAGCCTCCGACAAGATCACCAAGACGCTCGGCTCATGAGGAGTTCGCCCCGCGCGCTCTGGCCCTACCTGCTCATCGCACCGACCGTCCTCGGCGCCGCCGTCCTGCTCGCCTACCCGCTGGCGCGCAACCTGCTGATCTCCTTCCAGCAGTACGGGATGGGCGAACTCATCCGCGGCGACGCCGTCTTCACAGGTCTGGACAACTACCGGGAGATCCTCGGGGACGCGGAGTTCTGGGAGGTGGTCCGCCGCACCCTGTGGTGGACCACGGTCAACGTGGTGCTGATCATGGTGCTGGGCACGCTGGTGGCCCTCATGCTCCAGCGGCTCGGCAGGAGGATGAGGGTCCTGGTGCTCAGCGGACTCGTGCTCGCCTGGGCCAGCCCCGTGATCGCGACCACGACCGTCTTCCAGTGGCTGTTCTCCTCGCGCCTCGGACTGGTCAACCGGGTGCTGGCCGGGATCGGGTTCGACTCCTTCGAGGGGTACTCCTGGCTCGCGCACGGCCCGGCCGCCTTCACGCTCCTGGTGCTGCTCGTCGTGTGGCAGTCGGTCCCGTTCGTCGCCGTCACCCTGCACGCCGCGCTCGCGACCGTCCCCGCCGAACTCTTCGAATCGGCCAGGATCGACGGGGCCGGCGGCGGCCGGATCTTCTGGTCCGTGACGCTGCCCGTCCTGCGCCCGGTCTTCGGGCTGATCCTCTGCCTCGAAGTCATCTGGGTCTTCCGCTGCTTCGCCCAGATCTGGGCCGTCACCAGGGGCGGACCGGGCGGCGCGACGACCACCCTGCCCGTCTACGCCTACCAGGTGGCGCAGTCGCTGCACCGCTACGACCTCGGGGCCGCTGTCGCGACGCTGACCGTGCTGATGCTCGTCGCCGCGCTGATCTTCTACTTCCGGCAGATGTTCAAACAGGAGGCCGAGCAGTGAGACCGACCTCGCCGCGGCGGCTGGCGCTGAACACGGGAGCGCTGATCGTCTTCGTCCTCTCGGTGTTCCCCGTGTACTGGATGATCCTGACCGCCTTCAAACCGGCCGCGGAGATCCACACCGGCTCGCCGGCGCTGCTGCCCACCTCCCTGACCCTCGACAACTTCGCCAACGCCCTGCGCGCGGACGGCTTCTGGTCGTTCTGGCGCAACAGTCTGGCCGTCACCGCCGGCAGTGTGCTGCTCGCCCTGCTGGTGGCGACCGGCGCGGCCTTCGCCGTCGCCCGGCTGCGCTGGAAGGGCCGGCGGGGATTCGTCCTGATGGTGTTCATCGCCCAGGTGGCCCCCTGGGAGGCCCTGCTGATCCCGATGTACATCATCGCCAGGGACGCCGACATGCTCGACAGCCTGACCACCCTCACCCTCGTCTACTTCATGATCACCCTGCCGTTCACCGTCGTGACCCTGCGCAGCTTCCTCGCCGCGATCCCCGTCGAACTGGAGGAGGCCGCGCAGGTCGACGGCTGCACCCGCGCCGCCGCGTTCCGCCGCGTCACCTTCCCGCTGCTCGCGCCGGGGCTCCTCGCGACCTCGCTGTTCGGCTTCATCACCGCGTGGAACGAGTTCGCCTTCGCCAACATGCTGATCATCAAGAACCAGGACGACCGCACCCTGCCCGTCTGGCTCTCCTCCTTCTCGAACGTCTTCGGCACCGACTGGGGCGCGACGATGGCCGCTTCCACGCTCTTCGCCCTGCCCGTACTCGTCCTCTTCCTGGTGCTGCAGCGCCGGGTCTCCGCCGGGATGACCGGCGGCGCGGTCAAGGGATAGGAGACCGACACCATGCCCGCACCCCGCATCGGACCACCGCGCGTCGCATCCGCCCGTTCCGGACCGCGCACCGGTCCCGCACTGGTCCCGGCGCCCACCCAGTTCACCTGCTCGGCAGGCGAGTTCGTGCTCGACAGCAGCACCGCCGTCCGCGCCACCCGCGGAGCGGAGCGGGCCGCCGAACTCCTGCGCGGCCACCTGGCCCCGGCCACCGGCCTGCCACTGCCCCTCGCCCACGACGGCCGTGTCGTCCTCGCCCTCGACCCCCAGCTCACCGGCCTCGGCGCGGAGGGCTACGGACTCACCGTCGGGACCGACGCGGTGCTGCTGCGCGCCGGCCGCCCCGCGGGGCTGCTCCACGGCATCCAGACCCTGCGCCAACTGCTGCCGCCCGCCGCCCTGTCGGGCGCACCGGCGCCCGGCGCGCACTGGTCGCTGCCCTGCGTGCAGATCACCGACGTACCCCGCTTCCCCTGGCGCGGCGCGATGCTCGACGTGGCCCGCCACTTCCTGCCCGTGGAATTCCTCCGGCGCTTCGTCGACCTGCTGGCGCTGCACAAGCTCAACGTGCTGCATCTGCACCTCACCGACGACCAGGGCTGGCGGATGCCGGTCGCCGCCTACCCGAAGCTCACCGAGGTGGGCGGTCTGCCCCACGGCGGCGCCTACACCCGGGCGGAGCTCGCCGGACTGGTCGCGTACGCCGCCGACCGCGGCGTCACCGTCGTCCCCGAGATCGAGATGCCGGGACACGTCCGCGCGGCCCTCGCCGCCTACCCGCACCTGGGCAACCGGCCCGGCCGCCGGCTGGACGTCTGGAGGCGGTGGGGCGTATGCGAGACCGTCCTCGGCGTGCACGACGAAGTCCTCGACTTCTGCCGCACCGTCCTGGACGAGGTCATGGACGTCTTCCCCTCCCGGCACGTCCACATCGGCGGCGAGGAGTGTCCCACCACCGAGTGGCACGCCTCCGCCGCGGCGCGGCTGCGCGCCGAACAGGAGGGCATCGGCGGCCCCGAGGCGCTGCACGGCTGGTTCATGGGCCGGATCGGCGCCCATCTGCAGGAGCGGGGACGGCAGCCGCTCGGCTGGACGGAGACCGGCCTCGACCTGCCGTCCTCGTTCACGGCCATGATGTGGCGCGACGAGGCCCACGCTCTGGCCGCCGCCCGCCGCGGCCAGCAGGTGATCATGGCGCCCTACCGTTCCACCTACCTCGACTACCCGCAGTCGGCGGACACCGGTGAACCGCCCGGCCAGCCCGGCGGGATCGTCGATCTGCGGGCCGTGTACGCGACGGAGCCGGCCCCGGCCCACTGGGAGCCGGAGGCGGCGGCCCGCGTGCTCGGCGCCCAGGCCCAGTTGTGGACCGAGTACGTGACCACGGCAGAGCACGCCGAGTACCTCGCCTTCCCCCGGCTGTGCGCCCTGGCCGACACCGCCTGGACCGGCGGCGGCGACTGGCGGGGCTTCAGCGCACGGCTGCACCACCACAGAGCCCGGCTCGGCGCCCTCGGCGTTCCGGGCCGACCCCCCACGACCACCCCTTCCGAGAGGAAAACCAGGTGACCAGCACCAGCATGAGCACATCAGCGCGTACCGGCCGACCCCGTACCCGCCCCGGCCTCCGGGCGCGTGCCGCACTGGCCGCCGCCGTGGTGGCCGGCCTCGGCTGTGCCACCCTGTCCGCCCTGCCGGCCGCGGCCGCCGACTCCTCGGTGAGGGTCCAGTACCGCCAGAGCTCGAGCGGCAGCGACCAGGCGGAGCCGTGGTTCAAGGTCGTCAACTCGGGCAGCACCACGCTCTCCCTGAGCGAGGTCCGTATCCGCTACTACTTCAAGGCCGACGCCGGCGCCTCCTACACCTTCGCCTGCTCATGGGCGGTGCGGGGCTGCGCGAACATCACCGGCACGTTCGGAACGCTCGCCGCCCCCACCGCCGACGCGGACCGCTACCTGGAGATCGGGTTCCGGGCGGGTGCGGGCACCCTCGCCCCGGGCGCGGACACCGGCGACATGCAACTGCGCTTCCACCGCTCCGACTGGCGGCCCCTCGACCAGAGCGACGACTACTCCTTCGGGCCCGGCCGCACCTCGTACGGTGACTGGACCAAGGTCACCGCGAGCGTCGGCGGCCCGACGGTGTGGGGCACGGCCCCCGCCGGCAACGACCCCACCGACCCCACCGATCCGACGGACCCCACCGACCCGCCGGCGGACGGGCCCGCGCTCTTCGACGACTTCAACTACACCTCGCACACCGACCCGGCCATCGGCGCCCACGGCTGGAGCGTCCGCTCCAACGCGGGCGGCCCCGGCGTGCCCGGCGCGACCTGGGCGCCCGAGAACGTCACCTTTGCCAAGGAGGGGACCAACTCGATCATGAACCTCGAGACCTCCACCGCGGGCAGCGGGGCGACCACCGAACACACCGAGATCCTCACCAAGGCCATGAAGTTCAAGAACGGCACCTACGCGGCCCGGGTCCACTTCTCGGACGCCCCACGCTCCGGCCCGGACGGCGACCACCTCGTCCAGACGTTCTTCACCATCAACGACCTCAAGGCCCCGATGGCGGACGACTACGCCGAGTACGACTTCGAGTACCTGCCCAACGGCGGCTGGGGCGAGCCCGCGAACATCCTGTACACCACCTCGTGGGAGACCTACCGGCCCGACCCGTGGGAGGCCGTCAACCAGCACTCCGAGGTCCGGGCGAGCTACGCCGGGTGGCACGACCTCGTCCTCACCATCGACAACAACAGCATCGTCTACTACGTCGACGGCCGGGAGTTCGGCCGGCACGACGCCCGCTACCTCCCCGAGCGCGCGATGAGCATCAACTTCAACCAGTGGCTGATCGATCTGGCGGGCCAGGGCAGCACCACGCCCCGCTCCTACGACCAGAAGGTCGACTACGTGCTGCACGTCAAGGACCAGGTCCTCACCCCCGCGCAGGCCGCTGCGAAGGTCGCCGCGTACCGGTCGGCGGGGGTCGGCTTCGAGGACACCGTTCCGGCCACCGGGTGAAGACCTTGTGAGGGGCGGGTGCGGTCCTCGCACCCGCCCCGTTCCGCGGCCCGGTGCGTTCCCGGACTTGACCGGACCTTTGGTACAGACCAAAATCCAGCCACAACCCGTGCGAGCGCCGCGCGCTTCCCCCCACGTCGGGTCCATTCTCCGTGCCACGCAGAAGGTGACCTACGTGAAGAACCGCTCGCTCGTCCTGTCCGCCGCACTCGTGTGCGCCGCCACGCTCGTCGGCTGCGGGCTGGTCCCCGGCGGTTCCTCCAGGAGCACCGTGGACATCTGGCTCATGAAGGACAGCGTCTCTGACGAGTTCCTCGAACGTTTCACCACCGAGTACGAGAAACAGCACCCGTCCGTGGACCTCAAGGTGACCTTCCAGGAGTGGACGGGCATCGGCAAGAAGGTCATGGCGGCGCTCGAGAGCGACGACGCCCCCGAGGTCATCGAGGTCGGCAACACCCAGGTCGCGCAGTACGCCGAGAGCGACGCGCTGCGCGACCTGACCCTCGAATCCGTCCGTGACCTCGGCAGCGAGGACTGGCTGCCCGGTCTGGCGGAACCGGGCAGCATCAACGGGTCCCAGTACGGCATCCCCTGGTACGCGGCCAACCGTGTCGTCATCTACAACAAGGACCTCTTCGCCCAGGCCGGCATCACAGAGCCGCCCGAGGACCGTGACGAATGGCTGGAGATCTCAGAAAAGCTCGACGGCCCCGGCAGCCAGGGCATCTACCTCTCCGGCCAGGACTGGTACACGCTCGCGGGCTTCGTCTGGGAAGAGGGCGGACAACTGGCCGTCGAACAGGGCGGGAACTGGGAGGGAGCCCTGCACTCCAAGGCGGCCCTGCGCGGCATGGACTTCTACAAGCGGCTCCAGTCGCACGGCAACGGGCCCAAGGACGCCGACGAGGTGACGCCTCCCCAGGCGGACGTCTTCGCCAAGGGCGACGTCGCGCAGATCATCGCCGTGCCGAGCGCTGCGCCCCTCATAGAGAAGGCCAATCCCGCCCTCAAGGGGAAGCTGGGCTTCTTCCCCGTACCGGGCAGGACGGCGGAGGCCCCGGGCGCCGTCTTCATCGGTGGCTCCGACCTGATCGTGCCCGAGAACGCGCGGGAGAGATCCGCCGGCGTCGAGGTGGTGAAGGCGCTCGCGAGCGAGGAATGGCAGACCGAGCTCGCCCTCACGATGAACTACGTCCCCAACAAGACGACGCTCGCGGGGGTCATCGAGGGCAGTGAAGGCACGGCCGCGATGGCGGCCGGCGCCGCGAAGGGCCGGGCCACTCCCAACTCGCCCCAGTGGGCCGCCGTCGAGGCCGACAACCCCATCAAGCCGTACATGACGGCCGTCCTTCAGGGGCAGGACCCGGCCCGCGCGGCCCGAGCGGCGTCGGACAGGATCACGGCGGCGCTGCTGCCCTGACGGGAGGGGCGGAAGCCCGCTTTGGAGCGACGGGACCCGGTCCCACGAGCCCGGAGCGGGACGACCTGGGCAACGGCTCCGGATCCTCGGTCCCTGACCACTGAAGCCGAGCCGACGCCCCGGGCGACGGGCGCAGCCGAGAGCCTGAGCCACGCCTGCGGAACCGCGGACCCGCATCGGCCCGGCGCGGCGGCCCGGCGCAGCCGCCGCGCATTGCCCGGCATTCAGCGTCCTCACATCCGCTCTCCGCCGGGCGGTCATGTCGAATCCAGCCGGCCACGGAAGAAACAAGGAGCCGGGCCGCCGCACCAGCGGTCCGTCCCTCCGTCCGGCACAGGAGACCGCCATGCCCGCATCGCCGCTCGCCGTCCCCGCCCCGCTGACCGCTCCCCTCACCGCCCCGCCGTCCGTTCCCGTTCCGCCCCAGCAGGCGGAGCCCCGCTACCTCGTCTCGCTCGCCCGTGACGAGGAGGAGGTGCGTGCCGCGCAGCGCCTGCGCCACCAGGTGTTCGCCGGAGAGATGGGCGCCAGGCTCGACGGACCCGAGCCGGGTCTCGACTCCGACGCCTTCGACGCCTACTGCGACCACCTGCTCGTGCGGGAGGCGGACACCGGGGACGTCGTCGGCACGTACCGGCTGCTGCCGCCCGAGCGCGCCCGTGTCGCCGGCCGCCTCTACTCCGAGGGCGAGTTCGACCTCACCCGCCTCGACCCGATCCGTGACGACCTCGTCGAGGTCGGCCGCTCCTGCGTCCACCCCCTGCACCGCAACGGCGCCGTGATCGCCCTCATCTGGGCGGGCCTCGCCCGCTACATGACCCGCACCGGCCACAACTGGCTCGCCGGCTGCTGCTCCCTCCCCCTCGCCGACGGCGGCACCCTCGCCGCCGCGACCTGGGACACCGTGCGGGCCAAGAACCTGGCTCCCGAGGAGCACTGGGTCACCCCGCACAAGCTGTGGAACGCGGAGGGCGTCACCCGCCCCGCCGGCCGCACCGAACTGCCGCCGCTGCTGCGCGGCTACCTCAGGCTCGGCGCCTGGGTGTGCGGGGCGCCCGCCCACGACCCCGAGTTCAACGTCGCCGACCTCTACGTGCTGCTGTCGCTGCGCCGCACGGACCCGCGTTACCTGCGGCACTTCCTCTCCCTCGCCCCCGTGCGATGAGCGCCTGGCTCCCCTTCGCGCCCTGCACGCCCGAGGGCTGCGCGAGAGGCCACGGGCCCGCCGCCGGGCCGGTCAAGGCCCTCGCCCGGCTCCTGGCGGGCCTCGCTACCGTGGGCTGCGGCCTGCTGCTCGCCCCTCTCGCGGCCCTCTTCGGCGTACTCCTCGGCGCCCCCTTCCGCCACCGGCTGACCCGCTGCTGGTCGCGTGCCGTGCTGCGGGCGTTCGGCGTGCGGGTACACGTCGTCGGTGTGCCGCACGACCTGCGGGCCTCACTGGTCGTCGCCAACCACATCTCCTGGCTGGACATCCCCCTGGTCGCCGCCGTCCTGCCGGGACGGATGCTCGCCAAGAGCGAGGTCCGCTCATGGCCGGTCCTCGGGCCGCTCGCCGCCCGCGGCGGCACCTTCTTCCTGGAACGGGACCGGCTGCGCGCCCTGCCCGCCGCCGTGGCGTCGATGGCGGACGCCCTGCGCGGCGGTGCCCGTGTCGTGGTCTTCCCCGAGGGCTCCACCTGGTGCGGGCGCGGCCAGGGACGGTTCCGGCCCGCCGCGTTCCAGGCGGCCCTCGACGCGGGCGCCGCCGTCCAGCCCGTACACATCGCGTATACGCCCACCGGGGCGGCGGCCTTCGTCGGCGACGATCCGCTGCTCGCCTCCCTGTGGCGGGTCGCGGCGGCCGAGAGGCTCACCGCGGAGATCCGGCTGCTGCCGCCGATCCTCCCCGGAAGCCGCCCCGACCGCCGCTCACTGGCGCGGGCCGCTCAGCTCGCCGTCGCGAGCGACAGCGCGAACCTGCCCTCCCCGTCCGTCCACCAGTGCGTCAGGTCCATCCCCGCTGCGGCGAGTTCGGTGCGTACACCGTCCTGACGGAACTTCGCGGACACCTCCGTCCGCAGTTCCTCCCCTTGCTCGAACGGCACCACCAGATCCAGCTCCGGAATCTTCACGGTGAGGGCGGAGCGGGCCCGCAGTCTCATCTCGATCCACTCGTTGTCGCGGTCCCAGCGCGCCACATGGTCGAAGTCGCCGGGATCCACGTCCGCTCCGAGCTCCCGCGCCAGCACCGCGAGGACGTTCTTGTTGAACTCGGCGGTGACGCCCGCGGCGTCGTCGTACGCGCGCACCAGTACCGCCTCGTCCTTCACCAGGTCCGTGCCGAGCAGCAGGAAGTCGCCCGGGTCCAGCATGGCCCGGACGGACCGAAGGAAGAGCGCCCGCTCGTCCGGCAGGAGGTTGCCGATCGTCCCGCCGAGGAACGCGACCAGCCGCGGTCCCGGCGTCACGGGCAGCGTCGGCCCGTGAGTGAAGTCGGCGATCAGGGCGTGCACGTTCAGGTCCGGATGATCGGCCAGCAGGGCCTCGGCCGCGCCGTTCAGCGCGCTCTCGCTGACGTCCACGGGGACGTAACTGTGCAGCGAGGGCAGGGCGTCCAGCAGGAACCGGGTCTTCTCGGACGAGCCGGACCCGAGCTCCACGAGCGTCCGCGCCCCGGTCGCCGCGGCGATCTCCGGTGCCCGTTCGGCGAGGATCTCCCGTTCGGCGCGGGTCGGGTAGTACTCGGGGAGCCGGGTGATCTCCTCGAACAGTTCGCTGCCGCGGGTGTCGTAGAACCATTTCGGCGGCAGGGTCTTGGGCGTACGGGTCAGGCCGTGCAGCACATCGGCCCTCAGCGCGGCGGTGGTCGCGTCCTCGGGCAGGGTACGGGTCAGCAGGAACGGGCTCACTTAGGTCGGCTCCTTGAGCTCGGTCAGCAGGACGTCGGTGCGGGTCGCGGTCAGCAGCGTCCGGTCCGGCACCTCCTGCCACAGCGGATCGTCGTCGTACGGTTCCGAGGCCACGACCGTGCGCCGGCCGGGCTCGGTGAGATACCAGAGGGTGTCGCCCCAGGCGGTCGCGGCGATCACCGTGCCGTCCGTCAGGAGCAGGTTCAGCCGGGATCCGGGCGCGGCCGCGGCCGTGTCACGGACCGTGTCGGCGAGCGCCTGGGCGGGGGAGTCGCCCTCGCGCAGCCGGCGCAGCACCAGCGCCCACAGCAGCGCGGAGTCGTTGCGCGCCTCCATCGACAGCAGTTCCTCCGCCGGCAGCGCGGCGGCGAGCGGGCCCATCGATGCCGGCCAGCCGCGCACCGCGCCGTTGTGGCTGAACAGCCAGGGCCCGGAGGCGAACGGCGCCGCCGCCGCCTCGCCGTCCGCGCCGGACGCGGTGGCGTCCCGCACGGCGGCGAGTACCGCGTGACTGCGCACCACGCGCGCCAGGTCGGTGAAGGACAGGTCCGCCCAGATCGGCCCCGAGCGCCGGTACCTGGCGGGCACCGGGTCGCCGTCCGCGTACCAGCCGATCCCGAAGCCGTCCGCGTTGACCGTGCCGTAGCGCTGCCGGCGCGGCGCCCAGGACTGTCGGAACAGACCGTGTCCGGGCTCGACGAGCAGTGCGGCCAGCGGCTCCGGCCGTCCGACGAAAGCGATATGACGGCACATCAGAGACCGCCCACGTCGGTGCCTGCGGGCTGCTGCGCGTCCCGTGCGGTACGGAAGCCGGAGAAGATCTGGCGGCGCACGGGCAGGTCCCAGTTGCGGAACGTGCCCCGGCAGGCCACCGGGTCGACGGCGAACGAACCGCCGCGCAGCACCTTGTGCTCGCTCCCGAAGAAGACTTCCGAGTATTCGCGGTACGGGAACGCGGCGAAGCCTGGATAGGGCAGGAAGTCGCTCGACGTCCATTCCCAGACGTCGCCGATGAGCTGCCGTACGCCCAGTGGCGAGGCTCCCTGCGGATAGCTGCCCGCCGGGGCGGGCCGCAGGTGACGCTGGCCGAGGTTGGCGTGCGCCTCCGTCGGGTCCGCGTCGCCCCACGGGTAGCGGCGGGCCCGGCCGGTGTGCGGATCGTGCCGTGCGGCCTTCTCCCACTCGGCCTCGGTCGGCAGCCGCCGGCCGGCCCACCGCGCGTACGCGTCCGCCTCGTACCAACTCACGTGCAGCACGGGCTCGTCCGGGGGGACCTCCTCGGTGACACCGAAGCGGCGGCGCAGCCACGTCCCGCCCTCCCGGCGCCAGAACAGCGGCGCGCCGATGTCGTGCTGACGGATCTGGTCCCAGCCCTCGGCCGCCCACCAGCGGCGCTCGTGGTAGCCGCCGTCCTCGATGAACGCCTGGTACTCGCCGCAGGTCACCGGAGTCGTGTCGATGTGGAACGCGGGCACGATGCGCCGGTGCGCGGGCCGTTCGTTGTCCAGCGCCCACGGCTCGGTGGAGGTCCCCATCGTGAACGCCCCGCCGGGCACCAGCACTTCACGTGGCAGCGGACCGATGTCGTGGGCGGGCGGCTCGGGCGCGGACAGGGCGGGCGGCCCCTTCCGCAGCTGATGGGTGATCAGCATCGTCTCGTCGTGCTGCTGCTCGTGCTGGGCGATCATCCCGAAGGCGAAGCCGGCGTCCAGGAGCGGACCGCCCTCGAACGCGGTGCGCTCCAGTATGTCCAGCACCCTGCCGCGCACGTCGGAGGCGTAGATCCGTGCCTCCGCGGGTGCCAGCAGCGGCAGGGAGGGACGGGCGGCGCGCGGATGCTCGAACGCGTCGTAGAGGGAGTCGATCTCCGGCCGCAGTGCCTCGCCCTTGCCGACCTGGCGGAGCAGCCACTGCTCCTCCTGGTTGCCGATATGGGCCAGGTCCCACACCAGCGGCGACATCAACGGCGAGTGCTGGGCGGTCAGATCACGGTCGTCCACGCACGACGTGAGAGCGGCGGTGCGGTCACGGGCACGGGTCAGCGCATCGAGTGCCAGACTCCGCAGCTGGTCGGTCATGTGCCGGGCTCCTTCACCACGGTGGCGATCAGGTCGTCGGCGGGGCACCGGCCCCGCAGTACATGGCGTTCGTTGAAACGGGCCACCTCGTCGCGCACCACCGTCGACGCGCCGAGGCGCCCCAGCGCCTCGAGGGCCGCGGCGAAGCACGTCACGGCCGCGCTCCGCAGCTCCTCCTCGGCCAGCCCGTGCCGGGCCGCCGCCACCCACAGCGCGTTGCGCGGCGCGGCGCCGGCGCCCATGGCCTCCGCCAGGGGCTTGAGGGAGCGGTACACGGTCTCCGCCGCCTCCGGATCGTCGAAGAGCGCGGCGGTCACCGCGAGCGGCACCATCCAGCCGTTCTCGCCCGGCTGCGCGTCGATCATGCGCAACTCCAGGTGTCCGCGCGGACGTACGGGCGGGAACAGCGTGGTGAGGTGGTAGCGCAGATCCTCGGAAGTCGCCGGACGCGGCCCGCCGGAGCGCAGCCAGCCCCGGAAGGTCAGCCCCTCGGGGAGCGGCCACGCCCCCTCCGGCATGCGTACGCACATCACGGGCGCGTCCAGCGCGTGCGCGGCCCACGCCGCCCGCGGCTCCGCCTCCGGCAAAGGCGCCATCGGGCGCACCGGATCGAGGACGTTCCACACCGCCTGGCGTGTGGAGCGCCAGCCCGTGGGACGCCCGGCGATCATGGGCGAGTTGGCGAAGGCCGCCAGCAGCACAGCGCCCAGCAGATGGGCGAGCCGCCAGCGGCGGCCGTGCCCGAGCGGGCCCGGCTCCTCCTCACCGGCGTCGAGCGACACCTGGACGGAGGCGGAGCTGCACATCATGGAGCGGCCGTAGGGGCCGGAGCGGTCGAGGCATCTCTCCATGGCGTCGTAGCGCGGTTCACGGAGGATGCGGCGGGGCGGGTGCCAGGGATCGAGTCCCATGCCGTTCAGTGCGAGGCCTGCCGGACGGAGGGCCGTTCGCACGGCGTCCAGATCGGCGGCTGTGGAGTCGATGCACTCCATCAGGGAGGCGGCGGGGCGCGAGCTGAGTTCCAGCTGCCCGCCGGGCTCGAAGGTCAGTACAGAGGTCAGGGGCAGGGCGCGTATGTCGTCGAAGGCGCTTCTGAGGCGGTCGCGCGCCACGGGTTCACCGGGTTTCTCCCGGTCATGGACCAGCCATTCCACCTCCACGCCCAGGGTGCGCGGCGGGCCCGTCTTGAAGCAGATACATCGGAGCAGGTCCTCGGCCTCGTCCTCGGACATCGGACGGCTGAAGTCGCCCGTTCCCGCTCGGTGCATGATCGGCTCCTCCTGTCGAAGGGACAACTGTCAACCTAAGGCCACCGCTGCGGGTCCGCACAAGAGTGCCCCTGAGGAGCGGAAATGTGTTTGCCGCCGTCACCCGGGGTTCTTGATGATGTCGGGCATGAGTGCACGACTACGGGGAATCGCCAAGCAGACCGAGGAGATCGTCGGGGCCGGGGGGTACCGCCTTCCTGACGGACGCGGGATACGGATCGGGCAGCAGCTCGCCGCCGCACTGGCGGGCACACGGATGTACGGACCGGAGCCGGTTCCCGTCTCACCGGACACCGACCGGATCACCGACTTCGAGGTCACGGGCGAGAGCAGCACCGAGGCCGCCCGGCGGCTCACCGGCGCAGGAGAGGGACCGGTCGCCGTCCTGAACTTCGCCTCCGCCCGCAACCCCGGCGGCGGCTACCTCAACGGGGCCCAGGCCCAGGAGGAAGCGCTGTGCCGGGCGTCCGCCCTGTACGCCACGCTGCTGCGCGTGCCCGGGTTCTACGAGCACCACCGGACGGAACGCAGCGTCTTCTACACCGACCGGGTGATTCTCTCGCCCGGCGTGCCGGTCTTCCGCGACGACCGGGGGCAACTGCTGGAGCAGCCGTTCACGGTCGGCTTCCTCACCTCTCCCGCCCCCAACGCGGGAGTCGTCGCACTCCGCACACCGGGCGAGGCCCACCGCATCCCCGCCGCGCTCGCGTCACGAGCGGAACGGGTCCTGGAGACGGCAGTGGCCGGCGGCTACCGCCGTCTCGTGCTCGGTGCCTGGGGATGCGGCGTGTTCCGCAACGACCCCGCGACCGTCGCCGGCGCCTTCCACGCGCTGCTGACCGGCAGCGGCCGGTTCGCAGGCCACTTCGAGGAGATCGTCTTCGCCGTGCTCGACCGGACAGGCACCTCGCCGACGCTCGCCGCGTTCCGCCGCACCTTCGCCGACCGGACCGGCGCCCCCGGGGCTCAGCTCCAGCCGTAGCGCTCCCGCAGCCGCCGCACCACCCGGTCGAACCGCGGCCGGTCCAGGGCGCACGCCTCACGGCGCATGCCCGTCTCGTGCACCCGCAGCACCCGGTCCAGATCCACCCAGGACTCACGCCCGGCGCCGTCCCACGGCCCGACGCCGATCGGCACCCACTCCCGGTCGTTGTCGTGCCGCTTGCTGGACAGCTGGACGGCCAGCAGCGTGCCGGCCGCCTCCCTGGCCACGACCAGGACCGGCCGGTCCTTGCCGCGGCCGTCGTTCTCCTCGAACGGCACCCAGGTCCAGACGATCTCGCCGGGGTCCGGATCGCCGTCGCGATCCGGCGCGTACGAGGTGCGCACCGGACCGACGCGGACCGGATCCGCCTGTGTGGTGGCGGCCGGGCCGCTGCTGCCGGGCTGGTGGCCGAAGACGTCGGAGCGCGTGGAACCGTGCGGTCCACGAGGACCGGGCGAAGGGGCGGTGGAATGCGTCATCCGGTCACGGTAGTACCCGCCCGGCGACATGCGGCCGCGGCGGCGGGTGTCTAGCGTCGCCTGCATGAACACTCAACCGCAGCGCTTCGGGATCATCGTGGTCCCCGAACACGTCGAAGGGCACGATCCCGCCACTCTCGCCGAGGACGTCATCCGGTCCGCCGTCGTGGACGCCACGGGCGAGCTGGGCGCGTCGGGCTTCCCCCGTTACGTCGGCGACGGCGTCGAGGTCGACATCGACCCCGAGACCCGCGCGGTCGAGGCCCTGCTGGTGGACGGCGCGGAGCTGTCGCTGGGACTGGTGGCGCGAGTGGTGGACGCGGAAGAGGCGTAGCACCCCCCGCGGGTGTGCCGCCGGCGTGACGGTCGAACCGCGCCGGTGCACAGCGCGCGTACACCGCGCACACCGGTGGACGACGCGCGAAAGGCCGGGGTCCGGCCCGACGAGGATCGGGCCGGACCCCGGCCGTACGTGCTGCCGGGCCCTGAGCGCGGGGGACCGTGCCCGGTCAGGCGCTCGCCTGGCCCTCCTCGGCCGCGGCGCCCTTCTGGGCCTCGTCGATCGACTTGCGGACCGCGTCCATGTCCAGGGCGCGGGCCTGGCCGATGACGTCCTCCAGGGACGCCTCGGGCAGCGCACCGGGCTGGGCGAAGACCGCCACGTTCTCGCGCACGATCATCAGCGTCGGGATCGAACGGATCTCGAAGGCGGCCGCGAGCTCCTGCTGCGCCTCGGTGTCGACCTTCGCGAACACCAGGTCGGGGTGACGCTCCGACGCGCCCTCGAAGACCGGCGCGAACTGGCGGCAAGGACCACACCAGGAAGCCCAGAAGTCGATCAGGACGAAGTCGTTGTCGGTCACGACCTGATCGAAGTTTTCCTTGGTGAGCTCAACGGTGCTCATGACGTGCTACCTCTTCCTGAGGTCCGGGGGACTCGCCCCGCACAACGGTGCCCGGGGCCGTGCTATTCCTGCCCCTGCCCATGTGGCCAGGACGCACACCCCGGATCAGACTGGCCCTATGACCCAAGCTGTGGAGTACGACGTCGTAGTGCTGGGCGCGGGCCCCGTCGGGGAGAACGTGGCGGATCGGACCAGAGCGGCGGGCCTGAGCACCGCGGTGGTGGAGAGCGAACTCATCGGCGGTGACTGCTCCTACTGGGCGTGCATGCCGTCCAAGGCGCTGCTGCGCCCGGTGATCGCGCGGGCGGACGCCCGCAGGCTGCCCGGTGTGAGCGCCGCCGTGCAGGGCCCGCTGGACAGCAAGGCCGTACTGGCCCGCCGCGACGAACAGGCAGCCCACTGGAACGACGAAGGCCAGCTGGCCTGGCTGGATTCCATCGGCGCCCGTGTCTACCGGGGCAAGGGGGCCCTGCACGGGCCCAGGAAGGTGGTGGCGTACGGGCCGGAGGGCGAACACTACTCACTGACCGCCCGGCACGCCGTCGTCGTGAGCACCGGCAGCCGCGCCGTACTGCCCGACATCCCCGGCCTGGCCGGGGCCAGGGCGTGGACGAGCCGCGAGGCCACCAGCGCCCGCGAGGCGCCGGGCCGGCTCGCGGTCGTCGGCGGGGGAGTGGTCGGGGTGGAGATGGCCACCGCCTGGCAGGCACTCGGCTCGCAGGTGACCATGCTCGTCCGCGGCGGCGGCCTGCTGCCCCGGATGGAACCGTTCGTCGGTGAGCACGTGGCCGACGGCCTCAGGGAGGCCGGAGTCACCGTCCGTACGGACACCGACGTCACCGCCGTGGAACGCCCCGGCGGCACCGGCCCCGTCACCCTGGTACTCGGCGACGGCGAGCGCATCGAGGCCGACGAACTGCTCATCGCGACGGGCCGCGCCCCGCGCACCGACGACATCGGACTGGAGACCGTGGGCCTGGAACCGGGCTCGTGGCTGACGGTCGACGACAGCTGCCGCGTGCAGGGCACGGAGTGGCTGTACGCCGTCGGTGACGTCAACCGCCGCGCCCTGCTGACCCATCAGGGCAAGTACCAGGCCCGTGTCGCGGGGGCCGCCATCGCCGCCAGGGCGCAGCAGGTTCCCCTGCTGGAGACCGACCGGTGGGGCGCCCACGCCGCGACGGCCGACCACGCGGCAGTGCCCCAGGTGGTGTTCACCGATCCCGAGGCGGCGGCCGTGGGACTCTCCCTCGCCGAGGCCGAGGGGGCCGGACACCGGGTACGCGCCGTCGACTACGACCTCGCCTCCGTCGCGGGCGCAGGGCTGTACGCGGAGAACTACCGCGGTCACGCCCGCATGGTGGTCGACCTGGACCGCGAGGTCCTGCTCGGCGTCACGTTCGTCGGCGCGGGCGTCGGCGAGCTGCTGCACTCGGCCACGATCGCGGTGGCCGGAGAAGTGCCGATCGACCGGCTGTGGCACGCTGTTCCGTCCTTCCCGACCATCAGCGAGATCTGGCTGCGGCTGCTGGAGACGTACCGGGCGGGCTGACCGGGGCACGCGCGTCGGGGCCGGCAGGGCGGTGCATCCACCCTGCCGGCCCCGAGTCGTTGCCTGCCGGCCCACGCACCCGAGTCGTTCGCGCTCGACGGCCGGTTCTGCGACGGGCTCCCTTCGGGTGTGACAACTCCTGCGTGAATTCTTGACGGCGGTACGGCGCGGGCGGATTCTGAGAGCGCTCTCAAGAGCGCTCTCAGAGACTGATTCCTCGAGGATCCGATCAGGAGGAGGTGGAGCGTGTTTGTCTCACGGAAGTTACTGGCGTTGGCGTTCACCGCGCTGCTGTGCGCCGCCGGCGTCACCGCCACCGGGCCCACCGCGACGGCGGAAGCCGCCGTGCCCGCGACCATCCCGCTCAAGTTCACCAACAACTCGGGCCGCAGCGAGCCGGTCTACATCTACAACCTCGGCACGGAGCTCAGCACCGGCCGGCAGGGCTGGGCCGACGCGAGCGGCACGTTCCATCCCTGGCCGGCCGGCGGCAACCCACCGACCCCGGCCCCCGACGCGTCGATCGCCGGCCCCGCGTCCGGCCGCTCCGTCACGATCCGGATGCCCAAGTTCTCCGGGCGGATCTACTTCTCGTACGGGCAGAAGCTCGTCTTCAAGCTCACCACCGGCGGCCTGGTGCAGCCCGCGGTGCAGAACCCGAGCGACCCGAACCGCAACATCCTCTTCAACTGGTCGGAGTACACGCTCAACGACTCCGGTCTGTGGATCAACAGCACACAGGTGGACATGTTCTCCGCCCCCTACGCGGTCGGCGTCCAGGCCGCCGACGGCACGGTCAAGAACACCGGTCACCTCAAGCCCGGCGGCTACAACGGCTTCTACAACGCCCTGCGCGGTCAGCCCGGCGGCTGGGCCAACCTCATCCAGACCCGGGCGGACGGCACCGTCCTGCGCGCCCTCGCCCCCGGCCACGGCATCGAGGCCGGCGCGCTGCCGGCGAACATCATGGACGACTACATCAACCGCGTGTGGAACAAGTACACGACCTCGACCCTCACGGTCACGCCCTTCGCCAGTCAGCCGGGCATCAAGTACTACGGCCGGGTCTCCGGCGGGGTCATGAACTTCACCAACGGCTCCGGGACCGTCGTCACCTCGTTCCAAAAGCCGGACTCCGACAGCGTCTTCGGGTGCTACAAGCGCCTCGACGCCCCCAACGACCAAGTGCGCGGCCCGATCTCACGCACCCTGTGCGCGGGCTTCAACCGCTCGACGCTGCTGACCAACCCCAACCAGCCGGACACCGGCTCCGCGAACTTCTACCAGGACGTCGTCACCAACCACTACGCCCGCAAGATCCACGCCCAGATGGCCGACGGCAAGGCGTACGCCTTCGCCTTCGACGACGTGGGCGCCCACGAGTCACTGGTGCACGACGGCAACCCGCAGACGGCGTACGTCACGCTGGACCCGTTCAACTGACAACGGGGACGCCCCGACGAACCCGTACGACGCGCACCGTGCGACGCGCAGCGTCACGGATCGCGGCACCGCAACTCGCGCCACCCGACAGGCCCGGAGACCTGCCGACTCCGTCAGCCGTGCCGTCCCCGGAGACCTGCCGCTCACTGGAGCCGCGGCCGTCCCCGGAGCCGCGCCGCCCTGGAACTCCGCCGTCCCCGGAACTTCACCTTCCCGGGGGCGGCGGAGAGGTCTTGATCACCGTCGGGCATGCTGGCCCGGTGACCGTGCTCTCCGGCTTTCTGCCCATCTGGGCGATCACCGCCGTCGGTTGGGCGGCCGGGCGGTTCGACGTACTCGGAAAGCAGGCCCAGTCGGTGCTGGGCCGGTTCGCCTTCGCGTTCGCCATGCCGGCGCTGCTGTTCGTGACACTGTCCCGGGCCGAGGTGTCCGACCTCGTGAGCCCCGGCGTGGCGGTATTCGCCGCCAGTGTCCTCGTCATGCTCGCCCTCGGCCTGGTGATCGGCCGCTGGGTGTTCCGCCGCGGACCGGCAGACCGGGCGATCGGCGCCATGGCGGGTGCCTACGTGAACTCCGCCAACCTCGGCATCCCCGTGGCCGTACATGTGCTCGGCGACGCCTCGTTCGTGGTCGCGGCCGCCATGTTCCAGACACTGTTCGTCACCCCTCTCGTCCTGACCCTGATAGACCTCGACGCGGGCCGCGGCGCCGCAGGCCGGAGCCGCTTCCTTTGGCTGCCGCTGCGCAACCCGATCATCGCCGCGTCGGCGGCCGGGGTGACGGTGTCCGTCCTCGGCCTGCACCTGCCGGAGGCCGTCACCGCGCCCGCCCAGATGCTCGGTGGCGCGGCGGTCCCGGCGGCGCTGTTCGCCCTGGGCATGTCCCTCGACACCCGCGCCGCGCGGCCCGGCGCCGCGGCCGTCGAGGACGCCGCGCCCGCCGGGCGTGCGGAGCGACACGTCCTCGTCACCCTCAAAACGGTTGTCCAACCGCTGGTCGCCTACGCGCTGGCCCGGTGGGTGTTCGGGATCAAGGGCGACGACCTGCTCGCGGTGGTGCTCTGCGCGGGTCTGCCGACCGCCCAGAACGCGTTCATCTTCGCGGCGCAGTACCGCCTCGACACCCGACTCGTCAGGGACGCCGTCGTGCTGACCACCTTCATCTCCATGGGATCCCTCTCGCTGATCACGTGGCTCCTCGCGTGAACGGCACGGCGGTGGGAGAGACCCGACGCCGTTCGGCGGGAATCCGGGGCGCGGAACGGGGATCCCCGGCCCCCGCACCGGCATAGGTTGGGCCCATGAGCAATCTCGATCGTCAGGCCACCCCCTCCGTATGCGGCGGGCGTGGCTTCGTCGTCGCCGAGCCCGTCCGGGAGCTCCTCAGCCCCCGCCGCGTCCCGCTCGGAGAGTCCACCGAGGTCCGCAGGCTGCTGCCCAACCTCGGGCGGCGGATGGTGGGCGCCTGGGCCTTCGTCGACCACTACGGCCCCGACGACATCGCCGACGAGCCGGGCATGCAGGTGCCGCCGCATCCGCACATGGGCCTGCAGACCGTCAGCTGGCTGCACGAGGGCGAGGTCCTGCACCGCGACAGCACGGGGGCTCTGGCCACGATCCGTCCCCGGGAGCTCGGTCTGATGACCTCCGGACGGGCGATCAGCCACTCGGAGGAGAGCCCCCGCCCGCACGCCCGCTTCCTGCACGGCGCCCAGCTGTGGGTGGCGCTCCCCGGTGCACACCGCGGCATCGAGCCGCACTTCCAGCACCACACGGAACTGCCGGAGGTCACCGCCCCCGGCCTGAGCGCGACGGTCGTCCTCGGCACCCTCGACGGAGCGGCCTCACCGGGCACGACGTACACGCCCCTCGTGGGGGCGGACCTCACCCTCGCCCGGGGCGCAGAGGCCCGCCTGCCGCTCGAGGCGGACTTCGAGTACGCGGTGCTCTCCATGTCCGGCGAGGCCCATGTCGACGGCGTTCCGGTCCTGCCCGGCTCGATGCTCTACCTCGGCTGCGGCCGCTCCGAACTGCCCCTGCGCGCCGACTCGGACGCGAGTCTGCTGCTGCTCGGCGGCGAGCCGTTCGAGGAGGAGATCGTGATGTTCTGGAACTGGATCGGCCGGTCCCACGAGGAGATCGCCGAGGCCCGCGAGGACTGGATGAACGGAAACCGCTTCGGCGAGGTCAAGGGCTACGACGGCCCTCCGCTCCCGGCGCCCGCGCTGCCGGCGACAGCGCTGAAACCACGCGGAAGGGTGCGCTGACCTGGGCATGCCGATGCAGCCGGGTGAAGGAGGCGAAATCCGGCCGCGGCCACCGCCAGGACAGCGTCGGTCGTGAAACCGACGCCTTGTCCTGCGGTACGCCGGTACCCCGCCATCAACGACGGCGGCGGGGCGGGAACCGGAGCCCGGCAGTGCGGATGGCGCGCTGCGCGGTCCGGCTCGGCGCAGTCGGGCTGCGTGATGTCGAGACGCGCTTCATGCCGGGGAGCCGACGGGGGTGAGGCCGGCGGCGTGCAGAACGAGTGGCCTGGGCAGGCCCAGCGCGTCCGCGAGTTCGGTGAGTTCACTTCTGGTGGGGCTGATGGGGCCGCTGGAGCCGTCTTCTGCGAAGACCCGGATGCGCGGGGTTCTGATGCCGGTCTTGTCGGCGACCGCCTGTGGGGTCATATGTCGACGGCGCATGGTGTCGTGTAACAGTTGCGCCAGATCGTTCATCCTTCGTCTCCTTGGTGGGTTCGGCGACGTGCGATTCGGCTCGTGTGCCCTGGAAGGCGAGTTTCACCCTGGACCAAACGGGTCACTGTCCGATCGCCCGCCCGAAATGGCCGTCCACCGCGGCCCACAGTCCGTTCCCCGGAAGCCCACACTCTCGGGTGGCTGCCGTGAGACCGACCCGGTCGAAGCCCACTTCGGGCAGCACGCCCGGGGGCGGTCAGGCCGGCGAGGCCATCTCCTTCGGGCCGTAGAGGGCCGCGGTCCCACCGGTGAGCAGAGCCCAGTACCGATCGCCGAAGGACCAGTGCCACCACTCGGTGGGACAGTCCACGAGCCCCCGCGGCGGTGAGGACGGAACCCAGCAGCTTCCGGTTGGCGCGTGCTTCCGTGCTGATGTCGGCGGCCTCGGTGTAGCAGGCACCCTCGCTCTCCTCGGGGTCCGCGTTCATCCGGGTGCCCAGGTCCAGTTCGCGCCCGTCGGCATCCGCCAGGGTGAGGTCCACGGCCGCGCCGGCGCTGTGCGGAGCGATGTCGGGCGGTGACACGTACCGACTCGCCGCCGAGTGGATCTGCTCGGCGGACCAGTCGGCGTGGACGGCCTACAACTGGCCGGTGTACTCCTCGAAGTACGCACGCTGGAGCGAGGGGGGCCGGTAGCCCTCGACGAACAGCAGTCGCAAGCCTCGCGGGAGAAGTTCCTGGGCCCTCAACAGCCGTTCCACCACACCTTCCCGCCGATACGCGTACGCATCTTCCGGGTCCTGCTTGCGCGAATCGATCAGCAACGAGCTGTCCTGGCGGACGTCCACGAGACGTCCACCGCACTCGGCAACGGGTATGGCGGCGACCTTCGGATCCGACATCAAGACGATCTCGCTCATGGAGTGATCATCTCGCAGGGCTCAGCCGGTGAACTGACGTGAGGGCCTGCATGAAAGAAGGCACTCGCAGCAGTCGGCTCGCGCTCCTCACATCAGGGATCTCAGCACGTCGACCTCACAGCCCGGCGCGGACGGGTCGAAGCCGTGCTCGATCAGCCAGCGAACTCCCAGCAGGCTGCGCAACGACCACCACGCGCGGATCACGTCGAGGTCGACGTCGGTGCCGTAGCCGGCGACGACGTCGCCGAGGTGCTCCTCGTGTCCGAGCGTCAAGGTGGCGAGGTCGTACAGGGCGTCACCCCGGCCCGCCTCGGACCAGTCGATGATGCCCGTGATCTCGTCATCGTCGACGAATACGTGAGCGATCTGCAGGTCGCCGTGGGTGAACACCGGGGTCCAGGGCCGGAGCGCGGCCTCGGCGACCTGTCGGTTGCGCGTGACCAGGTCGGCGGGCAGGACGCCGTTCGCCACGAGCAACTCGCACTCGCTGTCGAGATCCGCCGTCAGCTCGTCGATGCGCCGTCCGGCCCGGCCGGGGCGGGCCGGCAACGGTGCGTCGTGCAACTTCCGGACGGCGGCGCCCGCCGCGGCCCACGCCGCCGGCGACGCGGTCGACGGCTCGCCGAGGCGGCCGAGCGCCCTCCCCGGGACCGCGGCGATCGCGAGCACAGGCGGCTTGCGCCACAGGATCCTCGGGGTCGGGACCGGCGCCAGGGCCATCGCCTCGACCTCGACGTCCATGCGCTCCCGGTCGGCTTCCACCTTCAGGAAGACGTCACCGACGCGCAGGGTCGCACGCTCGGAATGGGCGACCACGACCTGGACCTCATCCATGGCGACCAGTATCCCGGGTGACCGCGGAGGAGAGAACCGGGTGGCGAGTGCGGCGTCCTCAAGGGGTGTCCGGCGACGCGGAGTTACGTATCCCACGTTTCGGTCGATGCTTGAACGGCGACTCACCGCACCCCGTTTTCCTCGGTATCCGGTGACCCACCTGAAGACCGGTGAGTGAGTGAGGTTCGCAGATGCCCACGATTCTGTCCGACGCCGGCCGGCGTCGCCCTCCGGCCGCCGTTGCCTGCTGCCCGGCCGGGTCGGCGGCGCACGGTTCCTTCCAGCGACCCACGCACTGATCGGTCGAGCGCATGGACTACTGCCTTCCCTGCCGCCGTCCCCTCAACGGCACCGTGACGTGCCCGGAGTGCGGGGCGTACGAGTCCGACGCGGCACCCCCGGGTGATCGGAGCGGGGATGCTCCGGCAGCCGGTACAGCGGTGTGGGACGTCCTGTTGAGCGAGGGGTCCGGCCCCTCCGAATCCCCCGACGAGGCCTGGTCCCCAGCTTCTTCGGCCGACGCGCCCGCAGCCCGGCGACGTCCTCCGCCGCAGTTGAAGAAGTACGGTGTTCGGGCTCTTGCGGCGGCCACGTTCGCCGTGCTCGGCGGCCTGGCCGGCGCGTCGCTGCTGCCCCAGCACTCCATCGATCCCCCGCAAGCACTGCCCACCCCGGACCAGGCATCTCCGGATGAGCCCGATGCCGACGTCACCGCATCACCGACGGCCTCACGCTCACCGGAACGTCCGGCGACGCGCCCGGGCAGAGGTGGAGCCGTCAGGGACCGGAGCAGTGCCGGAACGCGGAGTCCTCGCGCGACGCCCACTCCCCGGGAGTCACCGGCTCCGCAAGCTCCCGCTGCCACCAGCTCGCCGCCACCTGCGACGGCCGGGCCGACGCCGCGTCCTCCCGACGGCCGTCCCAGCCAGTCGGCGTCCTCCCCGACGGCGACCCCCTCAGCGAGTCCCTCCGTCAGCGTCAGCCCGTCGCCGCCGCCGAGCGGCCCCACTCCCAGCACCACGGCTGTGCCCGTCCCTGGTGGACAGCCGCAAGGGAGGACGTGAGCATCTTGCTGACCGGCGCCGCCGGAGCGGGCCGGGCCCTCGACGCCACCCTGCGCGAGCGCGGCCACCACGTCCTGACGGTGGGCCGCACCTCCGGTGACCTGAGGTACGACCTGACGACCCCGATCGGATCACGGCCCCTGTACGAGGCCGCCGGCCCGGTGGACGCCGTGGTCAGCGCCGCCGGCTCCGTCCCCTGCAAGCCGCTGTCCGAGATGACGCCAGCCGACTGGCACTCCGCCTCCCCGGCCAGGGCTCGGTCGCCACCGCCGACGTCGCCCAGGCATACGTCCGCTCCGTCGAAGGAGCCCGGACCGGACGCGTCTACGAGCTCTGACTGACGATCCGACCGGACGCCGCGCGCGGGAGGGGGCCGACGGTCCGGGGCAGCGCTCAGGTCTGGGCATGCCTGCCGATCGTGAGCTCGACCTCGTCCTCCGTCGAGGTGAACCGCCGGATCAGCCAGGCTCTGCCGTCGATGAGCGTTCCGGCCTCGGTGGTGTAGGCCGGGACGGTGAGTACGGGGCCCGCCGGTCCTCCCGTGCGCAACTCCGCGTCGGCGATCACACCGTCGGAGAACCTCAGGTCCACGTCGATCGGCTGTGGGTCTGCTGCAAACGCACGGGGATCAGGCAGCCGCTGGAGGCGGCAGCGGGCACCCGGAAACAGGTGCGTGTGATCGCAGACGGCCAAGAACGTGTCCGCTTCGGACGGTCCGGTGGAGGGCTGAGGCATGAGGAGGCTCCGGAGTGCGCGGTGACGACGGTCCCTTGGCGGTCTGGCTGCCGGAGGGGCGGGACGCGGCGTGTCACCGCTGCTCTTGCGATGGGCCGGGTGTCAGGCGACGTGGTCGAAGCCGTGCCCGATGTAGTGAAGTACGGCTTCCTCGCGGCCTGCGAAGGGGGTTCGCCAGTCGCCTGTGGTCCGGTAAAGGTAGTCCGTGTACGTGCCGAGACCGATGAGGTCGGGGCGGCCGTCCTTGGTGACGTCGCCGACGGCGATGATCTGGTAGTACGCGTTCCAGCCTGCTCCGATCCTCGTGCGGGGGGCGAACGTGCCGTCACCCTTGCCGAGGTACAGCCAGAGAACGCCGTTCCTGTCACGGGCGACCAGGTCGCCCGCCGCGCGGCCGGCGATGTTCCCGAGGGCACTCAGCTCGTTGTAGACGCCCCAGCCGCCCCCGATCTTCTTCCGGGGGGAGTAGGGCCTGGCGGCGTTCCCCGTGCCGGGGTACAGCCACAGGACGCCGGCCTTGTCGGAGGCGACGATGTCGGGGCGGCCGTCGTTCGTCAGGTCGCTGCCGGCCTTGATCCTGTCGTAGATCTGCCAGCCTGTGCCGACCTTGAGGCGGGTGGCGAAGCCGCCCCGGCCGTCGCCCTGGTAGAGCCACAGCACGCCGGACCTGTCGCGGGCGAGAAGATCGCCGACCGCTGTCCCGCCGAGGTTGCCCGTTGCCTCGATCCTGTCGTAGATCTGCCAGCCCCCGCCCACCTGTCGGCGGGTGGCCAGGTTCAGCGACTTGCCGTAGTAGCTGGTGTCGACCCGCCACAACACGCCCTCGTGGTCCCGCTGCAACACATCGAGGGAACCGTTGTCGTTGAAGTCGTGCGGTTGGGGCTTACGGACGACGGTGAACGACCCGGAAGCCTCGAAGTCGTAAGGAACGCGGTTGACCGACTCGGCTGTGATCGTCCAGGTGTAGTCGCCGTTCGGGGCATCGCCGCCGTTCACCGGGTCGAAGGCTTCCCAGTACATCCTGAACGTGCGTGGTGTTCCCCCGTTGCCGAGCGGGTGCGTGGTCGTGATCCCGGTCCGCTGGTGGCGGAGGACCACGGTCGCCCAACCGTCATGGGTGAGTTCCCATTCCAGCGGAACGTAGTCCTTGCCGGTCATGTCGATCACGGGCGGGACGGTGTGCCGGATGAGCGAGACGTCGTCGCCGGCGACGGCCGCTCCGGCTGACACCTCCGCCGTGAGGGGAGCAGCTTGCGCCGGGGCGCTCAGCGCGCCTGCTCCGGTGACCGTGAGGACGGTGGCGAGGGCGGCGAGAAGCCGCCGCCGGGTGAAGTGAGCACGAGGCACGATCAGTTCTCCCTCAGGGCATCAGGCGCACCGCGCGCCACACCCTTGTGACGCACGAGAAGGGGAAAGGTTGTACGAGCCTCGAGGCGCTGACGGTCGCCGACGCCTGTTTCGAGACCGTCGGCGCCCACCGGTCGGCACTTCACCCGGACCTTGCCGACCCGTGGACTCCGCGGCGTCGAACGACACGACGCCGTACTTGTCCGCCGGCAGTGGGGCCTTCGGCTCGGGGGACGGCGAGCCTGTGGACCGCGGCGCCCAGCAGTCGCACGCTCTGGTGGTGCGAGTGTCCGCGGCGGAGGTGTGACGGGCGGAGGTCGGGTACCCGTCTGCTTCCGGGCGCGGTCGGGCACGACATGCCCCACCCGGCGGGCAAGGAAGGGAAGGACGGAACGATGACGACGTCTCGCGGTGACCTGCCCGCCCCTGAGCAGGGCCTGGTCCTCACCCACTTCCTGACGGTGAACGACGTCGCGGTCTCACGGCGTTTCTACGCCGACGTCTTCGGCGGCAAGGTCGTGCTGGAGGAGAATCCGGCCATCGTGAAGGTGGCCAACAGCTGGATCATCATGAACCCGGGCGGCGGGCCCACCCCCGACAAGCCGGACGTCACTCTGGAAGTGCCGGCGAGCAGCGAGCACGTGTCGAGTTTCCTTAATGTACGGGTGGCCGACATCGCCGCCTTCTACGAACATGCCGTGGCGAAGGGTGCCCGGTTCCTCACGGAGCCCCTCGACCGCAAGGCAGAGCTGCGCTGCTACATGCGCGACCCCGACGGCTATCTCATCGAGGTGGGCCAGGCCACCGGCCTGCTGAAGGGAATCTTCGCCGATCTCCCCGAGGAAGCCTGACTGCGGCACCCACGAGTTACGGCGGGCGCGGCGGCGAACGCGACGTTCAAGGGTGAGTTCGTCCACGCGGCTCCCGCCGTCGCCGGCTTAGTCCAGGGCGCAGTCCTGGCCCTTCCCGGACGGCGTCCGTCCCCCGGCGGACCCGGCCGCCACCCTGCGAAAGCTGCCCGGCAGGCCACACGGACAGTGGCCCACCGGGCAGATCGGCAGAGTGTCGCCCGACGGGTCAGGTGACGGTGATGGCTCCGGTGAGGACGGCGAAGGCTATGTAGGCGATGGAGACGGGGACGCCCCAGCGCAGGGCGTGCTTCTGGAAGTCGCCGAGTTCGGCCTTGACCAGTCCGAGGAGGACCCACAGGGGTGCGCTCGTGGGGCCCATCATGTGGAGGATCTGCCCGATGGCGCCGGCGCGGGCGATCTCGTTGGCGTCGATGCCGTAGTGGGCCGCGGATTCGGCGAGGACGGGGACGACGCCGAACCAGTAGGCGTCGTTGGACATGAAGAAGCCGAGCGGCAGGGCGAGGACGGCGGTGAACAGCGGGATGAGGTTGCCCATGGAGTCGGGCACGACGGCGAGGGCGGCGTCCGCCATGGCCTTGATCATCCCGGAGTCGGTCATGATGCCGGTGAAGACGCCGGCGGCCAGGACGAGGATCATCACGGGGACGGCGTTGGCCGCTTGGCGCTTGATGAGTTCCTGCTGGTCGCCGATCGAGCGGATGTTGACGAGCAGAGCGATGACGAACGCCACCATGAACAGCACCAGGAGGTCGGCGACCTCGAGGATGAGCAGCGCCATCAGCACGAGGGTGAGGGCGGCGTTGAACCACATGCGCCAGTCCGCCTTGACCGGCTCGAAGGCTTCGCCGGAGGCGATCTCCAGCTTGTAGGCGGCCAGCTTCCCCGGGTCGATCTTGTGGCGTTCGCGCAGGCCGAGCCAGTACGCGACGGCGATGATGGCCAGGCTGGTGAGGGCCATCGGGCCGATCATGTGGACGAAGTACTCGGTGGCGCTCAGGTGCAGGACGCTGATACCGCGGGTGGAGGCGCCGCCCCAGGGGGTGGTGCCGGAGATGGTGCCCAGCGCCATGGCGGCGAGGGTGGCGAGGATGAGGGGGTTCATGCCCAGGCGCCGGTAGATGGGCAGGAACGCCGAACAGATGATCATGTAGCTGGTGGTGCCGTCGCCGTCGAGGGCCACGCACAGGGCGAGGACGGCGGTGCCGACGACGATGCGGACCGGGTCGCCCTTCGAGGCACGGACGATGGCCTGGACGATCGGCTCGAACAGTTTCACCTCCATCATCAGTCCGAAGTAGAGGACGGCGAACAGCAGCAGGGCCGCGGTGGGGGCGACGGTCTCCAGGCCGTTCATGATCATGTCGCCGAGCTTGGAGCCCTTGCCCGCGATGAGGGCGGCGGCTATTGGCGTGAGCATGATTGCGGTGAACGCGGAGAGGTGTTTCCGCATCACGAGCAGCATGAAGCTGCCCAGAGTGGCGAAGCCGAGGACGGCGAGCATCGTTGCTCCTTGGTGCAGGGCTGAGGGCCGCCGGTGGGCCGGCGGCGCGGGACGGCGCGCGGAGTCAGTGCGTGTCGGGTCGGGGGACGACCGGCAGCGCACGCGATGCCGTACTCGGCTCGTGCGTCGGGTCGGTCATGGTACGTGCGGCTCCTGTACGGCGGCTCGGGGCGCACGATCACAGTGGGCATGGCCCGGTGGGGACGTCAGGGGTGCGCCTGGCATGGCTGGGGCTGGGGCTTCCGGTGCGGCTGGGGCGGCTGGTGTGGCGAAGAGACGGCGTTCGCCAAGCCGGACTTCCGGAGAACCGGTTTACCGGATTGCCGGTAGGTAACTAGAATCCAGCCATCACGTCAATACCGAAGTGAGGAATTCGATGGCCGAACTCGCCAGGATCACCGTCGAGCCGCGCGAGCCGCTGGCCGCCGAGGTCTCCCGCCGCCTGATCGACTACCTGATGTCCGGCGAGGTCCAGCCCGGCGACCGCATCCCCTCGGAGCGGCAGCTGACCGAAATGCTCGGGGTGAACCGGCCCACCGTGCGTGAGGCGATCAAGTCGCTGGGGTTTCTCGGCCTGCTGGAGATCCGGCAGTCCAGCGGGACGTACTTCCGCGGCACCGACTCCGACGTGCTCTACCGGCTCTTCGAGCTGGGCCTCGTCCTGGGCGAACGGGGCGCCCGTGACATGGTCCAGGCCCGTGCGGAGCTCGAGGTGGTCGTCGCCGGCCTGGCCGCACAGGCGCGCGACGACGCGGGCGTCGAGCTGCTGCGCGCGCGACTGGCGGCGATGCGCGAGTGCCCTGACGAGGAGTTCCCGGAGGCGGACACCGCCTTCCATGCGGCCCTCGGCGAACTGGCCGGCAACACGGTGCTCCGGGACACCCTCAAGGGCATGCGGGCGATGATCCAGCGAGGCTGGGTCGAGCGCACCGGCGCCGTGCGCTCCCGCGAGGTGGCGTACGCCGATCACGTACCGATCTACGAAGCGGTCGCGAAGGGTGATGCCGAGGCCGCCCGTGCGGCGATGGCCCGGCACATGGAAGGTGCTTCCCGCCGCCTGATGGAAGCACTCGAACAGCGCGAGGCGTAGCGGTCCGCCGCGGGTTGCCGGACGGCCTCCGGCGCTCCGCGGCGCCCTGCGACCCCAACCGGTTGACCGGTTGACCGGTTGGGCCTACAGTGGCGGCGCGGCAACGCTACGAAACGCTGTCGTCCCCCCCCATCCCGGGCTCCATCTCCTGTTGTGACGGGCGTCCCCCGCCGACCGGAGCAGGCCCGCGGCCGGGACCTTTGCCGGTCCCCGCCTACCGGAAGAGGAAGAACCCGGTGATCGAACCCCATCCCCTCGTCGCCATGATCCACGCCGTGCCGAGTGGCGCCCGTATCGCCCAGGAGGCGTTCGCGCGGGAGTTCCCGCAGGCGACCGTCTGGAACGTGATGGACGACCGCCTGCTGGACGACGCCCGTGCGGCCGGCGGGCTCACCGACGCGCTGCGCCGGCGCATGCTCCGTCTGATCGGGCACGTGATCGACGGCGGCGCCCAGGCCCTGCTGCTGACCTGCTCCTCCTACGGTGAGGTCGTGGACACCGCCCGCGCGCTGTGGGACGTACCCGTCCTGAAGTCCGACGAGGCGATGTTCAGGACCGCGCTGGCCGGCCCCTACCGGCGTATCGCGGTCGTCGCCTCGACTCCGCCTGCCGTCCCGGCGGCCGTGACCCAGCTCGAAGCCCTCGTCCCGGCGGTCCGGGCGGACCGCCCGGTCGACATCGTGACCGCCCTCAGCGAGGAGGCAGCCGTGGCGGACGACGCCGAGGCGACGGCCCGTCACCTGGCCGACGCCCTGCACGCCGTCGGGGCCACCGACGTCGACGCGGTGCTGCTGGCGCAGTACTCGCTCACCCGGGCGCGAGACGCCCTGGCCGCCCTGGTGGGTGTGCCGGTGCTGGACGGTGCAGGCGCCGCCGCGCGTGAACTGCGCGCGATGCTCACGCCCGGCGAGCGGACGACGAGCCCGGCCCCGGCGGTCGGCCCGTGACCGCGGGGCTGCCCTGGCCGCTGGCCTACACCGTCTCCGGCGACGACTGCACCGCGCCGATGCCGCTCGGTTTCACCGCGCCCCTCGCCGAAGCCGTCCGCCGACTGGCCGAGTTGGGCTACGACGGGGTAGAGGTGCAGGTCCGTGAGAGCGGCGCCCAGGACGCCGAGGCCCTGGCGCGGACCGTCGAGGCCGGCGGCCTCCAGGTCCTCGGCATCGGCACCGGTCCGGTCGCCGCACAGGACCGCCTGACGCTGACCGACCCCTTACCGGACGTACGCCGGCACGCCCTGTTCCGCCTGATCGGCGCCGCCCGTCTCGCCGGTGAGCTGGGCGTGCCGGTCACCCTGGGCCAGACCCGCGGCACGTTCCTGCCGGGACTCGAGGACACGCAGCGACTGTGGGCCGAACGCGCCGTGCGGCAACTGGCCGAAGAAGCGGCCGGCCGCGGCAGCCGTCTGCTCCTCGAACCCCAGTCCCGCGCCAACACCTCGTTGTGGCACACCCCTGCCGAAGCCCTCGCCGTCATCGGCTCGCTCGACGCCCCGGCCGGGCTGGTCCTGGACACCCACCACCTCGACGCCGAAGGCGTGGAGGTGGTCGGGACCGTCACGGACCACGCCGGCGTCACCGGCTGCGTGCAACTGGCCGCCGCCTCCACCCGGGGCCCGCTGACCGTCGGCGATCCAAGGCTCCCCGCCCTGTTCACCGCACTGCGCGACGGCGGCTTCGCCGGCTGGCTGACTCTGGAGCACACACAGGACGGTGACAGCACGAAGGCCGCCGCCCGCTCCTGGACCGCGCTCACCGACGCCGCCACCACGCTGTCCTGAGCCCCGACCACCCACCATCCTGTTCTGAGAGGAACCCGCACCATGAGCACCACGACCTACCGCCTCGGCGTCCTCGAGGGCGACGGCATCGGCCCCGAGATCGTCCCGTCCTCCGTGGAGATCGCCACCGCCGCCGCCCGGGCCGCAGGCGTCCGGGTCGACTGGGTGACCCTGCCGCTCGGCGCGTCCGCCATCGACACCCACGGCACCCCGGTCCCCGAGGAGACCAAGGAGGCCCTCGCCGGCCTCGACGGCTGGTACCTCGGCCCGCACGACTCCGTCAGCTACCCGGAGCCGCACAAGTCCGCGCTCAACCCCTCGGGCACCCTGCGCAAGCACTTCCAGCTCTTCGCCAACATCCGCCCCGCCAAGAGCTTCCCCAGCGCCAGGGCGGTCTGCGACAACGCCGACCTCGTCATCGTCCGCGAGAACACCGAGGGCTTCTACGCCGACCGCAACACCTTCGCCGGCACGGGCGAGTTCATGCCCACCCCCGACACCGCGATCATGCTGGGCATCATCACCCGTGAGGCCACCGAGCGCGTCGCCCGCGTCGCCTTCGACCTGGCACGCTCGCGCCGCAAGAAGCTCACCATCGTCCACAAGGCGAACGTCCTCAAGCTCACCACCGGCCTGTTCCGCACCGTGTGCCAGGAAGTCGCCGAGGAATACCCGGACGTGGCCGTGGACGACTTCCACATCGACGCCATGACCGTTCACCTGGTGCGCCGCGCGCAGGACTTCGACGTCATCGTCACGGAGAACATGTTCGGCGACATCCTCTCCGACCTGGCCGGCGAGATCTCCGGATCGCTCGGCACCGCCCCGTCCATCAACTCCTCCGCCACCACCGCCATGGCCCAGGCATCCCACGGCTCCGCCCCCGACATCGCCGGGCAGAACATCGCCAACCCCGTCGCCATGATCCTCTCCGGCGCCATGCTCTTCGAGTGGCTCGCCGCCAAGCACGGCGACGAGAAGCTCGTCGCCGTCGCCAGGACCATCGAGAAGGCCGTGACCGACACGATCGCCGCCGGCACCGCCACCCGCGACCTCGGTGGGTCCGCCTCCACCACGGAGTTCACCGCCGCCGTCGTCAAGGCCATCGGCGCCGGCCGGAACTGACCCACCCATTCCCGGGGCGGGTGGCTCCACCGCCCGCCCCGGGACTCCACGCGACACCCGCACGCCCGAGGAGAGACCCCGACCATGACCCTGCGCATCGGCTGCACAGCCGACGACTTCACCGGCGGCACCGACGTCGCCGCCGCCTTCCGGCGTGCCGGCCTGCGCACCGCCCTGGTCTTCGGCCCCCCGGACGACACCACAGCGCTGCCGGCGGACTGCGACGCCGTCGTGGTCGCCCTCAAGTCCCGCTCCACGCCCGCCGACGAGGCCGTCACCGACTCCCTCGCCGCACAGCGCTGGCTGTGGACCAAGGGCGCGGCACAGATCTACTTCAAGTACTGCTCCACGTTCGACTCCACCCCGCACGGCAACATAGGCCCGGTCACCGACGCGCTCATGGACGCCGCCGGCGCCGCCGTCACCCTGCACTGCCCGGCCTCCCCGCCCAACGGCCGTACCGTCTACCAGGGTCATCTCTTCGTCCACGACCAGCTGTTGTCCGACTCTCCCCTGCGTCACCACCCCCTCAACCCCATGACGGACTCCGCCCTTGTACGTCTGCTCTCCGCGCAGACCAGCCACCGGGTGGGCCTCATCGACTGGTCCACCGTGCGCCGCGGCGTCGAAGCCGTCCGTGAGGCCGTCGTGGCACATCAGCAGGCCGGGGTCCGGCACGTCGTCGCCGACGCCCTCACCGACGACGACCTCGCCGTACTCGGCGCTGCCACCCTCGAACTGCCGCTCGTCGCCGGGGCCGCGGGCCTGGCAGAAGGGCTCGGGCACGCCTACCCCACCGCCGGGCCGACCGCAGCCGAACCGTGGCCGCGCGAAGGGCGGGCCGCCGTCCTGGCCGGCAGCTGCTCGGCCCGCACCCTGGAGCAGATCGCCCAGTTCTACGCCGCCGGCCTGCCCTCCCTCCACCTCGACGTCCTCGCCGCCGCCACCGGCCGCGACGTCACCGGCGAAGCCCTGGCCTGGTACGAGGACCAGGACCCCGACCTGCCCGTCCTCATCTACGCCTCCGCCTCGCCGGAGGAACTCGCGGCAGTCCAAGCCCAGTTGGGCGTCGCCGAGGCCGCCGCCCAGGTCGAGGAACTGCTTGGCGCTCTCGCCTCCCACCTCGTCGAACGCGGCGTACGCCGACTGCTCGTCGCGGGCGGGGAGACTTCGGGCGCCGTCACGACCGCCCTCGGCATCCGCGCCGTCCTCGTCGGCGAAGAAGCCGACCCCGGGGTGCCCTGGACGTATGCCACGACCAAGAACGGCGACCTCGCCCTCATGCTCAAGTCCGGCAACTTCGGGGCGCCCGACCTGTTCACCAGGGCCCTCGCGACCCCGGCCGAGGAGGGCAAGTGACCGCCTACACCGACGAGTCGGCGGCTCGCACGCTCATCGTCCGTACTGCCCGCTCCCTGTTCACACGCGGTCTGACCCACGGCTCGACCGGCAACCTGTCCGTCCGCCTGGCCGACGGCACCCTGCTGCTCACCCCGACCGGCTCCAGCCTGGGCACGGTCGAGGAGGCCGACCTGTCGCGCACCGACCTGTCCGGCAAGCACCTCGACGGCCTGCGCCCCACCAAGGAGGCGTTCCTGCACGCCGCCTTCTACCGCGCCCGTCCGAGCGCCCACGCGGTCGTGCACCTGCACTCCACCCACGCCGCCGCGGTCTCGTGCCTGGACAACGTGAACCCGGCCGACGTGTTGCCGCCGCTGACCGCGTACTACGCCATGCGTGTCGGCACCCTGCCGCTGCTGCCCTACCACGCCCCCGGTGACAGCAGCCTGGAGCCGCTCGCCGAGAGGACGGCCCGCACCCACCACGCGGTCCTCCTCGCCAACCACGGTCCCGTCGTCGCCGGCGCCTGCCTGGAACATGCCGCCGACGCGATCGAGGAACTGGAGGAGACAGCCAAACTCCACCTCCTCCTGCGGGGACACCCCACCCGCCCCCTCACCCCCGAGCAGGTCGCCGCGTTCGCACCCGCGCCATTCTGACGGCCGGACGAGAAGCGGGCGCGGCGGAAGGGCTCCCGCCGGGCGGTCTCCGGAGAGGGTCCGGGGGGCTTCCCGCGCGCTGGGCCGGCTGCCCGGCGTACGGCCACCACCGTCCGGTCATGGTGCTCTGGGGCCTACGGGCCGGACGACCCGACTGATCGTCAAGACCTGTTGATGCGCCCGGTCAGCTGATGGCCAACCGCCACCAGACCTCTCCGTCGTGCCACTGGTCGGTGGGAGTCAGTCCGGCCGCGGCGGCCACGGCGGCGGATGCCGCGTGGTCGGGGTGGATGTGGGCGCCGACCGTGTGCACCGGGTGCTGCCGGAGCCAGGTGACGAGGCCTCGGGCCGCCTCGGTGGCGATGCCGCGCCGCTGCCAGGGGGTTCCCACCACCCACGCGATCTCCGCGGCGGCTCCGCGGTCGTCGGTGGTGATCGTCGCCTGGACCGTACCGGTCAGGCAGCCCGTGTCGCGAAGCCGGATCACCCAGTTGCACCAGGTTTCGGCGGGGTCGGGTGAGCCTGCGGTCCAGCGTTCGTAGCGGGCGCGCAGCGCCTGGACGGTGTCCGGAGTGCCGCCTGTGAAGGTGTGCAGGCCGGGATCGGACAACACGGCGGCCATCTCGTCGGCGTGCCCGACCTGCAGGGGCAGCAGGGTCAGCCCGGCGGTGTGGATGGTCTCGGGCTTGAGCGAGGTCATGTTGCCTCCCGGTTGGAACGTTCGACGAGTATGCCGCGTTCGAAGCGGCCGGGGCCCGGACCAGGGCGACGAGGTGGCGCGTTCACCGCGTGCCGGCGGTGCCGCGCGGATCCGACGAGCTCGACCACCATCGCGAGGACGGCGGCAGGGCTGCCGCGCCACGTATGCCGGCCCGGGCTTCGGTCCCATCGGCCGTCCCGGCATCCGCAGCCCGGCGGAGCCCACCTGCGGGGTGCAGACAGCCGTCAGCAGCGGCCGAAGGCGATGCCGGAGGGTCAGCGGGAGACGACATAACAGCTCGCCACGGGCTTCCCGCCGCGGTTCCAACCGGCCTCCGTGGGCCAGGTGTACCAGTACATGTCGTCCTTGACTGCTTCGCGGGTCCACGACTCGGACGCCGACCGGTAGGCCTGCCGGCAGTTCTCGCCCGCCTGCTGCCGGGCCGCCTTGCGGCCCGGGTGGTCGGCACCGAATGCGGCGTGGGCGAAGACGCGTGCGTCGTGCGGCTGTTCGCAGCTGACCGCGACGACCATGTCGAGAACCCGGGTCCCCGTGTTGAGGTCGACGCACGCCCCCGGCTCCACCTCGCCGATGGGCCTGACGGTGTCCTTGGCGGACACGGTCCGCCCGGACAGCGGCGGCATCACCGGTGGTGAGGCCCCGAAGCCGCTCACCGTCAGCACGGCGCGCAGGCCGGTGACCGAACGGAGGGCGCTGTCCTTCCTGCCGAGCAGTGCGGAAAAATCGGCCTCTGCCCGGGAGATACGGCCGTCCGCATCCACGGACAGATCAAGGGTGACGCGCCGTTCCGTGACGCCGGGGTCGATGGAGCTGATGAGTTCGTCCCTGAGGTCCTTGGAGAACATGCGCAGGGTGTTGAAGGCCGTCAGTCTCGCCCGGTAGGTACGACCCCCGCCGTCGGCCGCGGACTGCCGCACCTCCTGTGCACCGGACACGATCTCCAGAAGTGTGCCTCCGAAGGCGGCCTCCGTGCCCCGCAGCGCGTCGATCGAGTCACCGCTGCCGAACGGGGCCGACTCGTCGTACCGCAGCCAGTAGGCGGCCTCTCCGGAACGGAGACGGATGGTGCCGGGATCGATCGCCAGATCGGAGCGTGCGGGGGAGCGGCCCTCGCCCAGCCGGGTGCCGAGCAGGGCGTCCTTGGCCTCGTCCGGCAGGCCGTCGGCGATCTTCCACGCCTGGGAGCCCGCCGCCCGGCTGCCGTCGAAGTCCAGTCGCCCCTCGGACGTCTGCACGGAGTCACCGTGCTCCGACGTGAACGTCAGCGTCTGCCTGAAGCTCGCCGTCCCCGCCGCCTGCGTCGCCAGCAGCGCCTGGCGCGGCTGCTGTTGCAGGGTGGCGTCGAAGACAGGGTGCGCGGGGTCCTGTTCCTCGGAGCCGCCGGAACAGGCGGTCAGGAACACGGACGTCGCGACGGCCACGGCGGCAAGGGAGAGGCGAGGACGGGTGATCACGTCGGTATGACCGCCCGGTACCGCACCAGGTTGCCCGCCCGCGGGTCACGGAACGGAAACATCAGCCGAGTATCAGCGCCGACGGCGTCACGGGTGCGCCCGTACCAAGGGTGTCACGTGTCGTACCGGCCGTCCCATGGAGCGGAGAAACTCAGCCCATCGGGATACAACTCAGCCCGGTCTTCCTCGCCATCTTGATCCTCGGCAGGGTATTCGGTGACGAGGCCGAAGAGCACACCGTCGACGGTGAGCCGGAAGGGCCGGATCGCGATGTCGCAGTACTCACGTTCCGGGAGACAGGAGAGGACAGCGTCCAACTGTGCTTCCGCGCGGGCGACCACAGAGTGCTCATCACGCGGGCGCTCGACCTGCTCCGCCCACGTACCGGCGCACCAGATGTCGGACCCCTGGTGGTGACCTGCATGGTCGAACTTGTGCAGCACGACGTAGAGCCGCTTGTGCTCCTCCCACCCGTCTCCCATCACGAACCCCTCGGGGAACGCATAGGTGATCGAAGCCAGGAACCGACCGTCGCTGTACCGGCCGATGGTGCTCGTGCGACAGTCCGGCTCCCACGCAATGGGGATGATCTCAGGGACGGCCATGGCCGCACTTTAAACGGTCTCCTGAACCCGAACCCTTGCTGGGGCGAGGGATCGGAAACAGGTACCGGTCACCCGGGCAGGTCCTGGCGACGCGCGGCCAGCCGCTCCATCAGGGCCGCGCTGCGCGCGAGCAGCTCCCGCTCGTCCTGCGTGAGTTCGGCCTCGATGGCCATGGCCAGCCAGCCGGCCCTGCGGCCGCGCTCCGCCTCCAGCGCGGCCCGGCCGGCGTCCGACAGCTCGAGGAGGGACTTGCGGCCGTCGGTGGGGTGGGCCCTGCGCGTGACCAGGCCCTGTTCGAGGAGGAGGCCGACCACGCGGGCCATCGACTGCGGGCGTACGCGCTGATCGGTCGCGAGATCGCTGGTGGTCATCGCGCCGTCGCGGTCCAGGACGCCGAGCACGGCGACCTGCCCGTGCGGGATCCGGTCCTCGTGCTTCACGCGCCGGGTGAGCTTGCCCATCGCGGTACGCAGTTCGGCTGCGACGGCGGCGGCTTCCAGGGTGGGCATGGAGCACTTTAACCGGAAACGACGCTGTGCAGCAGAACTGAACAGCCGGACTGAACAGCCAAGCTGAACAGCAAAACTGAACAGGCTTGCTGTACAGTTCCTCATGTCGGGCCGAGCGCCAGCGTCGTCGCAGCCGGGGCCCGGCAGGCGACTACGGGAAGGACCTCCCATGCCCGCACACACAGTTGCGCCGACCGCCGTCCGCCGCGTCACCGCCCGCGCCGTCCTCGACAGTCGCGGAAACCCCACCGTCGAGGTCGATGTCGTCCTCGCCGACGGATCCCTCGGCCGCGCTGCCGTCCCCTCCGGCGCCTCCACCGGCGCCCGCGAAGCGGTCGAGCTGCGCGACGGCGACCCTCGGCGTTGGCACGGCAGGGGCGTCGACCGGGCCGTGGCCCACGTGAAGGGCGAGATCGCGGACGCCGTCACCGGGCGGGACGCCGACGACCAGGCCGGCCTCGACGCCGCGCTCGTCGCGCTCGACGGCACGCCCACCAAGGCGCGGCTCGGCGCCAACGCCCTGCTCGGGGTCTCCCTCGCCACCGCGAAGGCCGCCGCCGTCTCGCACCGGCAGCCGCTGTACCGCTACCTGGGCGGGGCCGACGCCCGAGTGCTTCCGGTGCCGATGATGAACATCGTCAACGGCGGCGCCCACGCCGACAATCCGCTCGACTTCCAGGAGTTCATGATCGCGCCGGTGGGTGCGGAGTCCTTCGCGGAGGCGGTCCGGATGGGCTCCGAGGTCTTCCATACGCTCCGCCGGGACCTGCTGGCCGCCGGCCACTCCACGGGCGTCGGCGACGAGGGCGGCTTCGCGCCTGCGCTGCGTACGGCCGAGGAGGCGCTCGACTTCGTCATGGCTGCGATCGAGCGGGCCGGGTATCGGGCAGGCGCGGACATCGGCCTCGTCATGGACCCGGCGTCGTCGGAGTTCTATCGGGCCGGTGTGTACGCGTACGTGGGGGAGGGTGTGCAGCGTACGCCCGCCGAACAGGTCGACTACCTCGCCAAGTTGATCGACGCGTACCCGATCGTCTCGGTGGAGGACCCGATGGCGGAGGACGACCTCGACGGGTGGCGCGAGCTGACGGCGCGGGTCGGGGACAGGTGCCAGCTGACCGGGGATGACGTCTTCTGTACCAACGAGGCGCTGGTACGGGAAGGCATCCGCACCGGCGTGGGGAACGCGGTCCTGATCAAGGTCAACCAGATCGGGACGCTGACCGAGGCGCTCGGGACGGTGAACGCTGCGCGGCGGGCCGGATGGGTGGCGGTCATGTCCCACCGTTCCGGTGAGACGGAGGACACGACCATCGCCGATCTGGCCGTCGCCACGGGGTGCGGGCAGATCAAGACCGGGTCTCTGTCCCGTTCGGACCGCACGGCCAAGTACAACCAACTCATGCGCATCGAAGAGGAGTTGGGCGCATCCGCAGTGTATGGATGCGCCGCCGCTTCCGCCGAGTGAGGCACTGCCGGACCCTACAGACCGGATCTTCGGCGCCATGAACCAGACACGCGCGGCTCCGGCGGCAGGACGTCCTCCACCACCGGCGTCGGTTCGGCGGGGCGCGACGCGTCCCGCCGAACCGAGTACCGTCGCACCTCGCGCTTCCGACCCGGGAAGCGGTGTCCAGGACGAGGTCCCGGCCTGCCCGTTCAGGACGTGTACAGCGACTGCAGCCTGGTCACCCGCCCCTCTCCGTCGAAACTCAGGTCGTACCCGACGAGCGTGCGCGCCGAGGACGACTGGGCCGTCAGTCGGCTGACGAACTCGGCCTGGGAGTACGACGCGGCGTGCTTCGCGTCGCCGATCGGGACCGAGAGCAGCACCTGGGCGTCCTCGGCCACCGGCACCTCCGTGTAGGGCCCCTTGCCCGGGACGATCACCCACGCCTCGAATTGTGGGTGCGCCTCCTTCTGGGCGGGCCGCACCGACAAGTACGTCAGCCCACCGCTGGTCCGGGCGTCGTCGATCTGCACGAACTGCTTGGTGCCTGCCCAGGGGGCCGCACTGGGCGACGCCGACGTGTCGTCCGGGGCCGCACCGCCGTCCGGCGCGGCGGTCGGACCCGTCTCGGCGGCCGACGCGGAAGGCGTCGCCGATGTCTCAGGTGCGGCGGCGGCCGCCTGCCCGGCGCCCCCGGCACTGCATCCCGTCAGGGCGACAAGGCTGACGGCGAGAGCGGTGAGGCAGCTCACGGCGGCCCGGCGGTGTGAAAGGCGCATGGTCAAGGTCCCCCAGGGATCAGGTGTGGTCCGGATACACGGTCTCTACGCGCAGCCCCCACCCCCGGGTTGCATGCCGATCCGCTTTGTTTGCCGCCGCCTCCCCGGAGTTCCCGTGCGGACTCACCCGGCGAGCCAGTACGCCTCCCGCAGCGAGTGCACTCGGCCCTCGCTGTCGTAGTCGATCGCGAACACCCACTGCCGCCCGGCGGCCAGTCGGCTCACCAGCCGGTCCAGCCGCACGTCCGCAGGGTCCCCACCGACCGACTGTCGTGCTTCGACCAGCGTCCCCCGCGGCAGGGTCAGTGTGTGCACCACACCAACGGGTGCCACGGTTCCCCGCACGGCACGGACCGGTTCGACGGTGACCTGCACCGTGTCGCCCTTCACCACCGCGCCGTACACATAGCCCAGCTCGCTGGCGTACTCCGCACCCGGAGCGGGTGCCGGCGGCACGAACAGCGAAGCGGTGGGCGTCGGGATGACGGCGGGCGGTTCGGCCCCTCGGCCGGTACCGGTCAGTGACAGCCCTCCCACGGTCAGAGCCGCGACCAGCAGCGCACCACCGGACGCCAGAGCGGCCCGCCTGCGGCGCAGGCGCTGCTCACCACGCGCCCGGATCCGATCTGCGGCAAGTGGCGACGTGTGGCGCCGGCCCGACTCGGCGAGGTCGGCCAGGTAGATATCCAGTCCGGTCTCGTCAGCCATGACGCACCTCCGACAGCCGCGTCGTCCGCGGATCCAGCTCAGTGTCCGCAAGCAGCCGTGCCAACGCCGCCCGCCCCCGGCTCAATTGCGCCTTGACCGTGCCGACGGGGCAGTCGGCCTCGGCAGCCACCTGCTCGACCGTCAGGTCGCAGAGATGGTGGAGCACCACGGCCCTTCGTTGTGCCTCGGGGATCTGTCGCAGCGCCTGAACCAGCAGCACGTGGTGCGGCTCCGGTGGCGGAACCGTGGCCGGTGGGCCCTGCCGGCGGACGAAGGAGAGCGCGGTGCGCACCCGCCGCCATCGGCTGACCGCCAGCCGCCAGGCCACCGTGCGCACCCATGCCTCGGGAGCGCCGTTCAGGTCCAGCTCGCCCCGGCGCTCCCAAGCCCGGACGAAGGCCTCCTGTACGACATCCTGCGCCTCGGCGAGGTCGCCCGTCATCGCGTACAGCTGGCCGATGAGCCGGCCGACGCTCGCGGCGTAGAAGGCGTCGAACTCGTACGCGTCCGCGCCCGCGCCGCCGTGCGGTTCATCTGGTGGTCCCATGCCACCTATCACGCTGAGCGGCGCCTTTTGGCTCCCACGTAACACGAGAAGCACGCGACTCCCGCGTATCCCTGGGGCTTCTGCGCCGAGCTCTTCCCGGCCCGGCAGAAGCTGAAGGCCCGTCAGCCGCGACGGACGGGTCGAGGCAGGTTCGTCCCGCGAAGTATCAGGGCGGAACCTGGCCGCTCACCGATCGCCTGCCCGTGCACGGCCGAGGTTCACTCCGCTTGCGATGATCCCGATATGGCTGAACGCCTGGGGGAAGTTCCCCACGAACGCACCCGTGGACGGATGGATCTGCTCCGAGAGGAGCCCGGTCGGGCTTGCCCGTGCGCACAGGGACGCGTACAGCTCCTCGGCCTCGTCCAGCCGGCCCTGGCCGGCCAGGTTGTCGACCAGCCAGAAGCTGCACAGCAGGAACGCCCCCTCGTCACCGGCGAGACCGTCAGGGGACTCGTCGTGCAGGTAGCGGTAGAGCAGGCCGTCGCCCGCCGACAGACGGTCGGCCACAGCGGCCGTCGTCGCCACCATCCGGGGGTGGTCGACCGGGACGACCCCGCGCAGCGGCAGGGCGAGCAGGCTGGCGTCGAGGGCGCCTCCGCCGGAGAGCCCCACGCTCAGTGTCTGCGCGTCCTCGTCCCAGGAACGGTTCAGGATCAGTTCACGCAGTTCGTCGGCCGAGGTCCGCCACTCGTCGACGCGTCCGGGCAGCCCGTGCCGCTCGGCGATCCGCACCGCCCGGTCCAGGGCCACATGGCACAGGCCCGCCGAGTAGGTGAAGACACCGCCCTCGTTGCGCACCTCCCAGATGCCCTGGTCCGGCTGACGCCAGGCGGTGGCCGCCTGGTCCGCCAGCCCGGCCAGGCTGGACCACAGGGCGGGCTGGATCTCTCCTCCGGCCAGCAGCCACTGGTCGGCGCAGTCGAGGATCTCGCCGTAGACATCGTGCTGTCGCTGGTCGGTGGCGCCGTTGCCCCAGCGCACGGGGGCCGAGCGCCGGTATCCCTCCAGCTCGGGGTCCACCACCTCGTCAGGGACCGTGAGCCCGTCGAGGGTGTACATGATGCGGGGACGTCCACTCTGCTCGAACGCGTCGAGGACCCAGCCGAGGAACGAGTCGGCCTCGCCCTGGAATCCGATACGCCGCAGCGCGAACACGGCGAAGGCCGCGTCCCGGATCCAGGTGTAGCGGTAGTCCCAGTTCCGGATGCCGCCGATGGGGGCGGGGAGGGAGGAGGTGGGCGCGGCGACGAGCGAGCCGTTGGACCAGTCGTCGCACATCTTCAGGGTGAGCGCGGCCCGCCTGACCAGGGGCTCCTCAGGGCCCTCGTAGGTGAACCGAGCCATCCAGCGATGCCACGCCTCACCGGTCGCGGAGAGCATGGCGTCGGTGTCGAAGCGGTGGTGACGGTGGAAGCGCCCCCAGGACAGAACCAGGTCGAGGCGGTCACCCTGCTGCATGTCGTAGCTGTTGCGGAGGCCCTCGAGGGGGAGGTTGCAGCGCAGATGGAGCCTCAGCCCGGGCTGCCGGTACGGCCGCACCTCGACCCCGCTGAACAGGGCGCGCGCCTGCGCACCGCCCCTGGGCTCCAGGTCCGCCCTCAGCCGGACCCGACCGGACAGGACCTGGGCCGAGCGTACGAGCTCGGCGCGCCCGGCGGGAGTGTCGTCGGTGAGGTCGGCGCCCGGGCGGAGCGTGAGGGCATCGGTCAGCCGTACGACGCCGTCGGGGGTCCGCAGGTCGGTGGTGAGCACCCCGGTGTCGGGCGCGTACCACTGCCGGGCCTCGACCAGATCGTCGGGCGCGACGGTGAAGTGCCCGCCACGGCCGTGGTCCAGAAGTCCGCAGAACAACGGCTCCGAGTCGAACCGGGGCAGGCACATCCAGGGAATGGACCCGTCGAGTCCGACCAGCGCGGAGGTCGTGCCGTCGCCGATGAGCCCGAGGTCCTCCAGTGGCAGGTACCCGTCCACTCTGCGGACCGGCCGGAACGGTGGATCGGGGTCGTACATGAAGCCTCGCTCTCCCCGGAAACGCGGACATCGCGGTTCACCCTCGTCCCAACGCTGGCAGAGGGCTCCGGGGGACGCGAGGTGGTCAGGGGCGCGCTGGTGCGAGTGGGTGAAGATGCGCGCATGTGCGCGGTGCACCGATCGCCTCGCGTCGACCCGCCAGGCGCTCGCAGGCCGCCGATCCGCGATCGTCGCCGTTCCCCCCTCCCGTGCTGCACACGGCGAAGGTCGAGCCCGGCCAGTCGGTGGCCGTGTTCGGCGTCGGCGGTGTCGGTCTGTCGGCGCTCGCCGCCGCGGCGGCCGCCGGCGCCGATCCCATCATCGCGGTGGACCTGCTTGACCATAAGCTGCAGTTCGCGAAGGAGTTCGGCGCCACCCACACCATCAATGCCTCGAACGCAGACCCGGTGAAGGCGATTCGGGAGATCGTGCCTGGCGGAGTCGACTACGCCATGGACGCGGTCGGCGCGCCGACGACCGCTCTCCAGATGCGGCATGGCGGTACTCCTGGGCATTCCTGTCTCCGATGTCTCGGTCGACCTGAACGAGATCCTCCTGTACCAACGCCACTACCGCGGAAGTCTCGGTGCCACGGTGCCCGACACCGACTTCCCGCTCTTCATGGAATGGGTCCGTGAGGGAAAGTTCCCGCTGGAGAAGCTGGTGACCAACCGCTATTCCCTGGACCAGATCGAGGAGGCCCGGGTCGCATTGGAGGAGGGGCAGATCCTTGGACGGGCCATCATCGAGTTCTGACGTGGCGTGCGGGTCTCGTCAGAGTGAACGAAGGATTGTCCCGTCTAAGGGTGTGAGCTGGGCGTTTGCTTGACGGTACGGTCGGCGGGTGGAGTTGAAGAGGGTGGGCAAGTGCCCGTTGCACGGGGTCGGTGGGCGTCCTGACTACCTGGTGGGTCGGCGTCTTGAGCAAGTGGTGGCTTCGTGGCATCTGTACGGCGTGGGGGCTCCGTCCGGCCCGCTGGACGTATGGCTGATCGACAGTGAGGCCGTCACCACGCGCATCACGACCGGTTCGGACTGGTGCCTGATCGTGGAGCAGGAGGTCCCCTTCGCGGGATACGACATGGCGGAGTCAGGCCGCGTCGCGGTGGCGCCGATCGAGGGCGAGACCCCGTTCGCGGATCACCTCGGCGAGACGGTGCTGGCCGTCAGAGAAGAGGGTGCCCCGGAGAACGGGCGGCTCGCGCTGGAGATCACCTTCGGCTCTGGCCGCGTTCGGTGTGACACGTGGTCCGGGGATCTGCGGCTGGCCAACAAGTGAGTCGGCACGCCTGGTGACAGAGCTGCGGCACGAAGGAGCTGAGGCGGTCCGCAGAGGCTCGACCGTGGAGCCTGTCGGTGGAGGACCGGGTGCTGCTGGTCACGGCATACAGGCGCACCAACTTGAGCCAGCTCGACCGAGGCACGTGCTTTCCAACTGGTCGGACCGAGGCCGGCGAGACCAGGGGGGACCCTCAACAGAGGGTGGGCACCCGAAGACAGTGATGCACGTTGCGGCCGCCGGGTCCGCCCAAGAAGATCCCGCACGCGTTGACCGTGGTGCATGACTGCCACGCCTTCCACCCGCACTACGGACTCGGGCCGGTGGCCGATCCGGTGCCGGCCGGCCGGGGCCGCAGAGCCCGGCCGGCCCACCGCTCCCCGGGGCCGGCGTCAAGGCCGGGTCCGCCCCGGCGTGCTCCGCTGCCTCAGCCCGGGCGTTGGGGGGTGCGAACGCCGCGGTCAGTCACACTCGTTGGAGTCGTAGTTGGCCTGACGCGCGTGGTCGGTTCCGTCTTGGAACACGTAAATCCCTTGGCCGTTTCGGCTCATGTTCGTGCCGTACCGCCATCCTTCGTACCTGAAGTAGACCGTGGAGCCCGGTGTGGTGATGCCGCCCGTCCGTACCAGATACTTCTGCGCCGCGCGAAATGTGTTGGGGCCCACGCGGCCGTCGGCCTTGGAAGGGGAGTCGACCAGGCCGAACTTCCACTGGAGCCACTTCGTCGCGTGGGTGGTGTTGGGCCCGAAGTGGCCGTCGATGTCCGACTCGCTGAACAGCAGGCCGCTCGGTTTGGGAGCACCGTGGGCCCGCAGGATCCGCTGCCACATGCAGGTGGCAGTGGAACTGCTGTACTCGCCGGCGGAGATGACTCCCTCGTCCGACCAGTCGCCCTCGACCATGTCGTAGCCGCGAATGTAACCGTCGGACACTTTTGCCGAGGCGGGTGATGAGCTCAGTGCCATGGCCCCTGTCGCGCAGGCGGCGATCAAGGCGCCGGCCAGCCGACCTCGTGTCGTGCGGAAGATCATTCCGTTCTCCTTCTGGACTGAGTAGGCGGGCCGTCACCGCGTGCTCGATGTGCTCGCGTCTCGACGACCCAGCGATGGCTGAGTCAGGCCCGAGGGATTCACCCAGCGCGTGAGCACGCTTCCACCGGATCGCCAGTGGCGACAATGCTCTTTCGTCTCAACGTAAAAGCCCAGATCAGAGTGCCTGTGCATGATGTATCGCGACGCAATCGGTAAAACCTCATGGCGGCAACCGGCCGGTGCGGTGAGCAAGGCGTGCCCTGCCCGTCGAACGAGGCGCGAGCCGAGACCCGAGGAAGGCGTGCCGAGGCGGCGGGGATCGGCGTGCCCCGAGAGCCGGCGGTCCGGCTCGCCGTACGTACGTGGGCCCGCACCGCCACCCCGCTCATCCGTCGGACAACACTCGTGGAGCCCCTCCTCTGCGGCTACGGGTCGCCCGAAGGGCCGCCGGCCGGCAACCCGCGCGTTAGGAAAACGGCCCCGCCGGCGATAAATGACCCACGGGGAGGATCGGCTCCGGTTGCCGACAGTGCGCCCATTCGTCGATATTCGTGATGTCGACCGGCTGAGGGACTGTGCGGACGATCAGGTGAATTGACGGCGACACACCATAGAAATGCCTCGACAGTGGCTAGGAATCCACTATCGAAAATATCGATTCACTCTCATGGCGGCATGGGTGAAGGGCACCGGAGGCTTGCAGTGGGAACGCTGAACAAGTTGGAGCAGCGCTTCGAGGCCCTGGTCAATGGTGCCTTCGCCAAGGTTTTCAAGTCCGCTGTGCAGCCACTGGAGTTCGTAGGGGCGCTGCGACGAGAGTGCGACATCAACGCCAGGATCTGGGACCGCGAGCGCACGGTGACGCCCAACCATTTCGTGGTCGAGCTCAATCCCACCGACCACGAACTTCACGGACCCTGCCTCGTGATGCTCGGTGAAGAGCTGGTCGAGAAGGTGCGCGAGTACGCCGAAGCGCAGCGGTACTCGTTCGTGGGCCCCCTGAAGGTGCAGCTGCAGCGCGCGGACGACCTTGATGCCGGGCTCTACCGCGTACGCAGCCGGATCGAGGTCCCGCCCGAGACCGCGGAAGCCGGGCTCCGTCATCCGGCATGGCGACGCCAGGGCCAGGCCGGAGAGCCTCCCGTGCGGGCGCTCATCGGGGACAAGCAGGTGCTGACGGCGGACCAGTTCATAGCCCTCAACCTGCGCGTCGGGGACAACGGAATGCTGGTTCGCGCCGACCCCCGCTCTCCCGCCACGCCTGATCCGCTCCGACGTTCCGCCGGGTCCGAGACGAAGGGCGCCAATATCGGCGCGCTGCGCCGTGCGGGGCGGGCGGCACCGGCCCTGCGTACCGGTTCCGGCGGCCCTCGGCCGGCCGGCCCGGCACGGGAGAGAGCGGAGCGCCCGATTCGAACCGGCGCCCCGGACGGTGTCCCCGAGGTCCAGCAAGAGAGTGCCCCCGCCGGGCGATCAGCGCTCCCGGTGGCGGGATCAGCCGACTCCTCCGGCAAAGAAGCCCCACGTCACGGCCCCGAGAAGCCCGCTGGCCCGGTGACGACGGAGCACTGCCGTGACCACGCCGGCCCCTTGCCTGAAAAGCCTTCCAATTCTGCGAACGGACTGCACAGCATGACCAACGACCGTGACATCAGCGTGGACGGTGCCGTATCCGGCTCGGCCCAGGAGTACACCGACTCACCAGACCAGGCGCCACCGGACGGGGACGCCCCAAGCACCCGGCCGGCCGGCGGCCAAGAACTCCGGAACGGCATGGCTCCCGTCGACGGGGGCATGCCTCAGCCGCCGAACCCCGTCCGGCTTCCCTCGGACGACCTCACGCCTCTTTCGCGCCCCTACGTCAGGGCGGACCAACTGTCACCCGCCGTCACCCGGCCGCCGTACTCCCCACGCCCGCCGCTGCCCTACGCTCCCGCGGAGTGGACGGCACGGGAGGGGCACAGCGGAGGGCTGGGGCACAGCTCGGCCGCCGATCTCTCCTCCGACCGGCTTCTGCGCAACAAGCACGGCGTCCGTCGAGGTCTGAAGAAGCTGCGCCTCGGCAGGAGCGCAGAGCGGGAGCGCGAGCAGAAGCTCGCCCTCCTGCGCGCTCCGGTGATGGAGTGCTACAAGATCGCGGTCATCAGTCTCAAAGGCGGGGTCGGCAAGACCACTACGACGACCGCCTTGGGCGCGACGCTCGCCTCGGAGCGCCAGGACCGGGTCGTCGCCATCGACGCCAACCCGGACGCCGGAACCCTCAGCCGCCGTACACGCCGCGAGACCGGGGCGACCATCCGTGACCTGGTGGCCGACATCCCGAACCTCAACAACTACATGGCGGTACGCCGCTACACGTCCCAGTCCTCGAGCGGACTGGAGATCCTTGCCAATGACGTGGACCCCGCCATTTCGACGGCATTCAACGACGAGGACTACCGACGGGTCGTCGGCTGCCTCGGACAGCACTACCCGATCATCCTCACCGACTCCGGCACCGGCCTGCTGCACAGCGCCATGCGCGGTGTCCTGGACCTCGCCGACCAACTGATCATCGTCGCCACGTCGAGTGTGGACGGCGCGACCAGCGCGAGCACCACCCTGGACTGGCTCAACGCGCAGGGTTACGCGGACCTCGTCCAGCGCAGCATCACCGTGGTGTCCGAGACGCGCAAGACCAGCAAGATGGTCAAGGTGAACGAGGTGGTGGCCCACTTCCGTGCCCGCTGCCGCGGCGTGGTGGTGACGCCCTTCGACGAGCACCTCGCCGCGGGCGCCGAGGTGGAACTGTCGCAGATGAAGGCACGGACCCGCGACGCCTACTTCAATCTGGCCGCGCTCGTCGCCGCGGACTTCGCCCGCACCCAGCCCGCCGCCGCGGGCTGGAGCACCACCACCCGCCCCGGCTACAACACGGCCAGCCTGTTCTCCGCTCCTGCCTGGGGCTGAACCGGACCAAGGGGCTCATCGGACAGCCGAACGGGCTGCCCGGCGCCGAGCAACCGCAGCCACGGGTGGCAGTCACCAATGGCTCGGTCGGCCCGGGCGGCCCGACCCTGTTCAGGGCCGCCGCCCCCGTCCCGCCCCGCAGGAGCGTACGGCCCGTCGACCTCGCGGCCTGTTCCCTGACGGACCCTCCGACTCGGAGAATGGAGCGCACGGCATGACGAATGACGGCCCCGTCACCCGCGGGGACCCCGCACCCGGCCAGGGCGCCGAGACCGCCTTCGCGTCGCCGCCGTCCTGTGCTCCCGCGGAGTGGACGGCAGGCGGCGGGTGCAGTGGCGGGCTGGGGCACAGCGCCGCCATCGAGCTCTCCTCCGACCGTTTGCTGCGCGACAAGCACGGCGTGCGTCGAGGCTTGAGGAGGCTGCGCCTCGGCGGCAGGGCGGGGGAGCGGGCGCGGGGGGAGAAGCGGGCCGTGCTCCGTACTCCGGTGATGGAGTGCTACAAGATCGCGGTCATCAGTCTCAAGGGTGGAGGAGAGGCGACCACCACGGCCGCGTTGGGCGCGACGCTGGCCACGGAGCGCCAGGACCGGGTCGTCGCGATCGACGCGAACCCGGATGGCGGCGCCCTCAGCCGCCGTGCGCGTCGTGAGACCGGGGCAACCATCCGCGACCTGGTGGCCGACCTCCCGAACCTCACCACCTACATGGCGGTACGCCGCTACACGTCGCAGGCGTCGAGCGGCTTGGAGATTCTTGCCGATGACGTGGACCCCGCCACTTCGCGGGCTGTCAGCGACGAGGACTACCGCCGGGCCGTGGGCTGTCTCGGACGGCACTACCCGATCATTCTCACCGACTCCGGCATCGGACTGCTGCACAGCACCATGCGTGGTGTCCTGGCCCTCGCTGATCAACTGATCCTCGTCGCCTCGTCCGGCGGGGGCGGCGCGGCCGGCGCCGGCACCGCCCTGGACTGGCTCACGGTCCAGGGCTACGGGGACCTCGTCCGGCGCAGCATCACGGTGGTGGCAGAGACCCGCGACTCCAGAGTCGAAGTGGACGCGGTCGCGGGCCACTTGCGTCACCGGTGCCGTGGCGTGGTGGTGACCCCCTTCGACAAGCACCTCGCGGCAGGCACCGAGGTGGAACCGGCACGGATGAAGGCACGGACCCGAGACGCCTACCTCGGCCTGGCCGCGCTCGTCGCCGCCGACTTCGCCCGCACCCGGCCCGGCGCCGCAGGCCGGGGCCCCGCTCCGCGTCCTGGTCACGACGACGGCCGGCGTTCTCTCCCCTCCGGTGTCGGGTGAGTCAGCAGGCCTCGAACTGGTCAGGCTTCGAGCGTCCGCCGGCGGTCGGCTCCTGGGGGGGCCATCGCTCGTACGAGAGCAGGCGGACGGGCACGGCTGTCGATGCCACCTCGCGGCATCGGGCTCTACCGCGTAGCTCCCGGGGCCCGGCGATCGGTCAGCCTGTGCAGCCCTGTGGTCTCAGGCCGCGCAGTTCGACATCGCTCGCCGCTGGTGGGCGAGCCGCGGCCATGACCGCCGTCGTCGTCAAACGAATGACGGACAGGGGCAGTACGCCTTCCCAGCCCAGGATCCTTATGGCGACGGTGCCGGTTCCGTCCGTCCGGACCTCGAGGCCGAGAGTGTCGGTGCTGCGCCATGTCGCTTCGCCGTTGTCCATGGTTAAGGATGACGCCGACGAACGATGCTGCCGTGAGGCACGCCGATGACGCCCGCGCCCCGGCACTCTGACCGCCCAACGCCATGGTGACGACCGTCCTCGGCTTCCCCGCTCGGTCGGCGAGGCGCCGGCGGGGCCGGTTCAGACGTGGGTGAGGAGGCGCTCCAGCGGCCGGGGCACGCGTTCGAGGTCCAGGTGAGTGATCAGCGCCTGCGCGTAGAGCGCCTTGCGACCGCTGTGCGTGCCCATGAAGCGCCGCAGCTGGTGCTCCACGGGCCGTTCCCGCTGGGCCGGCTGACCCTGGAAGGTGAGGAAGGGGCGCATCTCGCCCTGGGCCTCGATCACCTGCTGCACACCGTCGGCCCCGTGAGCGCGGATCAGCTCGTCCTCCAGGTCGGCGACACACACATGGAACCCGAGTGCCTCCAGCCCGGCCTGTGTGAGACCGGACCCGAGCCCGACCCGCTCCAGATGACGCCGGAAATGCCGCTCCTCGCCGATGTCGCAGAGACCCGCGAGAGGGAGGCCGAGCCCAGGGGGACCGCATATGTTCAGGAAGTGGCCGATGTTGGTCGCACCCCCGAGGGGTACTACCGCGACGCCCTCGGCCTCGAGGTCGCGACTGTGGCGGGCGGCCAGCGCTTGGAGTGCGACCTGGTCGCTGCTGCCCTCGACGAGCACGATCGTCCGCACATCGCCGGCCAGTTCGCGCGCCGTCGCGGCCGCCGCACCCGCCTCCGCTCCGCCGGCCGCCCAAGCCACCAGCGCCAGGCGGAATCGCCTCAACTCGTCCACGAGACCTCGCTTCCCGCCGCCATCCTGGCACGGCCGGGATCCCGTACGCACGTACGTTTTCCGCGGGCGGCGACTCAACAAATCGGCAGGGGGCCCGGCGGGGGGCGTGGTCAGGGGCGAGAGCGCGCGGCTTCCGGTACCGGCCGGGGCGCGGGCATCGCCGCGTGGAAGTGGGGGACCTCCAGGGCGAGGCGGGTGGTGTGGTCGCTCAGGCGGGGGAGTTCGTCGGGCCAGTGAGGGAGTGACAGCCGGGTCGGGCCGGCGTGCAGGCGTGCGCGTGCGACGGCGTAGGTGAGGTTGCCGGCGACGGGTGTGAACACCGGAAGCGGAAGCATCAGGGGCGCCGCCGCGCGCGGCTCCGGCCCGGCGGCGAGGGTGATCTGTGCGCCGAGGTCGGTGGTGATGCGCACCTGCCGGTCGGTCCAGTCGAAGCGGGCCAGTTGCTTGTCCAGTCCCCAGATTTCGCGGCCGCCCACCTGGGAGACCGGGCTGTCGACCCAGATGTGGTGGACGTAGGGGCCGATGCGGTTGCCACGGCGTACGAGGCCGGCGATCAGGAATTCGTTGTAGTGCAGGTCCCCGTCCAGGTAGCGGATCGCGGCGATCACCAGGTGCCGGGGCAGCAGTACGGAAAGGCCGCGAGGCACCCGGGGCCGGTGGTGCGTGGGGAAGAGTCCCGACCACATCGTGCCGGACAGGCGCCACGGTGGCGGCGGGTAGCGGAGAGCCTCCGGCGACAAGGGCTTGTGCGGTGCAGGGTCTGGTGGATGATTCATGCGGTTCTCCGGAGGTTGGTCGCGGCAAGAGCGGGCCGGTCAGCGGGACGGGCTGAGCGGTGGGCCCCGGTGAGCCGGTGGCGCCGGGCCGGGATGTGGGATGTCCATGGTGGTCGTGCCCGCGTTTCGATCGGGGCATCCACGCCCGGGAGGAGGCCGCCGCCATCCGTGCGGGCGACGCCGGAGGTTCCCGGCCCGGCCTGGGCGGTGTGAGTGAGCCGTGACGTGCCGGCGTGGCCGCCGGCGGGACGGGCCGAGCGCCGGTGAGCAGGGGAACGGCGTAGCGACCGCATGGCGCGGTCCCGCACCCAGGGCTCGGGTGCGGGACCGCTTGTCGTGTTCCGGCCGGTGGGGTTACCCGGTCAGGCCTGTTCGGCCTTCCGCCGGCGCACCCACCACATCAGGGCTCCGCCGGCTGCCGCGACGGCGGCGGCGATGGCGGTGATGAGGCCGATGGGGGTGTCGGAGCCGGTGTCGGCGAGGTCGCCGTCGGGGTCCTTGGCCGGCGGGGTGGGGTTGTCGTCGTTGCCGCCCGGCGAGGTGGAGGGCACCGGGGTCGACGGGGTGTCGGTCGGCTTGTCCGTCGGCTTGTCGCCGGGGTCGTCCGTCGGCGTGGGAGTGGGCGTCGCGTCGTCGTCGCTCGACGTCTTCCCGGCGGTGTTCCCGCCGAGCATCACGTAGCCGTCCTGGTCCGCGTCGTCGGTCATCTGCCCGACGGCGAACTGGGCCGTGCGGGGCTTGTAGGGGTGCTCGGCGCGGAAACGCACCGTGTCCATGTTCCGCTTGGGCTGCTTGGAGAAGTCGACACCGCCGACGATGTAGACCAGCACGCCTTCGGCGGTCTCCACGTCGTACTCGAACTCGCCGTTGAGGAAGATCTGCCGGTACTTCTGGAACAGCTCGTTCTTGTCCCAGTTCTGGTTGGGGGCGCGCAGGGGCCACTTCGCCACGTTGTTGCTGTTGATGAGGGAGTGGTAGTCGGTGGGGGCCTTGGCGTCCTGCTGGCGGATGAACTCGGCGGCGACGCGGGCGGTGTAGACGCGGCGCAGGTCCGCGTACTGCGGGGCCGTGTTGATGGTCTTCTCGACCTCGGGGACGATCATCCGGTCGATGACCCGCTGCGCCTCGTCCCGTTCCGCCTTGGACGGGTTGCAGATCTGCTCGCCGCCCGGGTCGGTGGTGAAGTCCTGCGGGGTGGACTTCAGTTGCAGCGGGGCGTCGAGGATGTGGATGCCGCCGTCCTGCTCGCGTACCGTCGCGGTCTGCGGCTCGATCCAGTTGCGGATCCCGGCGAAGCACGGGCGGCCGTTCACCTTGGGCAGGGACGCCCAGAACCGTTTGCCGAGATCGGTCTTCGGGTCCATCGTCTTGAAGAAGTCGTGCTTCATCTGAAGGTCGGCTTCGAGGAGGATCCGCCCGGCGTCGGTCTTGCCGAACTCGGCGTCCATGACCCGCTCGGGCTCGTCCGGGTTCAGGTTCACCCAGAACTTGTCCGGCGTGAGGGCGAGCCAGGTGAAGAACGCGTCCGAGATGAGCTGCGCCTTCTCCTTGCCGCCCCAGCCGGCCGCGTACTCGTCTTCGACCCTCTTCGCGGAGAACGCGTAGTTCAGGCCCTCGCCCTTGACGGGCTTGCCGATGTAACGCAGGTCCAGGGTGGAGAAGTCGACGCCGCCGAATCCCCTCTGCATCCGTCCCTGGGGGTCGGCCGCCCTGAGTCGGTCGAGGCGTTCCTTGAGGTCCTTCGGTGTGGGCGGCGACTGGTTGATGACGTTGTTGCCACCGCCGCGGGAGCCGGTGTTCTTGCCCGCGCCGTTGGACAGGAACGGGTCGCTCCGCCGGTAGGGACCGTTCTCCGTGCCCTTCGGGGCCTGCGGTTTGTGGTCGGAGTGGAAGTTGTACGCCCGCACCCGGTCACGGCCCTGTGCGTCCTTGCCCGCGGCGTCCTTCATGTCCTTCATGAAGGTGCGGGCTTCACTCTTCTGCTGTTCGCCGAAGACGAAGGTGTACTTGTAGGAGTTCCAGCCCCTGTGCCGGGCCCACGCCTTGTCGGCGCGGGTCTGGGACCCGTCCGGCTTGCCGTTGGACTTCATCTCCACGATCTCGCGGGTCTTCTTGTTGTACGCGTCCAGGACCCGCTTGTGACGCACGGTCTTGTTGGGGTCGTTGGGGTCGGGCTCGGTGAAGTACACCTCCTTCTGGCAGATCCAGTCGGGGCCGGTCAGGCCCATCTCCTTGACGACCTTCTTCTCGAACGCCTCCCCGCGCGGGTCGTTGCCCTGGTTGGGGATGTACTGCGAGATCAGATAGTCGTCGAAGTTCGTCCACCGCTTCTGGGCGTTGAAGCGGGCGTAGATGCGGCGCGGGTCGCTGTGGGGGTACTGCTTGTAGTCCTTCCCGGCGGCGTCCAGCTCGTCCTGGGTCGGGTTGAGCCCGTCGAACTCCATGCCGGGGTTCACGTACTCGTACTGGTCCCACAGCTCCTTCGCGCGGGTGCCGTCACGCTGAGGGAGGGACTTCGTGGGAGTGCCCTTGAGGCCGAACAGTTCGTCGCAGCGCTTGCCGGGTTTGAGCGCCGGCGGCTTGGCGGCCTCCGCGCTGTCGAGGGACGGAAGGCCAGTCATGGCCATGACAGCCGCGCAGGCCAGGGCGAGGATGCCACGGGTCCAGACATGCCGTCGTGGCGGTCGTATGAACTCGGTCACTTTGAGAACTCCTGGGGGGCCCAGGATGGGATGGGCCGGGTCAGTGGCCCCCGTGGTCGTTGACGCCGGCCGCGCCAGCCTATGCGGCAACTCACCTCCGATGCACGGGGGTTCGGACCGCGTGTCGCCGTGTCGTGTCGCGCTGCGCCGTGCCGTTACGGTGGCGGGCATGACGGAGAACAGCTTCTGGACGTGCCTGCCGCAGGCGCAGGTGCGGGGGTCGGGTGAGTACACGGTCACGGTCGTGCTGCCGCCGTTCCCGGACCAGTCGGGAGACTGGCCGCCCAACGACCCGGAGCGGGCACGGGAGTTCGCCGCGTCGTTTGGGACGGTCGACGCGGTGCTCGACTATCACGGCGAACAGAACATCAGCGACGGCTTCTCCCTGACGACCCGCGACGACCTCGACTGGATCCAGGTCGGGGTGTGGGGGAACGTGATCGGCATCTCGGACCCTGCTCTGGCGGACGACGGAAACTCGTGGCCGGTGCTGGAGCAGGTCAGGAACCTCGCGGAACGCTTCCCGGGGGCGAAGATCATCGGCAGCGCGACGGTCGACCGCGGGGAGACCCACGAGGAGGCCGCGTGGGTGGTGCCCGGCGTCGAGCCGGTGCACTCCGAGGGCTGGCCGGTCGAGGACGATCCGTCGCGGTGGACGCTGGAAGGCGACCCGCAGGCGGTGCTGGACGCCTGCGGGGTGACGCCGCAGATGGCGAAGGAAGCCGATGTCGCGTACGACCCGGACGATCCCACCTCGACCTACTGGGGCGGCCTCGGGGAACTGATCCTCGGCGTCCACCGGCCCTGGAGGCGGAGGAAGGTACGGACGTCGGTGTTCCGCGTCCGGCACACGCACGACGCCACGGATCTGATGGAAGAGGTGTGGATCTCCGACCAGGGCGCGTATTGAGTCGTGATCAATCTGTCGATTGGGCTCCACCCTGAGCCCTCGATCCGGTAGATCATCTTGCGTGACGCGAGTGCAGCTAACTGACGAAGAGTGGGAGTACATCGGCCCATACCTGCCGATCGGCGAGTACGGGCCGTATCCCGCGCTGCTGCGGCGGCAGTTCGAGGGTGTGATCTGGCGGTTCAAGACCGGCGGGCAGTGGCGGGAGATTCCGCAGGAGTTCGGCGCTTGGTCGACGGTCTCCAACCGCTTCCGGCAGTGGCGTGACGCGGGCGTGTTCGAGGTTCTGCTGGAGGGGCTGATCGCGGAGGCCGCGAAGCGAGGCCAGGTAGACCTGTCGCTGGTCAGCATCGCTTCACCACCGCTCGGGCCCACCACGACGCCGCCGGGATACACCTGGACGAGGACGTGTTCACTGCTCTGGAGAAGGCTGTGTCTGCGACGGCCTCCAGTGGCCCCACCGGAACGGTTTCGTCTGGCCCCACTCTTGAGCCGTGTGGGTGACAGGTCAGGGCAGTGCCGGAGAGGAACGGTTTGGAGTGGCCCCACCCCTCGATCGGGTGACGTTTCGCGGGCGTCCTGGGAAGGAGGCCGGTAGGTGCGGACGGCGGTCCGCGGCGGCCGGTAGCGTGGGTCCACGGAGCCCGTCCGGCTGCTTCCCCTGACAGGATTGCGGACGGGCGGGCGCCTTGTTGGGCGTGGCCGACTAACTCACGTGCGAACGACGCCCAGGTTCATGGGCATAGGCCGTGGGAAGCGTGTCTCAGCGGTTGCGCGTGAAGGTGTCGAGTTCACAGCTGTCGGGGTCGCCGACGTATCCGTAGAGGTGCGGGTTCTCGCGACTGCCGCTGACGTAAAGACCGTCTCCGTAGTACCCACCATTGACGTCGCTGTCCCAGTAGCCGCTGATCTTGTGGAAGGTGAAGTCGACAGGCCAGCCGGAGTCGTCAGCGGTAGTCAGCTCCCAAGTTCCGCTTCCGGTTCTGCTCTGCGGGTCACCGGTGGCTTCTGCAAGACTTGCGGGCCACCCGAGTGTGGTGAACGTCCCGTCGTTGCTGAGAGTCACGCGTCCGACAGTGCTTTGATAGGTGCCGACCAGGTCCTTCGTGCTGAGTCCCTCCGGCCGCTGGCCCGCCCCAGGACATGGGGAGTAGCGGCCGCAGCCGGTCGCACTCGCCGATGCCGCCAGGATCAGCGTGCATGCCAGACCGAACAGTCTTCGGTTCATATCCCGCCCCACCCAAGAGACCTAACTCGTTGCAGTCTCCCAGTAAGCCTCTCGGGCCCGGCGCGGGGTCTGGCTTGTCGAGAGCTTGAATCCGTGGTGAGAGCGAGAGTTTCAGCCGTCGCTCTCACCAAGAGATCGCTCTCGTCAGGCCGCGGCCGCTTTGCGCTTGGCCGTGGTGCTGGCGAGGCGGAAGGACTGGGTGCCAGTCTCGATGATGTGGGCCTCGAAGGTGAGCCGGTCGACGATGGCCTGACAGAGCCGCTTGTCGGTGAAGGTCTGGTCCCACTCGGTGAACGGCCTGTTCGAGGCGATCGCGATCGCGTGCCGTTCCTCGCGTTCGGTGAAGATCTGGAACAGCAGCTCGGCGCCGTGCCGGTCGAGCTTGACGTAGCCGAACTCGTCGAGGCAGAGCAGGTCCACCCGGCCGTACTTCTTGATCGTGCGCCCCAGCTGCTTGTCACTGGCAGCCTCGGCCAGCTCGTTCACCAGGTTCGCCGCAGTCGTGTATCGGATGCGTCCGCCGGCCTCCGCGATCGCGGTGCCGAGCCCGATCAGCAGGTGGGACTTGCCGGTCCCGGAGTCGCCGATCAGGCAGAGCGGGTTGCCGGCCTGGACCGTTCCTCCGGGGCCAAAAGAGGCCGTCCTAGACAGGTCCGCGGGCCGGTCGGTCGCCCACGCACCCGACCGGACGCGATTGCCGGGGACAAGGCCTATTCATCCCGTGGCAACCGCGCCCACCTGCGCAAACGTCACATCAAGGCGGTCATCCCGGAGAAGTCGGACCAGGCCGCCAATCGGAAGAGGAAGGGCCCCGGGGGCGGTCGGCCCGTCGGACACGACGCCGACCTCTACAAGGAGAGGAACACCGTCGAACGGCTGATCAACAAGCTGAAGGCCTGGAGAGGCATCGCCACCAGGGCAGAGCTACCTCGCGGGCCTCCACCTACGCGCCTCGATGATCTGGATCAAGGACCTCACCCGGGGGCTTCCGTGTCCGGATGCCGGGCGTGACACAACGCAGCGGTGAGGACAGGGAACCAGACGCTGGACAACACCCTCCGCCAACTGGAGCGCACGATCCGCGCTGTGCGGACGTCCGAAGATCGGCCCTCCAGGCAGTCCTACTCCATGTCCCACTTTTCCAGAAGATCGAAGAGGTGCCGATCGCCTTCGAGCGTCAGGGAGTCCAGCGGGATGCGACCGTAGAAGGCCAGGACCAGGTCACTCGCCGTGCCCCGGGCGGAGACGTCGACCGACTCCGAGTCCTCGCCGGCGGCGGGCACACCGCCGGATTCGGGCAGACGGAAGGCCCGCGAACCATCGGCGGAGACCGATTGGCGCCAGGAGCCGCCCTCGGTGACGTGGTAGTCGACGACGGCAGGCTTGTGCGGCCAGGCGACCGTCGTGGTGCAGCAGGTGAACAGGAACTCCTCGACACCATCGAGCGCCACGTCCTCCGGCAGCGGCTCCGGGGCGCCCACGGTGAGCTGGGCGTCATAGGTGTGCATCGCGATCTCCTGGAGCTGGTGCCGGGCGACGGCACCGCAGGTCCGCGGCGACTGCGACGAGCCCCACCACGTCCAGCAACCGCGCTCCGGGCCGGCCTCCCGCAACGCGTCCAGCATCTGCTGCGTCGACTCGGCCAGCCAAGCGAGCAGGGCCTCGTGCTCCTGCGGTGCGGCCAAGCCCTCCCCCGCCAACTTGCCCGAGGCGTCCGGCCCAGCCGCCACCGTGGCGGCCCAGGCGCGACGCCCCTCGCCCAGGTGGTGCACCAGGTCGAGCAGCGTCCACTCGGGGCAGGTCGGCACCTGCACATCGAGGCTGGGCGCGGAGGCGATCGCGGCCCGGAAGGCGGCCGACCGCTCGTCGATCAGGCGCAGCAGCTCGGGGAAGTCCAAGGTCTTGGTCACCCAGGTTTCCTATCACTGTGCGGCGGCGACCGACCAGCGATTTTCGCAGGACGGCACCTTGACGCCCAGCCCGGCCGGTCTAGCGGGCGCAGCGAAGCAGCATCGCAGACCATCAACCGGAGCGAGCCGCGCACGCGGCGACTGGTTCGCCTCTCCAAGGGCATAGCTTCGATCGCCATGCGCCTCGACGACACGACTCGCACCGAAGATTCGCCCTGAGGCTTTGCAGCACAGCCGCCATTGCCAAGATCAACGACCCCAACCTGGACAACCGTTGATCACGACTCGATACGCGCCCTAGCTAGGGCGTGTCCGATGGGTCATGGCAATGGCTTGAGCGTCACCTAGGCGGTGTGGCGATGATGTGCGGGTGTTCTACGAAGATCTCAGCGAGTACGACTACCAGGACGAGGATGCGTTTACGGACAGGGAGTCCGGCTATTACGCGGCCTGGTACCGCCCCGAGTACACCCGCCTGAATATCGGATGGCTGGAATCCGGCGAACCGTACTCGACAGGATGGGTCTCCACGGCCTTCGTGGAGAAGCTGAAGGCCGTTCAGGAGGTCCAGTGGATGAACGTCTGCCTCGGGGTGCACGAGTGCGACCTGTGTCCTGCGGCAGTCGCTCCGGAAGGAAACGGAGAGCTACGGATCCCGGGCCGGCCCGGCACCGCCTATGCCGCTCCGTTCCTGATCACCCACTACGTCACCGCCCATGGTTACCGGCCGCCGCAAGTCTTCATCGATGCCGTTCTGGCCGTCGATCTCGACGTGTGGGCGGCCGCGCGATGGCCCAACGTCCCCTTCCCTTGGGTTCCGGAAGACGCGGAACGCATGTTGGAGTAGCGGCGAGCGAACTCACCTGCGCAGCCGGAGCCGGATTGAGGCGACCGAGACCGTCCCGTGAAAGATGTAGGCCCTCTGGGCGCGTGCTTCCTCCCCGGCTGCTGTGGCGTGATCCCCGGCCCATCCCCCGGTTCAATCGGCAGGAGCCGGTGACCCAGATCGTCCGGGATCCCGGCTTCCACGAGCCGAGCGATGAGGACGACTGCTACCGGACCGCACCGGGTGCAGCGCCGGCTGGAGAAGGCTGCGGCCTCAGGCCCGGCCCAGAACAGCCCGCGTAGCGAATGTGCCCGTCATAGCCACTCCGCAGGGCTGCTTGGTGTCCTGGAGCCGTCGGACGGCACGATGGTGGCATGGCCCATATCGCGCTCTTCCACTCCGTTCTCGGTCTGCGCTCCGCCGAGCTCCTCGCCGCCGAGCGACTGCGGCATGCCGGGCATGAGGTCGTCACGCCCGATCTCTACGGCGGTGAGACCGCGGCCACTCTCGACCAGGGGTTCCGGCTTGTGGAAGGGATCGGCTGGTCGGCAGTGATCGAGCGGGCTCGGCAGGCTCTGGACGCGATGCCGGACGAGACCGTCCTGGTCGGTGTCTCGATGGGGACCGGCGTCGTCTCCGACCTGTGGGCCGAGCGCCCCGGTACCGCTGGTGTCGTCCTGCTGCACGCCACGGCCGACATCCCCGGCTCCGTGCGGCCGGGTCTCCGCGTCCAGCTGCACGCGGCCGAGCCGGACCGGTTCGCCCCGCCTGAGCGTGTCGCCGCCATGACCCGGACGGCACGGGAGGCCGGGGTCGACCTGGAGATCTTCCGCTACCCGGGCGCCGGCCACTTCTATACCGACCGCGACCTCCCTGACTACGACCCACAGGCCGCGGAGCTGACCTGGCGCCGGGTGCTGGACTTTGCCGGGCCAGGGCCGGAACGAGAATGTCGGTGATCGGTGAGTCGGCGCCGGCGTGTGTACGGCGTACGGAGGCAGGCGGATATGTTGGATGAGTACGCCAGCTGCGACATTTATGTCGACTCGGATGATCACGACCTCGTGCGTCGCTCGCTTTCCTCGACCCTGGGCATAAAGGGTGAAACGCGGCTCAAGGTCGGTGCCGTTGAAATCTCGATCGCCCATAACGACTACGAAACCGGCGGTGAGGGGTTCCTCGACTGGTGGACCGTCATCGAGTGCAGTGCGACTCACGACGCCGCTCCGAAGAGCGTTGTGTCGTCCGTGCAGGCAGTACTCGACGCCTTGAGGGGCTCTCGGATCAGGGCGCTCCCCTCCTGCTACTTCGAGGACGAACTCGACTTCTGATCGACGAGACGCCGGCACGCTGACGCCCGCCGTGGTGCGGCGGGCGTGGCAGGGCGGCAAGAAGGCGTGGGGCCGGGTGCCGGTTCCTACTTGCTGTGCACGATCTGGATCAGGTTGCCGCACGTGTCGTCCAGGACCGCCGTGGTGACCGGGCCCATCTCCAGCGGCTCCTGGGTGAAGTTCACCCCGAGCTCGCGCAGCCGGGCGAACTCCGCCCGGACGTCGTCCACGGCGAAGGAGGTGGCCGGGATGCCGTCCTCGACCAGTGCCGTCTTGTAGGGCTGGACCGCGGGGTGGCCGGAGGGTTCCAGCAGCAGTTCGGTGCCTTCGGGGTCTTCCGGCGAGACCACGGTGAGCCACCGGTCCTCGCCCATGGGGACGTCGTGCTTCTTCACGAAGCCCAGTACGTCGGTGTAGAAGCGCAGGGCCTTCTCCTGGTCGTCGACGAAGACGCTCGATACGTGGATCCTCATGGGGTGCTCTCCGGTGTCTGGGGCCTGAGCCATCGGGTCATGATGGACTCGAGGGGTTCGGTGTTGAGGTCATGGAACTTGTATCGGCCCTGGCGCCGTGAAACGACCAGACCCGCTGACTCCAGTACGGCCAGATGTTGGCTGACCGCCTGGCGGGACAGCCCCAGGCCGTGTTTCGTCAGCAGCCGCGTGCAAATCTCGAACAGGGTCTGGCCGTCCCGTTCCACCAGCTCGTCAAGGATGCGCCGACGGGTGGGGTCGGCCAGTGCCTTGAAGACATCCTCCGCCATGACCCCCACGATAGGCAAGTGAACACTTGCCTATCAAGTCGGGGGAGGCCACGTGGTGCGGACGGCTTCAAGCGTGCGGGCCCATGTCGGCCGTCTCCGCCGTAAGGCCCGCGGAGGTCTCCATGAGGGAGACCGTGAACGGGTGCCGCGGCGTGGTCAGCACCTCACGAGCCGTCCCCTGTTCGACGACTTCCCCGCCGTTCAGTACGGCGATACGCGTCGCCACGGCCGCGACCTCCAGGTCATGGGTGATCAGGACGAGGGCCAGCTCCGGGCGCTCGCGCTGGACGGCGGCCAGCAGGTCCAGGAGGGCCCGGCGCGTCACCGGGTCGAGACCGGAGGTGATCTCGTCGCAGACCAGCACCCACGGCCGCGCGAGCAGAGCGCGTGCGATCGCGGCCCGCTGGAGCTCGCCGCCGGACAGCTGTCCCGGCCGGCGCCGCACGCCTTCCTCCGCGAGGCCGAGGCCGGTGAGGGTGTCCAGCGCCTCGGCGCGGGCCTCGTCCGGTACGGCACCGCGCAGCCGTACCGCCGTGCGGGCCACCTGGTCCAGCACCGGACGGTGTTCGTCGAAGGAGGCCCGCGCGTCCTGGAAGACGTACTGCACTGCGGCCAGTTGGCCGCGCGTGCGGGCGCGCAGACTGCGGGGGAGCGGCATCCCGTCGAGCAGGACGTCGCCGTCGTGGTCGCGGTGGAGTCCGGCCAGGCAGCGGGCGAGCGTGGTCTTGCCGCTGCCGGAGCGGCCGACGACGGCGAGGCACTCCCCGGCCCTGAGCGTGAGGGCGCCGGCGCGCAGTGCCACGGTCCGGCCGTACCGGGCGACCAGGCCACGGACCTGGAGTACGGCTGCGCCGTGTCCGTCCCGTGCGGTGGCCGGCAGGCCCGGGCCCGGGGCGACGAGTTCACGGGTCCACGGGTGCCGCGGCTCCAGCCGGATCCGGTCCACCGTGCCCGACTCCACCACCCGGCCGCCCCGCATGACCAGGACTTCGTCCGCGAGAGCCCGTACGACATCCATGTCGTGGCTGAGCAGCACCACCGCGATGCCCTGACGGGCGACCTGCGCCAGCTGGTCGACGATGCGCCGCTTCGTCAGCGCGTCCTGGCCGGTGGTCGGCTCGTCCGCGACCACCACCCGCGCTCCGAGCAGCAGTGCCTGGGCCAGGACGACGCGCTGCTGCTGACCGCCCGAGAGCTGGTGCGGATAGCGCCGAAGCAGTTCCTCGCCCTCCGGGAGCTGGGCCAGGGCGAGCGCGCGCACGATGCGGTCCCGGGCGGCGTCCCGGCGCTCGGCCCTGGGCAGTTCGCGGACCTGGGCGCGGGCGATGTCGCGCAGCAGCGCGCCCACCCGGCGTGCGGGGTTGAGAACGGACGCCGGCTGCTGGGGTACGTATCCCACGAGGCCCGCCGGCACCCGCACCTCACCGGACACGCGTGCGCCCGCCGGGTATTCGCCGAGCAGCGCGAGCCCCGTAGTGGTCTTGCCGCTGCCGGACGCGCCGACGAGCGCGGTGATCTTCCCGGGCACGACCTGGAGGTTCACGCCGTCGACGATCGCCCGGCCGCCGACCTCGATCCTCAGCCCCGTGATCCCGGCGACCACGCTCATGTCCGTCTCCTCTTGTCCAGCAGTGCGTCGAAGAGCAGGTTGCCGCCCATGGTCAGGCCCACGATCAGCAGCGCGGGCACCACGACGGCCCAGGGCTGCACGAACAGGCCCGTGCGGTTGCGGTCCACCATCACGGCCCAGTCGGAGGCGTCCGGTGCGACGCCGACGCCGAGGAACGCCGCTGTCGCCACCAGGTAGAGCACCCCGGTCAGCCGTACGCCCGCGTCGGCGGCGAGGGTGCGGCCGATCGATCGGCCGACGTAGCCCACGGCCATGCGCCACCAGCTCTCGCCCTGCATGCGCAGCGCCTCGACCGCCGGGCGCGACGCCGCCTCGGCGGCCGCCGCACGGACGATCCGGGCGGCGTCCGGGATGTTGACCAGCGCGACGAGCAGCGCCAGACCGGCCGGCCCCGGCGTGAGGACAGAGGCCACGAGGAGGATCGTCAGCAGAGACGGCACGGCCAGCAGCACGTCCAGCGGCCGCATCAGCACCTCTTCCAGCCATGCCCGGTCCGTCAGAGCGCTGATCAGCCCGAGCGGCAGCGCCACCAGGTAGGCGAGCAGTGTCGCGGCGAGCGCCACGAGGACCACCGGCCGCCCGCCGAGCAGGACTTCGCGCCACACGTCCCGGCCGGTGAAGTCCGTGCCCAGCCAGTGACCGCCGCCGAGCGTGAACGAAGCGGCGCGCGGCCCCGGTTCACCCGCGAACAGCGGCCCCAGCAGTGCCAGTACGAGCGGCACGCCCACGATGAACGCGCCGAGCGCGAAACGCGACTTCATGCCGCCGCCTCCGCCCGGGGAGCGAACCGGCGGGTGACCAGGTCGGCCCCGAGGTTGAGGACGACGGTGGTGAGCCCGAAGACCACCGCGAGGCCCTGCACCACGGGTACGTCGCGCTCGGCGACCGCGTTGATCAGTACGGTGCCCAGTCCGGGGATCACGTACAGCGCCTCCACGACGATCACCCCGCCCAGCAACCAGTCTATGGTGCGGGCCAGTTGCTGGGCCGCGGGCGCGACCGCGTTGGGCAGCGCGTGGGCGTACCGCACGCGCGCCCCCGGGATTTTGTAGCGGCGGGCGTGGGCGACGTACGGCGAGGTGAGCGCCTCGATCATGCCGGCCCGGACCAGGCGGGCCAGGGAGCACACAGGCCGGGACAGCAGCACGAGGACGGGCAGCACCAGAGCGGCGGGATGCGCGAGCAGGTCCGTCCCGTAGCCGACGGCGGTCGGCGGCAGCCAGCCCAGGCGCAGCGCGAAGACCGTGATCAGCAGCATGCCGAACGCGAACTCCGGTACCGCGTAGACCCCCAGCGTCGTCGAGCTGACGAGCCGGTCGACGAGCCGCCCCTCGTGGCGGGCGGCCAGCACCCCGAGGCCGACCCCGGCCGGCACCAGTAGGACGACCGTCACGGATGCGAGCAGCAGGGTCGGTCCGAAGCCGTCCGCCAGGTATGTGGTGACGGGCCGCCCGGACACCAGGGAGACACCGAAGTCGCCGTGCAGCAGACCGGCCGCCCAGTCCGCGAGCCGTTCGTGGGCGGGCCGGTCCAGATCCATGGCCGCGCGGATGGCGGCGATCCGCCCTGGGTCGGGCTGGTCGCCGGCGAGCGCCACGGCGGCATCGCCCGGCAGCGCCTCGGTGAGGGCGAAGACGAGCAGCACCACGGCCGCCGTCTGCCCCAGGCCGAGCAGCAGCCGCCGGGCTGCCCAGGAGCGGAGTCCGCTCACGCCAGCCACACCTTGTCGAAGCGCGCCCAGTCGAGGGAGTTGGCGGGCGCCTTCGTCTCCACGCCGCGGACGTTGCGGGCGGTGCCGATGATCCAGTCGGCGAAGCCCCAGACCAGGAAGCCGCCTTCGGCGTGCAGTCGGCGCTGCATGCGTTCGTAGACCGCGGCCCGCTCCTCCTTGTCCCTGGTGGACTGCGCCTGCTGGTACAGGGCGTCGAAGTCCTTGTGCTGCCACTTGGTGGCGTTGGTGGTGGAGTCGGTGAGCAGGCGCTGGGAGATGTGGGCCTCGATGGGCATGGCGCCGGAGCGGTAGGAGCACAGCGTGCCGGAATCGAGGATGTCCTTCCAGTAGCTGTCCTTGCTCCCGGTCCTGACCTTGACGGTGACGCCGGCCTTGGCCGCCTGGTCGCGGAAGATGGTCGCGGCCTCGGTGAACCCGGCGGCGACGGGCGAGGTGTCGAGGGTGACTTCGAGGCCCTCGGCGCCCGCTTCCTTGAGCAGCGCCTTGGCCCGGTCGATGTCCTGCTCCCGCTGGGGCAGACCGGCGGCGTAGTACTCGTAGCCCTTGCCGAAGAGGTCGTTGCCGATCTCGCCCGCGCCGGAGAGGGCACCGTCGACCAGTTCCTTGCGGTCGGCGATCAGGAAGAACGCCTCGCGGACCCGCTTGTCGTCGAAGGGCGGCCGGTCGGTCTTCATGACGAAGGACTGCATGGCGCTGTTGCGCAGCCGGACGATCCGGACCTGGTCCCTGTCCTCGTGGGCGCGGGCCGTGGTGGGGTTCAGTTCGTGCGCGTACTCGATCTGCCCGCCGAGGAGGGCGTTGATACGTGCGGATTCCTCGTTGGCGACGACGAACTCCAGCTCGTCGAGGTAGGGGGCGCCGTCCCAGTAGTCGTCGTTGCGCTTGAACACCGCGGACCGGCCGGGTGCGAAGGACACGAAGCGGAACGGCCCGCTGCCGACGGGGTGCTTGTCGAAGTCCTGAACCCCGGCCGGGACGATGTACGCGCCGAACGCGGCCACCACGTTGGGGAATTCGGCCGTGGGGCGCTTGAGGACGAACTCGACGGTGCGCGCGTCGAGGGCGCGGCTGGCCGCCAGGTCGAGGGGTTCCAGCGACGCCTTGGCGCGGAACGCCTTGTCCGGGTCCGTGATGCGGCGGTAGCTGTGGAGCACGTCCTGGGCGGTGACCGGCCTGCCGTCGTGGAACATCGCCTCGCGAAGGGTGACCTTCCAGCGCGTCAGGCCGGCGTCGGGTTCCCACGACGTGGCGAGGCGCGGCCGGGCGGAGAGGTCCGGTCCGTAGTCCGCGAGCTTGTCGAAGAGGGCCTTGGCCCGGGCCACGTCGGCGAACAGGTTGCTCAGGTGCGGGTCGAGCGTCTCGCCGGCGCCACCACCGGCGAAGGCGGCGCGCAGCCGTCCCCCGCGCCGGGGCTTGCCGTCCCCCTCGGCGGAGGCGCCCGGCTCACCGGAGTCACCCGTGCATCCGGTGAGGGCGAGCGCGCCGGCGCCGACCGCACCTGTGGCCACGGCGAGGAAGCCCCGGCGGCGTATTCCGGGCAGGCGGGGATCGTTCACGGGGACGTCGTTCATGGCGTTTCCTTGCTGTACGACGGGACATCGGACCGTGGCGGCTGTGCGTGTGCTGCCGCGGGCAACGGTCCTGCGCCGGGCCGGTCGGTGGCTGATACGGCACGTGGGTACGCGGACACCCCGGCGTTCCCTCGGTTTGACGAGGCGATACGGTATCGATAATCGTTTTCATTGTCACGCGAGTAATGGCACCGCCCGGCGGCAGCGATGCGCCCCACCAGCCCGACGGTCCTCCGGCCCGCGGCCGCCGACAGCAAGGAGACCCGCCATGACCGATGCGGCACCCCCCTCGTACACCCTGCGGCCGGCCACGCCGGCCGACGTGGAAGGTGCGCGCCGGGTCATGCTCGACACCATCTACCGGGACTTCGGCTACGGCTACGTCCCCGCCTGGCACCGTGACGTCGTCGAGATCACCCCGACCTACCTGGACGATCCCCGCCACCTGCTGCTGGTCGCTGTGCGCGACGGCGAGGTGGTGGCCACCACCGGCGTACGGTCGGGGGGTCCCGTCCATCCGCCGCACCCGCGGTGGCTCGCCGAGCGCTACCCGCCGGTGACCACCGCGCAACTCGTCCGCGTCTATGTGAGCTCGGGGCACCGGCGCCACGGCCTGGCGCGCACCATGGTGCACAGTGCGTGCGACTTCGTGGCCGCGACACCCGGGTACGACAGCATCTACCTGCACACCGACGTCAACGTGCCGGGCGCGGAGGCCTTTTGGCGAAGCATGGCCAAGGAGGTCTTCGACGCACGCGCGACGGGTGAGCACGGCCAGGGGGTCGGGACGGTGCACTTCGAGATCCCCATGCCGGTCGGTCGCGATCGGCGTGATGCCTCAAGGTCCGCGTGAGGCGGTCACGCTCTATGCGTGCAGGGGCCGTCGTAAACGACAATCATTTTCATGTAGCCTGAGCGTCATGAAACACGACCGGCTTCCGGTGACGGTCCTCTCCGGATTTCTCGGGGCGGGCAAGACCACCCTGCTCAACCATGTCCTGAGCAACCGGCAGGGGCTGCGCGTCGCCGTGATCGTCAACGACATGAGCGAGATCAACATCGATGCGGCGCTGGTGCGGGGCGGCGAGGCCGCCCTGTCCCGCACCGAGGAACGCCTCGTCGAGATGACCAACGGCTGCATCTGCTGCACACTGCGCGACGACTTGCTGGAGGAGGTCGACCGCCTCGCCCGCGAGGGACGCTTCGACCATCTCCTGATCGAGTCCAGCGGAATCTCGGAACCCATGCCCGTCGCGGCGACGTTCGCCTTTCCGCGCGACGACGGCGCCACCCTTGGCGATCTCGCGCGGCTCGACACCATGGTCACAGTCGTCGACGCCGCGAACTTCCTGCCCGAGCTCACGAAGGGCCACGGGCTCGCCGAGCGGGGGCTCGACCAGTACGAGGGCGACGAGCGCACGGTCAGTGATCTCCTGATGGACCAGATCGAGTTCGCCAACGTCATCGTCCTCAACAAGCTCGACCTCGTCGACGCGGCGGATGCCGACCTCCTCCGCGCCGCACTGACGCGGCTCAACCCGGCCGCCCGTGTCGTGCCGGCCACCCAGGGACGTGTCGCTCCGCACGAGGTCCTGGGCACCGGGCTGTTCGACCTGGAACGGGCACAGCAGGCGCCGGGCTGGGTGATGGAGCTGAACGGCGACCACGTGCCGGAGACGGAGGAGTACGGAATCTCCAGCATCGTCTTCCGCTCGGAGCGCCCCTTCCACCCGGGCCGTCTGTGGAGGTTCGTGACCGAGGGCATGGACAGCGGGGCGTACGGCCGGATCCTCCGCTCCAAGGGCTTCTTCCGGCTGGCGAACCGCCCGCGCGTGACCGGCCTGTGGTCCCAGGCCGGCTCGGTCGCCCGCTTCGAGCCCTCCGGTGTCCATGACGCCGGGACCGACCATGGCCAGGAACTCGTCTTCATCGGCACCGGCTTGCGCCGGGACGCACTGCACGCCGCGCTCGCGGACTGCCTCATGAACGACAGCGAGAGCGTCCCCGCCGACGATCCGTTCCCGTCATGGGACGTCCACGGCCTGGACGACACCTGCGACCACGAACATCCCGCACCGGTGCCGACCGGCCATGTGGCGCCCGAGTGACCGGCCTTCGCGTCACGCCCTGAGCAGTCGGCCGAGCAACGGCCGGCCCGGCACCGCCGATCGACCGGCTGCCCGCTGCCCGCTGCCCGTGCCGTTCGACCGGCACGGGCGGCAAGGCGGCGAGGTCGCATCACGCGACGGCGGTCCCCTCGAGCTCGACCATCTGGCCCGGGATCGCCAGCCGTGTCACCCCGAGCATCGTGGTGGCCGGTGCCACCCCGGCGGCGCCCAGCCGCGAGGCCAGCACACCGTAGTGCGGGAAGAGCAGATCGACGTCGGTGGTGTAGACGTTGAGCCGGACGAGGTTCGCGAGGGACATGCCGGCCTCGCCGAGCACGGCCTCCAGGTTGTCGAGGCTCAGCGCCAACTGCGCGGCCATGTCGCCATCGTGCCGGGGCTTGCCGTCGCCGCTCATCGCGGTCTGTCCGGAGCAGTAAAGGGTCCGGGTGTGCCCGGAGACGAGCTCGCCCTGGTTGAACCCCATCTCCACCGACCACGTCACCGGGTTGACCGCCGTTCGTTCCACTGCCACATCAGCTCCAATCGCTTCATCGAAAGTACGTACGCCCATCGGCGCGACAGCCGCCATCGTCGACGTCGGTGCTCACGAGCCTTTCAACAAAGCACGACACCCTTCGTCATGTATTCGATACGGTTTTCGTATGCGCGCCGATCGGCTTGTCTCACTGGTGCTGCTGTTGCGTCAGCGCGGCCGGCTGACCGCGGACACGCTGGCCCGCGAGCTGGAGGTGTCCACCCGTACCGTGCTGCGCGACATCGAGGCGCTGTCCGCAGCGGGCGTCCCGGTCTACGCCGAACGCGGCCGGCACGGCGGGTTCGCGTTGATGCCCGGGTTCCGGACCGAGCTCACCGGACTGAACCACGACGAAGCCCTTGCCCTGCTGACCGCCGGATCGGCGCGCGGCGAGCAGGTGTTCGGGCTCGGCTCGGCGCTCGCTTCGGCCATGCGCAAGGTGGTCGACGCACTGCCCGAAAGCCATCGGACCACCGCGAGCGACGCGGCCCGGCGATTCCTCGTCGAGCCGGAGACCGACCTGCTCTCACGCCGGCCGGTCACCGAAGAGGTGCCCGACAGGACGATGATGGAGATCCGGCGCGCGGTGCTCGCCGGACACAAACTGCGGATCCACTACGCGGCCACGGACCAGGCGCCATGGTGGTGCACGGTGGACCCGATCGGCCTGGTCACCGTGCGCGACCGTAACTACCTGCTGGCCACGAGATCCGGCGCGGACCGCACCTACCGGCTGTCGCGGGTGCTGGCCGCCGAGGAACTGTCCGAACCGGCACAGCGACCGAACCGGGTCGATCTGGACCGGGCCTGGCGGGAACGCTGCGCGCAGTTCCTTTCCACCGGCCATATAGCCGTGCTGATACGGGTGGACCCGGAGCGGCGGGAGGACCTGCTGAGCACCGCGGTGGCCGTCCGCGCAGCAGAACCCGACGCGGACGGCTGGCTGCGGCCGGAGGCGACGTTCCAAGATCTCCGACACGCCGAGTGGGCGCTGTGGCAACTCGGCACGGACGCGGAGGCCCTCGCCCCCGGGTCGCTGCGCACCGCCCTGCGCGACCGCGCCGCCGCGATGGCCGCTCGCTACGGAGACTCATCCTGAGAGGGCGTCCCGCCCGGGCACGGGCCGCCCGCGCACCCGGCCCCGGCGGGCCCGCGCGGACCAGACGTGCGGCGGCCACGCGATCCGGGCAACGCGTCGTCCGCGACGAGGCCCCCGGTGCTCGTCGCGGGCCGTCAACGAGCGGCTGTGACCGGCACGTTCCCCGTACGCCCTAGGCGGCGTCGGTCCTGTCCGGTTCGGCGTCCGGCTCCGTCTGCCGCAGGCGTGCTTCGACACGGCCGTCGGTGACACGGGTGTCGAAGGCGGGCTGCGGCGCGGTCGCCGGGCCCTCTACGTTCCAGCCGTCGGCCAGGCGGAACACGCTGCCGTGCCAGGGACAGCGGACGCAGCCGTCGCTGACCGTCCCTTCGGAGAGCGGGCCGCCCAAATGGCTGCACGCGTCGGCGAGTACGTGCACGGTGTCGCCGCCCTCGCGCACCACCACGACCGGCACGTCGTCCACGTGTCGGCGGACGGCGAGCCCGACCGGGAGGTCGTCGACGGCGCCGATCTCCCGCCACCCGGGCTTCACGAGATGGGGCACCGCTTCCGCGTGGTTGGCGCCTGACGCCTGCCGGTAGGCCAGGTGGCCGCCGATCGCGCCCCCGAGGCTCACGGCAGCGAGCCCCGCGAAGCCGAGGGCCTTGCCCAGCTGGGTGCGACCTTGCGTCCGGGCGGTGAACGACCCCGCGTACAGCGCCACGGCCGTGATGTTCGACGCGGCGTGCACGAGCCCCACCCGCATCTGCTGACGCTGCAGATCCGCCCAGTCGACCCAGCCCGCCGCGGCCGCCGGGGCGGCCGTGGCAAGACCCACCCCGACCAGGGCGCGTGCTCCCCGGTGCTGCCCGGGAAGCAGGTCGAGCACTGCCGCGGAGAACCAGCTGCCGATCGGCACCTGCACCATCAGGGGATGGACGGGATGCCCCAGCCACCTGCCGTGCAGGAAGTCCCTGCCACGCCCCAGAGGAAGCCCGTGCACGGCCCGCCGGACACGGTCGATCACCCGGTCGTTGCGCGGGTGACGCTCCAGCCGGTCCATGGCCGCGAGGAAACGGCCGGGGCCCGCGGAGGACGAGAAGAAGCGCTGCCGGAGTTCAGGCCGGCCGCTGCCCGGTGATTCGACCCATTTGTTCATGGGAGCTGAGTAACCATTGCGCGAGCCCACGAAACCGCAGCCGGACGGAGCCCCTCCGGCGGGCGTCGTGCGTTCGTGCCACCGGCCACCCTCAGGGGCGACGGCCCAGTGGCGAGGCATCGGGTGCAGCAGCACGTGCACACGCACGTCGTCATCGCCGGGCTCCTGTTCACGTTCGCGCCCCGCCGCCGTCGCGCTGAAGCCGCTGCCGCTGCCGCGTGAGCCGTACAGGCACGGGGCGCGGGTCCGTGCCCCGGGTCCGCAGGGCAGACGGTCCGCAGCGGGTGATTCTGCTGTCCTGCTGGGTACGCGGCCGGGGTCCGGGAGGGCAACGATGAAGCCGTACAGCGTCCACCACGGGAAGGAACCGGGACCATGTCGGATCAGGAAAACGGATTCGCGGCGTCGGATCCGGAGGAGGAGCCGGACTTCGCGGACGAGCATTCCCGTCCCACCTATGCCGATGAGCCTTCCCCGGAGGAACCCGACGAATCCGTTCCGTCGGGGGAGGGCGGGGACGGGGGAATGGACCCCGCCTGAAAGGCGCCATGACCTTTATCATGAGGCGCATGGCGAATCGGCCCCCAGAGAAGCCCCGACTGCTGTCGGGCGGTAACCCGCAGATTCCCAAGGGCGACGGCGATGAGCCGGTCCAGGCCTATATCGAAGCGATGCCGGGCTGGAAACGCGATGTCGGCCGCCACCTGGACGACCTCGTCGTGCGTACCGTCCCCGGCGTGCGCAAGGCGGTCCGCTGGAACTCGCCCTTCTACGGCATTGAGGGCAACGGGTGGTTCCTCGCTTTCCACTGCTTCACGAAGTACGTGAAGGTGTCCTGGCTCAACGGCTCCTCCTTGGACCCGCTTCCCCCTGGCGAATCCAAGCATGAACGCGTGCGCTATCTCGACATCCATGAGGACGAGGAACTGGACGAGGAGCTCCTTGCGAGCTGGCTCGGCCAGGCCGCCGACCTGCCCGGTGATGACCTCTTCTGAGCAGAGATCAGTGACGCGCCCGTGCCCGCCTTGCCACGAACCAGGCGGTGACGCATGCCGCGCCCGCCATCGCGATCGCCCGGACGCGTGGGCTCCCCGCGCCGGTCCTGACCATGTCGCGCGCCCTGTCGAACACACTCAGCGGTACTCCGGCGAGCACGTTCGCGAGCGGACGGCGGGGCACGGCCGGGTGGGGACGTGTAGGGGCGGTGCGCCGCACCGTCTCCCACGTGGTGCCCAGCCGCCGCAGCCGTGCGGGGTCATGGCCGAGCGCCTCCTGGAGCCGTGGCAGGAGCAGATCCTCCTCGTCGCGAATGTCCTGCCGTATGAGGGAGAAGGCCTGCTCGACGAGCTCGTCGTGGCGGGGGTCGGCGGGGTCGGTACGTTCGACGGCCGCGACCAGGTCGTTGATCTCCTGGTGCTCCTGCTCGACCCGCGATGTCAGTTCCTCGCCGTCCTCGGCGAGCCGCCGCAGCGTGGGCCACAGCACGGTCTCTTCGGCGAAGGCGTGGCTGAAGGTCAGCTGAATGATGTCCTTCAGTGTCTGCTTCCGGTCCTCCGGAGGCCTGCCGTCCGACACATAGAGGTTCATGAGGCGGTCGAGCTCGGCGTGGTCACGCCGTTGCCGGGTCAGCACGCTGGCCACGCCGCCGAGCTCCTCGACGCTCTGCCGGGTGATGGATAGGGACATCGGGATCTCCTCGGCCCATGTGGGGGCCGGCCGGTTCCGGCGTCCCGGCGGGAGCCGGGGCGACGTACCCCGTCACGGCCACCACCGCTCATGAACGCCGGATGACGATGTCAGTGGCCGGCGGTCGGATGCGTACGGCGGGTCAGCAGGAGGCCGAGGGCGATCATGCCGAGGCCGAGGGCGAAGTGGAGCCAGTCGTCGGCGGTGTTGAGGGGAACGAAGTTGGCGGCGCTGTCATGGTCGATGAGCAGGCCGTACAGCCACAGCGCCAGGTAGACGATCCCGCCGCCGATGAGGAAGGTACGGGCGGTCGCGGCGGCCCGGGCCATGGCGAGGCCGGCGAGGCCGAACAGCAGGTGCACGAGGTTGTGCAGGATCGATACCTGGAACAGCCCCAGCAGCTTGGCCTCCGAGTGATGCTCGGCGAATTCCATGCTGCCGTAGTCGGTGGTTATCCCCGGGATGAATCCGAGAACGCCGACGAGAAGAAACACCACGCCGACGATCATCGCGGCCTGCTGCACCGGTGTCGTGGCCGTGGGCGTGCGATGTGTGGTCATGAGATGCCCTTCCAGGTTCGTCGCCTTCGCTGCCGGTTCCGCGAGTACCCAGGGCGTCCGAATTGCACTCCTCGTCGGCGGTGGATCCGGTTGATGAAGGCAGCCTCGGAAGAAATGTCCCGCGAAAAGGAATTGCCCGTGCTCAGCACATTCCCGCGGCGGAAGCCGTGTGCCGCTTCTGCGTGGGCCCACAGCGAAGGGGGCGAATCCGGCGCTCCCGTCGGAGTGGCGGGCGAGAGCCCCTGAGCGGTGGCCGAGTGCCGCCTCAGCGGCTCCTTTGCGTGCTGTCTCGGGAACGGGCCTCCGGTTCGTACGTCGACCTGCGGTCCGGCTGCTGCCCGGCCGGACCGCCGTGTACCGAGCCGTCCCCGCAGCCGGCCGCTTCACCGAGTCGACGGCCCCCTCGCCCCCGTGGGGAATTCCTCGACGCCCAGCACCCGCAGGAGCTCCAGCCGCTCGCGTGCTTCGGCGTCCGCCGGGGTGAGCACCAACAGCTGCTGTCCCTGGTCCGGAGTCACGAGGGTCTCGCAGTCCATCCGGAGGCGGCCCACCCGCGGATGCAGCATGGTCTTGCGGTCGGCGCGCCGGACCGCCACCTCGTGCTCGGCCCAGAGCCGGCGGAAGTCGGCGCTCGCGGCCAGCAACCGGTCGACGAGTCCGGCGACCGTGGGGTCGCCGTGCCGCCGGCCGACGGCCGCGCGCAGGTCCGCCACGAGCTGCCGGGCCTGGTGCTCGTGCTCCTCGGGCGGATGAACGGCGCGGGCGGCGGGGTCGGTGAACCAGCGGTACACGACGTAGCGCCGGTCGCCGGACAAGCCGGTGTGGTCGCCGCCCATCAGCAGGACGGACGCCCGGTTCTGGGCGAGGATCTCGCCCAGGTCGGACAGCACCAGGGCCGGGGTGTCGCCGAGCAGGTCGAGCATGCGCACCAGGCCGGCGCGGGCCAGGCGGGCCACCCCGTCGGCGGGCGGGGGCCGGTGGCCGGCCAGGTGGAACAGATAGTCGCGTTCGTCGTCGGAGAGGCGCAACGCCCGGGCCAGCGCGCCGAGCAACTGCGTCGAGGGCTGACTGCTGCGGCCCTGCTCGAGGCGTACGACATAGTCCACCGACATGCCGGCGAGCATGGCCACCTCTTCCCGGCGCAGGCCGGTCGTGCGGCGGCGCGGGCCTTCGGGGATGCCGACCTCCGCCGGGCGGATCCCCTCGCGGCGGTGGCGCAGGAAGTCGGCGAGCTGATCACGTTGCATGGCCCCATGGTCCCTCCCGGCGGGCGGACCGATCCAGGGAGCGGCTCTCCCATGATGAACGCTCCGCTCCCGCATGCCGCGGCGCGCGCGCAAGGTGGTGACAGATCCGACGACGAAGGAGAACGCGATGCAGATGCGAACCCTGGGCAGCACCGGCCCGGCCGTTTCCGCGCTGGGCCTGGGTGCGATGGGCATGTCGGGCGGTTACGGCGCGGCCGACCGGGCGGAGAGCATCGCCACCGTGCATGCCTCGCTGGAGGCCGGCGTCACGCTCATCGACACCGGCGACTTCTACGGCATGGGCCACAACGAGTTGCTGCTCGCCGAGGCGCTGCGCGGCCGCGACCGGGACAGCTACCGGCTGTCGGTCAAGTTCGGCATGCTGCGCGGGCCGGGGCACGACTTCGCCGGTGCCGACGCGCGTCCCGAGGCGATGAAGAACTTCCTGGCCTATTCCCTGACGCGGCTGGGCACCGACCACATCGACATCTACCGTCCCGCCCGGCTGGACCCGGCGGTACCGATCGAGGAGACGGTGGGCGCGATCAAGGAGATGATCGACGCCGGGTACGTGCGGCACATCGGCCTCTCGGAGGTCGACGCGGCGACGATCCGCCGGGCACACGCCGTGCACCCGGTCGCCGACCTGCAGATCGAGTACTCACTGATCTCCCGGGCGGTGGAGGCGGACATCCTGCCCACGCTGCGGGAGCTCGGCATCGGCCTGACCGCGTACGGCGTCCTCAGCCGCGGTCTCATCTCCGGGCACTGGGACGCCGGCCGCACCGCCGGTCCCGGCGACTTCCGAAGCTTCAGCCCGCGCTTCGCCGGCGGGAACGTGGAGCACAACCTCACCCTGGTGGAGGCTCTGCGCCGGATCGCGGAGGCGAAGGGGTGCACCGTCGCCCAGCTGGCCATCGCCTGGGTGGCCGCACAGGGCGAGGACATCGTGCCGCTGGTCGGCGCGCGCACCCGCGAGCGGCTGGCCGAGGCGCTGCCCGCGATGGAGCTGACGCTCACCGCCGACGATCTCGCCGAGATCGAGAAGGCGGTGCCGCCGGGCGCGGCGCGCGGTGACCGGTACCCGTCCCGGTTCATGGCCGACCTCGGCGTGGGGAACTGAGCCCCGCGCTGCGGGGGCCGTCGGGCGGCCGGCACCCGATCCTGCGAGGTCCTGTCCCGCCCGGCGTGAGCGGGGAGGCGGCCGGTGCCAGGAGCGGCCCTCGGGCGGGTCGTCCGCGCGCAGCATGTGCAGGACGGCCCGCTCGGCGGGCCCCCGGGTGGCGGGAATGCCGTACGCGCCCTCGTCGCCGAGGCGTGGCAGGGCGGCGGCGATCGTGACGCCCTCTTCGTACAGCTCGATCACCCGGGGATTGATGTACGAGCTGCGGCAGATCGCGGGGGTGTTGCCGAGGTATTCGGAGACCTCGCGGACCGCGCGGGCGATGGCACGGCGGCGTGCGGTCTCGCTGCGCGCGACGGACTGTGGGACGGCGAGCGCGACGGCGGCCATGACCGTGGCGTGCCAGGTACGGAAGTCCTTCGCGGTGATCTCCAGACCGGCGAGCTCCTTGAGGTAGGCGTTGACGTCGGCGCTGCTCACGTTGTGCCACGCGGGCCGCTCCCAGTATGCGAGGAGGCGGTCGCCGCCGCCTCGGCGGCGCAGCAGCGCGGTCGGGCTGCGGCAGGCGGCGGGGTCGGCGACGGTCTGGACGACCTCCCTGCCGTGCTTGCCGGTGTACGTGAACAGGACGGCGCCGCCCTGACAGGTGGAGTGCTCGCGGAGCAGGGTGGTCAGGCCGTAGCTGTTGTTCAGCTCGGTGTACTGGTCGCTGCCTATGCGGAAGAAGCCGAGGTCGAGGAGGCGCACGGCGGTGGCGAGGACCCGCTTGCGGGTCAGGCCGCGATCGCCGAGGTGCCCCTCGACGGCCTCGCGTACGGCGGGCAGGGTCTCGGCGACGTCGAGGACGTGGCCGTGCTTGGCCCGCTCCTGCTCGGCGCGGAACCGCGGGTGGTACAGGTACTGGCGGCGGCCGGCGGCGTCGGTGCCGACCGCCTGGAGGTGGCCGTTGGGTCGGGCGCAGATCCACACGTCGCTCCAGGCGGGCGGAATGACGAGCGCGCGGATACGGCCAGTTCGGCGGGGTCGCGCAGAGGCTGCCCCTGGGCGTCGAGGTAGCGGAAGCCGCGCCCGTGTCGCCTGCGGGTGCAGCCGGGGTCGATGGGCCGGCTGTGGTGAAGACGCAACCCCGCCTCCTTGGACGCGAACCGCCGATCGTCCTGGTCCAGGGGCGCCGCAGCGCGCCCCCTCCACGAAAGGCGCCTTTGGACACCTCGCTCCTGTGCGGATTTGTAGGTCACAAATTCGAGAAGTGCACCGGTCGGGCCGAGGAAGGATCCCCGTCCGGACCGCTTTCTCACCTCATCGGTTTCCCCGGCGCTCGAGGTAGATGGAGGTGAACACGGCGACCTTGGCGCGCAGGGCCCAGGGGTCGAAGGGCTTGCTCATGTAGTCGACGGCACCGGCTGCGTATCCCCGGGCGGAGTGCTCCGGGTCGACGCCCATCGCGGTCAGGAAAATGATGGGGACGTCGCGGGTCCTCGGCCGGCGCTTGATGTGGGCGCACGTCTCGTAGCCGTCCATCTCCGGCATCTGCACGTCCATGATGATGACGGCGAAGTCGTCGTGGTCGAGCAGCGCCTTGAGCGCCTCACGGCCGGAGGAGACGGTGACGAGCTCCTGATCGAGGGTCGCCAGCACCGCGGTCATGGCGAGCAGGTTGTCCGCCTGGTCGTCGACGATGAGGATCTTCGGCATGTCCTGCGGTTCCGACACGGCCGGCAGAGCCGCCGGCCGTTCCACGGCCTCCAGTTGACGTTCCAGAAGGTCGCACCGTGCCTCGGCGGCGGCACGCTGTTCCCGTGCCTCGCGCAGTTCGTTGTCCAGGCGGGTGACTTCCATCTCCAGGTCGTTGCGCTCCTGCAGGAGTTCGGTGACGTCGGAGTGGGCGGCAGCGAGCTTGTCCGCCCGTTCCCGTTCCGCGCTCCGGTCGGCCTCCAGCTGGTTGAGGCGTACCTCCAGGTCGGCGATGCGGTGGGTACGGTCGAGGAGCGCGTCGCCCAGGACGTCACCGCGGACGCTGGAGCGCCGGGACACCCGGTCGGCGTCGGCCAGTTGCTGCTCCAGGAGTTCGACCGCGTGCTTCGGAGAGGAAGCGGCGTCGACGGCCGAGCCGTACAGGCCACGAACGAACTCGATGGCCTCGGTGGTGACGGCGGTCCCATGGTGCTCGGCGAGGTCCGTGAAGAGGTCCATGATCACTTGCCACGGGGGTAACCGGGTCCCGTTCAGGTAGCGGGAGAACGTCCCGGGATCGCGCTGGCGCCGCGCGGCATACCGTCGTACGGAGACCTCCATCCCCTCGAACAGCTCCCTCAATGCCTGAGCGAGAGCGCGGGACGCCTCGGTGAGATCGTTGCCGAGCGGTCGCAGCTCACCCACGGTCTTCCGCCTCTCCCGCGCCCGCGCCCGCCGCTTCGCGGCAGCCGGCGGTCTCCGCGGCGATCAGGCGGTTGAAGAAGGGCACCGACAACCCGGCGGTCGCGAGTCCCGCGAGGACGCTGCGGGGCGTTCCCTCGCCGGCGAGCGCGGTCAGGACTCCCGCGGTCACGCCGCCGATCAAGGCGAGCAGGAACACCAGGGTTGCTCTCTGAGACAACAGAGGCCGGTCCACGAAAGATCTCCGTCCATCCAACCCGTCCGACGACAACGGGACTTGTCACGCTTCCGGCGGATTGCCGGAGCGGGAATCACAGGATGGCGGGCCAGGTGGCCGATGCGCTTCGCGACCGGGGAAGAAGTGCAACAACGATCGCTGTTGGCAGCCGTGCTTCCGGCGGACGGTGCCGGTTCCCGCTGGTCGGAGCGGCACGCGTGCAGGCGTTGCCGGGCGTTGCCCTGCAACGCTGCTGACGCGTTGCGTCATCCGCGGCGGGGGCGTGAGGCGTTGCGTCGACGGCGGGGGACGTGACGCGTGGCCGCGAACACCCCAGGGACCTGGCGCGTGGCCGTCAGCACCCCAGGAATCCGACGCGTGGCGCGGGCCTCGCAGGGACCTGACGGGTGGCCGCGAGTACGGCGGGGCCTGACGCGGGCCGTGACCGGAGCAGGAACCTGCCACGGTTCCGCGAGCACGGCGTGAACCCGACGTGCGGGCCGTTCATCCGGAAGCGTCGGCACTCCACCCCTTCGGGGCATCGGGCGGCGCGTTGGGCGGCCTTTCCATGGTCACGCCCATAACTTGACCGCGTATACATCCGCCTCTCTGCCTGCCCGAGGGTCGGCGCCCGGCCGGCACGCCGGCTGCCGCGGTTGGCCGGCACGACCTTCTGGAGGAGCTCCGTGAGTGCGTACGGCTCCAACCGCCCGTCCCGGCCACCGATGCGGCGACAGCTGCCGCGGGTTCTCGTCGCGGGACTGATCCTGGGTACCGCTTCCGGTTGCTCGTACAACTGGGAGGACTTCCCGCGGCTTGGTATGCCCACCCCGGTGACGGAGGAAGCGCCGCGGATCCTCTCCCTCTGGCAGGGCTCGTGGGCGGCCGCGCTCGCCACCGGCGTGCTGGTGTGGGGGCTGATCGTGTGGAGCGTCATCTGCTTCCGGCGCAGCCGTACGAAGGTCGACATCCCTCCGCAGACCCGGTACAACATGCCGATCGAGGCGTTGTACACCGTGGTCCCGATCATCATCGTGTCGGTGTTCTTCTACTTCACGGCGCGGGACGAGTCGAAGCTCCTGGAGCTCTCCCAGAAGCCGGCGCACACCATCGGTGTGGTGGGCTACCAGTGGAGCTGGGGTTTCAACTACATCGAGAACGTCGACGGCAATGCCGGCACGGGCAACGCCCTGGGGGACCCCTTGCTGGGTACGTACCCTGACCGGTTCCGTCAGGACTTCCCTGCGGGGGCCGAGGGTGTCTACGACGCGGGTGTCCCCGGCACACGGAATCCGCAGAACGGCAATCCCGGCCCGACGCTGTGGCTGCCCAAGGGGGAGAAGGTCCGCTTCATCCTCTCCTCCCGGGACGTCATCCACTCGTTCTGGGTCGTGCCCTTCCTGTTCAAGCAGGACGTCTTCCCCGGCCACAACGTCAACGCCTTCGAGGTGACGCCCAGCAGGGAGGGCACCTACCGGGGCAAGTGCGCCGAGCTCTGCGGTGTCGACCATGCCCGGATGCTCTTCAACGTCAAGATCGTCTCCCCCGAGCGGTACCAGCAGCACCTGAAGAGCCTGGCCGCGAAGGGGCAGAGCGGGTTCATCCCGGCGGGCGTCGAACTGACCGACCCGGCCAGGAACGCGGAGCCCAACAAGCTGTGAGCACGGTCTGAGCGATCGGGCACCCGACTCAGGGCAGCCGGGCGATGGCGACCAGATCCTGGAGAAGCCACCGGGGTCGGCGCTCCGCCCGGCACCTGCCCGCGCGGGGAGCCGGCGGTGGCCCTCCGCACAAGGCCGTCTGTGCCTGCACCACCGGAGCCGTCGCCGACGCGCCGGCTGCCCGTGCCGGTCCGGGTCCCGGGCGCCGGGCAGCGCCACGCCGCCCGGCGACCGGGGCCGTCATACCGACGTCGGCGCGCAGCCCCGCGTGAATGCCCTCGGGGCGTAGACGGCGCGTCGGCGCCCGAGGCCGCCTCACGGGTACGAGGGCCGGCACAGGGTTCGCGCCGCCCGGCGGGGGCACTCGCGACGGTGTGCGCCCCCTCGCGGAAGGAGCAGATCGCCGTTGACCAGTCACACCCCGACCGGTCGCATCCCGACCCGTCATACGTCGACCCGTCACACGTCCGGGGCGGGGACGAAGCTGCCCGTCGGCGTCAGGCTCGCCGCGCGGGCGGCGCGGGGCATCGCGCGGCGGCGCCACGCGCCCGCTCTGCACCCCTTCGGGGTCAGCTGCAACGGCGTCCTCGAGATACAGCCGGCCGGTCCCCCTTGGGGCGAGCCGTGGCTCGACGACCCGGGCGTCCACCAGGTGCGGCTGCGGTGGTCACGCGCAGCGGGCCTGCCCGGACGGCTGCCGGACGCCCTGGGTCTCGCCGTGCGCGTGGCCGACGCCGGAGGTCCCGACCGCCCCCTGGACCTGCTGCTGACCAGCAGCGGCAGCGGACCGCGGACCAGGCATCTGCCCAGGCCCCGGCTCGACGCACTCGCCGGCCCCTACTCCACGCTGCTCCCGTACCGCATCGGTGACCGCGAGGGCACTCTGGCCGCACATCCGGTGGTGACCTCACCCTTCGCGCCCAGCGACCTCGCAGGTCTGCACAGGACGCTTCAGGCAGGCCCGGTCACCTTCCACCTGTGCGCGGCGCAGCCGGGGCAGGCGTGGCGCGCCTTGGGCACGCTCACCACGGGGCCGCCCCACGACCTTCCGGCCGAGGACACCGTCTCGTACGACCCCTATCTGAACCGCCTGCCGCATCTGCACCCGACCGGCAGGCTCGGCAAGCTGAGGGAGGCCGCCTACGCCGGCTCCAGGGCGGGGAGACGGGCCGACCGCCCGAAGCCGTGACCGCCCGGCGCCTCCGGGCGGTCGCAGAAGACAGGAAGAGACCGATCCGGTCGGGATGCACGGCCGGCCCCGGCGGGGCGGTATGCGCCGCACGGAGCGGGGCCGCCAGTGGAGAACGGAGGCGTTCATGATGACCGAGGGCAGCATGGCGGACGATGTCTATCAGCCGACGGGCAGCAACGAGGAGCAAGAGGACGCCGCACCCCTGGACCTCCAGAACACGGTGGGCGACCGGAGCTACGACGACATCCTCGACGAGGGCTATTCGCCGCCCGAGAGGCCGCTCGGGGTGAACAGGACAGGGACCACCGCGGCGGAGCAGCACGACGGCGAGACCCTCGACCAGCGGCTGGCCCAAGAACTGCCCGACACCGGAGAGGACGAGTCGGACGGCATCGGCGACCTGCCCGGCGGCGAAGGGGAACCGATCGATCCCGAGGCGGGGACCGAACGGGCGGGACGGCTCGTCGCGCCGGACGAGGGCGCCCACCCGGACACCGACAAGGAACTCTTCGCCTCCGACGTGGGCATCGACGCGGGTGCGGCCGGCGCCGAGGAGGCCGCCATGCACGTGGTCCGCGAGAGCGACCTCGAAGAGTCGGACCGGGACCTGGCCAGGGGGAACACGTGAACCGGGCCGCGGACCGCGCCGCGGCGGTCGACCTGTCATGGCGGGACGGGGTGCTGCACCCGGCCGAGCCGGTGCGCCGGTGCCGGGACCGCTGAGGTCGGAGGAGGAGTGTACGAACGTACCTTCCGGAGTGTACGGTCGTACACATGTCGACGTATTTTGCTGACGATCCGCGCACCAACCTGGAACGCATGCTCGCGGGCGACCTCTACATCGCCGACGACCCCGCGATCGCCCACAGGGTGCAGAACGCCATGCGACTCGCAGCCCGCTACCAGGCCGCCTGCCTCGAGGACCCGGTGAAGGCCCGGCCGATCCTCGAGGAACTGCTCGCCTCCGTGGGCGAGGGCGTCGAGGTGCGCCCGCCGCTGTACGTCGACTACGGCAGCAACATCACCATCGGGGCCCGCACCTTCGTCAACTACAACCTGACCGCCCTCGACGTCGCCCGGATCACCATCGGCGAGGACTGCCAGATCGGCCCGAACGTCCAACTCCTCACCCCCACCCACCCGGTGGAGCCCCAGCCCCGACGCGACAAGCTGGAGGCCGCCCTGCCCATCACCATCGGGAACAACGTCTGGCTCGGCGGAGGCGTCATCGTCTGCCCCGGCGTGACCATCGGCGACAACAGCGTCATCGGCGCCGGCTCCGTGGTCACCAGGGACATCCCCGCCGACGTCGTCGCCGTGGGCAACCCCGCCCGGCCGATCCGCGACATCTGAGACACGACACCCATGGCCACCGGACACACCGACCCGCAGCGGCGTGAGCGGATCCTCGCCGCCACCCTCGACCACATCGCCGACGAGGGCATCGCAGGCGTGTCCCATCGCAGGATCGCCGCCCGCGCGGGCGTACCCCTCGGCTCGATGACCTACCACTTCACCGGCATCGACGACCTGCTCCGCGAAGCCTTCACCCGCTTCGCCGACCACATCGTCGCCCTCTTCGAGCAGCACCTGGGTCGCGTCGACGGCCCCGAGCAGGCGTGTGAGGCCGTCACCGACCTCATCCACACGCTCTCCGAGGGGCCGCAACGCGACCTGGTCCTCACCCAGGAGCTCTACACCCTGGCCGCGCGACGCCCGGACTACCGGGAACTGACCCGGGCGTGGATGCTCCGCAGCCGTCATCTCCTCGAGCGGCACTTCGACCCCGACACCGCCCGCCAACTCGACGCACTCATCGAAGGACTCACGCTCCACCGGGCCCTCGACGTCGCACCGCACCACCGCACGCTCACACGCGAAGCGGTGAGGCGCGTCACCACCGCCGCCTAGAGGCGGCCACACAGCGGCCTGTGGGGGCGCGGGCCTGACACCGCGCCCCCACAGGCACGATCACCGCCTTGCCTCCTGATACGACCCCCCTCATCGCCTGCGTGCCCAGGTGCCTGCGTGGCGGCTGCGGTGGGCGCCGGGTGCCTGGAACCGTGCCGGCCCTCCCGACCGTCATGGGACGCACGGCCAGTGGCACACTTGCCGCCGGTCGTTCGAAGGAGCCATGCCGTGCCGGTGATCCGTAACATTCGCCGCGCGGTGCGCGGCGCAAAACGCAGGACCGTGGACCTGAGCCACCCGTCCCGCTCCCCACTGGGCAACACGGTGGTCAACTGCGTCGTCTACGAAGACGGCGTACGGCAGTCCGGGGCCTGCCCGGTGGACGAGGCCATGCAGCGGGTCCAAAAGTCCGGGCGGGGCTTCGTCTGGCTGGGTCTGCACGAACCGTCGGCGGAGGAGTTCGCCAGGATCGCCGAGCTGTTCGAACTTCACCCACTGGCGGTCGAGGACGCCGTGCACGCGCACCAGCGGCCCAAACTCGAGGCGTACGACGAAACGCTCTTCGCCGTCTTCAAGACCTGCCGTTACGTCGAACACCAGGAACTCACCGCCACCAGTGAAGTGGTGGACACCGGCGAGCTCATGGTCTTCACCGGGCACCAGTTCGTGATCACCATCCGGCACGGCCGTCACGGATCCCTCGGACCGCTCAGGGAGGGACTGGAACGGAACCCGGAGCTGTTGGCCACGGGACCGTCCTCGGTGTTGCACGCCATCGCCGACCACGTGGTCGACGACTTCCTCGCCGTCGCCGACGCGATGCAGGACGACATCGACCAGGTCGAGACCGCGGTCTTCAGCGAACACGCTGCCCGGGCCCGGAGCGAGGCGGGCCGGATCTATCAGCTCAAGCGGGAGCTCCTGGAACTCAGGCGCGCCGTCGCCCCGTTGGACCGCCCCCTGCAGGCGCTGGCGACCCGCTCCCTGCCGCCGGTCGATCCCGACATACGGGCGTACTTCCGGGACGTGGCCGACCACCAGGCGCGGGTGACCGAACAGATCGGCGCCTATGACGCCCTGCTCGACTCGATCCTCCAGGCGCACCTCGCGCAAGTGACCGTGGCGCAGAACGAGGACATGCGCAAGATCACGGCGTGGGCGGCGATCGTCGCCGTACCGACCATGGTCTGCGGCGTGTACGGAATGAACTTCGAGCACATGCCCGAGCTGCGGTGGGTGTACGGGTACCCCCTGACGCTGGGCGTCATCACCCTGGCCTGCTTCGTCATCCACCGGGGCTTCCGCCGCAACGGCTGGCTGTAGCGGCCCCTTCCGGGTCCGCGCCCGTGGAACTCACCGGGCGGTGACGGCGGTTGTGCCGGGCTCGGGTTCCGGATCGGGGCGCATGCCGAACAGGAACCGCGTCAGCCTCGTCCTGCGCACCGCGTACTCGTACACGAGGAGGATCACCGCCAGTGAACCGGTCACGATCAGTGCGTACTTGACCAGGATCGGCGCGGACCGTCCGACGACCGCGTAAGCGAAGGCGACCACGACGGGCTGGTGCAACACGTACAACGGCAGTGCGGCGACGGTGAGATACGCCCACACCCGTCCACCGCCGCCCGAGGAAGGTCCGCGGTCACGGGGCCTGTCCAGCCACCCGAGGATCGCCACCACCCAGCACCACCCGGCAGCCCCGAACAGGGCCCGGGTGACCAGCGCGAACGGACTCCACGCGGTGAACGGGTCGTCCCCCGCCACGAACCCGGGTGCGGACGCGGCGAACAGGGCGAGCCCGAGCACGCCGACCGGCACGGCACGGCGGCGCAGGGCGGCGCGGATCCGGACGTCGTCGGCCAGCGCGTAGCCGCAGAGGAAGAACAGCAGGTAGGCCCAGCGGTTCCAGCCCGCGAAGTCCTCCTCCATGCCCAGCAGTGTGTTGATCAGGGCCGACGGCACCGCAGGCAGCAGGAGGAGCCCGGACCTGCGTGTCATCGCCGCCACCGCGCGCTCGCCGGCGGCCGCGACCACCCCCGCGACCGGTACGAGGAGCAGACAGAAGGCGAGGAGGAGCACGACGAACCACAGGTGGCCGGTCTCGAAGTAGCGGCCGTCGAGTATGAAGGGGAAGTCCCCGGGATCCAGGCGGACGTTGAGGAAGCGGGGCCAGAAACGCCAGTACGACTCGTCGTACCCCGGGTCCGCCGCCCGAAGTCGCAGCCACTGCGGGAGGGGATTGAGGGCGAGCGACGCGAAGACCAGGGGGACACCCAGGCGCAGCAGACGTTCACGGGCGAAGCTGCGGGGGCCACGGCGGCGGATCGAATGCCGGGTGCCGAGGCCGGCGACGAGGAACAGCATGGGCATCGCCCACACCACGCCGAACCCCGCCAGCACCGTGACGGCGCCGGCCGTCTCAGCGTTCTTGACGTAGAAGTCGTCGTCCGGGGCGAAGACGAGGGCGGCATGGAAGAAGACCAGGCCGAGCACGATCAGGGCGCGCAGCACGTCCAGTTCACGGCGCCGAGGAGCGGGCGCCGGTGGCCCGGTCTCCGTGTTCATGTCCCGCCGCCTGCCATCGGCCCAGTATGGGAGAGGAGATGGACGGAGGACAGTGTTCCTCCCGGAGCGGCCCGGCCCGTTTTCGCCTCCGCCCGTGCCGCGAGCCTGCCGACACGCTCGCCCCGCGCGTCGGCCTCCTGGCAGAGCATGTCTGTGCCGCCGACGCGTGGGCACTGAACCGCGTCCGCGGCCTGCTGCCCGCGGCGTGAGCTCCACGGTGTGATTGCAAGGGGTACACCGCTTGATCGCGCGGCTCGGAGCGGTTGATCTGTCGTACCCGAGCCCTAAGCTTGTAGCCGTGGACGAAGCCATGGTGTGTGCCGCTCTCGCCGCCTTGGCCGATGGCCCGCGGCACACCGCGAGGGAAGCCCTTGAGGTGGTGCCGAACGAGGCGGGCCTCTACGCCGTCCATGGTGACCTGTCGGCGGTCGAAGCCCTCGCAGTAGGCGCGGCTGACCGTCCCCTCTACGTGGGAAAGGCAGAGCGCAGCTTGGTAGGGCGCGACCTGCGTACACACTTCGCCACGGGCAGGACCGGCTCCTCCACCCTGCGACGGACGCTGGCGGCGCTCCTGCGGGAACCACTTGGACTACGAGCGGTGCCCCGCAACCCCGCCCGGCCCGACGGCAGCGCCAACTACTCTCTGGAGAGCAGCGGTGATGAGCGGCTGACGGAATGGATGCACGCGAGGCTGCGGCTCTCGGTGTGGGTGAGGCCTGACGGTGTGGTCCTCGATGAGGTCGAGACTGCCATGCTCGATGCGCTACGGCCGCCTCTCAACCTGGCCAAGATGGGAAGCCTGGGTGACCGCAGGGTCAAGGCGGCTCGCGCAGCGATGGCAGAGGAGGCAAGGGCCTGGCGAGAGGCGTGACCGGATCTACGGTCGCGCCTGAGCCGGGTGCGGTTTCCCTAAGGAAGCCGTGATCAAGGGGGCGGCAGTCGCCGCCAGGATTCCGGACGAGGCCAACCAGACGTGCACTCTTTCTTTTTGACCATCACTCAGACGGCAGCGCGCCCGTGAACGACCTGGAGCCCGTCGCTGCGTACATCACTCGGAGGCCACAATGCAGTTCCCGGTGATCCCCGTGGCCGTCGCCGCCGGCACGTCGGTCGTCGGCGCGATGGGGAAGAAGGTCATCACGGAACGGGCGAAGAAGAAGATCGCAGACCTCCGGGCTCACCACGATGCCGAGCACGCGAAGCACCGAGGCGTCGCCGACTCCACCATCGCGCAGTTGAGATGCCTGGGAATTCGGCAACGGTCCGCTCTCGATGTCGTGACACCTCGAATGCGGGCCTTCGCTGAACGCAACGAGCGGCAGCTACGGACGCGTGGACGCCAAGTCATCGAAGGCGGAGAGGCGCCGGCGCATCGTGAAGTCGATACGCCGCCCGAGGTCTCCGGCCCCAGCGGGACCGCGACCGCGATGAGGGGCATCGCGTCGGCAGCCGCCGGAATCGGACTGAGTGGTGCCGCCTATGCAACTGTCGCGAAGGTCGCCACGGCGTCCACCGGTACTGCGATCAACACGCTGACCGGTGCAGCGAAGAGAAATGCGACCCTGGCGGTCATCGGAGGCGGCACGAAGGCCGCTGGAGGCGGAGGCGTCGCAGCAGGCGTTCGTCGGCTCGGCATCATCACGGCGGTACCGGCGGTCGCGTTGACCGTCGGGTCGTTGATCAAGCAGAAGGCCGACGAGGACAAGGCTGTCGCGAAGTTCGACGCGGATGTCAAGAAGGCAGTCGCCACTTTCCACCGGAGCTCGGTGCTCCTTCAAGGCGTGGACAGCCGGATCACCGAGTTGATGGCCGTGCTGGCCGGAATGGTTCGGCGGGCCGGTGACGCGCTCGACCGCCTGGAAGAGACTGAGCGCGCGCCGGGCGGGTTCGACCTCGGCAGCGATGACCATGCACATCGGCTCCATACGGCGCTTCAGCTGGTGAAGGGCGTCGTGGAACTCGCCGAAGCACCTGTGATGAATCCAGATCTGACGCTCGACCCGAGCGGCGAATCCCTCGTGGTCAAGTACCGCGACTACAACCCGGAGTCCACCAATGTCTGACGCCCGTGTGCGTACCGTCGTCGAAACGGTCGGCCGTGTGGCCACCACCGCGGATGCCGCCCAGTACCTCATGGCGATCATCGACGTCGCCAAAGGTATTGACGCCAGCATGACGGAACGCGCCCGGATCGCCGCGGACCGGGACAAGGAGGTCGCCAGAATCAACGCCGCGAGCCAGGGACTCCAGGACTACCTGGACCGGGTTTTCGGCGAGCGTCGCGAACTGCACCGAGGCTTCCTCGCTCGACTCGACAGGGCGATCGAGGACCGCGACCCGGAGACCGTGCAGGCTTGCGTCGCCGGGATCGTCGAGGTCATGAAGCACTCTCCGCTGAACGACATCGCCGAACTCCGCTCAATCTGGGCGGACCCGAGAGCAGTGATCGAAATCTAGGGTCCGAACCGCGCGTTCCGCGAGGTGATCGGCGTCCTGCCATGCGAGAACCGGGTGGCAACCGCAGGTCCAGCCGGACCTGCGCCCCGGGTTGCCGGTCGCGGTCGACGACGACCGTGCCGCATGTGATGTGACCCGGAGGGGTCGTGCGGCTGGGCGGGTCGGCAGGGCCGTCGAGAACGGCCAACGGGCCGGCCAGGCCAGCCAGGCCGAAGCGTGTCAGTTGTCGAGTTCGGCGGCCTGCATGGCGGTCAGCCGGCGGACGAAGAGTGCGGCGGCGACTGCTGTCGGCACAACGAGCACGTGCAGGACGAGGTTGATCCACGCTCCCGGCAGGAACTCGTACGCGTAGAGGCGGGTCAGATTCCCGTCGTCGGAGAATTCGGTCCGCTCCCTGAGCAGCTCTGTCCATGGGGTCCAAAAGAGCGGCCAGAGCAGGAAGGTGGGCAGCCACAGCGCCCACCAGGCGTTCAGTGCACGGGCTGGTGCGGGGCTGTGACCGGGGCTGGACGCGTGCCAGACGTCGTCGGCGATCTGCTTGGGGAGGAAGAGATTCGCGATGGGGAGAAGCCAGCCGACGACTGCCATGGAGGGGCGGTACCGAAGCCGTCCGGGCGTGAACTCCTCGGCGGTGGCGCGTACACGGGCGAACCACACGAGCCAGCACACCGACAGGGCCGCCCCGAAAAGGAGCTGGGCGTTCCACAAGAGGTGAGTGACCCGGTGGCTCCATTCATCCACGAAGAACATCGCCGAAAAGAGGTCGTCCGCGTGCGGGAGAGGGTCGTCGTACAGGTGGCCGGAGGTGATGACGAGCAGATGGACGGCGGTGAGCGCGGAGGTCAGGGCGACGAGCGCAAGGAGCCAGTAGACAGCGGTCCGGTATCCGTCGGCCGGGTCCTGGTGGCCGCCGGCGCGGCGGCGCTCTTCGGCAAGTCGCGGCCTGGGCACACGTGCCTGACCGGCATCGGCGCGGACCACGGGGTCGGCGGAGGGCTCGGTGAGCGGGGCCGTGGGCGGCCTTCCCCGGATGGTCGGGGCTTCGGCCATCGCCTCGGCATCCGCCTGAGCGCCGGGGGCCACCCGGGTGCGCGGATCCTCCTGGTCGAGAAGCCGCACCGCTTCCTGGCCCAGCCGGGCCAGGACCGCCGGCGGCAGCCACGGTGTCGGCGAGCGGTATTGCGTCTCTTCCCTGTCCCGCAACTCGCTCAGGGTCGGCCGGTCGGCCGGGTCCTTGGCCAAACACTCTTTGATCAGTCCCAGTAGCGGACCGGGTACGCCGGTGAGGTCCGGCGGTTCGTGCACCACTCGGTACATCAGGGCATGCAACCGGCCCTCGGCCGCGTCGAACGGCAGCCTGCCGGAAGCGGCGAAGGCCAGCACCGTGCCCAGGGAGAAGATGTCGCTCGCCCCGGTCAGTCGCTCGCCCCGGATCTGTTCGGGCGACATGAAGCCGGGTGAGCCGACCACCACTCCGGTGGACGTCAGGCCCTCGGTCGGGGAGGAGCCCAGGGCGCGGGCGATCCCGAAGTCGATCACCTTGGGCCCCTCGATGGTGACCATGACGTTCGACGGTTTCAGGTCCCGGTGGACGAGCCCGGCGGCGTGGATGTGGCCGAGGGCCTGGCACAGGCCGGAGGCCAGACGGCGTACCGAGTGCTCGGGCAGCGGCCCGTGCTGCTCGGCCACCAGCTGGTGCAGGGTCGGCCCGGCAACGTACGCGGTGGCGACCCAGGGGAGTTCCGCGTCGGGGTCGGCGTCCAGCACGGCTGCCGTCCACTCCCCGCCGACCTGCCGGGCGAGGGCGGTCTCCTTGGCGAACCGGAGCCGAAAGTCCGGTGTTGCCGCGAGTTCGGCGCGGATGGTCTTCACAGCCACCGTCCGGCCACGCGGGGAGCGGGCCAGGTAGACCACGCCCATGCCGCCTTCGCCCAGTCTCCCGAGGAGCCGGTAACCCGCGATGCGGTCAGGGTCCTGTCCTTGCAGAGGCTGCACCGCTGTCGGCTCCCTCCCCGGTGAACATCACTACGGCGCACCAAGACTAGCTTCGGCTCCGCAGAGGTACTGGATGATCGACCAGGCCGGCGGCGCGGCGGCGGAACGAGGCGGCGCGGGTGGGCACGGTGCCGCCCCGGTGTTGCGCCTGATGCGCGCCGGCCCGAGGGCACTGTTCCCACGGAGGGACGTCGGACGCAAGGACGGAACGGCAGGCGTGGCCGTCCGGCCTCCTGCCGCCCGAGCAGGAGGCCGGAAGTGCGGAGCCGGACGGGGGCGGGCCGCTACTTCTGGGGGTGCTGCCTCGACGTGTCCTTGAAGCGCCCCAGAGCCTTGATCAAGGTGTTGCGCGGGGAGCCCGCCGCTTTGGCGGCCGCGTCCTCCGAGGCGGGACGCGGCACGCCGCCCGATCCGGTCACCTCGGCCAGCGCGGCCTGCGCGAGTTCGGCTGCCTCCCGGTACAGGTCCCGGGACCTGGTCATGGCCTCGAGTGCCTCCGCGTACTTGGTGACGAGCCGGCGGGTGTGGGCCAACTCCTCCTCCATGGTGAGCAGATGCCACCGGCGGCGCAGGCTGTCGAGCGCCTGCTCCGCGTCGGCGGTCAAGGTCCTCGGCAGTTCGGCGAAGGCGGTGACCTTCTCGACGAGTTCCGTCGGCTCCGAGCCGTCCAGGAAGACACTGCGGACGGAGAATCGTTCCGCGTCGTACTCCTGGCCCGCCGATGCCGAGGGCAGGACCACCGCCCCGCCCCGGGGTACCCGTACGTGCAGGTCCCTCATCGCCCAATTGACGAGTCGGAACTGTTCCGGCGAGGCCCGGTGCTCGACCACCCGGTGGTGCAGGCTCGACGGCAGAAAGGGCGTCAGCGGCCGGCGGCCGCGCGCGTCGGGGGTCATCGCCTCATGGACGACGACGTGAATGTTCCAGCTGACGCGGCTGCAGTCCTTGAGGAGGCGGCGGATCTCCTTGTCGTCGTCCGGCAGTCGATTGGTGGTCCGCAGCCGCAGGCCGGGGACGGTGTCGTGGTCCCAGTCGACGCGGCCGCTGTCGGGCCAGAACATCGCGGCGGGGGAGGGCCACCGCTGGTCCCAGGTTCGTTCCGCCTTGGCGGCCAGCACCCAGCCGACCGCCTCGCCGTCACGTTGCCTGCCGTGGGAGTCGAAGCACGTCAGCTGGGCGCGCACGGTCACATCGCCGTCCACGCGCCAGCGGGCCTCGAAGAGGCGGCGTGCGGAGGGGTCCGGCTCGGCGGCGCTCTCGTCGGCGCCGGGTGCGTGGGGCAGGCCGCCCCCACCGGTTGCGAAGGCATCGGAGGCGACGGACGCGTCGGCGGGGGCGAGGTCGAGGAAGTCGTCGATGACCCCGGCGGCCTTGAGCGCGATGAGGTTGCGCCGGACGTCCTGCTCGGGCGTCGGTCCGAGGTGGCGCCCGTGCCCCAGCCACGTCGTGTCGGGGGCGGTGGTCGAGGAGGTACTGGTCTTCGGCATGGAGTCGTTCTGTCAGGGGGTCGCGGGCAGCTCCAGTATGGGCCGGACGGCAGACGGGAGACACAGGAGGGTCGCGTGCCAAAACCTTGGTTATGTCAGGTTTCATCCCTTTATGGGGCGGCGGTGGGCTGCTGGGGCGGGCCGGCTCGTCGTGGTGGGCTCCCGCAGCCGGGACGACAATCACCCGCAGGAGCGGTCGGCCGCTCGTCGCGACCGCTGGAACGGGTGACATGGTAGTGCCGCCCGCCCTCGAACGGCGTAGTCCCAGATGCTTTCCGCGCCGAACGGTCCATGCATGAACAGATGCGTGAACACAGCACTGTCCTGGACGAACTGTCGTGGAAGGCGGATGCCGGATACCTCATCGGCCGCCTTCTCCCGTTCCTGGTGATCGCACTCTCCGTCGTGGCCGATTCGCTCACTTCCGACCGTGAACCCTTCGACCGTGTGCTCTTCGCGGCACCGGCACTGGCGGCCGTGACCTGGGGGAGCCGTGTCACCGCGGGCGTGGGGCTGCTGTCCATGGCGACCTCCGCCGGCCTGGCCGCGCGGCGGGCTGAGGACGTCCCCGGCGTGCTGATCAACGAGACGGTGCTCCTGGCCGTGACGGTTGCCGCCGTCTGGTCGAGCCGTCTCCGGCAGAACCGTGAGCTGGAGCTCCGCCAGATGCACTCCGTGGCCGAAGCCGCGCAGTCCGCCCTGCAACGGCCGATGCCGTCACACCTGGGCTCCGTCGACCTCCACCTTCTCTACGAGGCGTCGGCCGCGGGAGCGCATGTCGGCGGGGACTTCTACAAGGCGCTCGAAGCACGCGGCGCGGTACGGATCATGCTGGGTGACGTCCAGGGAAAGGGCCTCGGCGCGCTGGAGACGGCATCCATCCTCCTCGGCTCGTTCCGCGAGTCCGCCTATACGGCCCCGGACCTCCCCGCTGTGGCCGAGCGGCTGGAATTCAGCATGGCCCGCTATGTGGAGCGGACGCAGGACTCGGACGTGGCCAGCCGGTTCGCGACCGTACTGCTCGCCGAGATCCCCGACGACGAACCGGTCGTCCGGCTCGTCAGCTGCGGCCATCCGGCACCGATCGTCCAGCATCAGGGTGTCCTGGAGACGGCGGACCTGCCCTCTCCGTCGCCCCCCGTCAATCTCTTCGGGCGGCAGGGGGACCTGTTCGGGCTCGGGGACGCTGACTTCGACGTCCAGCAACTGCCCTTCGAGCCGGGGGACCGGCTGTTGATGTTCACGGACGGCGTGAGCGAGACCCGTGACGACACGGGGACCTTCTACCCGCTCGAGGAGCGGATGCGGGCCTGGATCGGTGAACCCGCGGACCGCATGACCACGCTCCTGCGTGAGGACCTCGTCCGTCACAGCGGCCGTGGTTTCGACGACGACATCGCGGCGGTGCTCGTCGTACGCCGCTGACGGCCCGCGCTCCGGCGCCGTGGCGGCCCGCGGCCTCAGTCGGTCACCGGGTGGGGCGGGAGTTCGCCGTGGAGGAGCGCGGTGCCCAACGGGGTGAGGGTGTGGATCACCTGGGCGCGGGCCCGTTGGCTGTGCGCGAGGTTGGCCTCTCGCAGGGCCGTGATGTGTTCGCTCGCCGAGGAAGCGGAGATCTTCAGGCGTTGGGCGAGCTCCCCGGTGGTCGCGGTGGTGTCGAGGGCCGCCAGCACGCGGGCGCGGGTACGGCCCAGCAGAGCGGCCAGAGCCTTGGGGTGACGGTCGCGGGTGACCGCCGGGGCCCAGGACGGGGGATGGGCCACGGGGTAGGCGAGGACCTGGGGCAGGGCGGGGTCGGCCAGGGCGATGGGCGTGTGCCAGCAGAAGTGGGAGGGGATCAGCCGCAGGCCTCGTCCGCCCAGGTGCAGGTCACGGTCCTCCGGATAACGCACGTGCAGTACGGGCGGCCGCCAGTCCATCAGGGGGCGGAAGGAGTCCAGCAGTCCGTGGACGCCGCGGTCGCGCAGGACGCGTGTCCGCATGGCCCGGTCGGCCTCGGTGGTCATGGCCGCCCCCGTCCAGCCGGGGGCGATGACCGCGCGGTGCACGAGCCGGAACGCCGTCGCGACCTCCTCCATCCGGTGCCGTTCGCCGCCGGCCAGAGCGCGGGCCCATTGGGGGAGCGGATAGCTGTCGGCCAGTCGGTGCATCTCCTGGCGCACCTGCTGTCCGGGGGTGGCGTGCAATGCCTCGATCGCTGCTCCCAGGCCGTCGGCCGAGGCATCGGGAGTGAGGAAGTCGGGCCAGTAGCCGGCAGAGGCGGGGGCCAGGGTGGAGAGCATCCTGACCGGGCCCGCGAGGTGTTCCTCCGCAAGCCTGGCGCGGGCGCTGCGCCGCCAGGGGGCGAAGACGGGCAGGCCGCGCCGTGGTGTCGTCAGCTGGTGCAGGCCGAGCAGGGTCTCCCAGACCGGGTCCGGTTCCCTGGCGAGATGGACGCGGGCCAGGTCCCTGGCCGTGAGATGAATGCGCAGCACCATGTCTTCCCCTGCGTGTCGTTCGTACTGGACACGTTTTCCGGTCACTTCTTTCCGCGACCGCACATCGCGGTCCGGCCGCGGCGGGACGTGGTCCGCGTCCCGGTCGGAGAGCGGGCCCGGCGGACCGCTACGTGACGTGCCCGCCCCGGCCCGCCGTGGCCGGTCGCCGTCACCGCCTCGTGCGTGTCAGGGCCCGGGGCGCCTGCTCCGGGCCGGTGGAAGGCCCCCGGCCTCGGCGCCGGAGCCAGCCGCCGGAGCCAGCCGCCGGGCTTTTCCGCCGGGCCTCGGCACCGGCCGAGGACCCAGGAACGGACGGAGGCCGGGAGTCCGGCAGCCGGCAGCGCGGGAGTCCGGAGCGCGGATGGGGCGGCGGTGCGGTCGGGTACCGGCCGAGCCGTCACCGTGGCGGGGTGTCGTCTCCGGTTCCGGCGATCGCACCTGCCTCGCAGGCGGCCCGGGGCCGGTGTGCGGGGCGACGGTCCGGCGCCTCTGCGCCCGGCACCCGTACACCCGGCGCCCTCACGCCCCGCGCCCGTACGGCCTCGGCGGCGTCAGGACCGCCCGTCAGGGCCGCCCGTCGTCACGGCCGTTACGGTCACGTACGCGGCTGCGGTGACGAAGAGGCGGTCGTACGGCAGAGAGGCGGCGGGCAGCACACGGCCCACGGCAGAGATCAGGCGCGTCCTGCTTCACTCTTCCCCCTGGTTCCGCGTCGTTCCGCCTGCACGGCCGCCCCCGCGCGGTCCGGTGGTCAGCCCGGTCGGCGGAGCGGCACGCACAGCGTCACACGGCGCGATCACGTCTGCCAGGGAGGCAGCGATGAGAAAATGCGCGTGATCGATGCAGAGGCCGCTATGGCCGCAGGTGGAGGATGTCTGCCGTGCCCGAGTCGGGGGGATCAGCGGAGCCGAGCGTCCATCAACTGCGTCTTTTTCTGGCGCTGAGCGAGGAGTTGCACTTCGGCAGGGCGGCGGCGCGGCTGTTCATGACCCAGTCGGCGCTGAGCCGCCAGATCCAGGATCTGGAGAGGCGGCTGGGCGTGCCCCTGTTCGCGAGGGACAGCCGCACGGTCCGTCTCACCGACGCGGGCAGCGCGCTGACGGTGGAGGCGCGCGCCACGGTGGAGGCGATGGGCCTGTTACGCGTCCGCGCCGGCCAGTGGGCCCGCACGCTCACCGGGCACGTGGTGGTCGGCACCATCGGCGCGGAGGCGGCGATGCCCTACACCAGCGCGATCCTCGAGCGGCTCGGCGTCCTCCACCCCGGGATCACCGTCGAGGTACGCAGTCTCAACTTCAGCGAGCACCTGGCGCAGTTGCTCTCCGGCGACATCGACGTGGCCTTCCTCCGGCCCCCGGTGCCGCCGGACATCGAGCTGCTGGAACTGGCCGTCGAACCCCGGGTCGCCTGTCTGGCGGCCGGCGACCCGCTCGCGGACCGGTCCGGGATCCGCCTCGCCGACCTCTCCGACCGGGTCTTCGTGGACGTCCCCCCGGAAGTACCCCGCGTGTGGTGGGACTTCTGGGCGGTGGACCCCCGGCCGGACGGCACCCGCGTGCGCTACGGCCCTGTCGTCTCCGACATGGAAGGGCTGCTCCTGTCCGTGGCCCGGGGCGAGGGAATGTGCTTCCTGCCGGCGGCGGCGCGGGACTTCTTCCCCCGCCCCGGGGTGCGCTACGTCGACGTGGTGGACCTGTCCCCTTCCGTGTCGGCCCTCGGCTGGCCGGCCCAGCGCCGCCTCCGACCAGGCGTACAGGCCATGCGGGAGGCCGCGGCCGCCGTCATGGCCGCGCCGGGCCGGGAAGGTGCGACGTCCTCCTGAGCGGGCCGTCCGAGAAGTGAGCGCTTGGTGGGCAGTGCCTCGCAACTCCCTGCCGGCGCTACGGCACCCGTGCACCCGCCGGTATCGCGCATGCCCGTTGGGCCGACTCGTTCTCGGGCCGAGCTTCGCGTTCACACAGAGGACCACGCCGGGAGGCCGCGTTCCAGGCGCTTCGGTCAGGACCGAAAGGCCTTCTCCCGGCGGAGACGGATCAGGAAGCATCACCACCGCGGGTCAGGGCGCCGCGCGGACGGCGCCGGTGTTCCGCGTCCGGTAGGTGCGACGGCGCGACGGCTGCCGTGAAGCCCCGACAGACGGCGACACGGGTCGGCGCCGCTGCGGCGTCGCCTGACAGGAGGTTCGTTCCATGCGCTCCAAGCGCTCCTTCCTCGGCATCGTCGGTGTCCTCGCCTGGACACTGATGGCCGTTGTCTCCACTGGATCGGCCCAGGCGGCGACCGCCTCGGGCAACGGCGTGAGCGGCGATGTCCGGATCGCGCCGCCGGCCCCGCACGACGGCGGGACGCGGTCGGCCCGGGCCGAGGCCGCGGTCTCCCCGACGGTGTCGCCCGCCGCCCACTTCATTCACCGGGCGGACGGCGAACTCTTCGACTGCGCCCCCGGGAATCTCTGCGTCGAGGTCTGGGATCCCACGGTGTCCAAGTGGAAGATTTTCTTCCTCTACCACTGCAACAGGTACTGGCTGTCCGACTGGCACGGCAACGGCTACTACCTGAACAAGCAGACCGGCGGGGTCACCTCCTACTTCTACGGGCAGGGAGGCGACGTGCGCCGTGCCTTCACCCCTCCCCAGGTCGGTACCCAGGACTGGACGCCCGTCTGGTCCATCCGCAACTGCTGACACCGGCCGCACCGGCGCGGCCTGCCCGCCAACGACCAGGAGATCCTTGATGCACACGACAATGCGCGGCAGGCTCGCTCGCGCCGTGGGACGGTTCGTCCTCGCGGCGGCGCTGCTCGCCGTGGCAGCGGCACCCGCGCACGCCGCGACCCCGCAGGCCGCCCCGCGGGCGGCCACGGCCGAGATCCCGCCCGGCGTGAGCGCGGGCATCGCCGTCTACGACCGCCTCACCGGCTCCTTCACCGAACAGCACAACGCCCACACCCCGTTCCGTGCCGCCTCGGTGGTCAAGGTGCTCATCGCGCTCGACCACCTGTGGAACCGGGGCCCCGCCTACAGCCTGCCGGCGGACGACCGGGCGCGGCTCGATTCGATGCTGCGGGCCAGCAACGACGACGCCGCCCGCCACTACTGGTCGCTGAACGGTGGCTCCTCCATCATCGACCGCATGTCCTCGCGTCTGGGACTGGTCGACACGGCAGGCCCGCCCGCCGGCTACCCCCTGCACTGGGGATACACGGCCCTGTCCGCGGCCGACACCGTGCAGACGTACCGCTGGATCCTGGAGCGCGCCCCCGCCACGCTTCGCGACATCGTCATGGGCAACCTCCGTGCCTCGACCCGGTGCGGCACGGACGGCTTCGACCAACGCTTCGGCATCCCCGCGTCGTTCGAGCGGCCGTGGGCGGTGAAGCAGGGCTGGTCCGGGTTCGGTCCCAAGAGCGACTGCACCAACACGACCGCGACGACGACCGCGTCCGCGGCCCCGTCCGTGACCGCAACCCCGGCGACCGGGACCAAGACGGCCGGCCGGATGGCCGACGTCGACCTCTCGCGACCGGCACTCCACACCACCGGCACCCTCGGAGCCGACGACCGTTCGATCGTGGCCGTCTTCACCCTGCACCCGCAGGACACCTCCTTCGGCGCCGCGTACACGGCCACCGACCGGCTCGTTCGTTCGCTGAACGTGCCCGGCGCCACGCCCCGGGCCGGTGCGTGGTTCGGCACCTGGGGCGCACAGGTGCAGGTCCGTGCCGGCGCGAGCACCACGACGACACCGCTCACCAAGCTGCCCGCCGGGGTGGAAGTGCTCGTCGGCTGCCAGAAACAGGGCCAGCAGGTCACCGTGCCGCCCTACACGAACGACTGGTGGGCGTACCTGCCCCTGTACGACGGCTACGTCACCAACATCTACATGAGCTCACCGGACAACAAGCTGCCCGGCGTGCCCCTTTGCTGACCACCACACACGACCACCACACACGACACCACACACGACCACCGCAGCATTCGTGACGACAAGAGAGGCAACCACTGTGCGTAAGCACGTTCTGGGCACACTGGCCGGAGCCGGCGCCCTCGCAGGTGTGATGATCACCGCTCCGGCGGCCCACGCCGAACCCGACCCGCCCGGCTGCCCGAAGGGATACTTCTGCGCCTACTCCGAGCCGGACCAGCGCGGAACACTGCTGATGAAGACCGCCGGTGACTGGTCCGGCGAGATCCACAGCGTCGGTTCCGTGTTCAACAACGGTTACGTCTTCCCCGGGGCCGATCACATCGACCTGAGCTACGGCTACACGACCTCGGTCCGCCATATCTGCCTGCACTACAACCCCGGTCCCGGGCAGTACAAGGCGAACATCATCTACGCCACGATCGGGACGGTGAAGTGGCGGGGCGAGTGCTGACGGGCCGACCTTGACGGGAGTCCCGACAGCGCACCCCGGAGGCAGCCCCGGCGGCGGAAGGAACGGTTCTCCCAACGCTCACTTCCCGTTCGGGAAAAAGCGCGGCGTGCGCTCCTAGGGTGACCGGTGCCGCTCCCCGGATCGCTGCATCGAGAGGACTCCCATGACAGGCACGTCCGCAGGAAGACCGACCGGTCCCGGTTTCGAACGACGCACCCTCCTGCGCGGGGCAGCCGTCGCCGCGGCGGCTTCCCTTCCCTTCCAGGCGCTTGCCGCGCGGACGGCGGCAGCCGCGCCGGTCAAGCTCGGGTCCGACGCCGGGTACGGTCCGCTGCGCCCGGTCAAGGACCAGGCGACCGGCCTGGAACTGCTGCAGCTGCCGCGGGGGTTCGAGTACATCTCGTACGGCTGGACCAACGACCTCATGGACGACGGCGTGCGCACACCCGGCGCGCACGACGGCATGGCGGCCTTCCGCCACGGCGACAAGGTCCACCTCGTCCGCAACCACGAGCGCGGCGCCGGGCCGGCCTTCACCGCCCCGGCCTACAACCCGGAGGCCGGCGGCGGGACCACCACCATGGTCTTCGACCCGGACGCCGGCCGGTGGCTGGAGTCCTACGGCAGCCTCGGCGGCACGCTCCGCAACTGCGCCGGCGGGCCCACCCCGTGGAACACCTGGCTCACCTGCGAGGAGACCTTCTCCACGACGGCCGGCAAGCGGCACGGCTACATCTTCGAAGTGGCCTCGGAGGGCAAGGGCAACCCCGAGCCCTACAGGGCCATGGGCCGGTTCAACCACGAGGCCGTCGCCGTCGACCCGGCGACCGGGCACGTCTACGAGACCGAGGACCGGGGCGACGCGTCGCTGTACCGCTTCGTCCCCGCCGTGCCGGGCGACCTGTCCAAGGGCGGCCGGCTCGAGGCCCTGCGCATCGGAACGGCGACGTACGACACCCGGTCGGACGGCGAGAAGGCGTACGGCACCGTCTCCTGGGTGCCCGTGGACGACGTCGACCCGGTTCTGGACACGGTGCGTCACCAGGCGCAGGCGAACGGGGCCGCGGTGTTCAGCCGCCTCGAGGGCGCGTGGTACGGCAACGACCGCATCTACGTCATCACGACCGACGGTGGTCCCGCCCGCCAGGGCCAGGTGTTCGAACTCGACCCGGCCACCGACGAGTTCAGGGTGCTCTTCGCGTCACCGGGCTCCGAGGTCCTCAACGCGCCGGACAACATGTGCGTCAGCCCTCGCGGCGGTCTGGTGCTCTGCGAGGACGGCGGCGGCACCGAGTACGTCCACGGACTGACCACGGACGGTGAGATCTTCCGCTTCGCCGCCAACAACGTGGACCTCCGCGGCGGGACCGCGGGCAAGAACGTCCCGGCGGCCGACCACACGGGCTCGGAGTGGGCCGGCTCGGTGTTCGAACCGAAGAACGGAAACTGGCTGTTCGTGAACATCCAGACCCCGGGCGTGACGTTCGCGATCACCGGTCCCTGGACCCAGGGCGCGCTCTGACCCGTCGCCCGCCGGCACCGACCTGTCCGGTCGGTGCCGGCGGGCCTTCGCTCCGGACGCTCCCCGGTGCCGGGGTCACCCGAATGGCTTGCTCACCTGTGGGAGCGGGTGGCCGGGGCGCAGGGTGGATCCATGTGGTCCCGTCGGATCGTCCTGGGTAGCGGGGTCGTGGTGCTGGCCCTGCTGGTGATGCGGGACGCCCCGTCACGGCCCGTCCGGCCCGAGCCCGTCGTCGTCGGTCCGGTGGTCCCGCAGCCCTCGATCGTCAGCCGGAAGGCGTGGCGGGCGAACGAGGGGATGGTCAGGGAGCGGGCGACCTACACGGGTGCGGTGAGCGCGGTGTTCGTCCATCACACCGGTCATCTGAACGGCTACGACTGCGCCGACGCCCCGCGCATGCTGCGCGAGATGCAGCGGGACCACGTCGAGAGCGACGGCTGGGACGACATCGGCTACAACTTCGTGGTGGACCGCTGCGGAACCATCTACGAGGGCCGCGCCGGCGGCGTCGGACGACCCGTACAGGGCGCGCACACCAAGGGCTTCAACGGCGACACCATCGGCATCGCGGCGCTCGGCACCTTCGGCCCCGGCACGACGGTCCCGCCCGCGCTCGAGGCGGGGATCGTGAAGGTCGCCGCCTGGAAGCTCCGGCCGGGGGCCGACCCCCGCGGCACGGTCCGGCTCGTCTCGACGAACGACGAGAGCACGTACAAGAAGGGCGAGGCGGCCGAACTCCACGTCATCTCGGGGCATCGCGACACCTTCCGCACGGACTGCCCCGGCGAGGTGCTCTACGAGCGGTTGCCGGCGATCCGGGAGGCCGTGGCCCGGCTGCGGAAGGAATCGCAGACCGCCCGGTAGCGCCGGCGTTCTCCCGTTCGCTCGCGGCGGTCCCCGCTGCATGACGACGTCTTCAGGCGTGTCACGTCGCTGCGGGCGACGCCGCTGCTCGGCCTGTCCTTGGCGGCGCGGTCGGGGGAACGGCCTGTGAAGTGCTGCGTCGCACTTCTGTGCACACATCCCGCCCCGCGGCGGTCCGGGCTTGCCGCGTCTATCGAAAGTCGATAGATTTCCATCGCGATTCGATCTGCGGGTGGCGGTGCGAACGCCGGCCGGTGCCTGCGCTTTGCGCTGCGCGCCTCGGGGGCGGGGCCGTCCTCGCACTGCCGGCCGCGCGCCTTCCGCGGACCGATGCGAGCCGATCGGACCGGGGCGAATCGATGCGAACTGATGAGACGGACCCTCCAGGAGCAGAGCATGACGACAGCCGACTTCTCCCACCGCCTCCGGGCCACGGACAGTGCCGACGTACTGGTGGTCGGGGCCGGGCTGGCCGGGCTGCACACCGCCACGCTCCTCGCCCGCCAGGGCCACGACGTGCTCCTGGCCGAGCGTCGAGCCGGTCTCGCCGGCGCGATCCGCACCACGGGAATCTTCGTGCGGAAGACGCTCGACGACTTTCCCCTGCCCCCGGACTGCCTCGGGCCGCCGATCCGGCGTGTGGTGCTCTACCCGCCGAACCTCCGCCGCCCGGTCAGCCTGACCAGTGGCCGCGACGAGTACCGGGTCGGCGACATGGCGCCGCTCTACGAAACGTCGGCCGTCTCCGCCGCCGCCGCCGGCGTCCGGATAGCGCTCGGCACGCGTTACGCCGGCCGGCAGGGCGACACCTTCCACCTGGTCGGCCGTGACGGCCCGACGGCGGTCCGCGCACGGTTCGTCGTCGGCGCAGACGGAGCACGCTCGAGGGTCGCCCGCGACCTCGGCCTCGACCGCAACCAGCACCTGCTGGTGGGCGCCGAGGAGGTTTTCGAAGTGCCCGGCAGCGACGAGCCACCGACCTTCCACTGCGTGCTCGACCCCTCGCTCGCCCCCGGCTACCTGGCCTGGGTGGTCAACGACGGCCGGCACGCCCATGTCGGCGTCGCGGGCTATGCGGACCGCTATCCGGAGGGTCTGCGCCGGGCCGTGGAGCGGTTCGGCGCATCAGCGCCCGGGCTGGCAGGAGTCGAGCGTCCGGAGGCGGTGGAGCGGCGCGGAGGCCTGATCCCTGTCGGTGGCCTGCTGCGACGGATCAGCTGCCCCGACGGGCTTCTTGTGGGGGACGCGGCGGGCGCGGTCTCCCCCCTCACCGCCGGCGGCCTGGATCCCTGTCTCCGGCAGGCGGAGTTCGCGGCCGAGGTCCTCGACGACGCGCTGCGGGCCGGGAGGCCGGACGTGATGAGCAACTACGACGGATCGGCTCTGCGCCCCCACTTCCGTGGCCGGCTCATGCTGCGCAGGGGACTGGCCCACGTACGCACCCCGGCCGCGGCCGCCGCGGCGTTCACCCTGCTGCGTACGCCGCTCGGCCGGGCCGCCGCGGGACGGGTCCTCTTCGGCGACAGGTCCTTCCCCGACCCGGTCCGTGCGTGACCCGGTCCTTGTGTGACCCTGGTCCGCCCCGACGCCGGGTCGCGGCGCCCGGGTGTCGTGGACGGGGGCGCGGACGCAGCGGTGCGCTGTGGCGTGCCGCTCGGCGCACCGGAGGCGCCGGTGGCGTCCGGGTCGGGGGAGGGGCAGGCCGTTCGTGCCGTGGATGTACGGGCCCGCCGACACCGGCCGGGCCCGTACATCACCGATCAGTCCGTGATGATCACGTCAGATCGCGGAGATCGACTCAGGCGATGTCGAACCGGTCGAGGTTCATCACCTTGTCCCACGCGGCCACGAAGTCCTCCACGAACTTCTCCTTCGCGTCGTCGCTCGCGTACACCTCGGCGAGCGCGCGCAGCTCGGAGTTGGAGCCGAAGACGAGGTCGGCACGGCTGCCGGTCCACTTCACCTCGCCCGTGGCGGCGTCGCGTGCCTCGAAGGCGGTCTGGTCCTCGGACGTCGCCTTCCACGTCGTGCCCAGGTCGAGCAGGTTGACGAAGAAGTCGTTGGTCAGGGACCCGGGCGTCGTGGTGAGGACGCCTTGCTGCGACTGCTGGTGATTGGCGCCCAGCACGCGCAGGCCACCGACGAGGACGGTCATCTCGGGGGCGCTGAGGCCGAGCAGGTTCGCCTTGTCGAGCAGCAGGAACTCGGCCGGCAGGCGGTTGCCCTTGCCGAGGTAGTTGCGGAACCCGTCGGCGGTGGGCTCGAGCGCGGCGAACGACTCCGCGTCGGTCTGCTCCTGCGAGGCGTCCACCCGGCCCGGCGTGAAGGGAACCCGCACCGGGAAGCCGGCCTCCTTGGCGGCCCGCTCGACGGCCGCGACGCCACCGAGCACGATCAGGTCGGCAAGGGAGACGTTCTTGGCGCCGGAGTTGAACTCCTGCTGGATTCCCTCGAGGGTTCGCAGCACGGTGGCGAGCTGGTCGGGGTCGTTGACCTCCCACGTGCGCTGCGGCTCCAGGCGGATGCGGGCGCCGTTGGCGCCACCGCGCTTGTCGCTGGCGCGGAACGTCGAGGCCGACGCCCACGCGGTGGACACCAGCTGGGAGACGGACAGTCCCGAGTCGAGGATCTCGGCCTTGAGGGTCGCGATGTCCTCGGCGTCGATGACCTCGCCCTCGGCCTCCGGCAGCGGGTCCTGCCACAGCAGGGTCTCCTCCGGGACCTCCGGGCCGAGGTACAGCGACTTCGGGCCCATGTCACGGTGGGTCAGCTTGAACCAGGCGCGGGCGAAGGCGTCCGCGAACTGGTCGGGGTTCTCCAGGAAGCGACGCGAGATCTGCTCGTAGACCGGGTCGAACCGGAGCGCGAGGTCGGTCGTCAGCATCTGCGGGGCGTGGGTCTTCGACGCGTCGTGCGCGTCGGGGACCGTGCCTTCCCCGGCACCGTTCTTGGGCCGCCACTGGTGCGCGCCGGCGGGGCTCTTGGTCAGCTCCCACTCGTAGCCGAAGAGGATCTCGAAGAAGCTGTTGTCCCAGGTGGTCGGGGTGTTCGTCCAGGTCACCTCGAGACCGCTGGTGATCGTGTCGCCGCCCTTGCCGGTGCCGTAGGAGTTCTTCCAGCCGAGGCCCTGCTCCTCCAGCGAGGCGGCTTCGGGGTCGTCGCCGACGTTGTCCGCCGGGCCGGCGCCGTGGGTCTTGCCGAAGGTGTGACCGCCCGCTATCAGGGCGACGGTCTCCTCGTCGTTCATCGCCATCCGGCGGAACGTCTCACGGATGTCACGGGCCGCGGCGAGCGGGTCCGGGTTGCCGCCCGGGCCCTCCGGGTTGACGTAGATGAGGCCCATCTGGACCGCGCCGAGGGGGTTCTCCAGCTCACGGTCGCCGGTGTAGCGCCGGTCGTCGAGCCAGGTGGTCTCGGGACCCCAGTACACGTCCTCCTCGGGCTCCCACACGTCCTCACGGCCGCCGGCGAAGCCGAAGGTCTCGAAGCCCATCTGCTCCAGCGCGACGTTGCCCGTCAGGATCATGAGGTCGGCCCACGAGATGGACCGGCCGTACTTCTTCTTGACCGGCCACAGCAGTCGGCGGGCCTTGTCGAGGTTGGCGTTGTCCGGCCAGCTGTTGAGGGGGGCGAAGCGCTGCTGACCGGCGCCGGCACCGCCACGGCCGTCACTGATCCGGTACGTGCCCGCGCTGTGCCAGGCCATACGGATCATCAGCGGGCCGTAGTTGCCGAAGTCGGCGGGCCACCAGTCCTGGGAGGTGGTCAGCACCTCGGCGATGTCCCGCTTCACGGCTGGGAGGTCGAGCGACGAGAACGCCGCCGCGTAGTCGAACTCCTCGCCGAGGGGGTTGGCCACGGCGGGGTTCTTGGCGAGGATCTTCAGGTTGAGCCGCTCCGACCACCACTGGCGGTTTCCGCCGCCTTGAGTCGGATGCGGCGCGCGCTCGTGCGCTACCGGGCAGCCGCCGCCTCGGCCCTCCGTCTTCGGGTCTGTGACGATTGCATCCGGGTTCTCGGACATGGGAATCCTTTCGGGCGGAGCGGGATCGTGGTGCTCAGTGAGTGCCTGCGGCGGAAGGTCGGGGCACATGTGTCCCTGTGGAGGGGCCGGACTGCCGGCATGAAAAGGCCGGGCCGCCGGGCGGTCCGGTGCTGCGTACGGCTCCCCTCGCGGGCGGGACGGCGGAAGGTCTCCGGCCCGCGCGAAGGCGCCGGGTGGACGACGGGGCTCCCAGGAGGCGTACACGCGCCCCGGGTTCCCCGCGGGCAAGGCCTGATGGCGGCACGACGTGAAAGGCCGTCAGCCGCGGTCCGACAGCACCGTGCGGCTGCTCGGCGGTGGTCCCGTCATGTCTCAGTCTCCTGCCGTACTGGAGGTGCCGGCTCCCTTGGCTGATGCCGGAACCGATCCTACGATGGACGCTGTCCAGGTCAAGAAGTTCGCGCGTTTCATATCCCATCGGGTTCCGGACACCTGCCGGTAAACTGCCGGTATCCCACCAAGCCTGAATAGGTGAACCGATATGAGTGACCTGCTGGAACGGCTGCGAGGGCGCGGCTGGCGGGTGACCTCCCAGCGGCGTGTGGTCGCGGAGGTCCTCGACGGCGACCACATCCATCTCACCGCCGACGAGGTCCACGCCCGCGCGGCTCAGCGGCTGCCCGAGATCTCCCGGGCGACCGTGTACAACACGCTGGGCGAACTGGTCTCGCTCGGTGAGGTCCTCGAGGTCTCCACCGACGGGCGCGCCAAGCGGTACGACCCCAACGCCCACCGCCCGCACCAGCACTTGGTCTGCTCCCGCTGCGGCGTCATCCGCGACGTCCATCCGACCGGCGATCCGCTGGCGGATCTTCCGGCGCAGGAGCGGTTCGGCTTCACGGTGTCCGAGGTCGAGGTCACCTACCGCGGCGTGTGCCCCTCCTGCACCTGACCCCGGGCCTTCCGGGGACGCGATCCGGGCCGCGTCCGCGGGCTCCCCATGAACAGCCCGCGCGCGCCACCGTGTGGGGCGGTGGCGCGCGCGGGCGCCGCGTGCGGTCCGGAAGCGCCCTGTGGGCGCGGGAGTTCGCCGCTGCGGTCGATGCGCGGTCGCCGGCCGTCGGCCGTCGGCCGGGGGCGTCAACAACCAGGCTGCCGCTCCACCATGACGTCGAGGGGCGCCCGGAAGGACAACAGGCCGAGCATCTGCGGTCGTGCCCCTTCCGGCGCGAGCCGGATCTGAGGCAGCCGGCGTGCCACCGCCCGCAGTGCGATCGCCGCCTCCGTGCGGGCCAGGGAGGCGCCCGGGCAGCGGTGGCGCCCGGCGCCGAACGCCAGGTGGTGACGGACGTTCGCCCGATGCGGGCACATCCGCTCCGGGTCCGCGAACACGGCCGGGTCGGACCCGCTGCCCATCAGCATGAGCAGCAGTTGCGCGCCCGCCGGGAGCCGGGTGCCCGCCAGTTCCACCGGTCGTGCGGTGACCCGGCGCCAGGTGGTCACCGGCGGCTCGCGCCGCAGCACCTCCTCCACCCAGTCCTCGGCCAGGCCGGCTTCCGGCACGAGCCGCGGCCAGAGCCCCGGTTCGCAAAGTGCCCGGCGCAGCACGGTGGCGATCAGCTGGCCGGTGGTGGACTGTCCGGCGATGAAGATGAAGAAGCACGCGCTGACCGCGGTCGCCGTGTCCAGCGGTTCCCCGTCGGGCAGACGGTGGCGGGCCAGCGCTCCGACGAAGGAATCCGGCGAGACGCCGGGCGATGACGCGGCACCGCGTACGGTGTCGGTCAGCCATCGGTGGAACTCGCCGACCAGGCCGGCCAGTTCCAGCTGCCGTTCCGCGGCGGGCCTGCCCCAGAACAGCTCCAGCGACGCGTCGCTCCAGCGGATCAGCGTGTCCGGCGTGACGCCCCGGACGCCGAGCAGTTCCATGAGCACCCGGCACGGCAGGACCTGCGCGTAGGAGGCGAACAGGTCTGCGCGGCCGTCGGCGTCGATCCCGGCCCGCGCCGCGTCCAGCAACTCCTCGGCACAGCGCTCGATCACGGGGACGGCGGCCGCCACCCGCCGGGCGTTGAAGAACCGGTTGACCAGGCGGCGCAGCCCGGCGTGGCTGCCGGTGCCGTTGTTGGCCAGCGCGGGCGGGAGGGAGAAGCGGGCCTTCGCGAGCGTCCGCAGCACGGCGACCGGTAGCGGCGCGACCGCGTGCTGGGCGTTGTCGGGCAGGAAGACGGACGGGTCGGACAGCACCCGCCGTATGTCCTGGTGACGGCTGACCAGCCACAGCCCCGTCGCCTCGTCGTGGTGCACGGGCGCCTCGGCGCGCAGGAGGTCCAGCCACGGGTAGGGGTCGCGTACGAACTCCTCGCCGAACAGGTCGAGGCCGTCGCCCGGCGCCCGGGCATCCCCGGCCCGCGCCGGCGGCGCTGCGGCTTCCGGACCAGGCACGTCGCCCCCGTCGGGGTCGGCCGTGGCGGCAGCCGAGGTCCAGGTGTTCATGGCCGGAATTGTCACGCGCGGACGCTAACACGCACCGTTACGGTCCTCGCCGGCCTGTGCGCGGTATCACTCACGGGGCGTACGGTTCGATCCTTCCGCGTCCATGCACGTCAGGCGGTCACGACCGCCCCCGCCGGACGCGCGGCGTCAACCGGCCGCGGTCATCGGCTCTGATGGGCGCCCGCCTGCAGGAGGAGGAGCGCGATGTCGTCCGCGTTCTGCCCGGTGGGTCGTACCTCCTTGAGCAGGGTGTCGATGACCAGGTCCAGATCCCGGTCGTCGGCGCGGTCGAGACAGCGCGCGAGTCGCTCGACGGAGTCGTCGAGGTCGACGCCCGGGGACTCCACGAGGCCGTCGGTGTAAAGGGCCAGCATCAGACCCGGGGTGAGGGGGATCTCGGTGAGGGGATAGGTGGCGTCGGGGTCGACGCCGAGGAGCGGCCCGGGAGAGACGTCGAGGGGGACGGTGCGCCGGCCCGGCAGGCGCAGCAGCGGCGGGGGATGGCCGGCGGTGGCGACACACAGGCGTCCGCCGGCGAGGTCGAGGTGGGCGTAGAGACAGCTGGTGAACAGCCCGGGGTCGAGGTCGATGAGGAGCCGGTTGGTCCGGAAAAGCACCTGGTCGGGAGCGGTGCCGAGGGTGGCGTGGGCGTGGACGCCGGTGCGGACCTGCCCCATCAGGGCGGCGGCGGCGACATTGTGTCCCTGGACGTCGCCGATCACGGCCGCCGCCGCGGTGTCTCCGAGGACGAGCAGGTCGTAGAAGTCGCCGCCGATGTCCATGCCCCGGGTGGCGGGCAGATAGCGGGCCGCGACCCGCAGACCCTCGACCCGGGGAAGGTTGTGGGGCAGCAGGGACTGCTGAAGGCCGTGGGCGAGCTGGTGCTTGGTGTCGTACAGGCGGGCGCGGTCGAGGGCCTGCGCGACGAGGCCGGCGAGCGAGGTGAGAACGGCGCGCTCCTCGGCCGTGAACGCGTGCGGGTGGTCGTACGACAGGACGCAGCAGCCGACGGGCCGGCCGGAAATGATCAGCGGGAGGAAGGCCCAGGCCTGTTTGCCGCTGATCATGGGGGCCTCCGGGTAGATCCGCCGCATCTCCTCCGGGTCGGAGAAGAACGAGGGGGTGCCGGTGGTCAGGGTCCGCCCCGCGGGCGTGAACGAGGTGTCCAGGGGCAGGCCGTCGAGGCGTTCGACGACCCGCGACGGATAGCCGCGGTGCCCGGTGATCCGCAGCCGCCCGGCGTCGGCCGCGGACAGGACGAGGCCCTGGGCCCCGAAGGCCGGCATGATCTGGTCGGCGATGAGGTCGACGACGTCCTGCACACCCACGACCTCCGTCAGGGCGGCTGCCAGATGCACCAGCTGGTACAGCTGACCGGCACGGGCCGGTGAGGCGGTGTGCAGGGACGGCGTCGGCCTCAGGGAGGCCGGTGCCTCCTCGTCGGAGGGAAGGATGCGCACGCTGATGCCGCTCGCGTCGGGGAAGAGGTGGAAGTCCAGCCATCGGTCCGGTGGGCGGCACGCGGTGAAGGCGACAGGCTCGCGGCTGATCACCGCGGCACGGTAGCGGTCCTCGTACGAGGGGTCGTCGAGCCAGGGCAGCGACTGCCACGGCAGCGTGCCGAGCAGTTGACCGGCGTCGCCGCCCAGCAGTTCGGCGGCCCCCGAGCTCAGGAAGGTGATCCGCCCCTCGAGGTCCAGCGAGCAGGATCCACCCGGCAGGCGCTCGGCGAAGTCGGCGGCGGCCAGCGCCGGTGTCGCGACCGGCCGGCCGGCGGTGACGGGCAGTATGCGGGGCCCCCTGCCGTGCACCGGGCTCCCGGCTTCGGCGGCCTCTTCGAGGAGCCGGGCCAGATTCCGGCAGGCCGAAGTGATGTGGCTCCGTTCCCGGCGGGTCATCCGGGGCGGGCGGGTGGCCGGCCACAGCAGCAGGAGCGAGCCCCACCGCCGGATGCCGGTGACGGGTGCGGCGGCCAGCGCGAGCGGGTAGGGGAGTGCGACCGCCGTGCGGGGATAGGAGCCGGCCATCTCCTCGTGGGTGCCCACCCAGACCAGGCGGTCCTGGCGGATCGCGTCCGCCACCGGGGCCGGAGCGGCCACCGGCACTCTCGTCCACGGGGCGGCGAACTCGGCCGGCGCACCGTACAACGCCTCGAGATGCAGCACCTGTTCGTCCGGCGAGAGCAGATAGAGGGCACCGATCGCGGCACCGGTGCGCCGCACCGTCTCCGTGAGCGCGGCATCCACCGCGCCGATGTCCACGGCCGGATCACCCGTGCTGGTCACGAGGCACCTCCAGCGTCGCCTATTACGGGACGTTACGCCGAACGGGAGGGGGCGGCACTTCCGCCTGCGTACGGGGCGGGGCCGTCCGGCGGTGGGTCGCGCCGGGCGTGCGGCCCTGAAGGCACTGCCCGCGTGGGCGCTGACGGCGGTCGGATCGGGCCGGCTCCGGGCCGGTGGGCCCCATCAGGTGTCGAAGCGGCGGCGGGAGGCCTCGAGGTGACCGATGTACTGCCGGGTCCAGCCGCACATGCCGTCGACGACCGCTCGCAGGGCCCGGCCCGGTTCGGTGAGGGTGTACTCGACGCGTGGCGGCACCGTGGGGTGCACGTCCCGCTCGACCAGACCGTTGCGCTCCATCATGCGCAGGTTCTGGGTGAGCATCTTGTGGCTGATGCCCTCGATCTCGTTCCGCAACTCGCTGAAGCGCAGGGTGCGGTCACCGAGGGCTTCGATGATCAGGAACGCCCACTTGTTGGCGACGTCCGAGAAGATCTCCCGCGCCAAGGAGTCGGCGCGCGTCAGGTCCGCATCCTCGGGTGAGCCCTTGAACTGCTTGGTCACCATGTGGTTCCCCAGTCACTTGAAAGTGCCTTCTTCCAGGTCAGCGCTCACTCTCCTATGGTTCCTGAGTAACCACAAGAGACCGAGGGAGCCTTGGTCCGATGGAAGCGGGACCCTTGCGGGTTCTTGTGACGAGGAGGCGGGCAGCATGGCCATCACACTGGTGAACCCCGGCGGACTGCCGGAGATCGATGCCTACCGGCAGGTGTCGGTCGCGACCGGGTCGAAGCTGGTCTTCGTCGCCGGACAGGTCGCCTGGGACGCCGACGGGGTGACGGTCGGCGAAGGCGACCTCGCCGCCCAGGTCGAGCAGTGCTACCTCAACGTCGGTACCGCCCTGGCCGCGGCCGGAGGCTCCTTCGACGACGTGGCGAAACTGAACGTCCACGTCGTCGACTGGACCCCCGACAAGATGCCCCTGCTCCTGGAGGGGATCGCCCGGGCGGCGAAGAAACTGGGGGTCACGCCGGTACCCCCGGCCACGCTGCTGGGCGTGGCGGCGCTGTCCGTCCCGGACCACCTGGTCGAGGTCGAAGCCACCGCGGTCCTCGACTGAAACGGGCGTTCCCGCGGGGACCGTGCCTCGGCGTCGGCCCTCGGCCGGACGCCCTCCGGCCGAGGGCCGACGGGCCGGGCGTGAGGCCGTCGGGCGTCCGGCGCCGTAGCCGTCGCGGGACATCCGCAACCGGCGGCAAATCAGCCGCGTCTCCGACCGTGCCCGGCCGCGCCTGCGGTCCGGTGTGCGGAACAAAGGGGGGACCTGCGGTGAACGGAACCAGAGGCCGGACAAGACGGGGAACGTGGGTGATCGCCGCGCTCGTCCTGGCGTCCTTGGCAGTGGGGTGCCAGGACACGGACGGCAGCGGCAACGGCAAAGGCCCGGGGGCCAAGTCGCCCGACCGGGGCAGGTCCTCCCAGTCACCCGGTGGCGGTGGCGGTGACGACGGCGGAAAGGAATCCGCCAAGCCCTCGCCGAACTCCTCGGACAAGCCGGCCGCCGCGCTGACGTGCGACCAGCTCCGCAACGCGGAACTGCAGAACTCCGAACTGCGGCTGCCGGACGCCCCCGCGGGATCCATCTCGTTCACCGACGGACGGTGGGAGGGCGACGGCATCGTGATCGAGCTCCAGCCGCAGTGCGACATCGGCGACATGACCGGTGACACGGCCCCCGACGCCGTGGCGCCCGTCAAGGTGACGACGGAGGGCACGGGCAGGTTCTACGCCCTGGTCACCTGGCGCAACGACGGAGGCACGCCGGTCCCGGCCGCCGCCGCCTCGCTCGGGGACCGGACGCCCGTGCAGTCCGTCGACATCTCCACGGCGCCCCCGAAGCAGGCCACCGTCGTCTACCTGACCCGCGGTGACGCCGACCCGGCTGCCGTGGTGACGATCAGGCGGACCGCCGTATACCGGGTGGCGGGCCCCGTCATGGCCGAGCTCCACCACAGCGACGCCCCGTACACACCGTGAAACGCCGGGAAGGCGCGCCGTGTGCCTGCGGCGGCGCGCCTTCCCGCCTCGCCCGAGCCGGTGCGGCCGCTGCCCGCCGGACGCCGTGACATCGGGCCCCGGGCCGCCGTGTCCGGGTTCCGCGCGAGTGCCGGCGACCGGCCGCACGGGTCGGGTCCGGAGCGGGGACCCGTACGGCCGGCGCCGGATGCGTACGGCTCAGCGCGGGATCCGTACGGCGAGGAGCGCGACGTCGTCCTCGTTCTTCGGCGGGCGGGACCGTTCGAGCAGGTGGTCGGTGAAAGGCTCCAGAGGGCGGTGCGCCAGGGACGCGGCGTTCCGGCGGAGCCGCTCCAGGCCCTCGTCGAGTGAATGGCCCGCGGCTTCGATCAGGCCGTCGGTGTACAGCACGAGGGTCGATCCGGGCGGCAGCGCCACGGTCGCGTCGGTGCGGCCCTTCGGGGCCTGGTGCGCCTCGATCCCCAGGAGGACGCCGTGGCCGTCGGTGAGGAAGCGGGCCACGCCGTCGTGGGACACCAGCAGCGGCGGCGGGTGACCGGCGTTGGTCCAGGCCATCTCGATCCCCCCGTCGTCGGCCCCCGTCAGCCGGGCGAAGACCAGGGTGGCCATGGAGGCCTCTGCGATGTGCAGGGAGGCGTGGTCGAGCCACTCGACGATCTTGCTCGGCGGTTCGTGGTGCGCCCAGGCGTAGGCACGGAGCATGTTGCGCAGCTGTGCCATACCGGCGGCGGCGTCCAGGTCGTGGCCGACGACGTCGCCGATGGCCAGGGCCGTGGCGCCGTCGCTCAGGGAGAAGGCGTCGTACCAGTCGCCGCCGACCTGCGAGGCGTTGGGCGCGGGCACGTAGCGGGCGGTCATCTCCAGTCCCGGCACGCTCGGCAGCTGGGGCAGCAGATGGCGTTGCATGGTCTCCGCGACCTTGCGCTGCCGCTGGTAGAGGCGGGCGTTGGCCAGTGCCAGACCGGCTCGGCGCGCGATGTCCTCGAGCAGAGCGATGTCCGCCGCGGTGAACCGCTCCGGCTGCTCGGAGCGCCCCAGGGTGATGGCTCCCAGGATCTCCCGTACGCCGCGGATGGGGGCGATGGCCGCCGAGTGCATGCCGGTCGCCTGGAACAGGCGACGCTGTTCCACCGCGATGCCCGAGTCCGGCGGGCCCTGGTAGGTCTCCGGCCCGGCCAGCGCCGACGAGACGCCGCGCAGGGCCCGGGACAGAGGCATCGGGGAGCCCTCCGGTACCGGCGGCATCGGCCCCTGGAGTTCCTCCATGTGCACCAGTGCCCCGTTCTCCGCATGCACGACGGCACGGCGCCACACCTCGTCGCGCTCGGTGATCAGGTCGATGACGGCCCAGTCCGCGAGGCGGGGCAGCACCAGGTTCACGAGTCTTCGCAGCGCCTCGTCGACGTCCAGCGTGGAGGTCAGGGTCGTGGTGGTCTCGGCCAGCAGGGCCAGCCGCTCGAGCTCCGAGAGCGACGCGGAGGGTCGGTCGGGGAGCTCGGCGGGCGCACTCGGGGCATCGCGGGGATGGAAGATCACGAGGGTGGCCGTGGTCCCGTCATCGGTGTCGCAGGGCGTGACCAGCCACGACACCGGCAGGATCGAGCCGTCGCCGCGTTCGACCCACTCGTTGTCCCCATGTGCCGCCGATCCGGCGAACATGGCCCGCCGCACCGGGCACCGGGCCCTCGCGATGGGCTCTCCGTGGCGGTTGCGGTGCAGCATGTCGTGCGCGTCATGACCGACGAGCTGTGCCGCGGCACGGTCCAGGAGCTGTTCCGCCGCGGCGTTGACGCTGATGATGCACCCCTCCTCGTCCGTCAGGTAGGCGCCGGTGCGCATGGTCCCCAAGGCCCCGGTCAGCGCTTCCAGGGCCTTGTCCGGAAACCGCTCGCCGACCATTTCCACCGTCCCGGGGTCCGTCATGTGGTTGCCTCTCCTGGCCGAAGGCCTCATCCTGCCGTCCGGCGTCCGTCCTTGCCATCCCTCCACATGCCCCGACGTGCGGATGTGACGCGCACAGGTCCGCAGGCCGCAGATCTTGAACCGGATTCGACTGATTCGCCCTGACAAGGGTGTACATCCGGACCCGCCGGCCCGGAGAGGACGGCCGGTCCGAAGGTGTGCGCCACGGATCCCTCGGCCAGGGGGACGGGGTGGACCCGAGGCCGCTTTGAAAATGGCGCCCGTCGCCGTCGACGGGCCTCGGTGACCATGGTCCTCGCCGCCTGCCGACGTGTCGACCTCCGGATCCGTTCACCGCCCGTGCGTCCACCCCGCCGTTGCCCGAGCGCGGCCGGCCGGTGACCATCGGCGGCGAGTCCGCGGGGGTGGCGTACGGCCTTCGCGAACTCTTGCCGGGCGGGCCGCGGCAGCGCCATGGCGGGCGGTTGAGCCGGGGAGCATGCTGGAGAAAAGCCGGCGCCGGCCCGTGGGGCGGTGGCACGGCGAAGCGCGAGTGAGGGTCCCCATGGACGAAGACACGAGCGGCCGGCCGGGCCCCGGCGGGGACGGTCCCGACGACCTGCCGTGGTGGATCCTCGAGCAGTTACCCGTCCCCGTGGTCTTCTTCGACCGGCCTGCCCGGCTCGTGTCCGCCAACCAGGCCACCCTGCGGTCGGTGGCCAAGCCCTTGGAGCAGCTCGTCGGTCTGCGGCCGGGGGAGGTGGAACCGGGGGTGCTGATCAGGGGCACGGAGAACCTCGAAGCCGTGGTCGAACAGGTGATCGCGAGCGGCGAGAGTCGCACCTACGAAACCCTCATCCGCCCCGACCCCGGTCCCGAGAGCGTATGGACGGCGGTCATCAGCCCGGTCAAGGACGGCTCCGGTCATGTGCACGGCTGCACGGTGGTGACCCTCGACACCACCGAGCTGTACCGCGCCCGCGAACGCATGACCGTCCTCAACGAGGCCAGCCTGCGCATCGGCAGCACGCTGGACGTCGGACGCACGGCAGAGGAACTGGCCGAGCTGGCCACGGAGACCTTCGCCGACTTCGTCACCGTGGACCTCCTCGCCCCCGTGCTCGTCGGCGACGAACCCGGCACCCTGGAGCCCGGAACCACCATCGTGTTCCACCGGGCCGCCCAGCACTCGGTCCTGGCGGGCTGTCCGGAGTCGGTGATGCCCGTCGGCGCGCGGCACACCTTCGCCAGGGAATCGGCGCTGGGGCAGGTGCTCCTCCGGGGCGAAGCCGTTCGCTTCACCGTCGACGAGGACTCGCTGCGGCTGTGGGAGCCGGCCGAGCCCGACCGGGTGCGCAGCATCCGCGAACACGGCATCCACTCCTCCATGGTTGCTCCGCTCACCGCGCGCCGCATCACCCTGGGAATCGCCGTGTTCTCCCGGCACCGCACGCCCGAACCCTTCGACGACGACGATCTGCTGCTCGCCGGGGAACTCGCCGCACGGGCCGCCGTGGCCGTGGACAACGCCCGCCGCTACACCCGTGAACACGCCACCGCCCTCGCGCTGCAGCGCAGTCTGCTGCCCCGGAGGTCGGCCAGGCAGCAGGCGGTCGAGGTCGCCTCCCGCTATGTGCCCAACATGACGGGCGCCGGCATCGGCGGTGACTGGTTCGAGGTCATCGCCCTGTCGGGCGCCCGGGTCGCCCTGGTGGTCGGCGACGTCGTCGGGCACGGCGTGCAGGCGTCGGCGACCATGGGCCGGCTGCGTACCGCCGTGCGCACGCTCGCCGACGTGGACCTCGCACCCGACGAACTGCTCACCCAGCTCGACGACCTGGTGCTGAAACTGGACCGGGAGGAGTCGCTGGACCCCGCGGGCGGCTCCTCCGTCGCCGGCGCGACCTGTCTGTACGCCGTGTACGACCCCGTCTCCGGCCGGTGCACCATGGCCCGGGCGGGTCACCCGGAGCCGGTGCTCGTCCGTCCCGACGGCAGCGCCGCCCAGCTCCCGCTGCCGGGCGGTCCGCCGCTCGGAGTGGGCGGACTGCCCTTCGAGGCGGCGGAGTTCGACCTGCCGGAGCGCAGCATCCTCGCGCTGTACACCGACGGCCTGATCGAGACCCCGGGGCGGGACATCGACGCCGCGCTCGTCGCGCTGCGCGAGACGCTCGCCCGTCCCGCCCGGTCGCTGGAGGCCACCTGCGACGCCGTGATGGCGGCCCTGCTGCCCGAGCGGCCGGGCGACGACATCGCGCTTCTTCTCGCCCGCGTGGTCCGCCTCGACGCGGATCACCATGTGTCCTGGGACCTGCCCGCGGAAGCGTCCATCGTCTCGCGGGCGCGCAAGAACGTCGCCCGACAGCTGGAGCGATGGGGCCTGGACGACGCCGTGTTCACCACGGAAGTGATCGTCAGCGAACTCGTCACCAACGCCATCCGCTACGGCGGCGCCCCGATCCGGCTGCGCCTCATCCGCGACACCTCCCTGATCTGCGAGGTGTCCGACGGCAGCAGCACCGCTCCCCATCTGCGCCGCGCCCGCATGTTCGACGAGGGCGGCCGGGGACTGCTGCTCGTCGCGAGTCTCACCGAGTGCTGGGGCACCCGGTACAGCCCGACGGGCAAGACGATCTGGGCGGAGCAGGCGCTGCCGGGCGCGTGACGGCCGAGGTATCCGCCGAGTCCTCATCGTCGGTCGGCCCGCCGCAGGGCGGCTGCGAGCTCGGCCCACCGCGGTCACGAGCGAACCTCCGGCCGACGCCGAGCCCGTCGAGGGGCCCGCCAGCGGCCCGGTAGTCTCTCGGCGTGACGCAGCAACCCATGTCCGACGAGCGGCGGCCCGCCAACGACGGGCGCAAGGCTGCCGCCCGCAACCGGGCCGCTCTCGTCGCTGCCGCCCGCGAGATCTACGCGGAGTGCGGCCTCGAGGCGCCGCTCTCCGCGATCGCGCGTCGGGCCGGAGTGGGCCAGGGCGTTCTGTACCGGCACTTTCCCGACCGGGCCGCCGTGGCGACCGCCATCCTGGACGAGAACGTCCGGCAGGTCGAGCAGGCGGCGGCAGCGCGGGACGCGGACATGGCCCAGGTCCTCGGTGTGCTCACCTGGCACCTGACGGAGTCGGCAGCCTTCATCGGCATCCTGCACGCGGACGGGGCGGCCGGCCGCTCCGGCGTCCCCTCCTACGCTTCCGCGCTGTCCGAGCGGGTCGAGCGCGCCCTGCGGAGACTCCTGCCGGACGGCCATCGGCTCGCTTCGGTGAACGACGACCTCATGATCGCTGTCGCCATGGTTTCCGGTGCCGTCACCGGCCACACCCGCGAGGAGCGGGAACACCGGGCACGGGCCGCATGGCGGCTGCTCGGTGTCGAGGTGGGACCGGTGCGCTCCTACGACGGGTGAAGTCCGAGGTGACGTCCGGCGAGTGAAGTCCTGGGTGACGTCCGACGGGACGTCCGGCGAGTGAAGTCCTGGGTGACGTCCGACGTGAGGTCCGGCGGGTGAAGGCGTGGTCAGCCGCCGTTGGACTGCCTGATGCCTTCCGCCAGCGCGTCGAAGGTGTACAGGTAGCCTCCGGCGGGTCCGCTGACGGTCATGTAGGCCTTGGTCCCTCCGGGCGTGATGGCCACGTTGGTCGCGGATTCGAGCCCCTCGGCGGCGCGGGCAGGAATCTCGACGGTCGCCAGGCGCTCGCCGTTCCGGTCGTACACCACCATCGCGGGCCGGCCGTGGAGTGCCTGGTAGAGGTTGCCGTCCGCGTCCACGGCGATCGAGTCCGTCTGCGCGACACCGCCGTCGACCCGGATCGCGGTGTGCCGGGAAGCGACCCCGCCGTTGCCGTCGAGGAGCAGGTAGGAGACGCGGTTCTGCGTGAGCTCGCTGACCCACAGTCCGCGGTAATCCGCGGCGAACGAGATTCCGTTCGGTGCCGCCAGCCCGTCCGCCAGGACGGTGGCGTTCTTCCCGTCACGGTCGATCCGCACCACGCGCCCCTTCGCCTCACCCTCGGACATGCCGCGTGAGTCGCTGATGTACAGATCGCCATCCCGGTCGAAGGCGAGGTCGTCGGCGTTCATCCGGGCTCCGTCGACCTCTCCGGAGAAGAAGGTCTGCGGGTCGCTGCCGTCCGGGGCCAGACTGACGATGTCGCCGTGGGAGAAGTCGGTCAGGTAGATGCGCCCGTCGTAGGGGCTGAACTGGGCCGAGGTGTAGGCGCCGCGGGCGTCGGTGTGGACCTGGCGCGACGTCTTCTTCCTGACGTCGACGCGCAGGACCTTCGGCTCGCCGGGGGGTGCGGTGACATCGACGACGAGCAGGTTTCCGTCCCTGTCGAAGACAGGACCCTCCAGCAGGGTCATTCCGGTCGCCTGGTGCACCTTCGTGAGCCGCATGACCTTCTGGGCGCGGACGGTCGTGTCCGCGCCGGTGGAAGCCGCTTCGTGCGCGGCGGCGCCTGCTCGGGTACCGCACCCGGTGAGGGTGAGGGTCAGCAGGCCGATCGCGGTGAGCCCTGCGAGGGATCGGATCGGGAGTCGTTGCATGGGGGTCACTCTTCCTGGCCGAGGTGTACGGAAGCTGCTCCGCCGCAACCGGACAACACTGTCCGGTACTTGCTACGGTAGTGCATGCCTGCTCAAGTCCCCTGTTTCTACGGTCAGTTACTGGCAGCGGCTTCCTGGCAGTGAACCGGAAGGATCGAGGTCCCCCCACATGACGAACTCCCCAGCGGTGTCCACCGAGACGCTCGCCGAGTTGCGGCGGCGCTACGCCCTTGAACGGGAGCGGCGCGTGCGGCCCGACGGCACCCGCCAGTACCTCGCCGCCGACGCCGAGTTCGGCTGCTACGCCGCCGATCCGTACACGGCGGAGACGGCGGAGCGTGAGCCGCTGCGGGACACGGTGGACGTCGCCGTCGTCGGCGGCGGTTTCGGCGGCATCCTCGCGGGCGCACGGCTCCGTCAACAGGGCGTCGAGCGCATCCGCGTCATCGACAGGGGCGGTGACTTCGGAGGAACCTGGTACTGGAACCGGTACCCGGGCATCCACTGCGACATCGAGGCGCACGTGTACCTGCCGATGCTCGACGAGACCGGCTACGTGCCGGAGTGGAAGTACGCCCCCGGAGAGGAGATCCGCCGGCACGCGGTACGGATCGCGGAGAAGTACGACCTCTATGCGGACGCCCTGTTCTCCACATCGGTCACCTCCCTGGCCTGGGACGAGACCGCACAGGCGTGGACCGTTGCGACCGACCGCGGTGACAGGTTCCTGGCCACCTACGTCATCACCGCCACCGGCACCATGTCCGAGCTGAAACTCCCCGGCATACCCGGCATCGAGAACTTCCGCGGCCACACCTTCCACACCTCACGCTGGGACTACGCCTACACCGGCGGTACCGCGGACGGCGGCCTCACCGGCCTCGCGGACAAGAGCGTGGGCGTCGTAGGGACGGGTGCCACCGGCGTCCAGGTCGTCCCGAAACTGGCCGAGGACGCCGGACACCTCTACGTCTTCCAGCGCACCCCTTCCACGGTGGACGTGCGCGCCAACCGCCGTACCACCGCCGAGGACGTCGGCGCCGACCGCGACGGCTGGGCACGCGAGCGCCGCGACAACTTCCTGCGCATCACCTCCGGCGAGGCCGCCGGGGAGGACCTGGTGGCGGACCGGTGGACCTCGTCGGCCGGCCTCCTGGAGAAGCTGCTCCCGAGCTTCTGCCGCCAGGGCGACCGAACGGCCTTCGAAGCGGCCTACGAGGTCGCCGACGCCACGAAGATGAACGAGATCCGCGCCCGCGTCGAGCAGGTCGTCGCCGATGCGGACACGGCGGAGAAGCTCAAACCCTGGTACCGGTACGCCTGTAAGCGCCCCACCTTCTCCGACACGTACCTGCAGGCCTTCAACCGCGACAACGTCACCCTGGTCGACACCGCGGACAGTCACGGCATCGAGCGGATGACCGAGCGGGGCGTCGTGGTCGGCGGCACCGAGTACGAACTCGACTGCCTGATCTTCGCCACCGGGTTCTCCGTCGGAGTCTCCGGCGTCCACTCCGGCAAACTCCCCGTCCACGGCCGGGGCGGCGTCCAGCTGCTGCACGCGTGGGGGCGGCGAGGGCCGCGGAGTCTGCACGGCTTCACCGGCAACGGCTTTCCCAACCTGATCCGACTGGGAGCCGTGCAGAGCGCCAGCAGCGTCAACTACACCCACGTGCTCGACGAGCACGCCGTGCACGCCGCGGCACTCGTCGCGGCCGCCGAGGCCAAGGGCGCCGTCATCGAACCGTCCCGGGAGGCGGAGGACGCCTGGCTCGCCGTTCTGGCCGAAGACGCCCCCGACCACGAGTGGTTCCATGCCGAATGCACGCCCGGGTATTACAACGGTGAGGGGCGTGGCCGGGCGAACGGGCCGATCGCCTATCCCCACGGCGCGTTCGCCTTCCACGGCCTGCTGAAGCGCTGGCGCGAGGAGTCCATGGACGACGTCCTCCGGGCCAGGACGCCAACTGTGCGGTAGCGGGCGGAGGTTGCGGGGCGGCGGCCGTCCTCGGCAGGGCGCCGCCCCGTCGCCGTGGTGTCTGCCGCCTGTGGCCGGCGTCGGCGCCGTCGCTGGGTGAGCCGCGCTCGACGAGCACGTCTCCGCCGGACACGGCACGGGTGGCGGAACGGAAGGGCCGCGCTCGCTCACTCCGAGGCGGGCGGGGCGGTTCGTTGGGCGTGGTCGGCGCCTGTCAGACCGCGGACCAGCCGTCGTCGACGGGGAGGATCGCGCCGTTGATGTTGCTCGCGGCCTCCGAGGCGAGGAAGAGGATCACCGCCGCCTGCTCCTCCGGCTGCGACAGGCGGCCGAGGTTGACGAAGTGCGGGGCGATCGCCGCGGGACCGTGCGCGGTCCGGTCGGCCTCCACCGCGATGGCGGTCGCGGTGCCGCCGGGGCAGATGGCGTTGGCGCGGATGCCGTTCTTGCGGTACATCACCGCCAGCGACTTCGTCAGGCCCACCACGCCGTGCTTGGAGGCCGTGTAAGCGGCCCCCGCCGCGCTGCCGCGCAGGGAGGCCTCGGAGGCGGTGTTGACGATCGCGCCGCTGCCCGCGGTCAGCATGTGCGGCAGTACGGCACGGGTGAGCAGGAAGGGCGCGGTGAGGTTGACCCGGATGACGCGCTCCCACTCGGCGTCGCTCACGTCGCCCACTGCCGACATGCTGTCCATGATCCCGGCGTTGTTCACCAGGACGTCCACACCGCCGAAGCGCTCCACCGCCGTGGCCGTCACCCGGTCCACGACGGCCTGCTCGCTCAGGTCCCCTGTGACGGCCACCGCGGTGCCGCCCGCCTGCCCGATCAGCTCGACGACCGCGTCGGCCCTTTCCGCGTCGAGGTCCGCCACGACGACGCGGTCGCCCTGCGCGGCGAAGGCGAGCGCGGCCGCGCGTCCTATGCCCGAGCCCGCTCCGGTGACGATCACGCTGCGTCCGTCGAGATCGCGGGTCATGAGTGCTCCGTCCAGGAAGTGTCGACGCGATGGACCCGTGTCGCACCGCGCCAGCACCCTACCTCTTTATGTCGCTGAGTGACATTAAGTCGGGGTGGAGAATGCACAGGGCATTGATCACTGCATCGGAGGCGCACATGACCCAAGCCGGCGGACGGACGGGGCGGCCACCGCTGACCGAGGAACGCAAGGCCGCCATCCGGATGGAGATCGCTCGGGCCGCGGTGGACCTGTTCATCGCCCAGGGCGTCGCCGCGACCACGGGTGAGCAGATCGGGCAGGCGGTCGGCGTCTCGGCGCGAACCGTCTGGCGCTACTTCCCCACCAAGGAGAGCTGCGTACGGCCGTTGTTCTCGACCGGCATCGAGACGATCGCCACCACCCTGCGGCAGTGGCGCCCCGGTCGGCCCCTCCAGGAAGCCTTCGACCACCTCTGGACCACCGAAGCGGTCCTGCCCGGCCCGGACGTCGGCGCCCTCCTCCGGCTCACGCGCACCGAACCGGGCCTGCGGGCGGTCTGGCTGCAGACCCACGACGAGGCCGAACCCGCCTTCGCGAGCGCCCTCGCCGAACGGGCCGGCCTGCCCGCCGATGACGTACGACCGGCCATCTGGGCCGCCATGCTCAACGCCGCCCTGCGCGCGGCCGTCGAGCACCACGCCTACCGAACGGCCGGGCCGAGCGCCGGCCCGGCGGCCGCCCGGGCCGATCTCGCGGCGACCCTGCGCACGGCTCTGGCGGTGGTGGAGGCCGGACTCGGCTGAAGTGCGGGGTGCTGGAGGTCCACCTCGAGGCCGCCCGTCGACGCGGGACACCACCCGCATCGCCCCAAGGCCCTCGCCGGGAAGGGAGCAGTCCCCTTGAACCGATCCCCACCCCCAGGAGCACGCGCCCCTGGACCGGGCCGCCTGACGTGGGCGGTTCGCCCCTATGAGGTCTTGCTCCGCGCCCGCCGGCGCCGGCCTGGCGGCCGTCCGGACCGGCGGACGGGGCGACGTCACGCAGGAACGGCGAGCGGCGGGTGCTCGAGCACGCGGGGCTTGTACTCGACCAGCTGGATGCGGCCGTCGAAGGTGCGGTGTTCGATCATCTCGAGGGCAACGTCCGGATAGCCGTCGTAGATACGTTCTTCGCCCGTGGCCCCGGTGATCACCGGGAACATCACGACCCGGAAGCGGTCGACGAGTCCGGCTCGAAGCAGGGACCGGCACAGGCTGAGGCTGCCGATCGTGCTGAGGAGCCCCGAGCCGGTCGACTTCATGGCGCGGACCGCCTCGACGGCGTCGTCGCGGACGAGCGTGGAGTTGGCCCACGTCAGTGGCTCCTCGAGTGAGGAGGAGAACACCACCTTGGACGCTTGTGTGAGCTCGTCGACGGACGCCTCTTCCTCGGGCCTGAAATCGTCCTGGCCCTTCGGGACCTCGCCTGCGGCGAAGCCCGACATCAGGCGGTAGGTGTTCGCTCCCATCAGGTAGGTGGCCTCGGGCTGCTTGCCGAGCCACGCGAGGTACTCCGGGCCCTCGAGGCCCCAGAACCCGGGCCATCCCTCTCCCGATGCGTAGCCGTCGAGGGAGGTGATGAAGTCGACGAGAAGCTCCGACATGGCGGTGTCCTTTCCTGGGGTGTCACAGCTTGGACCGGCCGGGAGCCGCAAACTCATCGGCCGCGCTGTGGAGCAACGAGCCTGCTACCGGATTCGTCCTCTTTCCTCGTTACGATCACCAGCCACCTGCCCCGCACGAAGGAACGGCCGCGACCCGGACCGTCGGCCGGGCCGCGGGACCGGAGAAGGAACCGTCTTCGCGACCGAGCCGGAGCCGGCCGCTCGCATGATCGACAGGTGTGGTGCACTTCTGCGCTGTGAAGATCATGGAGGACGAGCTACGGCGTCTCCGGTCCGGACCGCGGGCCGAGGACGGCCAGGAGCGGCCATTTCTCGTACGGGTCCGGTTCACCGCCGGGGATCCCGCCCAGGTCATCGCCGATGCACGTACGGTGCTGACGCGCGTGGTCGAGCGGACAGACGACTGGCCCGCGTTCGAGCTGTGGCCGCGACTGCTGCCGGCGTGGTTCGTACAGCGGTGCGCACCCGAGCCCATGGAGCCGGAGCCCGGCGAGCCCTTCGATGCCGAGGCATGGCTGAGGCAGTGGCAGGCGATGACGCCGAAGCAGAGGGCGGCCGCCGGCGAGGGGCCGTGGACGCTGTCGGATTGGCTGCACTGCTTCGACCCGACCGAGGAAGGGGCCGGTGCCGATCGCAGCTGGTGGTGGTGGCACGCAGGAGCCGATGAATCGGGAGGCGGCTGGGTTCAGGTGGCCACCACCGGCTGGCCGTTCGGCAGCGGTTCGCTGTCCTGGCTGATCAAGGCCGGCGGCGGCACGGATCTCGCCTACGGACCATGAACGTCGCGCACCGCGCGTGGACCGCGATGAGCGATGTCGCCCGGCTGTCGGCCGCCGTCCCGGCGGTCAGGCGGAGCCAGGAAGTGGCTCACGGACCAGGCTCACATCGACGCCCTTGCCGAACCCGTCGTACTCGACCTCCGGGCGATCCGGGCAAGGCGGGGGCACATCGTGACGACAAAACGGCCACGGCAGGCGCATGACCTCACCATGGACCCCGTGCGCCGACCGGCCGTGTTTACAAGGGATCCAGGTCGAGGAATCGAGCAACCATGCATCTGTCGTTGTGGGTTCTCCAGGGAGTCATGGCATTCCTCGCTGTTCCCTGGGGGGTGCGGAAGCTTGCGCGCGGCTGGACAGGGCCGCCGTTCTGGTTCTTCAAAACGCTGTACCTCGTCACACCGCCGGCGTTGGTCGCATGGGGCGGCTCGGGCCGTATCCGCTCCGACCGACCCCCGATCGGCTGGTGTCTCTCATGGAGTTGGGGAGCATGAGCGCCAGGCGCATGTTGGGGCACACGTGTCAGAACTACGGTCGGCCCAGGGCTTACAGCCTGCATCCTTGGCGTGAGCGGTATGCCGGGCTGTCCGAGTACCGGCAGCGGCGCGGCTGGGGCCACTCGCTGGGCAGGTACGAATACGGGAAGGGCTGGTGCTGCCCGGTCTGCGGTGACGAATGGTCCCTGTGGGTCGGCCTGGGCGGCCTGCTGCGGTGGTGGTCGCCCGCACGCGACCAGGAGTCGGGAAAACGGTCCAACTCCGGACCGGACGCCTCGTGGTGGTCCTACGGATACCGTGCTGAAGCCGAAGCGGCCGGCACCCGGTGCGCCCACACCCGGCTCAAGGAAATAAAGGCGATCCGGCGGGCCTCGGCGTTCAGGAACGATGTTCTGCTCCATCGCTGCCGACGCTGCGGCCGGGTCGTCCGCTGGGAGGCGATCGGGGAGCAGGGCCACATCCCGCCGGCCGATGTCCTGTGACTCCCGTCCGACGCCGATGTCGGATTCCTGCCGGACAGCGGCGAGCAGACGGTGTTTGACTGCCCGCATGTTCACCACCCGGCCGGACCAGGCCCGCCACTTCCGCTCCCTGCACACCTCGTCGCGACCCCTGGCGCTGCCCAACGCCTGGGACGTCGCGAGCGCCCGCGTCATCGAGGCCGCGGGCGCCCCCGCGATCGCCACGACCAGCGCCGGCGTCGCCTGGTCGCTGGGTTCACCGGACGGTGACGCCCTCACCCGCGAGCGGGCGCTGGAACTGGTCTCCCGCATCGCCGCCGCCGTCGCGGTCCCCGTCACCGCCGACATCGAGGGCGGCTACGGGCAGGACGCGGCCGACGTCGCGGAGACCGTCACCGGCGTGCTCGCCGCGGGCGCCGTCGGCGTCAACATCGAGGACGGCTCGCGGCCGCCCGGCGAGCTCGCGGCACGGCTCGCCGCCGCCAGGCAGGCCGCCGACCGGGCAGGCGCGGACCTTTTCCTCAACGCCCGTGTCGACACCTACCTCTTCGGTCTCGGCGACCCTGACACCCGGCTCGCGGAAACGCTCGACCGGGCCCGCCGGTACGTCGACGCCGGCGCGGACGGCATCTTCGTCCCCGGGGTCACCGACACCGCCACGATCGCGGCGCTCGCCGGGGACATCTCCGTACCACTGAACGTCATGGCCGGACCGGGCGCACCGAAGGTCGCCGAGCTCGGCGACCTCGGCGTGGCCCGGGTCAGCCTCGGCTCGGGCGTGGCGCAGGCCGCGTACGCCGCCGCCCGCCGCGCCGCGCGGGAACTCCTCGACAGCGGCGGCTACGACTCCCTCGCCGACGGCATCGCCTTCCCGGAGCTCGACGGGCTCCTCTCCGGACCACGCTGACCCGGCCGCCGGCAACGCGGCGATCCGGGGACCCAGCCGCGCCGGCACCCGTCTTCGCAGGTAATTCGGTACGCGGCACAGCCTCCCGCGCGTGACAATCACGGTTCACGAACGGGAGGACCACATGAGCCAGGCGTACGCGACCCTCCACGAGCTGCTGCCGCCCGACGAGTTGGCGGCGGCTCTCGCGGCAGGGCACGTCACCCGCAAGCGCCACCCCGAACTGCCGCTGTCCCTCTACACGTACACGAGGACGTGTCAGTACGAGCGCGTGTGGAACCGGGTCACCATGCGCTGCCGCGGCCTGGTCGTCGATGACGCCACCGGCGAGATCGTCGCCCTTCCGCTGCCGAAGTTCTTCAACGTCGGCGAGCACCGGGCGGGTCAGCCGTACGCGCCCGCCCTCCCGGACGAGCCGTTCGAGGTCTACGACAAGGTCGACGGCAGCCTCGCGGTGGTGTTCCACTACGCCGGCCGGTGGCGTGTGGCGTCCAAGGGCTCCTTCATCAGCACCCAGGCGGTGTGGGCCCAGCGGCTGCTGGACGACAGTGACACCTCCGCGCTGACACCCGGGGTGACCTACCTCGCCGAGATCCTCTACCCGCAGAACCGCATCGTCGTCGACTACGGCGACCGCCGGGACCTGGTGCTCCTCGCCGCCTTCGCCAAGGACGGCGCGGAGATCGCTCTGGCCGAGGCCGGGGCGGACTGGCGGGGCATCGGCTCGGTCGTCACCGTCTGGCCCGCCATGCCGCTGGCCGAACTGCTCGCCCTTGCCGAGGGCAACCGGCTGCCCGGCGGCCGGACCGCCACGGGCACCGACGCGGAGGGCTTCGTCCTGCGCTTCGCCTCCGGCGTGCGGGCGAAGGCCAAACTGTCCGAGTACGTACGGCTCCACAAGGTGCTCACCGGCGTCACCGAGCGGGACATCTGGCGGAGCCACGGCATCCAGCGTTTCGCCGGCCTGCCCGTCAAGCGGGTGGCGCAGGCGCTGGGTTGTGAAGTGGCGGACCTCGCGGCGTCCGAAGGGAAGCCGCTCGACGCGCTGCTGGAGCAGGTGCCCGACGAGTTCGACGCGTGGGTGCGCGAGGTGATCACCCGGATCGACAAGGACGTGGCCGACCGAGAGCGCGCGATCGACGAGGCGTACCGTTCCCTCGCCCCGCTCGCCGCCGACCGGGGCGCCTTCGCCCGCGCGGTGAAGTCGCTGCCCGACTCCACCGTCCGTTCCGCCATGTTCCTGCGGCTGGACGGGCGTCCGACCGAACTCCTGACGTACCGTTCCGTCCGGCCCGCGACGGCCGACCCGTTCCAGACCGACGAGGAGAACTGACCGTGCCCGTGGTACACGTGATGACGGGGCTGCCCGCCTCGGGGAAGACCACCGCGGCCCGCACGCTTCAGGCGGAGTCGGCGGGCCGGATCCGGCGGGTGAACCTGGACGACCTGCGGGTCATGCTCGACATCCCGGCGGCCGCGCAGGGCCGTTCGCACGCGCACGAGCAGACCGTGCTGGCGATCCAGGACGCCGCGGTGCGGGCGGCCGTCGAGGACGGGTTCGACGTCGTCGTGGACAACACGCACCTGACTCCGCACATCCCCAAGCGGCTGAAGTCGGCGGTGGCCGGCCAGGCCGAGTTCAAGGTGCACGACTTCACCGGCGTACCGGTCGACGAGTGCGTACGGCGGGACGCCGAACGGGAGCGGCAGGTCGGCGAGGAGATCATCCGGATTCTCGCGGACAAGCACGCCAAGGCCAGGAGGAGCGGCTGGCGGCTCACCGAGGACTGGCTGAACGACGAGCCCCCGGTCGAACCGTACGTCGCCGACCCGGCGCTGCCTGCGGCGGTGATGTGCGACATCGACGGCACACTCGCCATCAGGGGCGACCGCAGCCCCTACGACTTCACCCGCTGCGGGGAGGATCTGCTCAACGTGTCGGTGCGGAGCGCGCTGTGGTCGTTCCGGCGGGCGGACGGGGATGTGATCGTCCTGCTCTCCGGGCGCGGTGAGGAACACCGGGAGCGGACGGAGGCGTGGCTACGCCGCCACGAAGTTCCTTACGACGAACTGTGGATGCGCGCGGCCGACGACGGCCGGCGTGACGACGTCGTGAAGGCGGAGCTCTTCGACCGCCATGTCCGCCACCGCTTCGCCGTACGCGTCTCCCTCGACGACCGCGACCGGGTCGTCGCCGTCTGGCGCCGCATGGGCCTGCCCACATGGCAGGTCAACTACGGCAACTTCTAGGGCCGGACCGGACTGCCGTCGCTGCCGCCGCACCGCTCGGGCTGTCCGCTGGTGTCTGTCCGCTGGTGTCTGTCCGCGCGGGGGCGGTGGCGGGCCGGGCGGCGCCGTGGCTGCGACCACCGCCCGGCCCGGGTCCCTATGCGCCTGCCGGCGCGGGGGAGCGGTGCTCTCGTTCGGGAGCGCCGTCCACCGCCGCGTCAGCCCTCGGGCCGCAGCAGGCCACGCTCGTACGCCTTGGCCAGCCGCTGAGGTACGAGATACGACGCGCCGTCCACCGTGATCGGCACCAGTTGGGGCGTGGTCGCCTTCCACTGCGCGCGGCGGTGGCGGGTGTTGCTGCGGGACATCTTCCGCTTCGGGACAGCCATGAGAACTCCAGGTCGGTGAAGGAACGGCCCCAGGCTACATGAAAATGATTACCGTTAGCGTCTGGTCGCCGGGGGGTGCGCCGTGCCGGAGGTGATGGCGGAGCGGTTCACCGCGCCATGCGGCTCGTCGCGCCATGCGGCTCGCCGGGGGAGCCGGCGGCCGGGGAGCCTTCCGCCGCCCTGTTGCGAGGGCGACGATCCGGGCCGATCGGTACCCGTGCGGCAGGAATTGGCGTAGCCGGTGAAAACGGACCGGATTCCATCTCCGTGTAACGCTTCCTCTGTGCGCGGCGCAGTTCCCGGCAGGGGCGCAAAAAGAGCGATCCTCATGCGGTCGAGGCCGGGATTTCCCTCAGTGGTATTTCCCTGTGCGCGCTGACCGCGTTTCCGTGCCGACGAGGCGGTCCACGCGCCAGATTGGGAATCCAGTGAGCAATACCGAACCCCTGCCGGACCAGCGGCAGTACGACCCCTACCAGGGCACAGGTCACCGTTCCGCGCACGGCGGAGACGGGTCCGGCGCGCGCCGGGCGGCCCTGATCACGCACACGGTCGCCGACGTCGCCGCGGTGTTCCTCGGCCTGTGGGTCCTCCTCCACCTGCTCGAGGCGAACCGGTCCAACATCTTCGTCGAGTTCGTGCACGGTACGGCGGACCTGCTGGCATGGTGGTCACAGGATATTTTCACGATGGACACGGAAGGCCTCCGCGTTCTCCTCAATTACGGCCTTCCCGCGGTGATCTACCTGCTGATCGGCCACGGTATCGCCTCACGGCTGCGACGCCTCTGAGGGAATTCACGGACCGTTCAGGTCTGTGAAGAAACGGCAATTGTGCGGCGGAGGGTGTGAAAGCATTTCCGCGTCGCAGCCGAGTCCGTCCGCCCGGCCGGGGGCGGCGTGCCGTTGGACGCCGCCCTCGCCGAGCCCCCCGTCCGCGCAGAGCCGTCACCCGGCCCGCCTGTCGTGCCCGGCCCGCCCGGCCCCGCGGAGCAACCCGCCGCACCCCTGGATGCCCGGGCCGTGCGGGTGCGGTGTGCGCGGCGTGGCAGCATCAGGTGCATGGTGGAACGGATCATCGCCGCGTGTGACGGGGCGTCGAAGGGTAATCCCGGGCCGGCGGCCTGGGCATGGGTCGTAGCCGGTACGGACGGGCAGGTGGCGACCTGGGAGGCGGGCCCGCTGGGCAGGGCGACGAACAACGTGGCAGAGCTGACCGCGCTGCGCGAACTGCTCCAGGCGACCGACCCGGTCGTTCCGCTCGAGGTGCGCATGGACTCGCAGTACGCGATGAAGGCGGTCACGACCTGGCTGCCGGGCTGGCGCCGCAAGGGCTGGAAGACGGCCGCCGGCACACCGGTGGCCAACCGGGACCTGGTGGTCGCCATAGACACACTGCTGACCGGCCGGGACGTCACCTTCGTGTACACCCCGGCACATCAGGTCGACGGAGACGTGCTGAACGCGGCCGCCGACGCCGCCGCCAGCCACACCGCGCGCTCGCAGGAGCCCGCCGGCTCGGCCGCGGGCTCCGTCCTGCCGCCGCCCGAGCCCGTGTCACGGCCCGCGACGGCGGGGCGCGGCCGGCGGCCCGCGGACCGGCGCTCCCAGGCTTCGGGCACCTCCCGAGGTTCGGTCGCGGCGAAGTTCCCCGGCCGGTGCCGCTGTGGTCGCCCCTACGCCAAGGGCGAGACGATCGCGAAGAACACCGACGGCTGGGGCCACCCGGCCTGCGCCACGGACGGTGGCTGAACCTCCGCCGACCCGTGCCCACCCCGCGCCGCGCGGCGCCGGCGACCTCGCCGGCGCCGCGCGCCGACCGCCAGGCCGCGGCGCTCACGCCGTGACGGCCCTCGTCGAAGGGCGGGGCGACGGCTCAGTAGGTGACGTGGATGCGGCGCGCCGGGCCGTCCACCCGGATCCGTCCTCCGACGGGGACGACGAGTTGCGGGTCGGTGTGGCCGAGATCGACGTCGAACACCGCCATGGTGTCGGGGGCGTACCGGTCGAGGGCCCGTAGGACGACCTCGCGCTGCTGCCGGCGGTAGCGGGCCCTGGCCTCCGGTTCGAGCGGGCTCTCGAAGTACCAGCTCTTCGCCCTGCCCATCAGCAGCGCGGGGAACTGCCGCAGCAGTCCTCGCTCGCCCATGCTCCGCAGGATCCAGAAGACGTCCTGGGCGCGCGGCATCTCCTCCGAGGTCTCGAGGAAGAGCACGTTGCCGGCGTAGGAGTCGACCGGCCGCACCACGCGGTCGGCCATCAGCAGCCAGCCCAGGATCTCCAGATTGCCGCCCCATCCGGCTCCTTCGACCACCTGGTCGCCGTTGTGCCAGAACCAGCCTTCGGACGGCTCCGTCTCGGGTTCGGTGGCGAAGGTGCGCGGGTCGTCCCAGGGCCGGTCGACTTCGCTGTACGCGCTCGCGGCAGCGAGTTCGTACTCGCCCGACGTGAACAGCGCCGCCCGGAGCGAGTCCGCCGTCAGCGGGTGCATCGCGCCGGGCCGTCCCAGCTCGGCCATCACCGAACCGCCGTGGTAACCGACGATGCCCAGGTTCCGCAGGAACAGCAGCAGGTTGGTGTTGTCGCTGTAGCCGAAGAAGGGCTTCGGGTTGGCGCGGAGGAGATCTTCGTCGAGGTGGGGGAGGACGGTGATCTGGTCGTCGCCTCCGATGCTCGCGATGACCGCCTTGATGTCGGGGTCCGCGAAGGCCGCGTGGATGTCGGCGGCCCTCTCCTCGGGCGTCGCGCCCATCTTCCGGGTCGTCGGGTACTCCACCGGCTTCAGCCCGAAGTCGTCCTGGAGCCTGCGCAGTCCCAACTCGTAGGGCAGCGGGAAGAGTCCGGGCAGACCGGAGGAAGGGGACAACACCGCGATCGGATCTCCGGGGCGGGGCTTGGCGGGGTGAAGGGGAGCCGTCATCCAGCGATCGTAGGACCGGGCGGACCCGGAGCCGAACCGATTTCCTCGAGGCGCCCCGCGCGATCGGCGTCGGCGCCGGTGACGGAAACGCCGGGGGACGGAAACGCCCGGGGACGGGAACCCGGCAGGGACGGGCACCCCTTCGTGGAACGGCACGCCGACGGGAGCGGCACGACCGGTGGCGCGTCGGGCACCGGATCGACGGTGACCGGGCCCATGGTGGTGGGGTCACCGTCCGGCGCCGTCGAGCGCGCCGGAGCGGGAGGCTGGAAGGTGGCCGCAGGCAGCGATCCGAAGGAGGAAGCACCATGACCGGGCACGTGACCGTCGGTCTGGACAACTCGCCCGAGAGTCTCGCGGCGGCGCACTGGGCGGCCCGGGAGGCCGTGCTTCGCGGCGCGGACCTGCTTCTGGTCCACGTGGAGGAGTGGCCGCTGCCGGCGGCCGTGGCCATGCCGACGGTGACCCGTGACGACCACCGCGACTGGGCGGACGGGCTGCTGGCGGACGCGGTGGACGAGGTGCGGCGCGCCCACCCCGGGCTCCGGATCTCCGGACGCCGCATGTCGGGGCGTCCCGCCGGCGCGCTGGCCGTCGAGGCCGCCGACGCTGAACTGCTGGTACTCGGCTCACGGGGCCTGGGGACCGTGATGGGCGCTCTCATGGGCTCGGTGGGTCTGGCGACCGTCGCCGCCACGACGACACCGGTCGTCGTCGTACGGGCCGACGGCAGCGAGCACGGGCACGGCCCGGACACGGAGGTCGTCGTCGGGGTGGACCTCCACCGGCCCACCGGCCCGGTCCTCGCCTTCGCGTTCGAGGAGGCGGCCCGGCGTCGATGCGTTCTGCGTGCCGTGCACGGCTGGAAGGTGCCTCTGGTGTTCGCCCACTCCGGCGAGGCCCGGGCAGAGGCCGGCCGCGAGGCGGCGAAGGCCCTCGGCGAGGCACTGCTGCCCTGGCGGCAGGAGCACCCGTCGGTGGCGGTGGTGGAACGGCCCGTGATGGGCGCCGGTGCGCGAGCGCTCATCGACGAGGCCGCCGACGCGGGCCTGGTGGTGGTCGGCCGGCACATCCGCCGCGCGCCCCTGGTCCCGCACATCGGCCACGTCGCGCACGCCGCGATGCACCACTGCGGGGCGCCGGTCGCGGTGGTCGCGCACGAGTGACAGTGCCGCGTTCGCGGCAATCTGGGAGCCGTTGCGCCGACGTGGGCAGCGCCGCTGCATGCGCTGCCGCGGCCGGCGCCTATGGAGTGTGCACGGGCCGGCCGGCCCGGACCGTCGGGTCGAGTGCGCCCGGCGAGGGCGGATCGCGACATCCGCGCCGGCGGGTCGGGCCGTCCCGGCGTCCCGGACCGGCGGGTCGGGCCGGATGCCGGCGTCGAGGGCCGGGGATTCGACGACCGATCCTGGAGTCCGCGGCGGTCAGGCCGGGAGTCGGCGTCGTGGGCCGGCGAGGCGGGACCGGTCGTGGTGTCCGGGGCGGTCAGGGCCGGTCACTCGGAACCGACTACGGCGTCCGCGGCGGTCAGGGCCGGCCACTCGGGACCGACTACGGCGTCCGGGGCGGTCAGGGCCGGGCGTCGGTGAGCTGGCGGGGGAGCTGGGCCAGCAGGATCCGCGCGTCCGCCCGTACGTTGCACTCGCTGACGGTGCGGGAGACCTCCAGGGTGAGACCGTGCCTCGACAGGAGGCGCAGGGTCACCGTCACTTCGCCGAGCCCCCGCCGTGGGCCGTCCTGTTGCTCGAACTGCCGGTAGAGGGTGTTCGGCCAGCGGTCGGGGTCGTCGTCCTGCCAGAGCCGGGGGCCGTCGGAACTGAAGCGGCAGTGCTGGCCGCCGTGCGGTTCCTGGAGCAGCGAGTGGCTGACCGGCACGGTGCTGAACAGGGGCCCGAGCCTGGCCCGCAGATCGTCGTTCTCGACCAGGCGTTGCTGCTGCCGGTGCCGGTTGCCCAGGACGGTCGTCCGCAGCGCGGCGAGCACGTACGGGTGCCCGCCGGGCGCCGTGACGGGGTACTCGTCCTGCCACTGGGGCCAGGGCGGCGGCAAGTGTGCCTCCGGCAGGGCGCCGGGCCGGTGCGTGCTGCCCGGCAGGGGCACCACATGGTCGTTGTCCACGGCGGGATTATCACCCGAGCGTGGTGTCCACGTCGTCGCGATGTCCATTTCAGGGCAACCCCGTTCAGACGCGCGCGGGACGTCGTGCACACGGCCGGACCCGCCGTGGAGCTGTGGCCGCGGCGGGTCCGGCCGTGCCGTCCGGCGATGCCGGAGGAGCCGTGAGAGTCACTGCGGGAGGGGAGTCCTCAGGCGCGGGTGTTCACGCTGACCGGCCAGGAGCCGGTGTTCGGCGTCCAGCCCTGAAGCGTGGCGGGGATGCCCACGCGGGTGTTGCAGTCGATCACCTGGAAGTGCAGGTGCGGTGCCGTGGAGGCGCCGGTGTTCCCGGACCAGCCGATGATGCGGCCCTGAGGCACCCAGTCACCGGTGTTGTAGATCGCGCGGTTCAGGTGGGCGTAGTGGGTGCAGCGGCCGTTCGAGTGTCGGATGATCACCTCGATGCCGTTCTGCCAGTACGGCGACCAGTCCGATACCAGCACGGTGCCCGCCTGCGCCGCCGACACCTCGTAGTTCTCGGGGAGTCCGAAGTCCCAGGCGTACTCGTTGTACGGGCCGGTGTGCGAGAACGTACCTTCCGGACCCTGGGTCACCCTGTACGACTCGCCTGCCGGGTACGGCAGTTCGTAGTAGTAGTCGACCGCGGCGGCGGGTGGCGCCGCCGCCAGTGCGACGGCCGGGACGGCGAGTACCGCGCTCGCCACCGCGGCCGCCTTGCGCAGCACCGTTCTCGTTCTCTTCACCATGCGTCTCCGTCCTGGAACCGATCGGGATTCTGGGGCGTGCGCGTGCGGGCACCGCTGTGCGTCGTGCTGCAACTCCCTTGTTGTGCAAGGTTGTTGCTAAAACCATGCCCAAGGAACACGCGTCACAACCAGACCATCCGATGCCATGCGCATCAGGCGTCGCTGCACAGTCCTCGTGCCTCTTCCGCCGCCGCACCGCCACCTGTCGACCGGGGTGCGAGGATGTGCGGCACGGTGCCGGGCGCGCTCGCCCGGGTGACGCGACACCAGGAGTCCCCGTGGACGACGACAACCGGGCCGCCGAACGTCCTGAGCGGGCGTTCCCCACCCCCAGCAGCCTGACCGGGGTCGGTGTCGTCGTCCTGGACGAGGGCGGACGGCGGGTACTGCTCGGACTCGCTCACGACGGACGATGGGAGCTGCCCGGCGGCAAGGTCGACCCCGGCGAGGGGTTCGAGCAGGCCGCGGCACGGGAGTTGGCGGAGGAGACGGGTCTGCGGGTGGAGCCTGCGGCCGTACGGATCGGGGCGGTGCTGGTGGACGGGGAGCGAGGACTCACGCGAGTGACGGCCGCCGCGCTCGTCACGCGGCCGGCCGGCGCGCCGCGGGTGCGGGAGCCGGACAAGATCGTGCGGTGGGAGTGGTTCCCGCCGGAGGCCGTGCCGGAGTCGCTGTTCGCGCCGTCCGCCGCAGTGCTGCGCAGTTGGCGGATGGGACCGGCTGCCGAGGCCGACGACCGGTTCCGCCGCTATCCCCTCCTCGTCGAGCCAGGAGACGGCTCCTCCACGGGCGTGCCGTAGGCGGTGATCCCGAACGTCGGTGGTGCTCGCCGCTCGCGGTCGGTGGGAGGCGACGAGCACCGACGACCGGGCGATGGGCATCGTCCGGATCCGGTCCAGGACGCCCGGGTCCGGCAGTCGGGCCGTGCCATCGACCCCCGTCGAGCACCCCAACGGATCGGATTTAGGCTCGGAGCCATGGAGCGCCTGCCCGAACGCCCGCCGTTGACCGAGGTCGAGCTGACCATGGCCGAGAACGAGCTCGGCGTCTCGTTCCCAGCTGCGTACCGCGCGCTTCTGATGGAGGCGAACCCCGCCAAGCGGGTTCTGGGGCCCTGTCGGAAGGAGCGGGGCTGGGACTGGGACTCCGACCGTTCGACGCCGGCGGAGCTGCTGACCCTGCCCTTCCCGCACCCCGACTCGTACGTGGGAGCCGACGCCGAGTTGGCCGCGCGCGAGCCTCGGCCGGAGGACTTCACCGACGAACAGGCGCACGCGGACGCCTGGCAGGCATGGGACTGGGAGTGTGAGGACTTCGAGGACCGCAGGACCGCCGGAGCCGTGGTCCTGCAGGAGCACGGCTGCGGCTTCTGTACGCTGCTGGCGGTCACCGGGCCCCTCGCCGGCACGGTGTGGTGGGACGGCAGAGCCACCTGCGACCTGATCGTCCCGCTGTCCCTCGACCATGCGGGCGGCGCCCGTCCGGTGACCTTCGGCGAGTGGCTTCGCCACGATTCCTGGGACCTGCTGCCGCCGGGCTGGGGCCGCTCCCCCCGGTCTCCTTCCGCCTGAGCCGGGCGGGGACCGAGGGCTGCGGGCTCTTTCGTGCGGAACCCCGGCCGGACACCTCGTAGGGTGGCGGGATGTTCAATCGCCTCGAGGTCGCTGTGATGCCGCCCGGCCCTCGGTGGGCCGCGCAACTGCAGTTGTGGGTCGACGGCGAGGACGTGGTGACACCACTTGTCGGGGTCGGTGGCCGAGGGCCGTTCCTGCAGGAGGCGTTGGCCGCCGGGCGGGACGGCGCCTTGCACGCGACGGGCCGGAGCCGGCGGGTGGTTCTGGGTGAACCCGACTGCACGGGCGGCTGTTGCGGCTTCCTGTCGGTGTGCGTGCAGCGGCTCGGGGGCCTCGTGGAGTGGTCCGGATGGGAGGTTCCGTACCGGGAGGTGGCGCCTTCGCCGTTCCACTTCGAGGCCGACCGGTACGACGCCGAACTCGCGAGGGCCGCCGCTGACCCGGCGTGGGGTGTCCGCCCGGAAGGACGCCGGTAGCCGATGCCGGATGCGCCCGGCCGCCGCGCAGCTCCGCAGCGGCCGGGGCGCCGGACGTGTCACACGCTCGGGTCGCGGTGCGTGGGACGGCCGTCGAGGACGGTGAGCAGCACAGGCACGTCCGGCAGGTCGGTGGCGGCCGTGGTGAGCGGGTCGGCGGCGAAGGCCGTGAGGTCGGCGCGGTGACCGACGGCGAGCCGGCCGGCCTCCCGCGTCGCGCCCGCGGCCCAGGCCGCGTTGACGGTCATTCCCTGGAGTGCCTCGAGCGGGGTGAGCGCCTGCTGAGGGCCGTGCGGCGGCTGGGTGAGGTCCCGGCCGGGCCGGCGGTGTCGGGCGCCCGCCATGACACCCAGCGGAGGGTAGGGGGCGATGGGCCAGTCGGAGCCGAGCACGACGGTGGCGCCGGAGTCCCACAGGTCGCGGCAGCGCCAGGCGCGCGAGGCGCGTTCCTCGCCGAGGCGGCGCGACCAGTTGTCGGTGTGGTCGGCCCGGGTGAAGTCGCAGCAATGGGTGGGCTGCATGGAGGCCGCGACGCCGAGTGCGGCGAAGCGGCGCAGCGTGTCGTCGGGCACGGTCTCGATGTGTTCGATCCGGTGCCGCACCTCGCGCCCGCCCTCCGCCTGCGCCTTCTCGACGGAGTCGAGGGCGTGCCGGACGGCCGCGTCGCCGATGGCGTGGGTGGCGGTGGGCACCCCGGCCCGGTGGAGCCGGCCGATGACACGGGTGTACTCCGCCGGGTCGGGCCAGAAGGCGTGGGTGGACTCGCCGTGGCAGTCGGGGCGCTCCAGCCAGGCGGTGCCGTTGTCGATGGTGCCGTCCATGAAGAGCTTCACGCCCTCGGTCCGCCACAGCGTGCCGCCGGTGCCCTGCTGTTCGATGAGCGCCTGCAGCCCGTCGGCGTCGATGCCGGGCTGGCACCAGGGCGCGACCCGTAGCCGCAGCGGGAGTTCTCCGGCGGCGTCGAGGTCGGCGTAGAGCTCCAGGCTGTCGCCGTTCGCGTCCATGGCGTGGCCGCCGGTGAGCCCGGTGGCGGCCATGGCCCGCAGGGCGGCGGCGAGCCGGGCCCGGCGTTCCGCCCGGGTGGGCTGCGGGGCGGCGCGCTCGACGAGTTCGCAGGCGGCGTCCTCCAGCAGGAGACCGGTGGGCCGGCCCGCCTCGTCGCAGACGACCTCGGCCGAGGCCTGGTCGAAGGTGCGCGGTCCGTCGACGCCGGCGAGCTCGAGCGCCCGCCGGCTGGCGAGCATGGAGTGGGCGTCGAAGAGGAGGAGGAGGGCGGGAACGCCTTCGAGTACGGCGTCGAAAGGAGCGGTCGAGACGGGCCGGTCGGCGAAGACGTTGGGGTCGAGGCCCCAGCCGTGCAGCCACGCCCCGGGCGCGAGGCTCGCCGCCTCGTGGGCCAGCGCCCGGCGCACGGCCTCGAGGTCGGCGCAGCCCGACAGGTCGAGGCCGTGGGTGAGTTCGGCGCCGGAGACGGGGTGCAGGTGCCCGTCGACGAGGCCGGGGGTCAGTACGGCGCCCTTCAGGTCGATCACCGTCGTCGAGGGGTCGGCGAGCGCGCGGATCTCCCGGTCGTCGCCGATGGCGGTTATCCGGCCTCCGGACGCGGCGAGAGCGGTCCCGGACAGGAACGAGCCGGAGACCGGGTCGAGGAGACGGGCCGAGAGGAGGACGAGCGAGGTGCGCACAGGGGGCTCCTTGGAAACGGTCAGTTCGCGGTGGCGGAAGCGGTCAACGTTCCGGCGGGCAGGCCGAGTTCGCGTTCGGCGGTGGTGACGGCCATGCGCAGGACGGCAGGTGGACGGCCGCCGTTGCCCCCGGCGGCGCTGTTGGCGTGGACGCCGAGGCCGTCGATGACGACGAGGATCTGAATGGCCGTCACTTCTGGCTCGTCGGTGCGGAACTCGCCCTGCTCCACCCCGTCACGGATGAGGCCGCCGAGCCGGTCGCGCCAAGCGGCCTCCTGCACCGCGACACGGTCGCGCAGGGCGGGCCGGTAGCGGCTGAGGTGCCGGGCGTTGAGCCAGAGCCGGCTGATGTCGTCGAACCCCGGTCCTGTCGCCCGGCCGAAGAACCGCGCCAGGTGCTGGGTCGGCGTGGCGCCGGCCCGGTCGGCCGGCAGGAGGCCGTCGAGTTCGGAACCGGCGGCGCTGCCGTAGGCCTCGGCCACCAGGTCCTCCACCGCGGGGAAGTAGTGACTGATCAGTCCCGGGCGGACGTCGAGCTCCTCCGCGATCCGCCGGAGCGTGATGCACTCCAGCCCTTCGGTCAGAGCGACCATCGAGGCCGCCGCAACGATTTCCGCACGTCTGGCGGCCGGAGACTTGCGGATTCGCTTGTGTTGAGCGCTTGACGACATGGAATCGATGCTATTGAGTTTGCGACCAACAAACAAGCAGGTGGTTGAACCAGCACCCGGAGGGGCCCATGGCGTCCACGATTCCCGACCCGCGTCCCGGCGCGAACGCCACACCCGATGCGGCCCCGCGGCCCCCCGGGGACCGGGCGGCACGCATCGAGGCACACGGCATCGACCACATCCCCGACCACGAGCGCCACGGCCGGCCACGGCAGCTCTTCTCCGTCTGGGCGGCGGCGAACGTCAACTACCTGAGCCTGGTCATCGGTGGCGCCCTGGTCCTCATGGGCCTGAGCCTGTGGCAGTCCCTCGCCGTGATCGTCGTGGGCAACCTGTTCTGGGTGCTGACCGGGCTGCTCTCCGTCTCCGGCCCCGCGGCGGGCGCGCCCAGCGAGGTGGTCACACGGGCGATGTACGGGATCCGGGGCAACCGCGTGAACAATGCGATCGTCGGCTGGATGATCTCCGTCTGCTACTTCGCCCTCAACCTGGCCGCCGCCGCGACCGCCGCCTTCGCCCTCGTGGAGAAGACCGGGATCACGGCCGACACCGGTGTCAAGGTCACCGTCGTGGTGCTCGTCGCCGCCCTCACCCTGGCCATCGGCGTCTACGGCCACGGCATGATCATGAAGCTGTACCTCCCGATCACGCTGGCACTCACCGCCGCCTTCGCCGTCGTCGCCGTGGCCGTCGTCCGGCACACCGATTTCGGCTACACGCCGGCCGAGCCGCTGACCGGCGTCGACCTGTGGGCGGTGCTCGTCGCCGGCGTGACCCTCGTCGGCTCCGGCCCGCTGTCCTACACCACCAGCGCCGACTTCTCCCGCTACCTGCCCCGCACGACATCGGCGAAGGCGATCATCGGCTGGACCGCTCTGGGCGGCTTCGTGCCGAGCGTCTTCGTCTGCTCACTCGGCGCCTTCGCGGCGACCGCTGTCGACATGACCGACCCTCAGACCGGACTCGAGACGATCCTTCCCGGCTGGTTCCACCCGGTCTTCCTGCTCGCCCTGATCGTCGGCACGATCGCCATCAACGCCCTGACCGCATACAGCGCCGGCCTCGCCCTCCAGGCCGTCGGCATCCGCATCCGCCGCTCCCGCAGCGTGCTCGTCGACGGCGTCGCCGCCGTCTCGCTCACGCTGTACGGGCTCCTCGTCTCCAGCTTCCTCGACACCGTCAGCAACGTCCTCCAGCTGACCGTCGTCCTCCTCGGTCCCGCCATGGCCGTCTACGCCACCGACATCCTGATACGCCGCAACCGCTACGACGGGCCCGCACTCATGGACGAGACCACCGGCAGCCCCTTCTGGTACACCGCCGGCGTCAACCCGGCGGGCGCCGTCGCCCTCGGGGCCGGCGTCCTCGCGGCGGCTCTGAGCGTGAACACGCTCTACACCGGGCCCGTGGCGCGGGCCCTGGGCGGAGTGGACCTCGCCCTGCCGGTCGGCATGACCGTCGCCGCGTGTGTCTACGCGCTCATGATGCGCACCTCCGACAACGTGCTCGCGGCGCGGGGCAGGGCCGTCTGAGCGAGCGGTGCGGTCCGCCGCGCGGGGCCGGCCCGGCCTGAGCGAGCGGTGCGCCGTGCGGTGCATCCGTGGCCACTGTCGCACGGTGCCGCGCATCGGGTCCGTCCCGGCGTCGTCGCCTACAACACCACGATTCCCAGGGGCCGTACGCCGACCGGCAGACGCGTCACGTCCCCCGTGGCGGTGTCCACGACGCTGAGGCCGTTCCAGTAACCGTCGCGCGTGAAACCACCGGAGACGTAAGCGGTGCGGCCGTCGGCCGACACGGCGACGTCCTCGTGCGGGCCGTCCAGCGGGATCACGCTCTCCCTGCCGCCCGGCGTACGCACGGTCAGGGACGGGCCGTTGTGCTCCGACGGGTCGATGGGGCCGGTGCCCACCACGTACAGGGTGCCGTCCTCGGCCACCGCGGCCCCGTGCTGGTGGGTGTCGGCGGTCATCCGCTCGACACGGACCTTGCCGGTGTCCGGGTCGACCACCGCGAGACGCTCGCCCTCGAAAGGAAGCAGGAGGGCGCCGTCGGAGGGGCGTACGGCGGTGTAGTGCGGCTTGAGCCAGGAACCGAGGCCGCCCTCGGTGCCGTACGGGGCCACTTCGATCCGCCGGCTGTCCCGGTCGTCGGTGTCGACGACGGTGACGTCGAAGGAATCATGGCCGGTCGCGTAGACCTGGCGGCCGTCGCGGGAGACGTCGACGTCGAAGGGCCGGCGACCGACCGGGACGGTCGCCACCACCTCGCGCCGCCCGGTGTCGATCACCTCCAACACGCCGTTGCCGCCGGGGACGTTGACGCCGACGTAGACGCGCTCGCCGTCCGGGGAGAGCGCTATCCCCATGCCGCCGCCCCGGTACTCGCCGGTGGTCACCGGGCCGCTGTCCGTCGCGTACGGGATCAGGGCGGTGCGCTTCCTGGCCCCGGTGTCCACGGCGGCCACGCCCTCCGCCGTCGCCACCCACGCCGTGCCGTCCTCGCCGAGCGCGATCCCGTAAGGTGCCGTGCCCACCTCCACCGAACCCAGCCGGGCCTGCTCACCCGGCCGTGACGGGTCGACGAAGGTCACGGTGTCCGCTCCGAAGTCGCTGACCAGCAGGGCGCCTTCGGGCGTACGTGGCGTGCCGGACGAGCCTTCCGGCGTGCCCGGAGCGGCGGGGGAGGACGGAGCGGAGGACCGGGGCGCGGAGGCGGCCGGGCCGCCACCGGACGCGTCACACCCGGCGAGCGCCGCCGTGGCGGCCAGGGCGACCAGCGCCGAGACCGTCGTGCGCCGCTTCACCTTGCCGCCGGCCATGGTGCCCGCTTCCCTGCCCCGCGACACGGCAGCGATCGCGCGGACTCCGGGAGGCCCGGCGTGGGACCCGACGGTGAGGCCCTCGGCGTCCGCCGCCGGGACCGCGTGTACGTCGGCCTCGCCGCCGCGGTGGGCGGCGGCGGGCAGGGCGGGGCCGGCCGTGGGCGGTGACTGCTCGGTCACGACGGATCTCCTCCATGAAGTGGCAGCGGGCCGACCGACGCGGGGCCGATGTCGTCGGGGAGGTCGCGTTCCGTCGTCGGGGGCACGCCGCGCGGTGCCGTACGACGCACGTGTGCGCTGTGCGCCGTACGCCGTGCCTCCAGTCTCCGCCCGCGGCCGCCCGTGATCGTCGGCGGACCGGCCCGACCCGGTGCGCGGGACGGCTGACGGCAGGGTCGTCCGATCGGTTGAGCAGGATTCCGTTCGGACGTGGCAGTCCGTCCGTCCGCCGGGACCCGGTGATCGCCGTACCGGGCCGCTGCGGCGGTGGGAAGCCCCGGGTCAGGCCGGCCGGGCCGTGACCGAGCCGTCCCGCTCGGCGTCCATGCGGACGCCCATGCCGTGGCTGATCCGGCCCAGCACGTCGTGCACGGCGCGGCAGTCAGCGCCCGACGCGTGCGTGAGCCGCAGCCGCCGGGCCTCGAGGGGAGTGATCCGGACCTCGTGCACAGCGCCGCTGGCGGGGTCGACCGAGGCGACGTGGAGCAGCCGCAGATCGTCCCGGTACCGCTCGTAGCCCCCGATGCCCTCGTAGTCGTTGATCAGGTCCCCGCAGCCGTAAAGGACGAGCTTGCCGCGGTACACCTCGACAGGCCGCGGATGGTGGGAGGAGTGCCCGTGCACGATGTCCGCGCCGCCGTCGATCAGCGCGTGGGCGAAGCGGACCTGGCCTCGGGGGACGTGGTAACCCCAGTTGGAGCCCATGTGGACGGACACGACCGTCACGTCGCCCGGCCGTCTCACCTCGCGCAGCCGCGCCGCCACGTCCGCCGCGACGGCGGGCGACTCCTCGGCCGCGAAGTGGACGCCGCTGCGCCGTGCGGTGGCCGCCCACGCGGGCGGGACGCCGCTGGACGGCACGCCGAGCGAGACGACGAGCACCCGCCGGCCGCCGGGGAGCGGGACGCTCACGCACCGCCGGGCGGCCGCCAGGTCCCGCCCCGCGCCGGCTGTGCGCAGGCCCGCGTCCGCCAGTGCCGCGAGTGTCTCCTCCAGCCCCCGGCGGCCGTAGTCGAGGACATGGTTGTTGGCGAGGACGCAGACATCGGGGCGGGCCGCCGTCAGGCAGGGCAGGTTCGCCGGGTTCATGCGGTAGAGGACCTCCTTGCCGGCGGCCGCGTCGTCGCTCCGCGTCACGGAGGTCTCGAGATTCACCAGCCGCACGTCCGGCCCGGCGTCGTCGAGCACCGGCAACGCGTCGCCCCAGGGCCAGGTGAACGGGACAGGGCGGGGCACGGGTCCGTTCACCGCCTCCGCCATGTCGACGTAAGAACGCGCGTCACGGACGTACGGCTCGGCCAGGGCCGGATCGCCGGGGTGCGGAAGGATCTGGTCCACGCCGCGGCCGAGCATCACGTCACCGCTGAGGAACAGGGTGACCAGGCCACTGCCCATGACTCCACGGTAGTCCGCACCGCCACGGTGCCGTCCCGGGCCACCGGGCGTCGCGCCGCCACAGCGCGACCGGTCGCGCAGGGACCGGTTACCGTCGGGGCGGACGCCGAAGCAGAAGGAGAACCGATGAGGCGGGTACTGGTCACGGGAGCGTCGCGAGGCATCGGACGCGCGGTCGCGGTGGCGTTCGCGGAACGGGGCGACGCCGTGGCGGTCCACTACGCGGCCCGGCGCGACGACGCCGAGGAGACACTGCGGCGGTTGCCCGGCCACGGACACACTCTCCTCGCGGGCGACATCGGCGATCCGGCCGTGGCGCGGCGCATCGTCGACGACGCCGTGGCGGCGCTGGGCGGGGTCGACGTACTGGTCAACAACGCCGCTGTCGCGCCGTCCGCCGAGAACCGGCACTCCGTGGCCGACGTCTCCTACGAGGACTGGCAGCGGTCCTGGCACCACATGATCGACGTCAATCTGCTCGGCGCGGCGAACGTGACGTACGGCGTCGCCCGGCACCTCATCGACCGGGGCGCGACGGGCAGCATCGTCAACGTCGGCTCCCGCGGGGCGTTCCGGGGAGAGCCCGACTTCCCCGCGTACGGCGCGAGCAAGGCCGCGCTGCACGCGTTCGGACAGTCGATGGCCGTCGCGCTGGCACCCCACGGGATCTCGGTGACGTCCGTGGCGCCGGGCTTCGTCGCGACGGAACGGCAGGCCGCCAAGCTGGCAGGTCAGGACGGTGAGACGCTGCGTGGCGAGAGCCCGTTCGGACGGGTCGGCACCGCTGAGGAGGTGGCAGAAGCCGTGCTCCACCTCGCCTCCCCCGGGGCCGTGTGGTCGTCCGGCGCGGTGCTCGACCTCAATGGCGCTTCCTACCTGCGCACTTGAGGGTGAGGGGACGCGGGGCGCCGGTCGCATGCGATGTCCCAGGGCGTGAGGCTCGCCGCAGCCGCAGCCGTGCGGACCGGTGAGCCAGGCCGGTGGTGAGCGCCGTACGCGGCCCGGCACACCTGCGACCCGGCTCGCACGTCACCCGCGTTCCCGCGCCCAAGTCAGCGGTCCGTGGCCAGAAGGCCGCTGATCCGCTCGCGCAGTCCCTTCAGCACGCGGACGGCCCAGCGTTCGGCCGCCTCCGCGGCAAGGTCCCCGGCTCCACCGCCAGCTGTTCCGCGCCGCCGTGCGCAACTCCTCCTCCCGGGCGGCGGCGGTGCCGGCCGTGCAGCGGGCACGGTCGGCGGCGGCAGGTCCTGTTCCAGGGCCCGCCGGGCGTCAGCCGGTGGACGGTGCTGCCGCGCAGGAGCCGGCAGAGCCGGCGCGGGCAACACCGTCTCCCCACGCCCGCGTACCGGGCGCGCCCGGTCGGGAACGGGTCAGAACTCACCCTTCCGCAGGACCACTTCGAGTGTCGGCGCTATGGTTCGGATGCGGCCGAGTGAGCGAGGGGGGCGGCCATGCGGTTTCTGTTTGTCCACGGCACGGGTGTGCGGCGTGCACGGCACGACGTACTTTTCGCGCGGATCCATGACGCTCTCACCGCCAGGTTCTCCGATGCGAACGTGGCGTCCTGCTACTGGGGCGACCGCTTCGGCGCGACCCTGAGCGCCGGGGGCCTCTCGGTGCCCGGCCTTCAGCAGACGCGCGGCGCTGCCGACGATCTCCTCGCCGTCGCTCCGCCGGACCGGGAGGCGGCCGAGTGGGCGCTGCTGCTGACCGACCCGCTCTGCGAGGTGAGGGTGCTGGCCGAGATGGGCTGGGACGCGGGCGACGACTTCGCCATGCCGGGTGTCCGCTCCGCGGGCGCCGAGGTTCTGGAACTCCTGTCCGGACTGCCGCCCTGCCCCGAGGAGACCGACGAGCTCGGCCGACTGCTCCGCGACACCGGCCTGTACGGGGCCTATCCGCAGGCGCTGACGGACATCGCCCACGCACCGGAGGCGACCCGTGCCGCGGGCCGGGCCGAGGACGACGCCTCTGCGAGGGAACTCGCCGTCGCCGCTGCCAGAGCCGTCGTCGCTGCGGCGCTGGCAGTGGCCGGAGCCGACGCCGACTGCACCGGCGACGAACGCGACCGGCTGGTGGATCTGCTCACGGCGCGCCTGGGCGGCGACGCCCGCGGCGTCGCCGGCCGCGCGGGGGCCGTTCTCGGCAATCTCGCCCTGCGCATGACGACCCAGCCCGCCCTCAACCTGTGGCGCGGTCCCCTCACCACCAAGTCCACGCCGTTCCTCGGCGACATCCTCCGCTACCAGGCCAGGGGCGCGGCGCTGCGGGACCTCCTCCACGAGCAGATCACGGCGGAGCCCGGACCCACGGTGCTGATCGGCCACAGCCTCGGTGGTATCGCGCTCGTGGACCTGCTCGCCCTCGCCGCGGCCCGGGGCGAGCCGGTCCCCGGCGTCGAACTGGTCGTGACCGTCGGCTCGCAGGCGCCGTTCCTCTACGAACTCGGCGCCCTGACCGCGCTGGCACCCGGAGAACCGCTGCCGGCCGGCTTCCCCCGGTGGCTCAACATCTACGACCGGCAGGACCTCCTCGCCTTCATGGCGGAGCCGGTGTTCCCCGCGGACCCGAGGGTCACCGACCACGAAGTCAGCAGTCGCCAGCCGTTCCTGCCCTGCCACAGCGCCTACTGGAAACTGGGCGCCGTCTACGACCGGATCGCGCACGCCGTCGCGGAGATCGCGTGACGGCTCGCACGACGCTCCAGGCGGCCGTACGCCCCGAGCGGACCTTCGCCTTCGTGGCAGGGGTCGAGAAGTACGGGATCAGCGGCAAGTGGGATCTGCGCGGCGCGGCCCGCGACGCCCTGCGCTTCACCGGGTGGCTCACCGGCACCGCGCAGGTGCCGCACGAGAACATCCGGCTGCTGCTGTCGCCGCTCGAACCGGACACGCTCGACTGGTCCGCCACGCCCCGGCTGGCCGCCCTGAAGGACACGTACCGCCCAGCGACCGAACAGAACGTCAAAACGGCGCTGGTGGACGACCTCGCGCAGTGCGACGGCGACCTGCTGTGGATCTTCTGGGCCGGACACGGGTACCTGCTGGGGCGGGACATGATCCTGCCCTGCGAGGACGCCAGCGCGGGACTGATCCGGCACCTCAATCTCGACTCGATGCTGCGCTGGTGGCGCACGGACACCGTCCGCAGGCCGCGCTTCGCGCTCCAGGCCGCCCTGGTGGACGCCTGCCGTATCGACGCACCCCGCGACGACCGCTGGAACTTCGGCAGCACCGACTACGCGGGCGGGTCGACCCAGCCGTGGCGGCGCCAGTTCCGGCTCTACGCGGCCCGCGAGGGCGAAGCGGCGAAGAACGACAGGGAACGCGCTGCCGGGCAGTTCACCGAAGCCCTGCTCGCCGAACTGGAGGACCGGCCGCTGCCCGAGGGGACGAGCGAACTCGCGGAGATCGGCCGTGCCGTCCACCGCCAGTTCAAGCAGCTTCACGAGCGGGGCGAGGGCTGGCAGCTGCCCGAGTTCGTGGTGGACCGGGACTGGGACGGCTGTTCCTTCCTCGACGTCCCCGGCGACAGCGACGGCCCCGTGCCGAAGGCGGGCCGGCTCGACCAGAGCGCCTGGGACGGACTCGGGGAGGCGTTCGGCGACCGGCCCCTGCCCCGCTGCACGTACGACGCCTACGCCTGGGCGTTCAAGGCCGCCGGGTGCACGACACCGGTCCGCGCCGGCCTGCCCGCCGACACCCTGATAGAGGTGGCTCAGGATCTCGACGAACGGCAGGGCGGACGCCTGGACGTGCCCCTCGTCGTGCCCTTCGTGCGGTTTCTCGCGCAGCGGTGCGGACCCGCGGACCGGCCGTGGTCGAGGCAGCTGCGGGAATGGGAGGAACTGACGCGGAAGCGTCTGGGGGTGCCGGCGCTGCCGCCGCCCCCACCGCCGCCGCGCAGCACCGTGCTGCACGTCCGCCTCGATCCGGTCGCCGACGGGGACCGCCACCTCGTCCGGATGTGGCTGCGCCGCGACACGACCGAGGTCATCTGGGAGTCGGCAGGCCGGCCGCTCACCCTCGATGAGGTCAGGGACGAACTGGTCCGGCAACTGGGCCGCGTCTCGGCCACGTTGGGCGCGACCGCTGCCGACGGCGAGTATCCCGTGGTGGAACGGGTGGAGTTCCATGTGCCGTTCGACCTGCTCGACATCCCCTTCGACCAGTGGCCGGTCCCGCGCGGCCGGACGGGCAGCCGCCAGCGTCCGCTCGGGGTGCTCCACGAGGTCGTCGTCCGCTGCCCCGACGAACGCCACGACGCCCGAGCGCCCTGGCGGCGCAAGTGGACCTGGCTGCTCGCCCAGGGCGGGCGGCACCCCGCCGCCGTGCGCGTGGTGGACGACACCCAGGTGAACGACGACCTCGCCGTGGACCTGGGCGTGCGCGCCGACCCGGCGTGCGTGGTGGCCCACACCACGGGCACGGGCACGCAGGACGTCGTGGACGCCCTCCTCGAAGGGGGTGTGCCCGTGGCCGTGTGGCGGCGCGACGGACCCGCCCGCGACAGCGCGCAGGAGGTCGCCGCACTGCTGTCCCCGGACCGCGCACTGCTCGCGGACCTCGACGTGCTGGCACTGCCCGGCACCATCCGCGACCTGCGGCGCGGCGCAGCGGCCGGCCGATCCGCCGACGGGGCGGACCAGTTGGTCCTGCTGTGGGACGATCCCGACTGCACGATGGACCACCGGTCCCTGGCCTGAGGAGCGACGGAGACAGTGGTGAAGGACTGGTGGATCTACCAAGGGCCCGGCAGCCGGGAGGAGAGGCTCAACCGCCTCACGGAGGCGCCGCCACCACCCTGGCGGGACTTCTCCGGTACCCCCGACCCCGGTTACACCCCGCCCGGCTGCTCCGGAGCTGCCTGGCAGCGGACGGTCGACCGCGGGGCGGGCTATGTGCCCGACGAGCTGGAGAAGGACGTCGTCAACACCGCTCTCTACCTGCGCAGGCCGCTGCTGATCACCGGCAAGCCGGGCGTCGGGAAGTCGACCCTCGCCCACAGCATCGCCACCGACCTCGGCCTCGGGCCGGTGCTGCACTGGCCCGTCACCAGCCGCAGCGTCCTGCGCGACGCCCTCTACCTCTACGACGCCATCGGCCGCCTCCAGGAGGCGAACCTGGAACAGTTGCGCACGCCCGCGTCCGACGGCGGCCCTCGGTGGTCCCGCGCGGGCCACGTCGCGCCGCCGAGTGCCGCGTCCATCTCCCGCTTCCTGCGGCTCGGACCGCTCGGAACGGCCCTGCTGCCGCAGGACCGGCCCCGGGTGCTGCTGGTGGACGAGATCGACAAGAGCGACATCGACCTGCCCGGCGACCTGCTCACCGTCTTCGAGGACGGCGGCTTCACCATCCCCGAACTCGCCCGCCTGGCGGGCGAGGAGCCCACGGTGGAGATCGCGACCGACGATGCCGAGGGCGAGCGGGTCACGATCGACAGCGGTCGGGTCCAGTGCCGGTACTTCCCCGTCGTCGTCCTGACCAGCAACGGTGAACGGGACTTCCCGCCGGCCTTCCTGCGCCGCTGTGTCCGCCTCCATCTGCAGGCGCCTGACGTGGAGAAGCTGGCCCGCATCATCCGTGGCCGGCTCGGCGTGGACATCGCCGAGCACGACGAGTACCGGGAGCTCGTCCGGACCTTCATCGACCGCAGCGCGGACGGCGACCTGGCCACCGACCAGCTCCTCAACGCGATCCAGCTCAGGCTCAGCAGGGCATGGACCGGCGAGGAGGACCGCGAACGTTTCCTCGCCACCGTGATGCACCACCTCACCGGGCCGTCGGCATGAGTTCCGGCCGCGCTCCCCGGGCCGTCGGCATGAGCTCCGTCCGCGCTCCCCGGGCCGCCCGGTGATCGAGGAACTGCTCGCCGCCTTCGCCGACGGCGGTCCGGACGCAGGACCGGACGAGATCGCGGACATCCTGTGGCTGGCCGCCCGGGTGGACGCCGCGCACCGGCGGCCGGTCGCCGGACCGCACGGCCCGGGGACCCACGGCCACGACGCGGCGGCACGGCGGGAGGGTGCGCGTCACGCCACACCGACGACGTCGACGCAGCCCGCCGACCAGCTGTTCCCGGCCGCCGTGCGCGAGCGTTCCGACGGCGACGGCGGCCTCGGAGCAGGGGGCGGGGCCCGCGGCGTTCCGCTGCGCCTGCCCCGCGCCGAGGTGCTTCACGAGCCCCTGGCCGTGATGCGTTCCCTGCGCCCGGTCGGCAGGCACTCCGACGGCGGACCGGGGGAGGAGCTCGACGAACAACTCACCGTGGAACAGAGCATCGAGCAGCTGATGCTCTCGCCGGTACTGCGTCCCGCCCGGACGCGCGGGTCGGACCTCACGCTCGTCGTGGACGCCCACCACTCCATGCTGCTGTGGGACGACCTCACCGAGGAGCTGCGCCGGGCCTTCACGCGCAGCGGTGTGTTCCGCGACGTCCGCACGTGGTTCCTGACGGGCACGGCGGCCGGTGGGACGCCCATGGTCGCCCACCGGCGCGGAGCGGCACCGCGCCATCCGCGGGAGCTCGCCGACCCGTCCGGGCGCCGGCTGATCCTCGTGTGCACGGACCTGGTGGCAGGCGGCTGGCGGGAGCCCGGTGTGCAGAGCGTGCTCCGCCAGTGGGGCAGGCACAACGCCGTGGCCGTGCTGAACGTACTCCCCGAACGGCTGTGGACCCGGGGCGCCGTCCGGCCCGTCCCCTTCGCGGTCCGGGCCGACCGGCCCGCCGCGGCGGGCCGGACCTGGCAGCACGTGGCCACCGCGCGGCGCCCGCACCGGCGCGTAAGACGGGCGACCGCCGCCGCCCCGGCGGTCGTGCCCGTCGTGTCCGCGTCCCCGGACAGCCTCGCCCGGCTGGCCCACCTGGTCTCCGGGGACGGCCGGTGGTGGAACATGCACTGCCTCCGACTCGACGCCGCCGCCCCGCCGGAGGAGCCGGTGACCGCCCCTGCACCCACGGCCGTCGGACTGGACGCGGTCGAGCGCTTCCGGGCCGCCGCGTCCCCCACGGCCCAGCAGCTCGCGGCACACCTGGCGGCCGTGCCGCTGACGCTGCCCGTCATGACGCTCGTCCGCCGCTCCCTGCTGACGGACTCCGACCACGGCCACCTGGCAGAGGTCGCCCTCGGAGGGCTGCTCGAGCCCTGGAGCGCACAGCCCGCCGGCACGGCGCCGGACGACCTGCACTTCGACTTCCTGCCCGGTGTCCGCGAGGCTCTGCTCGGCTCCCAACTGCGCGGGGACGTCGCCGCGGTGCGTGAGCTGGTCCGGCGGAGCGTGTGGGAGTACATCGCCCGCAGCCGTTCCGGCGGCCGGGAGTTCTCCGCGACGCGGGTGACCGGCGGGGCGGCCGGCAGCCGCCGCGTGGACGAGGGACAGCAGCCGTTCGCGGAGCAACCGGCGCTGCCGGTGGCGGCTCCGCCGACGGACACCGAGGCGGCGTCCGGGTCCCAGGGGACGGAGCGTGGCACGGACTTCGAACCGTCCGCTCGTGTCGTCGTGCTGAGAAGAGGGCACGGCTCGGGCATGAATGCCGGTGCCGGTGTTCTGCTGACGCCCCGTCTTGTGCTGACCTGTGCCCACCTGGTGGACGCGGGCACAGCGATGTGGACCGTGAGCAGGGACGGCAGGGAGATCGCCTGCACAACCGTGTGGACGGGGCAGGGGCCGCTGGACGCCGCCCTGGTGCTCGCGGAGGAGAACATTCTCGACGGCGAGGAGTGGGAGCGTCTCCTTCCGTCACGGCTCAGGTGGGGGCGCATGCCCGACAGCGGTCCGATGCCCGTGCGTGTCAGCGGCTTCGGACGGTCGGGCGAACGGACGGAACTGCTGGGGACGGCGCTGCCCACAGCGCGGACGATCACCGTCGAACTCACGGGGCCCTTCGACGGAGGCGGGCCGGCGGGGATGTCGGGCGCCCTCGTCTCCTGTGACGGCTTCTTCGTGGGAACGGTCGCCCGGCGGCACGTACAGCGTCCCCGGATCGGGGTGGTGCCCGCTGCCGCGCTGCTCGAGGACACGGGCTTCCGCCGGGCGCTGGCGGCGCACATGACGACGCCCTACGAGATCGAGGACATGGGCGGCGAGCCGGCCGTGGGTCCGTCGCCGGAAAGCCCTGCCGTGTGCCTGGCCATCGATGTTGCGGTCATCAGCGGTCGGTGGGGCACCGACGCGCCCTATATGGAACCGGAGTTGGCGCATGACATGAGGGAGTCCCTGACTGCGATCATGCGTCGGGCCGGCATCGACGGTGTCGTGACCGAGGGGGCGGGGGGCGAGAGAGCGGCGGATCTGCTGATGATGCTGGACGGCCCGACGGCCGTGCAGGACGCGGGCCGCGTGCTGGCCGGACTGCAGACCGTTGTGGCCGGGCACCCTGATACGACGGTCGCGGTCGCGGTCTCCATCGGTGAGGTGACGGACACTCGCCTGGGGCTCGTCGGTGGCGCGGTGTCGGAGGCCGCCCGGCTCGTCGGCGACTCGTTCTTGAACGCCCAGCTGCGCCAGGCGGCGCGCTTCGTCGATTCGCCCGTGTACCTCGCCGTGTCCGACGCCATGCGCGACCGGATCGCCGTAACGCTGGGTCCCGCCTGGATAGACCGACTCGTGCCGCTCGGGGCGGGTTCGGAACCGGAGCCCGGGGGCGGCTGGCTCTACGAGGGTCTCGTCGAGGAACTGGGGCGGGCGATCGCCGCCGCCGCGGCGGAGGAGGGCGGCCGGACGGGGCCGGGACTGTCCTGGGTGTGCTGCGGCACCGGGGCGACGGCGGAGGATCCGGTCGGCTGCACCGGAATCAAGCTCCCTGGGTACGAGAAGTGCCTGGCCCACGTGTCCGACTCCGAGCGGGCCGCGTTCCTGGCCACACTGGCGCCGGGCGCGTCGGTCGACTTCTCGGGGACGACGTTCACGCCCGAACTGCTGAACGAGGTCGTGTCGGCGGTCCGGGAGGCCGAAGGGGGCCGGGTCCGCCTGGGCCGTGCGATCTTCAACGAGGCGGTACTGCCCGGGGTGACTCTGCAGCAGGCCCTCTTCGACGAGGCGTCGTTCAAGGGGGCCACGTTCGGTGGCCGGGCCCTCTTCGACGAGACGGTGTTCCGGTCGGACGCGGCTTTCGGACACGCGATGTTCCTCAGCAGTGCCCTGTTCAGCGGCGCACGGTTCGAGGGGGGCGCCTCCTTCGACTACGCGACCTTCGGCGGTGACGTGGACATGGGTGACCTCACGGCGGAAGGGGAGGTCACGTACCGCTACGCCACCTTCGGCGGCCATGCCACATACGAAGCGGCGGCTTTCCGGGGCCCTCTCTCCTTCGACTACGCCACGTTCCAAGGGCGGTCGTTCTTCACCCGGGCCGAGTTCGGCCGCCGAGTCGCCTTCAACTACGCGACGTTCCAGCGGCGCACCGGCTTCGACCGCGTCCACTTCCTCGAGCGGGTCTCGTTCGACTACAGCACGTTCGAAGACGGCCTGGAGTCCCTCGAGGCGTTGTTCGAGGACCGCGCCTCCTTCGCCTACGCGACCTTCGACGGCCCGGTCCTGCTGGCCGGTGGGGAGTTCAGAAGCACGGCGTCCTTCGACTTCTCCACCTTCCTGCGCCCCCTCCTCTGCAGAGGCCTGTTCTTTCACGGGCACGCCGGTTTCCATGGGGTGACGTTCCGCGAGGGTGCGGAGTTCAGCGACGTCACCTTCGTGGAGGGCGCCGAACTCCCTGGAGCCCTCGTCACCGGCGAGCGGACCGATCTCGAGGTTCCGCCCACCGAACCGGAAGAGTGACCGCCTGCGGAGCCCCGCCCCGTCACGTCCGCCGACGACCCTCGGCGTGGCAAGCGGCGAGCAACTCCGCCAGCATGCCTGCTGGGTCGTGCAGCACGCGGGCGCCGTCGGTGACGACACGGTGCGTTCCCGGATCGACGGGATCCGTCGCCGCCCACCCCGGGGACCCGATGCCCATCTCGACCTCCAGGCCGGAGGCCGTGGCGTAGCGGAGTTCCGTGATCGGTCCCCAGGAACGGGTGCGGACCAGGCGCCCCAGGCGGAGGTCGACGGCCCACGCGCCGTCGAGATACCGGGGCTCGTCCGTGGTGAGCAGAACGATGTCGACGTCGGAATCGGGCCCCGCGGTGTCGCGGGCGAACGAACCGACCAGCAGCAGGCCGACGATGTCCGCGCGGTCCGCCGCCCAGCGTGCGATGCGCTGGACGAACGCGTCGACCTCGGCGATGCGCCGCGGCGACGGCCGGCCCGGCTGCTCCGGACCGCTCACGACAGGTCGTCGGCGCGCGTCGAGGGAGGGTGCGCGGGTCGGTCCGCCCGCCGTCCAGCGGATCGCTCCGGGTCCACCATGTCGCCGATCGTGCCATATGGCACCGGTCAACACCCGGGGCCTGCGTGGCCGGGTTCGACGACCGCAGGTTCTACGACCTGTTCGAGAAGAAGCCCGCGTCGATGTGGCTGACGCCGGTCGAGAAGGCGGACCTGCCGAACCGTACGGCGCCGTTCGACGCGTGGTCGGTGAAACGCGACCGCGTCGACTGTTGACAGGAGTCCCCCAGGAGACCGCAGCCGGGGCCGGGGCGCTGCTTCCCGCGCTTCGGGGAAGCCGGAAGGGCGGCACCCGGCTCGGGTCGGCCGGACGAGCCGCCCAGGCGGCCGGCGGCGATCTGCTCCGCGGTGCCGGCCACCACCCGGTGACCGCGACCGCCTCCGGGCCGGGCGATCAGCTCGCGCAGGGTGAGCCCTTCCCGCCGGGGCCGGCTCGGCGACGAGCCTGAAAGCGGCTCTTGTCGCCGCTGCGTCCCGCTCGTTGCCGTTGCTGTCCCGCTTGCCAGGGAGTCTCGGGGGTGCGGCCCGTCCAGCGGCGGACCCGCCAGGTCGGTCCCGAGCGTCACCGGCAGGGGCTGACGGCCACCGGCCCCGGACACGGCGAACCGGCCGGCGCGCGATGCGCGCCGGCCGGTCACGAGGCACCCGTGGGCAGCGGGCCGCCGGTCTACGGGGGAGCGGAGCCGGGTGGCGCGACGGCGCCACGGTCACGCGCCGACCTCGTCGGGCGCGTCAGTCCGCGGCCGCCGGGCACCACACGCGAGGTGTCACACGTCGCCCGGTGCGATCCGGCCGCGCCAGCCGCCGGACTCCCCGCCCTGGCTCTCGATGTACTCCTTGAACCTGTGCATGTCCGCCTTGACGCGCCGGTCGATGGTGCCGGTGACATCGGCGACCTTCTCCGCCGGACCGGACGGTTCGAAGTCCATGACCAGCTCCACCCGGGTGTGCGTGTCATCCACACGCTCGAAGCGGACTGTGCCCTTCTGCTGTGTGTCGCCACTGATGGTCCGCCAGGCGATCCGCTCGTCCGGGAGCTGGTCGACGATCTCCGTGTCGAACTCGCGACGCACGCCGCCGATCTTGGTCGTCCAGTGGTTGTGGCGGTCGTCGATCTGCCGGATCTCCTCGACACCCTCCATGAAGCGGGGGAACTCCTCGAACATGGTCCACTGGTTGTACGCGGTCCGCACCGGAACCTCGACCTCGACGGCTTCCTTCACGGTGCTCATCAGTGCCTCCTTCTGTTCTGCGGCGATCCCTCTTTCGGCACGGCGACGGATCCGGGTGAACCGGACCGTCCGTGCTGAGCTGCGGGTACCCAGTTGCGCCCGCTTCTCACGTGGCTCCTCGCGTCACTGTGGACCGAACCCCCGCGCGGGCGCCCGCATCCGCCGCCCGCGGGGCTCGCCGGACCGGCTCGTGGCCCCGGCTGCGCCGGCGATGTGTCGGCACGACACACGGCACGACACACGCCCCGGCCGGGACCACGAGCCGTCCCTGGGAAGTGCTCCCTCGATGATCAGTACCGGGCCGGCCCGCCGGTCAACGTGTCCTCCTCACCGACGCCCCCGCGGGCGCACCGTTGATCACGAACTGTGAGCCCGGTTCGATCAGCACATCGCCCTCGGCCGAGTTCGTGATGGTCACGTCCGTCAGGGTCGCGCTGCCCCGGGCGCCACCGTGCGCCAGGATGCCGGAGCCGTTGTTGGACCTGTCGATGTGGACGTTTCGGATCTGCACGCCGGGAACGGCGCCCCCGCCCGACTTGACCTGGATGCCGTCGTAGGTGGAGTCGCGGATCTCGGTGTCCCGGATGGTGACACCGGGGATGTCCTGTCCCGCCGCGAAGAGCGTGATGGCGCCGAACTCCTGTGCCTCGCCCCAGAAGGCGCCGCCGGTGCGGTGCAGCGCGTTGCCGGCGATCAGGGTCTGTCCCGAGAAGGGCAGCGGATCGTGGTCGGTCGCCAGCATGATGCCGGGGTAGTTCATCGTGTCGGAGATCAGGTTGTTCTCGATGGTGTTTCCGTAGCCGCCGTAGATCGCGATGCCGTTGGCCCGCCACGGAAGCTGGACGGTGTTGTTGCGGAAGTGGTTGTCGTGGCCGATGTCGGTGGCGGGATCCTTGACGTACCGGCTGGCCCACACGGCGAGGGCGTCGTCACCGGTGTTGCGGAACGAGGAGTTGAACACCGTCGAGTTGCGGGTGCCGTTGGCGAAGTTGATGCCGTCGGCGTACGTGTTCCTGATGCGCATCCCGCTGAACTCGAGTCCGTCGCCCGGGCCCCACAGCTCGGGGATGTTGGAGTAGTCGCGGCCCACCCAGACGCCGACGTTGGCGTGTTCGATCCACACGTTGGAGATCTTGGTGTTCTTGCCGAACCGGCCGTTGAGACCGACACCGCCCTCCGCGTTGCCGTCCCCGCCGCGGATGGTGCCGGAGCCGAAGATCGCGATGTCGGAGATCTTGGTGTTGTCGTCGATGTCGAAGCCGAAGTTGCCCTCGTGGGGGTGGTTGATGCCGCCCGCCTCGTGCGGCGGGGTCAGCGTGTGGAGCTGGGAGTGCCACATGCCCGCGCCGCGGACGGTGACGTCCCTGATGCCGACCTGGTTGTGGGTGCCCCGGTCGAGCGGGTCGTCGGTGAGGATCTTCTGCTCCTGGCGCCACTGCCCCGCCGGGATCCACACGCAGCCGATGTCACCCTTCTGGTCGGCGGTCACAGCGCGCTGGATGGCGTCCGTGTCGTCGATCCCGTCGTTGGGCACCGCTCCGTACGAGGTGATCGAGGTGCACTCGGCCGGCCGGCTCGCCGGTGGGGCCACCTGCTCCAGGTCGATCAGGTCGATGATGTAGAAGGCCGCGGAGTCGCCCGCGTCGCGCTGCAACCGGAACTTCGTACCGGCCGGATAGGTCTGCGACAGCAGTGCGTGGGACTCGTCGAACAGCCGCCTGGCATCGGTCTGCGGGGTGTTCGTCAGCCCTTCGGGGCTGTCGGTGTTGCCGTACAGCCAGCTGTGTCTGGAGGAGAGGGTCAGCTTCCGTACGAAGGTGTTGTCGGCGTAGAGACTGATGGTGGCGTCCGCGCCTCCGCCGCCCGGGGCGTCGGGGACGGAGTTGCGCACGACGATCGAGTTGGACGCGTTGGTGGAGGTGAACTCGACGAACTGGCCCGTGGAGCTCAGCCGCACCGACTTGCGGCCGGAGGACTCGGTGGCGAAGTTGGTGTGTCCGAACGTGCGCTTCCGGTCGGCGGTGAGCAGGGTGCCCTCGTAACGGGCGTCCTCCGCCTCGTACTCGGTGTACGGCACGGCCGCGCCGCGTCCGACGACCACGGAGCGCGCGAAGACGTTGTTGTTCTCGTCGGTCTCGGCGACCAGGCCCGTCGCGTCGGCGGTGGCGGTGAGGGTCGCGCCGCCGCTGGTGGCGGTCCAGCTGCCGCCGATGGGTACCTGGACCGTCCCGCCGGCGGGGACCTGGCCGGTCGTGCCGCTCAGCGTGGTGCTGCCCGCGACGAGCCGGGTGACGGTGCCGGCGTTCACGGCGGTCGTGCCGCGGTTGTGCACCGCCACGGTGAAGCTCACCGGGGCTCCGACGGCGGGGTTCGCCGGGCTGGTGGTGATGCCACGGACCTCCAGATCGGGTCCGGGGCTCTGGCCGACGACCAGCTGGGAGGCGGCCGTGCGGCTGTTGTTGGTGTCGTCGGCCTCGACGATCGTGTCGGTCGGGTCGACCACGGCCGTGACGGTGTACCTGCCCATGGGGCGTCGGCCGACGTCGACCGCGACGGTGGCCGTGGCGCCCGCGGCGAGGGCGCCCACCGGGGCGCTGCCCGCGACGACGCCTTCCAGGCTGACGTCGAGCGTGGTCGCGCCGGCGGGCGCCGTACCGGCGTTGCGTACCGTGGCGTTCACGGTCACGGCGTCCCTCTCCGAGGGGGCGGCCGGTGCCCATGTCAGCTCGGTGAGCGTGAGGTCGGGGTTGGGTGCCGCGGTGCCGATGACCTGGAACTCGGCCACCTGCCCGCCGGGGGCGCCGGTGTTGCCGAAGAACTTCAGCTGCACGTCGGCATAGCGGCCACTGACCGGAATGGTCACCGTGTTCTGGTTCGTGGACGGGTCGAAGCGGTGGTCGGCGCGGTCCCTCAGCGAGGTGAAGCCGCTCGCGGACTGCTCACGCCCGAGCACCTGGATGCTCTGGGTCCGGGCTCCCCATAGGGGATCAGGGTCGAGCTTGACGACGACGGCCCCGATGTCCGCGTTGGCGCCGAGCTTCACCGTCAGCGTGGCCGGATGACCGCCGGCTTCCCAGTAGGTCTTGAGACTGCCGTCGTTGGCGTTGCCCGCGACATACGTCTGGGTCGTCGAGGACGCCTCGATGGGTTTGCCGCGGGCCAGGTCGGCACCGTCCGCGGGCGGGTTGCCGGTGTCCCCGCTCTCCCCGTAGACCTCGATCTCGGAGAGCTGCGCGGCGTTCCAGCCGGTGTTGGCGGTGACGTGCACACGGACGTAGCGGATGTCGTCGGCGGTGACGTCGATGCCCACGGTGTTCGTCTGCGACGGGCTGAACGACCGGGCCGCGGAGGCGGAGAGAGCACTGAAGGCGCTGCCGTCGCCGCTGCCCTGGATGCTGAGCGTCTCGGTGCGGGCCTCCCAGGTGGAGGGCAGCTTCAGCACCACCCGGTCCACGTCCGTCCGGCTGCCGAGGTCGACCTGGACCCACTGCGGGAAGCTGCCCGCCGGACCCTCCCAGTACGAATGCTGGCTGCCGTCCGTGGTGTTGGCGGCGGGGTAGGACCCGTGGGAGCCGCCCGCGGTGGCGGTCCTGCCGAGGGCGAGGTTGGGGCCCGGATCAGCCGCGTGAGCAGTGCCGACGGGCAGCAGCCCGGCGGCGACCAGGCCGGCTGTGAGCATGACGGGTAGAAGTCGCCATCTGAACAGTCTCCGTTTCATGGTGTCCTCGGTTCCGTAGGTGGCGGCGGCCCCGGAGCCGGTGCAGCGCTCGCGGGACAGAATTTGAGTGATTCAGTCGAATGTTTGCGCTGACTGCGCTGACAGGTTTCTAGCGCTCGGTTCGTTTGTCAACGGTCCTTGCATGCCTGCGATCCCCCGCACAGGACCCCCTGGGAGTGGAGTGCCGGGATCCCGCGCGCAGAAGGAGACCTCGCGCGTGGCGGGCAAGTCCTGCAATGGACTGTCAATCAATTACGGAACAAGCGCGAGATATTGCGTTCACCTGATGGTGATGATTGAGTGTGCGACGCCCGCCTCGCATCGCTGGCGGGGTGCCTTCCACGTCCATGCCCGAAGGGGACCATCCATGAGAAGTGCTCGGTTCCGTCGTTCTCGCCGCGCCGGCGCGGTCACCCTCGTCTCCGCGCTCACGCTCACCGCGCTCGCCGCCTGCGGTACGAGCAGCAGCAGCGACGACAGCGGCGGATCCGGCAGCGGCGGCAACTCCGACCCCGCCGCTCCGCTCGACCCGAAGACGAAGCTGACCCTCACGATCGACTGCATGCCGCCGGCAGCCAAGGCCGCCGAGCTCGAACAGTGGAAGGAAGACGTCGCCGAGTTCAACAAGACGTACCCGAACATCACGATCGAGGGCCGCTCCACGCCCGGTCAGTGCCTCGAACCGCCGCGCTTCACCGCCATGCTCAAGGCGAAGTCCCAGCCGGACGTCTTCTACACCTACTTCACCGACCTGCCGCAGGTGCTGGACAACGACGGCGCCGAGGACATCACCGCGTACGTCACCGACAAGACCGTCCCGCTGCTGAAGAACATCGACCCGGGCGTGCTGAACTCCCTCAAGCACGAAGGCAAGCTGTACGGCCTGCCCACCAGCAACTACACGATGGGTCTGCTCGTCAACCGCAAGCTCTTCCGGCAGGCAGGGCTCGACCCGGACAACCCGCCCCGCACCTGGGCCGACGTCCGAACCGCCGCCAAGAAGATCGCGGGACTGGGCAAGGGCATCGCCGGCTTCGGCGAGTACAGCGCGGGGAACACCGGCGGCTGGCACTTCACCGCCCAGATGTACAGCCTCGGCGGCGACGTCGTCGACGCGAGCGGCAAGAAGGCCGCGTTCGACAACGACATCGGCAAGCAGGTCGCGGAGAACCTCCACGCCATGCGCTGGCAGGACAGGAGCATGGGGCAGACCCAGCTGCTGAAGTGGGGCGACCTCCAGAAGCAGATCGCCTCCGACAAGCTCGGGATGTTCCTGGCCGCCCCCGACGACATCACCTACATGGTTCAGCAACTCGGCGCGGCGTACGAGAACTTCGGCATGGGACCGATACCCGGTGAGCGCAGCACACTGGCCGGCGGCAACAACTACATGATCAAGAAGGGGATCTCCGCCGACAAGATCAAGGCCGCCGTCGCCTGGCTCAACTTCAAGAACCTCACGGTCGGCAAGGGCCAGTTCGACTGGGCCCGCAGCAAGGCGGACAAGCTGCCGGTCGGACTCCCGCAGCCCAACTTCTGGCTCAACGGGTCCAAGAGCAAGGACGACGCGGCCCGCGCGCAGCACGCCACGATGCCCGTCGCCAACTTCAAGACGTATCTGGACAACCCGGTCCCGGGCAAGGCCGAACCGCCCAAGGCCCAGGAGATCTACAAGGTCCTCGACAACGTGATGTCCGGCATCCTCACCAACGAGGACGCCGACATCGACAAGCTCCTCGCCACCGCGGCGTCACAGGTCGACCAGGTGCTCGCCACCGGGTGACCGCCACGGGGACCGGGCCCCGCCCGGCCCTCGTGCACCCCGCCGACGCGCCGGCCCCGAGAACCGGCGCGCCGGCACCGCCACGTCGGCACGACGCACCAAGGAGCAACTATGTCGGCCCCCACCATGACCACGGACAAGGTGGCCGAGCCCCGCCGCTCGCGGCATCGCGGGGACGTCCCGCGGCCCCGAGGCGGAAGCTTCGCCAAGGCACTTCGCCGCAATCTCACGGCCCACGGCTTCCTGATCGGCGCCGTGCTCTGCTTCTCGTTCTTCTCCTGGTACCCGATGGTCAGGGAGTTCCTCCTCGCCTTCCAGAAGACGGAGGGCGGGCGGACCACCTGGGCCGGCTGGTCCAACCTCACCACCGTCTTCAACGACCCGGCCTTCTGGCAGGCCTGGCGCAACACCGCCCTGTTCACGGTCCTCGCGCTGGTCCTCGGCTTCGCCGTGCCGTTCCTCGTCGCGGTGGTGCTCAACGAGTTCCGCCACGCCCAGGGCTACCTGCGCATGCTGGTCTACCTGCCGGTGATGCTGCCGCCGGTCGCCTCTGTGCTGCTGTTCAAGTATCTCTACGACCCCGGCTACGGCCTCTTCAACGAGATCCTCGGATTCTTCGGCCTGCCGGCCCAGCAATGGCTCCAGGACCCCGACACCTCCATGCTCTCCGTCGTCATCGCGGCGACCTGGATGAACATGGGCGGCGCCACCCTGATCTACCTCGCGGCACTCCAGGGCATCCCGGGCGAACTCTACGAAGCGGCCGAGCTCGACGGCGCCGGCGTCCTGCGGAAGATCTGGCACGTCACCGTCCCGCAGACCCGGCTCATCCTCTCGCTGATGCTGCTCATGCAGATCATCGCGACCATGCAGGTGTTCGTGGAGCCCTTCCTGCTCACCGGCGGCGCGGGACCCGAGGGCTCGACCACCACCGTCGTGTATCTCATCTACCAGTACGCCTTCAACTTCAACAACTACGGCGCCGCGGCGGCGCTCGGCCTGGTGCTGCTCGTGCTGCTCGCCGGATTCTCGGCGGTGTACGTGAAGCTCAGCCGCGCCGAGGACGAGTAGGACGGGGACCGACAGATGACCACACGCACCCTCATCTCGCCGGCCCAGCTGGCCCGGCCCCGCGGCAAGGTCCTCTACTGGGTCACCTTCGCCCTGGTCGTCGTCCTGTTCACGCTGGTCTTCCTGGGCCCGCTGTACTGGATGGTCTCCGGCGGACTCAAGACCACACAGGAAGTCGTCCAGACCCCGCCGACCCTGGTGCCGGGCTCCCTGCACGCCGAGAACTACTCGCGGGCCTGGGAGGTGATGGACCTGGCCAGGCTGCTGTTCAACACCCTCTACTACGCCTTCGGGGCCCTCGCCTTCCAGCTGGTCCTCGACGTGGCCGCGGCCTACTCGCTGTCCCGGCTCAGGCCGGTCTTCGGCAAGGCGATCCTCGGCATGATGCTCGCCACGCTCATGATCCCGGCGACCGTGCTCGTCGTGCCCCAGTACCTGACCGTGCTCGACGTGCCGGTCTTCGAACGCAACCTGCTCAACTCGCCCTGGGCGATCTGGCTGCCGTCCGTCACCAACGCCTTCAACATCTTCCTGCTCAAGCGCTTCTTCGACTCCATCCCGAAGGAGCTGCTCGACGCGGCCTCCATGGACGGAGCCTCCCCGATGCGCACGCTCCGGTCGATCGTGCTGCCCATCTCCCGGCCCATTCTGGGTGTCGTGTCCATCTTCGCGGTGGTCGGCGTCTGGAAGGACTTCCTCTGGCCGATGCTCACCCTGCCCGACCCGGGCAAGCAGACCCTGAACGTCGGCATCTACTCACTGTCCACCGGTGTGCCCGAGAACATCCTGATAGCGGCGCTCACCATCGCCTCCGTACCGACGCTGCTCATCTTCCTCCTCTTCCAGCGCAACATCATGAGCGGTCTCACCGCGGGCGGCCTCAAGGGCTGACCTGCCCCGCGCCGGCCTCCCGGCCCCGCCCTCCGCGCTCACCCATGAAGCCTCCGCCGCCGGCCCGTCCTTGACGCCTCGCTGTCCGGGCCGGCGGCGGAGAACCCTCTGCCCGAAAGGACCTCCCGTGGCAGCCCCTCATTCGGACCGCACCGACAACTGGTGGCGAAGTGCCGCCATCTATCAGGTGTACCCGCGCAGCTTCGCCGACGGCGACGGCGACGGCACCGGGGACCTCGCCGGCGTACGGGCCAGGCTGCCGTATCTGGCCGAGCTGGGCGTCGACGCGATCTGGTTCACGCCCTGGTACCTCTCGCCACTGGCCGACGGCGGCTACGACGTCGCCGACTACCGCACCATCGACCCCTCCTTCGGCACCCTGGCCGAGGCCGAGAAGCTGATCGCGGAAGCCCGCGAGCTGAACATCCGCACCATCGTCGACATCGTCCCCAACCACGTCTCCGACCAGCACGCCTGGTTCCGCGCCGCACTCGCCGCGGGACCGGGCAGCCCGGAGCGCGAGCTGTTCCACTTCCGCCCCGGGCGCGGCGCGAACGGCGAACTGCCGCCCAACGACTGGCCCTCGCAGTTCGCCGGCAGCACCTGGACCAGGGTCGAGGACGGCGAGTGGTACCTGCACCTCTTCACACCCCAGCAGCCCGACCTGAACTGGGCACACCCTGCCGTCCGCGAGGAACACGAGGACGTACTGCGCTTCTGGTTCGAGCGCGGCGTGGCGGGCGTACGGATCGACTCCGCCGCCCTGCCCGCCAAGGACCCCGACCTGGCCGACTTCGTCGAGGGCCGCGACCCGCACCCCTACATCGACCGCGACGAACTCCACGACATCTACCGCTCCTGGCGGGCCGTCGCCGACGAGTACGGCGCGGTCTTCGTCGGCGAGGTGTGGCTCCCCGACTCCGAGCGCTTCGCCCGCTACCTGCGCCCCGACGAACTGCACACCGCCTTCAACTTCAACTTCCTCAGCAGCCCCTGGGACGCACGGCGACTGCGCCGCACGATCGACGACACACTCGCCGAGCACGCGCCCGTCGGCGCCCCCGCCACCTGGGTGCTGTGCAACCACGACGTCACCCGCACCGTGACCCGCTACGGCCGCGAGGACACCGCCTTCGACTTCGCCACCAAGGCCTTCGGCACACCCACCGACCTCGGACTGGGCACCCGGCGCGCCCGCGCCGCCGCGCTGCTCACCCTCGCGCTGCCCGGCGCCGTCTACCTCTACCAGGGCGAGGAGCTCGGCCTGCCGGAGGCGGAGATCCCGCCGAGCCGCATCCAGGACCCGATGCACCACCGCTCCGGAGGGACCGACCCCGGCCGGGACGGCTGTCGGGTGCCGCTGCCGTGGAGCGCGGACGCGCCGTACAGCGGATTCGGCTCCCGGACCGAACCGTGGCTGCCGCAACCGGAGGACTGGGCCACGTACGCCGCGGACCGCCAGGCGGGCGACCCGGGGTCGATGCTCAGCCTCTACCGGGAAGCCCTGCGGCTGCGCCGCACCGAACCCGGCTTCGGGGACGGACCCTTCAGCTGGCTGCCCGTCGGCGGTCCCTCCGTGCTCGCCTTCGCCCGCCCCGGCGGACTGGTGTGCGTGGTGAACTTCGCCGCGGAGCCCGTCCCGCTCCCGCCGCACGAACGCCTGCTGCTCGCCAGCGGCCCGCTGGACGACGGCGGACGGCTGCCGCAGGACACGGCGGTGTGGCTGCGGACCTGACCGGGGGACGGCGAAGGGCCCGGGACGCGTGGCGTCCCGGGCCCTTCGCGATCGGCGTCAGGCCGCGTTACCGGTGGCGCCCCTCTCGCCGTGCGCGCGGATGATGTCCCGGTAGCGGTGGCCGCTGCCCTTGATCGTGCGGCGCTGCGTGGCGTAGTCGACATGGACGAGGCCGAAGCGCTTGTCGTAGCCGTACGCCCACTCGAAGTTGTCCAGCAGGGACCAGGCGAAGTAGCCGGCCAGCGGTGCGCCCTTGCGTGCGGCGCGCGCACAGGCGGCCAGGTGCTCCTCCAGGTACCGGGCACGCTCCCGGTCGTCGATGCTGCCGTCGGCGCGGACGACGTCCGGGTAGGCGGAGCCGTTCTCCGTGACGTAGAGCCTGCGCGCGCCGTACTCGTCGGTGAGCCGCAGCAGCAGCGCCTCGATGCCGTTCGCGTCGATCTCCCAGTCCATGCCGGTGCGCGGCACGCCGGGCCGTTCGATCTGGCGGGCGAAGGGCGCCGGACCGGTGGGATCGTCGGTGACGACCGCGGGGAAGTAGTAGTTCAGCCCCAGCCAGTCCAGCGGCGCGGCGATGGTCTCCATGTCGCCCGGCCGCTCGGGCAGTTCGACGCCGTACACCTCGAGCATGTCGGCGGGGAAGCCGCGGCCGTGGACGGGGTCGAGCCACCACCGGTTGGTGTGGCCGTCCATCCGCCGTGCCGCGGCGACGTCCTCGTCACGGTCGCTCGCCGGGGCCACCGTCGACAGGTTGTTGACGATCCCCACCTGCGCGTCCGGAGCGGCGGCGCGGATCGCCGCGGCGGCCAGGCCGTGGCCGAGCAGCAGGTGGTAGGAGGCGCGGACGGCGGCGGTCAGGTCGGTCGCTCCCGGGGCCATCCGGCCCTCCAGGTGCCCGATCCACGCGGAGCACAGCGGTTCGTTGAGGGTGGCCCAGTGCTTGACGCGGTCGCCGAGCCGCTCGGCGACGGCGGAGGCGTACGCCGCGAGGTGGTGGGCGGTGTCCCGTTCCGGCCAGCCGCCCCGGTCCTGCAGGGCCTGCGGCAGGTCCCAGTGGTAGACCGTGACGGAGGGGGTGATGCCCGCGTCGAGCAGCCCGTCCACGAGCTGGTCGTAGAAGTCGAGGCCCTTGGCGTTGACCGCGCCGTCACCGCCCGGCACGACGCGGGGCCAGGCGACGGAGAGGCGGTAGGCGTTGGTGCCCAGCTGCTTCATCAGCGCGATGTCCTCGCGCCAGCGGTGGTAGTGGTCGCAGGCGACATCGCCGTGGTCGTCGCCCGCGATCTTGCCGGGGGTGTGCGAGAACGTGTCCCAGATGGACGGCGACCTGCCGTCCTCGGCGACCGCGCCCTCGATCTGGTAGGCGGAGGTGGCGGTCCCCCAGGCGAAGTCCTGCGGAAGGGCGGCGAGGTCGGTGAACTCGGTCACGGACATCCTTTCTGACAAGGGATCAGGTAATGGCGCTGCGGTGCGCCGGTCACTTCACGGCGCCGGCGGTGAGTCCGGTGACCAGGTAGCGCTGGAGGAGCAGGAAGCCCGCCACCACGGGGACGGAGACCACGAGGGAAGCGGCCATGATCTGGTTCCAGTACACGTCGTTCTGCGTCGAGTAGCCCTGGAGGCCGACGGCGAGCGTGCGCGTGGTGTCGTTGGTCATGACGGACGCGAAGAGGACTTCTCCCCACGCCGTCATGAAGGCGTAGACGGCGACGGCGACGATGCCGGGGACCGCCGCCGGCACGACGACCCGGAAGAGAGCCTTCAGCGGCCCGCATCCGTCGACCAGCGCGGCCTCGTCCAGCTCCCTGGGCACCGAGTCGAAGTAGCCGATCAGCATCCAGATGGAGAACGGCAGCGAGAACGTGAGATAGGTGAGGATCAGCCCGCCGCGTGAGCCGAACAGCGCGACACCGGTCGTGTTACCGATGTTGACGAAGATCAGGAACAACGGCAGCAGGAACAGGATGCCGGGGAACATCTGCGTCGACAGCACCGACACGGTGAACAGCCGCTTGCCGCGGAAGCGGTACCGGCTGACGGCGTACGCGGCGAAGATCGCGATGATCACCGAGCAGACGGTGGCCGCACCGGCCACGATCAGGGAGTTGACGAAGTATTTCGCCAGCGGGACGGTCTCCCAGATGTCGAAGTACGGGCGGATCGTCAGCCCGCTCGGCATCCACCGGAACTCGCCCGACACGTCCTCCAGCGGTTTGAGCGAGCTGGAGACCATGACGTACACGGGCAGCAGCACGAAGCCCGTGAGCAGGGTCAGGAAGATCCGCCGCGACCACACGAACGACCGCGGCGCCGCCATCGGGGACCTGTGCGCGGTGGTGCCGGCTTCTTGAGAACTACGCATCGGTGGCCTTCCTCCCGCGGGAGGTGAAGAAGAGGTAGACGCCCGTCACCAGCAGCAGGAAGAGCAACAGCAGTACGGACATGGCCGCACCGGCGCCGAAGTTCCAGGTGGCGAACGACGACTGGTAGATGTGGATGGATATGAGGTCCGCCGCTTCCGGAGCCGACTTGCCGAACAGCACGAACGGCGTGTTGAAGTCGTTGAACGTCCACAGGAAGAGCACCAGGACCAGCACCTGGTTGACGCTGCGCAGCGACGGCAGCGTGATCTTGCGGATCTGCTGCCACACGCCGGCGCCGTCGAGCGCCCCCGCCTCGTACAGCTCCTTGGGGATGTTCTGCAGGCCGGCCATGATGATGAGGAAGGCGAACGGCCAGCCCTTCCACACGGAGACGATCAGCAGTGCCCAGAAGCTGTTGTCGCCGATCAGCCAGAAGGACGGGCTGTCGGTGAGTCCCAGCTGGTCGTGGAGCACGTGGTTGATCAGGCCGTTGTCGCGCTGGAACATGAACGCCCAGGTGATGACGGCGGCGTAGACCGGCAGCGCGTACGGCACCAGGAAGAGGGCCCGCAGGAAGCCGCGGCCCTTGAACGTCTCCTGCATGAAGACCGCCGCCGCGGTGCCGAGCAGCCAGCACAGACCGACGGACAGGACGGTGAACAGGCACGTGGTCGTGAACGACTTGAGCAGCGACTCACCGGCCGGTGTGTCGAAGTCGACCGCGAACCTGAAGTTGTCCAGGCCGCGCCACGGGGCGGCTCCCCAGTCACGCAGGTAGAACTGGGTGAGCTCCTTGAAGCTCATCACGACGCCGATGACGATCGGCAGCAGGTGGATCAGGATCTCGAGCAGCAGAGCCGGGAGCAGCAGCAGGTACGGCAGCGCTGTGCGGCGGGCCCGCCCGGGGCGGCGCGGGCCGCGCACCGCCCCGGGGGAGTTCTTCCGCACGGCCGGTTCCCCGGTGTCCGGGACGGCGGTCGTGTTCATGAGTGTGCCGCTCACTGCTGGGGCATCTGCTGCTGGGCCTTGGCCAGTTCGGCCTTGACGGACTCGGTGGTCACCTCGCCGCCGCCCGCGGCGGAGGCGAAGAGGTTCTTGACCGCGGTGCCCACGACCGTCTCGAACTGCGACTCGCTCGGGACCTGGGGGAGCGCCTCGGCGCTGGTGGCGAGGGTGTCACGCAGCACCTTCAGCTCCGGCCGGTCGAACGCGGGATCGTTCTGCGCGGCCTTGACCGGCGGGATGGACCCGTAGGTCTTGCAGAGCAGCTTCTGCTCCTCGTCGCTGGTCATGAACTTCACGAACTCCAGGGCCCCGTCGAGGTTCTTGGTGTTCTTGAAGACGGCCATGTTGATGCCGGCGACCATGGAGTTGACGTTCTTGCCCTGGCCGGGGGTGCCCGACTGCACCGGCACCGGCGCGACGCCCCACTCGTCGTCGCTCATGCCCTGGGACTTGAACGTGGAGGCGGCCGCCTGCCACAGCACCATCGCCGTCTTGTCCTTGGCGAAGTCGCTCAGCGACTGGTTCTGGGCGTACTCGGCGTTCCCCGGGGCGATGATCTTGTCCTTCGCCATGAAGTCCACGTACTGCTTCACGGCCGCGACGGCGCCGTCGGAGGTGAAGTCGGGCTTGCCCTCCGCGTCGAAGAAGTCGGCGCCGTGCTGCTTGCCGAGGACGAACACCTGGTGGATGTTGTTGGACAGGTTGCCGCCCTCCGCGCCCAGGGCCCACTTGCCGTCCTTCGACAGCTTCTTGCCGGTCGCGACCATCTCGTCCCAGGTGGCCGGCGGCTTCTCGATCCCGGCGTCCGCGAACATCTTCTTGTTGTAGTAGAGCGCGTACGACATCGAGTACAGCGGCACCGCGGCCGGGTCGGAACCGGCCGCCCCGGTCGAGCCGAGCGCGGCCTCCACGAACCGGTCCTTGCCGCCGATCTTCGAGAAGTTCTTCTCGTCCCAGGGCAGCAGCGCGCCGGTGGACTGGAGGGACGCGGACCAGGTGTTGCCGATGTTGAGGACGTCGGGGCCCTGGCCGGAGGTGGTGGCGGTCATGATCCGGGTCAGCAGGTCCGACCACGGAACGACCTCGAGCTTGACCTTGATGCCGGTCTTCTCCTCGAACTTCTTCAGCTCCGGCTCGAGGATCTTCTTGTCGGCCTCGATGTTCGGACCCTGGTTCGACGCCCAGTAGGTGAGGGTCTTCGGCGACTCGTTGGAACCGCCGCCCCCGGCGGACGAGCCACCGCCGCACGCGGTCGCGGTGGCGAGCAGGGAGACGGCGACTGCACCACTGGCTACAGCTCTGTATCTGCGCATAACTCCAGGTGTCCCTTCCGGAGGGGTGGTGCCGCGGGGAGGGGCCGACAGGCTGCGGCTTCAACCTCTGAATGCCCTCACGGCTTAATTTAGGACGTGAGTTAAGCTCTCGGAGGCGACATCGTCAAGGGGTGCGACCCGGCGCGCTTCCGGGTCGGCGCGGGCCGAAGGAGCGAAGGATGTCTGGACGAAGCGGGCGTACGGTCAATGACCTGCGGCGGAGCAATCGCGCGACCGTACTGCAACGGTTGTATTTCGATGGCCCCATGAGCCGGCAGGCCCTCGGTCCCGCGACCGGACTGAGCTCCGGCACCATCAGCAACGTCGTGGGCGAACTCATCGGTGACGGCCTCGTGGAGGAAGCGGGCAGCATCGAGTCCGACGGCGGCCGCCCACGCACCCTGGTCCGTGTCGCGCCCGCGAGCGGACGCCTGATCGGTGTCGACGTCGGTGAAACCCGCGTCCGGGTGGAGCTGTTCGACCTCACCCTCACCGAACTGGCACGTACCGAACGGCCCTTGAACCCGCTCGGCTACGACGTCGACGTGATCGTCGAGCACGTCCGCCACGCCATAGAGGAAGTGCTGCACACCACGGGAGCCGGCGTCGACGGGCTCCTCGGCGTGGGCGTCGGCGTGCCCGGCATCGTCGCCGCGACACCCGGGTCCGGGGCCGTCGTCCACGGCCAGACCATCGGCTGGGACGCGGTCCCCCTGGAATCCCTGCTGCGTGCCTCCTGCCGGCTGCCCGAGACCGTGCCGTTCTTCATCGAGAACGGCGCCAGGACCCTCGGCCAGGCGGAGATGTGGTTCGGAGCGGGCCGCGGCGCGCAGAGCGTGGCCGTGATCCTCTTCGGCTCCGGGGTGGGCGCCTGCCACGTGACGGACACCGCCGAACAGGGCAGGGCCCTGGAGTGGGGCCATCTGACGGTCAACGTCGGCGGCCGCCGCTGCCGTTGCGGGGCGCTGGGCTGCCTCGAGGCGTACGCGGGGGCGGAGGCGCTCGTGGACCGGTGGCGGGAGGCGGGCGGAGTGCCGCCGGAGGGGGCGGACGAGGAGACGGCACTGACGGCGCTGCTGTCCGCGGCGTACCGGGACGGCGGCGTGGGTGGCGAGGGGGCGGATGTGCACGTCGGTGAGGGCGCTGATCCGGTGGCGCTCGCGGTCGTGGAGGAGACCGCGGAGTACCTGGGCGCCGGGCTCTCGGGGCTCATCAACCTCTTCCAGCCCGAGCGCATCCTCATCGGCGGATGGGCCGGGCTCCAGCTCGGCCCGCGTTTTCTTGCCGCCGTGAGGGAGCACGCCACTGCGTACTCGCTCCGCTATCCGGCCGGACGGGTGAGCATCGATCTGGGGCAACTGGGGCCGGACGCGGTCACGGTCGGCGCGGCCACCCTGCCGCTGGCCGGCTTCCTGGCGGGCGGCGGCAGACCGGCGGAACCGGTCCGCGAGGCGCTGCCGCCGGCATGGCGGTCCGCGCTGGAGGGCCGGGTGCCGAGCTGACACCGGGGGAGCGGACGGGGCCGGCCGGCGCCGTCGATCGGGACGGCCGGGCGGGTCCGATGCGGCCCGGCACCGGCGGGGGCGGTGCGCGCCGGCGGTCCATGGCATGGCCGTCGCGCCGGTTGTTCGGGCGCTGCTGTGGGCCTTGAGACCCTTGAGACACTGGGAAGCGCATCCCCTGCCCACTGCTGAGGAGGTCGCCGTGGCAGTCGAACCCGACCGGCCCGCACGTTCGCGGGCCGGGTCCGTCCGGATCGTGGAGGCCGACGGTCATCACGCCGTCCTGGTCTTCTCGGGTGTCCTCGACGCGCACGCGCTGCCGGAGCTCGAAGAACGGCTCCTCGACCCGAGGCTGCGACAGGCCGGCGACCGGGTGCTGGACATGAGCGGTCTCGAGCGGATCGAACTCGCCTGCGCCTACGGTCTGCTCCGCGCGGTGACCGTCGCGCCGGAGGCGGCCGTGATCACCGTCCGGGGCGCCCGCCGTGGCGTCGTGCGGACCCTCCGGCAGGCGGGTCTCGACGCGGTGGCGACGTTCGAGAGCTGACCGCGACGTTCGCGAGCTGACCGGTGTCCGCCGCGGTCCGACCGGCGACGTTCGAGAGCTGTCCGGCGCTCACCGAGAGAGCCGACCAGCGAGACCGGGAGCTGACCGGTGTCCGCGCGGGCCGACCGGCGACGACCGCGCCCCGGACCGCCAGGACGACCGGTGCCCCTGTAGGACCCCGCACCCTGCCGGCCGCCGTTCCTGGGGCAGGATGACGCCCCATGAGAGGTGTCGAGAAGCTCGGGGAGCTGCTGGAGCGGGCCGGCCTGGACGTGGTCGGGGAGCACGCCGGGAACCCTGTGCTGCCACCAGAAACGGCGTGGCGGATCGCGCACGGTGCGGCGGCGCCCGCCGGGGCCGCGGTGCCCGCGCAGGGCCTGCCGCCGTGGCCGGAGGTGGTGAAGGCGTCCGGGCTCGTCGACGCGGCCGGTGAATTCCTGGTCGCAGTCAAGGGACACCGTATCGGCGGGAACGACGCGTTGTGGACCCGCGTCCGTACGGCCGGCCGGCCGGGCCTCACCGGCGACCCCGCGTTCGTGGCGCTCTCCACGGACGGCGAGGTGCTGCTCGGCGTGACACCGGCGCCCGACGGGATCCGGCTGACCCTGCTCGACCGTCTCACCGAGCGGCTGGACGCGGCGGCCCGGACCGCGGGCACGGAGACGGCAGAGGAGCGTGCGGCGGCGTGGGCGACGCTGTCCGGTGAGCCGGCGTGGCCCGGTGAACTGACCGAGGGGCTGGGCTTCAACCGTGCCGCACCCGACGACGTGCTGGTGCGCCTGCTCGACGTGTTCGACGGATTCCTCTTCCGCGACGTCTCGCCGGCCGTGCGCGAGGCGGTCGTCTCCCACCCGGATCCGTCGGTGCGGCGCCGGATCGTGGAGACCCGCAACGCGCTGCGGCTGACGGCCGCCCAGTGGGCCGGCCTGGTGCTGAACGAGCCGTCGGGGCCGCGCCGCCCGCTCCTGGCCGAACGGGCGGTCTTCTACGGCGTCGACCTCCCCGACGAGGTGTACGACGTCCTCGTCGCGGCCCCGTTCAGGGCGGAGGTCGCGGGCATGGCCGGGCTGCCCGCCCGTCACCGGATCGCGCTGGCCGGCGATCCGGACCCTCAGGTCCGGGCAGGGGCGTGCGAAGCGTGGCCGCACCTGCCGGAAGAGGTGAGGAAGCGGCTGCTGGCCGAGACCGACGCCGCCGTCCGCGCCGCCGCACTGCTCGCGCATCATGAACAACACCCCATGCCGCGGCCCGTCTTCGAGGGGCTGCCCTCCGCCGAGCCGGCGCTGCGACGATGCCGGTTCGAACCCGGCCTGGAGGCCGAGCTCGTCCGGAGCGGCGACCTCGCCACGCGCCTCGCCCTGGCGGGCAATCCACGGCTCGGCCCGGAGGGCGTGGCCGCGCTCGCCGAGGACGGGGAGGAGCAGATCCGCTCCCTGATCGCGCTCCACCCCGACCTGACGGAGGAGCGGCGGGACGCCGTCCGCTGGTCCTACGACCGCGACCAGCTGTCCCACGCACTGCCGTGGGTCACCGCCCTGCACGGCGACCCGGCGGCGATGCGGCGCCTGGCGGCTTCGTCGCATCCGCTGATCCGCCGGTCCGTGGCCCGGGCGCGTAGCCTCCCGGCCGACGTGGTGCAAGGGCTGGCCCGTGACGAGGACCGCGTGGTCCGGCTCTTCCTCGCCGAGTCCTGCGACGACGCGCCGGCGGACATGCTCCTCGACGTGTGGCGCTGGTGGGACGGCAGCTTCAGCCACCCGGACCGCCCCCGCGGTCACCCGAACTTCCCCCGCGTGGGCCTGCTGTGCCACCTCGACGACCCGGCGCCCCGGATGCGTCGCCTCGCCCTGGACGACCCGGCCTCGACGCCGGAACACGTCGCGCGCCTCGCACGCGACCCGGCGGCGGAGGTGCGGCGCCGTGCCGCGGAGGACCCGCGTCTTTCACCGGCCGATGCCGTACGCCTCCTCGACGACCCCGCGGGTGCCGTCCGGCACACGGCCCTGCTCAACCCGCGCTTGCCGGCCCGCGTTCTGTTCCAGCTCCTGGAATACAGGGAGACCGCGGGAGTCGCCGTGCGCAACCCGTCCCTGCCCGTCCCGGTCATGCACCGGCTGCTGGACGCGATCACGGAGAGGGACAGCCTGTGACCACGATCGACGTCGACCGACTCGCGGAAATCGGCAGGAACTCGCTGCCGGACGTGACGCCCGGGACAAAGGTGAACGTCGTCGAGCTGGAGGACGGCGCGGGCGTATGCGTCGTGCACGCCGTCCGCGGGGGCGGCAAGGTCTACGTCGCACCCGACGGGACGGTGCTGTTCGCCGGGTCGTCGGTGACCTTCGACGCCGGGCTCGGCGCGTTCGTCGACGGGGCCCGCACTGCCCGGCCGACCGGGCGGTAAGGCGTCAAAGACGCCACCGCTCGTCCGTCTTCCGGCAGTCGGGCGCGCAGTCCTGCGGCAGGTGCTCAGGCGCGTGGGCCGGCGCCCTGCAGCAGGGTGTCGATGTGCGGGCGGCGAGGACGTCCGGGTCGGCGCCGTCCGCGTTGTCGTGCAGGGATTCCCGGAGGAGCGCGTAGTACACCCGGCGCACCCGGTCGAGGTCTGCTGCTTCGTCGATGAGCCTGTCCGCCTGGGCCCGCCGCAGCATCGCCGCCTGCGCCACCCCGGCCGCTCCCGCTCACGGCTCGTCGGCGACCTTCTCCGCGATACGGCCGAGCGCCGCGAGTTCCCCGGGATCGAGCCGGTCGACGAAATGCCGTCGCACGGAGGCGACATGGGTCGGTGCGGCTCGGTGGAGCGCGTCCCACCCCGTCGAGGTGAGGATGAGGAAACAGCCCCTTCCGTCGGCGGGGTCGGGTGCGCGCCGGATGAGTCCGCGCCCCTCCATGCGGGTGGCGTGGCGGGACAGACGGCTTCGCGACCACCCCATCTTGGCGGCCTGCTCGCGCAGCGTGCTGGTGCCGTCGGCGCGCTCGGACAAGGTGCTGAGCACCTCGTAGTCCGGCTCGGACAACCCGTGTGCGGCCAGGTCCTGCGCGGTGCGGGCCTGCACCGCGGTCACCATGCGGAGGTACGCCCGCCAGACGCGCTCCTCATCGGGCGAGAGCCAGCGGACCGGAGGGCCGGACTCATTCGTTGACATGTAATCAATCTACCGGTTAATTTCGTTTCCATGGAAACGAAGCGGCTTCGCATCCTCGTACTGGTCTGCAGCACGCGCCCCGGCGCGCTCGGTCCCGCCGTCGGCAGGTGGCTGGCCGAGACGCTCGCACCGAGCGCCGACCTGCTCGACGCGGACCTCGTGCCCCTGACCATCGGCGATCTGGATCTGCCGTTCCTGGACGAGGAGGAGCACCCGTCGACCGGCGTCCACCACCATGAGCACACCCGCCGGTGGAGCCGGATCGTCGACGGGGCGGACGGCTTCGTCTTCGTGACGCCGGAGTACAACTACGGAATGCCGGCGACCCTGAAGAACGCGCTCGACTACCTGGGCCCTGAATGGGCCTGGAAGCCGGTCGGCTTCGTCAGCTACGGCCACACCTCCGCCGGCACCCGCGCGGTCCAGCACGCCAAGCAGGTGGTGACCACCTTGCGGCTGGTCCCTCTGGGCTCGACCGTCGCGATACGGATCGCGGACGCGATGCGCGACGAACGTTTCGCCCCCGCGGCGCGTCATGCCGACGCGGCCGAAGGGCTGCTGGCGGAACTGGTACGCGTCTCACGGGCCCTCGTCCCGCTGCGTGAGCGCGGACACGCGGACTCCGTGGCGGGCCCGCTCCCCGGCTCCTACGCACGGCGTCTCGGCCCGGACGACGCCCCAGAGGTGACGGTGCTGCAGCGCTGCTGCTGGATGGAGGAGGCGCTCGCCAACGACACCCTGGCGATCCCGGCGCTCCACGAATCGCCGGCCGACGTGCGCGCCTGGCTGGCCCACTGGCACGCGACGGGACTGTGGCGGGACGGGAGGCTGCTCGGGATGGTCCGCACGCGGCGCACCGGCGCCGACCTGCACGTCGGGCGGCTCGCCGTCGCCCCCGACCTGCGGGGACTCGGTGTGGGGCGATGGCTGCTGCGCCGGGCCGAGTCGGCCGGGGAAGGTTGCCGGCGCATCGTCCTGTCCACGGGTGCCGCCAGCCACCGCAACCTCACCCTCTATCAGGGGCAGGGATACCTTCCGCTTCCCGATGCGCAGGAGGACGTGGTGGACCTGGTCAAGGCCGTCTCCGCCTGAGCGCGAGCACCTCCGCGCGCACGGCCCCCGCCGGAGCCCGCCGCCAAAGGAGCGTGCTTATGGTCTCCCCTCACCGACAAACGAACCTGACCCTGCACCAACCGGCCTCTGGCTCACCTGACTTCCATGATGGGCACCAGTGCGGAGGAGCACACTCGTGACAGAACCGACGTCCTTGCTGCTCTCACGCCTGCACGCGGCCGGTTTGACCGACGTCGTCGCGGTGGAGCCTGCCACTGGAGGCCTCGCCGCGACCGCGGGGCTCGGCCGCCGGGGGGACGGCACGGCAGTGTTCGCCAAGGCATTCGGCGAGCCGCCGTCGGGCGTCGCTTTCGCCGCGGAGGCCGAAGGGCTCACCGTGCTGCGCGAGACGGGCGGCGTCGCCACGCCCGACATCATCCTCGCCGACCGCGATCTGCTCGTGCTGTCCGTACTGCAGCCCCGGCCAGGCACCGAAGCATTCTGGCAGCAGCTCGCGCATGAGCTCGCAGGCCTGCACACCACCACGCGAAACCCTCGATTCGGGTGGCACCAGGACAACTGGCTGGGCCGTTGTCGGCAGGTCAACACGTGGGAAGACAACGGGTACGAGTTCTTCGCCCAGCACCGTCTGCTGCGCTGGCTGGGCGAGCCTCGCGTCGAGGAGGCGCTGACCCCCGCGGACCGGGCGGCGCTGGAGCGACTGTGCGAACGGCTGCCCGAGTTGCTGCCGGTCAGGCCCGCGTGCCTGACGCACGGCGATCTGTGGGCGCTGAACGTCATGGCCACTGCCGACGGGCGGCCCGCGCTGATCGACCCGGCCGTGTCGTACACGTGGGCAGAGGTCGACCTTGCCCACCTGTGGACCACGGCGCCGCCGCCCGAGGCGCGTGCGTTCTTCGAGTTGTACGCCGAGCTGACCGGGCTCGATCGGGACTGGCGCGAACGCATGCCGATCCTCCAGCTACGCCAGCACCTGGCCGTGATCGCCCAGCTCGTCCCCGACCGGGGTGCCGCCGACATCGTCCGCGCCACGCTCGCCCCGTTCCGCCGGCGACCCTGAGCTCAGCTGGACGAAGGCTCATTTCGACAGCACTCCCCAGGGTGCGTATCGAAGTCCTCGCTGGAGAACTCGCCCCGACTCCCTGTCGGCGGGTCCTCCGCAGCGGGACCGGAACGCCCCTTACCGTCCGACAGGCGGCGAACCGGGTGCTCGGTCCCGACAGAAGTCCCCGCCGGCCCCTGCGGGGTGTCGTTGACGTTCACCCGGGCAGGTCGCCGTCGCCGCCGAGGTTGGCGACCATGCGGCGCAGGACGTTGATCGTGGTCACGAAGTCGGCCGTGGTGATGCCTTCATGCGTCTGGCGATGTACGCGCGCGTTACGGTCCCTGGCCCGGACGCGTCCGGCCTCCCCTTCCTCGGTCACGGTCATCACCCCTGCGTCCTCCGTCAGCCACCCGCGGGCGACGAGGTCGTCGAAGACGTCGGCGAAGTCGATCCCGAGGTCCTCGTACTTGGCCAGGCGCTCGGTCAACGCGGCGCGGGTCCACCTGCCCGGCTCGCCGGCAACGTGGTTGAGCGTCCACCAGTGCGGCTGCGTGAGGTCTTCCACCGCCAACTGCGCTCGCAGCGCACCGACCACGTGCCGGTAAGCCTCACCGCTCCACGCGCCGATGGGCTGGGCCGCCAGCTCCTCCCGCGCATACTCCTTCAGCGACACGTTCACGCACCTCCTGTGGACGGTCATCAAGAACGCGATGACCGTATGACCCCAAGTGGACTTGAGGTCAAGGTGCTTCCCGTCCGTCGAGGCGCGCCGGTGATGCGGTGGGCCGAGTACGGGCCGTCCCCTCCCGCCGCACATCGTCGACGGGGCGTCCCCTCAGACGCGTTCCAGCGGCCGGTGCGGGCCCGCGGGCAGCTCGACGGCGATCGGGTCACCGGGGCGGACGACTCCTCCCTGCCGGACCACGCCCATGATCCCGGACTTGAAGGCGAATTCCCCGGTCGTCGCGTCGAGCTCGAAGACCTCCTTCAGAAGGCCCTTCTGGTAGGTGTCGATCTGCGCGCACGGATTGCGCAGCCCGGTCACTTCCACGATCGCCTCTTCGCCCAGGCGCAGCAGGGCGCCGGTGGGCAGCCCGAGCAGGTCGATCCCGCGCGTGGACACGTTCTCGCCGAGCTCGCCCGCCGCCACGGTGAAACCCTTCGTGGCGAGTTCGTCGAAGAGCTCCTCGTGCATGAGGTGCACCTGACGCAGGTTGGGCAGATGCGGCTCGTGCTTCATGCGGAACCGGTGCTTGACCGTTTCCCCCGCGTGGACATCGCCCTCCACGCCGAGACCGGCGAGCAGCGTGATGCTCTCGCGGTTCGGCTTGCTGAACGAATACGTCCCGTTGCTGCTCACAGCCGTGACCCGCGCCATCGTCGTGCCCACTTCTCCTCGCCCGTGCGTGCTCGAACCCGGCAAGCGTAAAGGGACCGCGCCGACACGCAGCGGTCAGGTCGTTCCCCGCTGCGGACGGTGACTTTGCAACGTTATAGAGGCTCGGTGGCAGCCAAGGCAAGACCCCGGTCGGGCCCAGTTCCGCGAGGGTGCCGGCCCGACGGAAGTCACTTCTCCGGTCCCGTTCGGTTGCCCCCGAGGGCAGGGTGGACAGGGCCATGAAGCCGTGCTGTCATGCTCACTGCACCCAAATTTCCAACGTAGTAGAAAAGTCGCTCCCCGCCCGGTGGCCACCGGACGCCGCCACCTCGACGGGGCCACTGCCGTGCGCCCTCGAACGGGTCGACAGCGCCCGGACGCGGCCCACCGCCCGCCCCCGTACAGCCGCCGAAGCTCCCGACCGGGCCGGTGGCCCGCCCGGACTCCGGCGTCCCGAGCCGCCCCGGGCAGCGACCGTCCCGCACCGCGCCGACGCAAGGTTCTCGGAAGGGATTTCAGATGGAGAGACGAACGTTCCTCGCCGGCACGGTCGCCGTCGCCGGCGGCGCCGCGCTGAGCGGCATGGCCGCCCTGCCCGCGCAGGCCGCCGCGCCGCGACCCCCGGTGCGCCTCGTCGGCCCCCGCGACGCGGCCCACTACCCGCAGAACCACGCCCCTCTGCGCGCCGCGCCCTTCCTCCGTCTCCCTCCTGGCAGCGTCACGCCCCGAGGGTGGCTCCGCGAACAGCTCGACCTGCAACTCGACGGTCTGGGCGGACGCCTGCCCGAGGTCTCCGACTTCCTCGACCCGGCGACCAGCGGCTGGTCCCGCCCCGAGCGCGGCGGCTGGGAGGAACTGCCCTACTGGCTCCGGGGCTTCGGGGACCTCGGCTACGTCACCGGCGACGCCCGCGCCCTGGACCTCACCGGCACCTGGGTCGACCGCATCCTCGCCACCCGGCAGCCCGACGGCTTCTTCGGACCGACGGCGCTGCGCACGGCCCTGAACGGCGGCCCCGACTTCTGGCCCTACGTACCGGTGCTCGACGCACTGCGCAGCCGGTACGAGTACAACGGCGACGAGCGCGTGATAGAGACCCTGACCGGCTGGTTCGCCTACCTCAACGGCCGCGGTCCCGCACTGTTCGCGCTCGGCTGGGGCACCTACCGCTGCGCGGACGTCATCGAGAGCGCCTACTGGCTCTACAACCGCACCAAGGACGCTTGGCTGCTGGACCTCGTACGCAAGGTCCACACGAACTCCGCCGACTACACCACCGGCATCCCCAACTGGCACAACGTCAACCTGGCCCAGGGTTTCCGTGAGCCCGCCCAGTACGGTCTGCTCGACGGCGGCTCCGCCCTCCTGGACGCCACCTACCGCAACTACGACACCGTGATGCGCCGTTACGGCCAGTTCCCCGGCGGCGGCTTCGCCGGCGACGAGAACTGCCGCGCCGGCTACGGAGACCCCCGCCAGGGGTTCGAGACCTGCGGCATCGTCGAGTACATGTACAGCCACGAGCTGCTCACCCGGCTGACCGGCGACCCGGTGTGGGCGGACCGCTGCGAGGAACTGGCGCTCAACATGCTGCCCGCCTCCCTCGACCCGATGCACAAGGGCATCCACTACGTCACCTCGGCCAACTCCGTCCAGCTCGACAACGTTGCCAAGAATCACGGCCAGTTCGACAACCGCTTCGCGATGCAGGCGTACATGCCGGGAGTGCACAACTACCGCTGCTGTCCCCACAACTACGGGATGGGCTGGCCCTACTACGCGCAGGAGGCCTGGCTGGCCTCCGCGGACGGCGGCCTCTGCGCCTCCCTGTACACGCAGTCGTCCGTCCGCGCCAAGGTCGGCGACGGGACCACCGTCACCTTCACCGAGGACACGGCGTACCCCTTCGAGGAGACGGTGAGGTTCAGGCTCTCCACGCCGCGGAAGGTCTCCTTCCCGCTCTACCTCCGGGTGCCGGGCTGGTGCTCCGCGCCCGCCGTCCGCCTCAACGGCCGCCCCGTACGCGCCCGCACCAGCGGCGGATACCTCGTCCTCGACCGTCAGTGGCACGACAGGGACACCGTGGAGCTGCGCCTGCCCATGCGCACCACCGTGCGCACGTGGGGCGACAACCGTGACGCCGTCTCCGTGGACCACGGCCCGCTCACCTACTCCCTCCGGATCACCGAGGACTGGCAGCGCTTCGCCGGCACCGAGGAATGGCCCGAGTACGCGGTACTGCCCGGCTCACCCTGGAACTACGCCCTCGAGATCGACGAGAGGTCCCCCGCCAAGTCGTTCACCCTCGAACGCACCGGCGCCGACGAGGCCAACCCGTTCACCCACACCGGCACCCCCGTGCGGATGCGCGCCCGTGCCCGCCGCGTCCCCGCATGGCGCACAGACGACCAGGACGTCGTCACTCCGCTCCAGCAGAGCCCCGTGCGTACGGAGGAGCCCCTCGAGCAGGTCACACTCGTCCCCTCGGCCGCCGCCCGTCTGCGCATCACGGCCTTCCCCACGGCCGGTTCGGGGCCGCGCGCCCACGAATGGGTGTCCTGCACCGCGTCCTTCAGCGGCGTGGACAGCCCCCAGGCCCTGATCATCAACTCCGCCACGCGGCCTTCGGGTTCGGGCGACCACTCCGTCCCCCGCTTCACCTGGTGGGACCGCACCGGCACCACCGAATGGGTCCAGTACGAGACCGCGGCCGCGCGGCTGCTGGAGGAGGTCTCCGTGTACTGGTTCGACGACACCGGCGTCGGACGCTGCCGGGTCCCCGCGTCCTGGCAGCTTCTGCACCGGGACGCCGCCGGCGAGTGGCGTCCCGTGGAGGCCACCACGGAGTACGGCACGGCGAAGGACCGGTTCAACCGCGTGACGTTCGCGCCCGTGACGACCACCGCGCTACGTCTGCAGGTGCGGCTCCAAGGTGACTTCTCCGGCGGCGTACTCGCCTGGCGGGCGACCTCCGCGCAGCGGTAGGACACGTGCACCCGACGCCCGGGCGCCGAGGAGGCCGGGTGTCACCGCCCCGTCCACGCCGCCCGGTGCCCCACGCCCCATGGCCGCCACACGCCGCCGTCCCCGCCACGGCCGTCCACCGCGGCCGTCCAGATCCACAACAGCCCAGGTACCACGTCAGTTCTACCGGGAGGTTCTGTTGCGTTTCCCATCTCTGAGCGCGCCCAGAGGCGCACGAGCAAGGCCGGCGTCCCTGCTGGTCGCCGTCGCGGCGTTCGCCCTTCTGGGCACCGCCGTCGTGCCGGACGCCACCGCGTCGGCCGCCGAGGAAGCCGCCGTGGCGCACGGTCTGAAGGGTGAGTACTACACCCAGTCCGCGGCCGGCGCCTTCGACTTCGACGAGCTGAAGGCCACCACCGTCGACCCGAATCTCGACTTCGACTCGCTCGAGGAGCGGTTGCAGGCGCGCACCGGGCAATCCGACGACGCCACCGTGCGCTGGACCGGGAAGATCACGCCGGAGAAGGCCGGTGACCATGTCTTCTCGATGACCGGTGACAACGGATTCCGGCTGTGGATCGACAACAAGATAGTCATCGACCACTGGGTCGACGACTGGGACCGGGAGCAGAACTCGCAGCCGGTCTCCCTCGAAGCCGGCCGGGCGTACGACTTCAAGGTCGAGTACTTCGAGCACTTCGGTGGTTCCAACCTGCATCTGCGCTGGACGCCGCCCGGCGGTGAGAAGACCGCCGTTCCCCCGTCCGCGTTCACTCTTCCCGACGGGATGGACTACAACGGCCCGACCGCCGTGGCCGTCGAAGCGTCCGGACGGGTGCTGAGCCTGGAGTTCCCCGAGGCCCTGGCCGCTCCTCCGGCCGGTCTTCTGGAGCACGTCGACGCGGTCATCGGCGGCGCGGAGTGGCCCATGTACGAGGCGGAGTTGGACGCCGCGGACCCGAGGAGGCTGCTGGTCACCCTTGACGAACCCGTCGTCGGTCAGGGCGGACTCGCCGATGTCCGCTACGACGGCGAGGGCGGCCTGACCACCACGGAGGGCCAGGCGGTCGACGACTTCTGGACCTCCGGCCCGAACAGGTCCGAGTACCAGCTGCGGACCAAGTGGGCCGACGAGGTCGGCCCCAAGAACGCTCTCCCCGAGTATCCGCGCCCCCAGCTCACCCGTGACTCCTGGCAGAACCTCAACGGTGAATGGCAGTTCGCCGGCGCGGAGGCGGGGGAGCGGCCACCGTTCGGCAAGACCCTTGCCGAGAAGATCCTGGTGCCCTACCCGGTCGAATCACAGCTGTCCGGCATCGAACGGCACGAGGAGCGCATGTGGTACCGGCGCACCTTCACCGTCCCCAAGGGCTGGAAGGTCGGCGACGGCAAGCGTCTCAACCTCAACTTCGACGCTGTCGACTGGGAGTCCGACGTCTATGTGAACGGCCGCAAGGTCGCGAGCCACAAGGGTGGTTACGACCGCTTCACCGCCGATGTCACCGACGCGCTCGAACCGGGCGGCCCGCAGGAACTGGTGGTCGGCGTCCACGACCCGACCGACGCGGCGGGCGGGGCGAACCCGCCCGTGGGCAAGCAGCGGCTGAGCCCGGGCGGCATCTTCTACACGCCGTCCTCCGGCATCTGGCAGACGGTGTGGATGGAGCCGGTGTCGGCCGACCACGCCACCGACGTCAAAGCGACTCCGGACGTGGCGGGCGAGAAGGTCGCCGTCACCGTACGCGGTGTGCGTGACGGACTGCCGGTGACCGCCGTCGCGTACGACGGCAGGCGGGAGGTCGGCAGGGCCACCGGAAGGACCGGCGCGGCGCTCCGGGTCCCCGTGCCCGACCCGCACCTGTGGTCGCCCGACGACCCGCACCTCTACCGGCTCAAGGTCACCATCGGCACGGGGAGTTCCGCCGACCGTGTGAGCAGCTACTTCGGTATGCGCACCATCGAGGTCAAGACCGTGGAGGGCAAGCAGCGCACCGTGCTGAACGGCAAGCCGGTCTTCGCCATGGCCACGCTCGACCAGGGCTTCTGGCCGGACGGGCTGCACACCCCGCCGACCGACGACGCCCTCGCGTACGACCTGGAGATGCACAAGAAGCTCGGCTTCAACTCGGTCCGCAAGCACATCAAGGTCGAACCGGACCGTTGGTTCTACCACGCCGACAGGCTCGGACTGCTCGTATGGCAGGACATGCCGTCCATGGCCGTCCCGCCGAGGAACGACGCCGAGCGCGCACAGTACGAGTCCGAGATGAAGGATATGATCGAGCAGCACGACAGCCACCCGTCGGTCATCATGTGGGTCACCTTCAACGAGGGCTGGGGCCAGTACGGCGGCCCGAGGGTGCCCGCGCTGGCCAAGGAGTGGGACCCGACCCGGCTCGTCAACGGCGCCAGCGGCTGGAACGACACCGGCAACGGCGACATCGCCGACGCCCACGGCTACCCGAGCCCCCAGCTGCCCGGCCCGGACGGCGAGCGGGCCCTGGTCAGCGGTGAGTACGGCGGCCTCGGACTGGCGGTCCCCGGCCACTCCTGGCCGGTCCGGCACACCTACGTGGGTGTCGACAGGGAGACGTACACCGACCGGTACCTGGCACTGCTCGAGGAGATCGAGCAACTGGCGGCCTGCCGTGCGAGCAACGGAGCCGTCTACACCCAGATCACCGACCTGGAGGGCGAGTTGAACGGCCTGCTCACCTATGACCGCAAGGTCATGAAGGCCGACGTCAAGCGGCTCAGGGCGGCGCACGAAGCCCTGATCAAGGGTGCCGCCGCGGGCACCTTGACCTGCTCCACCACCTGACCGGCGACGGACCAGGCAGCGTCTCTTCCCCGGCCCCGGGGGAGAGACGCTGTCCGTGCGTGGGGACAGGCGGCGCCCCAGGGCGCCCGGGTCAAGAGGAGGGCGCGTCGCTGCTGGCGCGGACCACGAGCCGGTGAGGCACGACGATGTCGAGGGGCCGAACGGCATTGCCCGGGCTGTAGATACGGTCGGCGAGACACTGCAGCGCCCGCTCGACGATCTGCTCCTTGTCGGGCGCGACGGTCGTCAGCGCGGGATTGGCGAACCGGCCGTCCTCCACGTCGTCGAAGCCGACGAACGCGATGTCGCCCGGCACGTCCAGCCCGCGCAGGTGGGCCATGTGCATCGCGCCGAGGGCCAGTTCGTCGCTGAACGCGAACACGGCGTCCGGCCGGCCGCTCCCGTCGAGCAGCTGCGCCATGGCCTTCGCGCCGTCCGCGCGGTGCAAGGCCGAGACCTCCGCCTCCAGAGCCGGGTCCGGCGTGATCCCCGCACGCGCCAGAGCACGGTGGTAACCGGCCCGGCGCTGCTCGGCGGTGCCGTTGCGCAGATGCGGCTGGAGGCCGAGGGCGGCGACGCGCCGCCGCCCGGACTCCAGGAGGTGGGTGGTCGCCTGGTCCGCCGCCAGGACGTTGTCGACGGCCACCCGGTCCACCAGCCCTTCGGGGCTGCGCTCGCCGAGCAGCACCACGGGCGTCGAGCGGGCGGCGGCGGTGAGTTCCTCGGGTCCGAGCGCCCAGGGGCTGATGACGAGCCCGTCGACGACACGGCCGCCGGCCCGTGTCAGCAGACGGCGTTCCGCCTCCGCGTCGCCGCGCGTCTGGTCGATGATCACCGTCCAGGAACGCCGCTCCGCCGCCTCCACCAGCAGCCCCGCGAGCTCGCCGAAGTAGGGGGAGCGCACTTCGGGGATGGCGAGCCCGATCAGTCCGGTCCGGCCCGCGCGCAGGCTGCGGGCCGCGAGATTGGGCCGGTAGCCGAGTTCGTCGAGAGCCGCCTGCACGCGCAGGCGCGTGTCCTCGGCCACCGCGGCGGAGCCGTTGACCACGTTGGAGACCGTTCGCACCGACACGCCCGCCCGGGCGGCGACATCCTTCAGACGACTGCTCACCGCACCATCCTGTCACGGGCCCCTCGGGTCGGAACCGGGGCCCAGCGCGGGCCGCCGGGGGTATTGCAACGTTGCATTCAACGATGCAATATGGCGGCGTCAGCTTGTGCGAGGAGGCAGAGATGAGTAGTCCCGTGTTCCCCGGAACCCCCGCCGCCGACCCGGACGCGGAGGCGGGCCCGGCCGTGGACGCCGACGCCGACGTGGACGTCAGCGCGGATGTGGAGGCCCTCTACCGCGACGGCGTCACGGCCCGGAAGGGCGCCTTCACCCCTGAATGGGCCGACCGGCTCGGGGAGGACATCGCCCTGGCCTTCGAGGAAGCCCGCCGACGGCCGGGCGGCGCGGTCGGCCGGGGACCCAACCGCTACTACGTGGAGATCCACCCCGAACAGATCCGGGGGTTCGTTGACCTCGTCGACCACCCCTGGGTGCGGTCGCTGTGCGCCGCCGTCCTCGGCCCCGACTACCGGATCGTCGAGGTCGGCTTCGACGTACCGCTCGCAGGCGCCGTCGACCAGCCGTGGCACCGGGACTTCCCGATGCCGGAGGAGACCCGGAGGGAGCGCCGTTACACCTCGCTCGCCTTCAACGTGACGACGGTCGACACGACGCCGGACATGGGCCCGTTCGAGATCGCCCCGGGGACGCAGTGGGACGACGGCCCGGACTTCGCACACGGCATGTTCCCGCCGAAGGCCGACCGCGCACGCTACGAGCAGCGCGCGGTACGCAAATTCCCGCAGCGCGGCGACATCTCCGCCCGCAGCGCGCTGACGGTCCACCGCGGAACCACCAATCACTCGGAACGGCCCCGGCCCGTGCTGGTACTCGGCGTCGACGGCCCGGAGGCGACCAACGGCGACCGTCACGACACCGCGGTGACCCGCGCCTACTGGCAAACGCTCTCCGACCGTGTACGCCGGCACCTCGACTGCCCGGTCGTGGAGGCGCTGACCCCCGTGACGCAGAAGCACACCATCGAGGGCCTGGTCATGGGCGACGCCTGAGCTGCTGAAGTCCCCCCGGACGCGGGGGAGTCGGCGGATTCCCCCGCCACGACACACCGCCGCGCGGCGACACCGCCGCCCGGCGCACGCCGGCCCAGGGCCGCAGGAAGCCGCCCCGCGCGGCCCGCGAACCGCCTCCGGCGCAGAAAGCCGCCGCGCACGACGGCCCCCCGCCCTGGAGGAGGCCCCCCGTGAACGACTCTCCCCGGTCGAGGGGAGCCGTCCCGCAGCCCGCGAACGGCCTTCGGCCGAAGGGAGCTGCTGTCGCGACAGACGGTCCCCGGTAAAAGGAAGCTGCCGCGCAAACGACGGCCCCCGGCGAACGGTGTCGACCGCTCGCCGGGGACCGTCCCCGCTCTTGGTGCTACGGCTTCTCCCCGGCGTGGAGAGCGCTCACCTCCTCGGCGGTGAGTGCCTTGTCATACGCGTGGACCTGGTCGATGGAGCCGTTCCAGAAGTCCACGTTCCCGCCGTTCCACTTGGCGCGGCCCACGGAGAGAGGGCCGGTGCTCACGTCGGCCGGACCGGGCTCGGCGGTGGCGACCAGCTTGCCGTCCAGGTACAGCTTGATGTCGTTGCTCACGCTGTCGCGCACGCCCACCAGGTGGTACCAGCGCCCCAGTTCCGGCACGAGCTCCCCGCGGGCGCGGTGGCCGCCGGGTGTGCTGAAGGCGAAGGCGCCCTGCCCGTACTGCAGATAGAAGGGGTTCTCCTGGCGGCGGCCGTCCTGGCTCACGGCGGTCGCGTAGTTGCCGGGGACCGCGTCGAGCGTGACCCAGGCGGACACCGAGTAGCTCTTGGTGGTGTCGAGCACCGGCCCGTCGGTCTCCGCGAACCGGCCCTGACCGTCGAACTTCAGCGCGCTGCCGCTGACGCCCGGGGCCCAGGTGGTGCCCTCGGTGAGCTGGAGGGGCTTGTTGTTGGGGCCCTCGTCCCGTGCGGTGGTTCCCTTGCCCTCGTCGAGGGCCCAGTACCCGCCGCCCTTCAGCTCGTCACGCTCGCCCGCGGCTGCGCCTGCCGCGATGATCCTTCGGTTGACGTCGCGCACCTTGACCGGGTCGACCTTGATCTCCCGGCGGTCGTAGGTGTACAGGCCGTTGAGCTCGTTCTCCAGGTCGGAGATCTGGGTGTAGACGGAGCCGGACAGCTCGGCGCCGGCCTGCTCGAGGTAGAACTTCTCGGTGTTCTCGACGTACTTGCGGGTGAGTGCGTCCTTGTCGGCCACCCCGCTGTAGATCACCGTGGGAGCGCCCGGCCACATGTGGCCCGGGGTGCGCAGGGTGAAGCCTCCGTGCTCGCCGTCCATGGCGGCGCGGTTCGCGTCGGGGAAGGCGGGGTCGGTGTTGTTGTAGTCGTGGTGGTCGATGATGTCGCCCTTGCCCGAGTCGCCCTTGGAGTTGCAGCAGTTGACGCCGCTGTGGGCATTGACGACACGGGACGGGTCGGCGGCCTTGACCGACTCGGCGATGCGGCCGCTCTCCTCACGGTTCCACTCGCCCCAGCCTTCGTTGAAGACGATCCAGCCGATGACGGAGGGGGAGTTGTGATGCTGGCGCATCATCTCCCTGCCCTGGTCGACGAAGGCCTTCTGCCCTGTCTCGTCGGTGATGTTCCCGGAGACGAAGTCCTGCCAGACCAGCAGGCCGAGCCGGTCCGCGTGGTAGAACCAGCGCGGTGACTCCACCTTGATGTGCTTGCGGACGGCGTTGAAGCCGAGCTTCTTGTGCGCCTGGAGGTCGAAGGCCAGGGCCTTGTCGCTGGGCGGGGTGTAGAGGCCGTCGGGCCAGAAGCCCTGGTCGAGCGTGGCGAGGGAGAAGACCGGCTTTCCGTTGAGCACCAGCTTCTGGAAGCCGCCGACCTTCTCGATCCCGATCTTGCGCATACCGAAGTAGCTGTCGATCCGGTCGGTCGACCTGCCGTCGGTCAGCTTGACGTCGAGGTCGTAGAGGTACGGGTCGTCCGGGGTCCACAGGTGCTGCTTTGCCACGGGCAGCCGCAGCTTGCTGTTGGCCGGCCCGCTGACCTTGCCGACAACGTTGCCACGCGTGTCGCGGGCGACTGCCTCGACACGGGCGTTCGCGGAGGCGTCGTCGGACTCGACGGTCACCGCCAGGCTGCTGGTGTCGATGTCGGGCGTGGTGACGACGTTGTCGATCGAGGCCTCGGCGACGGGCTCCATCCAGACCGTCTGCCAGATGCCCGACGTCTGGGTGTAGAAGATGCCGCCCGGGTTGGTGGACTGCTTGCCCATCGGCTGGTTGGCGCCGCCGGTGTCGGTGACCGCGACGACGACCTCCTGCGGTCCGGTGCCCTTGAGCGCGTCGGTGACATCGGCGCTGAAGGCGTTGTACCCGCCGGTGTGGTCGGCGACCTGCTTGCCGTTGACCCAAACGCGGGCGCGGTAGTCGACGGCGCCGAAGTTGAGCTTCAGCCGGTTGGTCTTGCCGACCTTCCAGTCCCGGGGCACGTTCACCAGCTTGCGGTAGAACATGTGGTCCTCGTGCCGCTCGAGCCCGGAGAGCTGCGACTCGACCGGGAACGGCACGACGATCTTCTCGTCGAGGTCCTTGCCGAAGACCGGCTGCTCACCCGCCTTCGCGCCGCTGAACTGCCAGGGGCCGTTGAGGTTCTTCCACTTGCCGCGCACCTGCTGCGGACGGGGGTACTCGGGCAGCGGGTTGTTCTTGTCGACCTTGTCGCCCCACGGGGTGGTGAGCCGGTGTGTGGAGGCGTTCTGCGCCGAGCGGATGATCTGCGGCACGGTCCCGGTGCCGGCCTTGAGGCCGCCTTCACCGTCGTACGTGACCTTGACCTGCTGGTTCTTCTGGATCGGCGCCGCGAGGGTGACGATGAGGGAGTTCGGGTCGCCGGAGTCGACGGCGACCGACCCGATCGGCATGGCCGTCGTGTCGGCCTCGATCTTCAGGTGGTCCTTGACCGCGTCGATGTCGCTGACCTTGTTCTCGAACCGGGCCCGCAACTGCCTGCCGTCCTCTGCGACGGTCAGTTCCACCGGGTAAACCTGGAAGCCGGTGGGCGGGGTGAAGGCCGACTCGGGGACGAGCTGCTTGCCCATCGCCGGACTCGACCAGCGCAGGAACATGTTCGCCCCGCCGAAGTCCTGGAACATCTCGAGGCGGAACTCGTGCTTCTCGCCGGCGGTCAGCCTGACCGGTGCACTGGTCTGCTCCTTGTCCCAGTCCGGTTCCCAGTGGTCGATGACGGGCTTGCCGTCGATGAACAGCCGGAAGCCGTTGTCGCCGATGCCGTAGAACGTGTAGTCCCCGGTGGCGGGCGCCTCGATCATGCCTGTCCAGCGGGCGGTCGTGTGCTCCGCCCGCCCGGTCAGCGACTCGAAGGTGGCGGCGAGGCCGGGGAAGTTGATCTGGGGATCGAGCGATACGCCGCCGAGTTCGGCGAAGTCCCTGGCACCGGGCGCCGACATGCTGAAGTACTCGCCCTTGAGGCCGTGCACCTCGATGGCGGCGTTCTCGGCAGCGGACGCGGACGTGGTGCTGATCGGCTCGGCGGCCGACGCGGTGGGCACCAGGCCGCTGACCGGCAGTGTCAGGACGGCTGCGGTCAGCAGCGCCCACAACCTGGTTCTGGAGCGGGTGAGTTGTCTTGTCATCGAATCTTTCCTCGCACAGAGGGATCGGAGCCGGGCCTGTGAGGAGTGGACGCGCGGATGGGATCCGGTGATGGGGGACGTCCGCCCGCGAGGAAGGCGGCCTCAGCGTCCGGGCACGCTCCTTGGAGCGTGCCTCGGCCGTCGGCCGTCCACGTGGGCGGGGCACCGGCGCAGACAGCGGCCGGCGTCCCTTGCCGACCACTGTTCCATCGTTGGAAAACTGTGTGCAGCGGAATGAGAGCACGCCGTCCGGCGGCTGTCCAGGCCCTGTGCAGAGCGGCGCCCGGGGTGGCCCCCGTCGCGAACCGGCCCTCGTCCCGACACATTTGGGAAACGTCGCGCAACACCCTTGCCGCATGTCGACCGGCAGCTATATAACGTTGTAAATCCGAGGTCGCCAACGGCCGTTCGGACGCGTTCCACCTTCCTTTCCCCAGGTCGGAGTTGTTTCTGACCGAGCCTGCCGGACTGGGCGCAGGCTGACTCTCCGTACCCGACGCCGCCCGACCGCACGCCACTCGGCGGTGCGCTCACCCCCGCCTAGGAGTGTCCTGAGATGACCATCCCGAAGAGATCTCGCTCGCTCACCGTCGCCTGTCTGCTCGCCGCCACCGCGACGCTGGCCGTGTCCGGCTGCGCCAAGTCGGAGACCCCGAGCAACGCCGGCGGTGACAGCAGCCAGGCCGCCCAGGCGGCCGAGACGCCCGCCGGCAGCTCGGGATCCGGCTGCACGCTCGAGACCTACGGCGCCCCCAAGCTCGACCTGAAGGACGCGGTCGTCGGCTTCTCCCAGTCGGAGAAGGAGGCCAACCCCTTCCGTATCGCGGAGACCCGGTCCATCAAGGACGAGGCCGCGAAGCTCGGCGTCAAGAAGCTTCTCACGACCAACGCGCAGTCCCAGCTGTCCAAGCAGATCAGCGACATCCAGGACATGCTCGCCCAGGGCGCCCAGTTCCTCATCGTCGCCCCGCTGAACTCCGACGGCCTCGAGCCCGCCTTCAAGGCCGCCGCGGCCAAGAAGGTCCCCGTCCTCACCATCGACCGCAAGGTCAACGCGGGCGCGTGCAAGGACTATCTGGCCTTCCTGGGCTCGGACTTCGTCGAACAGGGCAAGCGCGCCGCCGACGCGATGATCAAGGCGACCGGCGGCAAGGGCAAGGTCGCCATTCTCCTCGGAGCGTCCGGCAACAACGTCACCACCGACCGCACCAAGGGCTTCGTCGACCAGGTCGCCGCCAAGGCGCCCGGCCTGGAGATCGTCGCTCAGCAGACCGGCGAGTTCGCCCGCGACAAGGGCCAGCAGGTCATGGAGCAGCTCATCCAGTCCAAGCCCGACATCACCGCCGTCTACGCGGAGAACGACGAGATGGCGCTCGGCGCCATCACCGCCCTGAAGTCCGCCGGCAAGAAGCCCGGCAAGGACGTCAAGGTCGTCTCCATCGACGGCACGCGCAACGCCGTCCAGGCCCTGGTCAACGGCGAGATGAACGCGGTCATCGAGTCCAACCCCCGCTTCGGTCCGCTCGCCTTCGCCACCGCGCAGAAGTTCTACGCCGGTGAGGAGATCCCGGAGAACGTGATCATCAGCGACCGCTCCTACGACGAGTCCAACGCCAAGGCGTCCATCGGCGGAGCGTACTGACCGAGGGCGGGTCGCGAGGGCGGCGCCGTCCGCCCCTGGGCGGGGCCGGAACCCGGCGACACGCCCCTCGCCCGCTCCGGGCCGCCGCGGTGCTTCAGCCCGCGGCGGCCCGGGAACCATCCCACACGATTTCCGGAAGGCCGACTTCATGGCATCCCCCGAAGCGGCAGCGTCCGCGGCGACCGGCGAACCGCCGTCGGTCACGCCGACGGTGCTGGAGGCTCGCGGCGTCAGTAAACGCTTCCCAGGCGTGGTCGCGCTCGACGACGTCTCGTTCACCCTGCGCGCCGGGGAGACCCACGCGCTCGTCGGCGAGAACGGGGCGGGCAAGTCCACGCTGATCAAGGTACTGACCGGCGTCCACCGCCCCGACGGCGGCGAGTTGCTGCTGTCAGGGCAGCAAGTGCACTTCGCCCGGCCCTTCGAGGCGCAGCAGGCCGGCATCTCCACGATCTATCAGGAGGTGAACCTCGTCCCCCTGATGAGCGTGGCCCGCAACATCTTCCTCGGCCGCGAACCGAGGACCCGGCTGGGACTCATCGACTTCGGGCGGATGCACAGGGAGGCCGCCACCCTGCTGGAGGGCTTCCGCGTCACCGTGGATCCGCGCCGGCCCCTGCACACGCTGGGCGTCGGCACCCAGCAGATGGTCGCGCTGGCCCGCGCCGTGTCGGTACGGGCCCAAGTGGTGATCATGGACGAGCCCACCTCGTCCCTGGAGCCGCGCGAGGTCGAGACCCTGTTCCGGGTCATCGAGGATCTGCGCCGGCAGAACATCGCCGTCCTCTACGTCAGTCACCGCATGGACGAGCTGTACCGCGTCTGCGACCGCGTCACCGTGCTCCGCGACGGCCGGCACATCCACACCGGCGACCTGGCGGACCTCGAGCGCGTGCAGCTGGTGTCCATGATGCTCGGCCGGGAGATCACCGAGGTCCGCCGGCACGGAGTGACCAGCTTCGGCGACGAGGACCACGACATCGCGCGCAAGCCCATCCTCACCGCCGACGGACTGACCAGCAGGCACCGGCTCGACGACATATCCCTGGACCTCCACCCCGGCGAAGTGCTCGGCCTGGGAGGCCTGCTGGGATCGGGACGCAGCGAGACCGCCAAGGCGCTCGCCGGCGCTCTGCCCCTGGACAAGGGAACGATCAGCGTGGCGGGGCGGGTGCTCCGCCGGATCTCGTCCGCGAGTGCCATCCGCGCCGGGATCAGCCTGCTGCCCGAGGACAGAAAGGCCGAGGGCATCGTGCCGGGCCTTTCCGTACGCGAGAACATCGTGCTCGCCGCCCTGCCGCGGCTCTCCCGCGGCGGCATCGTCTCGCGCAAACGGCAGGACCGCATCGTCGACATCTTCATGAAGCGGCTGCGCATCAAGGCGTCGAGCCCCGAGCAGAAGGTCGGCGAACTGTCCGGCGGCAACCAGCAGAAGGTGCTGCTGGCCCGCTGGTTGTGCCTGGAGCCCAAGGTGCTGCTGCTCGACGAGCCCACCCGGGGCATCGACGTCGGCGCCAAGGCCGAGGTGCAGGCGCTCATCGACGAGCTCGCGCAGGAAGGGCTCGCCGTGCTGCTGATCTCCTCCGACATCGAGGAACTCATCGAAGGGTCCGACCGGATCGTGGTGCTGCGGGGCGGAGCGACGGCAGGTGAGCTGACGGGTGACCAGGTCAGCGAGGCCGCGCTGCTCTCCGTGCTCGCCGACCACGCGCCCGCGCCGGTACCGCCCGCGCCCGTTCCGCCGGAGGCGGACACCGGTTCAGGCGCCGATGCCGGGGCCGGCGGTGGCACGGAGGGCGGGGCCGGCGGTGGCACGGAGGCCGAGGCAGGCGCGGGCGCCGACACCCCGGACCCGCTCACCCCGGCCCCGGACGCGGCCGACGCTCCCGACGTGGCCACCGCCCCGGACGACCCGCATCCGGCCCCGGTTCCCGGCCGGGCCGCAGCCGATCTCCCGGCCGACGCCCCCGCCGACGCCCCGGCCGTCAAGGAGGACCTGCGATGACCACCCACGCCCCCGCAGCGCCGGGGCGGAGCCTGCCACGGCTGCCCGGACCCGCGTGGTTCCAGGAGTACGGCGTGTACGCCGCGGTGGCCGCGCTCCTCTTGTTCAACGCCTTCTTCACCGAGCACTTCCTCACCGCCGACAACCTCCGCACCCAGTTGATCCAGGTCGCCCCCGTCGTCATCGTGGCCCTGGGCATGGCGCTGGTGATCGGCACGGAGGGCGTCGACCTGTCGGTGGGTTCCGCCATGGCACTGGCGGCAGCCGTACTGCCGCTCTACCTCGGCTACGGCCTCGTTCCCGCCCTGCTGATCGCGCTCCTCGCAGGAGCGGTGGTCGGCGCGGTGAACGGCACCCTCGTGTCCGTGGTGGGCCTGCAACCCATCGTCGCCACACTCGCGCTCTTCGTCGGAGGCCGGGGGATCGCCCTGGTCATGGCGGACGGGCAGCTGAAGCAGATCGCCAACCCCGACCTGCTCGCCCTCGGCACCGGAAGCTTCCTCGGCATCCCGCTCGTCGTACTGATCGCCGGGGTGCTGGCGCTCGCCGTCGCCTTCCTCGTCCACCGCACCACCTTCGGACGGCAGGTCGTCGCGATCGGCGGCAACCGGCCCGCCGCGGCACTGGCGGGCCTGCCCGTCAAGCGCGTCCTCACCGGCGTCTACATCCTGTGCGGTGTACTCGCGGCGCTCGCCGGCATCCTCGCCACCGCCCGTCTCACCGCCAGTGACCCCTCCTCCCTGGGCAATCTGATGGAGCTGTCCGCGATCACCGCGGTGGTCGTGGGCGGGACACCGCTCAGCGGCGGCTCCATCCGCGTGCTGGGCACCGTGGCCGGAGCGCTGCTGATGCAGCTGCTGCGCGCCACGCTCGTCAAGCACGACCTGCCCGACTCGACCGCCCAGATCGCCCAGGCGGCCATCATCATCGTCGCCGTCTACGTCGCACGGGAGCGCCGATCCCGATGAAACTCTCCTCAGTTCTCGACCCCGCGGGGTCACGTGCCCCGTCGCCCGGCGCCGGCGGGCAGGCCGGCCAGGAGGCCGGGGCCGGCGTGTCCGGCAGGCAGCGCGTCGCCTCGCTCGTCCAGCGGCAGGGCGTGCTCGCGGTCCTGCTCCTCGTCGTCCTGATTGCCTCGTTCGTCTACCCGACGTTCGCGACGCTCGACAACGCCCGTGGTGTGACGGTGCAGGCGTCCTTCCTCGCCATCGTGGCGCTGGGCATGACCATGGTGATCATCACCGGGGGCATCGACCTGTCCGTCGGCTCGGTCTTCGCCCTCGGCGGCGTACTCGCGGCCTGGGCATCCCAATGGGGCGTACTCCCGGCGCTGTTGGTGCCGCTGGTGGTCTGCGGAGCGATCGGCGCACTCAACGGGGTGCTCATCGCCCGAGTGGGCATGGCCCCCTTCATCGTCACCCTCGCCTCCCTCCTGGGCGCCCGCGGACTGCTGCTCGCCATCACCGACGAGGGCGCCACCACCTACCTGGTGCCGAAGGACTCGGCGTTCGCCGAACTCGGCCAGGGCAGCGTCTGGGGCTTCGGCTACCCGATCCTGATCGCCCTGGCGCTCTTCGCCGCGGGCGGCGTGGTCCTCCAGCGCACCTCGTTCGGTCAGACGCTCTTCGCGGTGGGCGGCAGCAGCGACGCCGCCGTGCTCATGGGACTTCCTGTGGCACGCGTCAGGCTCACCGTCTATCTGCTGAGCGGACTGCTGGCCGGCCTGGCCGGTGCGATCAACGCGGCCCGGCTCTCCTCGGGCGTGACCATCATCGGCGTCGGCATGGAACTCGACGCCATCGCCGCCGTCGTCATCGGCGGGACGCTCCTCGTCGGCGGCGCCGGCTCGCTCAGCGGCACCCTGTGGGGCGTGCTCCTGCTGGCGGTGATCCAGAACCTCATCAACCAGATCGGTTCGCTCAACTCGTCCTACCAGTCCGTGGTCAGCGGCGGATTCCTCATCGTCGTCGTGGTCGCGCAGCGGTACCTGGCGCGAAGCCGAAGAACCGCTTGAGCCCGGCGGCGCCCGCGGACCCGGGGGACCGGGTCCGCGGGCCGCCGCCCCGGGCGCCACCAACGGAGCTGGACAACCCGGCCGCCTTCCGGTCGGCTCAAGTCGAACACAAGGAGTGCCGTGGGCGTCAGCCTCAAGGACGTCGCGCAGCGGGCAGGCGTGTCGATCAAGACCGTGTCGAACGTGGTGAACAACTATCCCCATGTCACCCCGCACATGCGCGCCAAGGTGCAGCAGGCGATCGACGAACTCGGTTACCGTCCGAACCTCACCGCACGGCATCTGCGCAAGGGGCGAACCGGCATCATCGCCTTCGCCGTCCCGGAACTGGGCAACCCCTACTTCGCCGAGCTGGCCGGCGCCGTCATCGACGCCGCCGCCCGCCACGACTACACGGTGCTCGTCGATCACACCGCCGGCCTGCGCGAGCGGGAGCTCCTGGTCAGCCAGGAGTTCCGGTCGCACGTCATCGACGGACTGATCCTCAGCCCCATCCACCTGGAGACCGAGGACCTCATCGGCCGTCAGGAGACCTCGCCCCTGGTGCTGCTGGGGGAGCGGGAGTACGAGGCCCCTTACGACCAGATCGCCATCGACAACGTGGCCGCCGCCCGCACCGCCGTACGCCACCTCCTGGACCTGGGCCGCGAACGCATCGCCTTCCTCGGCTCACGCACCGACCGCGAGCGCCGGCCCGCCCACCTGCGACTGCGCGGCTGGCGCGAGGAACTCGCCGCCGATGGGCGGGAACCGGACGAGACGCTCGTCGTCGCCACCGACGGCTACGGGCGCGCCGACGGCGCCGCCGCCATGGCCGCCCTGCTCGACCGGGGCCGACAGCCGGACGCGGTGTTCGCCTACAACGACCTGATCGCCCTCGGAGCGATGCGCACCCTCACCGAACGCGGTCTCACCGTCCCGGACGACGTCGCCGTGGTGGGCTTCGACGACATCGAGGAGAGCCGCTACGGCAGCGTCACCCTCACCACCATCTCTCCCGACAAGCAGGCCATCGCCCGGCTGGCCGTGGACAGCCTCGTCGAACGGCTCTCCGGACACGTCATGGCCGAGCCACGCAGGGCGAGACCGGGCTACCGGCTCGTGATCCGCGAATCGACCGGCCCCACGGACGGGCACGAGACCGTCCCCGCCCCCGCCCTGGAGACCGAGCCCGCCCCGGCTTCGGAGACCGAGCCCGCCCCGGCTTCGGAGACCGAGCCCGCCCCGGCCTCGGAGGCTGCGCCCGCCCCGGCCCGAGTGCCGGGCCCGGCACCGGCTCAGGAGCCCGGTCCCGCACCGGCGACGTAGAGAGACCGGCACTCGCCCGACGACCGCCGGGCACCCGACCCCCACCGGCCAACCGTGTTCTTTGGGGACACCACTCGCTACGAGGACTCAACATGCCCCGACCCACCGCGCGCCACAGGCCGTTCGGATGTACGCCGAGCGGAGAGGACGTCGGCCTGTGGCGACTGGAATCCGGCACCGGCGTCCACGCCGAGATCCTCACCTACGGCGGCATCCTCCACGCCCTCGGAGTGCCGGACACCGCGGGCGACACCGCTTCCGTGGTCCTCTCCCTGCCCTCCGTCGACCAGTACGCGGAGAAGAGCCCGTACTTCGGGGCCCTCATCGGCCGGTACGCCAACCGCATCGCCCACGGCCGCTTCACCCTCGACGGAGCGACCCATCACGTCCCAGTCAACGACCGCGGGCACGCGCTGCACGGCGGCCCGGAGGGCTTCGACACGAAGGTGTGGCGCGCCACCCCGCTGGTCGAGGACGACAGTGCCGCCGTACGGCTCTCGCTGCACAGCCCGGACGGCGAGATGGGCTTTCCCGGCGCGCTCGACGTCGCCGTCACCTACACACTCGACTCCTCCGGCACCCTCTCCCTGTCCTTCACCGCGGAGACGGACAGGCCGACGGTGGTCAACCTCTGCAACCACGCCTACTTCAACCTCGCCGGCTCCGGCGACATCCTGGCCCACACCCTTCAGGTCGACGCCCCCGCGTACCTGCCGGTCCGCGACGACGGCATCCCGATGGGCCCGCCGCTCGAAGTCTCCGGCACCCCCTTCGACCTGACGGCGCCGTGGCTTCTCGGCGACCGGCTGTCCGCCCCGGACGACCAGATGGAGCAAGCGGGGGGCTTCGACCACTGCTGGGTCCTCGCCGCCGCCCCCGTCGGCACACTCCGGCGCGCCGCCCGGCTCACCGCCCCGGCCGCGGAACGCGTCATGGAGGTGTGGACGACAGAACCAGGACTGCAGGTCTACACCGCCAACCAGCTCAACGGCTCACTCATGGACGGCCACGGGCGCAGCCTCGGCCGCCACGGCGCCGTGTGCCTGGAGACCCAGCACTTCCCCGACGCGCCCAACCGGCCCGACTACCCCAGCACCGTCCTGCGCCCCGGCGCGACCCTGACCAGCCGCACCGAGTTCCGCTTCCCGCACCTGTCGACGTGAGCCCCCGTCACTTCCCCAGGCTCTCCGCGATGGTCACGCCCTGGGCACCGACCGGGATCCACAGCCCCGCTCCGCGCCGAGCCACAGCAGCGCCATGAGCAGCCGCTCCGGCAGCGCACGTCCCCGCTGTCACGCGATGTCCGCGCCCCGCAGCAGCAGTTGCACCACGGCCAGACCGGCCACCGCGATCGCAGCACGGAAAGGCCACCTCCTGTCGCCGTGCCGCACGGCCGTGGCCGCCACCGCCGCGCACCCGGCCACGGCCGCGACCGCCCAGCCGGCCGCTCCTGCCGTGCCCGGCGGCCCGGCGGTGAGCACGCCGAGCGCCGTCAGCATCACCGCGGGAGCGAGCCACCGGCACGCGGTGGGACCCAGGCGCTGCGGCAGGCCCCGGACACCGGTCGCGAGATCGTCCTCGATGTCCGGGAGGACGTTGACGAGGTGCGCCCCGACACCGAGTACGGCGCTCCCCATCGTCGCCCACCAGGCGGGCCACGGCTGCGACGGCAGCCCGAGCGTGACGAACGCGGGCAGTGAGGCGAACCCGAGCGCGTAGGGGAGGGGGGAGAACACGGTGCCCTTCAGCAGGAGGTTGTAGGCCCAGCCTCCGGCCAGCACCCCGGCCAGGTGCACCGTCGCCGCCGTCACTCCGCCGAGCAGGGACAGCGGGACGCAGAGGGCCAGCGCCGCCGCGGCCGCCCCCCACACCACGCGCCGCGCCAGCGCACCGGCCGCCACCGGTTTGTCCCGGCGGCCGACGGCGGTGTCCCGGCGCGCGTCGACCGCGTCGTTGCACCACCCCACGGAAAGCTGCCCGGCCAGCACGGCCGCCCCGACGCCCAGCGAACCGGCCGTCCCACGGCCGGCCGACAGGGCGAGCGCGGTGACGAACACGGTCACGGCGACCGACGCCTCCGGGTGGCTCGCACGCAGCAACACCGGCAGCCGGTGTGTCGCCCGAAGGGAAGTCGCGGAGGGGTATAGAGACACGGGTGCAAGGTAATGACCGGATCGGCCGTGAGGAGACATCCCGGTATGCGTGTCCCCGCGCTCGATGAAAGAGCGCCTGCCCACTCCTCCGCGTCGAACCGGACCACCACCGTCGCCGCCGTACGGACCGCTCTGCCGTCGCACCGCTACGCCCAGAGCGACCTGACGGAGCTGATCGGTGATCTGTGCCTGCGGCCGGGCGAGGACCGGGGCCTGCTGCGCCGTCTGCACCGTTCGGCGGGGGTGCGTACCCGTCACCTCGCCCTGCCCATCGAGCGGTACCCGGCGCTGACCGACTTCGGGCAGTCCAACGCCGCCTGGATCGAGGCCGGTCTGGAGCTCGGCGAGGAGGCGCTGGTGGGCGCCTTCGAGAGTGCCGGGATCACCGCGGCGGACGTGGACCTGCTGGTCTGCACGTCCATCACCGGAGTCGCCGCTCCCTCGCTCGACGCCCGCCTCGCCGTTCGCGTGGGAATGCGGCCCGACGTCAAGAGGATCCCCGTCTTCGGCCTGGGCTGCGTCGCGGGCGCCGCGGGTCTCGGCCGGATCCACGACTACCTGTGCGGCCATCCGGAGGACACCGCCGTCCTCCTCAGCGTCGAACTCTGCTCGCTGACGTTGCAGCAGCGCGACGGATCGCTCGCCAACCTCGTGGCGGGGGCGCTCTTCGGGGACGGCGCGGCAGCCGTCGTCGCACGTGGCGGCGGGGCGGCGGGGCCGGCCGCCGGCCGGCCGGAGGTGGTGGCCACCCAGGGCAGGCTGTATCCCGACACCGAACACCTGTTGGGCTGGAAGATCGGCGCCAGTGGCTTCCGCGTCGTCGTCGACGCCGGCATCCCCGACATCGTCCGGGCGCGACTCGGCCCGGACCTGCGGGCCTTTCTCGCCGCCCACGGCCTGGTCCCGGACGACGTCGGCACCTGGATCTGCCACCCCGGGGGCCCGAAAGTGCTCTCCGCGGTCGCCGACACGCTCGACCTGCCGGAAGGCGCCCTGGAGTCGGCCTGGCGGTCACTGGCGAGCGTGGGGAACATGTCCTCCGCCTCCGTGCTGAGGCTTCTCGAGGACATCGGCAGGACCGGGCGCCCGGAGCCCGGCACCTGGGGCGTACTGCTCGCCATGGGACCGGGGTTCTGCACCGAGTTCGTCCTGCTGCGCTGGTGAGGAAACGCTGATGCTCTGGTACACCGTGCTCGTTCTCGCCGTCGCGGCGGAACGCGTCGCCGAACTCGTCGTGGCCAGGCGCAACGCCGCCTGGACCCTCGCCCGCGCCGGCGTCGAGCACGGCCGCGGACACTACCCCGTCATGGTTGCCCTCCACACCGCTCTCCTCGTGGGCTGCCTGGTCGAGGTGGCGATCGGCGACCGGCCCTTCGTGCCCGCGCTCGGATGGTCCATGCTGGGCGTCGTCGTGCTGGCCCAGGCGCTGCGCTGGTGGTGCATCCTCACCCTCGGCCCCTACTGGAACACCCGCGTCATCGTGGTTCCCGGGGCCCGCCTGGTCCGGGCCGGGCCCTACCGTTTCGCCCGCCACCCCAACTACGTCGCCGTCGTCGCCGAGATCGCCGCCCTGCCGCTGGTGCACTCCGCCTGGCTGACGGCCCTCGTGCTCACCGTGTCCAACGCGGTGCTGATGGGCGTCCGCGTCCGCTGCGAGAACACCGCCCTCGCCCAGGCAGTGACGGCGTGAGCCCCACTCACGATCTCCTCGTCGTCGGGGGCGGGCCCGCCGGACTGGCCACCGCGCTGCACGCCGTGCGGGCAGGCTTCGACGTCGTCGTGGCCGAGCCGCGCGGAGCGCCGATCGACAAGGCGTGCGGCGAGGGACTCATGCCCGGCGCGGTCCGGGCGCTGCGTGCGCTCGGTCTGAAGGTCCCCGGCCATCCGATCGCCGGCATCCGCTACGTGCAGGGCTCGCGCGGGGTCGAGGCCGCGTTCCGGCAAGGTCACGGCCTCGGCGTGCGCCGCACCGGTCTGCACATGGCCCTCCACACGGCGGTCGTCGACGAGGGAGTCCCCGTCCTGCCCCTCCGGGTCAAAGGGGTGCGTCAGGACGCCACGGGTGTCACCGCGTGCGGAACCGGCCTGCGCGCCAGATGGCTGATCGCCGCGGACGGCCTCCACTCGCCGGTCAGACGGTCGCTCGGGCTGACGACCACCAGCAGCGGCACGCCCCGGTACGGACTGCGCCGGCACTACGCGGTGCCGTCACGGTCCCCGTACGTCGAGGTCCATTGGGGTCCGCACGGCGAGGCGTACGTGACACCGCTCGGTCCCCGGCTCGTGGGCGTCGCGCTGCTGACCTCCCGGCGCTCCCCGTTCGGCACGCAGTTGGCCGGCTTCCCCGCGCTGGCCGCCCGGCTGGACGCCGGGGAGGCGGTGACGGATGTGCGGGGCGCGGGTCCGCTCCGGCAAATGGCCGGCGCCCGCGTCCACGGTCGCGTGCTGCTGGTCGGGGACGCCGCCGGATACATCGACGCGCTCACCGGAGAAGGCCTCTCGCTGGCCCTGACAGGCGCCGAAGTGCTGGTCGGCCATCTGCGCCGCGGCACGCCCGCCGCCTACGAGTCCGCCTGGAAGGCCGCGACCCGGCGGCACCGGCTTCTGACGGAATGCCTCGTACGGGCCCGGCAGCAGCCCCTGCTGGCCCGGCTGATCGTTCCCACGGCCGAGAGACTCCCCGGAGTGTTCACGGCCGCGGTGAACGCACTCGCGTGACGGGGTGAGCCGTGCCGGCGCCCGTCGACGGGCCGCTCGCCCCGGCGCCGGCCTGCGTGTCCTGCGGCCGCGCCATGAGCACCGCGACGTCGTCCTGCGGCCGTGCGGGCAGCAGCTGCCGGAGGACGCCGTCACAGATCTCGTCCAGCGGCTGCTGATCATGGTTCCGCAGGGCGTGGGCGAGTTGGCCGAGGCCTTGGTCGAGGTCCCGGCCGCGGGCCTCGATGAGGCCGTCGGTGTACAGGACCAGCAGGCTGCCGGGCGGCAGCGGGACCTGTTCGGCCCGGAAGTCCCGCCCTCCCGTTCCCAGCGGAGTGCCCGGCGGGCCGTCGAGATAGGTGATCCCTCCGCCGGGTGACGCGACGGCGGGCGGAGGGTGGCCGGCTCTGGCGATCAGGCACCCCCCGGAGACTGGATCGTGGACGGCGTAGACGCAGGTCGCCATCTCGTCCTGCCCCATGTCGGCCACCACGGCGTCGAGGGAGCGGAGCACCTGTGCCGGTGGGATGTCGCTGCGGGCGAGCGTGCGCACCGCGGTGCGCAGCTGTCCCATGACGGCCGCGGCGTGGATGCCGTGCCCCATGACGTCTCCGATGACCAGTCCGGTCCTGCCGTCGGGCAGCGTGATGACGTCGAACCAGTCGCCGCCGACATCATGCTCGCTGGCGGGCAGGTAGCGGCCGGTGAGTTCGAGGCCGCTGACCGTGGGGAGCTCGCTGTTCGTCAGGCTGCGCTGCAGAGTGAGGGCCGCCGCGCGCTGACGGGTGTACATGAGCGCGTTGTCGATGTTCAGCGCCGCCCGCGCGACGAGCTCGTCGATGAGTACGCAGTCCTGCTCGTCGAAGGGCTCGTTCGTACTGAGCCGCGTCACCACGACCGCCCCGAGCACCTTGCCCCGGGCGACCAGGGGGATCAGCCGGGCCGAGCCCAGGGTCTTGAGGTACGCGCGCAAATCGTCGGCCCGGGGGTCGGTGATCAGCGCCGGCACGTCGGAGCGGTACAGGTTGGTCGGACGCCCGTCCGCGATGACCCGTTCGTACAGGGAGCCGTCCGGGATCCGGGACGTCATGCCGGGCACCAGTTTCGCCGTGGGGGCGGACGGCTCGGGGAAGGCCGCGGCCATGCGGCGGACCACACCGCGCGTGGACGCCGCGGACTCGTCCGGTTCGATGAGCTCCTCGAGGAGCTGTACGTCGGCCGAGTCGGCGAGCTGGGGCACCAGCACCTGCACCACCTCCTCGGCGGTCTGCAGGAGGTCCAAGGTGGTGCCGATACGGGTCCCGGCCTCCGCGAGCAGGGCGAAGCGGCGCCGGGCGCGCTCGGCCTCGTTCTCGGCGCGCTGTTCCTCCGTGATGTCGATGAGGGAGGCGATCAGCCCGAGCGTCCGGCCGGAGCCGTCGACCAGCGGGGCGTACGAGCAGGACCAGGTCCGGTCCCGGTCGGGGTCCGCCGACGTCCGGCCCGTACGGCGGACGTCGACGAGGGCGGCGCCCCGGTCGAGAACTTCCTGCATCATCGCTTCGAGGGACGCGGCGTTGACGCCGGGCACCACTTCCGTCAGCCGCTTGCCCAGATGCTCGGCGGGGGAGACACCGTTCATCCGGGCCAGGGCATCGTTGACGCGCAGGAAGCGCAGATCGGTGCCGAGGGTGGCCAGACCGATGGGCGACTGGGTGAAGAGACTCTCCAGCGCCGCGAGCGATTCCCGCATACGGAGCACCTGCGAGGTCTCCACGGCGATCAGCAGGGCTCCAGCCCGTCCCTGCGCGTCGGCGGCCGGGACGATCCACATCTCCATCGTCACCCGGTGCCCGTCGCGGTGGCGCACCGAAAGGGTTCCGACCACGGTCTCCCCGGCGTGGACGCGCCGCGTCAGCTGATCGGCCAGGGGCCCGTTGCCCTCCGGGACCAGCAAGTCGGAAGCCGGCCGGCCGAGGATGGCCTCGGGCCGGTGCCCGAGCAGATCCTGGGCGGCCAGGGACCACTCGACGACGCGCCCGTCCGCGTCCTCTCGCCACAGGGCGATCGGCAGCAGCTCGCGGAGCACGCCCGCGTACCCGACAGCGCCTACGGGCGGCACCTGGCCCGCCGGCCGGTGAGTGTCCAAGACGAGACCTCACTACCAATGGATCATTTAATACCAAATCACCCTATCCGAGACTCGGTGGTCGAGCCCGGGACCAGCACGGGCACCGTCGGCCCGGACCCCTATTCCGGCACGGCGTCGGGGTTCTGCGCGGCGTCCTTACGGCCCTGAGGCGCCGGCTTCGCGTGGATGTACAGCTGCCGGCGATCCTCCACCTCGACGTGCCGGGGCAGCGGCAGCTCGAAGCGCACCGGACGGTCGTGGTCCGCCATCTGCCTCGCGGGGTTGTAGACGCGGTTGAAGCGCCACAGCATCCGGGCGAAGTTCGTCTGGCCGCGGGCGAGGTTGGCCGCCAGGATGCGCGCCGCGCCGAACGCGGTCCGCAGGCCGAGGTGCTTGCGGTTGATCACCGACTGGGTGAGCACCAGTTCGCGGTAGAACTCGTCGAGCGGCAGCGTCGTCGGCACGACCGCGTGCTGGATGTCGAAGAGCCGGTAGTCGCGGGTCGTCAGCTTCCGTGCCTCGGTGTGCCAGATCTCCGTGCCCGGATAAGGAGTCATCACGGTGAGATGGACGATCTCCGGGACCGACAGGGCGAATTCACGGACGATCCGGAACCTTTCCCGGTCCCAGGCCGGATCGACGATCAGATTGATGGCGACCGTGATGCCGAGCTTCCGCGCCGTCTCGAGTGCGTGGAAGTTCTCATCAGGACTGATGCGTTTCCTGTAGAGGTCGAGCCCTTCGGCGTCGATCGCCTCCATACCAAGGAACATGTACTTCAGACCGAGCCGCGACCAGCGCTCGAAGATCTCCCTGTTGCGCAGCAATACATCGGCACGTGTCTCGAGGTAGTAGCTCTTCCGGATACGGCGGCGTTCCAGCTCCGCGGCGATCCCGTCACCGTGTTCGGGACGGATGAAGGCGACGTCGTCGACGATGAAGACGTTCCGCTCCCGGATGCCGGCCATTTCCTCCGCCGCGACCTGAGGGGAGGCTTTTCTGTAACTGCGGCCGTAGAAGGTCCAGGCGGAGCAGAACGAGCAGTCCCAGGGGCAGCCGCGGGTGAATTCGATGGACGCGCACGGGTCGAGCTCCCCGATGAAGTAGCGGCGGCGGTGCCGCAGCAGGTCGCGGGCCGGGCGGGGGGAATCGATGCTGTGCAGCATCGTGGGCGCCGGGCCCCGGCCCTCCAGGGTGACCGCCCCGGGCACGGAGGACAGACCGCCGTCGCGGGCGGCGTCGAGGAGCGGCCCGATCGCCGTCTCCCCCTCGCCGCGGACCACCGCGTCCACGGCGCCCTCCGCCTGCTCCAGGACGTCGCCGGCCACGAAGGACACGCTGTGCCCGCCGAAGAAGACGAAGACACCGGGCAGCCTGCGCCTGGCGTCCTGGGCGATCTCGATCGCCTCGGGAATGTTGGCCAGATAATTGAGGGAGACGCCGATGGCCTCCGGCCGGAAGGATTCAAGAAGACGTGTCAGTGCCGTATGCGACTCGGTCTGCAGGTCGATCACCGACACCTCATGACCGGCCTCCCGCGCGGCACCCGCGACCCGCTCGAGACCCAGCGGCTCCAGACGCAGGAAGATTTCCGAGTACATGAGTGCGCTCGGATGAATCAAGAGCAACCGCATGCCGGCCTCCAACTCGTAGAAGAGGAAAACCCACACCTTTGCGCAGCACTCCGGGCCTGTCGGTCCACCATCGTGGCCGCGTCGCGGAGTGCGGGACGGTGGCATGAGATGTCGGCAAGCAAACACCTCGTCACATCCGAGTCGGGGGACCTGACGGAGCAGAGCGCCTTTCGTGTCTCGTTTCCGACTCGCATGGCGGCACATGCCGGGGGAGCCGGGCACCGCGACAGGTGCTCCCTGTACGGTCCGGCGGGCCGTGGGGTCCTGCCCGGTCGTGTCCGTGGACCGGTCGACGGTGAATCCGTCGTCCGGACCCGTGGGCCACGCACGGCGCGGGGCCGGCCGAGGAGGTCAGTGGGGGATGCCGTCGATCAGTTCCCGTGCGCCCTGGCGGAGCAGAGCGACCGCGACCGACGTGCCCAGCGTTGCGGGATCGAGGCGCCCGGCCCACTCGTGGGCGTTGAGGATCACCTTGCCGTCGGGGGAGAAGACCTTCGCCCGCAGGGACAGTTCACCGTTCCGCTCGGACCGGGCGTAGCCCGCGATGGGGCTGTTGCAGTGCCCCTGCAGCACATGGAGGAACATGCGCTCGGCAGTGACCTCCCGGTGCGTCCCGGGGTGGCCGAGGTCGCTCACCGTGTCGATCAGCGCGGAGTCGCCCTCCCGGCACTGCAGGGCCAGGACCCCCGCGCCGATCGGCGGGCACATCACGTCGGTCGACAGCGTCTGCGTGATCACGTCCGTGCGCCCGATGCGCTCCAGGCCCGACACGGCCAGGAGCAGCGCGTCCGCGTCACCCGCCGCGAGCTTCTCCAGACGCCGGTTGGCGTTGCCCCGCATCGGCACGCACTCCAGGTGCGGGTGGGACACGGCCAGTTGCGCGATACGACGCACGGACGAGGTCCCGATCCGGGCGCCTTCGGGCAGCTCGTCGAGTGTCAGACCGCCCGGGTGGATCAGTGCGTCGCGTACGTCGTCACGCTCGAGGAACGCCGCGAACACCGTCCCGGCGGGCAACGGCCGGTCCGCGGGCACGTCCTTGACGCAGTGCACCGCGAGGTCGGCCTCGCCCGCGAGCAGGGCGGCGTCGACCTCCTTGGTGAACGCGCCCTTCCCCTCCACGAGGGAGAGATCGCCCATCCACTTGTCGCCGGTGGTCTTGACGGGGACGACCTCGGTCCGGATACCGGGGTGGAGCGCGGCCAGTTCCGCGCGGACGCGCTCCACCTGGGCGAGCGCCATGGGGGAGTCGCGGGAGACGATGCGGATCTGGTCAAGGGTGGACATGGGTCCACGATAGACCGCCGGACGGGCACGCCACGGTCCCCGGGGCCGGTGCGCCGCCCGTCCGGGGACGGCGAGTTGCGATCGGCCGGCGGGCGCGCCGCCGTCACCTGCGCCCTCGCCCGCCGGGGGAACGACCGGTCCGGCAGCAACGCCCTGACACGGCCGCCCTGTCGGACCTATCGGAAGGCGCCGACGTACCGTCGTGCCCAGTCGGCGAAGGAGCGCGGCGCACGGCCGAGAACGCGCCCGACGTCCGGGCTGACGCGCTGCTCCGCGCCGGTCGGGTCGCCGAGGATGGCCAGGGTCGTCTCCACGACTGCTTCCGGCATGAACCGCAGCATCTCCGCGCGGGCCTCCTCACGGGTCTGCTCGACGAAACGGACCGGTTCGCCGAGCGCCTCGCCGATGGCCGCGGCCCGCTGCCGCGGCGTGCTCGGCGCGGGCCCGGTCAACTCGTAGATCCGTCCGTCGTGCCCGTCCTCGCGCAGTGCCACGGCGGCGACCTCCGCGATGTCGTCCGGGTCGACGGTGGGCAGGCCGACGTCGCCGAACGGTGCGGCGACGCTCCGGTGGGCGCGGACCGGCTCGGCCCAGGCGTAGGCGTTGGAGTTGAAGCCTCCGGGCCGGAGGATCGTCCAGGACATGCCGGATCCGCGGACGGCGTCCTCGATCAGGCGTGCCGTGCCCCCGTGCGAGGCCGACCGCGGCCGGGTCGCGACTCCTTGGGAGGACAGCAGGACGACCCTGCGCACTCCGCCTGCCTTGGCGACGTCCAGGATCTCGTGCGGGTTCAGCAGGTGCGCGCTCGCGCCGCCGTTCTGGAGGAACAGCGCGTCGGCGCCGTCGAGAACGGAACGCAGGCTCTCCGCGTCGGTCAGGTCGGCCGTCCGGTGCCGGACGCCCTCCGGGACGTCCGCGTCCGTGATGGTGCGGGACGTCGCGGTCACCCGCTCACCGCCGGCTGCGAGCACCTGTACCAGCGAGCGGCCGACATTACCGGTCGCCCCCGTCACTACGATCATGACAACTCCCCTGTGTTTCCTGTGTGGTCACCGATGCCCGTGCAACGGGCCGGAGTGCCGCGGGCCTTGAGGTCCTGGCGACGAGGGGGACGCTAACACCGCCCGTATAGTAGGTACCTACAGGAAAGTGGCTATCCAGGAGGGATGTGCATGGCACGCGAAGCGACCCGGACGCCGCCCGCTGCGACCGACCCGGAGCTGGCCTGTCCGATCGGGCCGGTCGTCGACATCGTGTTCAGCCGGTGGACCACACCGATCCTCTGGAGCCTGCACACCTACGGGCGGCAGCGGTTCGTCGAACTGGAACGGCGGATCGCCAGGATCACGCCGAAGGTGCTGACCCAGCGGCTGAGGCAACTGGAGCGCGACGGTCTCGTCGTGCGCACCTACCACCCGGAGGTTCCCCCTCGGGTCGAGTACGAGATCAGTGAGCTCGGCCGCAGCCTCGCCCCGCTCTTCGCGCACCTGGCCGAATGGGCGGACGGCAACCTGGACAAGGTCGAGCAGGCACGGCACGACTACGACACCGATCCGAAGCGGTGATCCACCGGGGCCGGTGGCCGTTTCGCGCCCCGGCCCCCACGACCCCTGACGTCTGCCCGTTGCCCATCGCCCTGACGAACCGTTACACGGGTGTCCTGACCGACGGATGGAGGCGGCATGGGGATTCTCGACAACGCACGGGTGGCCGTTCGGCTGCCCGCGCAGGACCTGGAGCGAGCGAGGCGCTTCTACGCGGACAAGCTCGGACTCGAACCGGTCGACGAGCGCCCGGGTGGGCTTCTGTACCGCTGCGGCGGCGCGGACTTCGCTCTTTTCCGGTCCGCGGGGGCTTCCCCCGGGACCTTCACCCAGATGGCGTTGGAGGTCGACGACCTTCGGGCGGCCATGGATGAACTCGAGCGGCGCGGTGTGGTGTTCGAGGAGGTCGATCTGCCCGGCCTGAAGACCGTGGACGGCGTCGCCGAGATTCAGGGGAATTATCCCAGCAAGGGCGCTACGGGCGAGCTCGGCGCCTGGTTCCGGGACAGCGAGGGCAACATGCTGGGGCTCGGGCAGCCGGTCGGCCGATAGATCACCGCCCCGATTCCTTGACTGAACAATTGCTCTACTAAACCGTTTACTGGACAACGTTGTCAATCCCGTGCACAGTAACGCCCCGGAGTGATGAATCCGCTCCCTCCATGAAAGGGCGAACGTGATGGTGTACGGAGCACTGGACATCGGGGGCACGAAGATCGCCGGCGCGCTCGTGGACGAGGAGGGCGGGCTGCTCGTGCGGGTCGAGCGGGCCACCCCTGCCCGGCGTCCGGCGCAGGAGCTGATGGACGCCGTGACGGCCGTGCTCGACGAGCTGGCCGCGCACCCCGCGTGGGACGCGCTGTCCTGCCTCGGGATCGCGTGCGCGGGCCCCCTCGACACCGCGGCCGGCACGGTCAGCCCGGTCAACATCCCGGCATGGCGCCGGTATCCGCTGGTCGAGCGCGTGCGTGCGCATCCGCGCACCCCGCTCGGCCTCCGTCCCGTGCTGGTCGGCGACGCCGTCGCGATGACGGCGGCCGAGCACTGGCTCGGCGCCGCCCGCGGGGTGGACAACGCCCTGTGCATGGTGGTGTCGACTGGTGTCGGCGGCGGACTCGTACTGGGCGGCCGACTGCATCCCGGGCGTTCCGGGAACGCCGGCCACATAGGCCACATCACGGTGGACCTGGACGGCCCCCTCTGCGCCTGCGGCGCCCCGGGCTGTGTCGAGACACTGGCCAGCGGCACGGCGATCGCGGCCCACGCCCGGGCCGCCGGCTGGACGGCCCCTGCCGGTACGACGCCGGACGCCGCGGCGGTCGCCGCCGCGGCCGAGGCCGGCGATGCCCGGGCCAAGGCGGCGTACGAGCGCGCCGCCCAGGCCCTGGCGGCGGCGATCGCGGCGACGACAGCCCTCGTCGAACTGGACCTCGTGGTGATCGGGGGCGGGGTGGCCCAGGCCGGCGACACCCTCTTCAAGCCCCTGCGCCGCCGGATGACCGACTACGCCGTGCTCGACTTCACCCGGGACGTGCCGATCGTCCCGGCCCGGCTCGCCCTGGACGCCGGGCTCGTCGGCGCCGCGGCTGCCGCCTCGGCCGCGGTCGGGGCCCAGGCCGCGCAGGTGGTCGCACCTCGTCCGTAATGCGGCGGCGGACACGGCGTGAACGGGTCCGCAGTGCCTGGTACGAGATGAACAACTACTAAACTTAACCGGTTTGGCTTCAAGTGTTGTGTCCATGCCTTGCGGCGCTTAGCCTCTCTTCCAGTCGCCCGCAGGAAAGGCGAACTGCCGCCGCTCGACACTGCTTCGACCGGCAATGGCGGCAGTCCGTCCGGGTGGCCTTTCTTTCCCGCCGGCCGGGGAGCCGCGATCAACACCCGGTCGGCGGGGGCCTGTCCCGCCCTGCCGTGCATTCATCGCAAGGCCGGTCGAATTCCGGACGTGAAAGCCCCGAATCCGGAATCCGGTGCATCGCGGCAGCGGGACACGAGTGTCCGAAGGACTCGAGAGTGCCGTGCACCGGGGCCACCGCCCGTGGCGCGCGTGCAACGACATTGGGAGCAGACCATGAGAAGGAAACTGGCCACCGCGGCGGGAGCGCTGCTGGCCATGGCCGCCACGCTGTTCGCCGCCCCCGCCCCGGCCCATGCGGCGGAGACGGCGTCCGGGTTCCACGTCAGCGACGGCCGGCTGCTGGACGCGGGCGGCAACGACTTCGTCCTGCGGGGCGTCAACCACGCCCACACCTGGTATCCGACCCGTACGACGCAAGCACTGAAGGACATCAAGGCGCTGGGCGCCAACTCCGTACGCGTCGTGCTCAGCACGGGCGACCAGTGGACCAGGAACGACGCCGCCGACGTCGCGGACATCGTCGCGCAGTGCAAGGCGAACCGGCTCGTCTGCGTCCTCGAGGCGCACGACACGACCGGATACGGCGAGGCCGGCGCCGCCGTGCCGCTCTCGCGCGCCGTCGACTACTGGATCGACGTCCAGGCCGCGCTCAAGGGGCAGGAGAAGTACGTCATCCTGAACATCGGCAACGAGCCCTACGGGAACTCCGGATACAGCGCCTGGACCTCCGGCACGACCGACGCGATCAAGCGGCTTCGCGCCGCCGGCTTCGACCACACCCTCATGGTGGACGCGCCGAACTGGGGCCAGGACTGGTCGTTCACCATGCGCGACAACGCCGCCGGCGTGTTCGCCGCCGACCCCGACCGGAACACCGTCTTCTCGATCCACATGTACGGCGTCTTCGACACCGCGACCGAGGTACGCGACTACCTGAACCGGTTCGTGACCAGCAAACTGCCCATCGTGGTCGGCGAATTCGGCGACGCCCACTCGGACGGCAACCCCGACGAGGACGCCATCATGGCGACGGCGGAGCAGTTCGACGTCGGCTACATGGGCTGGTCCTGGAGCGGCAACGGCGGCGGCGTCGAGTACCTCGACATGGCCGTCGGCTTCAACGCCTCCCAGCTCAGCCCCTGGGGTCAGCGCATCTTCAACGGCGCCGACGGGATCAAGCAGACCGCACGCGAGGCCGGCGTCTTCACCGGCGGCCCGGCAGCCGGCGGCTGCCAGGTCACCTACCGGCTGAGCGACTGGGGCAGCTCCTTCAACGCCGATGTGACGATCCGCAACACCGGCACCACCGCCGTCAAGGGATGGCAGCTCGACTTCGCCTTCCCCGGTGACCAGAGGGTCAACTCGGCCTGGAACGCCAAGGTCGTCCAACAGGGGGCACAGGTGCGCGCCACCCATGAGCCCTGGACCGAGACCGTCCCCGCCGGCGGCAGCGTGAGCTTCGGCCTCAACGGCTCCTCCAACGGCACCAACGGGATCCCCGCCGCCTTCACCCTCAACGGCGCCCCCTGCGGCAAGGCCTGACGCAACGACACGCCCCGCCCCGGGCACACCGGAACGCTCCAGGGCCCCGACCGGGAAGGCCGGGGCCCTGGAGCATCTCCGCCGTGTCAGGTGCGCTGCGGTGCGGGCGCCGTGGATCCGCGCGGGGTGAGCGAAGGCGTGGGCACCTGAAGCGCCCCGGTGTGCGTGCCGTCGAGCACTGCGAACAGCGTCCGCGCGACCTCCGCGCCGAAGTGGTGCACGTCGTGACTCATGGCCGACAGCGTCGGATGGGTGATCCGGCACAGCTGGGAGTCGTCCCACGCCAGCAGCGACACGTCGTCCGGGATGACGAACCCCATCTCGGCGGCGACGCCCGCGCCGGCGACGGCCATGATGTCGTTGTCGTACACGATGGCGGTGGGCCGGTCCGCGGAAAGCAGCAGCGACCGGGTGGCCCGTGCGCCCTCCTTGCCGTCGAACCCCGTGGAGATCTGCCGGCCCTGCTCCAGCCCGAGCTGGCGCATCGTGGCCCCGAAGGCGGCCGCCCGGATGGAGCTGTGCCCCAGTCCGGCCGGGCCGCCGACGCGCGCGATGCGACGGTGGCCCAGCGCGGCCAGGTAGCGGACCGCCTCGGCGGCCGCCGTCGCGTCGTCCGTCCAGACGGCCGGGAAGGAGCCCGTCAGGGACGGGTGCCCGACGGCGACCGCCGGCAGGCCGACGGCCTGCAGCGCCGGCACCCTCGGGTCGTCGTCGTGGAAGTCGACCAGGATCGCTCCGGCGATCGTCCGGCTGCGCCACCACGTCCTGTGGAGGTCGATCTCCTCGTCGAGGTCCCGTACCAGGCGCAGCAGCAGCGAACAGGAGCGGTCGGCCAGGACGCTCTCGATGCCGGAGATGAATTCCATGTAGAACGGTTCGAGACCGAGCAGCCGGGCGGGCCGGCACAGGGCCAGCCCCACGATGTCGACCCGCTGGCTGGAGAGGCTGCGTGCGGTCAGGTTCGGCGCCCAGCCCAGTTCGCGCGCGGCGGCGAAGATCCGCTCGCGGGTGGCCTGTGAGACGCCCGGCTTGTGGTTGAAGGCGAGCGAGACCGCCCCCTTGGAGACACCGGCACGGGCGGCGACGTCCTTGATCGTGACGCGCGTCGTTCCCGTCACATCGTGTCCACACTGAACAGGGCGGCCCGCACGTCCTGGACGTCCGGGAAACCGCAGCCGCTGACCTTGATACGGGTCCGCTCGCCGGGCAGGAGAGTCTGCAGGCCCTGGTCGGCGGCGGCTCGGGGGCCGAGCCGGTCGGCCTGGAGGAGGAGGTCTCTGACCAGAGTGTGTGCGCTCACCACGATGTCGACTCTATCGCTCTCGCCGGGAACCGGTTCCACGGCGACGTCGTACCGGGGCCGCGGACAGGCGAAATCCTTGTCGGGGACGGGGAAGTGGAGGGCGCGCAGCCCGTCGGCGTCGGCTACGAGGAACTCCTTCGCGGACCCTTCGGCGGGTGCGAGCACCGGGGGTACGGGCAGCCGGACCACCGAGCGCGGTCCCGCGGTGACGTCGACGACGTCCTCGTGCACCGTGGAGCCGTCCGCGTGCAGCCGGCGCAGGGACACCGAGGTACGCCACACACCGGCGGACTGGTTGACGACGGCGAGCGTCAGGCCGCTGTCGCCCGGCTGGACGGTGAGCAGCCGGTCCGCGTACACGCGGCGCAGCTCGTGGTGGAGGGGCTTGAGCCTGCCGTCGCCGTCGACCGCCGACCACGAGGTGACCGGCCAGCAGTCGTTGAGCTGCCAGACCACCGTGCCCGCGCAGACGGGCCAGTGGGAGCGCCAGTGCTCGATGCCGGCGGCGACGGCACGGGCCTGGACGACCTGGGTGAGGTAGTGCCAGCGGTCGAAGTCGTCGTCGGGGAGCGGGAAGTGGCGGGCGACACCACGGTTCAGTTTGCCGTTGCCGTCCTCGGCCTTCTGGTGGTGCAGCATGCCGGGGGAGTCGGGTGCCGGCCGCTCGCCGGGGAGCGCGCGCCTGAGGGTCGCGATCGCGGGCGGCGCCTGCCAGCCGAACTCGGCGACGAAACGCGGGACGCTCGTGCGGTACTCGGCGTAGTCCTGACGGTTCCACACCTCCCACGAGTGGAAGGTGCCGTGGGCGGGGTCGTTGGGGTGGTGGTCCCAGGAGCCGGACCAGGGGCTTCCCGCGGTGTAGGGGCGGGTGGGGTCGAGCTCGGCGACCAGACGCGGCAGCAGGCCGAGGTAGTAGCCCTCGCCCCAGGAGTCGCCCGCGAGTTCGCCCTCCCAGCCCCAGTCCCTGAAACCCCACAGGTTCTCGTTGTTGCCGTTCCACAGCACCAGGCTGGGGTGCGGCATCAGTCGGACAACGTTGTCGCGCGCTTCGGCCTCGATCTCTCCGCGCAGCGGCTGCTCCTCCGGGTAGGCGGAACAGGCGAAGAGGAAGTCCTGCCAGACCATCAGGCCGAGCTCGTCGCAGGCGTCGTAGAACGCGTCGTCCTCGTAGATGCCGCCGCCCCAGATCCGCACGAGGTCCACGTTGGCGTCGGCGGCCTGCTGGAGCCGGGCGCGGTAGCGCTCTGGAGTGATCCGGGAGGGGAAGACGTCGTCGGGGATCCAGTTGACCCCGCGCGCGAAGATCCGCACACCGTTGACGACCAGGGTGAAGCCCGTTCCGTGCTCGTCGGCCGAACGGTCGAGTTCGATCCGGCGGAAGCCGATCCGGCGCTGCCAGCCGTCGAGCGGCCCGCTCTCGTCGGACAGCCTGACCTCGAGGTCGTACAGCGGCTGCCGGCCGTACCCGCGCGGCCACCACAGCTCCGGGTCCGCCACCTCCAGTTCCAGTACCGCCTCTTCGCCCTCGAAGGACACCTCGGCCTGCACCCCGCCGACCGACGCGCGCGCCGTGAGCGGCCGGCCTTCGCCCCGGCGGGTGCGCTCCACCTCCAGCCGCACCTCCACCCGGCCCGCGCCGTCGGCGACGGTCACCAGCGGGCGGACCCGCGCGAGGCGCGCGGTCGACCAGTGCTCCAGCCGGACCGGCCGCCAGATCCCGGCGGTCACCAGCGTCGGGCCCCAGTCCCAGCCGAAGCTGCACGCCATCTTGCGGATGTACTGCGACGGTTCGGGGTAGACGTTCGGCCGGGACCCGGTCAGGGAGCGGACCGCCTCCGCCTCCTCGTAGGCGGAGGCGAAGCGGACCTCCAGGGGCCCGGTGCGGCCGGTGACGTCGAAGCGGTAGGAGCGGTGCATGTTGCGGGTGCGGCCCAGCTCCCGGCCGGCGAGGGTGATCCGCGCGGCGGTGTCGAGGCCGTCGAAGACCAGGTCGGTCCGCTCGTGGGCACTGTCGTGCGCCAGGTCGGTGAGGTAGGTCCACCCGCGTCGGCCGACCCAGGCCACCTCGGTCTCGTTGAGTCCGATGAAGGGGTCGGGGATGACGTCGGCGGCCAGCAGATCGGTGTGGACGCAGCCGGGGACCCGAGCCGGGAGCAGCGCCTCTTCGTGGCGCACGCTCCACCCCTCGGTGAGCTGGGTGACGTCCTTCATGGTGCGGCTCCAATCGCCTGACTCAGGCCGTGGATGTACGACGTCGCACAACCTAACCCGGTGATCAGATCCTGTCCATAAACCGGTCAAGACGCGGTTGGGTTCATCAACTGGCCACAAGACGCCCCGGTGAAGGGCATGGAAGCAGTTCGCTGGTAACGATTAGGCATCGTGGTGGAAATCAGAGCTTTACCGGTTCACCTCGGGCCTGCCATAGTGCCGACATCCCACCCGGACCTGAGCCGCAATCCTGAAGGAGTTGGGCACATGGGGAAGAAGAAGACGCTCGCGGGCGCGCTTCTCGCCGTCGCGACCTTGACCGTCGCGGGGTGCAGTGGCGGAGGGACACCCTCCGCCGAGACGGCGACGGCTCCCGCCGAACCGCACGAGGTGTCCGGCAAGATCACGGTCCTCACCCACCGCACGGATCTTGTCCAGAGCGGCGCGATGGACGCGTACGCGGCGGAGTTCAAGAAGACCTACCCCAACGTCAGGGTGAAGTTCGAGGGCCTCACCGACTACGAGGGGGAGGTCAAGATCCGGATGAACACCGACGACTACGGTGACGTCCTCATGATCCCGGCCGCCGTGGCAAAGAACGACTACCCGAAGTTCTTCGCGCCCCTCGGCCCCACCGAGGAGCTGACCGCCAAGTACCGCTTCAGCGACAAGACGGACGTCGGCGGCAAGGTCTACGGCATCGCCCAGTTCGGCACGGCCAACGGCTTCGTCTACAACAAGTCGGTCTGGAAGAAGGCCGGCGTCACCAAGTGGCCCACCACTCCGGCCGAGTTCCTCGCCGGACTCCGGGCGATCAAGTCCAGGACCGACGCCGTGCCGTACTACACCAACTTCAAGGACGGCTGGCCCCTGGTCCAGTGGGGCGGCAACATCGGCTCCGTCACCTGTGACGGCGACGCCGGCAACAAGCTGGCGGGCCCCGTCTCCCCCTGGAAGCAGGGCGGTGAGCTCAATGTGAGCGACACGCTCCTGCACGACATCGTCAAGGGCGGGCTGGCCGAGAAGGACCCCAACACCACCAACTGGGAAGCCTCCAAGGGCATGGTGGCCAAGGGTGAGATCGGCGCCATGATGCTCGGCTCCTGGTCGATCACGCAGATGAGGGACGCGGCCGAGAAGGCCGGCGCGAAGCCGGACGACATCGGTTTCATGCCCTTCCCCGCGCAGAAGGACGGCAAGTTCTGCGCCACGGTCGTCTCCGACTATCAGCAGGCCGTCAACATCCACTCCGAGCACAAGGGAGCGGCCCGGGCCTGGATCGACTGGTTCACGGAGAAGTCCGGCTACTCCGCGAAGGAGGGCGCCGTCCCCACCGTGAAGTCGGCCGCCATGCCCGACACGCTCAAGGACTTTGTTGACAACGATGTCACCTTCGTGGAGCGCTCCGAGTCCAGGACAGGGCAGGTCAACGCGATAGACAACGCGGCCGAGATCGGTCTCAACACCCCCGACTACCGGCAGAAACTGGTCGACATCGCCCGCGGCGCCCAGAGCGGCAGCCTCCAGGAGTTCTTCGCGGACCTCGACAAGAGGTGGGACGAGGCAGCGAAGACCGCCGGCTCCTGACCGACGGCGGAGGCAGGGGCCCCGGCCGCACCACACCGGCCGGGGGCCGACGCCTGCCGCGCATCAGCGGACGACGAAAGGCCCGACATGACCGAGACGACAAAGACGGCGGCCGCGCGACCGCCGCGCCCCGGCACTTCCTGGCGCAGGACCGGGACGGCGAGCGCCCACGGCACGCCGCAACGGCGGGGGCGGACGCTGCGCCGGATCACCCCGTGGATGTTCCTGGCCGTGCCCCTGGCGCTCCTGATCACGTTCACCTACGTCCCCGTGGGGAACATGATCTATTACAGCTTCACCGACTGGGACGGCGTCAGCCCGGACCGCAACTTCACCGGAGTCGACAACTACTCCCAGATCTTCACCCGGCCCGAGCTGTTCCGGGTGTTCTTCGTCAGCTTCTACTACCTCGCCGCGTCCGCCGTGCAGATCGTCGTCGCGCTGTACTTCGCGACGGTCCTCAGCTTCGATCTCCGCTTCCGCAACCTGTTCAAGGGGATTCTCTTCTTCCCCTACCTGATCAACGGCGTGGCCATCGGCTTCGTCTTCCTGTACTTCTTCCAGGACGGCGGCACGCTGGACTCGGTCCTCTCCTGGTTCGGCGCCGACACCGACCGTGCCTGGCTCGGCGACCCCACCTCCGCCAACACATCACTGGCCGGCGTGTCCGTCTGGCGGTTCACCGGCCTGAACTTCGTCCTGTTCCTCGGGGCGATCCAGTCCATCCCCGGTGAGCTCTACGAGGCCGCACAGCTGGACGGCGCGAGCAGGTGGCAGCAGTTCCGGCACATCATCGCCCCGAGCATCAAGCCCGTGCTGAGCCTGAGCATCATCCTGGCGGTCTCCGGATCCCTCTCGGTCTTCGAGATCCCCTACATCATGACCGGCGGCGCGACCGGCACCTCGACCTTCGTCATCCAGACGGTCAAGCTCGCCTTCCAGTTCAACAAGACGGGGCTGGCGTCCGCCGCCGCCGTCGTACTGCTTGTGATCATCCTGCTGATCACCTGGATACAGCGCCGTCTCGTACCCGACGACAAGGTGGACCTCGTATGACCACGGCCCCGCAGACGAACCTGCCACCGCGGGAGCCCGCGCCCCGGCGGACGGACGAGGCCCGGTGGACGGACGCGTCCCGGCAAAACCCCCGAGCGGGCCGCATCGGCCGGGCGCTGGTGTACCTGTCGCTGGTCGCCGGCTCGCTGGTGGTGCTGCTGCCCCTTGTCGTCGTCTTCCTCACCTCGCTCAAGACCTCCGGCGAGGTGGCCGACGGCGGTGCGCTCTCCCTGCCGGGGGACTGGCTCAACTTCGGCAACTACGCGACCGCGTTCTCCGACGGGAAGATGCTGACCGCGTTCGGGAACACCGCGTTCATCCTGCTCTTCTCGATCACCGGCACGGTGATCATCGGCTCCATGACCGCGTACGCGATCGACCGCTTCCACTTCCGCGCGAAGAAGCTGGTCATGGCGCTGTTCCTTATCGCCACACTGGTGCCGGGTGTCACCACGCAGGTCGCCACCTTCCAAGTGGTCAACAGCTTCGGCCTGTTCGACAGCCGGTGGGCGCCGATCCTGCTCTACATGGGCACGGACATCGTCTCGATCTACATCTTCCTGCAGTTCGTCCGGGGCATCCCGATCTCCCTCGACGAAGCCGCACGGCTGGACGGCGCGAACTCCTTCACCGTCTACCGCAAGGTCATCCTGCCGCTGCTCAAGCCGGCGATCGCGACGGTGGTGATCATCAAGGGGATCACCGTCTACAACGACTTCTACATCCCCTTCCTCTACATGCCGTCCCAGGAACTGGGCACGATCTCCACCGCCCTGTTCCGCTTCAAAGGGCCCTTCGGGGCCCACTGGGAGAACATCTCGGCCGGCGCGATCCTGGTGATCCTGCCGACCCTGGCCATCTTCCTGTTCCTGCAGCGGTACATCTACAACGGTTTCGCCCAAGGCGCGACCAAGTAGCGGCACCACCGTTCGCGCGCAGCCGCGGCGCACCCGCGCCGCGGCACGCCCGGACAGGGGCGAGCCATGAAGGACGAGCACCGCCATGAGAAAAAGGGGAGACCGTCGATGGCCACGCCGGAGAGTCCGCTCGACCACCGGTACCGCGGTGAGCATCCCGTCCGCACACTGCGCTATCTCTTCCGGCCCGAACGCGCCCGCCTGGCAGGCGCGGTCGCCGTGTTCTTCGGCAAGCACACCCCTGTGTGGCTCCTGCCGCCGGTGACGGCGAACATCATCGACGTCGTGGTGGAGCAGCGCCCCATATCCGAGCTGTGGTGGAACTGCGCCGTCATGCTCGTCGTCCTCGCGCTCAACCTGCCGCTGCATCTGCTCTACGTGCACTGGATGCACGGCTCCGTCCGCCGTGTCGGCCGCGATCTGCGGTCGGCACTCGTCCAGCGCATGCAGCAGCTGTCCATCGGCTTCCACACCCGCACGAGCTCCTCCGTGCTGCACGCGAAGGTGATCCGCGACGTGGAGACCCTGGAGACCGGCGTGCAGCAGGCGGCGGACAACGGCCTGACCGCCGCGGCCACCCTCACCGGCGGGCTGGCCGTCATCGCCGTCGTCACGCCCGCCTTCCTGCCCGTGTTCGTCGTCCTGGTCCCGGCCTCGGCCCTCATCGTGGTGACCCTCCGGTCCCGTCTGCGCGACCGTAACGCCTCCTTCCGCCGTTCCGTGGAGCGGCTGTCGTCCAGCGTCAGCGAGATGACCACGCTCATCCCCATCACCCGTGCCCACGCCCTGGAACGCACGGCCCTGCGCCGGGTCGACCACGACCTCGACACGGTGCTGCGCGAAGGCTCACGGCTGGATCTCCTCAACGGGCGGTTCGGGTCGCTGTCCTGGATGGTCCTCAACACCCTCGGCATGGGCTGCCTGGCCGGCGCCGCCCTCGTCGCCTACTACGGCTGGCTCGACATCACACCGGGCGCCGTGGTCATGCTCAGCGCCTACTTCTCCAGCCTCACCGGCTCCGTCACCACCCTGCTGACCCTGGCGCCCGTCATCGGCAAGGCGCTCGAGTCCGTGCGGTCCGTCGGTGAGGTCCTCCAGGCCCCGGACCTGGAGGAGAACGACGGCAAGGAACATGTCGCCGCCGTGGCGGGGGAGTTCCGCTTCGAGGGCGTGAGCCTCACCTACGACGACGACGGTGGCGACCGGCCGGCCCTCGACCGCCTCGATCTCACCGTTCCCGCCGGACAGACCGTCGCCCTCGTCGGCGGCTCCGGCGCCGGCAAGTCCACCGTGCTCAATCTCGTGCTCGGCTTCCACCGCGCGACCGGTGGCCGGATCCTCCTCGACGGCCGCGACCTCGCGGACCTGGACCTGCGCAGCTACCGGCGGTTCCTCTCCGTCGTCCCGCAGGAGTCGATCCTCTTCGAGGGCAGCATCCGCGACAACGTCGCCTACGGGCTGCCGGACGTGGACGAGCGGGCCATCCGCCGCGCCCTGGCCGACGCCAACGCGGCCGAGTTCGTCGACCGCCTTCCCCACGGCCTCGACACCGTGGTCGGTGAGCGCGGTGCCCGCCTGTCCGGCGGGCAGCGCCAGCGGCTGGCCATCGCGAGGGCGCTGATCCGCGACCCGCGCGTGCTGGTCCTCGACGAGGCGACCTCGGCGCTCGACGCCCACTCGGAGGCCCTGATCCAGCAGGCCCTGGCCCGACTGGTCGCGGGCCGTACGGTGTTCATCGTCGCCCACCGGCTGTCGACCATCAAGAACGCCGACCGGATCGTGGTCCTGGAACACGGCCGCGTCCAGGAGGCGGGCACGCACGCGGAACTGCTGGCGCGGGCCGGAGCCTACGCCCGCCTCCAGAGCGCACAGATGTCCTGACCCCACCGAGGTCTGCGGCGTCGGCGCCCGCGCCGGGCTGAGGCCTCGGCGCCGACCGCGCCACGGCCGACGCTCGCCGCCGTCCGGGCCCGGCCGGGCCACCAATCCAGCGGCCGGGTCGAGGCCTTGACGCCGTCCGACGCCGTGTCGATGCCCCGGCGTCGTCGGGCCGGGGCCGGGGCCTTGATCCGACCGGACCGTGCAGCGGTCCGCGGCCCCACCGGCCCGTGTCGACGGCTCGAAGGCGTCCGCGCGCCCCGACGGGGTGAGACTCGCCGCCGTCCGGGCCCCGTCGAGTCCCTGACCCCACCGGGTCGCGGCCGCGGCCCACCGGTGCGTGTTGACGGCGCCGCGGCGTCCCGGTCACGCGCCGGGGCGAGGCGGCCGTCCCGCGTAGACGCTCCGGCGCCCGCGGCCGGCTCGCCCGGATGGAGCAGGCGGGCGGGCACCGCCGAGGCACCCGGCCGATGCTGGGCGTGCCTCGCGCCGTCCCCACCCACCGGGAGATCCACCATGCCGCTGCACAACAGATCCGCCCGCCGCCGGCTGCCTGTCGTGGCCCTCCTGGCAGCTGCCTGTCTGGCCGGGACCGCGACCGCCCCCGTCCAGGCGGGGGAGCACCCCGACGCCGGCCACGACAGCACGCTCCGGCGTCAGTTGCGCGAGCTGATCTCCGCGCCAGGCGGGCCGCCCGGCGCGATCGCGGTCCTCGAGCGCGGCCACGACACGCAGGTCGTGCGCGCAGGTGTAGCCGACGTCGCCGCCGGCCGCCTTCCGAGGACCACGGACCACATGCGCATCGCCAGCACGGCCAAGGCCTACAGCGGAGCCGTCGCGCTGCGACTCGTGGACCGGGGGGAGCTGCGCCTCGACGACACCATCGGCCGACGGCTGCCCGACCTGCCGCGCGCCTGGCACGAGGTGACGCTCCGCCAGTTGCTCGACCACACCAGCGGGCTGCCCGACTACTCGGCCGACCGGGAGTTCCAGGACCTGCTGCTCGCCGACCCGCGTCGCCGCTTCGACTCCCGCCGGCTCCTCGACTTCGTCGCGGACGAGCCGCTCGCGTTCCCGCCCGGCTCGCGCTACCGGTACTCCAACTCCGGCAACATCGCCGTGGCCCTGATGGCGGAGGCGGCGACGGGCAGCCGCTACGAGGAACTCCTGGACAGGCTCGTGTACCGCCCGCTGCACCTGCGGAACACGAGCCTCCCGCAGGGCTACCGCATGCCCCGGCCCTACCTGCACGGCTACGACGTCACCCCGCCCGACCCGCCGGAGGACGTCAGCGAGCTGCTCAGCGCCTCCGGCGTCTGGGCTTCCGGCGGCATCGTCTCGACGCCCGAGGACATGACGTCCTTCGTCCGCGGTCACGCGAGCGGTGCGCTGATCTCGAAGAACACGCTCCGCGAGCAGCGCCGCTGGATCGACGGCGCCTCCGAACCGGCAGGCCCCGGTGACAACGAGGCAGGCCTCGCGATCTTCCGCTACAAGACCCGCTGCGGTGTCGTGTACGGACACACGGGCAACTTCCCCGGCTACACGCAGTTGATCGCCGCCACGGGGGACGGCAGCCGCTCACTCACGTTCTCGATCAACACTCAGGTGAACCAGCAGAACAAGCCGGTCCTGCTGGCGAAACTCAGGGCCATCCAGGAGAACTTCGTCTGCGCACTGCTCCGCGAGTAGCGGGACCCGGCGTCACCCGAGAGCCGGCGGCGGGCGGATGCCTCCGGCCAAGCGGGACCCGGCGTCACCCGAGAACCGGCGGCCGGCGGATGCCTGTGACCGTCACGCGACGGCCGCAGGCATCGTACGAGGGCTGCCGGGGCGGAAGCGGCAGCTGTCACGCGGCGCGGGCCCGGCGCCGGTACCCGCCGGGCGCGAGCCCGAACTCCCGCTTGGACGCCTTGGCGAGGGCGAACTCCGATCCGTAGCCGGTCCGTGCCGCCACCGTCGTCAGCGGGAGGTCCGACTCCCGCGGCAGCCGCGCGGCGGTCGTCCTGCACCGCGAGTGTTCCGGTCGTACCTCTGCCGACCGGGCCCGCTTCCCCGAGGTCCGACGACCGGGCACCGCCCCCTGCGCGCTGGCGGCCGGATGCACGACGCCTGGGCAGATGTGCGACGACTGGCCGAACGTGCGAAGAAACGTGCAGAACTGCTGTTACCGGAACGGGAGTCGATGTATCGGGTGGTGCGCGGGGTGGCGCGCCCGACGGCGTGCGGCCGCGAGCGAGGGCTTCCCGCTGCTCGTGAGCGGTCGATGTATCCGTCAGTGGATGTCAGGGCCACGGCGGCCTTGTTCGTGTGACCCCTACAGTCGACAGTTACGGAAATGTCCGTAAATGGTAACTCGGTCGGTCGCCGCGTCGGCGCCGCACGCCGCGGCCGCAGAGTCTGGTCCGCCGGCCCGTCACGGGCCCGGTGACCCGCACCGCCACCACCGCTCGTGCAGCGGGTGGCGCACAGTTTCGAGGAGACATCACCTATGTCTGCTGCTTCAACCTCCCGTCGCATCGCGGCGACCGTTCTCGCCGCCGGTGCCGTCGTCTCGGCCGTCGCACTGCCGGCCTCCGCCCACGACGGCGACCGTCGGCACCGCCAGGACGCGCGGGTCGAGATCAGTGCCGTGCAGACCGGCGACCGCGACCGCGGCCACCGCTCCAACCGGGCGCTGAACGCCGAGTGGGTCGAGATCACCAACAACGGCCGCCGTCCGGTCGACCTCGACGGCTGGACCCTGCGCGACCGCGACGGCAACCGGTACCGCTTCGACGACTACCGTCTCGCCGGCCGCTCGACGGTCCGTGTCCACACCGGCATGGGGCGCGACACCCGCACCGACCTCTACCAGGACCGCCGCCACTCGGTCTGGGACGAGCGCTCCGACAAGGCGACGCTGCTCGACCACCGCGGCCACACCGTCGACACCGAGGCCTGGGGGCGTAACCACCGCCGCTGACGCGCGGCCCGGCCGGGCGGCCTGAGGTGTCCCCACCTCGCCCGTCCGGTCCGCCGGGCACCGTGCCGCCCGGTGCACCACCGCAGACCCGGCCGGCGCCTCGTGAGTCCCGCGAGGCGCCGGCCGATCGCTGTGCCCGGGCGGATCTGTCCTGACAGCGGAGCGGCGTCACCGCTCACGGGGGCGGCTGCCGGGCCTGCGGCACCGGCCTGGACGCAGCCTCTTTACGTGACGGCATTCCACCGGTAACTTCCCGCCGTTGTAAGGAGTTTCGGAAACTTTCTGACCGCACTTCCGGGTGCGGATCCTGCGGCTTGGCGGCGCGTCGAAGCAGTGGGCCGGTTCGGACAGGTGCTCACCGAGCATCTGCGGATGTCGACATCCACGGCGTACCCACGCCGTGGCCTCCCATGGAGAGACGCATGAAACGCACTCCTGCCCGGGTGCTCCGACGCCCTCTGGCGGCAGCCGTCGCCGCCTGCGCCCTGCTGGGCCTGACCGCGGCCGTTCCCGGTCCCGCGGAGCCCGCGACCGCCCCGGTGGCGGCGGCCGAGAGCACGGCAACGATCTTCTACTACACGAAGACCAAGAACTGGTCGGCCTACAACCTGCACTACGCCCCTGACGGCGGATCGTGGACCACCGTCCCGGGCGTGGCGATGGAGACCGCCTGCGCGGACTGGGTGAAGAAGACGGTGGACCTCGGCGCCGCGGCCGGCCTCAAGGCCACCTTCAACAACGGCTCCGGCACATGGGACAACAACGGCGGCAAGAACTACGCCCTCGGCACCGGCAGCATCACGGTCAAGGACGGCGTCGTCGCCCACTCCGACCCCTGCGCGGGCGGTGAGGACCCGGACCCGACGCCCGCACCGGGCAACGCCGCCACGGTGTTCTTCTCGACCCACGCGCTGGCCTGGTCGACGGCGAACATCCACTACCGGCCCGCGGGCGGGGCGTGGACCGCGGTACCGGGCATCGGCATGCAGGCCGCCTGTGCCGGCTGGTGGAAGCAGACCCTCGACCTCGGACCGGCCACTTCCCTGAACGCCGCCTTCAACAACGGCAACGGCGTCTGGGACAACAACAACGGCGCCGACTACACCATCGGCACGGGCACCAGCACGGTCCGCGACAACACCGTGACCCCCGGCGCGACCGACCCGTGCGCCGGTGAGGTGCCCGACACCCGGGCGCCGACGGCGCCCACCCGGGTGACGGCGAGCGCGGACGGCGTGTCCGTCGTCCTCACCTGGGAGCCGTCCACCGACGACCGGGGCGTCACCAAGTACCAGGTGACCCGCACCGGCGGCGCGGGCGGCACCGTCGTGAGCGATGTCGCCTCGACCGTCTTCTCCGACGGCGGCCTGGCGGAGCGGACCGCCTACACCTACACGGTGAAGGCGGTGGACGCCGCCGGGAACGTGTCGGCGGCCTCCGCCGCCGCGACGGCGACCACCGGCACCCGGCCCGGCACGCCCGCCGCCGGCAAGCCCCTGGGCACCGACCCCCGCAAGGACCCGATCTACTTCGTCCTGACCGCCCGCTTCAACGACGGCGACACGACGAACAACCGCGGCGGCAACCAGCACACCACCTCGGGCAACGCCGCGAACAACGACCCCATGTTCCGTGGCGACTTCAAGGGTCTCGTCAACAAGCTGGACTACATCAAGGGCCTCGGCTTCTCCGCCGTCTGGATCACACCGGTGGTCCTCAACCGGTCCGACTACGACTACCACGGCTACCACGGCTGGGACTTCTACAAGGTCGATCCCCGCCTGGAGTCCGCCGGCGCCTCCTACCAGGACCTGATCAACGCGGCCCACGCCAAGGGCATGAAGATCTACCAGGACGTCGTGTACAACCACTCCTCCCGCTGGGGCGCCAAGGGCCTGTTCGTGCCCACCGTCTACGGGGTGCGCGACACCCAATGGAGCTGGTACTACGACGAGAAGCAGCCCGGCTTCGAGTACGACGGCCTGACCGTCGACCCGAAGAGCGGCAAGTCGTACTACAACGGCGACCTGTGGTCCACCGCCGAACCGTCCGGGAACACCTGCCTCAACTGGGGCAAGCCGCAGGGAACGTCCCCCGCCGGCCTCACCCTCTACAACTGCCAGTGGCCCAGCCCCACCTCCGGCATGTTCCCCAAGTCGCTCTACCACAACTGCTGGATCGGCAACTGGGAGGGCGAGGACTCCCGTTCCTGCTGGCTGCACGACGACCTCGCGGACCTCCACACCGAGAGCGCCCAGGTCCAGAACTACCTGATCGGCGCCTACAACAAGTACATCGACATGGGTGTCGACGGCTTCCGCGTCGACACGGCCGTCCACATCCCGCGCACCACCTGGAACCGCCGCTTCCTGCCCGCCATCCAGGAACGCGTCACCCGGCAGCACGGCGCAGAGGCCGCGAAGAACTTCTTCGTCTTCGGCGAGGTCGCCGCCTTCGTCAACGACAAGTGGAACCGCGGCTCGGTCAACCACTCCGCCCAGTTCTACACGTGGAAGGAGCGCAAGGAGTACGCGCTCGACGACGCCAAGGCGGCGCTCGAGATGTACGACTACGAGCAGCAGGCCGGCACGGCGAGCCAGCCCACCTCGACCAACGCCTTCCTGGACGGCAACAGCTACCACGCCCCGGACCACAGCAGGTTCTCCGGGATGAACGTCATCGACATGCGCATGCACATGAACTTCGGCGACGCCCACAACGCCTTCCACAACGGCAAGGACTCCGACGACAGCTACAACGACGCCACCTACAACGTCGTCTACGTCGACAGCCACGACTACGGCCCCAACAAGGGCCATGAACGCTACGCCGGCGGCACCGACGCCTGGGCCGAGAACATGTCCCTGATGTGGACCTTCCGCGGCATCCCCACCCTCTACTACGGCTCCGAGATCGAGTTCCAGGCCGGCAAGAAGATCGACTGCGGCCCGTCCTGCCCGCTCGCCACCACCGGCCGCGCCTACTACGGCGACCACGTCGCCGGCGACGTCAGGACCTCCGGCTTCTCCAAGGTCGACTCCGCCACCGGCGCCGTCGCCACCACCCTGGAAAAGCCGCTCGTCAAGCATGTGCAGCGGCTGAACGAGATCCGCAGGGCGATCCCCGCCCTGCAGATGGGCCAGTACTCCACCGAGGGCATCAGCGGTGGCATGGCGTTCAAACGGCGCTACACCAGCGGCGGTACGGACAGCTTCGCACTCGTCACCGTCACCGACGGCGCCGTCTACACCGGCATCCCCAACGGCACCTACACCGATGCGGTTACCGGCGACACCAGGACCGTCACCGACGGCAGGCTCAGCGTCGCCGCGCCCGGAAAGGGCAACCTGCGGGTCTACGTCCTGGGCGGCACCGGCAAGATCGGAACGGCCGGCCCCTACCTGAAGTAGGCGGCCCCCGTACACGCCGCGGGAGCGCTTCCGCTCCCGCGGCATCCGCCCTGCATGAAGGCGCACGGGCGACTTCGGCAAACGCTCTCCCGAGGCGGCTCGCGCCCGGACCGTCACCCCCGTCCGCCGCCGGGCGGAGCACGTCAGGACGGCCGGTGCACGGCAGTTCGGTGTGTCATCCGTTCGGTGATCCCCGTCGCGGCGGCGAACGGCACTCGCCACTCTTCCGATGAGGACACCGGGGCGCATCTCGTCCGCCCCGGTCGGGCACGGTCACCGCGCGGCCGGACGGCCGGCGGACCGAGGGGGAGGGGTGGCCCGATGCAGGGGACCGGACACGGGCGCGGCCAGGAGGCCAACGACGTGGTGCTGCTGGCCGCGGGCGTCGCCGACCTGGCCGTCAGCACGGTGAGCGGCGCTCTGAGCGGATTACGCGGACTGCTCCGCCGTGCCGACATGGCCGACCTGGCCGACGAGGGGAGGCAGGACATCAAGGCCCGCGGCCGCCTCGCCCTCGACCGCTACGCCCCCACCTCGCCGCCGCACATGGAACTGCTGGCCCGGCACGTGACCACCGTGCGTGGCCGCGGCGATGCCTGACCACCCTGGGCGAGCGGCGTTCAAGGCCCGGGTGGACGACGTCCTGCTCCATTTCGTGGAGGAGGAGATCGACCACCTCCTGGCCGTCGACGGCGATCTCGCCCCGGTCGCCGACCGGTTGAGGATCGCCACGAACCGGGGCAAGCGGCTCCGGGCGGCCTTCTGCTACTGGGGCTGGCGTGCGGCCGGCCAGCCCGACAGCGACGCCCTGGTGCGCGCCGCCGCGGCCATGGAACTGGTGCACGCCGCGGCCGTGGTCCACGACGACCTGATCGACGACAGCCCCCTGCGGCACGGACTGCCCACCGCGCACGTCGCCCTGCGCGCCGCGGTGGTCGCGAGTCCCCGCCCCGGAGCCGCGGCCAGGTCGCTCGCGATGCTGGTCGGTGACCTTCTGATGTCATGGGCCGGGCAGTTGTTCACCGCCTGCGGTCTGCCCGCGGCCTACCTGTCCCGCGCGCGGCCCCTGTGGGCGGTCCTGGCCCGCGAACTGGTGGCGGGGGAGTGCCTGGAGATCCTGCGTACCGGTGCCCACCCGGACACGGCCGCCTCGCTGAAGGTGATCCGCTACAAGACCGCCAAGTACACCGTCGAGCATCCTCTCCACATCGGCGGCGCCCTGGGCGGTGCCTGTGAGGAGCTGCGGGAAGCGCTCTCCGACTACGGGCTGCCGCTGGGGGAGGCGTTCCAGCTCCGCGACGACCTCCTCGGACTGTTCGGCGACCCCGCCCGCACGGGGAAGGCGAACACCGACGACATCGCCGTGCACCGGCCCACCGCCCTGCTGGCGTGGACCTGGCAGGAAGCCACCGCCACGGAACGCGCGGAGCTGGGAGGGCTGTTGGGGAACGGCACCACGGACGCGGAGTCCCTGGCCCGCGTGCGGGAGATCATGCACCGCACCCGGGCCCCCGCCCGGATCGAGGAGATGATCGGCGCTCGCGTACGCGCCGCGCTCGACGCCCTCGACCGGATACGACTGCCGGCCGACGCCGCTCGAGCCCTGAGCGACCTGGCCCGGGCGGCCACCGTCCGCCTGCACTGACGATCCACCACCCCCGGCCCGCACCGCCGCGTCCGGCCCACGAAGGAGCCGTGATGACCTACACCGAGCAGTCCCTCGACGCCCTGCGGACGGCAGGCGACGAACTGGCCGACGCCACCGTCGCCACGCTCTTCGAACGGGGCGAGGTCGGCACGTTCAACACCCTCATGCGCTACGTCTCCACCGTCGGCGCACCGCTGCCGGACGGGCTGCCGGAGGTCGCCCGCGAGTACCTCCACCGGACCGGCGCCCCGCCGTCGTGGGTGGACTGGGAGGAGATGGAGAGGGCGAGGATGTTCTTCATCGACAACAACGTCCACATCTCCACGGCCCTGTCCTTCGCCGCGATGCCCGCCTGCTACGTCCTGCCCCATGTCGCCAGGCTGCTGTCGGCGACGCACTCGCTGAAGTACCCCTCCAAACGCATGGCGGAGACCGGGCAGTTCACCGTCCATCTCATGCAACCGGGTGCCTTCGAGGCCGGCAGCCGCTTCATCCCCGCCGCGCAGAAGGTGCGGCTGCTGCACGCTTCGATCCGCCACCACCTGCGCCGCGAGGGCCGCTGGGACACCGAGAGCCTCGGCACGCCGATCTGCCAGGAGGACATGATCGGCGGCCAGATGATGTTCTCCATCCAGGTGCTCGACGCCTTGCACCGGCTGGGCATCCACATGAGCACGGAGGGGGCGGAGTCCTACTACTACGCATGGCGTGTCGTCGGCGCGATGCTCGGCGTCGACCAGGACCACGCACCGGCGGATCTCCAGCAGGCCCGCCGGTTCTCCGATCTGTACATGACCCGGTACATGGGCCCCAGCGAAGAAGGGGCCCACCTGACCCGCCGGCTCATCGACCTCTACGAGGAGGTCGTCCCCGGCACCCTCTTCGATCCCGTCGTCGGAGCATTGATCCGCTACCTCATCGGCGACACCTGCGCCGACTGGCTCCAGGTCCCCCGCACGCCCTGGGACACGGCGGTCAAGGCCGCCCCCGCCCTGCTGGGCATCCTCGAATCGATCGAGGACCGCTCACCCCTCGGGGCCTGGGCCCTCGACCGCCTGGGTCACTTCACCACGCTCCTCGAACTCAGCTCGCTCACACGCGGTCGTGTCATGCACTACGCCATCCCGGAGGAGCTCAAGAAGGACTACGGCGTCACCTCCGCCGCCCGCACCGCCCGCTGGACCCCGCCCGCTCCGACGGTCACGACCTGAGACCGGGCCCGCCCTCGCCGAGCCGCGCCTCGCCTGACGCCCCGCGACACCTCCCGCGGACGGACCGCCGCGCCACGGACCCTCGCCGAAGAGCCGTTCGGCGGTCGTGGGCGCCCCCGGCTGCCGTCACGACGCGTCGTCACCGAGGGCTGCGTACGGCACGCGGACGCGTTGTCGACGACGCCGCCCTCCGGGGCGCCCTGCGTTGCGGAAAGAGGGGACTGGGCGTCTCATGGGCGGGAAGCCGCTGTCCACGTCTTCGACCCGGTGGGCGCGGCCCGCCTTGAGTCGGCCGGGAGGCAGCGTGTCAGGACGGTGGTGGGGCCGAGCGGTCGCCGTGGCAGCGCTCATCGTCACGACGAGCGCCTGCGGGTCGCTCGACGAGCGGCGTGACGACGTGACCGCCGAGGTGACCGGCTTCGAACAGGCGCTAGGGGCCGAGCAGTTCGCGCGCGTGTGCGCCGCCCTCGCGCCGGAGACCCTGGAAGAGCTGGAGCAGTCGGCCAGGAGCAGCTGCGAAGAAGCGATCGGGGAAGAGGACCTGACGGAGGCCGGTGCGGTGCGTCGCGTCGACGTGTACGGCGATCAGGCCCGTGTCGTACTCGACCAGGACACGCTGTTCCTCTCCCACTTCCCGACCGGCTGGAAGGTGACGGCGGCCGGATGCACGCCCCGCGAGGGCAGGCCGTACCAGTGCGAACTCAAGGGCGGGTGAACGAGGCCATGAGAACGTTGTTCGTCGGAACGCTCGTGATGATCGCCGGCGGTCTCGCCTACTTCATGGCGCTGGGGCTGATGCACCGATGAACTCCAGGCCGGTGTCCGACGAGGGCACAGCCCCGCCCCGCCATCCCGTACTGCGGTTCCTGCACCACAACAGCCTCGGTCTCGCCTTCCTGGCGGCTTTCCTGCTCGCCCTGGCCGGCCAGGCGGTGGCGGGACACGCCGAGTTCAACAACCAGCTGATCGCCGACGGTCTGGTGCCCGTCAGCTTCGGCGCCTATGTGACGTCATCCGACTTCGCTGTCGATGTCACGGAGAACTGGCAGTCCGAGTACCTGCAGTTCTTCCTCTACATCTTCGCCACCGTCTGGCTGCTGCAGCGCGGTTCACCCGAGTCCAAGGAACTGCACAAGGCAGGCGTCGAGTCGGACAAGGACCAGCTGGTCGGCGAGCACGCCAGAGAGGACTCGCCCCGCTGGGCGACGGTCAAGGGCTGGCGGGGAACGCTCTACTCGCGCTCCCTCGGCCTCGTCATGGGCGCCATCTTCCTGCTGTCGTGGCTGGCCCAGTCCGTCGCAGGCGTCGCCTCGCACAACGAGCAGCAGCTGCGCGGCCTCCAGGCCCCGACCAGCTGGCCCGAGTACCTCTCCTCCGCGGAATTCTGGAGCCGGACACTCCAGAACTGGCAGTCCGAACTCCTCGCCATCGGCTCCATGGCCGTCCTTGCCATCTATCTGAGGCAACGAGGATCGCCGGAGTCCAAGCCCGTGGGCGCGGCGCACACGGCGACCGGCGTGGAAGGCTGAGCGCTCAGGAGGTTTCCCGCCGCGGACGGCGCGGTCATGGCCGGGCGCCCGCGCCGGGGGCGGGCTGTTCGACCACGGGCCGCTCGCCGGGGGCGACGACGGTACGGCCACCGCGCTCGCAGTGGACGACGCGTTCACCGAGGCCCCGTTCCTCCGCGGCGTCGAGGAAGTCGCCGAGCGGCGAGGTCATCACGGTGTACTCCTCGTAATGGACGGGCAGCAGCCAGCGCGGACGCAGCCGGGCGGCGAGCTCCGCGCCCTGCGCGCCGTCCATGGTGACGAGGAACCCGCCCGGCAGGCGGGTGCCGCCCAGGTGGAGCACGGCCAGGTCCGTGTCCGGACAGCGGCGGCCGATGGCCTCGATGCCGTCGAACAGCAGAGTGTCGCCCGAGATGTAGAGCCGGAGGCGTACGGGACCTCTGGGCGGGCCGAACTCCAGCAGACTGCCCATCACCGGGGGCAGCAGGAACCGGAGTGCTCCGCCGGCGTGCCGGCCGGGCAGGGCCGTGACGGACACCTTGCCCTCCTGGCCGACCAGGGTGTGGCTCTGCCAGGGCCGCAGCCCGTCGGCCCGGCGGAAGCCGTGCAGACGGCGCAGGCGGCGGGAGGCGTGCGGGGTGGTGATGACGGGCAGTGACCGGGCGAGGTTGTTGCGGGCCACACGGTCCCAGTGATCGCCGTGCAGATGCGACAGCACGATCGCGGTCAGGTCGCGCGGCAGGTCCTCCACGCCGATCGACGGTTCGGTGAGACGGCGGCTGACAAGGCCGTAGCCGAGGTACGCGTGCTGTCCGCGGTGCAGGAAGTTCGGGTCCGTCAGGAGCGTCAGGTCGCCGTAGCGGATCAGCGTGGTGGCGTTCCCGATGAAGTCGATGCTGACCGGCAGGTCCGGGGCGGCGCTCATACGGTTCTCCTTCGCCCGGTGCGCCGGGCGGCTCACCTCGGCGGTCGGTGCGTATCCGCCGCCACGGGTTCCCCCTGCATGCGAGCTGAACCGCCGCCCGCGGGCCGGCCGAGGGGGGCGCCGAAGTGGACTCCCCGCCGACGGTGGTACGCGTGGGGACTCCCGGTTGCTTGACGGTGCCGCCGCCCGTGAAAACTTCTGGCCGGCCGATGGTGTCGCCGTGGGCATCCGGCCGCCCGCGCGCACGGTGGCAGGCGCCGAACCGTCGTGTCAGGCCGCCGCCGCGACGGCGGAAAGGATCGCCGTGTCGGTGCGGGCGTGGACCACGAGGCGGGTGCCACCCGTGTCGGCGTTCGCCTCGAGGAGGCGCCGCAGCGGGGCGCTGTGCGTGGCGACGGACATCATGACACCGAGGCGGTCGCACAGGCGGTGCGCCTCCAGGACGGCGTCGACGATGCCGCTGCCGACGGCCGGTTCGTCGAGCACGATGACGACGACACCCGGCCGGTACGCGTGCACCAGGTCGCCGATCTCCTGCGACAGCCCTCCTCGTCGGCCCGTGCCGCCGGTGCTGTGCAGGGTGACGACCAGAACGCCGTCCTCGAAAGCGTGGGACAACATCAACGGCCTCCGGTGCTGCTCGTCGCGTGGCGGACTCCCCAGTGAGGGTGCCCGGTGCGCGGCGCCTGATGCGGCACGCCTCTCAGCGGGCGCGGTCGGCCGTCACAGGTCGGTCCATGGCCGGCGAGGCTGCTCGGCGGGTCACGCCAGCTCTTCCTTGAAGCCCTCGCGCCACGACGGGTGGCGCAGCTCCCAGCCGAGCTCCCGCTTGGCCTTGGCGTTGGAGAAGCCGCGCCCCTCGGTCATCATCACGACCGCGACCTCACCGGCCAGCAGCCGGGCCAGCGACTTGGGGATCCGCATCGGTGGCTTGGCGCCCGCGCAGGCAGCCAGATGGGGAAGCCACGCGGAGGCCGGGGCAGGTTCGTCGTCGGCGATGTCGAAGACGCCCTTCGCCTGTTGCTCCACCGCCAGGACGGTGGCGCTCGCCGCGTCGTCGAGATGGATCCACGAGCTGTGCCCGGCGCCGTCCCCGACCAGCGGGAACTGCCGCTTGCGCACCAGCTCGACCTGGTCGTCCGTGGCGCCCGGTCCGTAGAACCCGCCGTATCGCAGCGCCGCACCGCCGGCCTCGACGACGCTCTCCTCGACATGGCGGATCGCCTCCATCCCGGGACTCGCCGCCGTCCCCGTCATCGGGTCCAGCGGGTCCTCCTCGGTCTTCACCCATCCACCCCGGCGGATGCCGTTCCAGGAGCCGTAGCTCTGCGCGACGACGTTCGACACACCGGTCGCCTCAGCGGCGGCCAGCAGGTGGTCCGTCCCCTCGGTGCGCAGCCGGTTGGTGGTGGCGAACCAGCGGTCCATGTGCTTGATGTCGGGCTTGCCGGCGATCGAGGTCATCTGGTGCACGATCGCGTCCGGCCGGGCCCCGGCCACCGCCTCCGCCACCGACCCCGCGTCCAGCCCGTCCATCACGACGGCGTCCGCGCCGAGCCCCTGCAGCACACCCAGCTTGTTCGCGTTCGTCGTCGTAGCCGTCACCTGGTGGCCCCTGGCCACGAGCTGCGGCACCAGGCGCCGCCCCACGACTCCGGTCCCGCCTGCCACGAACACTCGCACGATGATCACCTTCCCGGTTCCGGTATCGCTCTCACTACGGAGACGGGACGGCCCCCGGCATCTGTGACATGGGGACCGGAACGGCGAGAGCGGCCGGCTCTCCGCGCTGCCGCCGTCGGCGCGGTGGATCCGGGCCGTCAGGCAGCGAGGACCTCAGGGCGTCTGGGCGTCGCGGTCCAGCGGACCCCAGCGTCCAGGCTGCCGCTCGACGATCGCGCCGGCCTCGCTGATGACCTCCTCGGCGATCCAGCCGAGCGGTTCCACATCGCGGACCAGTGGCTCGTTGTCCGGACCCCGGCCCGCCTCCCGTCCGTGCAGGACCCACGGGCGGGCCCGGTCGTCCTTGACCCGCGGCAGGTGGGAGTAGTCGTACAGCCGCCGGGCGACCCAGGTGCGCACCGGCCGGCCGTCCCACCAGTCCTCCACGTCCAGCGGGCTGGCGGAGAGCCCCGGCATGGGGATGCCGGTCAGGTCGTCCTTGCTGGACACCGACCCGAGATCCGGCTCGGGCCCTCTGGACCACCGCACGTAGAGCCCCTGCCGGGCCTTGACCAGGTCCACCAGCGCGTCGAGGGCTTCGAACGTGGGCATTGCGTCGTTGTGGCTCATGTCGGCTCGATTCTTGCTCGGCTCGGCCCGCGAGGCTGTGCGACAGGCCGCGCGCACGTCGTTCGGTGGCCGGGGAGCGACGCGGCCCCGACGGTGCGGCGGCCCCTCACCGTGCCGGATCGTCACGGTCAACGCGATCGAGGTCGCCATCGAAGTGCGGTACCCCGGTGTACGGATATCGAACCTGGCGGCCCGGGAAAGGCGGCCCGGCGGGCCCGTCCTTGCGGTTGAGAGGGCTGGTCAGCCGGTCATGGCGCGGCTGGGCCCCAGGCGGGTCAGCAGGTCGGACCGGTGCAGCCGCGCCACGGGTTCGAGCAGGTCGGGGTGGCGCAGCAGGGCACCGGCGCGCCGGTCGCGCTCGTCGGGCGTCACCAGGCGGCGGAACCCCGAGGGCGTCCCTTCGCCGTGCCCGTCCTCGTGGAGGGCGGCGACTGCGGTGGTGGCCAGTTCCGGATCGCCGAGCAGGCAGGCGGCCCAGCTGGCGACGACCTCGTCCACCCAGGTGCGCCAGGCGTACTCCTCGGCGTCGTCCGCCCCCGCGGCGTCGGACCCGGTGATCCAGTCGAGCCGGGCGGAGCCCCCGGAGCCCGCGACGGCGACCAGAGCCGCGTCGACGGGCGTGGGGTAGCGGAGCGACGCGGCCACCGTCACGGCCTGATGCGCCTGTGCGTGGGCGAGGGCGGAATCCATCACGCCGCCTCCCGACGGGAAGGCGCGCGACATCCACTGGGCCGTCGCCGCTATCAGGGAGGTCAGGTCTGCGTGCACGGTGGCATCCGATGTGTTCCTGGGGAGCGATGTGCGCGGCAACGCTATCCGCCGCTGTGGCCCGGAGAAATGGCGTGCGTCACGGCCTGGACGTGGCCTCGGCCACACGCGCGTCGGGCATCTGTTCACCCCCACGGACGCGCTTTGGCGAAACCACTGTGTCGTCCGCTGCTCGCGGGGCCCCTCCCGCGACACTGACCCCCATGGAGCCGGTGACCCTGGGCGTGGAAGAGGAATACCTGCTGCTCGACGCGGAGACGGGGGTGCCGGTACCGATGGCCGAACAGGTCCGGGCTGCCGCGGGTCTCGAACCGCTCGTCGACGAGAACGAGCTGCAGTCCGAGCTGCTGCAGGTGCAGGTCGAGGTCGCCACCGCCATCTGCACCCGGCTCGAGGAGGCCGGCGGTCACCTGCTGAGGCTGCGCCACGCGGTCGGTGCCGCGGCCGAGGCGCAGGGATGCCGGCTCGCGGCGAGCGGGACACCACCGAGGCGAGGGCCGGTGACCGCGCCGGTGACGGAGAAGGCGCGCTACCGGGCGATGCAGGTGCAGGCCCCGCAGTTGGTCGCGGAACAGCTGGTCAGCGGGATGCACATCCACGCCGCCGTGCCGAGTCCGGAAGTCGGGGTGGCCGTGCTGAACCGGCTACGGGGCTGGCTGCCCGTCCTCGTCGCCATGTCCGCGAACTCGCCGCTCTGGGACGGGCAGGACACCGGCTTCGCCAGCTGGCGCACCCTGATCTTCGGCCGCTGGCCCGTGAGCGGTCCGCCGCCCGCCTTCCGGGACCTCGCCGACCACACGGAGCGGGTGAAGACACTCCTCGGCAGCGGGATCATCTCCGACACCGGGCAGCTGTACTGGCAGGTCCGGCTGTCCGACCGTTTCCCGACCGTGGAAGTGCGGTGCCCGGACGTGCAGTTGCGCGCCGACGAGGCGGTCATGTTCGCCGGGATCGTTCGGGCGCTGGTCACCACCGCGATCCACGAGACGGCGGTGGGAGTCCCCGTCGCCGCGATCCCGCCGGAGGTGATGCAGGCGGCGAACTGGCAGGCCGCCCGCTACGGCCTCAGCGGTCACCTGATCACGGCGACGGGCCGGCGCCGCAGCGCCGGGGACGTCGTCGCGCAGCTGATGGAGCACATCACGCCCGCGCTGGACGCGGCAGGCGACACCCGTGAGGTCATCTCCCTCGTCCATCGGCTGCTCCAGCAGGGCACCCCCGCCGACCGTCAGCGACGGGCGCTCGCCGAGGGCGGCCTGAAGGCGGTCATCGGCCTGATCACCTCGGAGACCACGGCGCCCTGACCCGGCCCCGGTGCTCGACACGACGTGGTGTTCGACGTGCGGTTCCGGGTACCCGGTGCGGCGTGACGCGATGATCGAACGGGAGGAGCGCCGCGATGACCGTGCCCGAGGAGAACCGCCCCAAGACGCGAACGACCGACAAGGTCGTCACGGAGCGCTCGGCGGCCGAGCAGGCCGCGCCGGAACCCGAGCAGGGCCGGAACGCGGCGGAGGACGAAGGCGGGCTTGGGAGCACCATGCGGGAAGCACTGGCCGAAGCCGGGGTCAAGCCGGAGGACTACGAGAAGTAGCGGCACGGGCCCGTGTCCCGGGACCGGTGCCACTGGCCGGCGGTCCGCCGCCGGTCAGTCCCGGTCCCCGACGGGCCGCACCACGAAACCGCCCTCGCCGTCGAAGCGCACTTCCACCACCGCGTCGAAGCCGTCCGCGGTCGTCGGCTCGCGCAGACGCCCGCTGGTGGCCCGGATCCCGACGTCGGGCACCCGCAGGCTGCCTTCCCGCGTCGCGTTGCGCCGCAGGGAAGCGGTGACGTCCGGGGGGAACCAGTACGCCGTCACTCCGGCGCCGTGGACGCGGGCAGCCTCGATGAGCGGGGTCCACTCCTCGGGAGAGGGGTTGGTGTTGTCGACGGCGACCCAGGCCCCGGACGCGAGCAGCTCCTCGATGAGCCGCATCTGCCGCGGCTGCTTCCGCCGCGCCGAGCGCGGGAACAGGTCCTTGCTCACCAGCGCGTAGCGTCCGGAGAGGTGCTGCCGGTAGAACGTCGACTTCCCCGACGCCTGCAGCCCGACGAGCACGGCCATCTCCGGTCGCGCGCTGTCCGTGGTCACTGCTCGGCCGGGCCTCTCACACGATCGGGCCGCGCACTGTCCGGATCAGGGACGGTGCGCGGCCGCGTACGGATAGCCGTCGTGGTGGACGGACGGTTCAGGAATCCTTGCCGACCTCCTTGTTCACGGCGGCCGGCGAGTCGTACCGCTTGCTGGGCAAGGAGCCCAGGGCGGACATGATCTCCTTGCCGGCACCGTGCTTGCTCGCCTGGTCGACGATCTCCTCCTTGGACGCCGGGTAGTTCACGCCGCCGAGGGCCTTCTGCATTTCGATGGGGTTCACAGCCATGCGCCGATGGCTACCCCCGTGCGTCGGAGCCCGACGCGCGAGGCCGCCGGAGTCACACGAATGGAGCGCGGGCCCGCCCCGCATGGCGGTCCGGCAGGGGCGTGCCGGCCGCACCGCGCCTTCGTGGCCGGTTGCGGTGTGCGACCGTGGAAGGGCGAATCCGGGGTCCAGCGGTACGTACCTGACGGCTCACGGAGAGGGTGCGTTGTGACGTGAGCGACCGGGACAAAGATGTGCGGCGCATGCTGATGGGGCTGCTCGCCGACAGCCATGTGATGTCCTTCGAGCACATTCCGGAGGTGGTGTCCCAGCACGCGGCGGTCGCGGGCCTCACGGACGTCCGCGTCTACCTGGGGGACCTCCAGCGCGATCTGCTGCGTCTGCTCGTCTCCGAGGGCGCTCCGCCCGGGGAGCGGCATCCCGCGGAGTTGACCGTCGAGGGCTCGGTCGCCGGGCGGGCCTATCAGTACGGCCGCGTCACGGCCGGCGCGAGCGGCCCGGACGGCAGGCACTGCTGGTGGATCCCGCTGCTCGACGGCACCGAGCGCCTCGGTGTCCTGCACGTCGCGGGGCCGGACGACGACGAGGGGACCCTGGAGGCCATGCTCGCGCTGGCCTCGCTGGTGGCGATGCTCGTGGTCAGCAGCCGGGTCACGAGCGACACCTACGCCCGCCTCAGCCGCAGCCGGGCGATGAACGTGGCAGCCGAGATGCAGTGGCAGCTCATGCCGCCGCGCACCTACTCCGACGGACGGGTCACCATCGGAGCCGTGATGGAGCCCGCCTACCAGGTGAGCGGAGACGCCTACGACTACGCCACCACGGGGAACATCGTCCACCTGTCCGTCTTCGACGCCATGGGGCACGACACCGCGGCCGGCCTGACCGCGAACCTCGCCGTGGGAGCCTGCCGCAACCGCCGCCGGCAGGATGCCGGTCTCGCCGATCTGGGGGACGCCATCGAGGAGGTGCTGCTCGAACAGTTCGGGCACAACCGCTTCGTCACGGGGGTCATGGCCGACCTGGACACGGCCACCGGCGTCCTCGCCTGGACGAGCCGGGGGCATCTCCCGCCGGTCGTCATCCGCGGCGGACGCTGGAGCAGCCTGCTGGCGTGCCCTCCGTCCCACCCCATGGGCAGCGACCTGGGCCTGCCGACCACGGTGTGCCACGAGCACCTCCAGCCCGGCGACCGTGTCGTCCTCTACACGGACGGCATCACGGAAGCACGCACGTCGGCAGGTGTGGAGTTCGGACTCACCGCCTTCGTCGACTTCCTCATCCGTCACCACGCCGACGGTCTGCCCGTACCGGAGACCCTGCGCAGGCTGATGCGAGCGGTCCGCCAGCACCACAACGACCGGCTCCAGGACGACGCCACCATCCTGCTGTGCGAATGGTTCGGTCCCAAGACGCAGTCCACCGAGAGGGCGGCCCCGGTGGCGGGCGTGCCGCTGGTGCACGAGTGAGGCCGCCGGCCGGGCGGCAGGAGCGCCGCCGGGCCGGTCGGCCTCTGGCTCCGTTCCGGACCGAGCGGTGCGTGAGGGAAGAGCGCGGCCGGGTCAGGAACAGTTCTCGGTTCGGGCCATGGACCTCGTGCTCCCTTCGTGTCCCGGACGCAGATCCGCTCCTCCTTCTGACCTGTGTGCGGGGCACCCCGTCGCCCCGCACGCATAGCCCCGGCCCGCATCAGGCCGTGCGCCGCGGTGAGCATCAGTCGGATGCGGGGGCCTCGATGCCCGACGCCTGTCTGATGCTCCGGCGGCGGCCCCGCTGGCAGGGTTTTCCGGGTCACCGGAAGCACCGGTGCTCCTCGGAGAGGCCCGCGACCCATGAAGCGAATGTCACCCGCCCTCGGCACGGCGGCCGCCGGGATGGTCGCCGCCGTCGTCACCGCGACAGCGTCGCTGACCGGAGCGCCTCCCGCGCAGGGCGACGGGGACGCCTCCCGTCCCGATGCGAGCGAGCACCGGTCGTCCGGACAGTGGCTGCACACATGGGTGTCGATGCCGCAGCTGACGGAACCGGGCAACATGCCGCCCGCGCCGTTCACCCGTCCCGGGCGGGTGCTCGCCGACAGCACGGTGCGGCAGACCGTGCACGTGTCGACCGGCGGGCAGCGGCTGCGGCTGCGGTTCTCCAACGCGTTCGGTGGCACGGCGCTGCCCATCACCGCCGCCTCCGTGGCCCTGCCCGTCGACGGCAGGGCAGGCGTGAGCGGGATACGGCCGGAATCCTCACGGCCGTTGACCTTCGGCGGGCGCGCCTCCGTCACCGTGCCGGTGGGCGCGCAGGTGGTGTCCGACCCTCTGGGCTTCGACCTGGAACCCGGCTCCAACCTGACGGTGACGGTCTATCTGGCCGAGGGCCAGGCGTCGGAGGACATCACCTCGCACCCCGGCTCCCGGACGACCACGTATCTCAAAGCCGGGAACCACGCGCAGGACGCCGAGCTGCCGGGGGCGACCGGCACGGACCACTGGTACTTCCTCAGTGGTGTCGAGGTGTGGTCGACCCGGGCCGCCGGCGCCGCCGTGATGCTCGGAGACTCGCTCACCGACGGCCGCGGGTCCACGACCAACCTGAACAACCGCTGGCCGGACCTGCTGCTGCGGCGGCTCCAGTCCCGGCGCGGTACGGCGGACACCGCGATCCTCAACCAGGCCGCCGGCGGCAACCGGGTGCTCAACGACGGCCTCGGGCCCAACGCCCTGGCGCGGCTCGACCGTGACGTCCTGGCGTCCAGCGGTGTGGAGTGGCTGGTGGTCTTCGAGGGGGTGAACGACATCGGCACGGCCGCGGCCGGCCCCGCCGCGCAGAAGGAGGTCGTGGACGAGCTGACGGCCGCCTACCGCCAGATCGTCACCCGGGCACACGCCCAGGGCATACGGGTGTACGGGGCGACGCTGACCCCCTTCGGAGGCAACGCCGGCTACGACGATCCCGAGGGCCTGCGGGAGGCTTCCCGTCAGGCGGTCAACCACTGGATCCGTACCAGCGGCCGGTTCGACGGAGTGATCGATTTCGACAAGGTGGCGCGCGACCCGGACAGCCCCCGGCAGTTGCTCCCGGCCTTCGACGTCGGTGACCACCTGCATCTGAACCCGACGGGCTATCAGGCGCTCGCCGACGCCGTGCCCGTCTCCCTGTTCAGGCACCGGCCGCTGCCGCGGGACTGACGAAGTTACCTTCAGGTATGCCGTGACTTCATGCATGCGCAGCAGTAGAACGTGTTCCCATTCACTCAAGAGTGAGGAACATCACATGAACGCTGCGCCCTTACCGCGACCGAGTGGTAGAGATCCGTCGCGCCGTCAGCTCCTCGCTGGAACCGGTTCCATTCTGGGGGCCGTCATCCTTGCGGGTCACGGCCCCGCCGCCGCCCGCGCGAAGGCGGCGCCCGCCGCCGCGATCCCCGACGGGGCACACGTCCCCGCTCTCGTCATCGGCACCGGATACGGCGGCTCGGTCGCCGCCCTGCGCCTGGCCCGGGCGGGCGTCGACGTCCACATGATCGAGATGGGGATGTCCTGGGACACCCCGGGACCGGACGGCAAGGTCTTCGCCAACACCACGCGGCCCGACCACCGTTCCTTCTGGCTGCGCACCAGGACCAAACAGCCGCTGAGCGACTTCCTCGGCTTCCCGCTCGACAAGGACGTCCCCCGCTACACCGGAATCCTCGACGCGGAGGAGTTCGGCGGCATCACCGTCTACCAGGGCCGCGGCGTCGGCGGCGGCTCCCTGGTGAACGGCGGCATGGCCGTGACGCCACGACGCGAGAACTTCGGAGCCGTCCTCCCGTCGGTGAACGCCGACGAGATGTACGGCATCTACTACCCGCGCGCCAACGCCGCGCTGGGCGTGGGCGTCGTCGACCAGGGCTGGTGGGAGTCCGCCGCCTGCTACCAGTACGCAAGGGTCGGCAGGAAGCACGCCGAACGTTCCGGCTTCCCGTTCGTCCTGGTGCCGGGCGTGTACGACTGGGACTACCTGGAACAGGAGGCCGCGGGAACGGTGCCCGCGTCCGCCCTGGAGGGCGAGGTCCTCTTCGGCAACAACCACGGGAAGAAGTCGCTGCCGAAGACCTACCTCGCCCGAGCCGCGGCGACGGGCAGAGTCGTCATCTCGCCGCTGCACAAGGTCACCTCGGTCGCGCCGGCCGGCGGTGGCGGCTACACGGTCGTCATGGAACAGCTGAACACCGGCGGCGACGTCACCGCGGTCAAGGCCGTCACCGCGGACAGGGTGTTCTTCGCGGCAGGCAGTGTCGGCACCAGCAAACTGCTCACCCGGCTGAAGGCCACCGGCGTACTGCCCGGCCTCAACGGCGAGATCGGAAAGGGCTGGGGCGACAACGGCAACGTCATGTGCGGCCGCGCCAACCACATGTGGGACGCGACCGGCAGACTCCAGGCGTCGATGCCCACCGCGGGCATCGACAACTGGCAGGCCGGCGGCGCGTTCGCCGAGGTCGCGCCCCTGCCCACCGGGATCGAGACCTACGCCTCGTTCTACCTGTCCATCACCAGGAACCCGCACCGCGCCGCGTTCTCCTGGGACGCGGCCGCCGGAAAGGTCGTCCTCGACTGGCGGACCGCGTGGAAGCAGCCGTCCATCGACGCCGCAAGGACGATCTTCGACAGGATCAACGCGAAGGAGGGGACGATCTACCGGACCGACCTCTTCGGCGCGTACAAGATCTGGGGCGACCACCTCACGTACCACCCGCTGGGCGGCGCCGTACTGAACCGGGCGACGGACAACTACGGCCGCCTGCACGGCCATCCGGGCCTGTACGTCATCGACGGCTCACTGATCCCCGGCAACACCAGCGTCAACCCGTTCGTCACGATCACGGCGCTCGCCGAACGCAACATCGAGAAGATCATCGCCACGGACCTGTGACGGTGCCGGCCGGTGCGACCGGCCCGGCCTCGGCCGGCTCAGTGACCGGGGAGCACGCACACGGTGTCCAGCCCCAGCACATGGTTGAGCCGGCCGAACGCCAGCCACGATCCGATGCTCATGCTCAGCTCCACGATCTCCGTCTGGCTGTAGTGCGCGGTCATCCGGCGCCAGAACTCGTCGTCGAGGCCGTGGTGGTCGGTGGCGTACCGCTCCGCGTACTCGGCGGCCAGCCTGGTGCGGTCGTCGAAGGCCTCCGTGGTGCGCCAGCCCGTCACCGCGTCGGCGAAGCCGTCCTCGACGGTGCGACCGTCGCGCTCGGTGCGCCAGTCCAGGCAGAAGGAACAGCCGTTGATCTGCGCGATCCGCAGCCGCGCGGCCTCGAACTCCCGCAGGCCCAGGGTGGTGTGCGCGTACACCGCCAGGGAGAACGCGGAGGCGGCCGTCCCGATCCCGGGGACCATCTCCCCCCACACGTACTCGATCGGGTTCCTGCCCTCGGGGATGTCGATGTTCATCGTCGTCTCCTTCCCAGTCTGCCGACCGCGGGCCGCAGCGGTACGTCGAGCGCGTCGTAGAGGCCCGGCGGAGCGTCCGCGAGCCAGTCGATGGCGCCCACCAGCCGGCCCACGGCGGTGGCGTTGCCCCCTGCGGACCGGTTCTCGTCCTCGTCGGTGGCCTCGACCGTGACCTCGATCCGCGGACGGCCCTCGATGATCACCCGATGGGCTCCCGCACCGTCGGGCGGCACCGGCCAGCCGGGCGCGCAGGACGGATGGATGCGGGTGATGTGCTCGACGACGATGCGGGGCTCGCCTTCGACGACTCCCTGCACCTCGAAACGCACCGCGCCCTGGGTGCCCGCCTCGAAGTCGCCCATCGTCCTGGTGCTCACCGTGGCGCCCAGGGGGCGGCGCTCCAAGGTCTCGCGTATCTCTTCGAGTTCGACGCCGAGGGCCCTCGCCATCAGCCGTATCTGCCCGCCCCACACCATGGTCGGCACCGTCGGCGCGAGCATCGGTGGCAGGTAGTCCATCGGCATCCCCATGCCGATCAGGTACCGGACCGAGTCGGGCTGGTCGTAGGTGGAGTAGTCGAAGATCTCCTGGCAGCGGATCACGTCCACGGTGGTGCCGAGTCCGCTGATCAGCAGCGGCAGCACGTCGTTGCCCCAGCCCGGATCGACGCCGGAGACGAACAGCGAGCCGCCGCCCGCCTCGACGGCGGCCAGCACCGGGTCCCGCAGCTCCGCCGGGGCGCTCCGGTGGTCGTAGAGGGCGTACATCGACGGGGTGACGACGACGGCTCCCGCCCTGATCGCCCGGACGACGTCGGACAGCGCCTCGTCGGGGCGGACGTCGCCCGTCGCCGCGTACACCACCGCCCGCGGACCGGCGGCCAGCACCGCTTCGGTGTCGTCGGTCGCCGCGATCCCCAGCCGGTGGCCGAGACCGCCCAGTTCACCCGCGTCACGGCCCACCTTGTCGGGATTGTGGACGATGACGGCGGTGAGAGCCAGCGCGGGATGGGCCGCCACGGCACGGATCGCCGCACGGCCCGCGTTGCCCGTTCCCCAGACCACCGTGGAAATCATGCGCCGGAGGGTAGCCCCGGCGCCTGAAGGTTCCTAGTGCCATGACGGCGGGTATCGACTCTCCCGCTCAGCAGGGCAAGGCCCGACCCCGGGGGACCGGCCTGATCCGAACGAGAGGCCCTAGTCTCTGGGACATGCTGATCGAACATCGCGGCAGGAGCCCCGTGGTTCCCCCGTCCGCCTATGTGGCTCCCTCGGCCGTCCTGTGCGGAGCCGTCGTCCTGGGGGAGCGGGCGCGTGTGCTGCACGGCGCGGTCCTCACCGCGGAGGACGGCGAAGTGCGCACGGGAGCGGACGTGGTGGTGATGGAGCACTCACTGGTCCGCGGCCGGGCGGGGCATCCCGCGGTGCTGGGGGACGCGGTGCTCATCGGTCCGCACACACATGTCAACGGTGCGACCGTCGAGGACGAGGTCTTCGTGGCGACGGGTGCCTCGCTCTTCCCCGGCGCGGTGGCCGGGGCCCGCTCCGAGCTGCGGATCAACAGCGTGCTGCACGTCAACTCCCGGCTGGCGCCGGGGACGGTCGTCCCGATCGGGTGGATCGCCGCCGGAGACCCGGCCGAGCTGTTCTCCCCGGACCGGCACGACGAGCTGTGGGACAAGCAGCGGGATCTCGACTTCCCGGGCACCGTCTACGGGCTTCCGCGGGGGACCGGGATGCGCACCCTGATGGCCCGCCAGACGGACTACTACGGAGCTCACATGGACGACCGGCCGCTGAACGGCTGACACGACGGTGCCTGTGCACACGGGTCGTTCAGGCACCGCGGCACCTGGCGGTGATAGGGCCCGTGGCTGGTGGTGCTGACACCAGGCTCGGCACACACTCCCTGCCCGGTCGCCCGCCCGTGAGGATGACCGGCATGAACCGACCCACCACTTTGATCACCGGCGCGACCCAGGGCCTGGGCCGCGGGATCGCGCTCGACCTCGCACGCCGCGGCGGAACCGTGCTGCTCCACGGCCGTGACCGGGTGCGCCTCGACGCGGTGGCGGCCGAGGTCCGGGCAACCGCACCCGGGGCCACCGTGCGCACCTACCTCGCCGACCTGGCGGACCTCCGCCAGGTGCGCGCGATGGCCGAGCGGATCCTGGCCGCGGAGCCGCACCTCGACGCGCTGGTGAACAACGCCGTCGCCGGGGGCGGCACCGAACCGCTGCGGCGGGAACTGAGCGCCCAGGGCCACGAGTTGCGTTTCGCCGTCAACCACCTGGCGCCGTACGCCCTCGTCCGTGGTCTGCTGCCCCTGCTGATGTCCTCCGCGCCCGCCCGCGTGGTCAATGTCGCCTCGGTCGGACAGGAACGCATCGACTTCGACGACATCATGCTGGAGCGGGACTACGAGGGGCTGCGCGCCTACTGCCGCAGCAAGCTGGCACTGATCATGGCCACCTTCGAGCTGGGCGGGGAACTCGCCGGCACGGGTGTCACCGTCAACGCCCTGCACCCGGCGCACCTGATGGACACCCAAGGGGTGCGGGACTACGGCCTCACCCCCGTCATCGGCATCGAGGAAGGCGTCAGGCCGACCGTGCGACTGGTCACCGACCCGGACGTGGCCGGCGTGACGGGCCGTTACTTCGACCGCTTCACCGACTCCCGCGCCCACGAGCAGGCTTACGACGCCGACGCCCGCAGGCGCCTCATGGAACTGACGCACCGCCTCGTCGGAGAGCCGGCCGCCGCGCACTGAGCGGCCGTCGGGGCCGGGGCCGGGCCGCTCCCGGCCCCGGCCCGGCCGCAGGCGGGATGGACGGCAACGGCCCCGATGGGTGTCGTGTTCACGTAATTCTGGGGAACCGGCCACCACGCGGGCGGCCGCGTGACACCGGCCCACTGAAGACTTCCCGGCGGTTCGTACCGGACAGCCAAGGAGGACCTTGTGGGCGCACGTCCCGTTTCCCGGCGGCAGTTGCTCGGCTTCGGCGGCGCAGGCGCCGCCGTACTGATGCTCGGCACCGGCGAGTGGGGCTCCGGCTCCGCGTTCGCCTCGCCGGTCATGAAGGACGATCCCTTCTCCCTCGGCGTCGCGTCCGGCGAGCCGTGGCCCGACGGCGTGGTGCTGTGGACGCGGCTGGCCCCCGACCCGTTCGCCGAGGACGGGAAGGGCGGCATGCCCGGCCGGCCGGTCCGCGTGCACTACGAACTGGCCCACGACGAGCGGTTCCGGCGCATCGTCCGCAGCGGCAGCGTCGTCGCCACACCGGAACTGGCGCACTCGGTCCACCCCGAGATACACGGGCTCCGGCCCGACCGTGAGTACTACTACCGCTTCCGTGCCGGCTCGTACGTCTCGCCCGTGGGCCGCACCAGGACCACCCCGCCGGCGTGGAGCACCCCCAAGGACCTGAAGTTCGCCTTCGCGTCCTGCCAGGCCTGGCAGGACGGCTACTTCACCGCCTACGAGCACCTGGCGCAGGAGGACCTCGACCTGGTGGTGCATCTCGGCGACTACCTCTACGAATACGGCGTCAAGTCCAACAAGCGCGGGGTGGTCACCGACGCCAGGTTCCACACGGAGACCGTCGACCTCGCCCGCTACCGCCTCCAGTACGGTCTCTACAAGTCCGAGGCCCCGCTGCAGCAGGCGCACGCCCGCTTCCCGTGGATCATGACCTTCGACGACCACGAGGTCGAGAACAACTGGGCCGACGGCATACCCGAGAAGGACCAGGACCCGCAGGCGTTCACACAGCGCAGAGCGGCCGCGTTCCAGGCCCTGTACGAGCACGCGCCGCTGCGCCGCGCCCAGTTGCCGCAGGGCCCCGACGTGCAGATGTACCGCAGGCTCTCCTACGGCAGGCTCGCCGACTTCACGATGCTCGACACCCGGCAGTACCGCGACGACCAGCCCTGCGGCGACGGCCTCTCCGCCGACTGCGCCGACCGGTTCGCCCCGGACCGCAGCCTGCTCGGCGACCGTCAGCGCGAGTGGGTGCTGAACGGTTTCAGCCGGTCCGCCGCCCGCTGGCAGGTGCTGGGCAACCAGGCGCCGATGGGCCAGACCGACCACGACCCGGGACCGGGCACGACGGTGTGGATGGATCCCTGGGACGGCTACGTCGCGGAGCGGAACCGCCTTCTCGCCGAGGCGGACGGCCGGGGCGTGCGCAATCTCGTCGTGATCACCGGCGACCGCCACCAGAACTACGCGTGGGACCTCAAGCGCGACTACGAGGACCCCGGGTCGGCGACCGTGGGCAGTGAGTTCGTCGGAACGTCCGTCACCAGCGGCGGCGACGGCGCCGACATGACGGCAGAGGGCACCAAGTTCCTCGCGGCCAACCCGCACATGAAGTTCTTCAACGGCCAGCGTGGCTACGTGCGGGTGCGGGTCGAACCCGGGCGCTGGACCAGTGACTTCCGCGTCCTGCCGTACGTGACCAGGCCGGGCGCTCCCGTCTCGACCCGCGCCAGCGTGGTCGTGGAGGACGGCGTTCCGGGCGTCCAGGTCTGAACGAGCTGCACCGCGTACCCGGGACTGGCCGGGTACGCGGTGCGGTCGGGTATGCGGGTGCGGGCGGTACGGGCGCGTGGCACGGGCCGGGCGCCTAGCCGGTGGCGCGCCCGGTGAGGAGATCGCGGACCCGGTCCACCATGCCCATGCCGGGGGCGAGCAGCTTGTTGGCCTGGGCGGTGTGCGGGGTGGAGGGGTGCGGGCGGGTCGGGGCGCTCTGCTTGGCGGTGCGCACCTTGTCGCCCAGCTCCATCAGCAGGTCCGCGCTGCACGACTCGGCGAGCAGGGGGAACAGCCGCTTCTCCTCGTCGGCGACGTGCGAGGTGACGGCGGACTTCAGCTGGGTGATCAGGGTGTCGAACCGGGGATCGTCGGCCTTGCAGCCCTCGAGCTCCTTGAGCATGCGTTCGACCTGGGCGTGGTCGGAGATCTCCTCGTCCGCCAGGTCGTCGCCGTCGTCGACGAAGCGGCGGACCGCGGGATAGAGGTACTCCTCCTCGGCGACGGAGTGCCGGACGAGTTCCTTGGTCAGTTCGTCCGCCAGCTCCCGGCGCCGCGGGTCTCCGGCGGCCTGGGCCTCGATCTCGGCGAACATCTGGTCGACCTCTCGGTGGTCGGCCGTCAGTTCCTGGATGACGTTCCCGCCGTGTGCCATGTCCTGGCGTCCTCTCTCGCTTGCTGCGAAGGATCCCCCCACGGGCGTGGCTGCCGCGCCTCATCGGCGACCCTAACGCGGGTACCCCGCTCCGGCGCGTCCACAAGGCGCCGGACACCCTGGGGTTGGGCCACCGGCGGGAAGTTCCGTAGGGGCCTTCGGCTCTGCCCGGAGCTGCCGCAGCGCATGGAGCGGGGCGTCCTGCGCCTGAGGGGCCGTGTGCGTCCGACGGCGTCGCAAGCCCTGAGCGTAAGGCGGCGACCACGCGACGGCGCAGCGAGCGGGTCCGATCAGGGACATCCGTGAAGCGGCGTCGAACCCGCCTGCTGCCTCCTCACCACCAACAGCCCGGCTCGGCCCCCATCGTGCGCGTACACCAGCGCGCGGCCGGGGCCCGCGAACAAGGGCCCCGGCCGGGGAGCCGGCGGATCACGCCATCGGCCGGTCCGGCGGCCCTTCCGCGTGATCCTGGAGCGGAGATCGCCTAATCCTTGGGGGTGAGCACCACATAAGTGACGGCCGTCCCGTCATCCATGACACCCCTGAAGAATTGTTCGTGCAGCAAGGGCGAGGTGGTGAGAACGGACGCCAACACGCCTGCGGCCGAAGCGAGGAATTCCAGAACCGCAGGTGCCCCCACGAAGAGCGCGTCCTCTATTGCTTTCTGACCGGTCTCCGTGAGGAGGTCCGAGAGGAACTCGCTGAGGGATTCTTCGACCTCACTCGGCGGGTCGGGCGGACCGTTGTAGATCTGTACGTAGTAGCCGCGCTCCTGACGTGGACTGACCGTGATCCGTGCATCGTCTCGAATCGGCTTGCCCTGCGGCGCCTGTGACGGCACCGGGATCAATGTGCCGTCCGGGTCGGGCGCGGCTTCGAATCGGGTCGTGTCGTCGCTTGCCGGGTTGGGAAGTGTGTCTGCCATTTCAGACCTCCGAGGCTCGGCGGTCGGCATGCCGAAATGGAACTACTTCGAACGTACACCCGAGGCGTGAGAGTCGCTCAGCGTAATTCGCGTGCTGTGTTCAGAATTCAATTGGTGACCGGTCAATCAGCTCATCCGACAAGCTTGGCTCCGCGACGGCCGGGTTTCGCGCCGGTTGAGGCGTTCGGCGAGCTGCCTGCAGCCGTTTTTCGGAGCTGCCGGACCGTCACGAGCCTCCCGCGGCAGGCCCGTCGCCGTCGTCCCGCAGTTCGTGGGCGTAGGGAGGTTCGGCGCCGGCCTTCGTGCAGGTGAGCGCCGCGGCCCTGGCCGCGAATCCCAGCACCTCGCGCCAGCGGGCAGGCGGCAGCTGACCGAGGGCACCGGGCGACAGCAGGTCCCGCTCGGACAGGGCGTGCAGGAGCGCCGCGTTCACCGTGTCGCCCGCCCCGATGGTGTCCACGACACGGACCCGCTCGCCGGGGACGGAGAGCCGGTCGCCTTCCCGGGTGAGGACCGTGAGCCCGTCCCCGCCATGGGTGAGCACCACCGCCGCGGGCCCCGCGGCGAGCCAGGTGCCGACGTCGTTCCCCAGCCAGTCGGCGTCCTCCTCGCTCAGCTTGAGCATCGACACGTGCGGGAGCCAGCTCCTGAACCGCGCCCGGTAGGCGTCCGCGTCCGGGATGAGGCCGGGCCGGATGTTCGGGTCGAGCGCGATGAAGACGCCGCGCGCCGCCTCCCGTCGCATCAGCTCCTCGTACGCGCTCGCGCCCGGTTCGAGTACCAGTGCGCAGGTGCCGAGCGACAGGGCGCGCGTGGCGGCCGGCAGCTCGGGCGGCACCGTGAAGAGCCGGTCCGCGGTGCCCTCGACGTAGAAGGTGTAGGCCGCGGAGCCGCCGGGGCCGATCGCCGCGACGGCCAGCGTGGTGGGCTCGGGGCCACGCTGCACGAGTGCGGTGTCCACTCCCTCCTCGCGCAGGCGCCCGATGAGCGACTCGCCGAAGGCGTCGGTGGAGATCCGGGAGCAGAAGGAGACGTCGGCGCCGAGCCGGCCGAGCGCGACGGCGGTGTTGTAGGGGCCGCCGCCGCGGGCGGGCAGCAGGGGAGCAGGCAGCTCACCGCCGGTCTGCGGCACGAGGTCGATCAGCGCCTCACCGGCGACGACGATCACAAAGTCTCCCCTTCGGTGCGGCCGGAGAGGGGGGACCGGCCGGCGGCGGCACGGACGATCGCGGCCGCCGCGGGGGCGGCGTCGAGGACCGGGGCCGTGGAGCGCGCGGCGCGGCCGAGCATGAAGGCGCCTTCGAGCAGTGCGATCACCGACCGTGCCGTGGCGCGGGACTCGGCGATGCCGAAGGAGCCGTAGAAGGCGGCGAGGGCGTCGGTCCAGGAATCGAACACCTCCGCGGTGGCCACCCGCAGGGCCTCGTTGGTCCCGGCGACCTCCAGGGCGATGGTGGCGATGGGGCAGGGGTCCGCGTAATCCAGGTCGAGCAGTGTCTGCGCCGCCCCGGTGAACGCCCGGGCGGTCGTCTCCGCCGGGTCGGCGGCCCGGTCCTGGAACAGCTCGCCGATCAGCGCCAGATAGGCGGCGCCCGAGGTGCGGACCACGTCCTCGCCGAGCTGGGTCTTGCCGCCGGGATAGAAGTGGTAGGCGGACCCGTAGGTCGCCCCGGCCGTCGTGAGGATCTGTTTCATGCCCGTGGCCGCGTAGCCCTGCCGCCGGAAGAGTTCGGTGGCGGCGTCCAGGATGCGCGCTCGTGTGTCGCCTGTCGTTCTCATCTCGGCTATTCTCTCACTAGATCGATCGATCCAATAGGGGATGCCGATGCATGAGATCGAGTTGAGCCCGGTGCGCGCGATCGAGCTGAGCGCCGGGACCGTCGAGTACACGGACACCGGCGGAAGCGGCGAGACCGTGGTGCTGCTGCACGGACTGGGCTTCGACGAGTCGGTGTGGCACGCCGTCGTGGACGGCCTTCGCGCCGACTTCCGGGTCGTGGTCCCCGTCCTGCCGATGGGGAGCCACCGACGGCCGATGCGCCCGGACGCCGATCTGTCGGCACAGGGCGTGGCGGACCTGCTGGCCGAGTTCCTCGAACGGCTCGACCTGCGGGACGTCACCCTGGTCCAGAACGACGCCGGTACGGCCCAGCTGCTCGTCGGGGTACGCGACGAGCGCGTCCACCGGCTGGTCCTCACCTCCTGCGAGGCGCTGGAGAACTACCCGCCCGGCGTGCAGGGCAGGATGCTTCAGGTCCTGAGCCGGGTCCCCGGCGGCATCTTCCTGCTGCTCCAGACCTTCCGGGTGCCTCTCCTGGTCCGGCTGCCCAACTCGCTCGGCGGCATGGCGGAGCACCCGATCCCGTACGGGCTCGTCCGCCGCTGGTACGGGCCCCTGCTCACCGACAAGAGGATCCGGCGGGACTTCGCAGCCTTCCTCCACAGCACGCGGAAGGACACCTACCTGCGGGCGGCCGAGCGCCTGCGCGGCTTCCGCGGGCCCGCGCTCGTCGCGTGGGGAGCGAAGGACCGCATGATGCCGCACGCGACCGGCCGCCGGCTCGCGGACCTGCTGCCACGCGGCGAGTACGTCGAGATCCCGGACGCCCGCACCCTCGTCCAGCTCGACAACCCCGGGGCCCTGTGCGCCGAACTGCGCCGGTTCATCAAGGAGTCGCCCGCCCCACCCCGGCAGGACGCCGCCGGCTGAGACAGTGGGTGCGTACGTCTGACGACCCGCCGTGGAAAGGACGCACCCGTGACCGGGACACCATCTGTCTTCGCCGGACTGGACGCACGACTCCCCGCGCTGCGCGAGCTCTACCAGGACCTCCACGCCCATCCTGAGCTGTCCTTCCAGGAGGTGCGCACGGCGGGCATCGTCGCCCGGTGGCTGCGGGAGCAGGGCTGGGACGTGACGGAGGGCGTCGGCGGTACCGGCGTGGTCGGCGTGCTCAGAGTGTCGGACGGGCCCGTCGTCCTGCTCCGGGCGGACATGGACGGCCTGCCCGTGCTGGAGGCGACGGGCCTGCCCTACGCCTCCACGCGCACCGGGGTCGACGCCGACGGCAACGAAGTGCCCGTCATGCACGCCTGCGGGCACGACATGCACGTCACCTGTCTGCTCGGCGCGACGGCTCTGCTGGCCGCCGACCGGGACGCCTGGCGGGGCACCGTCGTCGCCGTCTTCCAGCCGGCCGAGGAGGTCAGCGGGGCGCAGGCCATGATCGACGACGGGTTCGCGGAACGCTTCCCGCGCCCGGACGTGTGCCTCGCACAGCACGTCGGGCCCATTCCCGCCGGAACCGCCGCGACCAGACCGGGCGCGGTCATGAGCGCCTCCGACAGCTTCGCCGTACGGCTCTTCGGCCGGGGCGGCCACGGGTCGGCACCGGAGAACACCGTCGATCCGGTCGTGATGGCCGCGGCGGTCGTGATGCGTCTCCAGACGGTGGTCTCCCGCGAAGTGGGGGCGAACCAGGCCGCCGTCGTCACCGTGGGGTCCCTGCACAGCGGGACCAAGGAGAACATCATCCCGGACACCGCGGAAATGAAGATCAACATCCGCAGTTCCGACCCCGCCGTCCGCACCCGGGTACTCGCGGCCGTCGAGCGGATCGTACGGGCGGAGGCCCTCGCGGCCGACACGCCGAAGGAGCCCGAGTTCACCTCCCTCAACAGCTTCCCGCTCACCCTCAACGACCCGGACGCCACCGCCACGGCGGTCGCGGGACTCGGATCGGTGCTCGGGAAGGAGCAGGTCTGGACGCTGCCTCAGCCGATCATGGGCAGCGAGGACTTCGGCGCGTTCGGCTCGGCCATGGGGGTGCCTTCGGTGTTCTGGCACTTCGGCGGAGCGGACCCGGGACTGTTCCCCGACCCGGACCCCGCTTCCCTCGTCGGCGGAGGGCTGCCGCCCGGGGTGGCCTACAACCACTCACCGCAGTACGCGCCCCTCCAGGACCCGACCATCGAACTCGGCGTCCGGGCGCTGCTGGGCGCGGCCGGGCAGTGGCTCGGCATCAGGACGTCGTAGCGGGGCGTCCGTGCATCAGGCCGGCGCCGTGACGACGGATGCGGCGGCCGTCCCGGAACCCGGGACGGCCGCCGCCCTCACCTCCGCGTCCTACGACAGGGGCTCGATCCAGATGTTGCGGTACCGGACCTTGCTCCCGTGGTCCTGGAGACGGATCGGGCCCGCCGTCGGCCCCTCCGGTGCTCCCGCCCCGGTCGGGCCCGCCACGGCCACGTCGTCATGGACCGTGACGCCGTTCCACACGACGGTCACGCGGGCGTCCTGCGTCTTCCTGCCGGCCTCGTCGAAACGCGCCGCCCGGAAGGTGATGTCGTACGTCTGCCATGTGCCCGGCGGCTTAGCCGCGTTGACGTCCGCCGCCTTGCGCTGGTAGATCGCGGCCGCCCCGTCGACGGCGGGGGGCGCGCCGTAGGAGTCGAGCACCTGGATCTCGTAGCGGTCCTGGAGGTACACGCCGCTGTTGGCCCGGTCCTGCCCCGTCACGTCCGGCGGGAGCACCGGCAGCCAGAACTCGGTGTGCAGTTTGAAGTCACCGAACGCCTGCTTGGTGCGGATGTCGCCGCAGCAGACCTCCATCGCGCCGTCCGTCAGCGGCCATTGCGCGGTGCGCCCGTCGGTCTGCTGCCAGGCCGACCGGTCCGCCCCGTCGAACAGGACCACACGGCTTCCATGGGGATGGACGGTGATCATGTCCAGGTTGACGTGCCCGGTGTCGCCGCTGTCGTACCGGTAGCTGATGGTGTTGGCGCCGGCGCGCAGCGGAAGCTGTTCGGTCCGGGTGGACCACTTGTTCCACTCGCCCGTGCTGAGCAGCTGCGTCTGTCCGGTCCTCGTGCCGTTCACGTACACGCTCACCGTCTTGGTGCCGGTGAAGGGATGCGGCCCGTTGGCGTAACGCAGACCGACGTCGTACGTGCCGGCCTCCTCGACGTTCACGTCGAAGGTGGTCGAGGCGCCTTCGGTGCCGTATCCGTCGACGAAGCCGCTGCCGGAGTGACCGGCGTGCTCGGTGTCCGTGCCGGCGCCGCCCGCGAGCCGCGCCTCCTCGGCCTCGTAGAGGGTGACCTCAGGTTGTCTGCCGGGCATGGCATTCAGTGTGTACCAGGCCTCCGTGCTCCACAGCGCCTCGCCGCTCGCGGAACTGAACGGACGGGGTGAGCGCACATGGACCACCCGGTCGGGCTTGAGGCCGGGGATGACGAGGGTGACCTTCTTGCGGTCGGCGGACAGTGCGGCCGACTGCACGGCCAACTTCTCCTCGTCCACCTTCGGGCCGCCGTACTGGGGTGTGGGGACGTACCGCCACTGCTCGACCTGGTAGCCGGCGGCCAGCTTGTCGGCCGTCGCCTGGGACAGCGGCTGGGTGTACTCCAGCTCGAAGCCGTTCCGTTTGGCGCGCATGGCCAGGATGTCGAAGACGTCGTCGCCGTTCGGTGTCAGCTTCTGCAGGCCGTGGGTGAGCTTGCCCTCCTGGCCCCAGTTGCCGCCCGCGCCCAGACCGCCGGCGTAGATGGCGCCGTCCGGGCCCTGGCTGATGCGGTTGACGCCCGCCTCGAGTCCCTGGGTGTGCCGGAACACGGCGCCCTGGTCCTGGCCCTTCACCTTCTCCAGATAGGCGCGCTGGAGACCGCCGTAGGTCACGTCGCCGAACAACAACTGCCCCGCGTAGGGGCCTGTCGTGAGGTGGAGCGGTGTGCTGGGGGAGTTCGCGATCTCGTTCTGCGGCAGCCACAGCACGGGCTTGCTCACCGGGTTGGCGTCGAAGGGGCCGTCCGGGTTCGTGAAGTGGTTGAAGAAGCGGTCCTGCTTGATCCGCACGAGCTTGGAGGCCGGCAGCCAGCCGCCCTGGTTGTCCGTCACGAAGATGTCGCCGCCCGGGCCCCAGCCGATGCCGTTCGGGGTGCGCAGACCGCCGGCGACGTACGACACCTCGCCGGTCTTCGCGTTCACCTTGACCGTGGTGCCGCGGTTGCGCGCGGGCTGCGGATCGGTCGTCGCACCGCCGTAGTTGATGGCCACGGACAGGTTGAGGTAGAAGAACCCCTTGCGGTACAGCAGGCCGAAGGCGAACTCGTGGAAGTTCCCGCCGAAGGGCCAGGTCGCCACTGTGCGCCGTTCGTCGATGACGTCGTCCCCGTCGACGTCGCTGAGCTCGGTCAGTTCGTGCTTCTGCGACACGTAGATCTTGCCGTCGACGGCCTTGATGCCCATCGGTTCCTTGAGGCCGCTCGCGACCTTCTTGACGGTCACCTTGTCGGGCCCGGTGTCATGGGTGACGTTGCCGAGGAGGTAGACCTCGCCGGCGGTGTTGTCGGTGCCGCCCCACGTGGTGACGGCGAGCCGGCCGTCGGGCAGCCAGTCCATGCCGGTGATCTGCGGCTCGAAGCCGGCCGGCCGGAGGTCGGTCAGGTCGTAGCCGGGGTGGACCCCGGTCAGCGGCAGGCCGTCGCCGGGCGAGTCGGTCCCGCTCTCGCACTCCTTGCGGCCCGGCGCGGTCACACGTACGACACCGGCGTCGGTGCTCAGGACCGAGTTCGGCACGACGGAGAAGTCGGAGGCGCCCGGGGGACGCCAGGCGAGCGTGACCTGCTGGCCGCCGGTACGGTCGAAGTGGTCGATACGCAGGGCGTGGTGACCCGCTGTCAGCGTGACCGTCCCGTCCTTGGGTTCGGCGCCGTGCAGGCCGTCGTGGTCGATGACCGGCCGCTCGTCGATCAGCAGCCGTGAGCCGTCGTCGCTGGTCAGCCGGAAGGTGTAGGAGCCGTCCTGGGGGACGTCGATGTTGCCGATCACCTGGGAGACGAAGTTGTCGCCGACGCCGAAGTCGTCGGTGGAACTCCAGTCGATCGTGGGCATCAGCTTGTCGACGTTCGGCGTCTGTCCCGGCTTGATGGAGCAGATCTTGCTCATGGGGAGCTGTATGTCGAATACGCGCAGTGTGACGCCGGGTTCCTGCGGGGGCAGGTCCTCCGCGGCGCCGGCCGCTGCCGAGGCGGGCGGCGATATGAGGCAGCCGGCCAGGAAGGAGGCGGCGACCAGGCCGGTCGTCCGTCTGCGAAGTCGTTGGCGCAACCGTGGATTCATGCATCCTCCCGGGCTCCCTGGCGGCGGGAGCACGTAACGGTGGTGAACGTGGACCACAACGCGGGGCCGCGATCGGCCGCTGCCGATCCGGAGGTTCGAGGGAACGCAGTGCGGTGAGCGAAGGCTCACACAGGAGTGCGCCGCAAACCCTAGGAGCCTTTTGCTGACGCTGTCCATACTTCGTCATCACTGAGAACAAACTTTGCCGCCACAGAGGTGAAGTGACGGCATGGCGGCTCGACTTCGGGGTGTGGGCGAACAAAGTTGACGGGTTGTCACTTCTTGCGCCAGCGGCGGTTCGGTGCTTGTTCTTGTTCGTAACGGCGTACTTACGAGCATCCATTGACACCCGCGTGACGATCCCGCCAGAGTCTTCCCCGCCAGTGATGCCGATCGCGGACCGAGGAGCGTTCCATATGCCCGAAATTCCCGCAGTCTCACGCCGCTTGCTCCTGGGAGGAGCCCTCGCCACCGGCGCACTCGCGGCAGGCGTCGGCTCCGCACAGGCCGCCCCCGCCACCGACTCCGCCACCGCCGTCGACCCGGCACCGCGGCGCAGGCCGGGCCAGAAGTCGATGATCGACGTCGCCTTCGAGCCCCACCGGACCGTCCGTGTGGGAGTGATCGGACTCGGCAACCGGGGCCACGGGATGAGCGAGGGCTGGTCCGTCGTACCCGGCTGCACCGTCACCGCCGTCTGCGACATCCGCGCCGAGCGCGCGAAGCGCACCGCCGACCGCCTCGTCGCCACGGGCAGGCCGCGCCCCGCCGAGTACGGCGGCTCGGACGAGTCCTACGCCCGGATGCTGGAGCGCGACGACATCGACCTCGTCTACATCGCCACACCCTGGGAGTTCCACTACCCGCAGGGCAGGGCCGCGCTGCTGGCCGGCAAGCACGTCATCGTCGAACTGCCCATCGCCACCGGACTCGACGAGCTCTGGGACCTCGTCGACACCTCGGAACGGACCCGCAGGCACCTGATCCTCTCCGAGAACTGCAGCTACGGGCGCAACGAACTCGCCATGCTGAAGATGGCGCACGAAGGGCTCTTCGGCGACGTCACCAACGGGCACGGCGGCTACCTGCACGACCTGCGGGCCCTGCTGTTCTCCGACACCTACTACACCGACGCCTGGCGCCGCCTGTGGCACACCCGCAGCACCGCCTCCTTCTACGCGATGCACGGTCTGGCACCGATCGCCGCGGCCATGGACATCAACCGCGGGGACCGGATGACGGTGCTGCGCGCGACCGCGACCGAACCCAAGGGACTCGCCGACTACCGCGAGCGCTTCGTCCCGCGCTCGCACCCGTCGTGGCAGGAGACCTACATCAACGGCGACCTGGTCACCTGCCTGATCGACACGGCCAAGGGCCGGGTCATCAGGGCCGAGCACGACGTCAGCTCACCCCGGCCGTACAGCCGCATCAACTCCCTCGCCGGCAGCCGGGGCATCTTCGAGGACTACGCGGGCACCTCGACCACCGGCGGACGCATCTACGTCGAGCCCGACCACGGCGGGCACTCCTGGCGCGACTTCGACACCTACCGCAAGGAGTTCGACCACTGGCTCTGGAAGAAGATCGGCGACGACGCCGCGAACAACGGCGGCCACGGCGGCATGGACTACGTCCTGCAGTGGCGCACCGTCCAGCTGATGCGGGCCGGACTGGTCCCCGACATCGACGTCTACGACTCCGCCGCCTGGTGCGCGCCGGTACCGCTCAGCGTCAAGTCCCTCGCGGCCGGCGGCCGTCCGGTCGAGGTCCCCGACTTCACCCGGGGCTCCTGGGTGAATCTGCGCATGGGCCTCGACTCCCGTACCTCAGAGATGCCCCCCGTCGCCTGAGTTCACCACTCGGGCCGACCGACAGAAGGAGCAGACAGTGAGATCAGCCGGACGGATCGGAACCCTCAGAGCCATGGCGGTGGCGGCGGTGCTGCTCGTTCCCGCCCCCGCCGCGGTCGCCGCCGAACCGGAGCCCGCGCCGGCTCCCGCACGGACCGAGGTGACGATAGCGCCCGTGGACCTCGCGGGCCCGGCCATATCGACGGTGAAGGTGACCGTCAAGAACGCCGGACCCGACCGCATGCGGTCCCTGGAGGTGTCGTTCGCCGGGCCGGTGGGCTGGGCCGTACAGCCGTCGGTCCGCAGCGTGGACGGCACCTTCGCCGCCGGCGCCACGGCCGCCGCCGAGTTCCGCATCCAGGTGCCGGAGCCGCGGGCCGGATTCACCGTACGGACCTTCACCGCCACGGCGACCTACAAGGGCGGGGACGGAGCCGGAACGGCGACGGCCACCCGCTCCCAGCGCAGCGGCACACCGCTGGCGGACCTCGCGGACGCCTACAACAACGTCGGCGTCACCGACGAGTCCGACCCCACCCCCGGCAACTACGACGGTGGGGGCAACAGCTTCTCCGCCCAGAAGCTCGCCGACGTCGGCCTGACCCCCGGCGCGACCGTACGGGCGCTGGGCGCGGAACTGACCTGGCCCGAGGCGGCCGCCGGGACCAAGGGCAACGTCTCGAGCGCCGGCCAGGCCGTCACGCTGAACGGCCGGGGCGGCAAGCTGGTCTTCCTCGGCTCCGGCGTCGGCAGCGGCGCGACCGGAACGGCCACCGTCTACTACAAGGACGGCACCACCGGCACCGGCTCGTTCGGCTTCCCCAACTGGTCCTTCGACCCGGCGAACGCCCACGGTGCGACGCTGGTCGCGTCCTCTGACGGCCGCAACCGGCAGAACGGATACGGGAACGCGGGCATCGCCTACCGCATCTTCGCCCACTCGATCCCGCTCGACGCGGCCAAGGAGGTCGACTTCGTGGTCCTGCCGGGCAACGGCAACATCCACGTCTTCGACATGGCCATCGCTCCCTGAGCGCTCAGCGCGTGACATCCCCGGGTCCGCCGTGCGACCGCACGGGCCCGGGGACCGCGTGGTCAGACGGCGTGGACCTTGATGCCCGCCTCACTGAGCCGGGCCGCCGTCTCGGAGGGGAGCGCGGAATCGGTCACCAGTACATCGACGCGGTCCAGGCCGCAGATCCTGGCGAAGGCACGCCGGCCCATCTTCGAGGAGTCGGTCACCACGATGACCCGTCGCGCCCGCTCGGCGAACAGCCGGCTGATGCTCGCCTCGTCCTCCTGATGCGTCATCAGTCCCAGCTCGGGGTCGACGCCGTCGACCCCGAGGACCGCCACGTCCAGGACGACCTCGTTCAGTACGCCCACGGTCAGCGGGCCGACGAGCTCGTAGGTCTGGGGCCGGGCGACACCCCCGGTGACCACGATCTTGATCTGGGGGCGTACGGCCAGCTCACCGGCGATGTTGAGCGCGTTGGTGACGACGGTCAGCGAAGGCGCGGTGACGTCGGAGAGCTCCCGCCGCCCGCCGCCGGCGGCCCGCAGCGCAAGGGCCCGCGCCACTTCGGTCGTGGTGGTGCCCCCGTTGAGGCCCACGACATCACCCTCGCCGATCAGCTTGGCGACGGCCGCGGCGATGCGCTGCTTCTCGGAGGCGTGCCGGGAGGACTTGTAGCGCAGAGGAAGCTCGTAGGAGACGCCGTGCGCGACGGCGCCACCCCGGGTGCGGACGAGCATCTGCTGCTCCGCGAGCTCGTCGAGGTCCCTTCTGATGGTGGCGGGCGAGACCTCGAGGGTCGTCGCGGCCTCCTCGACCTCCAGCTTCCCCTCGGCGGCCAGCAACTCCAGCAATCTGCTCCACCGCTCGTGCTTGGACATGTGACGGACTCCTCCGGGGCCTGGATCCTGCGCTCTCACACGCTAAGGGACGCGGAGCGGGCACTTGCCCGGGGGCGGCACGCTGCTGGATACTGCGCAAAGTGTGTGCTTGTAGATGCTCGGAAATACCATTGATCGTGCAGCATCATGCAAGCACCGCCGGTCGGCGCGAGGGAGGCCGTAGTGACGACGTACCGGGACGCGCATGGAGCCGGTCGCGCTCTTCGCCGTCGCCGAAAGCCGGGTGGTGTCCGCTCCTGCCGCCCGCTCCGTGAAGCGGACCGGTCCCGGCGCCGTCAGTCGCCCCGCCGCCCGTCCCGTACGCCGCTGCCGTCCCGCCACCCCGCACGAAGGAGTTCGTCACCTTGACACCCCACGGTTCCTCCCGCACCTCGGCCGAGATCGCCTCCCAGCCCGACGTCTGGCGTCAGGCGGCCCGGTCACTGCCGCGACACGCCGCCGCCCTTCCCCGCCGGGGCGAGCGCGTCGCGGTCGTCGGCTGCGGAACGTCCTGGTTCATGGCCCAGTCGTACGCCGCGCTCCGTGAGAGCGGCGGCCACGGTGAGACGGACGCGTTCGCGGCCTCAGAGTTCCCGCACGGCCGCCGCTACGACCGCGTCCTCGCCATCACCAGGTCGGGCACCACGACCGAGGTACTGGACCTGCTGCGGCGGGTGAAGGGCACCGTCCCCAGCGGCGCGATCACCGCCGACCCCACGACGCCCGTCATGCAGGCGGCCGACGCGGTCGCCGTCCTGGACTTCGCCGACGAGGAGTCCGTCGTCCAGACCAGGTTCGCCACCGCCAACCTCGCACTGCTGCGCGCCCACCTGGAGGCGGAGGACGCCCTGCCCGGCGGCGTACGCCCCCTCGACCGGGCGATCGAGGACGCCGAGCGGGCCGTTCTCGAACCCCTCGACCCCGGGTTGTGCGCCGCCGAGCAGTTCACCTTCCTCGGCACCGGCTGGACCTACGGCCTGGCGCTCGAGGCCGGACTGAAGATGCGCGAGGCGGCAGGCGCCTGGACCGAGGCCTACCCGGCGATGGAGTACCGGCACGGGCCGATCAGCATCACCGGCCCGGGGCGCGTGGCATGGGCCTTCGGACGGCTTCCGCACGGCCTCGCCGACGACGTCGCACGGGTCGGCGGCACGCTGGTCGCCGGATGCACGGACAGCGCCCAGGACCTGGACCCCCTCGCCGACCTCGTGCGCGCCCAGCGCCTCGCGGTCGCGCTCGCCGAAGCGCGCGGCCACAACCCCGACCGGCCCCGCAACCTCACCCGGTCCGTCGTGCTCGAGAACAGCCATGCCTGAGGCACACGAACGCCGTTTCCGTACGACCGTCACCGTGGAGGAAGTCCATGCCGCTCACGCCCACTGAGGACATCGTCCGCTCCGCGGTCCGAGGCGGCGTGGGCGTCGGAGCGTTCAACGTCGTGCAGCTGGAGCACGCGGAGGCCATCGTCGCCGGCGCGGAGGCCGCCGGCCGGCCCGTGATCCTGCAGATCAGCGAGAACACCGCCCGCTATCACGGGGCGCTGGAACCGATCGCGCTCGCGACCCTCGCCGTCGCCCGCGCCTCCAGCGCCCCCGTCGCCGTCCACCTCGACCACGCGGAATCGCCCGGCCTCGTGCACCAGGCCGTCGAACTCGGCTTCACCTCCGTCATGTTCGACGCCTCGAAGCTCCCCTACGACGAGAACGTGGCGGCGACAGCGGAGATCACCGCCCACTGCCACGCACGGAACGTCTGGGTGGAGGCGGAACTCGGCGAGGTCGGGGGCAAGGACGGCGCGCACGCACCCGGCGTACGCACCGACCCCGCCGAGGCCCGCGCGTTCGTCGCCGCCACCGCCGTCGACGCCCTCGCGGTGGCCGTCGGCAGCTCGCACGCCATGCTCACCCGCGACGCGGTCCTCGACTTCGCGCTGATCACCCTGCTACGGGACAGCGTGAGCGTCCCGCTGGTGCTGCACGGATCGTCCGGGGTCGGCGACGAGGGACTCACGAGAGCGATCGCTGCCGGCATGACGAAGGTGAACGTCTCCACCCACCTCAACAAGGCGTTCACCCGCGCCGCCCGCGCCTACCTCGACGCCCATCCGGAGACCGCGGACCCCAGAAAGTACCTCGGTCCCGCACGGGACGCCGTCGCCACGGCGGTGGCCGGGCTGCTGGCCGTCCTGCACGGTCAGCGGGCGAGCGGGCACGCGAAGACGGCAGCCGCGGTCACGGCAGTGGGGTCCCGCCCGTCGCGTTGACGATCTCGGCCGTGATGTAACCGGCCTGCGGGGAGGCGAGGAAGACATAGGCGGGCGCCATCTCCGCAGGCTGTGCGGGCCGGCCGAACAGCGACTTCTTGCCGAACTCGGCGGTGTCGGGCATCGTCGCGGGAATGAGCGGCGTCCAGACCGGCCCGGGCGCCACGGCGTTGACGCGGATACCGTCGGACGCCACCATCTGCGCCAGACCCTGGGTGAAGGTGACGATCGCGCCCTTGGTCATCGCGTAGTCGAGCAGGTGCGGACTCGGCTTGTAGGCCTGCACCGACGTGGAGTTGATGATGCAGCCGCCCCGGGGCATGTGGGGCAGGGACATCTTCGACACCCAGAACATGCCGTAGAGGTTGGTGCGCATGACGCGGTCGAACTGTTCCGTGGTGATCGCGCCGATGCCCTCCGGCTGCGACATCTGGTAGGCGGCGTTGTTGACCAGGATGTCGATGTGCCCGAACTCGGACACCGCGCGCTCGACGAGGCGCCGGCACTGCTCCTCCTCGCGGATGTCGCACGGCACCGCCACCGCCTTGCGCCCCGCGTCCTCGATCAGCTGCCGTGTCCCCTCCGCCTCCTTCTCCTCTTCCGGCAGGTGGGTGAACAGCACGTCGGCGCCCTCACGCGCGAAGGCGAGCGCCACCGCGCGGCCGATCCCCGAGTCGCCGCCCGTCAGCACGGCCTTCAGATCACGCAGCAGACCACTGCCGCGATAGCTCTCCTCGCCGTGATCCGGCGGCGGGTCCATCGGGCCCGTCCAGCCCGGGTGCTGCTGCTCCTGCTTCGGGAACTCCGGCTCCGGATGCTTGGACCCCGGATCCCTGGCCTCCTGGTTCTCCTCGGGCACGGCGGACTCCTCCCTTGCTGCGGTTGTACGTCCCGGCGCGGCTGCGGATGTACGCCTCGGCGGGCTGTCCCGCCTACCCTCCGGCGCCGTAGGAATGCCCGCAAACGGGGCACGGGGCTGCCGCGTACGCGCGGTGCCCCAGTCCCGGGTGAGAGCCGCGCACTGACGGGTCCCACCCGTAGGGCAGGCGGATCACCTCGTCACGGCCTCACCCACAGGCGGGGCGGTGCGAGCGGGCGCGGCCCGCCGCGAAGACGGCCCCGGCGACTGCGGCGGACCGGCTTTCGGGCGCTGTTCGCGGGCACGGCCGCGCCTCGCGTGCCGGCCACCCGAGCGGCGGCCGGGCCGCGGGGTGTGGGGACGTGGGGCCCGGGGCGGGAACAGGCTCTCCTCGTAGCGGTCCAGTGCGAGTACCAGTCCGAGGAGCAGAACGGGCAGCAGCAGCGCGACCACCATCGCCACGGCGCCCGCGGGGCCCGCTGTCACGGTGCCGGCTCCGTGCCCGGAGGCGGACAGCCGGCCGCCAGGTCTCTCGCCCCCGCTCCCGGACGGCGGGCCACGCGCACGGCGCGGTCCAGGAAGTGAATGCGCTGCGTGAGCTGCCGCGGCAGCGTTGCGATGTCTGCCATGTCCTTGCGCCTGCCCCGCCCGGGACGGCTTACGCGGCGGCCACGCCGTCGAGGCGCCGGCGTGGCGGGTGTTCCGCACCTTCGCGGCCGGGGCGGAGGACGGCGGCGCATCGAGCTGCCATGAGCGGGCACACGACAGATCTCGACCTCGGCCTCGGAAAGTGGTGGGAAATGCGCACAGTGGGTGTGGAGGAGGAACTGCTCCTCGTGGATCCGGACTCGGGCGAGCCGCGTGCCCTGGCCGCGGCGGTGCTCGCTTCCGCCGAGCGGGAGAGCAGCGAGGACCGGGAGGTGTTCGAGGCGGAGCTCCAGCGTGAGCAGCTCGAGTTCGCCACCGTTCCGCAGGAGTCGATGGACGATCTCGCGGACGAGATCGGCCGCCGGCGCGCCGAAGCCGCCCACCACGCCGAACGCCTCGGCGCGGCGGTCGCCGCGCTGGCCACCTCGCCGCTGCCGGTCACCCCGTCGCTGTGGGGCGGCGAGCGGTACGGGTGGATGGCGGAGGAGTTCGGCCTGACCACACAGGAACAGCTCACCTGCGGCTGCCACGTCCATGTGGCGGTCGAATCGGACGAGGAGGGTGTCGCGGTCCTCGACCGCATCCGGCCCTGGCTCCCGGTCCTCGTGGCGATCAGCGCCAACTCACCCTTCTGGCAGGGCAAGGACAGCGGCTACTCGAGCTATCGCAGCCGGGTCTGGGCGCGCTGGCCGTCGGCGGGGCCGGTGGAGCTGTTCGGGTCCGCCGAGCGCTACCACGAGCAGGTCGAGGCGATGGTCGGCACCGGCGCCCTGCACGACCAGGGGATGATCTACTTCGATGCCCGGCTCTCCCACCGGTATCCCACCGTGGAGATCCGTGTGGCGGACGTCTGCCTCGACCCCGGGACCACCGTGCTCGTCGCCACGCTCGTCCGCGGGCTGGTGGAAACGGCGGCACGCGAGTGGCGGGAGGGCCTGCCGCCGGTGGCGCACGGTGTCGGCCTGCTGCGGCTGGCGGCGTGGCGCGCGAGCCGCTCAGGCCTGGAGGAGCGGCTGATCCACCCGATCACGATGCGCCCGGAACCGGCCGCCGACGTCGTGCGGGCGCTGCTCGACCACGTCGGCGACGCGCTGAAGGGCACCGGCGACGCGGACCGTGCCGCGGACGCGGTCGCCGCGCTGCACGCGGACGGCAACGGCGCCCGTTTCCAGCGCGAACTGCTGCACCGGACGGGGAGCCTCCGGGACGTGGTCGCCGCGTGCGTGCGCAGGACCGCCGGTCGCTGAGGCCGCGGCAGGGGCGGTGCCCTTCGTGGGTGCCGCGGCAGGGGCGGTCGCGGGCGGGGCGCTCGGGCTGCCGAGACCGCGCGTGCCGCGTGAGCCGGGACGGGGGCGGTCCTGGCCGGCCGAGCCTGTCGGGACACGCGGTTGGTCGGACGAGCCGTTGTGTCGGGACGCGCCGGGGCCGCGCGTGCCGGGGCCGCGCGTGCCGGGACGGGGCGGTCCTGGCCGGCCGAGCCTGTCGGGACGCGCGGTTGGTCGGACGAGCCGTTGTGTCGTGACGCGTCGGGGTCGCGCGTGCCGGGGCCGCGTGAGCCCCGGGGCACTGGCGGAGACGGGCCGGCAGCGGCTTTGTCGGGACGGGCCGGAGCCGGCGTGCCGGGAGGAGCCGGACGAGCCGAGCCGGGACGGGCAGGCCCAGGGTGGGAGGTGCCCGGGCTGGACGTGCCCGGGTCGGACGAGCCGTTGCGTCGTGACGCGTCGGGGCCGCGCCTTCCAGGGCCGCGCGAGCCCAGGGGTGCTCACGGAGACGGGCCGGCAGCGGCCTTGTCGGGACGCGCCGGGACCGGCAGGAGCCGGACGAGCTGAGCCGGGACCCGGGCCGGCCCAGGGCTGGACGTGCCTGGGACGGACGCGCGGTTGGTCGGACGAGTTGTTGCGTCGGGACGGGCCGGGGCCGGTCGAGTCGGTGTCGGGACGAGCCGAGCCGGGACGGGCCGGCCCAGGGCCGGATGCCCGGCAAGGACGCGCGGTTGGTCGGACGAGTTGTTGTGTCGTGACGGGCCGGGTCGCGCGTGCCGGGGCCGCGTGAGCCCCAGGGCGCTCGCGGAGACGGGCCGGCAGCGGCCTTGTCGGGACGGGCCCGGGCCGGCCGAGTCGGTGTCGGGACGAGCAGAGCCGGGACGGACCCGCCCAGGGCGGGACGCGCCGAGGACGGCCACGTCGGGACGGGCCGGGCCGGGGCGGCGCGGACCCGCTGCGCGGAAGACGCATGGATCTCCGCTGCCGGGGCATACGCCCATCGGGCCCCGCCGCGCATCCCCCGTCGCGGCGGGGTCTCCCGCTGTCGTGGGTCAGCCGCTCCGGCGGGCGGTCACCAGGAGGTACTCCCACTCCATCCCGGAACTTCCCGAGCCGCCGCCGTGCTCGCGGGCCAGCTCGGCGAGCGCCTGGTCCAGCTCGGCGACCCGGTCGGGGGAGTCGGCGATGTTGCGGTAGACGGCGATGGTCGGCCCGTACACGGCCTTGAAGTAGTCGCGGAAGGCCTCAGGCCGGTCGAAGCGGTCCACCCGGACCGTCTGCCGGCGCATCTCGAGATCGGTCACCTCATCCCCGAGAAGCGCCCTGACGTGCTCTTCCTTCCCCCAGAGCGGCGGGGGCTTCGCACCGGGAGGCGGCGGTGGGGCGTACGGCTTCATGGCGGCGAACATCTGCCCGATGAAGCCTTCGGGCGTCCAGTTGAGCAGGCCGACGGTCCCGCCGGGGCGGCAGACCCGGAGCAGTTCGCCGGCGGTGGCCTCGTGGTGCGGGGCGAACATGACCCCGACGCAGGACATGACGGTGTCGAACTCGCCGTCGCCGAACGGGAGCGCCTCGGCGTCGGCCTCGCGCCACTCGAGCTCCACACCCTGCTTCCCGGCCTGTTGCCGCCCCGCCTCCAGCAGCTCGGGGGTGAGGTCGCTGGCCGTGACATCGGCTCCGGCCCGCGCCGCGGGGATCGCGGCGTTGCCCGTCCCGGCCGCGATGTCCAGAACCTTGTCGCCGTCCCCCACGCCGCACGCTTCCACCAGGGTCGTGCCCAGCTCCGGGATGAGCTCACCGGCGAGGGTGGGGTAGTCGCCCAGCGCCCACATCTTGCGGTGCTTCGCCTTGAGCGCCACGTCCGCCTGGACGTCGGATCGGGCCGCTTCGGTCGCGTCTGCCATGACAGACCTCCTAGGAAATCTGGCCGGAGGCCGTCGGGAAGCGGCCTCTTCCGGCCGTTTTCGCCAGCGTTGACGAACTTGTGCCGGTGGTTCCCACGATAGAGAGCGGTGGGTACGCTCCGCCCGCTGTCCGCCTGCTCCGCGCTTCGGCACTCCGGTGCGGCCCGGTCGGGAGCGGCCCGTGCCCCGGTGCCGCCCGGTTCGACAGGCGTGCCGGGTGCGGCCCGTTCCACCCGGCCGCAACCGCAGGCTCAGTCGACCTCCAGCACGATCTTTCCCCGGGTGCGGCCCCCCGCGCTCAGCCGGAACGCCTCGGCCGCCTCGGCCAGCGGCAGGGCGTGGTCGACGTTCACGGTGAGGCTCCCGGAGTCGGCGAGCCGGCCGAGATCGGTGAGATCGGCGGTGCTCGGCCGCACCCAGACATGGTGCCCGCCGCGCTGTCTGACCGAGGCGTCCACGACGGACGCGACGCGGGTCCGGTCGGTGAGCAGCTGCTGGGAGACCTCCACGGCGTCCTCGCCGACGTAGTCGACGGCGGCGGTGATCCCGTCGGGCGCCAGTTCGCGTACGCGCTCGGCGAGGCCCTCGCCGTAGACGACAGGCTCGGCGCCCAGCGAGCGGAGGAAGTCATGGTTGCGCTCGCTCGCCGTACCGATGACCCGGGCGCCCAGCGCCACCGCGATCTGTACGGCGAAGGAGCCCACCCCGCCGGCGGCCGCGTGGACCAGGACGGTGTCGCCGCGCGTCACGCCGATGCGGGCCAGCGACTGGTGGGCGGTGAGCCCCGCGAGCGGCAGGCCGGCGGCCTGCCGCCAGTCGAGCGAGGACGGCTTCTTCGCCAGTGTGCGGACCGGGGCGGCGACCAGCTCGGCGAACGTGCCGTGCTGCACCTCGTCCTTCCTGACGTAGCCGCAGACCTCGTCGCCCACGGAGAACTCGGTCGCGTCCAGGCCCACCGCCTCGACGACGCCGGACATGTCCCAGCCGGGGATGAGCGGGAAGTGGGCGTGCATGATCGGGTCGAGGTATCCGGCGACGATCTTCCAGTCGACGGGATTGACGGCGGCGGCCTTCACACGGACCAGGACGGCGTCGGGTGCGATCTTGGGATCAGCGGTCTCGGTGAACTCCAGGACATCGGGGCCGCCGTAGCGGTCGGCTGTGATCGCTCGCATGGTTCTTTCTACACCGCAGGTGTGCCGCTGCCCGGACCGTGCCGCCTCCGTGTCGGCGCCGCCCGGACGGGTACCCGCCAAGCGTCCGGCACCACTGGAGACGTTCGACGAGGGATGCGGAATGAGCGACGACTACCGGCCCGAGGGTTTCGAGGACAGTGAGGCCCCGCTGCCGCGTGACATGCCCGACCAGCAGGCCGGCACGGACGAGGAGCCGTCTTCCGGACAGGACTCGCCGGACCGGGAGGCAGGTCAGGGCCGCGACGCCCGGACGGAGGAGACCGGGGGAGACGTGCCCGACATGGACGAGGCAGGCGCCGGCCCGAGGGGAGCGCCTGACGACGAAGGCGGGCAGCCCGGGACGCCGGCACCGGAGGAGTCCACCGGCTGACCGCGCCGCCGACCGCCGCACCCCGGTCCCGCGGAAGCGGCTTTCGCCGGGGACCGTGCCCGTACGCCCGTGATCGGTATTGTCCTGCCGAACGGTCGAACGATCAGCGGTGACTCGGCAGGGGAGGCCACGGGCATGCGGGAGCCGAGCGAGGTGCGGCGGCGGCGGATCCTCGCTGTGGTGCGGTCGAGAGGATCGGCGCGGGTCAGCGACCTCGCCGCCGAACTGGAGGTCTCGGTCGTGACCGCCCGGCGGGACGTCGAAGAGCTCGCCAGGGCGGGCAAGCTGCGGCGCGGGCACGGGGTCGCCCGTTCGCTCGACTCCGTGGCCCGGGCGCAGGCGCCACGGTCCGCGCCCTCCCATGGAGCGGGCGACGCTGCGGTGGCTCTCGTCGTCCCTGAGCGGCACACGTATCTGTACGAGACCATGCACGGCGCCCGTACCGTCCTCGACGCCGCCGGGATACGGGTGGCCCTGCACATCACGCCGCAGGCCACCGGAGCCGAACGTCCGCTCGTGGAGCGCGCCTTGGCCGACGGCGCGCGGGGACTGCTGATCGCCCCGCGATGGCGCACGGTGGCCGAGGAGGAGGCCGGCCACGCCTGGCTCGCGGGCCTTGACGTGCCCACGGTGCTGATGGAGCGCAGGCCGCCCCGCGGGAGCGCGCTGCACGCCATGGACTCCGTCTGTTCCGACCACTGGTACGGGATGCGTCTCGCGGTCGACCACCTCGTGTCGCTGGGGCACCGCAGGATCGTGCTGGCCGCGCGGGACGACAGCCCCACGGCACGGGCGCTGCGCTCGGCCTTCGCCGGGATCGCCGGGGGCCTGGAGGAGATCGAGGACTGGTCCGTCGTACTGAGCGCCTCGTCCTCGGAGGCCGCCGACGGCGCCGCCGGTCCGGCGGAGCGGCAGGGGACCGGTGACGGGGGCGGTCCCGTCACCGGCGAAGGGCTCGCCCGCCTGCTGCGGGAGCACGACTTCACGGCCGCCGTGCTGCACGGCGACGTCGATGCCCTGATGCTGGTGCAGCAACTCGCCGACAGCGGAGTTCGGGTGCCCCAGGACTGCTCCGTGGTGGCCTACGACGACGTGGTGGCGGCCTTCGGCAGTACGCCGCTCACCGCCGTCGCGCCGCCGAAGGCCGCTGTGGGGCGGGTGGCCGCCGAGCTGCTCGTACAGCGGTTGTCCCGGCCGGGCGCCCCGCCCCAACGGACCGAACTGCTGCCCACGTTGCAGATCCGCGGATCCGCCCAGGATCTGGCGTCTGATCGTTCGACCGTTTGAGTTTTCGTCGATCGTTCTATTGACCTTGATCGACCAGTCGCTCAGGATGCCTGTGTCCCCCGCTCCGTAGTCGCCCGGCCTCCCACTGTCACCCCTCACAAGCGGTTTCTGTCGGGCCCATGGTGGGCGGACAGCGCCGTGGCCCGTACGCCCACCCCGCGAGGAGAGAGATGCCCCGCTCCGCCGGTGCCGCCGCAGGCAGCTCCGCCCGTCCCCGTGCCGCGCTCGCCATGGCACCGGACGCGGCAGCCGCCGTGCTCGACCCCACCGCCCTGGCCGCCCTCGCCGGCGTGTGCGATCTCGCGCCCGGCCCCGCCCTTGACGACTTCTCCACCGGGCGGGCGCGCGAAGTCCTCCACGACACCGAGGTCCTGGTCACCGGCTGGGGCTGCCCGCCGCTGGACCGCGCTGCGCTCGACGCCGCCCCCCGGCTGGGTGCCGTCGTCCACACGGCCGGTTCGGTACGCGGCCACATCACCGACGCCTGCTGGGAACGCGGCATCGCCGTGTCCTCCGCGGCCGCGGCCAACGCCCTTCCGGTGGCCGAGTACACCGTCGCCATGATCCTCCTCAGCGGCAAGCGCGCGTTGGAGAGCGCGAGGACACTGCGCGCGCAGCGCCGCCGCCCCGCGCTGCTCGGCACACCGCGCGACATCGGCAACTACCGCCGGACGGTCGGCATTCTGTCCGCCTCGCTGATCGGCCGCCGGGTGATCGAACTGCTGCGCGCGTACGACCTCGAGGTGCTGCTGCACGATCCGTACGTCGAGGAGGACGACGCCACCGCGCTCGGCGTCGGGACCGTGGGCATCGGCGAACTCTTCGCCCGCAGCGACGTGGTCAGCGTCCACACCCCGCTGCTGCCCGCCACCCGCGGTCTCGTCAGCGGGGAACTGATCGGCGCCATGCGGCCGGACGCCGTCCTGATCAACACGGCCCGCGGCGCCGTCGTCGACCAGGACGCCCTCACCGAAGCGGCCACCGAGGGCCGCATCCGCGCCGTACTGGACGTCACCGACCCCGAAGTCCTGCCGCCCGAGCACCCGTTGTGGGACTGCGACAACGTCACCATCACGCCCCACATCGCCGGCTCGCTCGGCAACGAGTGGGGGCGGCTCGCCGAGCTCGCCGTCGCGGAGGTCGCCCGCTGGGCCGGCGGCGAGGAATTCGCCCACCCCGTTCTGCGAGAGAGGCTGGCCCGTCTCGCATGAGCCTTGGACTGCCCGGCGACGACCGGGTCCTGAGCCCGTACACCGGATACACCCGTGAGCACTGGGAGGCGGCGGCCGACGGCCTCCTGGCGGCCGCCCGGCGGTGGTCGACCCCGCGAGGCGCCCTGCTGGACCTCCCCGGCCGCCCCTCCGCCTCCGGGGTCCGCTCCGACGGACTCGAGGGATTCGCCCGCACCTTCCTCGCCGCCGCCTTCCGGGTCGCGGGAGCGGACGGCCACGACCCGCACGGATGGCTGGAGCGGTACGCCGAGGGGATCGCCGCCGGCACCCGAAGCCCCGGCCGGGACGACACCGAGTCCTGGCCCGTGATCCTCGGCCACGATGTCGCGGGCCAGCCCATGGTCGAATCCGCTTCCGTGGCCCTCGGCCTGCGGATGACCAGGCCCTGGCTGTGGGACCGGCTCGGCGAGGACGTCCGGGACCGGGCCGAGGAGTGGCTTCGCGGCGCACTGCGCCATGTGCCCTCGCCCAACAACTGGTACCTCTTCCCGTACACCGTGGCCGGGTTCCTGGAGTCGGTCGGCCGAGGCGACGCGGAGACCGCGCGAGCCCGCGAGCGCGCCCTCGAACTGATGGAGAGCTGGTACCGCGGCCAGGGGTGGTACGCCGACGGCGACGGCCGGGCGTTCGACCACTACAACGGCTGGGCCCTGCACCTGTATCCGGTGCTCGACGGCCATCTCGCCGGCGCCGCGGAAGACCCGTACGCCCAGCGCCTGCACGAGCACCTGGAGAGCTACGGGCTCCTCTTCGGCTCGGACGGGGCGCCCGTCCACTTCGGGCGCTCACTCACCTACCGCTTCGCCGCCGCCTCCGCGGTCGGCCTCGGGGCCGTCACCGGGTGCACGCCGCTCGAGCCGGGCGCCTCCCGCCGGCTGATCAGCGGCGCGCTGCGCTACTTCCTCGACCGCGGCGCGGTCGGGCGTGACGGGCTGCTCACCCTCGGCTGGCACGGGCGGCACGAGGAGACGCTGCAGAACTACTCCGGGCCGGCGTCCCCGTACTGGGCCTCCAAGGCATTCGTCTGTCTGCTCGCCCCTGCCGGGCATCCGCTGTGGACCGCCACGGAAGAGGCCGCGCCGAGCGAGGGACCGGACCGGGTGCTGGCACTGCCCGCACCCGGGCTGCTCGTTCAGAGCACCCGAGCCGACGGAATCGTCCGGCTGCACAACCACGGCAGCGACCATGTGCGCCCGCAGGAGGGGGAGTCGGCCGCCGACGACGATCCGCACTACGGCCGTCAGGCGTACTCCACCCGCACCGGTCCGACGTCCACCGCCAACACCGCCGACAACCACCTCGGGCTCGTGGTCGGCGGCGTGCGCAGCGCCCGCCGCCGCATCCACCCACTGGGCGCGGGCCAGGGCGACGGCTGGGGCTGGGCCGCGTCCTGGCACCGGCCGGTGTTCCCCTCGGGGCCGCCCATGGTGCCCGGCCTGCGGGTCGAGAGCGTGACCGTCGCCCGTGGCCGGCTCGAACTGCGCGTGCACCGGGTCACCGGCGCCCCGCCCGGCGCCGGCGTCGAGCAGACGGGCTGGGCGACCGGCCCGGACGAGGCGCTGCACTCGGCGCTGTATCCGCTCCACGGCTGGCTCGAGAAGGACGAGGTACGCGCACCGCAGGGGACCGCGTACACGCCGTGGGCCGTGCTGCCGAGGCTCACCGCCCCGGCGCGGGGCACCGGCGTCTATGCGGCGCTGGCCGTGCTCTGCGGCGAGCCGGAGACCGCTTCCGATGCTGATGGCGGGGCCGTTCCGGCTGCCGACGCCGTCGCCGCGGTGACCGTGGACGACGACGGCATCGAGGTGCGGTGGGCCGACGACGGCGCCCTGACCCGGATCACCTTCGATCCCGTCGCCGTCACCATGCGAGCCGTGCGGCAGCCATGACTCGCCGGCCGGGGCCGTGGGCCTGCCCCGGCCGGCCAGGAGTAGTGCTAGATGCCGAACTCCGTGGGGGAGAGCCCCAGTACGGCGCAGGCCTCGCGGATGATCTCCAGCTCGGACGGCTCGACGTAGCCGTCCGCGCCTGCGATGACGATGCCGGTCTGGATCACGGCCCTGGCCTCCGTGGGCTTCTTGGCCGCCTTGGCCACCTCCTGCATCACCTGCGCCTTGCCCAGCAGGAAGTTGGCGGAGAGCTGGTCGGCGTGCTTGTTGAACCGCTGGCGCAGCTGGTCCGCCGGGAAGTTCTGCAGGACGTCGTTGCCCAGGATCAGCGACTCGACGTGCTGGCGCTCCGCCGGGTCCACATGCCCGTCGGCGGCGGCGACCAGGGCGCACATCGCCATGCTGGCATCCCTGAAGGCCCCGCTCTTCAACTCCGTCTTCAGCGAGGTGAGCTGGGTCTTCAGCGTGTTCACCAGCTGGGCGCGGGATCCGCCCGAGGACCGTGAACCCGCTCCGTGCCCGCCGGGGCTCCGGGTGCCCTGGCCCTGCTGCAGATTCTTGGCCTGGTCCTTGATCCGGTCCCACATTGCCACTGGTGCCACCTCGGCTTCTGTCGAGCGTCGTTCGTCCGGCGGCCGCGTGTCGCGGCCGCGTCACCCTGCCAACGCGCGGGGAGGCCCACACGTTCCGGCCTCGGCGGGCCGGTACTGGTCGGGGAAGGTCCCGACGTCACACGGCGGGCGGTTCCGAGAGGTCGAGTCCGGCGTAGTAGCGGCCCACACCGTCGAGATAACCGGCGTCCCTCGTCTCGCTGTCCCTGCTGAACGGCGGGGCGTTCTTGATCTGCTCCTTGGTGGGAACGACCGTGACGGTCCGCTGCTCGGCGTTGATCCGCCGGACGAACCCCGCGGGCACCAGAACGCTCCGCCCGAAGACCCAGGCCCCGGTGTCGACGACCAGGTGCTGTCTGCCGGGCTCGTCGGACTGCCGGTCGACGTGCCCGAGGATCCCGTCCGGCGTCTCCACTGTGAAGCCGGTCAGGTCCCGTCCCGGTCGATGGCCGATGCCGGGCGGGTAGATCCACATGTCCTGCAACGTGAATCCTCCTGATCGTCGAATCGCGGTCGAATGACTGTCCTTGCGGAGCACCGGGTCCGCACAAGGATGCCCGGTCCGCAAGATTGTGCCCCTCAGTGGCGGCAGAAATGCCGTCGTGTCGTGGACACACCGGTTCCACCGCACCGTGTGCGCCGTTTTCGACTCTTTCGGATCCTTCACGCGGGCTTCCGCCACCGGTACGTGTCCTGTGACGAGGCTCGTCAGTGCCCGGCCGTCCTCCCCTCCTGGGGTGCCCAGGCCGGAACCACCGCGCCCCCGCCGTTGCGCACCGCCTGGACCACCGCGTCGTGCAGGGCCCGGCTCGCTTCCTCGGAAGGACACGGGGTGGGACTGCCGGCCATCGTGAACCAGTCGGTCGCACCCGTGAACTGCAGGGCCACCTGTGCGGTGCCCTCGGCCCAGGTGGTGTGGACGGTGAGGTTCCCGGTCATCACTCCGGTCTCCTCGGTGAGGGCACCGCCGCGTCCTGTGTATACATCGCGAGTTGTCCATGACGCCCAGCTCATTACTCCAGACTCACACCAAGGCGATGGATTCGCGAACGCCCTGGTTTTCCGCCGCCGAATGTTGCCCGTGAAGACACCCGGTAATCGCTTTCCGGCAATATCACCGGCGGGGAACCGGCATGTTTGAGGCGGTGCCGATCGGAGAGCAGACAGGAAGCCATGACGTCGAATACAGCTGGGATGTGAATTCCGTGGCTGAGAAGAAGAAGACCCGCGCCAAGATGGAACAGGCCAAGGGCAAGGCCAAGGAAACCGCAGGCCGTGCCGTCGGCAACGAGAGGCTCACGGCCGAGGGGCGCGCGGAGCAGGCCAAGGGCGACGCCCGCCAGGCCAAGGAGAAGACGAAGGACGTCTTCAAGCACTAGGACGCCTTCTGATGTGAGGCCCTGCCGTCACCGGCGGGCCGGGCCGGATCCAAGGTCATACGTGCGGATCCGGCCCGGCAGGTCGGGAAGAAAGGCCCTCGTCTAGGGCAGCGCGGCGCCGCGCGCGGTGATCCAGAGCTCGTACCACTCCTCGTGGGTGAGCTCCGGGTCCCTTCGCGCGGCGTCGGCGCATGCGCGGATGCGCTCGGGCCTCGCACTGCCGATGACCGGCGCGATCCGCGAGGGGTGCCGCTGGAGCCACCACAGCAGGACCGTCTCCGGCGACGTGCCCTTCGCCTCCGCGAGCGAGCCGACGAGCCGCGCCGTCGCCAGTTCCGCCGGGGTCTCCTGGCGCCCGGTGAAGCGTCCCTGCGCCAGGGCGCCCCACGCCTGCAGACGAATGCCGGTCGAGCGGCAGTGCTCCACCGTCCCGAGCGGGAAACCGGTCGAAGCGGCCTCCGGGGTGTTCACGAGAACGCCCCCTTCGAGCCAGTCCCTGCGGTGCAGGCTCATCTCGAGCTGGTTGGCGGCCAGCGGCAGCTCGAGGAAGGTCTGGAGGAGCGAGATCTGCGCGCCGCTCATGTTCGAGACGCCGAAGCGGCGCACGAGCCCCTGGCGGTGCAGCGATGTCAGCGCCTCCGCGATGTCCTCCGGGTCCGCCAACGGGTCCGGCCGGTGCAGCAGCAGTACGTCGATGACGTCGGTGCGCAGGCGGACAAGACTCTCCTCGACGCGCCGGATGATGGTCTCGCCGCGCAGGTCGTACATGCCCGGCCGCTCACCGTCGGCGAGCCGGATGCCGCACTTCGTCTGCAGCACGATGCGTTCGCGCAGCCCGGGAGCACGGGCAAGGACCTCGCCGAACACCGCCTCCGCCTTGCCGTGCCGGTAGATGTCGGCGTGGTCGAACACCGTGATGCCGCTGTCGAGTGCCGCCTCCACCGCTGCCTCCGCGGCCGCGATGTCCGCCGTGCCGTACCGCGTCGTGTCCCAGGCCCCGCCGAGGCCCATGCATCCGTAGAGCAGCCGCTCCGCGCCCGTGTCGTTCTTCGTCACGGGCTCACCCTTCCACGGCCGGGTGCGGGTGCCCAAACGGGTATCGCGCCGGCTCCTGCCCGGACAGGCGCGGGCCGCCCTCCGGAGCGACGATGGAAGGAAGGCGCCGCGCGGTCGGCACGCGTTTCCCGGTCGCGCAGTGCAGGGACCGGGAGGCGGTCATGGAACATCCGGAGAGCTACGAACTCATTTTCCAGGCGGCGGCCGTGGACGACGTCGTCGTGGTGCGGCGCACCGACAGGACCGGGCCGGGCGGCCATCCGATCTACGAGGACGAGACGGGGATCGTGCGGGCCGAGGTCAGCGGCCGGGGTGAGGTACGGATGCTCGCCAGCGGCGGCCATCAGGCACACGAACTGCCGGTGATCGCACGCACCGCGCAGGTGTGAAGTGCCGGACGGCCGGACGGCGCGAGGCACCGGACGGCACGGTCGAGGCGGCGCCGGAGCGCGCAGGTCACGGGACGACGGGCGTCACCACGCGGCGCGAGGGGTGGTCCCCGCGGGCCGGGCGGCGACCGCCTGCGTCACACGCGGCGATCGCTGTAACCGCAGATCCAGGCGAGGGCGGAGTGCACACCGCGCACGTAGTCGCGCGTGGCGGGATCATTGACGGCCTCGTCCTCACGGACGACCGCGGCGTCGATCTCCGCGGTCAGCAGTTCCATGTCCGGAACGCCGTCGGCGCCTGCTCCGGTGACGGGCGAGCGGGCGTCCCGGCCCAGGGCCCACCGGTATCCCGCCGACACCCCGTCCCGGTAGCCGGGCGGTGCCTCCCGCGACGAGAGCAGCCCGGGCAGCTCTCGCTCCGTCTCTTCGGCCTCCGCGTACGCCCTTACCCCCACGGGCTTGCCTTCGTCCCGCTGCGGTTGCGCAGGAGCGGTCACTGGATTCACCTTTCCCTCCGGCCCGAGGACCGTCTCGGCGGGCCACCGGCGACACCCTCGTGAAGGGTCGTCGCCGGCAGCTTGTCCATGTCGGGTACCCGCGTCGGCCGCCGAGTCACCGGCATGTTTCGGCATACCTGTTCGGTGTGCGCGTGCGCGGCGGCCGGACGCCGGGCACGGCCGTGACTCCCCGGCCCGACGAACGGCGGACGGGCGAGAGAGGACAAAGGCGGCCCCGCCTCCGGGGGGGTGGGGGCGGGGCCGCGACGCCTCGCCGGCGGCCAGGGGGGATGGGCCGGGCGAGCGCTCGAGCTTCTGCTGCCCCGTTCACGCAGGGGTATGCGCACGACTTTCAAGAAATCCGGAAACCGCCGACCGGCCGGCAGGAATCGGGGCTGCGATCGGCCCCGGCACGGCGCATGGTGGTGGCATGCGGCTGCTGCTGACCTCCGACACACATGTGCCCAAACGGGCCCGACGACTGCCCGGGGACCTCATGGAGTCCATCGGCCGAGCAGACGTGGTGATCCACGCCGGCGACTGGGTCGACACCGCGACCCTCGACCTGCTCCAGTCCCGCTCCGCGCGTCTCCTCGCCGTGTACGGGAACAACGACGGGCCCCAGCTGCGCGCCCGTCTGCCGGAGGTGGCGCTGGCGGAGCTCGGCGGATTGCGCTTCGGCGTCGTGCACGAGACGGGTCCCGCGCAGGGACGTGAACGGCGGTGCGCGGAGCGCTTTCCCGATCTCGACGTCCTGGTGTTCGGGCACAGCCACATCCCGTGGGACACCACCGCCCCCGCGGGGCTGCGGCTGCTCAATCCGGGCTCGCCGACCGACCGCAGACGCCAGCCGCACTGCACGTTCATGACCGCCCAGGTGTCGGACGGCAGGCTTTCCGACGTCGAACTGCACCGCCTGCCCCGGTCGGGGGCGGCGGGGAGCGGGTGACGGGGGCGGCCGTCCGCGAGCTGGGATGGCGTGAGATCTGTGGGGCGAGCAGGGCCGGGACGGCGGCGCGGGCGGCGAGCCGGGGACGGCCGTGACGGCGGCGCTGTCCGTGAGACCCCGGTGCGACCGTCCCGCAAAAGTGCGGCGGCAGTCGTCCGGGACGCCGCCCGTCAGGCGATGTCGTACACGTCGAGGCGCCCACACATGCCGAAACGCCCGCGTGCGGCGGGCTGTTCGGACCGGAGCCGCGCCTGCGCCAGATGGCTCGCGCCCCCTTCCTCCAGCTCGTCGAGCTGCGCCGCCGTCGCCGACGCGGCGGCGGCGGCGCCCTCGCGCCAGCGCTCGCGCCACGCCCCGACGAGGGGCCGTACCAGGGCCGCGGCGGCCCGGTGGAACGCGGCCAGCGGCTCAGGATCCCCGGCCTCCGTCGCGCCGCGCAGTGCCGTGAATCCTTCGACGGCGAGGTCGCGACGGCGCCGGGCCGCCCGCTCCAGCTCCTCCTCGGTCCCGCCCTCCGGCAGGGCGACGGCGGCGCGGTAGGCGGCGGGGTCGGCGAGCAGGTGCGGAGGCAGGGTCAGCACCGCGTCGCCGGCCTCCGGGAGACCGCAGTTCTGCATGAGCACCATGATGGTCAGGCCGCCCTCGTCGACCAGCCGGTGGATCGTGCCCGGGGTGAACCAGACCAGCGCGCCCGGCGCCAGAGCGGTCTGCTCGAATCCGGAGGCGGTCAGGGTCTGGACCGCGCCCCTGCCGCCGGTCACGGCGTACCCCTCCGAGCAGGTCAGATGGATGTGCGGGGTGCCGCCGCGCAGGCCGTCGGCGGCCTCCCAGTCGTAGACCCGCAGCCGCGAGACGCCGATGCCGCCGGGCAGTCCGCCGTAGCCGGCGGCGGGGCCCGCCGGCCCGGCCGGACGGGGGACGGCTGCCGCCCCGCCGGCGGCCGTGCCCGTGCCTGCAGCCGTGTCCCCGGGGTCAGCCGTGCTCACGAGGTGTCTCCTTCGGTCGGGCGGCGGGCCGCCGAGCGGTACAGTAAGCGCTTTCCCGAGAAACGTAGGCTCTCCTGACGGACACGGTCAAGGCCGCGCCCGCGGGTCGGGTGTCAGGTCGTCAGTCGCTGCGGCAGCCAGCGCAGGCGGGCGGCTTCCTGGAACGGGCCGCCGCCCTCGTGGTCGTTGAAGTCGTAGACCTCGATCTGCTTGTCCTCGTGGGCGTACGCGTTGAAGGCGGCGAACACCGTCGACGGCGGGCAGGTCTGGTCCTCCAGGGCCACGGAGAAGAGCGCCGGCGCCCGGCCGCGTGCCGCGAAGTGCACGCCGTCGAAGTACGCCAAGGTCCGCGCGGCCTGCTCGCTCCGGCCGCGGTGGGTCTTCAGGTAGTGGCCCACCTCCCGGTACGGCTCACGGTCCGTGAGCGTCGTCGCCCGGGGGAAGTCGCACAGGAACGGCACGTCGGGCGCGACGGCCGAGAGGTCGGGCACGAGACCGGCGGCGGCCAGGGCGATTCCCCCTCCCTGGCTGGCTCCGACAACCGCGGTGCGGGCGGCGTCGGTCAGCGGGTGCGAGCGCGCCGCCTCGACGGCGCGGACCGCGTCGGTGAACACCCGGCGGTAGTAGTACTCGTACGGGTCCTCGATGCCCCGCGTCAGGAAGCCCGGGTAGGAAGGCGCACTGCCCACCGGGTCCGGGGTGCTGCCGGCCGACCAGCCACTGCCCTGACCCCGGGTGTCCATGACGAAGTGCGCGAACCCGGCCGAGGCCCACAGCAGATGAGTGTGCGGCAGGCCGCGGCCTCCGCCGTAGCCGAGGAACTCGACGACCAGGGGCAGCGGCTCCTCGGCCCCGGCGGGCAGTACCAGCCAGCCCTTCACCGGGTGGCCGCCGAAGCCGGCGAAGGTCACGTCGTGCACGTCCACCGTGCTGAGGCCGGTCGGTACGGGTTCGAAGCGGGCGTCGAGGTCGTGGTCACGGGCCTCGTCGAGCGTCTTCGTCCAGAACGCATCGAAGTCCTCCGGTTCGGCGGAGGCGCTGCGGTATGCGCGCAGCTCGGGCAGAGGCAGGTCGAACAGGGCCATGGGGCCGCCTTTCCTACGGGATGTGTCAGCAGATCAACACGGACCGCCACCACGGGGCAAGGGCCGCCCGACAGGTGGAACGGCGAGGACGGGGCGCGCGGAACGGCCCGCCCGTGGAGTGCGCGTGACCTCGGACCGCGGGCGGGCCGCCGACGCGCCCGCCCTCCGTTCGGACCCCGCTGACCTGCCCGGACCGGTCTGGGCCCGCACGCTGGAAGCGGCGGACAGCCGCATGCGCGGGCCGGGCCGCCTCTGTCGGGCGAGCGGCGGGCGGAGGTTCTTGTCTTGTCATGCCCCTTGTCGTGGGTGCGCGGCCCCTGCTAAACCGTCGGTTAGAAAAGTTTCCTTCCAATCATTCCCGGCCGATTCTTTCGGCCTGTCCGGCTATCCGCCCAGCCAACGGAGTCCCCCATGAGACCGGCACGGTTCTGGCTACGCCCCCTGGGCAGCATCGGTGCCCTCGGCGCCGCTCTGCTCCTCACCCTCACCACCGCACCCGCCGCCCCGGCCGCCCCCGCCCCGGCCGCCCCCACCCCGGCGGCGGTGGCCGCTGTCACCCACGAGGCCGAGAGCGCGACCGTCTCGCGTGGCCTGGTCGAGTCCAACCACGCCGGCTTCACCGGCAGCGGATTCGTCAACTACGACAACGTCAGCGGCAGTTACGTCCAGTGGACGGTCGACGCGGCCCAGGCCGGACGGGTCGGCCTCAAGCTGCGCTTCGCGAACGGCACCGCGTCGAGCAGGCCGATGGACATCACCGTCAACGGCGCGCTCGCCGCCGACGACCGCGCCTTCCCGGGCACCGGTGCCTGGACCTCCTGGTCCACGACCACCCTCACCGCGGACCTCAAGGCGGGCACCAACACCATCAGGGCGACCGCCGTCCAGTCCGCCGGCGGCCCGAACGTGGACCACCTCACCGTCGAGACCACCCCCACCACCGGCGGCACCCCGGCCGGGGTCAACGGACAGCTCAAGGTCTGCGGCACCAAGCTCTGCAACCAGTACGGCAAGCCGATCCAGCTGCGCGGCATGAGCACCCACGGCCTCCAGTGGTACAGCCAGTGCGTCACAGGCGGTTCCCTCGACGCCCTGGCCACCGACTGGAAGGCCGACGTCCTGCGCATCTCGATGTACGTGCAGGAGGGCGGCTACGAGACGGATCCGCGCGGCTTCACCGACAAGGTCCACTCGATCATCGAGCAGGCCACCGCACGCGGTATGTACGCGATCGTCGACTGGCACATGCTCAGCCCCGGCGACCCGCACCACAACCTCTCGCGGGCGAAGACCTTCTTCACCGAGATCGCACAGCGCCACAAGGACAAGACCAACGTGCTGTACGAGATCGCCAACGAGCCCAGCGGCGTGAGCTGGTCGAGCATCAAGAGCTACGCGGAGGAGCTCATCCCGGTCATCCGGCGCTACGACGCCGACACCCCGGTACTCGTCGGCACCCGTGCCTGGTCCTCCCTGGGAGTCTCCGAGGGGTCGGACGAGAGCGAGGTCGTGAACAACCCGGTCAACGCCTCCAACATCATGTACACGTTCCACTTCTACGCGGCCTCGCACAGGGACGAGTACCTGAGCGCCCTGTCCCGGGCGGCCGACCGCGTCCCCATGTTCGTGACCGAGTTCGGCACCCAGGACTACGCCGGTGAGGGCGCCAACGACTTCACGATGTCGCAGCGCTACCTCGACCTGATGGCGAGCAAGAAGATCAGCTGGGTCAACTGGAACTACTCCGACGACAACAGGTCGGGCGCCGTGTTCAACAGCGGCACCTGCGCCAACAACGGTCCCTGGGCGGGCACCGGCTCGCTGAAGCCGGCCGGCGTCTGGGTCCGTGACCGGATCAGGACGGCGGACGACTTCCCGACGAGCTGACCCGACCCCTACGGTCGGCCGCCTGACCCGGCCCACCCCCCGGCGCCCCCGCCCGTCCCCTGTGATCCACTGGACGGGCGGGGGCACACAGGGAAACAGGAGCAGCAGTGGCCAGCTACCGGCAGCCGGGAGTCGTCCTCACCGACCACCACTTCACCGTCCCGCTCGACCACGCTGATCCGGCCGGCGAGCAGCTCGAGCTCTACGCCCGCGAGGTCGTCTCCGCCGCCGACCACCCGGACACCGGCAAACCGTGGCTGGTGTATCTGGAAGGCGGCCCCGGCAACGCGGTCCGCCGGTTCATCGGCAAGCAGGCCTGGCTGGGGCGGGCGGTACAGGACTTCCGCGTGCTCCTGCTCGACCAGCGCGGCACCGGACGCTCCACACCCCAGAACCGCCAGACGCTCGTGTCCCGCGGCGGACCCGAGGCACAGGCCGACCACCTCGCGCACTTCAGGGCCGACAGCATCGTCCGCGACTGCGAGACGGTCCGGCGGCGCCTCACCGGCGGAGCGCCCTGGACGGTGCTTGGCCAGTCCTTCGGCGGCTTCTGCGCGACGCACTACCTGTCCTCCGCGCCGGAAGGGCTGGACACGGTCCTGATCACCGGCGGCCTGCCGTCCCTCGACGCGCACGCCGACGACGTCTACCGGGCCGCGTACCCGCGCATCCGGCGCAAGGCCGAGGCGCACTACGCCCGTTACCCGCAGGACGTGGAGCGCGCCCGGCGGATCGCCGACCGTCTCGCCGAGCACCCGGCGCGGCTGCCCGGCGGTTACACCCTCACACCGGAGGCGTTCCAGTCGCTGGGCATCCTGCTGGGCGGCGGAGAGGGCAGCCACCAGCTGCACTACCTGCTGGAGAACGCCTTCGTGCGCACGGCGTCGGGCCATGAGTTCTCCGACGCCTTCCTGGAGGGCGTACGCCCGGTCCTCTCGTTCGCCGCGAACCCGTTGTACGCGGTGCTGCACGAGGCCATCTACGCCCAGGGCGGGCGGCCGACGGGCTGGGCGGCGGAGAGGACACGCGCCGAGTTCCCCGAGTTCGACGCGGCGGCGGCGCTCGAGGGCGACCGTCCGCTGATGTTCACCGGCGAGACCATTCATCCCTGGCACTTCGAGGTGGATCCCGCCCTGCGGCCGCTGCGCGAGGCGGCGGAGCTGCTCGCGGCCCGTACCGACTGGGCGCCGCTGTACGACCCGGCCCGGCTCGCCGTCAACGAGGTGCCGGTGGCGGCGGCCGTCTACCACGACGACATGTACGTCGACACCGACCACTCGCTGCGCACCGCCCGTGCCGTGCGCGGGCTGCGCACCTGGGTCACCGACGAGTACGAGCACGACGGGGTGCGGGCGGGCGGGCCGCGGGTCGTGGACCGGTTGCTGGCACTCGCCCGGCAGGAGCTCTGACACATGATCAGTGGATCCGTATCCTGCGGGACATGACCGATCAGAAGACCGAACAGCTCGAAGAGATGCCGGCCGACTGGCAGCGCGCGCTCGCGGTCGTCGCCCACCCCGACGACCTCGAGTACGGCTGTGCGGCCGCCATCGCCGGATGGACCGACCAGGGCCGCGAGGTCGCCTACCTCCTGGCCACCCGGGGAGAGGCCGGCATCGACGGCATCGCTCCCGCGGAGTGCGCACCGCTGCGCGAGCGGGAGCAGCGGGCGAGCGCGGCCGTCGTCGGCGTCTCCGTCGTCGAGTTCCTGGACCACAGGGACGGTGTCATCGAGTACGGGACCGACCTGCGCCGGGACATCGCGGCGGCCATCCGCCGGCACCGGCCGGAGCTGGTCATCACCCTCAACCACCGTGACACCTGGGGCGGTACCGCCTGGAACACGCCCGACCACCGGGCCGTGGGCCGGGCGACCCTCGACGCGGCCGCCGACGCCGGCAACCGGTGGATCTTCCCGGAGCTCGTGGAGCAGGGCCTCGAGCCCTGGGACGGCGTGCGCTGGGTGGCGGTGGCGGGTTCGACCAGCCCCACGCACGCCGTCGACGCGGGCCCCGGCCTCGAGAGGTCGGTCGCGTCGCTGCTGGAGCACCGCCTGTACATCGAGGGCCTGACGGAGCAGGACCCGCAGGAGTACTGCCGTACCTTCCTCACCCGCATGGCCGAGATGGCGGCTCCGCGCTTCGGCGGCCGTCCCGCCGTCGCGTTCGAGCTGTTCGGGCGCTGACACCCGCCGTGTCCCGGCCGTCGCGTTTGTGTGTTTGACAAATCGCGTTGCTGTTCCTGCAATGGACGCATGAGTGACGACGACACACGCCTGGACGCCGTACTGAACGAGGTGGGCCCCCGGCTCCGGAGGATCCGGCGCGAGCGGGGGGCCACCCTCGGCGCGCTCTCCGAGGCGACCGGCATCTCGGTGAGCACTCTGTCGCGGCTCGAGTCCGGGGGACGCCGCCCGAGCCTGGAGCTTCTGCTGCCGATCGCGCGGGCCCATCAGGTCCCGCTGGACGAACTGGTCGGCGCGCCGCCGGTCGGTGATCCCCGGGTGCGCGCCAAGCCGATCGTCCGCGGCGGCCGGACGATGTACCCGCTCACCGCGAGGCCGGGCGGCCTCCAGGCGTACAAGGTGATCCACAAGGTCTTCGGTGAGAAGCCCGAGCCCCGCACGCACGAGGGCTACGAGTGGATGTACGTCCTGTCCGGACGTCTGCGGCTGGTGCTCGGCGACCACGATGTGGTGCTGGGCCCGGGGGAGGCGGCGGAGTTCGACACCCGGGTGCCGCACTGGTTCGGCTGCGCGGACGACCGGCCGGTCGAGTTTCTGAGCCTCTTCGGGCCGCAGGGGGAGCGGATGCATGTGCGAGCCAGGCCCAAGGAGGGGTGAGGGGGTCTTCACGGACGGGCAAGCGACCGCTTAGTATGCGGCGCAGCACAGTGACTGCCCAACGTGTGGGAGGCCCCGAAATGCAGGCATGGCGAGTGCACCGCAACGGCGAGCCGAGCGAGGTGATGCGGCTCGAAGAGGTGGACCGGCCCACGCCCGGCGACGGACAGCTCCTCCTGAAGGTCCGGGCGGCCAACATCAACTTCCCCGACGCCCTGCTCTGCCGGGGGCAGTACCAGGTGAGGCCGCCGCTGCCGTTCACCCCCGGGGTCGAGGTCTGCGGCGAGACGGAGGACGGCCGGCGCGTCATCGCCAACCCCGCCCTGCCGAACGGCGGACTCGCCGAGTACGTGGTCGCCGACGCGGCCGCCGTGCTCCCCGCGCCCGAGGCACTCGACGACGCCGAGGCCGCCGCCCTGCACATCGGGTACCAGACGGGCTGGTTCGGGCTCCACCGCAGGGCAGCCCTGAAGGAGGGCGAGACGCTGCTCGTCCACGCCGCCGCGGGCGGCGTCGGCAGTGCCGCCGTACAGCTCGGCAAGGCGGCCGGCGCCCGGGTGATCGGCGTCGTCGGCGGCGCGGAGAAGGCCGCCGTCGCGCGGGAGCTCGGCTGCGACGTCGTCATCGACCGCCGCACCGACGACATCGTCGCCGCCGTGAAGGAGGCGACCGGCGGACGCGGCGCGGACGTCGTCTACGACCCGGTGGGCGGGGACGCGTACGCCAAGTCCGCCAAGTGCGTGGCCTTCGAGGGGCGCATCGTCGTCGTCGGCTTCGCCAGCGGCGACATCCCGTCCCCCGCCCTCAACCACGCCCTGGTCAAGAACTACTCGATCATGGGCCTGCACTGGGGCCTGTACGCCACGAAGGACCCGCGCGCCATCGGCCGCTGCCACCAGACGCTCACCGAGTACGCGGCCAAGGGCCTGATCAAGCCGCTCGTCAGCGACCGGGTCGCCTTCAAGGACGCTGCCGGGGCCGTGCAGCGCGTCGCCGACGGCACCACCACCGGCCGCCTGGTCGTCGTACCGGACGGAGCGGGCCGATGACGGACGCAGCCGAACTGCTCGGCCTCACCAGGAAGCTGCTGGCCGCGTACCCGCCGGCCACCACCGACCGCGCCGACTTCCTGAAGGCCCGCTTCGACGCCGGCCTCGCCTGGGTCCACTTCCCCGAGGGCCTCGGTGGCCTCGGCGCCCCCCGCTCCCTCCAGGCCGTCGTGGACGCCGAACTGGCCGCCGCCGGAGCGCCCGACAACGACCCGCGCCGCATCGGCATCGGACTCGGCATGGCCGCGCCCACGATCCTCAAGTACGGCTCGCAGGAGGTGAAGGAGCGCTTCCTGCGCCCCCTGTGGACCGGCGAAGAGGTGTGGTGCCAGCTGTTCAGCGAGCCCGGGGCGGGCTCCGACCTGGCGGCGCTCGGCACTCGCGCCGTACGGGACGAGGCCACCGGAGACTGGGTGGTCGACGGCCAGAAGGTGTGGACCTCCAGCGCGCACGTCGCCCGCTGGGCGATCCTGATCGCCCGCACCGACCCCGACCTGCCCAAGCACCGGGGCATCACCTACTTCGTCTGCGACATGACCGACCCCGGCGTGGAGGTCAGGCCGCTGCGCCAGATCACCGGCGAGGCGGAGTTCAACGAGGTCTTCCTGACCGGGGTGCGCATCCCCGACGCGCACCGCCTCGGCGAGGTCGGCGAGGGCTGGAAGGTCGCCCAGACCACGCTGAACAACGAACGCGTCGCCATCGGCGGCATGCGGCTGCCCCGCGAGGGCGGGATGATCGGCCCCATCGCCAGGACCTGGCGCGAACGCCCTGAACTGCGCACCCACGACCTGCACCAGCGGCTGCTCACCCTGTGGGTCGAGGCCGAGGTCTCCCGGCTCGCGGGGGAGCGGCTGCGCCAGCAGCTCGTCGTCGGCCAGCCGGGCCCCGAGGGCAGCGCGATGAAGCTCGCCTTCGCCCGCCTCAACCAGGAGATCAGCGGCCTGGAGGTCGAACTGCGCGGCGAGGAAGGGCTGCTGTACGACGACTGGACCATGCGCCGGCCCGAGCTCGTCGACTTCACCGGACGCGACGCCGGCTACCGCTATCTGCGCTCCAAGGGCAACTCGATCGAGGGTGGCACCACCGAGGTACTGCTGAACATCGTCGCCGAACGCGTCCTCGGGCTGCCCGCCGAGCCGCGCAACGACAAGGACGTCGCCTGGAAGGACCTCGCGCGATGACGGATCTGCTCTACTCGGAGACCGAGGACGACCTGCGGGCCGCCGTGCGGTCCCTCGTCGCCGCCCGCGGCGACACGGCGGCGCTCGCGGCCCGCGCGGAGGCCGGCTCTCCCTACGACCCGCGGCTGTGGGCCTCGCTCGCCGCCGAGATGGGCGCCGCCGGCCTTCTCGTACCCGAGAAGCTCGGGGGCCAGGGCGCGTCACACCGGGAGGCCGCGGTCGTGCTGGAGGAGCTGGGGCGCGGCGTCGTCGCCGCCCCTTACCTCACCAGCTCGGTCGTCGCGACACAGGCACTGCTGTCGCTGGACACGGACACGGAGGCGGTCGCGACCCTGCTCGCGGAGCTGGCGGAGGGCCGGCGCACGGCCGTTCTGGCCGTGCCGTTGTCCGCGGCGCCGGACGGCCCGCTGCCCGAAGGCACCGGACGCGTCACCGGTGTCGCCGACGCGGCGACGGCCGACGTCCTGCTGGTGCTCAGGGCCGACGGGCTGTACGCGGTCGAGGCGGCGCAGGCCGTCGTCGAGCCGCTGACCCCCCTCGACCTCACCCGTCCCCTCGCGGCGGTCACCGCAGGGGAAGGCGGCACGCGACTGGCGGACGCCGTGGCGGGCGCCACCGCCGTGCGCAGCGGCCTGCTCGCCGGGGCCGGCCTGCTCGCCTCCGAGCAGCTCGGTATCGCCGAGTGGTGCCTGGAGGAGACGGTCCGGCACACCGGCGAACGGCACCAGTTCAACCGCCCCGTCGGCTCGTTCCAGGCGCTCAAGCATCGCATGGCGCAGCTGTGGCTGGAGGTCGTCTCCGCCCGGGCGGCGGCCCGTGCCGCCGCGGACGCGCTGGCGACCGGCAGCCCGGAGGCCGCGCTGTCGGTCGCCGTCGCTCAGGCGTACTGCTCACGGGTCGCGGTCCACGCGGCCGAGGAGTGCGTGCAGTTGCACGGCGGCATCGGGATGACCTGGGAACACCCGGCCCACCTTTACCTCAAGCGGGCCAAGGCCGACGAGATCGCGCTCGGCACGCCCGGACGGCACAAGGAGGCACTGGCGGCCCTCGTCGATCTCCAGGCTCCCTGACCACGGGCCGTAACACCCCCTGTTGCCGTAACACCCCCTGTTCCGGCGCACCCTTTACATGCTGTTTAATGCGAGTGGTTTGCAACAACAGCTGATCTTCAACAGGGGTGGACGTTCATGACGGGCCGATCGATACGGGCTGCCGCCGCCACGGTCATGGCCGCCGCGCTGACCTTCGGCGCGGCGGCCTGCTCGAACCCGGGCAACGGCGCCGCGGCGTCGGGCGCCAAGGACTCGGCGGTCGTCGGCATCGCCTACGAACCGGACAGCCTCAACCCGCTGCTCGGCTACGGCAAGGACGGCAACTCCAAGATCTTCGACGGGCTGCTCGCCTTCGACGAGGACATGAGGCTGCGGCCCGCTCTCGCCGCCGAGCTCCCCGACGTCAGCGCCGACCGCCTCACCTACACGTACAAGCTCCGCAAGGGCGTCAGGTTCAGCGACGGCACGCCCTTCAGCGCCAAGGACGTCGTCTTCACCTACCGCACCGTCCTGGACGAGAAGACCAACAACGCCTCCAGGACCGAGCTCGACGCGGTGGGGGACGTCAGGGCCGACGGCGACGACACCGTCGTCTTCACCCTCAAGTACCCCTACGCGCCCTTCGCGCAGCGCACCGTCCTGCCCATCGCCCCCGAGCACATCGCGGGGCGGCAGGACGTCAACACCGGCCCGTTCACCACGAAGCCGATCGGGACCGGCCCGTACATCCTCACCGGCTGGTCCAAGGGCGAGAAGATCAGCTTCAAGGCCAACCCGGACTACTGGGGCGGCGCGCCCGCGGTGAAGAAGTTCACCATGGCGATCATCAAGGACGACGACGTCCGCGCCACCCGGCTGCGCGCCGGTGACCTCGACGGCGCGATCCTGCCGCCCAACCTCGCCAAGGGGTTCGAGGGCGAGCAGGGCAGGAAGACGCACCGCGCCACCACCTACGACTACCGCACCGTCACGCTCCCCACCGGCAACAAGGTCGCGGGTGACACCGCGGTGCGACGGGCGCTCGACATCGCCGTCGACCGGCAGGCCATGGTCGACAGCATCCTCGACGGCGCCGGCAAGCCCGCCTACGGTCCCGTGCCCACCGGCAGCGAGTGGTTCACCGAGGGGACCAGGCGCCGCCACGACCTGGCAGGCGCCAAGAAGATCCTCGACGAGGCCGGCTGGAAGCCCGGCAAGGACGGCATCCGCGTCAAGAACGGCGTCCGCGCCGCGTTCCCCCTCTGGTACCTCACCGGCGACAAACTCCGCCAGGACCACGCCCTCGCCTACGCCTCCGACGCCAAGAAGGCCGGCATCGACATCACCACCAAGGCGGGCACCTGGGAGGTCATCGAACCGCGGATGGAGCACGACGCCGTGCTCGCAGGCGGCGGCGCGCCCGGTGACCCCGACTTCGACCAGTACCTGCTGCTCAACTCCGCCCTGGCCGGCGACGGCTTCAACAACATGGCCCGGTACGTCAACCCGGCCGTCGACAAGGCCCTCGAGACCGGCCGCCGCAGTGACGACAAGGCGACCCGCAAGGCGGCGTACGACACCGTCCAGCGCGAACTGGTCAAGAACCCCGGATACACCTTCCTCACCCACATCGACCACCTCTACGTCGTGAACGACAAGTGGGACGGCCTCACCACCCAGGTCGAGCCGCACGATCACGGCCTGGCCTCCGGCCCCTGGTGGAACGTCGAGGACTGGACGCCGAAGAAGTGAGACGCGCCCTCCCCGCCGCGGCGATGGCGCGGATGGCGGGACGGCGTGCCCTGCTCGCCGTCCCGGTCCTGGTGACCGTGACCTTCGCCGTCTTCGCCGTGGCCGCCGCCTCGCCCTTCGACCCCGTCAAGGCGTACACCGGCAGCGCCGGTCTCACCGCGTCGCAGGAGAACCTCGACCAGATCCGCGCCAACCTCGGTGTGGACCAGCCGCTCGTATCCCGCTGGTGGGACTGGCTGACCTCCGCGCTGACGGGCGACCTCGGCGACTCCAGTGTGATGCGGCAGCCGGTCGCCGACGTGATCGCCGAGCGGATCGGCTGGTCCGCGCTGCTCGCCCTCACCGCGTTCGCGCTGGCCATCGTGCTCGGCACCGCCCTCGGCGTGCTCGCCGCCCGCCGCCGCGGCGGACTCCTCGACCGGTGCGTCAGCTCCCTCGCGTACACCCTGGAAGCCGCGCCCGCGTTCTGGCTCGGCCTCCTGGCGATCTGGTTCTTCGCCCTCGAACTCGGCGTGCTGCCGGCCGGCGGGCTCACCGACACGGCCAGCGACACCGTGACCGCCGGGCAGGTCGCCAGGCACCTGGTGCTGCCCGCCGCGGTCCTCGGCGTCAGCCAGCTGCCGTGGTTCTTCCTCTACGTGCGCCAGGGCGTCGGCGACGCCCTCGACGAGGACCCGGTGCGCGGCGCCCGCGCACGCGGCCTGGCCGAACGCACCGTCCTGGTCGGCCACGCGCTGCGCTCCGGCATGCTGCCCATGCTCACCCTCATCGGCTCCCGCGTACCCGAACTCATCACCGGAGCGCTGCTGGTGGAGACCGTCTTCAGCTGGCCGGGCATCGCCGCCGCGACCGTGCAGGCCGCGACGTCCGTCGACTTCCCGCTGCTCGCCGCGCTCACCGTGCTCGCCACGGCGGCCGTCCTGCTCGGCAACCTCCTGTCCGACCTGCTCTACGGACTGGCCGACCCGAGGGTGGGCTTCGATGGCTGACCTCGCCTGGAAGTCCCAGGGCCGCACCCGCCGCTCCACCCGCACCGTGCGCGTCGCCGTGTCGACCGTGACCGTGGTGGCCGTGGCGCTGGCCGTCCTGCTCGTACCGCCGCTCGCACAACTCGACCAGCAGGCCGTCGACCTGTCGATGAAGCTGCGTCCGCCGTCCCTCGCCCATCCCTTCGGCACCGACGACGTCGGCCGCGACCTGCTGCTGCGCTGCGTCTACGGACTGCGGGTCTCGTTGCTCGTGGGGCTGGTCGCGGCCCTTGTCGCCACCGTCATCGGCACCGTGGTCGGCGCGGCCGCCGCGGTGTTCGGGGGCTGGACCGACCGGGTCCTGATGCGACTGGTGGACACCTTCTCCTCGGTGCCGCACCTGCTGCTCGGGATCTTCGTCGTGGCCATGTTCCGCCCCGGGGTCGGGCCCGTGATCGTGTCCGTAGCGCTGACGCACTGGCTCTCCACGGCCCGCATCGTCCGCTCCGAAGTGCTGTCGCTGCGCGCCCGCCCGTACATCGACGCGGCCATCAGCGGCGGCGCGACACGACGGCGGGTCGCCGTGCGGCACCTGCTGCCGGGGGTGCTTCCGCAGGCCGGACTCGCGGCCGTGCTGATGGTGCCGCACGCGATGTGGCACGAATCGGCGCTGTCGTTCCTCGGTCTCGGACTGCCCACGCATCAGGCGAGCCTCGGCAACCTGGTGCAGTCCGCGCGCGGCTCGCTGCTCGCCGGCGACTGGTGGCCGACGCTGTTCCCCGGCCTGTTCCTGATCATTCCCACGCTCGCCGTGGCCGGGCTGGCCGGTGCCTGGCGCGAACGGCTCAACCCCCGCCGCCGATCGGAGCTGATGCTGTGACCGCGCCGTCCACCGACCCGTCGCCCGCCGTGGGCGCCGGGACCCCCGCCGCCACCTCGGCGGCGCGGCGCGTGCTCGCCGTGCGCGGCCTGTCGGTGCGCTTCAAGATGCGCGACGGACGGCATGTCGCAGCCGTCAGCGACGCGACCTTCGACCTCGCGGCCGGAGAATGCCTCGCCCTCGTCGGAGAGAGCGGATGCGGCAAGTCCGTCCTCGCCTCCGCCCTCCTCGGACTGCTCCCGGCGAACGCCCGGACCGCCGGGTCCGCCGTCGTCGACGGAGTGGAACTGCTCGGGGCCGGCGAACGCACCCTCGCCCGCACCGTACGGGGACGCCGGATCGGGCTCGTCCCTCAGAGCCCCGCCGCGCACCTCACCCCCGTGCGCACCGTCGGCGCGCAACTCGCCGAGACGGTCAGCGCGCTGACCGGACTGCGCGGCACCGAAGCCCGCGAGGCCGCCCTCACGGCGGCGGCACGGGCCGCCTTCCCGGCCGGCCACCTCGACCGCTACCCGCACGAACTCTCCGGGGGACTGGCACAGCGCGCCGCCACCGCGATCGCGCTCGTCGGCGACGCGCCGCTGCTGCTCGCCGACGAGCCGACGACCGGCCTGGACCGTGAACTCGTCGACCACACCGCCGACGAACTACGACGGCACGCCGACGAAGGACGCGCACTCCTGCTGATCACCCACGACCTCGCGGCAGCCGCCCGGACGGCCGACCGGGTCGCCGTCATGTACGCCGGCCGGATCGTGGAAGTCACCTCCGCCGAGGCCTTCTTCGGCGGCCCCGGCCCACGCCACCCCTACGCCAGGGGTCTGCTGAACGCCCTGCCCGAAAGGGAGTTCGCGCCCATCCCCGGCCTGCCGCCCGAGCTCGGCGACCTGCCCGCCGGCTGCGCCTTCGCCCCTCGGTGCGCACGGGCCGACGACGCCTGCACGGTCCTGCCGCGGCTCGCCGGCGGCGTCGCCTGCCACCACGCGGAGGAGGACCCGCATGTTTGAACTGCGGGACGTCACAGCCGGATACGACCGCCGCGAGCCGGTCGTCCGCGGCGCCAGCCTGACCATCGCCCCCGGGGAGGCGGTCGGCCTGCTCGGCCCCAGCGGCTGCGGCAAGTCCACCCTCGCGAAGGTCGCCGCGCTGCTGCACCGGCCCGCCGCCGGCCAGGTCGTCATCGACGGCGAAGCGGTGAACGGTTGGCGCCACGCCGCGCCGCGCGGCCTGCGTACCGCCGTCGGCGTCGTCTTCCAGCAGCCCCGGCTCTCCGCGGACCCGCGGCTGCGGCTGCGCGAGGTGATCGCGGAACCTTTGCGGGCCGCGGGCCGAAGCCGTGCCGACGCCGCCGACCGTGCGCTGGAGACCGCGGAGGCCGTGGGCCTCACCGGCGAACTCCTCGGCCGGCGGCCCCACGAGGTGAGCGACGGCCAGCTCCAACGCGCCTGCCTGGCCAGGGCGCTGGTACTGCGGCCGCGCTGGCTGGTCTGCGACGAGATGACGGCCATGCTCGACGCGTCGACGACCGCCGCGCTGGTGCACGTGGTCGAGGACTACCGCCGCGAACACGGCGCGGGGCTGCTCGCCGTCGGCCACGACCGCGTCCTGCTCGACCGCTGGTGCGACCGGACGGTCGAGTGGTCCCGCATCGCGCGAACGTGAGCTCCGGGGCCGTGTGACATCCGGGGAGGCCGGCGACGGCCGACGGACACGTCCGACGGACACGCCACATGACGGATGGCCGAACTCTTGGTGCCGGCCTGCCCATTGGGGCCGGTCCGGCGGATACTCACCGGTGTCCCTCCCGACCCGCAGAGCCCGGAGGTCATCGTGCCGACCACTCGTCGCAGAGCCGTCACCACTCTCGCCGCCGCACTCGCCGGCGCCGTCGCGGTGCCGTCCCAGGCCCGCGCCGCGACGCGCGGCGGAGCACCGGACGGCCCGGCGCCGCTGCGCCGGGCCCACGCCCACAACGACTATCTGCACGAACGCCCCCTGCACGACGCGCTGTCGCACGGCTTCACCAGCGTCGAGGCCGACATCTTCCTCGTCGACGGCGAACTGCTCGTCGCCCACGAGCCGGCCGAACTCGACCCCGCCCGCACCCTGCGCTCGCTCTACCTCGACCCGCTGCTCGCCCGGGTGCGCGCCAACCACGGCAGCGTGTACCCGGGCCGTCGCCGCCCGGTGCAGCTGCTGATCGACATCAAGACGGACGGCGTCGCGGCCTACCTGGAGCTCGACCGCCAACTGCGGCAGTACCGGCGCATGCTGAGCAGCTGCGCCCACGGGCACGTACGCCTCGGCGCGGTCACCCCGGTCATCTCCGGGGACCGTGCGGCCCGCGCCCCGATGGAGGCGCAGCGCGTGCGGTACGCCTTCTACGACGGCCGCCTCGACGACCTCGCCGCGGCGGATCCCGCCCCGGCCTCCTTCATCCCGCTGATCTCCAGCAACTGGACGCACAGCTTCAGCTGGCTCGGCACCGGTGAATTCCCCGCGGCGGAGCGCGAGAAGCTGCACACGCTCGTCGCCACGGCCCACCGGCGCTCCCAGCGGGTCCGCTTCTGGGCGACACCCGACCTCGCGGGGCCGGCCCGCGACGCCGTCTGGAGCGAACTGCTCGCCGCCGGCGCCGACCACATCAACACCGACGACCTGGCCGGTCTGGAGCGCTTCCTGGGCGTTCACGACCGCCGGTGACCACCTCCACGGCCGGATCTTGGAGATGCACCCGTACGGCGGACACGCCAGTCGGCCGTACGGGACTTCCGCTGCGCCAGACTGGCCGCCGAATGCCGCAATTCCGGCGCGGCGAAGGAGGTTGGCGATGGCCATTTCGATCTCGGTGGTGCTGCTCCTGCTGGTGCTCGCAGTGATCTTTCTGCGGAGCGGAGGGCTGAAGATGAGCCACGCGGTCGTCTGCGCGCTGCTGGGCTTCTTCCTGGCGGGCACCAGCATGGCGCCCACCATCCAGGAGGGCATCGCGGCCACGGCCAACGTCGTGGGGAGCCTGCGGCCTTGAGTAAGCAGCCCGGAAGCCGGGCATCCGCACGGCGTACCGGTGCCGAACCGACGGCAGAGCCACAGGCGATGGGATGAACGCAATGCCACTCGAGGGTGAGTACGAGCCCAGCCCCGAACAATGGGTCCGCGATCAGGTCGAGGAGTACGAGAAGTCCGGCGGCACGAGCGGCACCACGCTGCGCGGGATGCCGGTCGTCATCCTCACCACGCGCGGGGCGAGAAGCGGAAAGCTCCGCAAGACACCGCTGATGCGGGTCGAACACGCGGGCGCGTACGCCCTCGTCGCCTCTCACGGCGGATCGCACAAGCACCCCGTCTGGTACTACAACGTCAAGGCGGACCCCCAGGTCGAGCTGCAGGACGGCCCGGTGCGCAGGGACATGACGGTGCGTGAGGTGAACGGCGCGGAGAAGGCCGTGTGGTGGGCCCGCGCCGTCGAGGCCTTCCCCGACTACGAGGGCTACCAGCAGAAGAGCGAACGGGAGATCCCGGTCTTCGTCGTCGAGCCGCCGGACCGGGACCGCTGACGGACCGCCGCCGGCTCAGGAGAGGTTGACCAGACGGATGTAGCGCACCCAGTCCCAGTGGGGGCCCGGGTCGGTGTGGGTGGCGCCGGGTACCTCCGAGTGGGCGAGGATGTGGGCCCGGTCCTTGGGGATGCCGTACCGGTCGCAGACCGATGCGGTGAGCGCCGCGGACCGCTCGTAGAGGGCATGGGTGAAGTACGCGGGCCGGTCCACCCAGCCCTCGTGCTCGATGCCGATGCTCCACGTGTTGTAGTTCCAGTTGCCCGCGTGCCACGCGACATCGCGCTCCCGCACGCACTGCGCGATGTGTCCGTCGGAGGAACGCACCACATAGTGGGCGGACACCCGCCTCGCCGGGTCACGGAAGATCCCGAGGGTGTCGGCGTAGGTCTCCTGCGTGACGTGGACGACGACGTACCGCACCGGGTAGGCCGTGGGCCTGTTGGAGGCGGTGTAGTTGGCGGACGCGGCAGGCACCCACTCGGCGTCCGGGTAGTCCGTCACCGCCGCGGTGCCAGCCCGGGCGCCGGTCGCGGGCAGCAGGGTGTGCGCGGCGGCCGTCGCGGCGACGCCCCGAAGCAGGGATCTGCGGTCCATGGGCCTTCTCCTGGTGGGGGTGCGGGGACACGGTCAGGACAAGGCCGGTGAGAGCCTCGGCGCACCACGGTACTGGCGGCCGGGTGAACGGCGGAAGAACGCGGTATCGGTCAACTGCTAGTTGTGCCAAAGGAGTTGGCGGACGGCATGGGTGGCCCCGTGCCGTGCGGGTCGGCGCTCCTCGGGCAGTCGTACGGACCGTCCGGGCAGCCGTACCTGCCGTTCCGGGCCCGGTCGCGGCTACGGCTCCGGGACGCCCGCGCCGTCCCGGAGCCGTGCTGCCCCCGGTGTGTCAGGCGCCCTCGCCGGACGCGCCCGCGAGGGCCTCTGCCGGGTCGGGTGAGGCCGGTCCGGCGGGAGCCCACGCGCCCCGCTCCTTGCGGAAGGGCCACCAGTTCCCGTCGCGGCCCAGGCGCAGCTGCTCCCCGGTACCGACGACCGTCCACCGCGCCGGGCCCGAGGGGCGCAGGCGCGGACGGTCCGGCTCGGCCGCCCAGGCCGCCGCCAGAGCGCTCTCCGCACGAGACACCTGGTCGTCGTCCGGGACGAAGTCCTCCTCGAGGACGGCCAGTCCGGCGGCGCCCCCGTACCGCCATGCCCGGACCGCGAGGTCGAGCTCGGCGCGGGTGCGGTCCGTGCCGGCGGCGAGCCGGGCGGCGATCACCGGTCCGGGCACCGAGGCGGCCATCCGCACCGCGTCCTCGTCCCGGGTCAGGACGTGCTCCTGCGGCTGCCCGGCACGGCCGGGCGCGAGTGCCTGGGCGAGCATCCGGTGTGCGCGTGCCGCCGCGTCGGCGGCGATGAACTCCAGCGCCGCGGCGTCGGGACCGCCCGCGGTATCCGTCCCGGTGTCCAGGGAGGGAGGAGCTCCGGGCTCGTCGGGCAGCGGCGGCGGAGCGGGCAGCGGCGGCAGGATGCCGGCCGCCGCGAACGCCTCGTCGGCGCGCACCACGGCCGCCGCCTGCTCCTCGTCGGCCCGGTCCGTCGCCGGCGGGTTCGCCCGTGCGACGGACCGCAGCTGGAGCTCGTCCAGGACGCGGCGCTCCCCGCGCCCGCGCATGAGCAGCAGGACGAACGGGTCCTGGTCCAGCAGGCGCGCCACCTGGTAGCAGAGCGCGGCCGTGTGCGGACAGTGGTCCCATGCGTCGCAGGTGCACTCGGGCTCCAGGTCACCGATGCCGGGCAGCAGCTCCACACCGGCCGCCGCGGCGTCCTCCACGAGATGCGGCGGCATGTCCCGGTCGAGCAGCGCCGCGATGTGCCCCGCGCTGTCCGTGGCCACGTCGAGGAAGCGTTCCCAGTCCTGCTCGTCGAGTTCCTGGAACAGTACGTCGCTGCGGTACGCCGTGCCGTCGCGGTCCCGGACCACCGCGGTGATCCGGCCGGGACGTACGGAGACCGCCCCCACCGCCCCCTCCCGTGCGTGCCGGCGGCCCTTCTTCAGCTGTTCGCCGTCGAGTGCCGTGTCCTGAAGGGCCTTGAGCCAGGCCTGCCCCCACCATGTCTGCGCGAAGCCCCTCCCGCTCGTGGGTGGGAGGGCTTCGAAGGTCCTCGTCAGTGCCTCCGGTTCGTTCATCGTCCCGCTCCCCGCAGTTCCACCAGGTCGGCCAGTTCGGCGTCGGTCAGTTCGGTGAGGGCGGCCTCGCCGGCCCCGAGCACCGAGTCGGCCAGGTCCTTCTTGCGTTCCAGCATCCGCGCGATGCGGTCCTCGATCGTCCCCTCGGCGATCAGCCGGTGCACCTGGACCGGCCGGTCCTGCCCGATGCGGTAGGCGCGGTCGGTGGCCTGTGCCTCCACCGCCGGGTTCCACCAGCGGTCGTAATGCACCACATGCTCCGCCCGGGTGAGGTTCAGGCCGGTGCCCGCCGCCTTCAACGACAGGAGGAAGACGGGGACCTCGCCGTTCTGGAAGCGGTTCACCATCGCCTCCCGCTCGGGGACCGGTGTGCCGCCGTGCAGGAACTGGGTCCGCACCCCGCGCCGGGCGAGATGTCCCTCGAGCAGCCGCGCCATCTGCACGTACTGGGTGAACACGAGCACGCTCGCGTCCTCGGAGAGGATGGTGTCCAGCAGTTCGTCCAGCAGTTCCAGCTTGCCGGAGCGGCCCTCGACCCTGGGCCGTTCCTCCTTGAGGTACTGCGCCGGGTGGTTGCAGATCTGCTTGAGCGCGGTGAGGAGTTTGACCACCAGGCCACGCCGCTCCATGCCTCCGGCCTCGGAGATCGCGGCCAGCGTCTCGCGCACCACCGCCTCGTACAGGCCGGTCTGTTCGGCCGTCAGCGACACCGCGCGATCGGTTTCCGTCTTGGGCGGCAGCTCGGGCGCGATGCCGGGGTCGGACTTGCGCCTGCGCAGCAGGAACGGCCTCACCAGGGCGCCCAGTCGCCGGGCGGCAGCGGGGTCGGCGCCCCCCTCGACGGCCTGCGCGTAACGGCTGCGGAAGGTGCCGAGCCGCCCGAGCAGGCCGGGGGTGGTCCAGTCGAGGATCGCCCACAGCTCGGACAGGTTGTTCTCCACCGGCGTACCGGTGAGCGCCACACGGGCCTTGGCGCCGATGGTGCGCAGCTGCCTGGCGGTGGCCGAGTAGGGGTTCTTGACGTGCTGCGCCTCGTCGGCGACGACCATGCCCCAGTCGGCCCCGGCCAGCCGGGCCGCGTCGAGGCGCATCGTGCCGTACGTGGTGAGGACGAACTCCCCGTCCCCGAGCCCTTCGAGGGACCGGGCGGCACCGTGGAAGCGCCGTACGGGCGTGCCGGGGGCGAACTTCCCGATCTCCCGCTGCCAGTTGCCCATCAGGGACGTCGGGCAGACGACGAGGGTCGGACCGGCGGCCGAGGGGTCGGTCTGCCGGTGCAGATGGAGCGCGATGAGCGTGATCGTCTTGCCGAGTCCCATGTCGTCGGCGAGGCAGCCGCCGAGGCCGAGGGACGTCATCCGGTGCAGCCAGTTGAGGCCGCGCAGCTGGTAGTCGCGCAGCGACGCCTGGAGCGCCGCCGGCTGCCCGATCTCCTGCGGCCCGCCCTCCGGTTCGGCGAGCCGTTCACGGAGCCGTTCGAGCGCGCCGGACGCCTCCACCTCGACCGTACGCCCGTCGACCTCGGCCGTGCCGGTCAGCACGGCGCCGAGCGCGTCCACGGGGGACAGCTTGCGGTCCTGGCTCTCGCGGGCGCGCCGGGCCTCCGCCGGGTCGATCAGCACCCACTCGTCACGCAGCCGCACGACCGGCCGGCCCGCCTCCGCCAGCTGGTCCAGCTCGGCCCGGGTGAGCTGCTGGTCACCCAGGGCGAAACGCCAGTTGAACGACAGCAGGGCGTCCGCCGACAGGAACGAGGGGAGACCTGACGACTCCCGGCCCGATGCCTGTTCCCCGTCGTCGGGAGGGCCGATCACCGCGCGGGCGGTCAGGCGCCGGGCGAGCTGCCGGGGCCAGTGCACCTGGACGCCGGTGGCCGCGAGTGCCCGTGAAGCCTCCCCCAGCAGTTCGGTGACCTCCTCGTCGGCGAGCTCGACGGCGTCCGGCACGGCGGCGTGCAGCAGGGGCGCGAGCGACGGCCAGGCGTGGGCCGCCCGGCGCAGCGCGAGGAGGGCGTCGAGCCTGGCCCGCGGCCCGAATCCGCCGGCCGAGGACGCGGCCCCCGCCCACACGTCGGCGGCGTCGGCCACGAGCGCAGGGTCGCTGACGCTGTGGATCTGCAGCACGGCGCGGAACCGGGGAGCGCCGCCCGCCGGGCCGGCGTCCTCCAGTCCCGGCACTTCGATGCGCAGCGAGAGGCGCACACCCGCGTCGTGCCCGGCGGCGATGTCGGCCGCCCAGGCGCGCAGGCCGGGCAGATGCTGCGGCTCGGGCGCGGCGAACGCCGGTCCTTCGGCGGCGAGCGGCGCGGCGGGGGAGCGGGGCAGTCCGTCCGCGACCGCGTCGAGGAATCGGCGCAGCAGGTGCTCCGGTTCGGGCAGCAGGGTCCCGGCCGGACCGTCCACCGCGACGGAGTGTGCGGCGGGCGGCATCGAGGCCGCCAGCGTACGCATCCGTTCCAGGTCCTCGGGTGCGAGCGGTCCCATCCGCCAGGCGTCCATGCCGGTGGGGCTCAGGCCCGGCAGGAGCAGCCCGCGCGCGGCGAGTTGGAGGGCGAGGAGCGAGGCCGCGCCCCAAAAGGCCGTGGATCTTGAGGAGTCGGCGGCGGCGCGGGCGCGGGTGAGTACGGGCAGTGCTTCCTGAACGGGCAACAGCAGCGCCGGCACCGTGACCGTGCGGAGGTCGGAGGTGACGACGGTGAGCGGGGCGAGCGCGTCGTCGCCGACGGGAAGCTCCTCGCCGTCGGAGCGCCAGAACGCGACGCGGCCCGTGCGCGCGGGGTCGCCCGGGAGGAAGACGGCGGAACACGGGGCGAGGGCGTGAAGGAGGGGGGAGTCGACGGCGGGGGAGGAGGTTGCCGAAGGGAGCACATGCACGACGATGACGCATTCCTCAAATTTGACTACCGCAGGACGGAAGCGCCGAGGGTACACCACCGGAACGAGTCCACGGCCGTGCTCACCCGGTGATGTGGCTCACTCCACGCTGTCGTCAGGTCTGCCGTACCGTCGGGGGTACAGCCAGCGCCACCCCGACGGGCGGGATTGCCCCCGCCGAGCCCGGGTGGTGGCGCCATCGCCCCCAAGGGCCCCCGGTCCATACGTTTATCAGGCCGGAGCAGTCGGACAGTTCGCGCATCCGGCGCAGCCACCTTTCCCCGCGCGCGTCCGGCACCCCCGCCGTCCACAGACCGGAGACCCACCATGCCCCAGGGCACCGCCACCCTTCCCCCGCCCATCGTCGCCGCCGAGGCCCCCACGGGCCGCCGGTCCGGCGCGGGCAGCGAGTTCGCACCGCTGCTGCGCACGGTGAAGGAACAGGGCCTGCTGGAGCGCCGCACCGGCTGGTACGCGCGTGGCATCACCGTGAACCTCCTGGCCCTGGCCGCCGTCGTCACCGGCGTGGCACTGCTCGGCGGCTCCTGGTGGGTGCTGCTCCTGGCTCCGCTGCTCGCACTCTTCTCCACCCGTGCCGCCTTCTTCGGCCACGACGCCGGCCACGCGCAGATCGCCGCGGACCGCCGCACGAACCGGATCATCCAGCTCGTGCACGCCAACCTGCTCCTCGGCATGAGCCAGGAGTGGTGGAACGACAAGCACAACCGGCACCACGCCAACCCCAACCACGTGGACAAGGACCCGGACGTCGCCGCGGACGTCCTGGTCTTCAGCGAGAAGCACGTGGCCGGCCGGTCCGGACTGCGCGGCTGGCTCACCCGCCACCAGGCCTGGCTGTTCTTCCCGCTGACCACCCTCGAGGGCATCGCCCTCAAGATCTACGGCTTCCAGGCCGTGTTCTCCCGGGGCGGCGGCCGCCAGAAGCGCGGGGAGCGGGTCCTCGAAGGCGCGCTGCTCCTCGCCCACGTCGCCGGATACGCGGCCCTGCTGCTGGCGGCCATGCCGGTCGGCCAGGCAGTGCTGTTCGCCCTCGTGCACCAGATGGTCCTCGGCCTCCACCTCGGCATGGCCTTCGCCCCGAACCACAAGGGGATGGAGATGCCCGACGAGGAGACCGGCAAGGACTGGGGCCACCTGCGCCGGCAGGTCCTCACCTCCCGCAACATCCGCGGCGGCCACGTCACGGACTGGTTCCTCGGCGGCCTCAACTACCAGATCGAGCACCACCTCTTCCCGAGCATGCCCCGGCCCCACCTGAGGCTCGCCCAGCCGCTGGTGCGTGCGCACTGCCGGTCGCTGGGGATCCCCTTCACGGAGACCGGGCTCGTCGAGTCCTACCGCCAGGCGCTCACCCACCTGCACGAGGTCGGCGAGCCGCTGCGGCAGACCGCATAGTGGAAACACCGCGCGGGACCGCACGGTGGAACCGTGGGGCCAGTGCGCACGTTCTCTCAGCAGGAGCGGCCACAGCCGCGGAGGAGGCGTCGAAATGTCGACACGCACAAAGATCGTGATCGGGGGAGTGGCCGTCGGGCTGCTCCTGATGCCGCTGCTCGGATTCTGGCTGTCGCTGCTGGTGGTGCTGGGCGTACCGGCGGTGGCGTACCTGATGCTGGACCCGAGCCAGCGCCGCAGGCTGCGGCGCGTCTCCCGCAAGGAGATCGGCCGCTGAGCACCGCCGCGGCGGCGCGCTGACAACCCCTGGCCCGTCCTGCCCCCCATCGGGGGCGGGGCGGGCCTTCGCGCGTCGAGGGCCGAGGCCCTGGGTGGGCCCTGGCGCGTGGAGCGGGGGATGCCTGCGGCCTCCGGCGGGTCTTCGCACGTCGAGGGGGTGCCGGCGCCTGGCGGGCCCTGGCGCGTCGAGGGGAGTGCCGGGGGGCCTCGGGTGGACCTTCCGTGCGCGAGTGGGAGTACCGACGTCCGGGGGCGGGTCTTCGCCAGTCGAGGGGGTGCCGGCGCCCGGCGGGCCCTGGCGCGTCGAGGGGGAGGGCCGGCGGCCTCGGGTGGACCTTCGTCCGTTGAGTGGGAGTACCGACGCCCGGGGGGCGGGCCTTCGCGTGTCGAGGGGGTGCCGGCGCCCGGCGGGCCCTGGCGCGTCGAGGGGGAGGGGCGGCGGCCTCGGGTGGACCTTCGTGCGCGAGTGGGAGTCCGATGCCCGAGGGCGGATCCTGATGGGTCGAGCGGGGGTGCCACGCCCGGGGGCGGGTCTTCGCACGTCGAGGGGGTGCCGGCGCCCGGGGGCCCAGGCGCGTCGAGCGGGGGTGCCGGCGGCCTCGGGAGGGCCTTCGTGCGTCGAGCTCGGGGGTGCCGACGCCCAGGGCGGGCCGTGGCGCGTCGAGCGGGGCGCCGGCGGCCGCTGCGGCCCGGGCGTGCCGCAGCCGCCGTGGTCCGCGGGGCGGGCCCGGCTCAGGAGGGGTGGACGGCCACCTTCTCCAGCGCTTCCAGCAGCCCGGGCAGCTCAGGACCGCGGCCCACCGGCACCACCTCGCCCGGCTCCTCGTCCAGCAGCAGGAAGGCCATGTCGTCGGTCCTGGCCACCAGCGACCAGCCGGGACCGTCGGCACGCAGCATCCGGGCCCCGCCGGGGGCGAACGAGGAGCGCACCCGGCCGGGCGGCGGCGAGGACTCCACATAGGCCCTCGCCTGCTCCAGGACGCGGCGTACCCGCTCGCGCGGCCCGCGGCTCCCGGCGTCCGGAGCGTCGGGGGACGACTGCGCCTCGGCGTCGTCGATCTGCCCCCGCCACTGCGCCCACCGCAGCGCCACCTCGTCCGCGCCCAGCCGGCGCTGCGCGGGGCCCCAGGCTCCCATGTCCGGCGGGGCGAGCGGCGGCCGGTCGCCCTCCTCGCGAGCGGGGTCGTGCGGCGCCGGAACGCCGGGCGCGGCGACCGCGACGGCCAGCGGCCAGCCGGGCAGAGCCGCGATCACGCTGTGCTCGTCGGGCGACAGGTCGTACTCCATCCCGCAGTCCCACGAGGCGATGGCGACGGCCACGAGCGACACGTCGTCGACCACGACCGTCCAGCGCGCGCCGTCGGAGTCCTGCCCGAGGACCAGCCCGTAACCCTCCGCGTACGGCTCCAGGCTCAGTGCCTGGCAGGCGGCCGGGTAGTCGTCGCCGAGCACGCTGGGGAACTGCGCCGGCGTGAGCAGCACCGCGGTCAGCACATACAGCGAGTCGTCGTCGACGGTGTCTTCCGCCCCGGCCACGGCCACCTCCTCGTCCCATCGTTTCGTCGGCGCACCTTAACCAGTGAGTAACCCGTGCGTCGAGGGTCGACGGCCGCTAATTCGATCCTGCGGGCTGCGCCCCCGGCAGGCCGAGAAGCCCGCGCGCCACCACCTCGACCGGTTCGTTCCGCTCCCGGGCGAGAGCGACCACGGCGCGGCAGGCGAGCTGGTTGACCCCGAAGACGAGGGCGTCGGGGGCGACCCAGCCGGCCGCCTCCTCCAGCCGGTCGTCGTCGTCCTCTATGGACGCCGTCACATAGGTCGCAGCGGCCTCGAACAGGTTGTGCTGTCGCGTGGACGGCCCAGGGGCCTTCGCCCGGGCCGAACGGGAGGCGAGGAAACTACGGAGCCGAGCGAGCACGGTGACCACCTTCTCCGGGGCGGCGGGACGCCGCCGGTCAGTTCAAGTGTTCCACCGCCGCACCCCGTTCGAACGGGGACGGGAGCGCTTCGGGCCGCGCCTGCCCGGTCGGCTCCGGACGCATGATGACGCGCCGCCCGATCAGTCGGCCGGCAGGGTCTCCTGACGTACCGCCAGCGCGAGGAAGCGGTCGTCCTCGTCGACGTAGGACGTCAGCCGCCAACCCGAACCGTCCAGCAGTGGACGCAGGTTGGGCTCGGCCCGCAGGTCGTCGTCAGTGATCCGGCGGCCCTGGCGCGCGGCCAGGGCGGCCCGGCCCACGGGGTGGAACAGGGCGAGCCGTCCGCCCGGCCGTACGACGCGGGCGAGTTCCCGCAGGTTCTCGGCGGGATCCGGCAGGTGGGAGATCAGCCCCGCTCCGAAGACCGCGTCGAGCGAGCGGTCGGACAGGGGCAGCCGGGACACGTCGGCGAGCAGCAGCCGGCCGTTGCGGTCACGCCCGGCGAGCCGGGCCCGGTGCAGCATCTCCGGGGTCAGGTCGATGCCGATCACAGTGCCGGTGGGTCCCACGGCGGCCCGCAGCGGTTCAAGGGCACGCCCCGTGCCGCAGCCCGCGTCGAGCACCGCGTCCCCGGGGCGCAGCCCCGTCTCCCCGACGGCGGCGGCATAGGCGGGCCCGTCGTCGGGGAAGCGGCTGTCCCAGTCGGCGGCCCGGACGCCGAAGAACTCCTGGACCCGGGTGTGGTCATGCTCTGCGCGGTCGGCGGCCATGGACCCATGATCCGCCATACGGGGCCGGTCCGTCACGGCGGCGGCCGCACCGCCCTCATGGACGGCGTCCGCCTCCGCCGTGCTTCCGCCCGCACGATCCGCCGCGCGGCACATGACCGTACTGCGCACACGTTCGAGCGCGGCACGATCGTTCAGAAACATCTACCTGTCATATTCCAACAGCTTTCGAACTGAGCCCCCGACGCGCGCCCCCCTCGGGGCTAGCGTCCCTGAGCCATGGGACACCTGGACCACGCGGCCTACGGCCTGCTCACCCCCGCGCTGTCGTACCTGATGGCTGTCATCGGCGCCGCCCTGGGGCTGCGCTGCACCGTGCGCGCCCTCTCCGCCACCGGCCGATCCCGGCGCAACTGGCTGATCACCGCCGCGTCCGCCATCGGCACCGGAATCTGGACGATGCACTTCGTCGCCATGCTCGGCTTCGCCGTGCGCGGCACCGACATCCGCTACAACGTGCCGCTGACGATCCTGAGTCTCGTCGTCGCCATGCTCGTCGTCGGCGCCGGTGTCTTCTGCGTCGGCTACGGCCGCAACCGGACCCCGGCCCTGCTGATCGGCGGCCTCGCCACGGGGCTCGGCGTCGCCAGCATGCACTACCTGGGCATGGCGGCCCTGCGGCTGCACGGCACCGTGCACTACGACCCGCTCCTCGTCGCCCTGTCCGTCGCCATCGCCGTCGTCGCCGCGACCGCGGCGCTCTGGGCGGCGCTGAACATCAGGTCCGCGATTGCCGTGGCCTTCGCGTCGCTCGTCATGGGCGCGGCCGTCAGCAGCATGCACTACACCGGCATGCTCGCCGTCGGCGTGGACGTCTCCCCGGCCGAGGGGAGCCTGCCGGGAGCGACGGCGATGCAGTTCATCTTCCCCCTCGCCGTCGGCCTCGGCTCGTACCTCTTCGTCACGTCCGCCTTCGTCGCGCTCTCCCCGACCGCGGGTGAACACGCCGCCTACACCTCGGCCCAGCGGATGGAGCCGACCGCTCCCGTCGCGACCACCCCGTCCAACGGTCCGGGCCCGTCCACCGCACGCACCACGCCCACTGCCACCGCCTAGTCGTCCTGTCCACCGCAAGCGCCACGTCCATCACGCCCACTGCCACCGCCCCGCCGGGCCGGGCGCTTCCACCGCACGCACCACGCCCGCCACGCCCACTGCCACCGCCCAGCCGGTCCGGGCGACGCTGCCGCGCCCAGCACGTATCCGGAACGAGGAGCCCATGCGCACATCCCGTACGACCCCGGGCGGCGAGTCGCCGTTCCCGCACCCGCCACCGCACGGGCCGGCGGTCCGTGGGCGGCGGGCCCACGCCGGGCCGCCGGCGGTCGAGCACACCGGACAGGAACCACCTTTGCCGCAGCCCCCTTGGCCGGTCTCCCGCAAGCGGCTGTTCCAACGGCCCAGGACCGTCCGCGCGAAGGTCATCTCGCTGCTGATGGTGCCCGTCCTCTCGCTGCTGGCGCTGTGGGGTTTCGCCACGGTCACCACCGCTCAGGACATGGCGCGGCTGAGCCGGTCACAGCGCATCGAGAACGAGGTGAGCCGGCCCGTCGACCAGGCCGTGGCCGCACTCCAGGCCGAACGGCGTGCCGCCCTGCGCCAGTTGAGCGGGCCTTCGAAGGAGCGGGCGGCCGCGCTCGAGGCCGGGGCCCGCCGGACCGACGACGCGGTGCGCCGTCTGCGGCTCGACGACACGCACACCGTCGCCGACGGCGGGGAAACGCCGCAGGCCGTCGCCCGGCGCCTCGGCGGGTTCGTCTCGCTGGCCGGAGAGCTGGGGACCGTGCGCACCGCCGTCCTCGAGGGCAAGACCTCCTGGGACCGTGCCTATCGGACCTACACCGACACCGTCGGCGCCGCATTCGACGTCGCCGGCGCGGTCGCGGGCATCCAGGACCACGGGCCGGGCGCCGACGCCCGCGTACTCCTCGAGTTCGCGAGGGCGGGCGAGATGCTGGCGCGCGAGGACGCCCTCGTCACCTCCGCGCACGTCGCAGGCACCTTCGAAGAGGGCCGGCTGCGGACGTTCACCGGAACCGTCGCCGCGCGCACCGCCCTCGTCGAGGGGGCCGTCGCCGACCTGCGAGGACCCGAGCGTGCCGCATGGCGCGACCTCACCGCACAGCCCGCCCACCGCGCACTGCGCGAGGCCGAGGACCGGCTGTCGGCCGCGACCGCGGGACGCAGGGCCGCCACGGCCGTCGCCGCCGGTGACTGGGACCAGGCGTACACCGTCGTCGGGGACGGTATGCGCGACATCGCCGCACAGGCGCGCCGCGAAGCCGCCGAGCGGTCCGACCCGTTGGGCGGAGGCGTCTTCACCGTCGCGGGTGCGGCGGTGCTCCTGGGCCTCGTCGCCGTCGCCGCGTCGCTCGTCATCTCCGTCCGGATCGGGCGTGCCCTCGTCGTGGAGCTGACCGTCCTGCGCAACAGCGCACTGGAGATAGCCCGGCGCAAGCTGCCCCAGGCCATGCGCCGGCTGCGTACCGGCCAGCAGATAGACATCCGGGCGGAGGCCCCGCCCGGCGCTCCGGCGGAGGACGAGATCGGACAGGTCTCCGAGGCGCTCGGCACCGTCCACCGCGCGGCCCTGAGCGCCGCCGTGGAGCGCGCCGAACTGGCCGACGGCATCTCCGGCGTCTTCGTCAACCTCGCCCGCCGCAGCCAGACACTGGTCCACCGCCAGCTCACCCTGCTGGACGCCATGGAGCGGCGCGCCGACGACCCGGGCGAACTGGGCGACCTGTTCAGGCTCGACCACCTCACCACCCGGATGCGCCGCCACGCGGAGAGCCTGATCATCCTGTCCGGCGCCGCGCCGGGGCGGGCCTGGAGCAGGCCGGTCCCCCTGACCGCCGTCGTGCGGGCGGCGGTGTCCGAGATCGAGGACTACGCGCGGGTCGAGGTGCGACAGCTGCCGGAGACGTCCGTCACGGGCGCCGCCGTCGCCGACCTCACACACCTGATGGCGGAACTGGTCGAGAACGCCGCCCAGTTCTCCCCTCCGCACACCAAGGTGCGGGTCACCGGCGAGCCGGTGGGCAACGGCTACGTACTCGAGATCGAGGACCGCGGGCTCGGCATGGGCAAGGACGCGCTGGCGGACGCCAACCGCAGGCTGGAGGAGTCGGAGGCCCTCGACCTCTTCGACAGCGACCGGCTCGGCCTGTTCGTCGTCAGCCGCCTCGCCGCCCGCCACAGCATCAAGGTCCATCTCCGGGCCTCGCCCTACGGCGGCAGCACCGCCGTGATCCTGCTGCCCACCGATCTGCTGCAACACGCCCCGCCCGGCGCCGACGGTGCGCGCCCGGCCCGCACGGAGGCGGAGCCGCCGCTCAGCGCACCGCGCGCCGGCCTTCCGACGTCCGAGTCGCCCGCGTCCGAGTCGCCCGCGCCCGGTTCGTCAGCGCCCGCCACCTCCGCTTCCGCGGCCACCCCGCCTGCGGCGACGCCCTCCGCGCCTGTCACCGCCCGGGCCGGACGGCCCGCGATCGGGGCCCCGCCCGGACAGGGGGCGCCACCCACCCTCAGGGCACTGCGGCTGCGGGACACGCCCGCCGGGACCGGGGACGGCGAACTCCCGCGCCGGGTGCGGCAGTCCCACCTCGTGCCGCAACTGCGCGAGGCGCCACGGCCCCAGGAGCACCGCGTCCCGGCGGCGGCCGACGACACCCCGGCGCACCGCACCCCCGAACTGGTCCGCGACCGGATGACCGCGTACCGCAACGGCTGGACCAGAGGCGACGGCAGCGCGCCCGGCCCGGCCGGCCCAGGCACCGAAGGAGACCACGCATGACCGAGCACGAGACAGCCGCGGCCCACTACCGGTTCGGCGACCTCGACTGGCTGCTGGACGATCTCGTACAGCGCGCGCGCGAGGTACGGCACGCGGTGGTGCTGTCCAACGACGGCCTGCCGGTGGGCGCGTCGCACGCGCTGAGCCGCGAGGACGCGGAACACCTGGCCGCCGTCGCCTCCGGATTCCACAGCCTCGCCAAGGGCGCCGGGCGGCACTTCCGCGCCGGAGGGGTACGGCAGACGATGGTCGAGATGGACGACGGCTTCCTCTTCGTGGCCGCCGCGGGGGACGGTTCCTGCCTCGCCGTGCTCACCTCGGCCACCGCCGACATCGGCCTGGTCGCCTACGAGATGGCCCGCCTCGTCAAGCGCGTCGGCGAACACCTGCGCACGCCGCCACGCGTCGATGCGACATGAGCGGCGCGGGCATCGGACCGAACGGCTCCGGGCCGAACGGCTTCGGGCCCAACGGCTCCCGTGGGGACGGCATAGGGCCGACCGGCACCGGGCCGAACGGCTTCGGGCCCAACGGCGTCGGACCGAACGGCGTCGGACCGAACGGCACCGGGCGGCCGGCAGATTTCGGCGAGCCCGGTTTCGGTACTGCGGGCGCCGGGCCGACCGGTTTCGGTTCGGCGGGCATGGGGCCGGATCTCGACGGGGCCGGCACCGGGCTCACCGGTTTCGGGCCCGGTGGCGCCGGGCCCACCGGTAGTCAGTGGTACGACGCGGAGGCCGGCCCCCTCGTCCGTCCGTACGCGATGACCGGCGGGCGCACCAGGCCCGGACCGAGCAACGTGCGGTTCGACCTCATCGCGCTCGTCGTCGTGGACACCGACGGACCGGGCCCGGACGGCGAGGCCCTGCTCGGCCCGGAGCACCGGGTGCTGCTGACCCTGTGCCGCTGCGAGACCCAGTCCGTGGCCGAGCTCGCCGCCGACGCCGACCTGCCGGTGGGTGTCGTGCGGGTGCTGCTGGGCGACCTGCTCGAGGCGGGGTACGTGAAGGTCCGCCGGCCGGTGCCGCCGGCGCAACTGCCGGACGAGCGGATCCTCAGAGAGGTGATCGAGGGACTGAGAGCGCTGTGAACTCCGGGGCGGGGCGGGCGCGGCACGGGGCGGCGCGAGCGGTGCCTCAGCGCGAGGGCGTCCGGGCCCCGGCCCACTCCTCCCGCGTCAGCGCGTACTCGACGTCCCCCAGTTCGGAGCCCTCGATCTGCTCCGGCCACTCCTCGAAGAAGGTGCGGACGAAACGCAGGCCCGCCTTCTCCATCACCCGACGCGAACGGGTGTTGACCGTCATCGTGTTGGCGGTCACCCGCTCCACACCGAGCTCGGAGAACCCCTTGTGGATCAGCGCCAGCGACCCCTCGGTCGCGAGTCCCCGGCCCCAAGCCGCCCGTCCCAGGCGGTAGCCGAGCTCGACCTCGCGGCAGCTGTCCTCGGACTCGGGGCGGAAGACGAACCAGCCCAGGAACCGGCCGGACCCGCGCTCCTCGGCCACCCAGAACCCGGGACCGCCGGAGCAGCGGTAGCGGTGCAGGAAACGCGGCATGAGGTCTCGTTCCACCTCGTCCGGCTCGGACGGCCGGCCGCCGTTGATGTACCGCATCACCTCGGCGTCGTCGACGACGGCGCGCACCGCGCCGGCATCGGCGCCGGTGAAGGCGCGCAGGGTCAGCCGGCCGGTCTCCAGGAGCACATGCATGGCCCGATCCTGGTCCACCCCGTCGGCAGGGGCCATTCATTTTCCACCCGCACACCCACTCCGGAGAGAAGCGACCGATGGTTTCCCAGATCCTGGACGGCACCGGTGAGGACAGCACCGCCCTCGCGCTGAAGATCCTGGTCGCCGGCGGCTTCGGCGTCGGCAAGACCACCCTCGTCGGCGCGGTGAGCGAGATCCGGCCGCTGCGCACGGAGGAGCAGCTCAGCAAGGTCGGCCGCACCGTGGACGACACCGAGGGGGTCGACCGCAAGACCACGACGACCGTCGCCATGGACTTCGGCCGTATCACCATCCGGTCCGGCCTGTCCCTGTACCTGTTCGGGACACCCGGCCAGGACCGCTTCTGGTTCCTGTGGGACGAGCTCTCGCAGGGCGCTCTCGGGGCGGTGGTCCTCGCCGACACGCGACGGCTGTGCGACTGCTTCCCCGCCGTGGACTACTTCGAGCACCGTCGTATCCCGTTCGTGGTCGCCGTGAACTGCTTCCCGGGCGCGCGTACCTTCGCGGCCGAGGACGTCTCCCGCGCTCTCGACCTCGACGAGGGGACTCCCGTCGTGCTGTGCGACGCGCGGGAACGCGACTCTGGGAAGGAGGTTCTCGTACGTCTCGTCGAGTACGCCGGACGCTTCCACACGGCCCGGATCCTCGGCCCGGCCGAGGAGCCGAGGTGACAGCGGCCGCCCGGCGCACCTTGCCCTGCGCCGCGCCGTGCGAAAGGCTTACGGGCGAACGCGGGGACACGGGGAACGTACGAGCGGGGAGGACGGACGACCATGGCGTTGGACAAGGGACTCGACTGGCTGCTGGACGACCTGACAAAACGGGTCGAACACGTCAGACACGCACTCGTGCTGTCCAACGACGGGCTGGTGACCGGTGCAAGCACCGGTCTCGCACGCGAGGACGCGGAGCATCTCGCCGCAGTCTCCTCGGGCCTGCACTCCCTCGCGAGGGGGTCAGGCCGCCACTTCCGCGCCGGCCGGGCACGCCAGACGATGGTCGAGTTCGACGAGGCGCTGCTCTTCGTGACCGCGGCCGGCGAAGGCAGTTGTCTGTGTGTCCTCACGGCCGCGGAGGCCGATGTCGGCCAGGTCGCGTACGAGATGACCCTCATGGTCAACAGGGTCGGCGAGCACCTGGGCGTCGAGGCGCGCCAGCCCGGGGGCAGCCCCTTCTGACCCGTTCCGGCCTGCGGCCGGGCAGGTTGTCCACAGGCCGCGGCGGGATGTCCTCGCTTCGGGCTACGGTCGTCACCGAGAGTATCCACAGCTCACGGGGGAGACCGGCATGACAGTACGGCAGACGTCCGCGACCAGCCTCGCACTCGGCAGGGCCGCCCAGGAACTGGCGCTGAAGCGGGGCGAGTTGGAGCTGGCGCTCCAGCTGGGCCAGGTGCGTGCGGCGCGGGACGACGGCGGAGGGCCGCCGCGCGTCGAGCGGCGGGAGATCGACCGGCTCCGTGCCGCGCGCGGCTTCCCCGCGGCTCTCCGGGAGCGGCTGCGGACGGTCGGCACGGTCGACGGCGCGGCGCTGGTCTCCATCAGCCAGGGCCGGTTCCTGCGGCTGGCCCGGACCGGTCACTTCGCACCGGTGCGGTTCTACGTCAACCGCTACCACGCCGTGGTGTGGCTCTATCTCGCCGAGGAAGTGCTGGACTTCGCCCGGGACCACGCGGTGCTGCTCACCGGCAGGACACCGCCCGAGGTCCGCGCGCTGCTGGCGGCCGGCGAGGACCGGAGGCCGCGTAACTGGCGGGGGCGGCGGCTCGGCCAATTGCTGCGCGCGAGTTCCGATCCATGGCGGCGCGCGGCGGCGATCGCGGCCGTGCTCGATCCCGTGAGCGTCGCCGAGATGGTTCCCGATCCCTACGAGCGCTCACGCCTCGGCGTCCTCCGCCCGGACATGGTGCCCGCACCACCGAGGTCGCTCCGGGGGAGGGAGATCGTGGAGCGGCTGGTGACCGCCGACCACCCCGACGAGATCCTGTGGCACCGGGCGAGTCTCGCCGATGCCCTGCGGGAGGCGCGCGAACACTCCGCGGCCCCGCGTCGAGTGCCGCGCACGCCCTACGCGGCCCCGCGTCCGCACACGCCCTACGCGGCACACGCACCCCGTACGGCAGACGCACCGCACGTGCCACGCACACCGCACGCGGCACTCGACCTCGCTCCCCACACGGCCGCGCGCCGTGCGGTTCCGCATCCCGCCGTGGCCGTTGCCGCGGCCTCACGCCCCGCCCCCGCCGTGCGGCCCCCGAGGAGTACGCGTCCGTGGAGCAGGCCCTCGAGCTCCCGGCCCGGGCACGGCTCGCGGGGGACGGCACGGGGGCTGCTGGGGCGGCTGTGGCGGAGCCGGGCAGGGCGGGCATGAAGCTGCGCTGTTGGCCCGCTTAAGAAAACCTCGATGGACGTGACGCTCCGAGCTGGGCAAATTGGAGCCCGTCCACTGACCGGGGCCGTATTTTCGATATCCGGTCACCGCGACCGCCTGTCCGTCACCATGCCTGGAGCCGCACCGATGAAGGCACTTGTCAAGCAGCACGCCGAGCCCGGCCTCTGGCTCATGGACGTGCCGGAACCGGAGACCGGCCCGGGCGACGTGCTGATCAAGGTCCTCCGCACCGGCATCTGCGGCACCGACCTGCACATCAGGTCCTGGGACGGCTGGGCCCAGCAGGCCGTCACCACCCCGCGCGTCCTCGGACACGAGTTCGTCGGCGAGGTGGCCGCGATCGGCGCGGACGTCCAGGACATCGCCGTCGGCGACATCGTCAGTGGTGAGGGCCATCTGGTGTGCGGCAAGTGCCGCAACTGCCTGGCCGGCCGCCGCCACCTGTGTCGCAGCACCATCGGCCTCGGCGTCGGCCGCGACGGGGCGTTCGCCGAGTACGTGGCGCTGCCCGCCTCCAACGTGTGGGTGCACCGCACCAAGGTGGACCTCGATGTCGCCGCCATCTTCGACCCCTTCGGCAACGCGGTGCACACCGCGCTCTCCTTCCCCCTGGTCGGCGAGGACGTGCTGATCACCGGTGCCGGCCCCATCGGGATAATGGCCGCGGCGGTCGCCCGGCACGCCGGCGCGCGCAACGTCGTCATCACCGACGTCAGCGAGTCCAGGCTGGCGCTCGCCCGCAAGGTCGGCGCGACCCTGGCGGTCAACGTCGCGGAGACCGACATCGCCGCGGCGCAGCGGCAGCTCGGTCTCAAGGAAGGCTTCGACATCGGCCTCGAGATGTCCGGCCGCCCGGAAGCCGTGCGCGACATGGTCGACAACATGACGCACGGCGGCCGTATCGCGATGCTCGGCCTGCCCGCCCAGGAGTTCGCCGTCGACTGGTCGAAGATCGTCACGTCGATGATCACCATCAAGGGCATCTACGGACGGGAGATGTTCGAGACCTGGTACGCGATGACCGTCCTGCTCGAGGGCGGTCTCGACCTCAGCCCCGTGATCACAGGCAGCTACGGCTACCAGGACTTCGACGCGGCCTTCGACGAGGCCGCCACCGCCCGCAGCGGCAAGATCATCCTCGACTGGACCGTCTGAGTCCCGCATCCCCGCGTCCGAGCCCCAGACCTAGGAGAACCTCCCATGTACGCGTCCGTCCGCGACGACCTGCGTGCCACGATCGACGAGATCCGCGATGCCGGTCTCTACAAGCCCGAGCGTGTCATCGGCACCCCGCAGAGCGCCTCTGTCGCCGTCACCGCGGGCGGCGCACCGGGCGACGTCCTCAACTTCTGCGCCAACAACTACCTCGGTCTCGCCGACCACCCGGAGGTCGTAGCCGCCGCCAAGGACGCGCTCGACCGCTGGGGCTACGGGATGGCGTCCGTCCGCTTCATCTGCGGCACCCAGGAGATCCACAAGGAGCTCGAGCAGCGTCTCGCCACGTTCCTCGGCCAGGAGGACACGATCCTCTACTCCTCCTGCTTCGACGCCAACGGCGGCGTGTTCGAGACGCTTCTCGGCCCGGAGGACGCCGTCATCTCCGACGCCCTCAACCACGCCTCCATCATCGACGGCATCCGGCTCTCCAAGGCTCGCCGCCACCGCTACGCCAACCGTGACCTCGCCGACCTCGAGCAGCAGCTCAAGGAGACGCAGGACGCCCGCCGCCGCCTGATCGTCACGGACGGCGTCTTCTCCATGGACGGTTACGTCGCCCCGCTCGCCGAGATCTGCGACCTCGCCGACCGCTACGACGCCATGGTCATGGTCGACGACTCCCACGCGGTCGGCTTCGTCGGCCCCGGCGGCCGCGGCACGCCCGAACTGCACGGGGTGATGGACCGCGTCGACATCATCACAGGCACCCTCGGCAAGGCCCTCGGCGGCGCGTCCGGCGGCTACGTCGCCGCCCGCGCCGAGATCGTCGAGCTGCTGCGCCAGCGCTCGCGCCCGTACCTCTTCTCCAACTCCCTCGCCCCGGTGATCGCCGCCGCCTCCCTCAAGGTCCTCGACCTGCTGGAGTCCGCCGGTGACCTGCGGGAGAAGCTCGCCGCCAACACCAAGCTCTTCCGCACCGAGATGGCGGCGGCCGGTTTCGAGATCCTGCCCGGCGACCACGCCATCGCGCCCGTCATGATCGGCGACGCCGCCGAAGCCGGACGCATGGCGGAGCTGCTGCTCGAGCGCGGCGTCTACGTCATCGGCTTCTCCTACCCGGTCGTCCCCATGGGACAGGCCCGGATCCGGGTCCAGCTGTCGGCGGCGCACTCCACCGAGGACGTGACGCGGGCGGTGGCGGCCTTCGTCGACGCACGCGCGACAATGGGCGGGTGATCGACCCCCGGCGGCTGCGCATCCTGCGGGCCGTGGCGGACCACCGTACGGTGACCGCCGCGGCTTCCGCGCTCTACCTGACCCCCTCGGCCGTCTCCCAGCAGCTCAACGCGCTGGAGCAGGAGACCGGCCACGCCCTGCTGATCCGCAGCGGCAAGGGCGTGCGGCTGACGGCGGCGGGCGACATCCTGCTCACCCACACCCACGCCGTCCTGGCACAGCTCGAACGGGCGGAGGCGGAGCTCGCCGACTACGCGGGCGGCGTGGCCGGCGAGGTGAGCGTCGCCGCGTTCGCCACCGGCATCGCGGAGGTCGTGGCCCCGGCCATAGACCGGCTCTCGAAGGCCCGCCCCGGCATTCGCATGCGCGTGCGGGACGCGGAGGGCGACGAGAGCCTGCCCTTGGTGCTCGACGGGGAGGCGGACCTCGCGGTAGCGGTGGAGTACCGGGGCGCTCCCGGCGCGGGTGACCGCCGGCTCGCCCGGGTGCCGCTGTACGCGGAACCGTTCGACGCCGTGCTGCGTGCCGACCATCCGCTCGCCGCGAAGGAGCGCGTGGAGCTCGCGGAGTTCGCCGACAGCGACTGGATCGGCCCCTATCCGGGCAATCCGTGCCACGACATGGTGCTGCTGGCGTGCGAGCTGGCCGGGTTCGAGCCGCGTCTCCTGCATTCCTCAGACGACTTCCGTGCCGTCGTCGCTCTCGCCGGAGCGGGCGCCGGGGTCGCCCTGGTGCCGCGTTCCGCTCTGCGCGGTATGGAGCTGCGCGACACGGTCGTGCGGCCGGTCGCGGGCCCTGCGGCCACCCGCCGGGTCTTCGCCGCGGTCCGCCGCGGCGCGGAGGCGCATCCACTCATCCGGCCGGTGCTGGACGCCCTGGCGCACACCGCGCAGGGCCTTACCACGGACTGACCGACGCGCCCGGCGCCGGACGGGGCGCACGGGGCGCGATCACGGGGGCGTCCCACCGTGGCAGCGCTCGTAGGGGCCAGGGGCCAGGGGCCGGCTCGGGCCGGCCGGGGCGGGGCTAGGAGACCTCGGCCTCCATCGCCTTCTTCAGGTTCTCCAGCGTCGTGCGGATGTTGCGGCGCTGGAACTTGGCGAAGGTGTGGCCCCGCGTCGCGAGCTTGTCGAACGTGTTGGCGACGACGTCGGGCCAGGCGCGGCGGTCGTCGATCCAGGTCTCCGTCACCCGGGTCCCGCCGCCGGCGGCGCGCTCGAAGCGGTACTCCCAGGTCGCGATGCGGCCGGGCAGTACGGGCCGCCGCCGGCCGATGGCGCGTACCCGGAACGCGAAGCGCTCGCCGGGGTCGGCGGCCGTGACGGTGCAGCGGGTGGTCCAGCTGACCGGCCCGCGCGTGTTGCGGCCGTCGAAGACCATGCCGACGTAGGCCTGTTCACCACCGCTGCGCACGGTCGCGCCGCGGTTCTCGGGGCTCCAGCGCCCCATCAGCGCGGGATTGCTCACATGCGCGTAGATCACCGAGGGGGCGGCGCCGATCACGACGCTGTCCGAGACGCTGAGTATGCGGACCATGCGTACGACTCCGATCATCGTGGGCGTCCGACGCTATCGCGCCGCCTCCGGTCCTCGTGCCCAGGGGCGACCGGTTCAAGTGGGTTGTGCTGTCGGGTGGTTGGGCAATGTGGTGCAAACGCGTACGGCATGCCGCAGCCGCGCGGTCGGACGCGACGAGGACCCCGTCCGGCCGGGTTCTGGAGCCTTGGCCGTGCGGCGGTGGCCGGTGGGGCGGGCAGAGCGCCGGGGGAGCGAGCCAGAAGTCTCGGCGAGACCACGTCGTGGCGCTTTGCGGACCTGCCCCGCGGGCAGCTTCAATACGGCCAAACCTCTCATAAGGCGCGTGATCGGAGAATCGCGATGCTTATTCATGCGGTTGACCGGGGAATCCTGGTCGTCACGATCCGCGTCGACATCGACATCACCGCCCGGGCGGTCACTGCGGAGAACATCGCACGCCTCGTCCGCTGCCATCTGCCGCTGCCCGTGGTCATCGTGCTCGCGGCGCCGGTGGTGGGCGCCGCCACGCTCAGCGCCGTGCTCCGGGTCCATCGCGCGTGCAGCGGTCTGCGGGTCCCTCTGGCCGTCGCCACACCGAGCGCCGCCGCACGACGCATGCTGAGGGCGAGCGCCGATCCGTCCCGCTTCCCGCTGGGTGTGTTCGCCGCGGCCGACAGCGCCATCGCCGCCGCGGCTGCCGCCACCGCCCACGACGCGTCCGCGTGACCGGCGGGACCGGCGGGACCGGCGGGAGCGGACGGGCGACGGAGCGCGCGCGTCCGCCCTTCATCTCGCGGCAGTCTTTTTGCAGTTGACGACCTCGCGGCGGACACGGTCTCCTGTGGCCGTGTCCTCACTCCGCATCCAGCAGGTGGACGGCGATGCCATGCTCCGTGACTGGCAGCACGTCCACAACACGATCATCCCTTCGCACGTCCTGTCGCTCGACGAGGTCCGTGAGCGCTCCGGGCGCCATCGCCTGACCGTGGCGTACCTCGGCGACGTCCTCGTGGGCTGCTCGACCGTCCGCCCGCCGGCGGACGGCACGTCGACGGCCACGGTGATCTCCAGGGTGCTCCCCGATCACCGTCGCCAGGGCATCGGCACACGGCTCTACGAGCGGGAGTTGGCCGAGGCGCGCGCCCTCGGCGCGGACGTGATCGAGACGGTCGTGCTCGCGTCCAACGAGGACGGGCTCCGGTTCGCGCACTCCCAGGGGTTCGCCGAGACCGACCGGTATCTGCTGCCGGGCGACAGCGTGCCCTACATCGACCTCCGGCTGGTCTGAGAGCCGGCCCTCGGGGCGGCGCGCAACGGCTCGCGCCGTGCGCGCCGTGCCCGGCCGCCCCCGCCTGCGGACGGGAGAGGTGAAGCGCGGTGGCGGCAACGAGGTTGGCATGGATTGATATGGGCATGTCATCTGAGCCGCGTGCCCCACACCGCCGGCCGACCAGGAGGACGCATTGCGCAGCACATCACGTATCCGCAGGGTCTCGCTCGTTCTCGGCAGCGCCGCCGTGCTCGTCATGGCGTCTTCCGGCAGCGCTGTCGCCGCCCCGCCCACCGCCTTGCCCGCCAACGCGGACGGACTGGAGCAGACCTTCCAGCCGGCCTACGACTACGACACGGACGGGTGTTACCCCACACCCGCCATCGGACCGGACGGGACCATAGCCACCGGACTCAACACGACCGGGGCGGTCAACGGCCAGTGCCGTGACGCATGGGACCTCGACAACACCAACGGATACGCGCGCTACAAGTGCAACAACGGCTGGTGCGCGATCATGTACGGCCTCTACTTCGAGAAGGACCAGGCCGTCGCCGGCAGCGGACTCGGCGGGCACCGCCACGACTGGGAGCACGTCGTCGTGTGGGTGCAGAACAACGAGGCGCGGTACGTGTCCACCTCCGCCCACGGCAATTTCGACATCCACGGCAGGGACCGCATCCGCTGGGACGGCACCCACCCCAAGATCGTCTATCACAAGGACGGTTTGAGCACGCACTGCTTCCGGCCCGCGAATTCGGGCGACGAGCCGCCGGAGAACCACTATCACGGATGGCAGTTCCCCCGCCTCGTCGGCTGGAACGGTTATCCGGCGGGCCTGCGCGACAAGCTGAGCCAGGCTCAGTTCGGCAGTGCCGTATTCGGTCTGAAGGACGGGAACTTCAACTACCACCTGGAGAAGGCCAAGCCGGCCGGCATCCCGTTCGATCCCCACGCCTGAGGATGCCGCCGGCGGCGGCGAGCGGACACCGGCTCACGGGCCGGACGTCCGGCCCGCCTGCCTCGGCGCCCCCGCCCCGACGGCGACGGTCCACAGGCCCGCGGCCCGGGCATCCTGCGACGGATGCCCGGGCCGCGGACCACCACCGGCTGGGCGGACGGTGAGGTGGCGCCGTACCCCGCCGCCCGTACGGAGGGCAGCCGCCCGGGCATCCCTTCTCGGGATCCCCGGGCCACGAGGGGCCGGTTCAGCGCCTCAGCGGTTCATCTGGTGACCGTCCACTTCTGGTTGGCGGCCCCGCTACAGGTCCAGAGCTGCAGCCGGGTTCCGTTGGCGGAGCTGTTGCCGGTGGCGTCGAGGCACTTGTTCGCCTGCGGGTTGACGATGTCGCCTGCCGCGTTGGCGTCCCAGCGCTGGGCTCCTGAACCGTTGCAGTCCCAGAGCTGTACGAGGGTGCCGTCCGCGGTACCGCCGGAGGCGGCGTCGAGGCACTTGCCGAGTGCCCTGATGGTGCCGTCCGTGCCCACGCTCCAGCGCTGGGCCGCAGTGCCGTTGCAGTCGTAGAGCTGTACGGGGGTGCCGTTGGCGGTGTTAGCTCCCGCCACGTCCACGCACTTGCCGCCGATGCCGGTGATCGGCCCGCCGGTCGCCGGGCTGTCGCCCGTGGTGACCCGCACGTGGTCGACGACGAGCTGCTGCGGGAAGACGGTGCTGCCGTCGGGGTCGCCGGGCCAGTAGCCGCCGACCGCGAGATTCAGGATGATGAAGAACGGCTTGTCGAACACCCATTGGCGGCCGCCCAGATCTGCGGGCGTACGGGTCTGGTAGACGTTGCCGTCCACCGACCACGTCACCTTGTTCGGTGACCAGTCGACGGCGAAGGTGTGGAAGGCGTCCGCGAAGGCTTGGCCGCCGGGGAGCGTGTATCCGGCGCCGATGCCGCCGGAGCCCGAGTAGCCAGGCCCGTGCAGGGTGCCGTGGACGGTGGACGGCTCGAAGCCGACGTTCTCCATGATGTCGATCTCGCCCGAGGCGGGCCAGCCGACCTGTCCGATGTCGTTCCCGAGCATCCAGAACGCGGGCCACATGCCCTGCCCGCGGGGCACCTTCAGCCGGGCCTCGACCCGCCCGTAGGTGGTGGTGAACTTGCCCGCGGTGTTCAGCCGGGCCGAGGTGTACTCGCAACGCCCGTACCAGCACTGGTAGTTGCCGGGGTTCTCACGACGGGCGGTGATGACCAGGTGGCCCTGCCCGTCGAGCGCGGCGTTGCGGTTGCCGGCCGTGTAGTACTGCCGCTCGTGATTGTTGACGTTGTCGCCGGTCTCGATCTGCCACTTGCCGCTGTCGACGGCGGATCCCGCGGGCCCGTCGAAATCGTCGGAGAAGGTGACGGCGGCGGCCTCGGCAGCCGGCCGGAGGGCGGAGGCCGACTGGGGTGACGGGGCGGGCGCACCGGTCGCCAGGCCGGTGCCGACGGTGGCGAGGACCAGTACGGAGACGACGGTCGCGAGCAGGCGCCGTGGGGAGCGCGGAGAGTCCATGACTCTCCCTTCCGTTGCGTGAGGGGAGGAAGGGGCTCCTGTCATGGATATGACAGGAGCTTAGTTCATTACGTGATTTAAGAAGTGAGCTAAGCGGGTGTCAAGGGTTTGGTACGGACCTGGCGAGGGTCGTGGCGCGAGTGTCGCCACTCTGCAAAAGGGAGCGCTTGCAATCAAATGCGTCTGCAACTATTGTCGACGCTCGTAAGGCGCACTCGCAAACCTCTGAAAGGTCCTCCCATGCCTCTTGCGCTGCTGGCCCTGGCTGTCGGTGCCTTCGGCATCGGCACCACCGAGTTCGTGATCATGGGGCTGCTCCCCGAGGTCGCGGCCGACTTCGGGGTCTCGATCCCCACCTCGGGTCTGCTGGTGACCGGCTACGCCCTCGGCGTGGTCGTCGGCGCCCCCCTGATGACCGCACTCGGCTCCAAGGTGTCCCGCAAGCGGATGCTGATGCTGCTGATGGGCCTGTTCGTCGTGGGCAACGTCCTGTCGGCCCTGGCGCCCACCTTCGGGATGATGCTCACCGGCCGGATCGTGGCCTCCTTGGCCCACGGCGCGTTCTTCGGCATCGGTTCCGTCGTGGCAGCGGGGCTGGTCGCCCCGGACAAGAAGGCCGGCGCGATCGCGATGATGTTCACCGGCCTGACCGTCGCCAACGTGGTCGGTGTCCCCGGCGGCACCCTGATCGGCCAGTCCATCGGCTGGCGCACCACCTTCATGATCGTCGCCCTGCTCGGTGTGATCGGCCTGGCCGGCATCGCCCGGCTCGTCCCCGACATGCCGAAGCCGCAGGGCGTGCGGCTGCGCGACGAGGTGGCCGCCTTCAAGAACGCCCAGGTGCTGCTGGCCATGGCGATGACCGTGCTCGGCTTCGGCGGCGTGTTCGCCGCGATCACCTACATCACGCCGATGATGACCGAGGTCGCCGGCTTCGCCGACACCTCCGTCACCTGGCTGCTGGTCCTGTTCGGCGTCGGCATGGTCGGTGGCAATCTGCTCGGCGGCAAGTACGCCGACAGGCACCTCATGCCCCTGCTCTACACGACTCTGACCGCACTCGCGGTGGTGCTGGCCCTGTTCACCGTCACCGCGCACCACAAGGTCCTGGCCGCGATCTCCATCCTGCTGGTCGGCGCCCTCGGTTTCGCGACCGTGCCCCCGCTGCAGAAGCGCGTACTGGACCAGGCGCACGGCGCCCCGACCCTGGCCTCTGCCGTCAACATCGGCGCCTTCAACCTCGGCAATGCCCTGGCCGCCTGGCTCGGCGGCATGGTGATCGCCGCCGGCATGGGGCTCACCGCCCCCAACTGGGTCGGCGCCGTCCTCGCGGCGGCCGCGCTCGTTCTCGCGGTCCTCTCCGCCTTCCTCGAGCGCCGGGAGTCCCGCGGAGGCAGCCGGGTCCTCGCGGGGTCCACGGCCGCGGAGCCGGCCACAACGGCCGGCGGGACCACGACCGGGACCGTGACCGCCCCCGAGCCGGCACCGGTCACCGCGGCGCACCGCTGACCCACGACCACCACCGGAGAACCGCGGCGCCGGACAACAACTGGTCCCGGGCGGAACCCGCGCACCGCGGCACCGCAGCTAAGCCCGCAGAACGACCGCACCGCGGAACCGCAACCGGTCATCCAGCACCACCGCACGACAGCAATCAGGAGAACGATCCCCATGAGCACCACCGCCACCGCCATCGCCCCGCTGACCGTCCAGGACGCGGAGACCCTGCTGGAGACCGCCCGCGCCGCCGCTGAGGCGGCCGGTGTCACCGTCGCCGTCAGCGTCCTCGACGCGGGCGGCCACCTGCTGGCCTTCCGCCGTGACGACCGGGCGGTACTGATCGCCGGCGAGACCAGCACCCGCAAGGCGTACACCGCGCTCCAACTGGGCGCCCCCACCGCCGACCTCGTCGACGCCGTGCAGCCCGGCGGCCTCTTCCACAGCCTGCCGACCGCGCTCGACCGGCCGCTGCTCTTCATCGCCGGCGGCATACCGGTCTTCCGTGACGGACGCCTCGTCGGAGCCGTCGGCGTCGGTGGCGGCGCTCCGGAGCAGGACCACGGCTTCGCCACCGCCGCGGTCACCGCGCTGGACGGCGGCACGCGCACCGACGAGAACGCCGCCGCCTGACGGTCCGTGGACCCCGGCCGGGACCGAGCCGGCCCGCCCGCCGCCGCTGTGGCATCGACTGCCCCAGCGGCGGCGGCGCATGTTCCGGCGTGGCCGCGGCCGGACGCCCGCGCACCGTCTCGTCGGCCCGGGCCCGCACGCCGGCGCATGGCCGGCCGGCCCGGGCCCGTACGCCAGCACATGGCCCGCAGTCCCCGCCCGGAGGCAGGCCCCGCCCGGTCGCCGGCCCCGGTCGCCGGCACATGACCTGCCGGCCCCTGGCACGCGCCGGCGCTCGGCCCCCACGGCGGGCGGGTCCCGGCCGGCCCGGGTTTCAGACCACCGCGCCCGAGCGGTCTCTCGACCTGCCGCCCTCCTTCGCCGGCCTCGGGCGCCCGGTCCCGCCGGCGCCCCGTGACTCGGGGTACCGGGCCTGGAGGAGAAGCGCCACCGGCATCGCCGTGAAGACCGTGGACGCCATCCCCAGCACGACTCCCGCGAGCAGCGCGATCGAGAAGTCGGTCAGCGAGTCACCGCCCAGGACGGCCAGCGCGACCAGGACGAACAGTGCCCCCATGCCCGTGTTGACCGTCCGTGGCAGGGTCTGCGCGACGGCCCGGTCCGCCAGGGTCTCCAGCGGGATGGAGCCGCCGGTCCTGCGGAGTTCGCGCAGCCGGTCGAGCACGACGACCGTGTCGTTGACCGAGTACCCGACGACGGTCAGCAGCGCGGCGAGGAAGACGCTGTCCATCGGCTTGCCGAGCCACGCGAACAGACCCACGACCAGGGCTACGTCCTGCGCCATCGCGACGACGGCTGCCGTCGCGAACGTCCACCGGAACCGCACGGACAGGTAGAGCAGTTGTGCCGCGACGGCGACGCCGAGCGCGATCAGCGCGTACATGCGCAGCTCGCTGCCCAGACTGGGCCCGATGAGATCGTCCCGTTCCACGCTCAACCCACCGGCCACGTCGTCGAGCGCGCCGCGGATCCGCTCCTGCTCGTCGTCACCGCGCTCCTTGGTGCGGACGGAGATCCCGTTGTCGTCGGTCGACTGCACGACCGCGTCGGGGAACCCCGCGGCGACGACCGCCTCGCGGGCCGTGTCCGCGTCGACGGACCGTTCCGCCGTGTACTGCACGACCCTGCCGCCGGTGAACTCCACTCCGAACTCCACCCCGCGCACGCCGATACCGGCGACTGCGAGGAGCAGCAGCCCGGAGCAGATCCCTAGCCAGCGGCGCCGGTGCCGCATCAGCCTCGGGGTGCGCCGGGCGAGCCGCTCCCGCAGCCGTCCCGGCCCGGCCATGCCGGTCAGCGCGGGACGGCGCCGGACGTACGGCACGCTCAGCGCCCATTCGGCGAGCAGCCGGGTGATCAGCATGGCCGAGACCATCGACGCCAGCACGCCGATCGCCAGGGTGACACCGAAGCCCTTCACGGGGCCGGTCGCGAACACGAACAGCAGCCCGGCCGCGAGCAGTGTGGTGATGTTCGAGTCGGCCACCGCGCTCCACGCCTTGCCGAAGCCGGTGCGCAGCGAGGACTTCAGGTCGCGCCGCTTGGTGCCGCCCCGGCCTCCCGGGCGCGTGAACTCCTCTCGTGCGCGTTCGAAGACGAGCACGTTGGCGTCCACGGCGATGCCGATGGCCAGCACGAACCCGGCGAGCCCGGGCAGCGTCAGCGTCGCCCCGAGCGCCACGACGGCGGCGTACGAGATCAGCCCGTACAGCGCGAGCGCCACCGTGGCCAGCAGGCCGAGGAGCCGGTACACCACGATGACGAACAGGCCGGTGCAGAGCAGTCCGATCACCGCCGCGGCGGCGCTGGCCCGGACGGCCTCGGCGCCCAGCGTCGGCCCCACGGTGCTCTGCTCGACGGTCGTCACCGGGACGGGCAGCGCGCCGCCCTTCACCAGAGCGGCCAGGTCGCGGGCCTCGTCCGGGGTGAAGCCGCCGGTGATCTGCGCGGAGCCACCCGTGATGCCCGCACCGCACGGCACGCTGCTCTGCATGCCCGGCGCGGACACCACCGCGTCGTCGAGGACGATCGCGACCCTGCGCGCGGGATCGGCGGGCGCCGCGCAGGCCGCCTCGCCCGTGATGCGCGCCCACTGTTTCGCCGCGTCGCCGCGGAAGGAGAGGTCGACGGTCCAGCCGCGGCCTTCGAGGGTGTCGAGGACCGCCTCCGCGTCCTCGACCCCTTCGCCGGTGAGCGCGGTCGGGCCGAGCCGCAGGAAGCTCCCCGGTGCGTCGGGGTCGGCGAGGACGCGTGCGCCGTCCTTCGCGGGAGCGCTCGCGGGCCCCTCCGAGGTGCCGGTGACGGGATGGAAGGTCAGTTGCGCGGTACGGCCGATGACCTTCGCGGCCTCGCGGGGGTCCTTCAGCCCGGGAAGTTCGACGACGATGCGCCGCTCTCCGGAGCGCGCGAGGGAGGGCTCGGCGACGCCGAGCCCGTCGACGCGCCGGCGCAGCACCTCCATCGCCCGGTCGGTGGCCTCCCGGTCGGCGGTCACGGTGGGGGAGTCCCGGGTCTCGAGGACGATACGGGTTCCGCCCCGCAGGTCCAGGCCGAGCCGGGCCGGTGTGGTCAGGGCGACGTACAGGGACACGGCGACGACGGCGAGCGCGATCAGCGCCCGCCAGAACGTTGCGCGAGATGACATGGGTGCTCCACGGGCAGCACGCAGGCGCACCCGGCGCCTGCGCTGATTGAGGACGCGAGGAAGAGGTCGTCACGCGCACCGGTCCGCGGACACACCGCGGTACCGGACGGCGGACGCCTTGGGGTCCTGCCGGCGGATCGGCCGGGTAAGGCCCCCGGAACGTCAGCTGTGCCGGGTGGAGGGAGGACCGCGGGTGTGCCGCGGGTCGTAGACGCCGGAGGGCGGGGCCCGCTCCTGACGCGGACCGGCCGTCTCGCGGCCGTGCAGTGGATGGACGGGCGCGGACACCGGTGCGTCAGGAAGTGCCGGGGGAGTGCCGGGCGGCCGTTGGGTGTTCTCCGCGGCCAGCAGTTGGGGGACCGCCACGGCCGGCCGGGCCTGTGGTGCGCTCGGCACGTTCCGGTGCGCCGCGACGGGGCGGAGGGGAGCCGGCGTGCCCGCCTTGACCGGGGCCACAGCGACGGGGCCGGCGACGGCCTGGGCGCCGTGGCCGGTGCCGCCGGTGAGAAGGAGGAACACCGACCAGACGCCGAAGAGGGCCGCCGGAAGCGCGGTCGCGAGGACGAGTCGGACCCGTCTCCCCATCCCGCCCTCCCTCACCCGTCATCGATCCCGACGGACGTTCCACGCTCCGTCCGACCCCTGCCGCCGCTCAGCCTAGAGCCTTGGGAGCGCACCGCCGCCGTGGGCGTCGGACTCCGAGGAGTGCCCGACGGTCCGTGGGGTGTCCGATGGGCGGAGTGTCCGAAGGATGGAACACCTGGTGGACAGCTCCGGCGCACCACGCATCCCGTGGCTTACGATCTCGGCGGACGGTCGCGGACCGCGGCCTTCCGTCTCCCCCACTCCTGGAGGTCATCGTGTTCGGGACGGCCAGCGGCCATCGCAGCCACCGCAGCAGCTTCCGTGTCGTCGCCACCGCCGGTGCCGTGGCTGCCGGGATGTTCCTCGCCGTCGGATGCGGTTCCTCCGACGATGGTCCGGGCGAGGCCGCGGGAGGCGTCCCCGTGGTCGAGAAGGGCAAACTGACCACCTGCACCCACCTGCCCTATCCGCCCTTCCAGTTCGAGCAGGGCGGCAAGGTCGTCGGCTTCGACGTCGCGCTGATCGACCTGGTGGCGAAGAACCTCGACGTCGAGCAGAAGATCCTCGACACGCCGTTCGAGAACTTCAAGACCGGCGCGTTCCTCAACTCGGGGGAGTGCGACCTGGCCGCGGCCGGCATGACCATCACCGAGGACCGCAAGAAGAACGTGGACTTCTCCGTCCCCTACTTCGACGCGACCCAGGCGCTGCTGGCGACCAAGAAGAGCGGCGTGACATCGCTCGACGAGGTGAAGTCCGGGAAGAAGAAGCTCGGAGCACAGGCGGAGACCACAGGCGAGAGCTACGCCAAGAGCCAGGGCTTCGACCCCGTCGCCTTCGAGAGCTCGGACGCGGTGATCAACGGGCTGCGCACCGGACAGGTCGACGCGGTGATCATCGACTACCCCGTCGTCCAGGGCTGGCTCAAGGACAAGGCGAACGCCGCCCAGTTCGCGCTCGGTGAGAACATCGAGACCGGTGAGCAGTACGGCTTCTCGGTGAAGAAGGGCAACGACAAGCTGCGTGCCGCCATCGACAAGGCGATCCAGGACGCCCGCGCCGACGGCACCTACGACAAGCTCTACAAGCAGTGGATCGGCCCGCTGCCCAAGGCGCAGTCGTGACCTCACGCCTCACCCGCCGCCAGCGGCGGCGGGTGTCGCAGGGCATCCAGTACGCGATCTTCGTCGCCGCGCTCGTCGTCGTCGGCCTGCTGGCCGACTGGGACCGGCTGCAGAACCAGTTCGCGCAGAAGGACCTCGCCTCCGAGCTGTTCCCCGCGATCATCACCACCGCGCTGCGCAACACCGTGGTCTACACGGTCTCCGGTTTCGTGTTCGGACTGGTGCTGGGTCTGATCATCGCGCTGATGCGGTTGTCGTCGGTCGCCCCCTACCGGTGGCTCGCGGGCGTCTACATCGAGATCTTCCGCGGTCTGCCCGCGCTGCTGATCTTCATCTTCGTCGGTGTGGCCGTGCCGCTGGCCTTCCCCGGCACGGAGATCCCCGGAGGCACCTATGGCAAGGTCGCCCTCGGTCTCGGCCTGGTCGCCGCCGCCTACATGGCGGAGACGATCAGGGCGGGCATCCAGGCGGTGCCCAAGGGGCAGATGGAGGCCGCCAGGTCGCTGGGCTTCTCCCACGCCAGGGCCATGGTCTCGGTGATCATTCCGCAGGCTTTCCGGATCGTCATTCCGCCGCTCACCAACGAACTGGTCCTGCTCTTCAAGGATTCGTCGCTGGTGCTGTTCCTCGGCGTCACCCTCGAGGAACGCGAACTGACCAAGTTCGGCAGGGATCTGGCCAGCCAGACCGCCAACTCCACGCCGATCCTCGTCGCGGGGCTCTGCTACCTCCTGGTGACCGTGCCGCTCAGCTTCGTGGTGCGCCGCCTCGAGGCCCGAGCCGACAAGGCGAGGTGAGGTTCGAATGCCGGTCGCGCCACAGTCGTCGGGAAGCGGGAGCAGCGGGATCATGGACAGTACGGACGGCCCCGAGATCGAGATCCGGGGCCTGCACAAGTCGTTCGGCGACAATCACGTGCTGCGCGGCATCGACCTCGAGATCGCCCGGGGCGAGGTGGTGTGCGTCATCGGCCCCTCCGGCTCCGGCAAGTCGACGCTGCTGCGCTGTGTGAACCTGCTGGAGGAGCCGACCGCCGGCCAGGTGTTCGTGGGCGGCACGGAGGTCACCGACCTCGATGTCGACATCGACGCCGTGCGCCGCCGGATCGGCATGGTCTTCCAGCAGTTCAACCTCTTCCCGCACATCAGCGTCACGGAGAACCTCACGCTGCCGCAGCGGCGGGTCCTGCGCAGGGACAAGACGAAGGCCGCGGAGGTGGCGCGGCGGAACCTGGAGCGGGTGGGCCTGTCCGACAAGGCCGACGCCTTTCCCGCGCAGCTCTCCGGCGGCCAGCAGCAGCGGGTGGCCATCGCCCGCGCGCTGAGCATGGGACCGGAGGTGATGCTCTTCGACGAGCCGACCTCGGCGCTCGACCCCGAGCTGGTGGGCGACGTCCTCGCGGTCATGCGTCAGCTGGCGGCCGAGGGCATGACGATGATGGTCGTCACCCACGAGATGAGCTTCGCCAGGGAGGTCGCCGACCGCGTGGTCTTCATGGACGGCGGCGTGATCGTCGAAGAGGGGCCGGCACAACGGGTCGTGGGCGACCCGCAGCACGAGCGGACCAGGAACTTCCTGATGCGCATCCTGGATCCGGCCGCCGCCGCACAGCCGGGGGACACCGGCCCACAGGGCCCCGCCAAGGAGCTGTGATCCCGTCCGGGGCACCTGTCCGGTGCCCCGGCCGGGCGGGGGACGTCCCGGCCGGGGCCGCGCGGGTCAGCGTCCCGGGCACTCCTTCCAGGCCAGGTGATAGATGGTGCTGATGTCACCGTCGGTGGAGTCCATGGTCATGAAGCTGGTCTGCGCCGGGTCCGAGGTGCCCGCGCTGACCCTCAGCTCCGTGTTGATGTTGAAGTTGCGCTGGACACCGCAGGGCGCCCACACCAGCTGCGCCCAGTCGGTCTCGTCCGTCGCCTGCCAGTTGTCGTCGTACGGGCCCCGGAACGAGTGCGAGCGTGACTCGGTGTTCGGCGATCCCTGGAAGTAGTACGACGCCTTCTCGGTGCTGCTCGCCCCGGGCTGGAGCGAGGCATAACCTCTGTAGTCGGCGCTGGCGACCGCGTACGTGAAGCCGTGCGGTACGTGCACGATCAGATTGAGCTGGCAGTTCTTGCGGAACGCCGTGCTCGGGGCGCCGCCGCCGACCTGGGCGAGGTAGTCGCTGTACGTCACGGTGAAGGCGGTGTTGTCCTGTGAGACGGCGACGGCGGCCGTCCCCGCGGGACACCCGGAGCCGTTGACCGTCGCCACCTCGATCACGATCTTGTCCGGCGGCGGGTCGGTGATGACGGACGGGCTCTGTTGCGAGGGGATCGCGGAGGCGAACAGCGCGGCCAACGCGCCGCTCACCAGCAGTCCACCGGTCATGGCTTCTCCAATCCATTGCTGTCGGTGCCGGGCGGTCCGGGCACAGTGATGCCCGGCCGTCAGGTGGGGGGTGCGGCCGCCCGCTCGCGTGGCGTCCGGCCGTCACGGACCAAGTGCGCTGGACCGTCCTGTGATTCGGCCGTGGCATGCCGGGACTTGTTGAAAAGTCATGCACATGACATGTTCGACCGAGGCTCCCGGGCGTTCGCGGCCCGGGAGTTGGTCGAATGGTAGAAACCAATGGAGGGGAGAACTAGAGCGATGTCCGGCCATTCGGCGGGCCTGCCCGGCGGTGACCGGCGGCTCAATCCAGCAGGCGCAGCGAGGTGTCCGCGATCCCCAGGGACACCGACTGTCCCCAGGTGAGGCTCAGGGCGTCGCTCTCCATGCCGTCGCCGAAGACGACGAGCCGGTCCGACTCCACGGTGATCCGCAGCCGTTGCCCCCGCTCCAGCGCACCGGCCACCCTGCTCGTCCCGGTCGCGGGGGACGGCCAGGCCTCCCTGACGAACCACACGAGCCGCGGCTCGGCTGGGCCGGGCAGCGCGAGGGTGCTGCCCCGCTCCTGCCACAGCGAGCGCAACCAGCCGGTCGCACCCGTTCCCGTCCCCACCAGCACCCCCGAGGAAGCCTGGGCCTCCCCGCCGACCTTCTCGGCGCCGTCTCCCCTCCCGCCGAATTGCCTCCCGCCGAATCCCCTTCCGCCGGGCACGCCCCCGCCGGGTCCATCCCTGCCGGGCCCGCCCCCGCCGGGTCGGTGTCTGCCGGGCCCGCCCCCGCCGGGTCCATCGTCGTCCTGGTCCAGCCGGTAGCGGGCGGTCTGATGCCCGGGGCGCCCGAGATAGATCTCGTTCAGCGCCGGCAGCCGCTGGGTGTCGTCCGCGACCGCCTCCACCATGGTCAGCTCGTCCGCCGAGCGTCCGGGCGAGACGGCGGAGCGGAGCAGTCGCCGGGCGTCCTCGACGCGGTGACGCACCAGGACCCCCGGATTGCGGCCCGGGTCGGTGTCGATGCCCACCACCGGCTGGCCCGCCAGGTACTTGGCGGTGTTGGCCACCAGCCCGTCCTGGCCCACCACGACCACCACGTCCTCGGGGGCGAACAGGAACCGGTCGAGGTCCCCGCGCTCCACCCTGGTCTGCCGCCACTGGAGCGGAACGGCGGCCGCCACCTCCGCCAGCGCCCGCTGGGCCCGATGGTGCCGCACCGCCACGTCGCGGATGCTCCGGCCCCGGGAGGCGAGAAAGAAGTCGGCCTGGCCGTGGGTCCCGTGCCGGGCCAGCAACTCCTCGTACTCGGTGGTCCGGTGCACGAGGACGGCCCGCGGGGCCAGACTCACGAGCCGCCTCCGCCGCCGGCCCCGCCCGGCTGCCCGCCGCCCAGCCGCGCGAGCAGCCCGGTGAGCACGTCGGGGGAGAGGGTGACGCTGTCGATCCGCGGCAGGTTCTCGGCGAGCCGGGTGACCGCCAGGGCGTGCAGGGTGGCGGGATCCACGTCGCCGTGCACCCGCAGCCAGGCAGCCTGAGCCCCCGCCCGCGCCGCGCCGACCGCCTCCGCGGCCTCGGCCTCCGCCCGGGCGAGGCGCACCTTCCGCTTCGCCTCCGCGTCCGCCCGCACGGCGTCGGCCGCCGCGCTCTCCTCGGCCTGGCGCCGCGCGTTGGTACCGTTCTGCTCGACCAACTGCTCCTCACGCCTGGCCAGTTCGATCTTGCTGGCGAGTTCGTTCTCCGCGATGGCGCGTTCGCGCTCCACGGCGACGGCCCGGCGTTCGTACGTGGCGCGGTCCGCCTCCTGCTGGATCTGCTCGCGTGCCGGCGTCCGCAGGGCGCGTTCGACCTCGGGTTCCGGCCGGATCGCCACGACCCGTACGGCCACCACCTCGATGCCGGTCGCGGGCAGTCGGGGCTCGGCGGCAAGCCCCTCCGTGATGCGCCCGCGCACGGACGCGACTCCGTCGGCGAGCGCCGATGACAAGGGGGTGCGCGCCAGTACGTCGAGCGCGTGCTGCTGTGCGGTCTCCGTGAGCAGAGTGGCGATCTGCTCCAGCGGCGCCGCGCGCCATGCCCCGGTGTCCGGGTCGATGGAGAAGTCCAGCCGGGCGGCGGCCGTCGACGGCTCGCTGATCCGGTACGTGACGGTGGCCTGCACCGAGACGTCCTGGAAATCGGCGGTACGGGCGTGGAAGGACACGGCCAGCTCACGGTCGTCGACCGGCACTTCGGAGAGCGCGGCGGTGAGGGCGCGGAACCAGAAGCTGAGGCCCGTGCCGTCGTGGGCGAGACGTCCGCGCCTGTGGTGGCGGACATGGGCGGTGGGTGCGGCGCGCAGGTGGCGCCAGCCGAGACGTGCGGTGATGTCGGCCATGACAGGACCCCCTCTTTTCGTCGCTCTGACGATATCGCCCGGCAGGGCTTATCGTCAATACGACGAAAGGCGTGGGTGTGAGCGTGACCGTGACCGAGGAGGGTGCGGAGCTCCTGACGGCACGCCTGGCGCTACGCTGATCCGCGATGTTCACCGAACAGGGCCCCACGCTCCGCGAACTCGCCGTCCAGGCGCTCTCCTCCATCGAGCACGGCTACGACCTGCTCGCCCCCAAGTTCGACCGGACTCCGTTCCGCACCTCGGACCGGCTGCTGGATTCCGTGGCCGGCGCCCTGCGCCCGCTGGGCCCCTTCGCCGCGGGTCTCGACATCTGCTGCGGGACCGGTGCGGGCATGGATGTGCTCCGGCAGGTGTGCCGGGAGCGGGCGGTGGGCGTCGACTTCAGCGCGGGAATGCTCGCGGCCGCGGCCTCCCGGTACGCGGACCCGGCCGCGTCCCCGGACCCGGCCGCATCCCCGGACCCGGACGCGCCCGCCGCGCCCGCCGGCCCGTCGGTCGTCGGCCGGGGCGGGCCGGCCGTCACCTGGGTACGGGCCGACGCGCGGGCGCTGCCGTTCGCCCCCGCCTTCGATCTGGCCGTGAGCTTCGGCGCGTTCGGCCACTTCCTGCCCAGGGAGCGCCCGCTGCTGTTCACCCAGGCGCACGCCGCTCTCCGCCCCGGAGGCTGCTTCGCGTTTCCTGTCATGGCCCCGCCCGGGCCGAACTCGCTCCTCTACTGGACGCTGCTCGGCTTCGACGCGACGATGCGGATCCGCAACGCCCTGTGGCGGCCCCGCTTCGTCATGTACTACCGCACCTTCCCGCTCTCCGCCGTGCTCGAGGACCTCGGCCGAGCCGGATTCACCGTGGAACTCTTCCCGTTGACCGACCTGGGCCGGCTCCCGGACGGCAGCCCCCGCGCCCGTCTCGTCGTCGCCCGCAAACCGCGGGACGTCTGACCCGTCGGAAGGCTCCATCGGCCCGCGCTCTCGGATTCGCCGCCCCCGCCCCTCCGGCGCCCGGGCTCTCGGCAGAACCGCTGGGTGAGCGTCCGGTGCCGCCGCCGCGTCCAGTGCGCAATCGCTGCGGCTGAACGAGATTGCAGCCGCGACATCTTGACGCCGTGTCGCTCACCCCTGACATTGGGAGCGCTCCCACACCTCGCACGCACCCTTCCTACTCCCCAAGAGGACCTTGGCGTGTCTCATCATCAGCCCCGATTCCCCCATCCGACCCATCCGACCCGTACGGCCCGTACGCCCCGCCGCCCGGGCGGGCCCAGACGCTTGGCGCTGAACGTCGCCGCCCTCGCCGGCCTGCTCGCCGGGGCCATGGTCGCCGCGCCCGCCACCGCCGCAGAGCCGGCCGACGAAGGACCCGAACTCATCGTCAACGGCGACTTCGCCAGCGGCACCGCGCCGTGGTGGTGGACCGAGAACAGCCCCGGAGCCGTCGTGGGCGGGCGCCTGTGCGCCGATGTCCCCGCCGGCACGGCCAACCCGTGGGACGCCATCATCGGACAGAACGGACTGGCCCTCGCGGCCGGTGAGGGATACACGCTCAGTTACTCGGCGACGTCGACGGTGCCGGTCACCATCCGTACCAACGTCCAGATGAGTGTCGACCCCTGGAGCACGGAGCTCGCCGCGACACAGCAGGTGGGGGAGAGCGCCGAACGCGTCAGCCACACCTTCACTGCGGCGGCCGACCACGAAGCCGCACAGCTCGTCTTCCAAGTCGGCGGCAGCGACAAGGCGTTCACCTTCTGCATCGACGACGTATCCCTGCGCGGCGGCACCGCACCGCCGCCGTACGAGCCGGACACCGGCTCACCCGTCCGCGTCAACCAGGTCGGCTACCTCACGAACGGCCCCAAGAGCGGCACCTTCGTCACCGAGGCCACCGAGCCGCTGACATGGACGGTCAACGCCGCCGACGGGACGCGGCGGGCCAGTGGCACCACCACCCCGGCCGGTGTGGACCCCACCTCGCGCCAGAACGTCCACACTTTCGACTTCAGCTCGGTGACCACCGCCGGGGACGGCTACACCGTCACGGTCGGGGAGGAGAAGAGCGAACCGTTCGCGATCGGTGACGACCTCTACGACTCGCTGCGCACCGACGCGCTCGCGTACTTCTACCACAACCGCAGCGGCATCGAGATCGACGCGGAGATCGTCGGCGAGGAGTACGCCCGCCCCGCCGGGCACGTCGGCGTGAGCCCCAACCAGGGCGACAACGACGTGCCCTGCCAACCGGGTGTGTGCGACTACCGCCTGGACGCGGCGGGCGGCTGGTACGACGCCGGTGATCACGGCAAGTACGTCGTCAACGGTGGCATTTCCGTGGCCCAGCTGATGTCCGCCTTCGAGCGGACGCTGACCGAGGAGCACGCCGACGCCACGCCGCTCGGGGACGGTAAGCTGCGGCTGCCGGAGCACGGCAACGCCACTCCCGACATCCTCGACGAGGCCCGCTGGGAGATGGACTTCCTGATGCGGATGATGGTGCCGGCGGGCGAGCCGCTGGCCGGCATGGCGCACCACAAGCTCCACGACAAGGCATGGACCGGCCTGCCGACCCGCCCCGACCAGGACCCGCAGCCCCGCGAGCTCCATCCGCCGACCACCGCGGCGACCCTCAACGTGGCCGCCACCGCCGCTCAGTGTGCCCGCCTCTTCGCGCCGTACGACGCCGGCTTCGCGGCCAGGTGCCGGACGGCGGCGGTCACCGCGTGGAACGCTGCCAAGGCCCACCCGGACATCCTGGCCGACCCCGACGACGGCACGGGCGGCGGCGCGTACCCGGACAACGACGTGCGGGACGAGTTCTACTGGGCGGCGGCCGAACTGTTCCTCACCACCGGGCAGGACGCCTACCGCCAGGAGGTGCTGCGCTCACCACTGCACGGCGACACCGACATGGTCTTCCCGCGCGGCGGCATGTCGTGGGGCTCGGTCGCGGGCCTGGGAGCGCTGGACCTGGCGACCGTGCCGAGCAAGCTGACGGCCGATCAGCTCCAGTCGGTGCGGTCCATGGTGACGCGGGCTGCCGACGGGTACGCGGCCGACTCGGCCGAGGCCGCGTACGGCCTGCCCTACGCACCTTCCGACGGCCACTACGTATGGGGCTCGAACAGCCAGGTCGCCAACAACATGGTGGTCCTGGGCACGGCCCACGACCTGACCGGCAAGGTCGTGTACCGCGACGGCGTGCTGCGCGGGCTCGACTACCTGCTCGGCCGCAATCCGCTCAACCAGTCGTACGTCACCGGATACGGCGAGCGGGACTCCCGCAACCAGCACCACCGCTTCTGGGCCGACCAGCTCGACCCGTCCCTGCCGAACCCGGCACCGGGTTCGCTGGCCGGCGGCCCCAACGACGCCATCCAGGACCCGGTCGCGCAGAGCAAGTTGCAGGGCTGCGCACCCGCGATGTGCTACATCGACCACATCGAGTCGTGGTCGACGAACGAGATCACCGTCAACTGGAACGCCCCGCTCGCCTGGGTGGCTTCCTACGTGGACGACCTCGGCGGCGGCGGCGACCGCAAGCCGGCCTGTGAGGTCACCTACACCTCGACCCGGTGGGACGGCGGCTTCACCACCCAGGTCGTGGTGAAGAACACCGGCACCCGGACGGTCAGCCCCTGGCAGCTCTCGTGGACGTACTCCGACACGCAGCGCGTGACCGACCCGTGGGGCGCCACCATTTCCCAGACGGGCCCGGACGTCGTGGCCAAGGCGCTGAGCTGGAACTCCAGCCTGGCTCCTGGTGGAACCGTCCGATTCGGCTTCAACGGAAGGTCGAGCGGACAGGTGAACGACCCACGTGTCTTCAAGCTGGACGGCCGGCCCTGCGGGGTGACGCCGGCCAGGTAGGGCCGCGGTCACAGGCCGCGGTGCACCGCGGGAGGCTGAAGCAGGTCCTCCCCGACGAGGAGCCGGCCGGAGCAGCCGCGTTGCGCCGCCTTCCAGCGCTTGGCCGCACGGGCGCCGCGCCCACGGTGGTTCAGCACCGGATGCCTCTCCGGCCGGCTCCGTCGCGTCCCGGTCCACCCGCCCGTCGGTGGTGCGGGTGGGCCGGCGGGGAGCCGTACCTTCGGCATGAGGGGTGCCAGACCCCGCGGGGCCGGCCGGGACGCCTCGGCCGGCCCGGCCAGGCGGAGACGTCAGGCGACGGTGTGCACCAGCTGCGAGCTCAGTTCGTAGCGTGCGCCGACGACCGCGAGCTTCCCGGCCGCGATCCTCGCCGCGAGGTCGGGCTCCTGCGCGAGGAGCCGCGTGACCATCTGGACATTGCGGGTGATCGTGGAGTCGACGCGCGCCGCGCCCTCCTGGGAGTGGTCTATGGCCGGCCGTATGCGGTCGGCGATGTACTGGATGTGGGCGGGGAGTTCCTCGCCGGTCTCCTCCGCGTGCACCGCCGCCGTCACCGCTCCGCAGGACTGGTGACCGAGCACCATGACCAGGGGGATGTCCAGCTCCAGTACCCCGTACGCGACGCTGCCGAGGACCGCCTCGTCGAGCACCTCACCGGCGGAGCGCACGGTCATCAGGTCGCCGAGGCCCTGATCGAAGACCAGTTCCGGCGGCACCCGCGAGTCGATGCAGCCGAGGACCACGGCGAAGGGTTCCTGACCGGATATCAGTTCCTCGCGCACGGCCGAGTTCTCGTGCGGATGCTGCTGCCGGAAGGTGCGCCAGCGGCGGTTGCCGGCCGCCAGCTCGCGCAGGGCCTGCGCGGGAGTGCCCGGCCGGGGGCGGCGGGCCGTCGCGGGACCGGGGGAGGCCGAGGCCGGCGTGCCTGCCCATACGAGGCCGCCGGAGGCCAGGGCGCCGCCCGCGACGGCGGCGCGCAGCAGAGTGCGCCGGCTTCCGCCGACGGATGAGTTCGTTCGCGGTGTGTTCTTCACGCAGCGAACGTAGATCCGTCGACAGCCGGTGCGTTCGTTCATGTGTTTTCTTTGCGCATGCTTGATCAGTCCATGGCCTGGGGGAGCGTGAGAGACGGTCAGACCGACGATTTCACCGACATCGGCCGGTGCTCATGGGAGTGCGCTCCGGCCTCGCCGGCCCGCATCGGCGGCGACGGTGTCGCGTACGCCCGCGCGACCCCCACCTCGCACCCCGGTGCCTGCGCCCGAGCCGGCCTCTCCCGTGTGTCGCTGTCCGTGCGACGTATGACGGACTCGCCATGGCGGCTCCTCACCGGCCCCGCAACGCTGGAAGGGCATCGCCCAAGAGGGCAGCAGACCGAACCTTACGAAGGCGGATCAGATGACAACGACGCACCCGTGGACGGCACGGCCGACGTGACATTGCCGGACACGAAGCTGGCCCGCGAGGCGACGGTACTCATCCGTGACACCACGACCGGCCTCATCCACCACCACTCACGGCGTCATGCCGGACCTGAAGGCCGGAGGCCCCATTGTGGAGCCACGAAAAGGTCATAGGGGGAGCCTGGTTGCGGTGGCGACGGAGGCGGATGCCCTGTGATCGGGGTGGATGCGGGCGATGACTGCTTGCACCGCTTGTTTCCCGAGCCGGGTGACGAGCCCCTGGGCTGCCTCGGCGGCCACACCACGACGCTGCGGAAGGCGTAGAGCGCCGGGCAGCTCGTCCTGGTCATCAGTGCTCCACGTGAGGGCCTGGGGAACGCGCCCCGTACTGCCTGATGAACCCGTGATCACCTTGCCTGCCTCCTCAGGCTCCTCGGCCCGGGCTCTGCATCTCCGATCAACGGGTGCCGCTTGCCGGCGGTGACTGGACCTCGTGCGAGCGCACGAGGCGGGCGAGTTGCCGGCCGGCCACTTGCAGTGGTTCCTTGCTGCGGTTGACCTGGGCGGCGACTTCGGCACCTTCCAGGGCGGAGATGATGGTGATCGACAGTTCCCGGGCGCTCTGGGAGGGGAGGCCGCAGCGCAGCAGCTTGTCGCAGACCAATTGCTCCCAGCTGCGCAGCGCGTCGGCGCACGCCTGCTGGATCTCTGAGTCGGTGCCGAGCGTCTCCAGGGCTGCTGCCGTGACCGGGCAGCCGTCGATCCAACCCGACTCGCTCAGTTCATCGGCGAGATGCCGGGCGCAGGCCATCACAGCCTCCGCCGGGTCGTCGTCACTGTCCAGTGCCTTCCGCAGGAGCGTCGCGAATTCCTCGGTGCTGTACTTGATCGCAGCGACGGCGACGGCCTCCTTGCCGCCCGGGAAGAAGTGGTAGATGGAGCCGAGGGTGGCCTGCGCCTCCTGAGCGATCTGTTTGATACCCGTGCCGACGTAGCCCTGTCGCTGCAGGAGGCGTGATGCGGTGACGACGATCCGGTCCCGTGTGCTGGTCTGCATGCACCCACAGTATCGACTGACTGAGTAGAGCGTTCGTTCCAGGACTGTGATACGTTCCGACCATGCTCTAAATAGAGCGCTCGTTTTAGTAGGGATGGAGATCTCGTCATGAGCAGCACCGAGCAGTCGGTCACCGTCATCGGCCTCGGCCCCATGGGGCAAGCTATGGCCGGCGCCTTCCTCGACCGCGGATACGAAGTCACCGTCTGGAACCGCACCGCGTCGCGCGCGGACGCCTTGGTCACGCGTGGGGCGGTGCTCGCGCCGAGCGTGGAGGAGGCCCTCGCCTCCAATGAGCTGGTGATCCTCAGCCTCACGGACTACGACGCCATGTACGCCACGCTCGAGCCTGCCGCGGCCGCACTGACCGGCCGGACCCTGGTCAACCTCAGTTCGGACACACCGGAAAGGGCCCGGACCGCGGCCCGTTGGGCAGCCGAGCGCGGCGCCGTCCAGCTGACCGGCGGCGTCACCGTGCCGCCCTCCGGAATCGGTCAGGCCGAATCGTCGACCTTCTACAGCGGCCCGCGTCAGGTCTTCGACCAGCACCGGCCCGCGCTCGAAGTCATCACGGGGCGGACCGACCACCGGGGGGAAGACCCCGGGCTCGCCGCGCTCATGTACCAGATCGGCATGGTCATGTTCTGGACCTCCATGCTGAGCTACTGGCAGGCCATTACCCTCGCCGACGCCAACGGCCTTGAAGCGGCGGACATCCTGCCGCACGCCGTGGAGACCGCGAACTCGTTGCCGGGATTCTTCTCCTTCTATGCCGAGCGCATCGACGCCGGCCGGCACAGCGGCGACGTGGACCGCCTCGCCATGGGGATGGCCAGCGTCGAGCATGTCCTGCACACCAACGCGGACGCGGGAGTCGACACAACGCTTCCGGCCGCGGTCGTCGAGCTTTTCCGGCGCGGTATGGACGCCGGCCACGCCGCGGACAGCTTCTCCGCTCTGGTGGAGTTGATGAAGAAGGCCGAGGCATAACCGCGCCCGACCGACGAACAGTTCACCGCGCCGGTCGCGAAAAGCAGAGGTGATCCGACCGACGAAGAACGGGCCATGCTGGAGCCGCTGCTGCCGGTCAGTGGTAATCGATGCGGCCGATGGCGCAGCCACCCCCAGGTGATGCTGCGGCTGGCGGGTGAGGGTGCGGCGAGGTGGGCGGGACGAAACTCGCGGTCCAGCGCCTTCGGATCATGACTCGTGTCTTCCTGCGAGCGTGAGGCTCCGGCCCGGAGTGGCTCCTTCGGGATGCGGCCGTGGACGTCCTGCGCGAGAACGCCGAACAGGGACGCCCGAAGGACTGCCTTCAGGCCAGCGTTGCGCGGCGCGGGCGTACAGGCGCACCGGCCAACCCTAAGGCGCCGACCACCGGCAGCTGTCCTGTCGCGGTGAAGGCTGAGCGTCCCACCGAAGTCCGAGTGGCTTTGACGGACAGCCGGCCTTGTCGGGAGCAGCGGGGTGGCGGATAGCGTGCGGGCATGACGATGACGAGGAAGCGGCGGGTCCTGTACCGGCAGGGCACCGGGTTCTGGCGGATGACGGCGAAGTGGGTTGTGGTCTTCGGGGCCCTGTCCCTGTTGGACGGCGGGCTGCTCCGATCGTGGGGCGACGCTCTGGTCTGGCCGGTGATCGGGGTCCTGCTGTGGGCGCCGTTCGGGATCGGCGTCGTCTGGTATCCGAAGAAGGATCAGCGGGTCACGCTGACGACGCGTGAACTGCGCGTACGGCGCAAGCGGTTGCCGATGGAGGAGGTGAACCTCCTACACGTGGCGCGGCTGTGGCTGGAGGGGCGGTCCACCGCGGACGACCAGCCGGTGCCGGAGTGGATACGGTCCGACCGGGTGGTGTGGGTACCGCTGCGGGACGGCCGGGCGTTCGGCGTGGAGTTTCGTGACCCGGCCTCGTTCGCCAAGGTTTTCGGTGCCTTCGCGGTCGCGTCGTGCGGTGGACCGGAGGTCGTCCGCGCGAGGGCCGCAGCGGCAACCTACCCGGAGCCGCGCCCGATGCGGGCCCGCTCCGCCGACGACGGCTCCTGGCTGGATGTCCTGGACATCTTCAGCTGAGAGCCGGAGGTGCACGGTAAGGGGCAGCGGCCCGTCCGGGGCGCTGAGAACGGCGCTGAGAACGGCACAGGGCCGGTGTTCTCGTCCCGCTGCCCTGGGGCTGCTTGCCGAACCTGCCTCAAGAAGAGTGCGATCCAGGAGCGATCGATCGTGTGATTCAGGCGCGATGCAGTGAGCGATCGGAGTAGGGTGGACACGGAGGTGGACCGTGCCCACTGAGAACGAGCTGTTCAACGCTGTTGACGCGCTGCTCGAGGAGGTCGCGCAGGACGATCTGCCGAGCCCCGCGGAACGGAAGCGTCTTCGCGAGGCCGCAGGGCTCAGCCAGGCGCAGATCGCCTCGGCGCTGAACGCCCGGCGTGAAGCCGTGGGGAACTGGGAAGCAGGCCGGACCGAGCCGCGGCCGCCGAAGCGCGCCGCTTATGCCCGTCTCCTCGAGGGCCTCGCCGCGCGCTTTCCCGCACCGGCCGCAGAGGCGGTCACCGAAGCGCGCACGGCCCCGGAAACCGTCACCGGCCGGCCCTCACCGGCCGCAGCGCCACCGGCCGATCAGCACAGCTCCCGCCCCACTCACTCGGATCCGCAGCCGGCGGACGCCTCCCCACCCACCTCACGCCGCCCTACGGCGAGCCGGACGACCCCGAAGCCCGCATCCGCGACGCAGACTGGGGACCCGCGGTTCGCCCACGGTCCGTTGGCGGTCATCGACGTCGTCGACGGGGCGGTGTCGGCGTACTGCCTGGGCGGCCTGGTCCTGGACGTCCCGGCAAAGTCCCTGCCGGCGCTGGTGGAATGGGCGCTCACCGAGGCGAAACTCGGCGCGCCCCGCCTGCACCGGTCCGGCAAGGACGCCGACCCGCTCGTGGTCCTCACCGATGCCGCCGCCGACCGCTACGGGCTGCCCACCAGACTCTCCGACGAGGAGCGCCGCGCCGGCCGCTTGCACGAGGACCACAAGATTCTGAAGCAGCTGGACAAGGCGAACTGGCAGCTCACGCGCCGCGGTTTCGGGCCGTGGGCGCGCATCTACCGTCCGGCACAGGGATCGAGGCGCTCCTGTGTCCAGTTGTGCATCCTCGGCTGGAACGCACTCGACGAGCGCTCCTGGGGGCAGGCGGCCCAGCTGCCGGCGCCGGACCTCGCGAACCTGCTGGGCACCTACGCGGAGAGGGTGATGACGCCGCGCGGCTCGACCGCCGTCACCGGCCTGGAGCTGATGACGGCTCTGCACCCCCCGACCCGCGCGGGCGAGCCGGACGAGACGGGGAAGCGGCACCGTGAGCACAACCCCGGCTCGCTCGGCACCGAGCCGGTGGAATGCGCACCGTGTGAGGCGCCGGACGGGCACCCGCTGCTCGCACACCTGCCCCGGTTCCACCAGCGCACCCCGGACGAGGTCCTGGTGGAGGAGGCCTACGACTGGGTCCGCCCCCTCACCGACGACGAGTGCACCAAGCGGTTCGTCGTCGGCATCGACGTCAACATGGCGTTCGCCGCGGCCGCCAACGGCACGATCGTCGGCCTCGGAGCGCCGGTCCACGTCAAGCAGCCCGTCTTCGATCCGAAGTTGCCCGGATCCTGGCTGGTGGACCTCTCTCACATCGCACTGGACCCGCGTCTGCCCTCCCCGTTCACACCGACCGGCGAACGCCCCACCGGCCCGGCCTGGTACGCGACCCCGACCGTCGCCTACGCGGTCGAACTCGGCTACCGGGTGACACCGCTCGAGGCGTACGTCCGCCCCGACAACGGCCGCTACCTGGACGACTGGTACAACCGGCTGCGTGACGCCTACATCGCCACCATGGCCGACCTTGGCGTCACCCCCGGCATGAGCCCCGAGGACTTCCTCGCAGCGATGGACGGTCACAAGCAGAACGACCCGCAGATGGCGATCGTCCTCACTGCTGTCAAGGCAACGGTCAAGGGCGGCATCGGCAAGCTCAGGGAGCGACCCAGGGGCGGCGGCTGGCGGCCCGGTCAATCCTGGCCCGCACTGGCCCGGCCGACCTGGCGCCCCGACATCCGCGCCGCCGTCATCTCCAGGGCCCGGATCAACATGCACCGCAAGATGCTCAAGCTCGCGGGCGCCACCGGCCGGTACCCGGTCGCGGTCCTCTCCGACTGCGCCGTCTACGCCTCCGACGGACCCGGCCCGCTGGACTTCCTCCCCTACGAGGGCGGCAAACCGCTGCCGGGCGGCTTCCGCCTCGGCGTCTCGCCGGGCATGGTCAAGCACGAGGGCACCCAGACCACCCTGTGGGCGGAAGGCTCATACGAGGAACACGGCCCCGGCCTGAACCTCGCCCGGTACATCAAGGACGGCCGCGTCACCCACACGGACAACGGGGAGTAGCACCGATGGGACACCTCGCCGACGGCCTCGAGGCGGCCGTGCACAAGGCGTTCACCCGCCCGATCCCCAAGACGGCCGGCGCCCGGATGCGTTACCTCGTCAAACAGCTCAAAGGCACCAAAGCAGCCGCCCAGGCGCTCGGGATCACCCAGCGCACCGTGGAACGCTACGTGAAGGACCAGATCAAGAGGCCCCGCAAGGACCTCGCCGCCCGCATGGAACGCGAGGTGACCCGGCGATGGCAGCCGCAGATCCGCGCCCAGGCCAAGCAGAAGGCCGCCACCACCGACGGCATCGTCATCGACACCCGCGCCCGCTTCGGCTACGAAGCCGCCCCCGGCAGCACCGACGACGCCCGCCTGCGCCACCTCACCGTCGCCCTCCCGCCCACCTACGCACGCCGGCTCTTCGAGGCCCAGGCACAAGGTGCGGCCGAACACGAACTGAGCGAGATCGCGGCCGAAGCCCTGCAGGAGGTCTACTTCAAGGACGCCGGCCGCCGGGCGTCGGGCCTGCTGGTGAAGTTCACGGACGTCGAACATGTCGAATTCGACCTGTAGGGCTCTGCCGTCGGCGTCCGCGGCTCGGCACCTGTGACTGGGCGCTTCATCCGGCGAGTGAGTGCTTGAAGTGGGGGAGGGGCCGGGTGCAGAGGTGACGAGGCCGGGCCGGCTTCGACCCTGGTTGCCGGCCGTTGCGCCCCGCTCGCCGGCTGTTCGTCTCGTGTACGCCGCAGATCCCGGTCGCGGGAGGCGCAGACGCTCATGACGAGTCGGACGGAGTGCTGCGGATGATTCGGGCCGCAGTGACGGCGCCGTCCTGCAGAGCTCGATCGGCGAGCATCTCGCCGTACTCGCCGCTTTTGATCAGTGCGTCGAGTGTTTTCGTGATCGCTTCGCTTAGTGTGGGTTTGGAGCTGTCGACGGCCATGACGAGGGGGGCATCCTCTGTCAGATCGGCTTTCGACAGATGGAGCTCGCCATTGGAGTTCCGCGTCTTGTGGACGGCCCAGGGCAGACTGGTGACAAACGCATCCAAGTTGCCGTTTTTCAAGGCCGGCTCGATCGGGTTCGGGCCGCACTCCTCGTAGGACGTCTTCTCTATCAGGTCCTCGTAGCTTCCCATCGAGACGTCCATGCCGCAGAGGTCGGCTTTGGAACGGATGCGCTGAGCGGTCTTCCATGGCGCGTAGACGGCGTATCCGACGTCGAAGTAGTGGATGAGGTCGAGTTTCTGCTCGTGTTCACCAGCGACGAACTTGCCCGGCATGAGGGCCACATCTACATCGAACCCCCTTGTGGGGCTGACTGGGCCGGGGGACCCCTCCTCCTGGTGCAGGACCCCGTCGATCATCCGGCTTGGATATTCGACGCCGACGATCTCCACTTTCAGGCCGAGTCGGTCACCGAGTGCACGGGCGAGGTCGGGATCGAGGCCGGTTGGGAAGATTCCGGGCTCTTCGATCCCGGCACCGCCACTGTTGTACACAGCGACTTTGAGGGTCCCTGGTTTCAGGAGACCGAGCTTGTTCGGGGTGCTGGGCTTTTCTCCGTCCGCCGATGGGTTCTGTGAGGTGTCCATGAAGTGGACCGCGGTCGCGGCCAGCGCCGTGGCCAAAGCTGCGGCCCCGGCGGCGAGCCAGGCCCGCTTACGGAGGGGCGAGCGGGGGAGGGCGGACGGGGGGTGGGGATCCGCTCGCGGATCCGTGGCGGGGGCGGGTTCCGCAGGTCGGTCTGCTTCAGCCAGTAGGCGGGTGGGGACCGTGCCGCCGTCCGTGACTGCGGCCAGCATCGCGTCGAGCCGCTGGGCCGAGGGCCGCGCTGCCGGATCAGCTACGAGGAGTTCCATCAGCACGGGGGCCAGAGCGCCGGCCCGGACCGGCGGTGGCACCGTGCCGTCGATGACCGCCGCCATGGTGGCCAATGCAGTCGGCCGACGCATCGGACTGTGGCCCTCTACGCAGACGTACAGCATGATGCCCAGCGACCACAGATCCGAGGCCGGATCGTCGTCCCTGCCTCGGATACGTTCTGGGGCGAGATACTCGGGCGTGCCGATGAGCTCACCGGTCGCGGTCAGCGGCACGGACCCGACCGCCGTGTCGGTGGAGCCGATCCTCTGGAGGGCAGCGATGCCGAAGTCGGTGAGAACCGCGTCGCCGTCCGGGCGCAGCAGCACGTTGGCGGGCTTCACGTCACGATGGCAGATACCTGCGGTGTGCGCGGTACGCAGCGCGGACAGGACCTGTCGGCCGATGCGGGCGGCCTCCTGCGGTTCCAGCCGCGTCCTTTCGTCCAGTCGGTCCGCCAGGCTGCCACCGGGCACCAGCTCCATCACCAGCCAGGGGTAAGAACCCTCACCCTCCTCGACGACGTGGTAGATCGTCACCACGTGCGGATCGCTGATCCGCGCCAGAGCACGCGCCTCACGCAGCACACGTTCCCGCAGCACCCGGGAAGCGTTCGTGTCCTGGAGGGCAAGCTCGGGGGCCAGCGGGCCCACCTGCTTGACGGCGACCTCGCGATGCAGCGCCAAGTCACGCGCCCGCCACACCGTGCCCATCCCACCGCTGCCCAGCCGTTCCACCAACTCAAAGCGTCCGTCGAGGACTTGTCTGCCAACGTCATCGGTCACGCCCGCAGGCTAGCGCTCCGTGATGCTGCCGGCTGCTCCTCGCCCGACCTGCCGCAAGGCTTCACCCCGCCGGCCGACCGGTGCAGGGCCGAGTCGCTGAACCAAGCCGACGCCGCGTTCCGTGAAAACCCAGGTGAGAAGACCGACCGCTACCGCCGACTCAAGCACTCAGCCCCGCCGACTCGACCGCTCACCCGCCAGTGAGACGCTCAGTCACAGCGCCGTGTCGAGCCGAAGCACGGTAGTTGTCACATGGGCAGGCTTGTTGCCACCGGCGCAGTGGAGCACAGGCGGGTACCGGAGGAGCGCTGACAGGCTGCGAAACCCTTCCCCGCGGGCTCGGTTGAGCCGCCCGGGCAGCCCGCCCTCGTTCAGCTGTGGACGGACGCGAGCCAGTCGGTCAGCAGGCTGTTGACCTCGTCGGGGCGTTCCTGCTGGACCCAGTGGCCGCAGCCGTCCAGGAGGTGGGAGGCGGACAAGGCGGGGAGAGTGGTGGAGTAGGCGTCGATGGCGTCGGCCATCCAGGTGGTGGAGGCGTCCAGTGCGCCGCCGATGAACAGGGCGGGCTGTGTGATCGGGGCTCCGTGGTGGGGGGCGAGGTCTTCCCAGTCGCGGTCCATGTTGCGGTAGCGGTTGAGGGCGCCGGTCAGGCCGGTGCGCTCGAACTCCCCGGCGTAGACGTCGAGGTCGTCCTCGGTCAGCCAGGCTGGGAGCGGGCCGGCGGGGAAATGGTCGCGCAGCCGGCAGCCCGGGGCGACGAAGTGCGGGTCCGGCTCGTCATGGGCGGGCATGGTGTCGGCGGACAACGCGGCGTAGAAACCGGCGAGCCAGCTGCGTACGTCGGGCTCGATCTCTGTCTCGGCGCGGCCGGGTTCCTGGAAGTAGGAGACGTAGAACTCCTGCTCGGGGCCGCCGATCCGGCCGAAGACGTCGCTGGGTCGGGGGCCGCCGGGCGGCGCGTAGGGGACGCTCAGCAGGCCGACGGCGCGGACGATCTCCGGGTGGAGCAGGGCGGAGGCGGCGGCGATGGTGGAACCCCAGTCGTGGCCGACGATCACCGCGCTCTCCTCGCCGAGGGCGCGCACGACGGCGACGTTGTCTTCCACCAGGTCGAGCATTCGGTAGGCGTCGGTCGCGGCGGGCTTGGAGGAGCGGCCGTAGCCGCGAACGTCGATCGCCACTGCCCGGTACCCGGCCGCGGCGAGGGCCGGGAGTTGGCGGCGCCAGGAGTACCAGGACTCGGGGAAACCGTGCACGAGCAGGACCAGCGGACCCGTGCCCTGCTCGACCAGGTGCAGGCGTCCGGCCGGGGCCTCGACGGTGCGGTGGCGGAGCGCGGCGGTCGGCTCGGATTGCATGAGGGCTTCTCCTCGGTTCGCGGACAGACGCGGGATACCCACCGATCATGCGGCGCGACGCCCACCCGACGCGATCAGCCTTGCCATCCTGGCAAACTCGCAGGACGGAGGGTGGAGCGGCACGGTCGGAAGGAACGGTCACGGTGGCGGTCGACGAGGTGGACGGCACGTTGGCGGCGATGGGGCCCAGGCTGCGAGCCACGCGAGAGCAGCGCGGCGCCACGCTCGCCGGTATCAGCAGTGCGACCGGCATCTCACCGAGCACGTTGTCGCGGATCGAGACCGGCCGGCGCAAGCCCACCCTGGAGGTGGTGCTGCGGTTGGTGAAGGAGTACGGCGTCTCTCTGGACGAACTGGCCGGTACCGCACCCGTCCCAGCGGCCGAGCCGCGCACCTCGGCGCCGCTGAGTTTCGGCGACAGCAAGGTGGTGCTGCCGCTCACCCGGTACGTCGGCGGCCTGCACGCCCACAAGCATGTCCTGCCTGCCGTCGAAGGGCCGCCCGCGCGGCCCCGTCAGGTCTCCCACGAGGGCTATGAGTGGCTGTGCGTCCTGTACGGGCGGCTGCGGCTCGCACTCGGTGACCAGGACCTCGTCCTGGCTGCAGGGGACGCCGCCGAGTTCGACACCCGCATCCCCCACGCAGTCGCGAACGCCGGATCCGACGGACCGGTCGAGTACCTGATCTTGTTCGGGCCGCAGGGAGAACGTCTCCGGCCACGCACCCCGCCGGCCGCCGGACGCGGGACCGGTGAGAGAGAGGCTGCTCAATGAGCATGGGTGACAAGCCGCGCGCCTCATCGATGACCACGCTGCTTCATTCAGTCTCATTCGCCACGTCATCCGGCTCCGCCGGCGACAGCTACTGAGCTTCAGCTCGGTGCGACTGAGCGCTTCAGTCGGCCGATGAGCGTGAGAGTTGGCCGCTCATAGCCCTCAGTCCGTCGTGCTCATTGCTTCGTGGGCTGCTTCGCAGTCGCAGTTTCCGTCGTGGCCGGGTTCAAGGCGGCAGAAGAACCAGCGCCTGCTTCAGGTCCTTGCCGTGGTACGCCCCCAAGGTCCGGACGAGGTCCTCCTGCTGCACGGAGGCGGGGTACCGGGTGTCGGGTCAGCCAGGGCGGGTGGACCAGTCCTGCCGGGCCGCAGAACGGTCCTGGCTGGAACGTGGACTTGCACAGGCCATGGCGATGGCGAGGGCCGCCGCCCCCATGGCGACGGCCCTCTCGAGCATCAGCGATCTCTTCGGGCCAGGCCCTGTCAGGCGCGGGTCCAGCGTTGGTTGCTGCCGTTCGAGCAGGAGTAGAGCTGGATCAGGGTGCCGTTGGCGGTGCCGCCCCCGACGGCGTCGAGGCAGAGGCCGGACTGGACGCCGACGACGGATCCGTCGGAGTTGAGGCGCCACTTCTGGTTGTCGCCGCCCCAGCAGCTGTAGATCTGGACCTTGGCGCCGTTGCCGGTGCCGGCGGCGTCCAGGCACTTGTTGCCGTAGACCCGGAGCTCGCCGGCGTCGGTGTACGTCCACTGCTGGTTGGTGCCGTTGTGGCAGTCCCACAGCTGGACCTGGGTGCCGTCGGTGGTGCTGGCGCTGGGCACGTCCAGGCAGCGGCCCGAACCGACGCCCTTGATGGTGTCACCGTCCCCGGGCGGCGGTGTGGTGGAGTCGCCGCCGTTGAGTGCGTTCAGGACAGCGGTGTACGCGGGCTTCTTGCTGCCGTCGTTGTTGAACAGCAGCGGCGTGTGCTCCGCACGCCAGGAGTCGCTGTCGCGCACACCCCAGACGGTGACGCCGAGGCAGCGGGAGACCGCCAGGCAGTCGTTGACCACGGCGGCGTAGGTCGAGGGTGAGGCGCCCTGGATGTCGAGTTCGGTGACGGCCACGTCGACGCCGAGAGCGGCGAAGTTCTGCAGGGTCGTGCGGAAGTTGGCGTTGTAGGGGCTGCCGCTGTTGAAGTGCGACTGGAAGCCGACGCAGTCGATCGGCACGCCGCGCTGCTTGAAGTCCCGCACCATGGCGTACATGGCCTGGGTCTTGGCCCAGGTCCAGTTCTCGACGTTGTAGTCGTTGTAGCAGAGCTTGGCGGACGGGTCGGCGGCGCGCGCGGCACGGAAGGCGACCTCGATCCAGTCGTTGCCGGTGCGCTGCAGGTTGGAGTCCCGCCGGGCTCCCGAACTTCCGTCGGCGAACGCCTCGTTCACGACGTCCCACTGCGCGATCTTGCCCTTGTAGTGGCTCATCACGCCGTTGATGTGGTCGATCATCGCCTGGCGCAGCGCGTTGCCGCTGAGGCTCTGCATCCAGCCGGGCTGCTGGGAGTGCCAGGCCAGGGTGTGGCCGCGCACTTCCTTGCCGTTCTGTACCGCCCAGTTGTAGACGCGGTCGGCGGCGGTGAAGTTGAACTGGCCCCGCTGCGGTTCGGTGGCGTCGATCTTCATCTCGTTCTCGGCCGTCACCGAGTTGAACTCACGGGCCGCGATCGTCGCGTACGTCGAGTCGCTCAGCCTGTTCCCGGCGATGGCGACGCCGAAGTAGCGGCCGCTCTGCGCCGCCGCGGCGCCGAGGGTGCTCTCGGCGGCCTGAGCGGGCGGCGGCGCGGCCAGTGCGCCGACCATGCCGAGGGCGCCGACGAGCAGCGTCGGCAGCAGAACTCGGATCTTCCGCCGGACGGCGGCTCTGGGAAGGGCATGAGAGCCCATGGATGTGCCTCCAAGGTAGGAACGAAAGGCTCACGGGACACCGCGGTCATGGGGACCCGGCAGGATCTCGACCGGCACGGAGGAGCCCGGCCGGCCGTCGGTTGACGCAGGTGCTGTGGTGCGTGAATCCGTCGTGCAGCTGTGCGCGGCCCTGTGGTGCGGCACCGTCTGCACGGGACGAGCAGTGTTCGACATTTCGTACGGCGGTCGGTTTGCCAAACAGGATATTGAGGGGTTGACGCAGACTCGTCAACCCGCGCGGCAGAAAACATTTCCGCTTCCTGCTCGAAACTTTCGGACCCTTTACGGAAGCGGTCGGATTCTTGAGCCGGCCAGCAGTACCGCGATCCACCTGTGGCTTTCCATGTCGACGCGAGACTCCGTCACGCCTGAAGCAGGACTTGTTTATGGTCGGATCGGCGACAAACCTTGACCGGCGGGCTCCATCTCCCTAGCTTGTGGCGTCACAGAGCCCGGATTGCTTCGAAACATTCGAACCCTTTCCCGCCCGCGACGTGGCTGCCGCTCCGCCGTTCATCGGCGTCACCTCGTCCCCCACTCCTCAAGGAGGCCCTCGATGTGGCTTCGCCACGCGTCCCCGGTCCGTCCGATACGCTTACTCGGCGTCCTCGCGCCCCTGTTGCTGCTGGCCACCTTCCTCGGCGCCCAGCCCGCAGAAGCCGCGACCGTGGACCCCAACGCCTCATACGTGCTGGTCAACCGCAACAGCGGCAAAGCCCTGGACGTCTACAACATGGCGACCGACGACGGCGCCCGCATCACCCAGTGGACCAGGAACGACCAGGCCCAGCAGCAGTGGCAGTTTGTCGATTCCGGGGACGGCTACTACCGCCTCAAGTCCCGCCACTCGGGCAAGGTGCTGGACGTCTACAACTGGTCCACCGGGAACGGCGGCTCGATCGTCCAGTGGTCCGACCTGAACGGCACCAACCAGCAGTGGCGGCTGGCCGAGAGCTCGGACGGCTACGTGCGGTTCATCTCGCGCCACAGCAACAAGGCCCTCGAGGTACAGGGCGCCTCCACCGCCGACAACGCGAACATCGTCCAGTACGACGACTGGGGCGGCACCAACCAGCAGTGGCGGCTCGTCAAGGTCGGCGCCGACACCCCCGGCTCGTGCGAGCTTCCGTCGAACTACCGCTGGACGTCGACGGGCGCGCTGGCGCAACCCAAGCAGGGGTGGGTCTCGCTCAAGGACTTCACCGTCGCCCCCTACAACGGCAGGCAACTCGTCTACGCGACCACGCACGACACGGGGACGAGGTGGGGTTCGATGAACTTCGGCCTGTTCACCAACTGGTCGGACATGGCCTCGGCCGGCCAGAACGCGATGTCCAACTCGACCGTCGCACCCACGCTCTTCTACTTCGCGCCGAAGAACATCTGGGTGCTCGCCTACCAGTGGGGCGGGACCGCCTTTTCCTACCGGACGTCGACCGACCCCACCAACCCGAACGGCTGGTCGTCCGAGCAGGTGCTCTTCTCCGGCAGGATCTCCGACTCCGGTACGGGGCCCATCGACCAGACCCTCATCGGTGACGGCACCAACATGTACCTGTTCTTCGCCGGGGACAACGGCAAGATCTACCGCGCCAGTATGCCGATCGGGAACTTCCCGGGCAGCTTCGGCTCGACCTCGACCGTGGTCATGAGCGACACGACGAACAACCTGTTCGAGGCCCCGCAGGTCTACAAGCTCCAGGGCCAGAACCGCTACCTGATGATCGTCGAGGCGATCGGCTCGCAGGGACGCTACTTCCGCTCGTTCACGGCCACCAGCCTGAACGGCTCCTGGACGCCCCAGGCCGCGACCGAGGGCAACCCCTTCGCCGGCAAGGCCAACAGCGGCGCCACCTGGACCAACGACATCAGCCATGGCGAACTGATCCGCACCAGCGCCGATCAGACCATGACCGTCGATCCCTGCAATCTGCGGTTTCTCTACCAGGGTCGCAGCCCCAACTCCGGCGGCGACTACGGTCTCCTGCCCTACCGTCCGGGTCTGCTGACCCTGCAGCGCTGACGGCAGGACGGTCCCGCTCCGAGGGGAGCCGGCGTGGCGGCTCGGCGGGAGGCCGAGCCGCCACCCCGTGATCTGGACACCGGCGTCGCTCACCCGCCCGCGCAGTGAGGGACGTTCAGTGACCGTCCTCCGGTGCCTGGACCATGCTGCCGGGCGGAGTGAGGCAGCGGCGCACGAGGACGAGCGTGTGCTCCGTGACGTATCGAGCGGAGCACCGCCGTCGACGGCGGCAAGGGCCGTGTGCAGCGTCCCGGCGATCGGATCCGCCGTGAGCGCGGGCTCGGGGCCCCGAGTTTTCGGACAGCTGCGCGGAACGGTTCGACTTGTTCCAGATGGAGTCCATCAGCCGTTTCTGGCAGGCGGGATGGAGGCGGGCGTCCATATGGGCGGGGGCGGTGCGGTGTGCGCCTTCGGCGCCGAGGCGGAGGCTTTTGTCGACGATCAAGTTTTCCCCAGCTTGGGCGGTTTGAGCGTCATGTAATTCTCCATCCCGAATTCTCCTAATTGGCCATATGTAGCGCGGAGTTCGGGATCGAGGGACCTGGTCGTCGCGGAGCTGCTCATGTTCCCCCGGCCGAAGCGGCCGGAATCAGCCAGGAAAACCGGTGGGCGTCGTCGGGATACTGCCGTCATGGCCGTCACTCAGCAGCTCGCCCGCATCCCGGCGGAGTATCTCGCATCCTGCCGCCAGTCAGCCGACGAATCGCCGGATGGAGATCACCTCTGGGATCCACCATCGGCGGACGTCCTCGACCTGGACTGGGCGCCGTTCCTCCTCGAACGGGTCTGCGAGCTCGGAGGTCTCGATGACGTCCATCGGAATGCTCTCCGGCAGGCTCTCGACGGCGACACTGCCATCGACCTCGCCTTCCTCAACACGCATCCGCATGCCATCGGCCCCTTCGGGCCAGACCCCACGGCCCTCTCCGCGGCTCAAGTGGCTTGCGTTGCGGAGTTGCTCGGGCAGATCGAATTCCCGGCCCTCCTGGCCGCTCTGCCGGCAGACGAAACAGAGGCCGCCTCCCTGATCGGCAACGGCGCAGACAAGATCGTCGGGGGCCCCAAAAAGTACCTGCTGGAGCACTTCAACGCCATGCGCGAGTTCTACCACGGTGCATCCCAACGGCAGCTTCTCGTCGTGCTCTGGTGGGACTGACCCGGACCGCCTCACCGTCGGCTCACGTCAGCAGCTGGGGAATTACGTGAACTTCCGCCTGGGGAATTACGCGAGCGTCCACAGCTTTCCGTGACGAATGCCTCGACGCGTTCCATCGGGCCGTTCGCGGCGGCCATGGCGCGGGTGAGTGCCTCGTTGGAGCGCCGGAAGGCTTCCTCCGTGATGGTGGCCAGCGGGGCCGCCGAGGAATCGAAGTACTGGTACACGCTGGAGCGGGCCAGACCCGCTCGGGCGCCGACCGCTGCCGGTGTGACGGCGGCGGCGCCCTCGTTCACCGGAATGTCGATCGCCGCCCCGATCAGCGCCTCGCGCTGCTGAGCACGATGTCCGGCGACGGTGGAGGCGTGGATCTTCGGCATGCGGGACGGACTCCTGGGTGGCGGACGGAGCCGGGAGCGAGGCGCCGGCCCGCTGCCCCGGTCAGGACAGCCGGCCGGCGACCACCTGCGCTCCATACCGGCGTGCCTGAAACCGATGAGAGCAGCGGCAACGGCGTTCTGCCGTTCGGCCTGACCACTCAGCCGTGGATCCCGGTACTCAGAGGCGACGGTACGCAGGACGAGCTGTCGCTGCGTGAGGTGTTCGCGCAGGCGGCCGGGCTGCGGCGGATCGTCGGGGACCTGCCCACCCAGGAGTTCGCCCTGGTGCGCCTGATGCTCGCCGTCGTTCACGATGCGCTTGACGGACCGCAGGACATCGAGGACTGGTCGGACCTGTGGGCCGACGAGCGGTGTTTCGCGCCCGTGGACGCCTACCTCGACGCGCACCGGGGCCGCTTCGACCTGCTGGACGCGCAGGCACCGCTCCCCGCGCCCGCGATGGTCCAGCGGATTTGGATCGCCCGCTTCGGGTGAATACGGTCGACTCAGGAACATGTGTACCCGGATACTCAAGCCCGCTGGGACAAATTGGCTCACCTTGCTTGGACAACCGTGCCGTCAGTGACACAGGAGCCGCAGCGGCAACGCACAGGGTGGGTGGGCCGGGGGACTCCGAATGACCGCGACTTCCACGCTGGCCCGCTGCGATGCCTACGACGCGACCGAGCGCATCGGCGCGCATCTGACCTCAGATTGCTCGACATGGTCAGCAGCTCTGTGGGTGCATCTCGCGATCGCGTGACCGCTGTCGCTCGTACGTCCACCGGGTTGGCACCGGTTCACCGGGGTCGGAGCTCCCGGTGCCGCTGTCAGTAGCGCTCGTAGTGGGCCTGGGCATCATGGCCTCACCCTGCCGTGCCTTCGCAGCATCCCGCGAGGTGCGCACCTGCGGCCGCACATAGTGTGATGGCATCCTCTTCGCTCCTGTTTGCTGGGGTGAGGCTGACAGGAAGGCACTTTGAACATGACTGGGCAACGCGACCGTTGGGCGGAACTGACCGGCGGACAATCCGGAGAGGAATACGCTCGGCGTTTCGCGCAACTCGCCGAATCAGGCCACGACATCCACGGCGAGGCCACCTTCTGCACCGCACTGCTGAAGCCCGCCGCCCGGGTACTCGACGCCGGCTGCGGCACCGGCCGGATCGCGATCCGACTCGCGGAGCTGGGGCACCACTGCACCGGCGTGGACGTCGACCCCTCGATGCTCGCCGTGGCCCGCCGCAACGCCCCCACGCAGGAATGGCTTCTCGGCGACCTGACCCGTCTGGACACCCTCGGCCTGGAGCAGGACTTCGACCTGGTGCTCGCCGCCGGAAACGTCATCCCTCTGCTGGCCCCCGGCACCGAACCCGTGGTGGTTCGGCAGCTGGCCGCCGCCCTGCGCCCCGGCGGTCTGCTGGTCACGGGCATGGGACTGGACGCAGCACACCTGCCGCTGCCGGAACCGCCGGTGACCCTGACAGAGTTCGACCACTGGTGCACCCAGGCCGGACTGACCTTGAGGCAGCGCTACGCCACCTGGAGCGGCGACCCCTACCACGAAGGCTGCGGCTACGCCGTCAGCGTGCACTGCCGCCCTGCCCCGTGAGTCCGCGCCTTCTGACGACGGTCCGGGCCGGCCACGCCCCCGAGTGATCCCACGCCCTGATCGTCTGCACCCCGTGACGGGCGGCAGATCGTCGGGCACAGCCACGCACCCGGTCCGGAAGCCGACCCCGGCGGGACAGAAGGCTCTGGCCGGCGGCAACGAGCTGCCGCCCCTCCGAAGGTCGGCACCGGCAGTGACACCGGGACGGCGGTGCACCGGCCCGGGCCGACCAGGCGGGCACTGACCTCGTCATGGCGCGGGCCGCCGAGGACGACCATGAGCACCTTCGCCGGGCGAACGGCGAGACCGTCGAGGGGCGTACGGCAAGACCGTCGAGCAGATCAAGGCCGGCAGGCGCATCACCCGAAGCCGCACTGACGCTGTCGCCTCTCGGTGGTGGGCGTGGCGATCTGACGCTGTCTGTCCGGCCGCGTCCGGGGTACCGAGAAGGCATGCAAGCACTGTCACAGGATGTGATCGAGTTGGTCCGTGAGGATATTGACCAGGTGAAGGCGGAGTTGGTGGCTGCCGTGTCCGAGGGGCGCCGGGGATCGGCGGCTCTGGGAGCGGGCGGGGTGCTCGGTGTGCTGGCCCTGCTGGCGGCTCAGGAGTCGGCGGTGCGGGCGCTGGAGCGGGTGTGGCCGGCGCCGCGGGTGACGGGAGTGTTGGCGGCTGCGTACGGCATAGGGGCTGTCGCGTTCGCCGGGTATGGGTACGAGAGATTGCGCCGGGCCCGAGCCGCGTCACGGGAGGCGCTGGCAGGTTCGCTGGACGCGGTGAAGGAGGTGGCCGACGAGTTGGCGCACTGACTGATGGGTCATCACGGGCGGACGCGCCGCCGTCCCCGCCGCCTCCGGGACGGGGCGGGGACGGGCCGTATCCGCTCACGGGCTCCCTTCCGCTCAGCCCAAGGAGGGCTCCGAAATCGTGGCTCATCCAGCTTGTGCCACAAATGCCAGCGGTCGGCGGCCTGCGTCGCCCCGGCTGCGCCTTCCGCGAAGCACGGCGCGCGGTCCCGGCAGACGATCTCGATCCCGGGTCGCTTCGCCAGCCATGCGGCCAGGCTGGATGCCTTCCGGTCCGGCAGCAGACCCACCGGCCGACGGATCTCGCCGTCGACGAGCACCATGCCGTAGACCCGTCCTTTACGTGTGGCGTACTCATCGACACCGACCACCCGCGGGGCCGGGACTTCGGGTTCGGGCAATGCATCGAGCAGCCGCAACACCGTGCTGCGGCTGATGGACACCCCGAAGGCCCGTGCCATCCGGGCGCCGGCCCGGCCGGCGAGGGCGAGACCCACCGGGGCGAGAGGCGACCGCGACCGCTCAGTCCACCTGCTGTGCCGCCGGGTCAGTCCCGGCATCTGCTCAACGAATGTCCGCCGAGCACAGAATGGGTGCTCTCGCCGATGAACGCGGTGGCCACGTCCGCACTGAGGTCGTTCGCCCCCGCGTTGGGGCGGTGATCGCCGTCGCCCGGCGATGGCGGGCGGATGGGCAGCAGAGGTGCCCGGTATGCGCGACGGGCCATCAGTTGAACGTGGCATCGCCCGGGATCGGATGACGCAACCTTGACATAGAAGCTGCGCTGGGGAATAACTGAACCGTCATTAATGAAGATCGGTATGGCGCCCCCCGTGCGAGAGCGGATCTTGGCGTGTACCGCACGCGGGTCTGTGGCGTGGTCGGCTCGTCCGGCCACGGTGAAGTTCTGACCATCAGCCCGGAATGCGTGCATGGTAGCTGCGCCGCGCGCAGCTACCGGCCCGGGCAGGCGACAGTCCCGTGATCTGGTGGCCTCGGGGCGGATGCGCGACCGACGGAAGGAAAAGGAGGCCGATATGGAACCGGCCGACGGTGCTGCTCTGCTCCTCAGGATCATCCTTGGTGTGACGTTGGTGGCACACGGGTGGAACCACGCCTTCGGCAAGGGAGGGATCGCCGGGACTGCCGGATGGTTCGCCTCCATTGGCATGCGAGCACCACGGTTCAATGCCGTGCTTGCGACAGCGTCCGAGCTCGCGGCTGGCCTGCTGTTGATACTGGGCCTCCTTACACACTTCGCCGCGGCCGCAACAGTGGGAACGATGCTCGTCGCCCTGGTGAGCGCCCACATGGCGAACGGGTTCTTCATCTTCCGGCCGGGTCAGGGGTACGAGTACACCCTGATGATCATTTGCGTCGCTATGGCCGTCGCAGCCCTGGGCCCTGGAACCGCCTCCGTGGACAGTCTGGCCGACATCGTTGTGAATGGGCGGGTGGGAGTGCTTACAGCAGGACTGCTGGGCGGCGCCGCATGCCTCGCAAGCTTGATGGTTTTCTGGCGTCCCACCTCTAAGGAGCTGGTGCGTGATAACGGGTGAGGCGTCGTGCCAGGTAGGTGGCATGATCAGGCTGTGGCGATCATGGTCAGTCGGGCTGGAGCTTCGGCTGTTCACGGGATCTCGCAGCGTCATGTGGCTTGCCTGATCCAGGAGTTGGCGGCGCTGTGGCAGGCCGGACCAGAGGCTGCCGCCGTGCTGCGCCGGGCGGTGCCAGGAAGCGGGCCGTGAGCGCCGGCGCCCGCCACCAACTGGTCTTCATCGACCGGCTGCTGGCCACGCTGATCCATCTGCGGCACGATCTGTCGCACTCGGTGCTGGGGCTACTGTTCGGCGTCGACCGCTCCACCGTCACCCGCGCGATCGCAGAAGTACGGGAGCTCCTGGCCGAGCGGGGGTGTGCGGGCCCCGACCGCCCCGGCCTACGGCTTCGGACCCTGGCCGATGTGTTCGCCTGTGCCCAGGCGGAGAAGATCGAATTGTGCGCCACCGAGGTCCAGGTCCGCCGGCCGGCCGCGGCGGGCGTTCGTGCAGCCCGCCCGGGGTCCATGAAGCGCGACGCCGAGACCGCCATCGGCACTCCTTGAAGCGCATATCCGTCGAACACCCTCCCGCCGACCACAAACGCTGGAAGCAACTGACTCGCCGCACACCGTCGAGACGTGCTGCCTGACACCTGCCGAGCTATCGCCAGCCTTGTCTCCGACCGCACCACCACAGCCTGACAACAGCCGCGACCAGCAAGGACGCGCCCCGCCCGCTATCACGCACGACCTCGTAAGTCGGTCGATCCCAGCACTGGATGAGCGCACTCGACCGGAGTGTGATTGATCCCGTACCGAAATTCGTTTTCTCTTCAGTCGGGGCAGAGCAGGTCACGACAGTGAACTGCCGAATGGCGGTCACGAGGTAAAGAACGTCCGCCCGCTCCAGCTCGATCTCGCAGCTCTTGGGGTAGCCGCAACCGGCGTCCGCGTTCACCCAGCCGGACGGGAATCCTCTGCGCGATGGCCCGGCGGACTGTCGCCCGGGCCACCGCCGCCTTGGCTTCCAAGACGACCACGTAGTCGATGGCAGCTGGTCGGCACCGTTGCATTGCAGTCGATCCCGTTCAGCAGCCAGTGGATCCGGTGTGCCCGGCCTCCTCCGCAAGCTAGCCAGTAGTTCGCTTCACCAAGACGTGGGCTTCCGTCTCACTGAGGTCGGCGCTGTCGCCCCTGCCCGCCGTTCAGGTTCGCAGCCGTCCGCTGGGCACCATTTGTGCCGATGCCATCGCGCGTCGCCCGAGACACCGCTGACGCCGGCGGTCCCGGCCTGCCCGACCCCCACAGGGCGACGCTGCAGAGCCGGCATGACGGAGCCGCCGTAGGGCGAATGGCCGGTTGGCGAATGAGGACTGCCCGAATGGCCAATCGCGGCAGCAGGGCGTGGAGACGGAAGCTGATCAGGGCCCTGAACCCCCTCAGCCGTTTTCGGACGCCGCGGTGGCCCTCACCCCTTCTCTGGACACTTCTCTGCCAATGGAGGCATCTCGTGTCCCCAGCCAAGTTCGTACGGTCGGAACGTCGTAGGCGCGCAAGGGCGCGAGTATCGTCCACCCTCGCTCTGGCGATGGCGGTAGGTCTTCAGATGCCGGCTGCAGCCGTCGCACCCGTGTACCACGGGAGCCCCGACCTGCTGAAGGCTTCGGTGCGGACGACGGCGGTCGTCGAGGGTGCCCGCCCTGCCTGGTCTCCAGACGGCCGATTCATGGCCTATGTCGACCACGAGTTCGGCACCGTGCGCGAGCGGGAGTTGGCGACTGGCGCGACGAGGTGCCTGACGTGCCACGTCCCCGGCGGGCAGTTCTGGCGGGTCCACTACACAGCAGCGGGCGATCTGCTCCTGGGGGGTCGAGGCGCGGCAGCCGACCCCAGCACGCCGGTCTCGGTGGCGGAGCGACTGCTGCATTTGGAGTGGTATTGGATGCCACGCAACGCAGAGGCGCAGCCGTTCCCCCTCCACCTGAATGTGTTCGAGGGGATCGCCGTCGCGCGGCACTCCGACTGGATCGCTTGGACCGCCACGCCGTTTCATCACGGCCAGGACGGCCAGCGCAGCGCGATGTGGATCGCCCGGCTCCGTGTTGACGGCAAGGTCGCTGTCTTGGAGGACCGGAGGCAGGTTCTCGAGTGGCCTTCCCCGGATTCCGGAGTCGTTCCGCCGACGGACTTCGTCGCCGAGGACCCGGACCGCCGTCTCCCTAAGGCTCTCCCCGACTTCGGAATCGAGGCGCAGGACTTCATCGAAGGCGGGAAGGGTGATGGCACGCCCCCGGCGGCGATCGTCTTCTACGCCTTCGCACCCGACCGGCGCGGACTCGCTCAGCCCTACCAGGGACTGGAGATCTACCGGCTCGACCTGCGAGCCGGCCGGGTGCAACGACAGACCGACAACGACGAATACGACGAGGCCGAGGGCGTCACGCCCGACGGCAGGTTCGTCGTCGTCGAATCCGATCACGACACCGGTCTGAGCAACGCTGCCCTGGACCTGTATGCCCTTCGGCTCGACGGAACCGGGCGCCATCTGCGACGGCTCACCTACGCGACTGCACAGCCGGGCTCCGAGGCGACCAACCCGGTCATCAGTCCCGACGGCCGGAGCATGCTCCACGAACTCCACTCTGCTGACGGCACGTCGAGCATCCAGCTCACGACCTTTGTCCGCTGACGTTCTCGCGCGCCTCACCCACCCCCAGTCCGGGAGACGAAATGTCTATCGAGCACCAAGAGACGCCCGCGCCCGCCGGCGCACTGGAAAGACCGGCCGCGGAGCCTGCGGCAAGCCGCAAGGCATGGCTCATAGTCGGGCTTCTTGTCTGCCTTGTCCTGGCGAACGTCGCGGACAAGATAGTCGTCGGCCTGGCCGGCATTGACATCAAGAAGGACCTGGGGCTCGACGACGCCCAGCTGGGCGTCGTGCAGAGCAGCTTCTTCTGGCTGTTCGCTGTGGGGTCCGTCCTGGGAGGCTGGCTCGGTGGCAAGATACGGGCCCGCTGGCTCCTGGGCGGGATGGTGCTGCTGTGGGCGATCACCATGGCACCCATGGTCAGCCAGGTCGGATTCACCATGCTGGTTGTCTGCCGGGTACTGCTCGGCTTCGCGGAGGGGCCTGCCGCTGCCCTGGTGATGCAGGTCGTCCACTCGTGGTTCCCGGCGCACAAGCGGGCCGTTCCGAGTTCCATCGTCACGGCGGGCACCGGCCTCGGCCCGGTGATCGCGGCACCCGCGTTGACCTGGGTGATCACCGACTACTCGTGGCATGCGGCATTCGGTGTCCTGGCCGCCGCCGGGATGGCGTTCGCGCTGGTTTGGATGCTCGTCGGCGACTCCGGCCCGGAGGCAGCCGGTAAGGGACACCCCTCCGCTGAGGGCACCGCTACCCAGGCCCTGCCCGAACGCGTGCCGCTCCGCCGGCTGTTCAGCACCGGCACTCTCATCGGCACCGTGTTGCTCTTCTTCGTGATCCAGGCCAACAGCGCCATCAAGATCAGCTGGCTTCCGCTCTACCTGGAGGAGGGGTTGGGTTACGACTCAGGAACCATCGGCCGGCTGGTTGCCCTTCCCTACCTGGGGGCCGCGATCAGCGTGATCGTGGTGGGCGTGTTCTCCCGCTGGCTGACCAGACGCGGGCTGAGCAATCGGATCGCGCGTGGTGTTCTGCCCGCCTCGATGATCGTCCTTGCCGGCCTGGCCACCATGGCCTTCTCCGGCTTCGACCGCGGCACCCCGCACATGGTCCTGCTGATCACCAGCGCCAGCCTGAACGCCGCCGGTTTCGGCGTGGCGTTCGCCGGTATCTCCGATGTGGTCCCGGCCAAGCAGCGCGGCATGGTCTTCGGCATCGTCACCGCCTGTTTCAGCCTCGGCGGTGTCATCGCCCCGGTCGTGGTCGGCGGCCTCGTCGCCTCCAGTGAATCCGCCGCGGCCGGGTACGGCAGCGGATTCCTCGGGCTCGGCGTCGTCATGGTCGTCGGCGGGGCCATCGCGATGCTGCTGATCAACCCCGAACGCGACACGGCACGCCTGGCAGCTCGGGACTGACAACCAGAGCTGCCCGTACACAGAACCACCTGTCGGCGCCGCTGTGTCATGCGGCGGTGCCGACACCAGATCAAGGAGGTAAATCACCATGACGACACCTGAGTTCGACCTGGTCATCCGGGGCGGCCGGCTGGTCGACGGCACTGGCGGCTCCAGCCGTACCGCCGATGTGGCGGTCCGCGATGGCCTGGTGGTCGCGGTGGGCAGGGTCGGGGGAGCCGGCGCACAGGAGATTGATGCCGACGGCGCAGTCGTCTCGCCCGGCTTCGTCGACATCCACACCCACTACGACGGCCAGGCGACCTGGGACGACCGGCTCCAGCCGTCCTCCTGGCATGGTGTGACGACGGTCGTGGCCGGCAACTGTGGCGTCGGGTTCGCGCCCGTGCGGCCGGACCACCGCGACCGCCTGATCGCCCTGATGGAGGGCATCGAGGACATCCCCGAAACCGCGCTGCATGCGGGGATCTCCTGGGATTGGCAGTCGTTCCCCGAGTACCTGGACGCCCTGGAGAACCGTCCGCGCGACATCGACCTCGGCACCCAGGTGCCTCACGCAGCGCTGCGAGTCAACGTGATGGCCGACCGCGCGCTCGCAGGTGCCCTCGCCACTGGAGAGGACATCGTCGCGATGAGCCGGATCGCGCGGGAGGCCGTGGAGGCGGGCGCGCTCGGCTTCAGTACCTCGCGCACGATCAACCACAAGTCGCTGGCCGGTGACATCACCCCGTCCTACGACGCCGGCGGCGACGAGCTGGTGGCCATCAGTCGCGAGATCGGCCGCACCGGCAGCGGAGTGCTGCAGTACGTCACGGACTTCGACGATGTCGAGGTCGACATGCGCCTGATCCGCCAGATGGTCCAGGCGTCGGGCCGCCCTCTCTCGGTGAGTTTGGTGCAGAATCCCAAGAACGACGTCTACCGGGAGGTGCTCGCCGGCATCGAGCGGGCGAACGAGGACGGACTGCCGGTACGTGCCCAGGTCGCCCCGCGTGCGGTCGGGCTCGTGATGGGCTTGCAGTGCACCCTGCACCCCTTCATGGCCAATGTGCACTGGCGGAAGATCGCCCACCTCCCGGTTTCCGAGCAGGCCCGGGCCATGGCCGATCCGGAGTTCAAGCGGGCGGTGCTGGCCGCCTCTGACGATCACGGCATGGAACAGCGGGCGGGCATGTGGGCGGTCCGCAGGTTCGAGCTCATGTTCGAGCTGGGGGACCCGCCGAACTACGAGCCTGGCCGTGAGGACTCCCTGGCAGCTCGTGCGGAGCGGGTGGGTCGTTCGCCGCTGGAGCTCGCCTATGACGTGCTGCTGCAGGACGAAGGGCGGGGCCTGATCTACGTCCCGGCACTGAACTACTCCTCGGGCAACCTCGATGCGGTGCACGAGATGCTGACCCATCCCTACACCCTGCCGGGCCTGTCCGACGGCGGGGCCCATGTCGGCACGATCTGCGACGCCAGCTTCCCCACCACGCTCCTCCAGCACTGGGTGCGCGACAGGGACGGCGAGCGACTCCCGCTGGAGTTCGTGATCTCCCGTCAGGCCCGGCAGACCGCCGAGGCGGTGGGGCTCCACGACCGCGGAGTGCTGGCCCCCGGTTACAAGGCCGACATCAACGTCATCGACCTGGTCAACCTGCGTCTCGGCCCGCCCGAGGTGCGCTACGACCTCCCTACCGGCAAGCCCCGGCTGCTCCAGCGCACCCACGGCTATCTGCACACGGTCGTCAGCGGCGTCGAGACCTACCGCAATGGCGAAGCCACCGGCGAACTGCCCGGGCGTCTGGTCCGCGGTGCCAAGCACGGACCGGCAGCGCCGGTCAGCTGACCCCAATTTCAAGGACGTAAGGAGTACCGAATGCCCCAGATCATGGTGTACGACAAGCTGTTCGTCGGCGGAGAGTGGGTCGAGCCGGCCGGTTCGGAAACCATCGACGTGGTCTCACCGGTGACCGAGCAGGTGGTCGCCCGCGTGCCGCACGCCACCGCGCCCGACGTGGATCGAGCGGTTGCCGCCGCGAGAGAGGCCTTCGACAACGGACCGTGGCCGCGGATGAGTCTCGCTCGGCGGATCGAGATCGTCACACGGATCAAGGACGCCCTGGCTGCCCGGCACCGGGACCTGGCCGAGTTGATCACTCTGCAGAACGGTTCACCGGTCTCGTTCGCGGTCCGCGGCCAGGCGCTTGGTGTCGTGGCGGCTTTCGAGGTGTTCCTGCAGGCGGCTGCCCGGCTGCAGCTGGAGGAGGAGCGACAGGGGCTGACAGGCCCGGTGCTGGTGCGGCGCGAGCCGGTCGGCGTGGTTGCCGGGGTGATCCCGTGGAACGCCCCGCAGATGGCAGCCGCCCCGAAGCTGGCCCCGGCCCTGCTTGCCGGCTGCACGTTCGTCCTCAAGCCGTCTCCGGAAACCCCACTGGACTCGTATCTCCTGGCGGAGGTATGCGAGAAGGCCGGGCTGCCGAAGGGGGTGCTGAGTGTGCTGCCGGCCGGCCGAGGGGCCGGTGAGTACCTGGTGTCGCACCCTGGCATCGACAAGGTTTCGTTCACCGGCTCGGTAGCCGCGGGTAAGAAGGTCATGGCAGCCGCGGCACAGAACCTCACCCGGGTGGCGCTGGAGCTCGGCGGCAAGTCGGCGGCGATCGTGCTGCAGGACGCCGACCTCGACGCCGCCGTTCCCGCGATCATCGGCGGCTCCTGCGCGGCCAACAGCGGGCAGGCATGCTTGGCGCTGACCCGCGTGCTCGTTCCGGCTTCCCGGTACGACGAGGTGGCCGCCAAGCTGACTTCGGCCTTCCGGGCACTGAAGGTCGGCGATCCCTCAGAACCGGCCACCGTCGTCGGACCGATGGCAAGCCACGCGCAACGGCAGCGTGTCCTGGAGTACATCCGCATCGGCCAAGAGGAGGGGGCGAAGGTCCTCGCAGGCGGGGGTGTGCCCGACGCCCCGACCACCGGGTGGTACGTCGAGCCGACCCTTTTCGGGGAGGTGACCAACGACATGCGCATCGCCCGGGAGGAAATCTTCGGCCCGGTGGTCTGTCTGATCCGGTACGAGACCGAGGACGAGGCGGTTTCACTCGCCAATGACTCCGCCTACGGACTGTCCGGTGCCGTCTTCACCGCCGACACGGATCGAGGCCTGCGCGTGGCCCGCCGGATCCGGACCGGCACCTTCTCGGTCAACGGGTTCCGGGTGGACCTGGCGGCGCCGTTCGGCGGCTTCAAGAACTCGGGCCTCGGGCGAGAGTTCGGAGACGAGGGACTGACGGGCTACTTCGAGTACAAGAGCATCGCCCTGCCCCACCGCTCCATGTCCTGACACCGCATCATCCGCATCCAGGAGTACAGAAGATCATGCGCGCAGCAGTATTGAACAAGGTAGGCGACACGTCCCTGGACGTGACCGAGGCCAAGGCCGTCTCCTTCGGCCCCGGCCGAGTCCGGATCAAGATGCACACAGCCGGCCTGTGCCACTCCGACATCTCCACGATGAACGGCGTCTTCGCCCATCCTGTGCCCTGCGTGCCCGGGCACGAGGGCGCGGGCGAGGTGATCGAGGTCGGCGAAGGCGTGACCAACGTCAAGGTCGGCGACCGCGTCATCATCTGCTGGATGGCGCCGTGCGACACCTGCGAGCACTGCAAGGCCGGCCGCGCCCAGCTGTGCAAGGCGGGCGTCACCAACCTCGGCACTCCCAACTTCGAGGTGAACGGCACCCTGATGCCCGGTGCGCTCGGCGAAGGCACGTTCACCGAGGAAGCTGTGATTGCGGCCAGTGCCGCGATCCCGATCCCGGACGACCTCCCCTACGACATCGCAGCGCTCATCGGCTGCGGTGTCACCACCGGCATCGGCGCCGCGCTCAACACGGCCCGGATCCGCCCCGGCTCCTCCGTGGCCGTGATCGGCCTCGGCGGGGTGGGCATGAGCATCGTGCAGGGCGCGAAGGTCGCCGGTGCGGCGCAGATCGTCGCCGTGGACCCCGTCGCCAACCGGCGCGAGTGGGCGTTGAAGTTCGGTGCCAACGAGGCGGTGGCCCCCGAGGATCTCGGGGCGGCTCGCAAGCGCCTCACCGGCAGCGTCGGCTTCGACTACGCCTTCGAGGCGGTCGGCAAGGCGGCCACTCTGCGCTCGGCCTACGACGCGGCACGTCAGGGCGGGGTGGTGTGCCTCGTCGGTATGGGATCGGTCGCGGACATGCCCGACATCAACATGTTCGAGCTGGTCAGTAGCCAGAAGAAGATCCTCCCGTCCGTCTACGGAGGTGAGGATGTGCGCCACGCGTTCGCCAGGATCATTGGTCTGTGGCGGGCCGGTCGTATCGACCTGGAATCGATGATCACTCACCGAGTGCCGCTGACCGACATCAACGAGGCCATCCGCCAAATGCACACCGGCGAGGCGCTGCGCACCGTCATCGACATCGCCTGATCCAGACCGCACCGACAAGGAGTCGGGGCCCGCACCGCGGGCCCCGACTCCTGCCATGTGGTTTTATCGAATGCTAAGTAACGATGGTCAGTCCTCGTTGACTCCTCATCCTCCCTGGCAGATGGTCAGTTTGGCGGAATAATCAAACGGTGGGTAACCTCATGGTAAATCGCCGATGGAGGAGCCATGACCAACGACTGCGGCGTCGGAGCCCCCCGCCGATTCCTCACCCTGCTCGACCGGCTGAGGAATCTGCCAGGACAGCCCGGCCTGCACCTGACGGCCCCCGATGTATCGAGCGAGACAGCGATCGAGCAGGCGGCTGAGGACGTCATCCGCGTGCTCCGCGAGCACATCGAGAACCAGGGCGATCCGGAGGGCGCGGCGGGACTCCTGGCCATGGACTTCGTGGAATTCCGAGCTGACCTGCGCACCTCGGTCTTCCAACGCCAGCTCGCGCCCATTCCCCGGCTTCAGCGCGCACTGGCCGAGCTGCGCACGGCCTCGTCGGTCGAGGACGCGGTCCGGCGCGGTCCTGAGGTGGCGTGCCGCTCGTGCGGCTTCAGCGGTGCGGTGCTGGTGCAAGTGGAGGGCAGGGAGGTGGTGCCTGCCGGAGCCTGGGCCGCCCGTGACCCGGACTTCTTCGCCAAGGTCAGTCGACGGCTCGTCGGCGACGACGGACGGCCGCTGACATTCGAGAACCTGAGCATGGAGCGCGAGATGATGCGCCGACGTCGGCCGGTACTGGTCCGGGACGCGATGAACGACAACCGCCCCGGGCAGGAGCTGCGCCGGATGGCGGGGGTGCGTTCGTATGTGGCCGCCCCCATCCTGCCCGAGGGCCGGGTCCTGGGGTTCATGTATGCGTTCCATTCCGAGGATCGGCTCGACATCGTCGACCGTGACGTGCTGGGGACCTTCACCGAGGGCTACGGGTATGCCCTCGAGCGCGCCATCCTCCGCTCCCGCCTGCGCACACAGGTCCAGCTCTACGGCGAGCTCGTCGAGGCTGCCAAGCGGCAGCTCGACGCCGTCGGAAGCGCCGGGCTCACGCTCCTCGGTCCGGCCGACTGCACGCCGGCAGCGCCGGAGCCGGAGTTCGTGCGGGTTGCCCCGCCGACTCCCTCCGCCCTTGCGTTGCTCAGCCGCCGCGAGATCGAGGTCATGGAGCTGCTTGCCGGCGGCGCCACCAACCGGGTCATCGCCGCGCGGCTCGTCGTGGCGGAGAGCACGGCCAAGGCACACGTGGCACAGATCCTGCGCAAGCTCGAAGCGCGTAACCGGGCGGAGGCGGTCACCAAGTACCTGCGCCTGCTGCATACCACCTGAGAACCCCGGCTGGAGACAGCAGTGCCGCGCCTGGCAAACCGATGGAGGGTTGCCAGGCACGGCCGGTGGCGTTGTGCCGGTGGATTACCGCGGTGCCATGCGGATGGCACCGTCGAGGCGGATGACCTCGCCGTTCAGCATGGGGTTGTGGATGATGTGCTCGGCCAGGGCGGCGTACTCGTCGGGATCGCCGAGGCGGGAAGGGTGGGGGACCTGGGCGCCGAGAGAGTCCTGAGCCTCCTGGGGGAGAGCTCCGAGCAGGGGAGTGCGGAACAGGCCGGGGGCGATGGTCATCACCCGGATCTTCAGTGTCGCCAGGTCGCGGGCGATGGGCAGGGTCATGCCGACCACGCCTCCCTTGGAGGCGCTGTAGGCCGCCTGCCCGATCTGGCCGTCGTAGGCCGCTACGGACGCGGTGTTGACGATGACGCCACGCTCGCCGTCGACTTCGTCGTTCTCCGCCATGGCGGAGGCGGCGAGCCGCAGGACGTTGAAGGTACCGACCAGGTTGATCTGGATGATGCGGTTGAAGGAGTCGAGGGGGAACGGGCCGTCCTTGCCGAAGGTGCGGATGGCGTTGCCGGTGCCCGCGCAGTTGACGGCGACGCGGAGAGGCGCGAGGGCGGCGGCCGTCCGGACGGCCGTGGCGGCGTCCGCCTGGCTGGTGACGTCGCCGGGCGAGAAGACGGCGCCGATTTCCTTGGCGACGGCCTCACCGTCGGAACTGGGCAGGTCGAGGAGGACGACCTGGGCGCCGCCGGCGATCAGCCGCCTGGCGGTGGCGAGGCCGAGCCCGGACGCGCCGCCGGTGACGACGGCGGAGATACCGCTGGTCTGCATGGTGGGGACTCTTTCCTTCGCTGTTACTTGACGATGCCGTTGGCGCGGAGCGCCGCGAGGTGGTCGGCGGTGAGCCCCGCCTCCGTGAGGACCTGGTCGGTGTGGGCGCCGACAGGAGGCGCGGGGCTGGGTTCGGGCGTGGGGGTGCCGGAGAACCGGGGGGAGGGGGCGGGCTCGACGCCGCCGTGGGCACCGGTGCGGTAGGTGCCGCGGGCCAGGTTGTGCGGGTGCTGGGGGGCTTCGAGGAGGGAGAGGACGGGGGCGACGCACGCCTCCTGGCCTTCGAACTCCTTGGCCCACTCGTCGCGGGTACGGGTGGCGAAGAGGTCCGTGAGCTTCTGCTTCATCACGGGCCATTTGGCGCGGTCGTTCTGTCCGGCGAAGTCCGGGTCATCGGCAATGCCCAGGACCCGGAGCAGATTGGCGTAGAACTGCGGCTCGACCGGTCCGACGGACAGGTGCCGGCCGTCGGAGCAGCGGTAGACGCCGTAGTACGGAGCGCCGCCGTCGAGGAAGTTGGAAGCCCGCTCGTCGGTCCACATGTCGGAGGCGATGAAGCCGTACATCATGGCGAGAAGGGTGGCCGAGCCGTCTGTCATGGCTGCGTCGACGACCTGGCCCCGCCCGGTGGTCCGGGCGCTGATCACGGCGGAGAGGATGCCGAGCGCGAGCAGCATGCCGCCGCCGCCGAAGTCGCCGATCAGGTTGAGCGGGACGACGGGCGTCTCGGGAGTGCCGATGGAGTGCAGGGCACCTGACAGTGCGATGTAGTTGATGTCGTGGCCGGGATCCTGGGCGAGGGGGCCGTCCTGGCCCCATCCGGTCATGCGGCCGTAGACGAGCCGGGGATTGCGGGCGATCAGGTCGTCCGGGCCCAGACCCAGGCGTTCGGCGACGCCGGGGCGAAAGCCCTCGAAGGCCACGTCGGATGTGCCTGCCAGAGTGCGGATGACCTCGATGCCTTCACGGCTCTTGAGATCGACGGTGATCGACAGGCGGTTGCGGTGCAGTACTGGCATGGAATTGGGCCGGCCGGCCTCGGCGGGCCGGTCGATGCGGATGACCTCGGCACCGAGGTCGGCGAGCAGCATTCCGCAGAACGGGCCGGGGCCGATGCCGCCCAGCTCGATGACGCGGACACCGGCCAGGGGCCCTGCCTCCCGGGCGGTCCTCATCGGCCGCTCCACTTCGGCGCGCGCTTCTCCGTAAAGGCTCGCGGCCCCTCCTTGGCGTCCTCGGAGGCGAAGACCGGGTCGCTGATCTCGCGCATGAGCTTCCACCGCTCGTCAGCGGGCCAATCGTCGGACTCGGTGATGATCTGCTTGCTGGCCTGGACCGCGAGCGGGCCATTCATGGCGATCTCCCCGGCAAGAGCCAAGGCCCCCTCCAGGGCTGCGCCGGGGGCGGTGAGACGGTTGACCAGGCCGTATCCGTGCGCCTGAGTGGCCTCCATGAAGCGGCCGGTGAGGGCGAGTTCCATAGCCATGTGGTGGGGGATGAGCCGGTGCAGCCGGGTCAGTCCGCCGGCAGCGGCCACCAGACCGCGCTTGACCTCGGGGATGCCGAGGGTGGCGTCCTCGGCTGCGACGACCAGGTCGCAGGCGAGGACCAGCTCGCATCCGCCCGCAAGGGCGTAGCCCTCGACCGCGGCGATCAGGGGCTTGCGTGGCGGCGTCTCGGTCAGCCCGCACAGGCCGCGGCCCTCGATCAGGGCAGTCTCCCCGCGGAGCATCGCCTTGAGGTCGGCACCGGCGCAGAAGGTGCCTCCAGCGCCGGTGAGGATGCCGATCCGCAGATCCTCGCGGTGGTCCAGCTCGTCCAGCGCCTGCGCGACGGCCAGGCCGACGGCGCGGTCCAGCGCGTTGCGAGCCTCTGGGCGGTTGATCGTGATGACGGCGATGCCGTCCCCACGGAACTCGGTCAGGACTTGGTCGGTCACGTTGACGTGCTCCCTTGCAGTGCCGGGTTGCTGTGTGCCGAGGCCAGAACTTATCCACGAGTAAAGTCGATGTCCAGGCCACTTACCTGTGATCTGCACCTGAAAGTGGAGTGGAACTAAATCAAGGGTACGCCTTGTGTCTTGACTGGCGGCCTCTAGGCAATGAGAGTGAGTGCCCGCGCCGCGGTGCTCCGCCGCAGCGCCCAGGGCAAGTGGCACAGCCGCTGCAGCGGCCGTGTCGGGCCTGTCCGGCCGACCCGTCCAGCCGTCCACACCCAGATGGGAGCACCCGTGTACCTCACGCAGAGCCTGCACAGAGCCGTGCAGCAGAACCCCGAGAGGATCGCCACCATTTCCGGGGAACGCGTGCGTACCTGGCGCGAGAGCGGGGACCGGATCGCCAGGCTCGCCGGTGCGCTGCGCGCCCTCGGTGCGGCCGAGGGCGACCGGGTCGCGCTACTAGCCCTCAACTCCGATGTTCACCATGACTACCTCTACGCGGTCTGGTGGGCCGGCTGCGTCGTGAACCCGGTCAATACCCGATGGAGCGTCAGGGAGATCGCCTACTCCCTCGAGGAGTCCGACACCCGCATCCTGCTGGTGGACGATGCCTTCGCCCCACTGGTGCCGAAGTTGCGGGGTCTGTGGGAGGGCATCGCCACCGTCATCCATTGCGGCGACGAACCGACCCCCGAGGGCATGCTCTGCTACGAGGAGCTGATCGCCGCCCATGAACCGGTCAAGGACGAGCGAGTGGGCGGCGAGCGACTGGCGGGCATCTTCTACACCGGCGGGACCACTGGCTTCCCCAAGGGCGTCATGCTCAGCCACGCCAACATCCTCAGCTCCGCCAACAGCCTGGTCGTGAGCGTCCAGGCCAGCACCCCTGGCGGCCGCACCATGTACTGCGCGCCCATGTTCCACCTCGCCGCGCTCGGGAACTGGTTCGTCCAGAACCTCGTCGGCGGCTCCCACCTCTTCCTGCCCGCATTCGAGCCCGCCGCAGTGCTCACGGCCGTCGCCGACCACAGACCCACCTCGACGCTGCTGGTCCCCGCCATGATCCAGATGCTGGTGGACCACCCGTCGGTCGGCGAGCACGACCTCACCAGCCTCCAGCGGCTGAACTACGGAGCGTCACCGATCTCGGAAACGCTGCTCGAGCGGGCCATGCAGGTCTTCCCCGCAGCGGAACTCGCGCAGGGCTACGGCATGACCGAAATGGCCCCGGCCATCGCCGCCCTCACTCCGGAGGACCACCACGATGCCCGACTGCTGCGCGCCGCCGGCCGGGCCGTGGCAGGCGTGGACCTTCGCATCGTCGACGCCGAGGACCGCGAGGTCCCCCGGGGTGCAGTCGGGGAGATCGTCGTCCGCGGCGCCAACACCATGCTCGGATACTGGAACAAGCCCGGGGAGACGGCAGCCGCTCTGCGAGGCGGCTGGATGCACACCGGCGACGCCGCCTTCATGGACGACAACGGGTACGTGTACATCGTCGACCGCGTCAAGGACATGATCGTCTCCGGTGGGGAGAACGTGTACTCCGCCGAGGTCGAGAACGCCGTGGCCGCACACCCGGCCGTCGCAGCCTGCGCGGTCATCGGCATCCCTGACTCCGACTGGGGCGAGCGCGTCCACGCAGTGATCGTCCTCAAGCCCGGCCACACTGCCACCACGACGGAGATCCGGGACCACTGCAAGAGTCTCATCGCCCGCTACAAGGCCCCGCGCAGCTGCGACTTCGTCGATGCCATGCCTCTGTCCCCGGCGGGCAAGATCCTCAAGCGGGAACTCCGCAAGCCCTACTGGTCGAACAGCGAACGGAACGTCAATTGACTTCCGGGGCGCAGCGGCGGGATGGCTGAACCAGACCACTGCACACCGATCAGGAGGGCGCCGGTACGTCCAGGATCGTCAGCGCGAGTTCGGCCAGCGGGCCGGCCAAGTCGTCGCGTTGGGAGAGAAGCGGCAGTCGGGGCAACACGCTGAGCATCACCAGCACTGCGTTGACGAGGATGCCGGCCTCGGACTGGCTCAGCGTCGGGCGACAGCCGAGGAACAGCGCCACCCACTCCGCGACGTAGTCGACCTGCAAGCGGAGCAGCGCATCCCGGTCGGCCGAAGGAATGTGCGCGAGTTCACTCACCAACAGCATTGCCCCGCTACCGCGGTCGAGCACCGTCGATTCGGCGTAGCTGCGCACGATGCGACGCAGCGCCTCCTCTTCTGTCTCGCTCTGTGCGAGGCTGCGGTTCAGTGTCGCCCACTTCTCCTCCGACACCCGGTGCAGCACCGCGGAGAGCAGGTCCGCCTTGCTGGGGAAGTAGTTGTAGACGGACAGTCGTGACACACCGACTGCCGCGCCCACGTCCTCCATGCTCACCGCCTGGTACCCGCGCTCCGTGAACAGCGTCACAGCCGCGGTGAGCAGTGCCTCCCGGCGCGAGACGGGCCTCAGTCTCGGCCCGGTGCGGGGTGCCGGGGCGTCGGTCGGGGACAGTCGGACCTGCGTCATGGCCCGCCCTAGCCCGAGAAGAAGCTCTTCGAATCGCGGCCGCGGCAGTTCGATGCGGTGGTACGAAGGACTGCCCAGGGCGGCCATGACAGCCCAGCTGATCAGTGCGGTCTCGGTAGGGCCGAGATCGGGGCGCGACGACTGAAGAGCTTTCCCCAGCGTGCCGCTGATCCGCTGTTGCCGCTGCCGAACCTCATCTCGGTGCTCAGAAGACAGATGCCGGATCTCCCGATACCAGACGATGGAGTACGACCGGTGATCCAGGGAGAAGGAGGTGAGGAGGCGCAGCAAGGACTCAAGCCCTTCCGCTTCCGCCGCCGCAACTGTCCTCCAGAGGTGGTCGCTGCTGTCGAGAAGCGCCGCTCCGAGCAGCTCCTGCTTGCTGCGAAAGTGGTGGTACAGCGCCGCGGCGGTGATTCCGACAGCCGCTGCGATGTCCTTCATCTCGGTGGCCTGATACCCGGACCGCTGGAAGCAGTCGATCGCTGCCGCCAGAATCAGCGCCTTGCGGTTGCGGGGGCGGCGGCTCGGTGGGCGGTTCACGGCGGTCACGCGCCACATCCTAAGTCGGCGGCGAGGGGCGGTGCGCGCGGTCCCCGGCCGGCAAGAGCCTGGTGACGGCTCTGCATAGGCCTAGGAGTTCGGAGCTTCGACCGCTTCTGCGGTGATCTCTGCGGCATTCAGCAGAGCCAGGCATTCGTCCCTGGGCACGGCGACGAGCTCCTGGGCGATCTCGGCCACCAGCGCCGCGCGGTTGACCACTAGATCGTGGCAGCTGCCGAACCGGGCATCACGGGTCAGCTCCTCACGGCCGATGAGCAGCAGCAACCGGGCGAGGCCGTCGAGTCGGCCGACCGTGACGGCGACCCTGCCGTCCGCAGTGGGCAGTCGTTCGGCGGCCGAGCCGAGCTCTGTGGTACCGGACCACGGCCCACTCTCTTGAGTCATCACGCGCCGTCCTCATGGCGAGAAGGAAGCCCGGGGCGGTCGGTCGACGGGATCTGTCGCCTACCGGCGGCGGCCGCTCGCCCCGAGCGGTCTCACGGCGGGTTTCGCCGGGCCGTGGCAGCCCGCCGGCCAATGGCCGACTAGAGACCCAGGTCCTTGGCGATGACCGACTTCATCACCTCGTTCGTACCGGCGTATATGCGGCTCACGCGAGTGTCGGCATAGAGGCGGGCGATTGGGTACTCGAGGATGTATCCGTAGCCGCCGTGCAGTTGCAGACACTTGTCGATGACCCGGCCGGCTACTTCGGTCGTGAAGAGCTTGAGCCTGGCGGCGTCAGCCGCGGTCAGAGCTCCCACATCGTGCAGCTCCAGAGCACGATCGGTCATGACCTGGGCGGCCTCGACCTCTGCGGCGCACTCGGCCAGCACGAACTTGGTGTTCTGGAAGGAGGCGACGGACTTGCCGAAGACCTCCCGCTGCCGGGTGTACTCGAGAGCGAAGTCGATGGCGGCGCGTGCGCTGGCGGTGGCGGAGATGCCGATGAACAGACGCTCCACGACCAGGTTCTCGGACAGGTAGGAGAAGGCGTTGCCCTCCTCTCCGAGGAGATCCTCGACGGGAACCTTGACGTCGCTGAAGGACAGTTCGGCGGTGTCGGAGGTGCGCAGGCCGATCTTCTCCAGTTTGCGGCCGACCGCGAAGCCCTCGGCGTGCGCATCGACCACCAGGAGCGACAGACCCAGGCGACGGTTTTCGGCGGGTGCGGGTGAGGTACGGCAAACGACCAGGACACGGTCGGCATGGACCCCGCCGGTGATGAAGGTCTTGGCACCGTTGAGGATCCAGTGGGTGCCGTCCTCGGACAGCCTCGCGCTGGTCTTGATGCCCGCCAGGTCGGAGCCGGCACCGGGCTCGGTCATGGCGATGGCGTACATGGTGTCGCCGCTGAGGAATCCGGGCATCCAGCGGCGCATCTGATCTTCGGTGGCGTAGCGCTTGAGGTAGCCCAGGCACAGACCGGTGTGGATACCCGAGGCGCCGAAAGTGACGGCGGCGCGGGCCAGCTCCTCCTGGATGACCGCCTCGTACTTGTAGCTGTCCAGGCCCGCCCCACCGAACTGCTCGGGTACTTCGATCCCGAAGACTCCCAGGTCCCCGAGCTTGTAGTAGAGCTCGCGCGGCACCAGGCCGGCCTGCTCCCACTCGTGGAAGACCGGGCTGACCTCCTTGGCGATGAAGTCCCGGATGGTCCCCCGGAAGGCTTCGTGGTCCTCGTTGTAGACGCTGCGACGCATGGTCGTCCCTTCGTCGTCGTGGCTGGTAGAGGCTCACCATACCTAATCATGACTAGCTTGAGTCGAGCCAAGTTCTGCTTGACTTCCAGCGGATCAGGCGTCAAAACTGAATCCGTATTAACCACGGGGTGGCGTATCGGCTGGAGGTGCAGTCGGTGCCCGCGCCCACCCCGGCCGCAGGCACCGCGAACGGCCGGTTCGCGCCCGCTCACAATCGATCAGCTTTCGGAGGCAGTGATGAGTGCCAACGTGCACGTGATCGGGGTCGGCATGATCCCGTTCGCCAAGCCGGGCAGGAGTGACTCGTACGACGTCATGGGCGAGAAGGCGGCCCGGGCCGCGCTGGCGGACGCCGGCATCGCCTACGAACTGGTGCAGCAGGCGTACGTGGGGTACGTCTACGGTGACTCCACCAGTGGCCAGGCAGCCCTGTACGGCGTGGGGACCACCGGCATCCCGGTCGTCAACGTCAACAACAACTGCTCGACCGGCTCCAGCGCGCTGTGGCTGGCCCGTCAGGCCGTGGCTTCGGGCGCTGCTGAGTGTGTGATAGCCGTGGGCTTCGAGCAGATGCAGCCGGGCGCGCTGAAGGCCCAATGGGACGACCGTCCGGCGGCGATGGGCCGCACTCTCGACACCATGTCCGACCTTCAGGGCATGTCCGAGACAGCGCCGATGGCGGCGCAGATGTTCGGCGGCGCCGGCCAGTCCTACCTCGAGCGGTACGGAATCAGCAATGAGGTGTTCGCCCGGATCGCGGTGAAGTCCCGCACCCACGCGGCGAACAACCCCTACGCCGTCTTCCGCGACCCGATCACTGTCGAGGAGGTGCTGAGCGCCCCGGCCGTGTACGGTCCGCTGACCCGCCTGATGTGCTGCCCGCCCACGTGCGGTGCCGCGGCAGCAGTCATCGCGAGCGAGGAGTTCGCCCGCCGCCACGGTCTGAAGACCGATGTGCGCATCGCCGCCCAGGCCATGACCACCGACTTCGACAGCACGTTCGCCGACGGCACGGACATGATCAAGGTGGTCGGTTTCGACATGGCCAAGGAGGCGGCCCGGCAGGTGTACGAAGCCGCAGGCGTCGGCCCCGAGGACATCCGTGTCGTCGAACTGCACGACTGCTTCACCAGCAACGAGCTGATCAGCTACGAATCGCTGGGCCTGACGCCGGAGGGCACCGGTGAGAAGTTCGTGTTCGACGGCGACAACACGTACGGCGGCCAGGTGGTCGTCAACCCCTCCGGTGGCCTGATGTCCAAGGGGCACCCGCTCGGTGCCACCGGCCTCGCCCAGTGCACCGAGCTGGTTTGGCAGCTACGCGGCCAGGCCGACGCCCGCCAGGTCGAAGGCAATCTCACCCACGCCCTCCAGCACAATCTGGGCCTCGGTGGCGCCTGCGTCGTGACGCTCTACGAGAAGGTGCGCTGACGATGGCCATCGACCCCGAGGTCATAGGCAGGGTGCTGCCGTCGCACAGCGCCGAGGCCGAGCCGGGCCGGCTGCGGTTCTTTGCCCAGGCGATCGGTGAGACCGATCCGGTGTACACCGATGTCGAAGCCGCGAAGGCCGCCGGCCACCACGGCCTTCCCGTGCCGCCGACCTTCCTCTTCTGCCTGCTTGCGGAAAAACCCGACCCGCTCGCGCTCCTGGACGAGCTGGGCATCGACGTGCGTCGCATTCTCCATGGCGAGCAGGGCTTCACTTACCACGCCATGGCCTACGCCGGCGACACGCTCACCTTCACCAGCACGGTGACGGACGCCTACAGCAAGAAGGGCGGCGTCCTGGACTTCCTCGTCCAGCGGACCGATGTGACCCGTAACGGTGAGCTGATTGCCGAGCTGCACAACAGCCTGGTTGTGCGTAACCCGGAGGCGGCCAAGTGAAGCTCCTTCTCCCGCGCATCTCCCGAACCGACCTCGCGCTCTACGCCGGCGCGTCGGGAGATCACAATCCCATGCACATCGACCTGGACGTGGCCAAGTCCGCCGGTCTGGAAGACGTGTTCGCGCACGGCATGCTCAGCATGGCCTACCTGGGCCGCCTGCTGACCTCCCACGTCCCGCAGGAGCGGATCCGCTCCTTCAACGTGCGCTTCACCTCCATCACACCGGTCAACGCCAGACCTACCGCCATCGCCACGGTCACCAAGACCGAAAACGGCCTGACCTACCTCGACCTCGCCATGACCCTCGAGGACGGCACCGTCACTCTCGCGGGCACTGCAGTCATCGAAGGGGAAATCGCAGCATGACCAGCCGCAAACTCGCAGGCAAGACCGCCATCGTCTCCGGCTCCGGCCGCGGCATCGGTCGCGAAATCGCCCTGAAGCTGGCCGCCGAGGGCGCGGGTGTCGTCGTCAACGACCTCGACCCGACACCGGCCGAGGAGACTGTCGAGGCCATCAAGGCCGCTGGCGGCGAGGCCGTCGCCTGCGTCGGCAGCGTCACTGCCGCGGGCTTCGCCGAGCGCTTCGTGAGCAGCGCCGTCGAGACCTTCGGCGGCCTCGACATCATCGTCAACAACGCCGGCTACACCTGGGACTCCGTCGTCCAGAAGCACACCGACGAGCAGTGGGACGCCATGCTCGACGTCCACCTCAAGGCGCCCTTCCAGATCCTGCGCGCCGCCCAGCCGCACATCTCCCGGCTGGTCAAGGAGGAGACCGCCCGAGGCGAGCGGGTCCACCGCAAGGTCGTCAACATCTCCTCCGGCGCCGGCACCAACGGCAACGCCGGCCAGGCCAGCTACTCCTCCGCCAAGGCCGGGATCGTCGGTCTGACCAAGACGCTGGCCAAGGAATGGGGCCGCTACCACGTCAACGTCAACGCCGTGGCGTTCGGTCTGATCCACACCCGTCTCACCGACGCCCCGGCCGACGGCAACGCGACCATCAACATCGAGGGTCGTGAACTCCCGGTGGGTGTCAACCCCCAGCTGCTGGCTGCCGCCAGCGCCCTGATCCCGCTCGGTCGCGGCGGCACCGCTGTCGAGGCCGCAGGCTCGGTCTACCTGCTCTGCACCCCGGAGTCGGACTACGTCACCGGCCAGGTCCTGCACTGCTCCGGCGGTATGTGAGCCGTGGTCCTGCCGGGGCGAAAACTGTGCGGGTCCCGGCAGGACCACACCCACGGTTTCTCGGGGACGACCGGCTGCAGGTCACCGTCAGCAACAAGCCTTCCCCGGCCGAGGCGGCCGGTTCGACAGACGAGGAGACTCGCCGTGTATCTGACCCACATCCTGCACCGAGCCGTGCAGCAGACCCCCGACGACGTCGCGACGATATGCGGCGACCGTGTGCGCACGTGGCAGGAGAGTGCCGAACGCGTCGCCCGACTGGCCGGCGGTCTGCGCGCGCTGGGAGCGTGCGAAGGTGACCGCATCGGCATACTCGCCCTGAACTCCGACCGCTACCACGAAGTCCTGCTCGCGGCCTGGTGGGCCGGCTGCGCGGTCAACCCGGTCAACATCCGCTGGAGCGCCAAGGAGATCGCCTACTCCCTCGCGGACTCCAGCACCCGCGTGCTCTTCGTCGACGACGCCTTCGCTCCGCTGACCCCCGCTCTCCACGCCGAATGGGACGGAGTCACCACCCTCATCCACTGCGGAGACGGCCCGACCCCGCAGAACATGCACTCCCATGAGGAACTGATCCTCTCCCACGAGCCGCTGGAGGAGACCCACAGCGCGGACGGCGAGCCCGCCGGCGTCTTCTACACCGGCGGCACGACGGGCTTTCCCAAGGGCGTCGTGCTCAGCCACGCCAACATCTGGGCTTCCGTGCTCTCCGCCGCGGCCACCGTGCGCCTCGTCCGCCAAGGCGGGCGGATGATGGTCGCCGCGCCGATGTTCCACCTGGCCGGACTCTCCTGCTGGTACGCCCAGAGCCTGATCGGCGGCTCCCACGTCTTCGTGCCCGCCTTCGAGCCCGCTGCAGTCCTGCAGGTGATCGAGAAGCATCGTCCGACCGCGACCCTGCTCGTACCGGCCATGGTCCAGATGCTGGTGGACCATCCGGATGCGGGCAGCCGCGACCTCTCCAGCCTGGAGACCTTGGTCTACGGAGCCGCTCCGATCTCCCGAGCTCTCCTGGAGCGCACCCATCAGGTCCTGCCCCGCACCAGTCTGGTCCAGGGCTATGGGATGACGGAGATGGCCCCCTGTATCGCGATGCTCGGTGCCGATGATCACAACGACGGCCGACTCCTCCGTTCGGCCGGCCGTGCACTGGCGGGTGTGGAGGTGCGGATCGTCGACCGAGAAGGGGCAGAGGTCCCCCAGGGCACGGTCGGAGAGATCGTGGCCCGTGGCGAAGGCATGATGCAGGGCTACTGGAAGAAACCCCACGAGACGGCTGAGGCCCTGCGTGGCGGCTGGATGCACACGGGCGACGCCGGATACCTCGACGCCGACGGCTATCTCTTCCTGGTCGACCGAGTCAAGGACATGATCGTCACCGGGGCCGAGAACGTCTACTCCACCGAGGTCGAGAACGCCGTCGCCCAGCACCCTTCGGTCGCCGCCTGCGCGGTCATCGGAGTGCCCGACGCGCAATGGGGCGAGCGGGTCCACGCGGTCGTCGTCCTCCGGCCGGGCTGCACCGCGACCGCCGAGGAGATCCGGGATCACACCAAGTCTCTGATAGCCGGATACAAAGCGCCCCGGTCCTGCGAGTTCGTCGACGAGCTGCCCCTGTCCGCCGCCGGCAAGGTCCTCAAGCGCGAGCTGCGGGCCCCGCACTGGCAGGGCACAGCACGCCGCATCAACTGACATCCGACCCACCTGAAACGTTTGGGAGACCAGCCATGGCCTGGGACTTTGAGACCGACCCCGATTTCCAGCGGCAGCTCGACTGGCTCGACGCCTTTGTCGCCGAGCAGATCGAACCGCTCGATCTGCTCCTGGGCGACCCCGCCGACAAGTCCGACGCCCGGGCCATGGCGGTCGTTCGCCCGTTGCAGGAACAGGTCAAGGAACACGGACTGTGGGCCTGCCACCTCGGCCCTGAGCTCGGCGGCGCCGGGTACGGCCAGGTCAAGCTGGCGTTGATGAACGAGATCCTGGGCCGCTCCCGCTGGGCGCCCACGATCTTCGGCTGCCAGGCACCCGATTCCGGCAATGCCGAGATCCTTGCCCACTTCGGCACTTCCGAGCAGAAGGCCGCCTACCTTCACCCCTTGCTCGACGGAGACATCTCCTCCTGTTACGCCATGACCGAGCCGCAAGCCGGCGCCGACCCCGCGCTGTTCCGCACACGGGCACAGCGTGACGGCGACACCTGGGTGATCAATGGCGAGAAGTGGTTCGCCTCCAATGCCCAGCACGCCGCCTTCTTCGTCGTGATGGTCGTCACCGATCCCGAGGCCGACCCGCACCGCGGCATGTCGATGTTGCTGGTCCCTGCCGGTACGCCCGGCATGGAGATCGTCCGCAATGTCCACACAGTCGCCGGCACCGGCACCGAGGGCGACCACCACAGCAGCCACGCCTACCTGCGCTTCACCGACTGCCGGATACCCGCTGCCAACCTCCTTGGAGAGGAGGGCGCGGCCTTCGCCATCGCCCAGACCAGGCTCGGCGGCGGACGCATCCACCACGCCATGCGCACCATCGCCCAGATCCGCCTGGCCTTCGACATGATGTGCGAGCGCGCCGTCTCCCGGAGCACGCGTGGCGGCGGCACGCTCGGTTCGCTCCAGATGACCCAGGAGCGTGTCGCGGACAGCTGGATCGAACTTGAGCAGTTCCGTCTGCTTGTCCTGCGCACTGCCTGGCTGATCGACAAGCACCAGGACTACCGGAAGGTCCGCAAGGACATCTCCGCCGTCAAGGCCGCCATGCCCAAGGTCCTCCACGACGTGGTGCAGCGCTCCCTCCACCTGCACGGCTCGCTCGGCATCTCCGACGAACTTCCGCTGGCGGCGCTGTTGCTCAACGCCGAGGTCATGGGCCTGGCCGACGGGCCCACCGAGGTCCACAAGATCGCGGTCGCACGCGACCTGCTGCGTGAACGCAAGCCCGCCGAGGGCCTGTTCCCCTCCGCCCACCTGCCCACCCGCCGCGAGCAGGCCCGAGCCCGCTACGCCCACGTGGTCGAGCAGGCCGTAGCCGACCAGAGCTGAAAGAGACCGTGATCATGACCCTGACGCAGCACAGCGAATTCGACGGCAAGGTCGTCCTCGTCACAGGCGGCAGCCGAGGCCTGGGCAAGGCGATGGTCGAGGCCTTCGCCGAACGCGGCGCGCACGTCGTCATCGCGAGCCGCAATATGGACAACTGCCGTCAGCTCGCCGAGGAACTCACCCGGCGACACGGCGTCAAGGCGCTGCCGGTGGCTTGCAACGTCAGCGACTGGGCGCAATGCGACACCCTGACCAACGCCGTGTACGCGGAATTCGGGCGCCTCGACGTACTGGTCAACAACGCGGGCTTGTCGCCGCTCTACCCCAGCCTGGATCAGGTGAGTGAAGCCCTCTTCGACAAGGTGATCGCCGTCAACCTCAAGGGTCCCTTCCGGCTTGCCGCAGTGGCCGGCACCAGGATGGCCGAGGGCGACGGGGGATCGATCATCAACGTCAGCTCCATCGAGGCCACCCGCCCTACTGCCGACTCCCTGCCGTACGCTGCTGCGAAGGCCGGCCTCAACATCCTCACCGAAGGCTTCGCGGGTGCCTTCGGCCCGAAGGTGCGCGTCAACACCATCCAGTGCGGCCCCTTCCTCACCGACATCTCCACCGCCTGGCCCCCTGAACTCCGCGCGGAACTCGAGCACTCGACCGCGCTGCGTCGCTGTGGCGAGCCCCACGAAATCGTCGGAGCCGCCCTGTATTTCGCCGGCACCGCATCCGCGTTCTGCACGGGATCCACCCTGCGTCTTGACGGTGGCATCAGGTAGGCACACGACCTGCCAAGGGCCGGGGACGTCCACCGACAGGAAGTCCCCGCCCCATCGCCGTCCGCCCACCACCCACATGCCGGGAGCCCACCATGGAAACCACGCCGTCACCCCTGCTCGGGGCCGACGCCACCGCAGCGTTGACCGCCTGGATGGACACGCGAGGCCTCGGCACCGGCCCGCTCACCCGTGTCCGCCCCATCAGCGGCGGCACCCAGAACGTGATGGTGCGCTTCGAACGCGCCGGCCGTGAGTACGTGCTGCGCCGCGGGCCCCACCACCTGCGGCCCCGGAGCAACGAGGTACTGCTCCACGAGACCCGGCTGCTGTCCGCGCTGGCCGACACCGATGTCCCGCACCCCCACATCATCGCCGTGTGCGACGACACCGCCGTGTTCGACGGCGCCGTCTTCTACCTCATGGAACCGGTCGACGGCTTCAACGCCACGGTGGTCCTGCCGCCCTTGCATGCCGGCGACCCCTCGGTGCGGCACCGCATGGGGTTGGCCATGGCGGACGCGCTGGCCGCCTTGGGCACGGTGGACCACTTCGCTGTCGGGCTTGCCGGCTTCGGCCGGCCTGAGGGCTTCCTCGAGCGTCAGGTCCCCCGCTGGCTGGCCGAGCTCGAGTCGTACAACCGGTTCTCCGGCTACCTCGGCTCCATCCTTCCGGGAGTCGACCCCGTGGCCGATTGGCTGGAACGCAACCGCCCGGCCGAGTGGAGGCCCGGCATCATGCACGGTGACTTCCACCTGGCCAATGTGATGTTCTCCCCGCACGGTCCCGACGTGGCGGCGATCGTCGACTGGGAGATGTGCACCATCGGTGATCCGCTCCTCGACCTCGGCTGGCTGCTCGCCACCTGGCCCGAGCCTGGCGGAGTCGACCTGCTCGACGGCGCCCTGACAAAGGCCGGCGGTCTGCCCACCGCCGCCGAATTGGTAGCCCGCTACGCTCGACGCACCACCCGCGACCTGACCGCGATCGCCTGGTACACCGTGCTCGCGTGCTTCAAACTCGGAATCGTGCTGGAAGGCACACACGCCCGCGCCTGCGCGGGAAAGGCCCCTGCCGCAGTCGGAGACCGCCTGCACGCCTCCGCGCGTGCCCTCTTCGAACGCGCCGGCCGGCTCATCGCCTCAGCCTGAGTCGGTCAGCCGTCGTGGCGTAGGCCGAGGGTCTGCAGTCCGAGGTCCACCAGGGTCTGTGCCGGGTCGGTACGGCACCGCAGCGCAGGCATCTGGGCGAGGAAGCGGACCAGCGTGAGGACGCAATGCACGGCGATCTGGGCCTCGGTCTGCCTCATGTCGGGGCGACACGCGCGGACCAGGCCTGTCCACTCGGTGGCGTATTCGAGCTGGGCCCGGTGCAAGGCCTCCCTGTCTGCGTCGGGCAGGTGAGGAATGGCGTGCAGCAGCCCAGCGGAGCCTCCCGAGGCGAGGTTGACGGTGCTGAGAGCACGCACGGTCCGTTCCAGAGCCTGATGGGCGGAGGCACTCGTTGCCAGAGTCAGGTCGAGATCAAACTGCAGGGCGCCGGTCGCGCGGTGCAGGGCCGTGCTGAGCAGGTCGGACTTGCTGGCGAAGTGGTTGTACACGGCCGGGCCGGAGATGCCGGCGGCCTTGCCGATGTCGTCCATGCTGACCGCCGGGAAGCCACGCTCGGCGAAGAGCCGGACGGAGGCGGACAGGAGTGCTTCCCTGCGCGAGGCGTGGGTGAGAACCGGGCGTGGAGCGGTGGCGCCGGGCGGGCCTGCCGGAGGCAGGCCCTCGACCTGGCACACGTTGCCGGCGAGACCGGCGAGCAGGTGGTCGAATACGGGTCGCGGCAGCTCGATGTTGTTGTAGGACGGGCCGGCCAGCACGCCGAGCACGGCCCAGGCGAGCAGCTCGGCGTCCCTTGCGTCGAGGCCGGGGCGCGCCGCCCGGACGGCAGCGGACACGCGTCCGGCGAGCGCGGTGTGGCGTTCCTGGACTTCCCGGCGGATGACGGGAGAGAGGTGGATGGCTTCCTTCTCCCACAGAGCGGCGAACGCCCGATTCTCCAAGCTGAAGGAGGCGAGGGAGCGGAGTACGGCGTCCAGGTCCTCTTCCTCGCCCACCGCTGCCAGGGCCATGTCGAGGCCGTCAAGAACGACCTGGTCGAGAAGCTCCTGCTTGCCTCGGAAGTGCCAGTACAGCGACCCGGCCGTGATCCCGACAGCCTTCGCGATCTCCTCCATGCCGGTCGCGTGGTATCCCGACCGGTGGAAGCACTCCACGGCCGCGGCAACGATCTTTGCCTTGCGGTCGCGGGGGCGCCGTGTCGGTCGTGGGTCGGTGTCGGTAGTCACTCGTTCATCCTAGATCGAACTTTGCGTCGTTCGGATACAGGGCTGAGATTCCTGCTGTACCTCAGGGCGGCAATTCAGGTCACGTTAGGCGCTGTTCGGTGGCTGTCACTGCGAACGCCGATGTTGCGCGAGGGGCATATTGACACTTAGCTGAAGACTTGCTGGAAGTCGGACATAAGGGATCTGTTGTCGATGTGAGGCGAGTATGGCGGAAGGAATGGGCACCGACTGGGAGCGTGCGGGCGAGCTCCTGAGGGAGATGACGCTCGAGGAGAAGGCGATGCAGCTGGCCTCCGTCGTCCCGCTGGCTCTGCTCGGCCCGCGTGGGCCGCTGCGCGGTCAGCTGGACCAGCTGCTCGGGCACGGCATCGGTCACGTCGCCGGGATCGGCCTCCTGGGCCACAAGCTGCCTGAGGAGATCGCCAGAAGCGTCAATGCGATTCAGCGCTATCTCGTCACCGAGACGCGCTTGAAGATCCCGGCGATCTTCCACAACGAGGCACTGAACGGCTTGGTCGCCCCCGGGTTCACCGCCTTCCCGACCCCCATCGCCCTGGCCGCGACCTGGGACACCGAGGCCGTGCGGCAGATGGCTGACGTCATGCGGCGCCAAATGCGCGCAGTCGGCATGCTCCAAGCCCTCGCACCGGTCATCGACGTCGCGCGAGACGCCCGGTGGGGGCGAATGACGGAGACTTACGGCGAGGATCCGTACCTGGTGGCTGCCCTGGGTGTTGCCTTCACTCGGGGAATGCAGGGGAACGACCTGCGTGAAGGTGTGATCGCGTGTGCCAAGCACTTCATCGGCTACGCGCAGACCGAGGCCGGCCAGAACATGGCCTCGGTCGCGGTCGGCCCTCGGGAGCTGTACGACGTGTACGGCCGCCCCTTCGAGGCCGCGATCCGGGTCGCCGGCCTCGCCGGGGTCATGGCTACGTATTCGGAGTTCGAGGGTGAGCCGGTGCACACCAGCCGCGCCGTACTGACAGACCTGCTGCGCGACCGAATGGGGTTCAGCGGCACGGTTCTCTCCGACTACAACGGCATCGGCTGGGCCCAGACCCGCCAGCATGTCGCCACCAGTGAGGAGGAGGTCGGTGCGATGGGCGTTGCGGCGGGTATGGACGTCGAGGCGCCCTCGCCGTACGGCTACGGCAAGACCCTCGTCCGGGCGGTCGAGAACGGCCTGCTGCCGCTGGAACAGCTGGACGTGTCGGTGCGGCGCGTGCTGCGCGACAAGTTCGCGCTTGGGCTGTTCGACAAACCGTACGTCGCAGAGGATCCGGTCGAGATCCGCTCCCGCGCCGGCGAGGGCGACGAGCTGTCACGTCGGCTCTCCGACGCGGCGGTGACGCTGTTGAAGAACGACGCCGGCTTGTTGCCCCTGGACCGCAGTTTGCAGAGGGTGGCGGTGATCGGGCCGCACGCCGACAGCGTCATGGTCGGCTTCCCGCAGTACAGCTACCCGGCCGGGGTCGCGATGATCCGCGTCGCGGCCGAGCTCGGATTCTTCCCCATGCCGGGAGTGGGCGAGCTTCCGAAGGAGGGCTTCGCGTCCCTGACCACCGAACTGGAACGCGCGCAGGGAGATCTGGAGATCTACGCTCGCGCCAACTATCCCGCGGTCTCCCTCGCCGAGGCTGTCAGACGCCTGCTGCCCGAAGCCGAGGTCACCGCGGTGGCCGGCGCAGGCGTGCTGCCTTCCCAGCCGACCGACATCCCCGCTGCCGTTGCCGCGGCCGTCGAGGCCGACCTGGTCATCCTTTACATCGGCGGCAAGGCCGGCTGGTACGGCGACGACCTCACCGAGAAGGAAGGCGGCGACACCGCGAACATCGACCTGCCCGAACAGCAGGTGGAACTCGTGAACGCGGTGCTCGACGCCGGCAAGCCGACCGTAGCTGTGGTCGCCATGGCCCGACCGCAGAGCCTGGCACCGGTTATCGACCGCCTGCCCGCAGTCCTGACCTGCTACTACGGGGGCCCGCACCAGGGCGCCGCCCTCGCGGACGCCCTCTTCGGCATCACCAACCCGTCGGGCAAGCTCCCTGTCACGATCCCCCGGCACGTCGGCCAGGTACCCATCCACCACGGGCAGCGGTGGGGTAGCGGATACCGGCGCACCGAAGCCGACATCCACAAGGGCTACCTCGACATGCCCTCCACCCCGCTCTACCCGTTCGGCCACGGTCTCAGTTACACGACCTTCGACTACGGGCCCCTCCGACTCGACACCGACGACGTCGACACCGGCGGCGAGATCCACCTCTCCGTCAGCGTCACCAACACCGGCGATCGGGCGGGGACCGAGATCGTCCAGCTCTACGCGGCAGACACCGCAATCGGCGTCACGCTCCCCGCTCAGCAGCTCGCAGGGTTCGCCCGGGTCGAACTCGGACCCGGGCAGTCGAAAAAGGTCGAGTTTGTCCTTCCGCTGAGTGTGCTGGCCTACACCGGCGCTGAAGGCGAAGTCGTGATGGAACCGGGCCCGATCGAGTTCAGCGTCGGCAGCAGCTCCGATGACATCCGTTCGCGGGCGAGGGTTGCCGTAACCGGGCGGTCCTGTGTTGTCGCCGCCGAGCAGCGCTCGTGGTTCTCCGCCGCCACCGTCACCGACTAGCGGTCACCTCCCGTGCTCGCCCTCGACCAAGCGCCGTAGCTCCGGGACCAGGGCGTCGATGTCCTGCCCGGTGCGGAAGGCGAAGACGGTGGTGCCGCGCCCGCTCTCCGACGGGGAGCCGGGTGCCGGAAACAGGGCGAGTACCTCGCGCATCGCTTCGTCGACCTCTGCGACCGGGTCCGAGGCCTCTCCTCGCAGCCATCGGCGCAGTACGTGGTTGTGGGCTGAGACTACTGACGCGGCCATGAGTTCGGCCCGCAGCGACGCCGACTTCGTCGGGTCACCCATCCATTCCGCGATGAATTCGCGAAACAACCGCTGGTATCTGGCCACGCTGGCGATCTCCCGGTCGCGCAATGTGGACACCTTGCTCGTGAGCGCGTACCGCCGACGTGCGAGATCACCTTCGTCGATGTAGTGGAGCAGCACGAGGCGGACCGCGTCGGACACGGCGACCAGGGCGGTGCTGTGGCTGGAGGTCGCCAACCGGTCCCTGATCAGTTCCAGCAGCCGGTCGTGGTCGGGGAAGATGACGGCTTCCTTGGACCGGTAGTGGCGGAAGAACGTCGTACGCCCCACTCCGGCCCGTTCGGCGATGTCATCGACGGTGGTCTGCTCATATCCACGCTCGTCGAAGAGGGCGAATGCGGCGTCTGCGAGTCGAGTCCGCGCGGAAGGCTTGCTCATGAGGCCACATCCTTACCCGTCTCAGCGGCTGAAGACCACTTGCCTCCCTGGATGGTACTGAGTACCGTACGAAAGACATTGAGTACCGAGGAGGTTTCGGCGTGGATTCCGTTACGCATAGTGAGTCCGGCTTGCCGATCCAGCGGCTCTACGACGGCTGGGCGCTGACGGCTTTCGACGCGGACGTCAAGCTGGGTGCGCCGGGGAAGTTCCCGTTCACGCGGGGCGTCTACCCGTCGATGTACACCGGCCGGCCGTGGACGATGAGGCAGTACGCCGGGTTCGGTACGGCGAAGGAGTCCAACGAGCGCTACCACGAGCTGGTGAACGCGGGCACCGGTGGTCTGAGCGTCGCGTTCGACCTGCCGACGCAGATGGGCTACGACTCCGACGAGGCCGTCGCGCAGGGCGAGGTTGGAAAGGTCGGCGTCGCGATCGACTCGATCGAGGACATGAGGGCACTCTTCCAGGGCCTACCCCTGGATCAGGTGTCCACCTCGATGACGATCAACGCCCCGGCTTCGACGCTCCTCCTGCTGTATCAACTGGTCGCGGCCGAGCAGGGCATCCAAGGCGACCAGTTGACCGGCACGGTCCAGAACGACGTGCTCAAGGAGTACATCGCCCGCGGCACCTACATCTTCCCGCCCAAGCAATCCCTGCGGTTGATCAGCGACACCTTCGCCTACTGTCACCAGGAACTTCCCCGCTGGAACACGATTTCCATCTCCGGCTACCACATGGCCGAGGCCGGGGCGACGCCTGCGCAGGAAATTGCCTTCACCCTCGCCAACGCGAAGGAGTACGTGCGCGCGGCCATCGCCGCCGGCCTCGACGTCGACGACTTTGCCCCCCGCCTGTCGTTCTTCTTCGTCGCCCGGACCACGCTGCTGGAGGAGATAGCGAAGTTCCGTGCGGCACGCCGCATCTGGGCCCGCATCATGCGGGAGGAATTCGGCGCCAAGAACCCGAAGTCCCAGATGCTCCGCTTCCATACCCAGACCGCCGGCGTACAGCTGACGGCACAGCAGCCCGAGGTCAACCTCGTCCGTGTCGCTCTGCAGGGCTTGGGCGCAGTCCTCGGCGGAACGCAGTCCCTGCACACCAACTCCTACGACGAGGCTATCGCCCTGCCGACCCAGAAGGCAGCTCGGCTGGCTCTCCGTACTCAGCAAGTCCTCGCCTACGAGACCGACGTGACCAAGACCGTGGATCCCTTCGCTGGTTCCTACGTCATGGAGTCGATGACCGACGACCTCGAAGCGGCGGCGCTGGACCTGGTCCAGGCCGTCGAAGACCGCGGGGGTGCAGTCGCAGCGATCGAACAGGGCTTCCAGAAGTCCGAGATCGAGAAGTCCGCGTATCGGATCGCCCTGGAGATCGATGGTAGGGAACGCACCGTCGTCGGTGTCAACAAGTACGTCCTGAACGAAGAAGAACCCTACGAACCGCTGCGCGTGGACCCCCAGATCGAGAACGATCAGTGCGAACGCCTGGCGGCGCTGCGCAGGGAGCGTGACAACGACGCTGTCAAGCGAGCCCTCGACTCCCTGCGGTCCGCTGCACAAGGCGCTGACAATGTCCTGCCGCCGATGCGCGAGGCCCTGCGACTGCGAGCCACCGTCGGCGAAGTTTCGCACGCCCTGCGCGACGTCTGGGGCATCTACGTCCCGCACGACTCCGTCTGACCAGTGGAGCGGTTCCCCTCCGCTGTCCCCGCCATCGCCTTTGGAGCCATTCTGTGACCGCTGCCTTTGACCTCCCGCGCCGGCCTCCACTGCCGCCACCGGGATTCCTTCCCAGTGCCGTGACACGCAACGACTTCGTCGCGCCCCCTGGCATGGGGCTGACAGCCCCGCTTCTCCAGCCTCTCCGTCCAATCGCCAGGCCACAAACCACGGCGTGCCAGGCGTTCGGCAGCAACAGCCAGGAGGGATTCGTCCGGTGAGCGCTGTACCGACGAAGCTGTACGAGACCGACTTTCATACGACCGCGGGAAAGATCGCGGATCTTCAGCGCCGTATCGAAGAGGCGACGCATGCCGGCTCCGCTCGCGCGGTGGAAAAGCAGCATGCGAAGGGCAAGTTGACCGCCCGGGAGCGGATCGAGCTGTTGCTGGACGAGGACTCGTTCGTGGAGCTCGACGAGTTCGCCCGCCACCGCTCGACCAACTTCGGGCTGGAGAAGACACGGCCGTACGGGGACGGTGTCGTCACCGGTTACGGCACGGTCGACGGCCGCCCCGTCGCGGTCTTCTCGCAGGACTTCACCGTCTTCGGCGGTGCTCTCGGCGAGGTGTTCGGACAGAAGATCATCAAGGTGATGGACTTCGCGCTGAAGACCGGCTGCCCGGTCATCGGCATCAACGACTCCGGCGGCGCCCGCATCCAGGAGGGTGTCAGCGCGCTGGGCATGTACGGCGAGATCTTCCGCCGCAACACCCACGCCTCCGGCGTCATCCCCCAGATCTCGCTGGTCGTCGGCCCCTGCGCCGGCGGCGCGGTCTACTCGCCGGCGATCACCGACTTCACGGTGATGGTCGACCAGACCTCGCACATGTTCATCACCGGCCCCGACGTCATCAAGACCGTCACCGGCGAGGACGTCGGCTTCGAGGAGCTGGGCGGCGCCCGTACCCACAACACCACCTCCGGTGTCGCGCACCACATGTCGGGCAACGAAAAGGACGCGATCGAGTACGTCAAGTCCCTTCTGTCGTACCTGCCGTCCAACAACCTGTCCGAGCCGCCGTCCTTCCCGGAGGAGGCGGACACCGCGGTCAGCGAGGAGGACCGCGAGCTGGACACGCTCATCCCCGACTCGGCGAACCAGCCGTACGACATCCGCACCGTGATCGAGCACGTCCTCGACGAGGGCGAGTTCCTGGAGACCCAGGCGCTGTTCGCGCCGAACATCGTCACCGGCTTCGGCCGGGTCGAGGGCTTCCCGGTCGGCATCGTCGCCAACCAGCCGATGCAGTTCGCCGGCTGCCTGGACATCAACGCCTCCGAGAAGGCCGCGCGATTCGTGCGCACCTGCGACGCGTTCAACGTGCCCGTGCTGACCTTCGTCGACGTGCCCGGCTTCCTGCCCGGCGTGGACCAGGAGTACGGCGGCATCATCCGCCGCGGCGCCAAGCTGATCTACGCGTACGCGGAGGCCACGGTCCCGCTGATCACCGTCATCACCCGTAAGGCGTTCGGCGGCGCGTACGACGTCATGGGCTCCAAGCACCTGGGCGCCGACCTCAACCTGGCGTGGCCCACCGCCCAGATCGCCGTCATGGGCGCGCAGGGCGCGGTGAACATCCTGCACCGCCGCACCATCGCCGCCGAGGCCCCGGAGCACCAGGAGGCCACCCGCGCCCGGCTGATCCAGGAGTACGAGGACGCCCTGCTCAACCCGTACACGGCCGCAGAACGCGGCTACATCGACGCCGTGATCATGCCGTCCGAGACCCGGGCACAGATCGTCAAGGGCCTGCGCCAGCTGCGCACCAAGCGGGAAAGTCTGCCGCCCAAGAAGCACGGCAACATCCCGCTCTAGGCCCTGGAAGGAGCTGCTGCTGTGATCAAGGTGGTACGAGGAAACCCGACTCCCGAGGAGCTGGCCGCCGCACTCGCGGTGGTCCAGGCCCGGGCCGCAGCGACTTCGACGACGCACGAGGCGCCCGACCGACTGAATCAATGGGCCGCCAGGGAGCGCAACGTCCCGCGCGGCCGGCTCCCCCTGCCCGGGCCGGGAATGTGGCGCAGCACTTCCTGGCCCCGCTGATCGATTCCTGGAAAGAGACATGAATTCCCTGCAACAGTGCACCGATCGCTCCACTGCCGCTCCGCCGCCGCACGCCCGCGTAGTGATCGCCAAGCCCGACCTGGACGGACATGACCGCGGCGCAAAGGTCATCGCCCGCGCATTGCGAGACAGCGGATTCGAGGTGATCTACACGGGTCTCCACCAGACGCCGGAACAGATCGTCTCCACCGTCATCGCAGAAGACGCGCCGCTCCTGGGATTGTCCGTGCTGTCGGGCGCCCATCTGACGATCATGAAGAAGGTGATCAAGCTCCTTCAGCAGGAAGGCGCGGCCGATGTCCAGATCCTCGTGGGCGGCATCATCCCCGAATCCGACATCCCCGAACTCGAGGCGATGGGCGTCGACTCGGTCTTCACCCCTGGCTCGGACATCAGCCGGATCGTCGAAACCGCGCACCGGCTCACTGCGACTGCCAACGACATACGGGAGCCGGCATGCTGACCAAGGTGCTCATCGCCAACCGTGGCGAAATCGCTGTCCGCGTTGCCCGTGCCTGCCGGGACGCCGGGATCGCGAGCGTAGCCGTCTACGCCGATCCGGACCGGGACGCATTGCATGTCCGCGCGGCCGACGAGGCGTTCGCCCTGGGCGGTGACACCCCGGCCGCCAGTTACCTGGACATGGCCAAGGTGCTTCAGGCCGCGGCCGATTCGGGGGCGGACGCCATCCACCCCGGGTACGGCTTCCTGTCCGAGAACGCGGAGTTCGCCCAGGCGGTCATCGACGCCGGCCTGACCTGGATCGGCCCGCCGCCGCAGGCCATCCGCGACCTCGGTGACAAGGTCGCCGCCCGTCACATCGCCCAGCGCGCCGGCGCCCCGCTGGTCGCGGGCACGCCCGACCCGGTCTCGGGGGCCGACGAGGTCGTCGCGTTCGCCAAGGAGCACGGCCTGCCGATCGCGATCAAGGCCGCCTTCGGCGGTGGCGGTCGTGGCCTGAAGGTCGCCCGCACGCTCGAAGAGGTGCCGGAGCTGTACGACTCCGCAGTGCGCGAGGCCGTCGCCGCCTTCGGCCGCGGCGAATGCTTCGTCGAGCGTTACCTCGACAAGCCGCGCCACGTCGAGACCCAGTGCCTGGCCGACACCCACGGCAACGTGGTCGTCGTCTCCACCCGTGACTGCTCGCTCCAGCGCCGCCACCAGAAGCTGGTCGAGGAGGCCCCGGCGCCGTTCCTGTCCGAGGCCCAGAACGCGGAGCTGTACCGGGCCTCCAAGGCCATCCTCAAGGAAGCCGGCTACGTCGGCGCCGGCACCGTCGAGTTCCTCGTCGGCACCGACGGCACCATCTCCTTCCTCGAGGTCAACACCCGCCTCCAGGTCGAGCACCCGGTCACCGAAGAAGTCACCGGCATCGACCTCGTCCGCGAGATGTTCCGCATCGCCGACGGCGAGGAACTGGGCTACGACGACCCCGCCGTGCGCGGCCACTCCTTCGAGTTCCGCATCAACGGCGAGGACCCGGGCCGGGGCTTCCTCCCCGCCCCCGGCACCGTCACCGCCTTCAACGCGCCCACCGGGCCCGGCGTCCGCCTCGACGCCGGCGTCGAGTCCGGCTCGGTCATCGGCCCGGCCTGGGACTCCCTCCTCGCCAAGCTGATCGTCACCGGCGCCACCCGCGAGCAGGCACTGCAGCGCGCGGCCCGCGCGCTGGCGGAGTTCGAGGTCGAGGGCATGGCCACCGCCATCCCCTTCCACCGTGCCGTCGTCGCCGACCCGGCGTTCACCGCGGACCCCTTCCGGGTCCATACCCGGTGGATCGAGACCGAGTTCGTCAACGACATCAAGCCGTTCACCGTCCCCGGGGACACCGAGGAGGACGAGGCCGGCCGCGAGACCATCGTGGTCGAGGTCGGCGGCAAGCGCCTCGAGGTGTCGCTGCCGTCCTCGCTCGGCATGACCCTGGCGCGCACCGGCCTGGCCGCCGGCGCCAAGCCCAAGCGCCGCGCGGCGAAGAAGTCGTCGTCGGCCGCGTCCGGCGACACCCTCGCCTCCCCGATGCAGGGCACCATCGTCAAGGTCGCCGTCGAGGAGGGCCAGGAGGTCAAGGAGGGCGACCTCATCGTCGTCCTGGAGGCCATGAAGATGGAGCAGCCGCTCAACGCGCACCGCTCCGGCACCGTCAAGGGCCTCGCGGCCGAGGTCGGCGCCTCCCTCACCTCCGGCGCCACCATCTGCGAGATCAAGGACTGACACGCGTCCCGATTCCGGCAACCGGAGAGGCCCGCAGGCAATGCCTGCGGGCCTCTCCGGTTGCCGGGACCAGATCCCCCCACAGCGTGCCGCTAAGTTTCATGCAGGGTGGCTGGTTTCAGGCTGAGGAGGCAGGCTCTGCTCGGCCCAGATAATCTTGCCGGACCTTGTGTAGCGGGTTCCCCAGCGCCGTGCGAGCTGCGCGACGAGGAACAGGCCGCGGCCTCCCTCGTCCGTGGTCCGGGCGTGCCTCAGTCGAGGTGAGGTGCTGTTGTTGTCGAGAACCTCACAGATCAACGTACTTTGGCGGATCAGGCGAAGCTTTATGGGTTCACTGCCGTAGCGGATCGCGTTGGTGACCAACTCACTGACGATCAGTTCCGTGGTGAACTGCAGATCGTCCAAGTGCCAGTCGGCGAGCCGGCGCGTCACGAGGCCGCGGGTCTCGGCGACGATCGAGGGGTCTCGGGCGAGGTCCCAGGTGGAGACCTGATCCGGATCCAAGCCGTGAGTGCGCGCCAAGAGCAAGGCCGCATCGTCACCCGGGTCACCCGGCAGCAGGGTGTGGAAGACGTTCTCACAGAGATCTTCCAGGCGAGGGGCGGGGTGGGCCAGGGCTCCGGCGAGACGGCTCAGCCCGACGTCGATGTCCTGATCGTGCGACTTGATGAGGCCGTCGGTGTACAGGGCGAGGAGGGCACCCTCGGGAAGTTGTAGCTCTGTGGCCTCGAAGGGGGAGAGCCCCAGGCCCAGCGGAGGTCCGGCCGGCAGGTCCGGGAAGGAAACGGTGCCGTCGGGCGCGACCACGGCGGGCGGCACATGGCCGGCCCGGGCCACTGTGCAGCACCGAGTGACCGCGTCGTATACGGCATAGAGGCACGTTGCGCCCAGGAACGAGGCCGAAGGGCTCACCTCTGGACCGGGAGTCTCCTCGTCGGGTTGTTCCTGCTCGGCCAAGCTGATGACAAGGTCATCGAGATGAGCCAGTAGCTCATCGGGCGGAAGGTCCGTATTCGCCAGTGTGCGTACGGCCGCACGAAGCCGCCCCATGCTTACTGCCGCATAGCTCCCGCGGCCGACCACGTCACCCACGACCAGGGCGACCCGGGCGCCGGAGAGCGGGATAACGTCGAACCAGTCGCCCCCCACCATCTGAAGATCGCCCGCGGGAAGATAGCGTGAAGCGACATCCAGGACATCCCCTGTCGCAAGCGCCCGGGGCAGAAGGCTCCGCTGCAAGGTCAGAGCGGCCCGGCGCTCTCTGGTGAACCGGCGAGCGTTGTCTATGCACACTCCGGCACGGCTAAGAAGCTCAGTAGTCAGCCCGACATCGCTCTCGTCGAATGAATCCGGGTTCCTGAACCGTGCGAATGCCGCGACGCCGAGGCCCGTGCCTCTGGCCTGCACGGGTGCCACCAGGACGGAATGAACGCCGAGTTCACGGAGCTTCTCGGCGGTCGGAGGAGGTGCCGAGAGCACGGCGTTGCCGGCACCGCACGCGAGCGATTCCATCCAGGCTTCTCCGTCGTGCAAGCAGCGACGCCGGGTGGCAGCCGAATCCTGGAGCTGGTGAAGCAGTTCTGCGACGTGGGCGCCGGCCTCACTGTCATCCTCGGGAATCCAACGCTGCCCCACGGCCCGCAGGGTGCCGGTATCCGGTTCGTGAGGCGGATCGCCCCCATGCAGAACGGAGTTGAACAGATCAACGGCAACGGCGTCGGCAAAGCGTGGCACCACGATCTCCGTGAGTTCCTGCGCCGTCCGCTCGACGTCGAGGGTGCTGCCGATATACGTACTTGCCTCCGACAGTAGGGCTTCTCGTTCCCGGGTGCGCCAGCGGTCTGTGTTGTCCAAGGCCATGTACCACACGCCCACTACGCGTCCGGTGGAGTCCTCCAGGCGGAAGAAGCTCATCCAGAACACGTGCGTCCGGGTCGAATCCTGTGGATTGAAGGCATGAAACTCGAAGTCGAGTACCGGAATGCCGGTTTCCAGCACGTTTCGCAATTGTTCCTCGACCTGCGCGACTCCCTCAAGCTGGGGAAACACCTGCCCCACCCGTTGGCCCACCCTTCGTTTCGAAGGGGCTGCGCCGCCATAGGTAAGGACTTCGTTTACCCAGAGGTACCGCAGGTTTGTATCCAGCACAGCGACGCCTATCGGCGAGTAGGTCAACAGCGGCTCGAAAACCCCCTGGCTCAGTTCCGAGCGCGTCACCTGGTCCTCTGCGTGCGCGAGAACCGCCCACAGTGTTTCCCCGGCCGCATCCAACCATGAAAAGACCCGCACCATGAGCCTCGTATGGCGCCCATTGCGATGCCGCACGGTTACCGCACCGTCCCACCCACCCTGCGTGCGGCCCTGCTGCAGCGCGGCAGCTATCGCCGGGTCCGCATCGTTGTGCAGCAGGGTCGCGGCGGGCCGGTTCAGGATCTCCTGATCGCCGTAGCCGACCAAGGCCTCTGCGGCCGAGCTCCAGCCGACGACCACTCCCCGCCGGTCCAGCACGGCCAAGGCCAGGTTCGTCGCGTCGAGGAGTCGGGGCGATGCGGTGGACATGGCGCTCGGCTGATTCGTCATAGTCGCACCGTCCATTCGCTGCACCTAGGGCCCATCCCGGCCCGACAACGCCCACACCCCTGCGACGATTGTCCGCTACATTGCACGCCGCCGCCTGACGGTCGACTCACTTTCGGGTGGGAGCGCTCTTCGCTCGTGCCGGGGCGTCGTACGGGCGGAAGGAAATCTGTTGCGAGCCGGCTTCCATGCCCGAGTCGAGGCAGACCACGGCGCCGACGTGAGCCCTGTAGACGTCGAGAACCTTGGCCCGTATGGAGAATTCCTCGCGCATGCGAATGGTGGCGAGGGCCCATGGCCGACCGACATTGCGGCCCATGATGCTGACATGGTGAATGGTGCCGATGCCGCTGCTGCGCTCCGTAGTCAGGTCGGTGGACGCGCAGGCAGGGCAGAGCAGCCGACGGAAGATGGCGGTCCGGCACCAAGTGCAGCGTTGGAAGTGGAGCTCACCCTTCCACACCCCTCCCAGCGGCCGAGGGTCATGGCAGTCGACAACTGAGGGTGGGGAGGCGTCTGGGTGGTTGCCCTCTTCCGCGGGGAGCGTCTCGGCGGGTGCGATCTGTACTTGGATCATGTTGCCTCTTCCTCCGTCCGAAGGACTTTTGAAACCGCAGCCTCGTGATGGGGCAGGGGTCGAGACCTGCGGTTTAGGCTGCGGCGCTCAGCGCTCCTGTGGGTGAGCATCGCCTGCAGGTTATGGTACGGAGTACCACATGTAAAGGACTCAGTTCCGATTCGGATCGGCGGGACGAACTGTACGACGACCCTGTACTCGACCTCAGCGGGGAAAGCGTCGGCGAGGAGATCGACAGCAGCAGCCCCTTCTTCGTGCGCAAGAAGGCGGCTGCCGTCCTCAAGCACGGAATCCTCAATCGGTACGTCGTACCCTTCGCCAGCAAGGTCGGCCAGGACGCACCCGACGGAAGAGTCGTCCACCTCGACGGCTACGCAGGCCCGGGACGATACGAAGACGGCACCATGGGATCACCCGCCCTCATCCTCGAAGCCGCGGCCCGGGTAGCGGACTTCCGCAGGCTCGAGTGCTACTTCGTCGAACGCGGTCGCAAGACGTCTCATGTCGTCGGTGGGTCAAGTTGGTTGCGCGGTGTGAGCCCTGCCGGCTGCAACTGGCGCCTCCTGTGCGGCAAGGAACCGGCGAGGGGGAGCGGTGAGTCTCGCAATTCGCGCAGTGCCTTCACGGCGCTGTACACCTCTGGGGTCGACTGCCACCGCAGCAAGCGGGGTGGCGTGTTGGCTCACGCTGTCACAGACAAAGGGCCGGAACCCTGCTGGGGTCCCGGCCCTTCAGCCAGGTTGGATACGCGGCAGCTGCGGTCTTTGAAGTCGATCTCTCCTGAAGCCCCTCGGCGGCGATCTGGAGCAGTTGCCCGCTCACGACGGACTTCGGTGAAACCCAGCCGAGGAGTATGGCGCCGCTGGAGACTCTCCTCCTGCTGGGCAGCACCGTCAGTGGCCTGTGGCTCTGGCTGCCGCCGCACGCCGCCTCGCACGCCATCGCGGACGGCGTCCCGCCGCTCCTGGCGTGCGGGCCGGCGCTGGCCTGACGTCCTTCCTGCTGTGGGAGACCGGCAGCATGCTTGCGCGCTCGCGCGCGACGGCCGGCCCGGTCACGACCGTGCGTCACCTGCGCAGCCAGGGAGGCATCTGGTGGGTGGCCGGCACTCTCGTGGCCACGAGGAGGACCCGGTCTCCGCAGGCCGTCTGGTTCGCGCCGCGCTCCTCCTTGCCGACCACCACCATGCCGGGCTCGTCGTGGTGCCCAACGCTCCGGCGATGCACCGCGCCTACGCACGCCGAGGTTTCTCACCCGGGCCGCTTCATGCCGGCGTCCTCATCCGCCATCCGTATGCCCCGGCGTGAGGTGCGCCCTGCGGTGTCGCCACCCGGGGCACCGACCAGCGGACAGCAGGCGTCCGGCCGAATGAGCCGCGCTCCAGCTGTGTCACACGCGACCGCCTGATGGGGCATCAGCGCATCTGCCGGACGCACCTTGTGGGGCCGGCCGCCCCGCGCCGGCGAAACGTGCTGTCCAAGGGGACAGCGGGTAGCACATAGTTGGCCAAACCCAGAACAACCACGATCGGACGGCCGTGACGACCGCGAACAGCGAAGACATTACCGAACGCATCCCCGGACGGGCCTGGACGGTCCGCATCACCGCCCACGGCGGCCGTCTCGCCCAGGTCACCTGCAGCATCGCGGCGTGCCGCATGCCGCCCCGCTCCGCCGACCTCGCCGCGCTGCGCACCTTCGCAGCCCAGCACGCCGCCGCGCACGCGAAGGTGGCCACCGTCCGACCCAACGCCTGGTGCCACTGCGGCTCGCAGCGGTGCGGCGCGCACCCCGACGCCAAGGCGTACTGCGCGGGCGCCGTGGTGATGATCCTGCGGCACGACCCGATCGTGCGCCGAGTCTGGAGCGTCGAGGAGGTCTGCGAGATGTGCGCCCCGCTGATCCCGAACGCCACCGTCCTCGCCCGCGCCGTGCGGGCGAACCGCACCGCCGAGCGGCCCGCCGTTCCTGCCGTGCAGGTGCCGGGCCCCGCCCGGCCGAGCGTCGCGGGCGGCTTCTCCTCGGCCGGCACGACTGCCGCCGACAGCGACCCAGGTTCGTCGAGAACGAGCAGTCGGTGTCCCTCCACCACGGGGATGTCGTCGGGCAGCCCCTCGTTCCAGATCCGCTCGCCGTCAGGGGCGAGGAGTTCGAAGGCTCCGGTCGCGACGGCGTCGGTGCGTTCCCGGGCGGGTTCGGGGTCCGTGGCCAGGCGGACGCTCTCGGCCGAAGGGCCGGTGCCGGGCACGTGGCCGCCACCGATGAGGACGTGGGCGAGCAGCGTGTGCAACTGGAAGTTGTCCCCGATGCCGCCGATGCGCACCTCGAACCCGGTCCCGGTGGGCCGGTGCAGCACTACCAAGGGCTCGTCGTCCAGGACCGCCAGCGCGTAGGCCAGGCACTTGAGGTCATGCCGCTCCAGGGCTGCCAGATCGCGGCAGGCGGGCAGGAGCGTGGATGCGTACCGACGGCGGACCTCTGCGCTGCGGCACAGTACGGCCAGAGCGGGTGGCTGCCATTCCTCGACCGAGCACCAGGCCAGCGCCAACCGCGTGGCGTCGTGTGCGTCGCCGCCCAGGCGGGCCAGCAGCGCGTCATCGACGATCTTCCCGTCGGGCTCCGGCAGTTCGTCCTCGGCTCCGCCGGCAGCGGTCCAGCGGCGGGCGAACTCCAGGGCGTCGAGCAGGTCTCGTTGGACACCGTCGAGGACTGGCTCCGCGCAGGCCACCGGATCAGCGCCGCTCTCGACGCAGAAGCCGGCCGCCGACGCCAGGAGCGGGCGCGGGCCCGTGGGCGGGAAGGCGGGGAGCAGCGCGGCCAGCCGTGGCCCCGCCAGGACGCGCTCGGCCTCCGGCGCCTGCTGCAGGCCTTTCAGTGCGGCGGTGAAGGCGCGTTCGGTGCGGGCACCGTCGCGAGCGTCCACTGCCTGCTCCAGCTCGGATATGACGGTGCCGAGGTCCGAGGCTTTCTGCCGTACGGCTCTGACCGCACACGGGCGCGGACACGGAGGGCACGGTCTGATGCTCCAGCCGTAGATCGCGATCTTCGCGCTTCAGCGGCTTGCCGCTGGTAACGGCTGGTCGACGAAGGGCCAGGGGCGGCATCCTCGCGGGGAGGGGAGGCCGGGTGTTGCGGCGGTTCCCCTCCGCGCGTGCGGCGGAGTCAGAACACGAGGTCCGACAGGTTCGCGTTGACCTGCTCCAGGTACATGACCTCGCCGGTTCGGAACGGGACCTTCCAGTCGCCGGTGCTCTTGTACAGCTTCGACAACTGATAGGGCGTGCCGAGGCCCATGAGGTCGGGGCGCCCGTCGCCGTCCGCGTCACCGGCGGCGATCAGCGGACGGAACGCGTTCCAGCCGCCGCCGATCTTTGTGCGGGGCGCGAACGAGCCGTCGCCCTTGCCCAGGTAGAGCCAGAGGACACCGTCCTTGTCACGGGCGACGAGATCGCCGGCGGTACCGCCCGCGATGTTGCCGACAGCCGTGATGTCGTTGTGCATCCCCCAGCCGGTACCGATCTTCTCGCGAGGGAGGAACGGCTTCGTGGCGTTGCCGGTGCCGGTGTAGAGCCAGAGCACACCGGACCTGTCGGTGGCGAGCGCGTCCACCCGGCCGTCGTCGGTCAGGTCGCTGCCGGACGTGATCTTGTCGTAGACCTGCCAGCCACCACCGACCTGGACCCGGGCGGCGAAGTTGCCGGTGCCCTTGCCCTGGTACAGCCAGAGCACGCCGGACCTGTCGCGGGCCAGGAGGTCGCCGACCGGCGTACCGCCCAGGTCGCCGGCGGCCTCGATGCTGTCGTAGACGCCCCAGCCCGAACCGAGGTAGGTCCGGGCCGACGCCTCGTTGATACCGCGCCTCTCGTCGATCGGACGGTAGAAGAGGTCCGTGCGCCACAGGCGGCCGGCGGAGTCCCGGCTGAGCAGGTCGGGGCTGCCGTTGTCGTTGAAGTCGTGCGGCTGCGCCTTGCGGACGACCGTGAACGTGCCGCCGGCGGTGACGTCCGGGCCGATGCCGTTGACCGGCGAGCCGGTCAACTCCCAGGTGTGGTCGCCGTTGGGGACGTCCTCGTACCAGTTGTTGTCGACCCAGGCGAACGTCGGCGTGCTGCTGGGCGCCGCCGTCATGGTGTGGGTCTTCCCGGTCCGCACATGGCGGACGGTGAGCTTCGGGTTCGACACCTCGCGGGACAGCGTCCACTTGAAGGTGAACCCCTTGGCCTGGTCCAGGTCGAGGACCACCGGGGGCACGGTGGAGTCCGTGGCGACGACCTCGGTGGGCTCGCCGGTCGTCGCGACCAGCTCCGCCTTCAGGGTGTCGCCGCCCGTGGCCGCGAAACGGTACATGCCCTCGCCCCGGCCGACGAGGCCGCCCCGCGCGTACAGGCTGCCGTCGGGGGCGGACGTGAACTCGTAGGCGTGGTCGAGCACCTTCACCGTCGCCTTGGTGGTGACGTTGTAGGCGGTGATGGCGTGGTGGACACTCGGCTGGGCGAAGTCCATCCCGCCCTTCTGCCCGTACAGCACCCAGTCGCCGACCAGGCCGACCTGGGGGTGGCCGGGCGAGGGCACCGGGGGCACCGGGGCCTCGTGCACCTCGCCGGTGGCCCGGTCCGCGACGAAGACCCGGAGGTCCGTCGCCGCGTCGACGGACCACGCGGTGTGGGTCGCGGAGACCGCCTGCGCGCCGATCCCCGGGGCGCCGAGGGTGAGGACGCCGGTGGCGAGGTCGAGGAGGCCCCACTTGCCCAGCCCGTTCTGCGTGAAGGTGACCTTGGCGTGGGCGGGCGTGGCGGGCGTGACCATGACGGAGGTCGCGTCGGCCGGAAGGCCGGTGACCGTCACCGTGGGGGCCTCGTCGACGTGCTTGCGGAGCACCGTGCCGGCCTCGGTCACGACGGTCGTGAAGACGGCGTCAGCCGCCGCGCCCGCCCACCTCGCGTCACCCGTCAGGGAACCCACGGGAACCTCGAGGGAACCGTTCGTCGCCAGGTTCCGCTGAGTGATCTTGGACCCGCCCCTGAAGACCAGGAAGTCGGTCGTCGGCGTCGACCGCAGGTACACGGCGCCGTCGTATGTCTGCCCGGCACTGTCCGAGTAGCGCTGAAAGGTCGAGATGCTGGTGCCGGAGGTCGTCAGGAAGCCGGTCACACCGGCCCCGACGAGCCTGCCGGCCTTCGGGTACGCGATCGGGTCCGCGGTCGACGCCGCGTCCGCCGCGAGCCCCCCGCCCGCGACCGGAGCGGCGTGCGCGGGAGCGGTCGGCGCGGTCGCCCCGAGCGTGATGGCGAGAACCGTGGTGATGGCGCGGGCGAGCCGCCCTCGCGTCGAACGGGCCAGGGGCACGGGCATTCCTCCAGAAGACATCAGGCGCGCCGTGCGCCCTTGCCGGTTGGGACTCTGCAGCGATCAAAAAGTTGTACGCCGCCAGACATGTGTCCGCAGATCCAGTCCGCGCTGACGCCCCGGCCGTGACGAACAGCCAGGTCATTCTCGTGCCGACTCCCACGGCAGGTGCGCAGTTCGTGCTGGTCAGGACTGTGAGGCCCACGTTTGGTTCTGAAGGCCGGCTCCCGCTCTGACATGTCTTCCGGCCGGCTGTGATCACTGATGCCGTCGACCATGGCGCGCAGACCGGACCGGATGGAAGGCGAGATCCGTATGGCCGTCCACGGCTCAACGGCTTCAGTCGTCCTCATCATCGGGGCTGTTGAGCTGCCCCCGTGGCATGTAGGAAACATCTCGGCCGACGCGGCAGCGAGTAGCGCCGATTGTGTCGTGGAGACGGCTGAACAGGTCGGGGCGGATCAGTAGATCTGCCCCCTTGTCTCTAGCAGGTTGTGCACGAGAAGCGGCGCTTCCCACGCCGTCACGTCCCACACGGCCTGACAGTGGGCCGTCGCCGTCGCCGGCAGGCCGTCCGGGCCTGAACAAGGCCTCCGGCGACGTACCGGCTCCGCAGGAGGCGAGCGCTGCCCGCGCAGCGGCCCTGGAAAAAAACACCGGGCAAGATATGGACGGCGCGTTCATATTCTGCTTATATGGACTCACCGTCCACTTCTTGCGGAGGAGAAAGACTCATGACCAGCACGAACAGCACCACCCCCCGCGTCGCGCTTGTGACCGGCGGTTCCGGTGGCATCGGCAAGGCCGTCGTCGAGCGGCTCGCCGCGGATGGCTTCGCCCTCGCGGTGCACTACGCCGGCAACAAGGCCAAGGCCGATGCCCTGGTCGAGCAGATCACCGCGTCCGGCGGCCAGGCCGTCGCGGTCGGCGGCGACGTGGCCGACGAGGAAGCGATGGCGGCCGCCTTCGACGCCGCCGAGACGGCCTTCGGCGGGATCGACGTGGTGGTCAACACTGCCGGGATCATGGTGCTCGCGCCGATCGCCACGCTGAACCTGGACGACCTGGACCGGATGCACCGCACGAACATCCGTGGCACCTTCGTCGTCTCCCAGCAGGCCGCCCGCCGCGTACGGTCCGGTGGCGCGATCATCAACGTGTCCACGTCGGTCACGCGCACCCAGCTGCCCACCTACGGGGCGTACGTCGCCAGTAAGGCCGCGGTGCAGAGCATCACGCTGATCCTCGCCCGCGAACTGCGCGGCAAGGACATCACCGTCAACACCGTCGCGCCCGGTCCGGTCGCCACCCCGCTCTTCCTCGAAGGCAAGGACGAGACCACGATCTCCAACTTCGCCAAGGCCACCCCGCTGGAGCGGCTGGGCGAGCCTCGCGACATCGCCGAGTCGGTCGCCTTCCTCGCCGGCCCCGCCCGCTGGGTCAACGGCCAGGTCCTCTACACCAACGGCGGTCTCGCCTGACCGCCCGGCACCGCAAGCACGGCCCCGGCACCCGCGAAGCACCCTCCTGGAAGGGAAGACCCATGTCATCCGTGGTACTCATCACCGGCGCCGCCACCGGCATCGGCAACCTCACCGCCCGCGCGCTCGCCGCCGCCGGCCACACCGTCTACGCGAGTATGCGCAGCGTCCGGGGCCGCAACGCCGGCCACGCCGAGGAGCTCCTGCGGCTCGGCCGCCGCGAGGGGCACGACATCCGCGTCGTCGAGCTCGACGTGCAGTCCGATGCCTCGGCAGAAGCGGCCGTCGCGACCATCCTCGAAGACGCCGGCCGCCTCGACACGGTCGTCCACAACGCAGGGCACCTCTACGTCGGTTACGTCGAGGCCTTCACGCCGGAGGACGTCCATCGCCTCCTGGACGTCAACGTGGTCGGTATCCAGCGCGTCAACCGGGCTGTTCTCCCGCACATGCGGTCACGCCGCTCTGGCACGCTCCTCTACGTCGGCAGCACCACCTCGGTGGTGGTTCCGCCCTTCCTCGGCCCTTACGTGGCGTCGAAGTTCGCCGCGGACGCGCTCGCCCAGGTCACGGCGTACGAGGTGGGCCGGTTCGGCATCGGGACCACCATCGTGATGCCGGGTCCCTTCACCCAGGGAACCGAGCACTTCCCCAACGCCGGCCACGCCGGTGACGCCGCACGCACCAGCGCCTATGCGGCGTTGGATCCGATGGTGGCCCGCAACGAGAAGGCCACGGAGGCACTGTTCCCGCCCGGCGTGGACGCCCACCCGCGTGCCGTCGCCGACGAGATCGCCCGGATCATCGCCCTTCCGGCCGGCTCCCGCCCCTTCCGGACCGTCGTCGACTTCAGCCAGGCCGGAGTGGAAGAGGTCAACGAGGTCCTGCGTCGTGCCCAGGAGCAGTTCGTCACCCGTCTCGGCTTCGGCGAACTGCTCCACGTCGAAGGAACACAGTCCTGACGCGTCGGACGACCGCAGCCGGCCATCCAGAAGAGAAGGAGGGACCATGTCCACCACACACCTGCCCGCAGCGATCCGCACGTTCATCGACGCCACCAACAGCGCCGACTCCGAGGCCTTCGTCGCCGCGTTCACCCCCGACGCCCATCTGAACGACTGGGGCCGGACGTACCGGGGCCGCGAAGGCGTCCGGGACTGGGACCGCACCGACAACATCGGCGTCCAGGCGCGGTTCCAGCTGCTCGGCTCGTCGCCGGGCGACGGTCCGGACACCTATGTCGTGAACCTGCGGGTGTCCGGCAACGGCTACAACGGCACCGGCTCGCTGACCTTCCGCCTGCGCGACGGTCTCATCGCGGATCTGCGGATCGGGTGATCCGACGCCCGGACCGCGTGGGAAGCGCACCGCTTCCTAGACTGATCCGATCCGAGAACGAGCGAGGGAGAGCATCGTGACGAAGCAGGCCGAGGGCGCCCACGGCCGCCCGGCCCGCGGGCGCGGGCGCCGCCCGGCCGACGAGGTCCGCGCGGACGTCTTCCGCGTGGTCGGGGAGGTGCTCCTGAAGGAGGGAATGGCCAACCTGACCTTCGAGGGAGTGGCCCGCCTGTCCGGTGTCAGCAAGACGACGCTGTACAAGTGGTGGCCCTCCAAGGGCGCCCTCGCCCTGGACGGCTACTTCCACGCCGTCGAAGAGACTCTCGCCTTCGAGGACACCGGCGACATCCGCGCCGACCTCACACGCCAGCTGCGTGCGTTCGCGCACCTCATGACCCGAACACCGGCCGGGCGGGTGGTGACGGAGCTGGTCGGCCAGTCCCAGACCGACGAGAACCTGGCCACCGCCTTCCGCTCCCTGTACTCCTCCGAACGCCGACGGCTGGCCGGGGAGAGACTGACGCGCGCCAAGGAGCAAGGACAGATCAGGGACGAGATCGACGTCCAGGTCCTCGTCGACCAGCTCTGGGGGGCCGTCTACCACCGCATGCTGATCCCGGACGAGCCCGTGACCGATGATTTCGTCGTCGCCCTGGTCGCCAACCTGTTCGACGGAATCACCCCGTCCGCCGGGTCGCACCCCACCGTGCAGCAGCCCGCGTCCAGCGCGCAGGACGGCCACTGACAACGCCTGCCGGGGCGGCCGGCAAGATCGTCGGTCCGACGGGGAAACGGAGCGACGGCATGAGCGAAGCGGTCGAGCACCGCGCGGAGGGGTCCCGGACCTTCGCCCGGCGGCTCGGCATCCGGTGTCCCGCGCCGGGCAGTTGGGGGACGGACCACCGCGGGTACTCGCGACTCCGCCGGGGGCGCGTTCTCGCCGCCCTCGCCGTCCTCGTCGCCTGCCTGCTCACCTTCCACTCCGCCGTCCCCAACACCGTCGGCCGGATCGGCAGCCTGCTCGAGACGTTCCTGCCCTGGCTGGGTCTCGCCGTTCCCCTCCTGCTGGTGACGGCGCTGCTGCGCCGTTCCGTCACCGCGCTCGTCGCCCTGCTGCTGCCCGCCGCCGCGTGGTCGATCCTCTTCGCGCCCCGGCCGGCGCCCGCGTCGGAGGAACGGGCCGGCCTCGTGGCCGTGCAGCACAACGTCAACGACGTGAACACCGACCCGGCAGGCACGGCACGGACCCTGCTGCGGGTGCGCCCGGACCTCGTCGCCCTCGAGGAGGTGACGCCCGCCGCGCTGCTCGCCTACGAGAACGAACTGGCGCGGCACCTGCCGCACCACGCGGTCGTCGGGACGGTCGGCCTGTGGTCGGCACATCCGCTGGAGGACGTGCGGCCGGTGGACATCAAGCCGCGCGGCTTCGGACCGGGATGGAACCGCGCCCTGCGCGCCACAGCCGTGACCCCGCAGGGCCCCGTCGCCGTCCACGTCGCCCATCTGCCCTCGGTGCGCCTGGGACTGCGGCACGGCTTCAGCTCGGCGTGGCGCGACGAGAGCGCCCGGCTGCTGGGCGCCGCCCTCGCCGCCGAGAAGGAGGCCAGGGTGATCCTGCTGGGCGACCTCAACAGCACCGTCGACGACCGCGGGCTCGACCCGGTACTGGCCCAGGTCGGGGTGGCGGGAGAGGGCTTCGCCTTCAGCTGGCCGGCGTCCTTCCCCGTCGCCAGGATCGACCAGATCATGGCCCGGTCGGCGGCGGTGACCCGCGTCCGTTCACTGCCGGCCACAGGCAGCGACCATCTGCCGATCACCGCCACGATCACCCTGTGACCGCCCGGCCCGCCGCGCCCGCACGGTGAATGCCCGAGCGCGGTGAACGACCGGACCCACGGGATGAATGCCCGCGCATCCGCGGTGAACGCCCGCGCCGCCCCGCCCGTACTCCACGGCAGCCGTCGAGCCCGAGGAGGTCAGCAGCCGATGACCGGACGTCGCCGTACCCCTGTTGCCGCCGCAGTCGCCGCACTGACCGGCGCCGTACCGCTGTTGCTGGCCGCCGGCGCACCCGCTCTGGCCCACGGGACGCCGACCGACCCGGTGAGCAGAGCCGCCGTCTGCGGACTGGACGGAGCACAGCGCGCGTCGGGCGCGTGCCGGGCCGCCGTCGCCGCGAACGGGGGCGACCCCATCGGCGCGTGGGACGACCTGCGGCTGCCCGGCGTCGACGGCAGGGACCAGGAGGCCGTACCCGACGGACAGTTGTGCAGCGCGGGCCTCGACGCCTATCGCGGCCTGGACACCGCCCGCAGGGACTGGCCCGCCACACCGCTCAGGTCCGGTGGCACGTTCACCCTCACCTACCGCTCCAGCATCCCGCACCGGGGAACCTTCGAGCTGTACCTGACCCGCCAGGGGTACGACCCGGCCGCGCCGCTCCGGTGGGCCGATCTCGACACCCGCCCGATCGCCACGGCCACCGATCCCGCGCTCACGGACGGCGCGTACCGGATCGGCGGACGCCTGCCCGCAGGGCTCACGGGCCGGCATGTGCTCTACACGGTATGGCGGAACACGGACACCCCTGACACCTACTACTCGTGCTCGGACGTGGTCCTCACACCCGGGAACGGTCAACAGGGCGACGGCCGACAGGGCGCGTCAGGGCCCGGAACCCCGCCCTCGCAACTGCCCTCCGAGCCGGCCGGCGGGGCCACCGGCGCGGCGTCGCCGGGACCACCCGCCGAGCCCGCCCCGTCCCTGGCGCCCGGTGAACCGACGCCCGGCGAACCGGAGGCCGGGGCCCCGGCTCCGGCGCCGTCCTCCGGCCGGGCCGCCCCGGCGCCCGCGGGCAGCGCCTCCGGCAGCAGCCCCACGGTCCTGTTCGGTGCGGCCGCCGCGGCCCTCGCCCTGGTCTCCGTCTGCGGATCGGTGGTCCTGCGGCGCAGGAACCACCTCTGACAGCCCGTCATCGAAGCGCCGCCGGCCGGCGGCCCCGACGGGGCGCGCCCTCCGACAGCCCAATTCCGGGTGAGGACGGGCACCGGAGCCATCATGAGAGCAACCTCCGCGGCCCGCCGGCCCTCTTCCCTCCATGCAACGGCCCCCGGGAAGCGCAGCCCGCCCGCACCACAGCTGCATGGAGTGACATGACAACGGTCCATACTTCGGTCGTCGTGCCGTGCTTCAACGAGGACGACGTGATCGACCTGTTCCATCAGGAACTCGTCGCGGCACTCGAGCCGACCGGCACAGAGTTCGAGATCTGCTACGTCGACGACGGCAGCGGCGACGGGACCAGAGCGCGCCTCAAGCAGCTCGCCGCGACGGACCCGCGCGTCCGCTACACCTCCTTCAGCCGCAACTTCGGCAAGGAGTCCGCGATGCTCGCCGGACTGAGGATGTCCCGCGGCGAGGCCGTCGTCCTCATGGACGCCGACCTGCAGCACCCGCCCCACCTGCTGCCGCGCATGCTCGAGCTGCACCGCCACGGCTACGACCAGGTCGTCGCCCGCCGTGACCGCACCGGCGAAGGCACACTGCGGACGATCCTCAGCCAGCGCTACTACCGGTTGGTCCGCCGCTTCATGGACGTCGAAGTGGTCGACGGCGCGGGGGACTTCCGGCTGCTGTCCCGCAGGGCGGTCGAGGCCGTGCTGAGCATGCCCGAGTCCAACCGCTTCTCCAAGGGACTCTTCTCCTGGATCGGCTTCGACACCGTCAGCTTCGCCTACACCAATGTGCAGCGTGCCGCAGGAAGCTCCAAGTGGGGCGGCCGGCGGCTGCTCAACTACGGCATCGACGGGCTGCTGTCCTTCAACACCCGCCCGCTGCGCCTGGCCATCCACACCGGTCTGTGGCTCTTCCTGTCCGCGCTCGCCTACACGGTGTGGATCCTCTTCAACGTCGTCCTGGACGGCGTCGAGACCCCCGGCTACGCGACCCTGATCGCCGCCGTAGTGGGCCTCGGCGGGATCCAGCTCGCCACCCTCGGGATCATCGGCGAGTACGTGGGCCGCATCTACCACGAGACCAAGCGCCGGCCCCACTACGTGGTCCGGGAGACCGACGATTCCGGCGCCGCGCAGCCCGGTCCCGCCGTCAGGGAAGCCGCTCTGAGTAAGTGACCTTGTCCAGCCGGTAGTAGTCCGCCACGCACTGCGCGGGCCACACCTTGCGCCCCTGCTGCCCGAACGGCTCCAGCATCCTGGCCACCGGCGTGGGCGTGTACGGGAGTTCCCTCGCGCCCCGTGCCGCGCCCTCGCGCAGATACCGGTCCTGGTGGTCCCAACGCTCCGCCCGCACCCGCATGTCCCGGCCCAGGTCGACCAGCGGGCCCACGAGGCTCAGCACCGTGGCCGCGCACACGGCCGCCGCAGCCGCCGTCGTCACCACGGACCGGCGGCCACGTACGTACGGCCGCAGCGCGCGCCCCAGGAACGCACCTGCCGCCACGAGGAGCCCCACGAGCAGCAGCAGGTAGTCGTTCCACGTCCGTTCGGTGGTCACCACCCGCTCCCCGAAGACCGGGTAGGTGATCACGGTGCACAGCCAGCCCGCGACGAGGAACGCCGCCGCCCCGAGCCCCAGCAGCAGCACCGGCCTCGCCGGCACCGGGGCCCGGCCGGGCCGCCCGCGCGCCACCAGCCCCAGCAGCACCCCGGCGCCCACCGCACCCAGGTACTGCCAGGTGCCGAACACCGTGCCGAGGATCTCCACATAGCCGCGCAGCGAACCCAGCAGCGAGTCGGGGGACAGCATCGACGTGCTCTCGGCCCCGTAGCGCTCGCGGCGGTTCCGGGAGCCGGGGGAGAGGAACAGCAGCATTGTCCCTACCGCGACACCGGCCGCGCCGGCCAGCGACCAGACCCGGGCGAGGCGGCGCACCGGCGCGGCGAGAAACCGGGGCGCGAAGAGCACCACGCCCGCGAGCACCACCAGCGCGACGACCGACGCCTCCTCGGAGAGCGTCCCCATGAACACCCCGGCGAACGCGGCCGACACCACCGCGGCGACCCTGCCCGCGCGACGGCGTGCGCACAGCAGCGGCAGCACGGCGGCGCACGCGAGCACCGGCGCCACCGTGTGGGACACGGACGCGGCGGGCCAGTAGAACGTCTTGTACGTGTTGGGCGTGGCGAACAGGAAGACGGCACAGACCATCGCCGCCACGAACAGCGGCACACCGCGCGGCACCTCCTGCCCGGCCCTGCGCAGCACCTGCACGACCAGGGCCCACAGCAGCACCAGCATGACGAGACCGCTGACAAGGCCGAACCACTGGTGGCCCGCGACCGGGAACTCGGCGTACAGACCGACGAGCAGGCCGTTGCCCAGCCGCCCGTTGTCGGTGAACCAGAACTTCCCGATCAGTCCCAAGACGCCGTCGTCCCGTACCACCGGCAGGAAGCACCACTCGTCGGCGCTGGGCCGCACATGACGTCCGAACCATGACGCGAGCACCAACAGCCCGAGCGGCAGCGCCGCCAGGGCGAACGGCCAGAGCCCCGCCCACACCGCCGGACCTCCACGCCGCCCCTCCGGTCGCCCCACGGCCCCCGCCGTGCCGCCGGGGGAGTCCACCTCACTCGCGACGGTGACGCCCGATGCGCCGACGGCCATGTCACCACTGCCCTTCCGTAAACCACTGATCCGGCACCGAAGAGGCGAATTCCCGGTGCACCGTTCCCTCAGCATCCAGCGGCAGCCGGCCGTGACGCGTTGTGACTCGCAAGGCGCGCTCGATCGAAAGAAGCCGGACCGTCGTGCGGCGGCGACGGCAGGCGGCCAACCCCTTCGCGCGGGTACCGCCGTTCAGGACGGGGGTACGGGACGCGCCACGAGGAGGGCGATGTCGTCGGCGCTGTCGGTGCCCGGTCCGATGAGGAGTTCGTCGCAGAACACGTCGAGGGGTTCCTCGGCCGGCGCGGCGGTGTGCCGGCGCAGCCGGACCACGGCCTCAGTCTGCCGCACGAGTCTGCCGCACGAGTCTGCCGCACGCCGATCCGGCACGCGGCAGGCTCCTGGCATATCCGCTGGTCAGCGCGCTGACGCGGCCCCGCGGCCGGGTGACGCCGACGCCCCGGGATGCGGCGGGCGACGCGCGCGGGAGTGACACGCCGGGCGCCCGGACCGCCCGGGCGGTGCGCGACGGCCCGGCCTGCTGCGGCGCGTCGGCCGACGGGCGCGTCGGCCCTCCGGCCTCGTCCACGCGAGAGGACCCCGTGAGCAGGCAGGATCGTCCGGCCGCTCCCACCGGCCCCGGTATAAAGAACCCATGACTGCCGATGCCCCCCTGCCCACCCGCCCCGCGACTCTCGAGGACGTGGCCAGGGTGGCGGGTGTCTCCCGGGCCACCGTCTCCCGGGTGATCAACGGGGCGCCGACGGTGGACCCCGGGCTGCGGGGGATCGTCGAAGAGGCCATAGCCGCGACCAGCTACGTCCCCAACCGCGCCGCCCGGTCCCTGGTGACCCGCCGCACCGACTCCATCGCGCTCGTCGTCTCGGAGCAGGAGCAGCGGTCCGGTGCGACGCCGTTCGTGGGGCGGATGTTCACCGACCCGTACTTCGGGCGCGTGGTGAGCGGGCTGCTGGAGGTGCTGCGGCCGGCAGGTGTCCAGATGATGCTGATGCTGGTCGACGACGAGACGTCCCGCGGTCAATTGCTCTCGTACCTGCGCCAGGGTCATGTGGACGGCGTCGTGCTGGTCTCCTCGCACGGATCCGACCCGCTGCCCCAGTTGATCACCGGCACCGGTCTGCCGGCCGTGCTCTCGGGGCGCAGCAGCCGCAGCGGCCGTCTCACCTATGTCGAGGTCGACCAGCGGGCCGGCGCCGAACTGGCCGCGGAACACCTGGTGTCGCTGGGCCGCCGCCGGATCGGCACGGTGACAGGACCGCAGGACATGCCCGCGGGGCAGGAGCGGCTGGCGGCGTTCCGCAGTGCCCTCGCCCTGCACGGGATCGACGATCTGACCTGGGTGGAGGGCGACTTCACGCACGTCGGCGGCGCGGCCGCCATGAAGCGGCTGCTGGCGCGGCGGCCCGACCTGGACGGTGTGTTCGTCGCCTCGGACCTGATGGCCATGGGTGCGCTGCCGGTGCTGTCGCGCGAGGGCCGGCGGGTGCCCGAGGACGTCGCCGTGGTCGGCTTCGACGACAGCAACGCCGCGCAGGCGTGCGACCCGCAGCTGACGACGGTACGGCAGCCGGTCGAGGAGATGTCGTCGGAGATGGCGAGGCTGCTGCTGCGGCAGATCCGCGAACCGGGCGACCCCCTCCCCTCGGTGATCTTCCACCCGTCGCTGGTGATCCGCGAGTCGGCCTGAGCAAGCGCCTGTACGGGGCCTGAGCAAGCGCCTTTACGGGACCTCGGTATCGCTTGCGACGGGGCCTGAGGGAGCGCGGGGCCGGGGCTGGAGTCGTTCCGTCGCGGGAGAGCGCTCCACCACGGGGAGCGCTCTCCCGGAGCGGTGAACCCTCACCTCCAACCTCGTGAACCGGATGAAGGAACGGAAGTCAACAGCCGGTCCGGCCCGCCTCCAGGTCCCCAAAGGGCATGAATACGTTCGGGACTTGAACTCAGCGGCCTCAATGCGCCGCCAGGTTGGGCGAGTTGTTGCACAAGTCTTGACGGCGGCGTAACACCGGGAGAATCATCCGTGTACCCGAGAGAGCGCTCTCTCGGTAGCTTGAGCCGGCTTTCCGTACCGCGACGGCACCAGCACCAGTCCCAGCAACGGCACCACCACCCGCCCATGACCCCCCAGGAGAGACAGCCATGCCCGCTGCCCCCACAAGACAGCTCGGACCACCCCCGACCCTCGCGCACCACCGGCGGCGCGGCACCGTCGCGCTGATCGTCACCGCCATGGTCGCCGCCCTGCTCGGTCTGCTGCCCGCGGCGCCCGCGCAGGCCGCGCCCGTCCTGCTGTCCCAGGGCAGGACGGTGACCGCCTCGAGCGAGGAGAACGGCGGCACGGCCGCTGCCAACGCCGTCGACGGCAACGCCGGCACCCGCTGGTCCAGCGCCTTCTCGGACCCGCAGTGGATCCAGGTGGACCTGGGCGCGAGTGCCACCGTCAGCCAGGTCGTCCTGGCCTGGGAGGCGGCCTACGCCAAGGGCTACCGCATCGAGCTGTCCGGCAACGGCACCGACTGGACCACCGCCCACTCCACCACCACCGGCCCCGGCGGCACGGAGACCCTGAACGTCTCCGGCACCGCGCGCTACGTGCGCATGTACGGGACCGCCCGGGCCACCCAGTACGGCTACTCGCTCTGGGAGTTCAAGATCTACGGCACCACGAACGGGGGCGGCCCCGAGATCCCCGGCGGCGGCGACCTCGGTCCCAACGTCCTCGTCTTCGACCCCTCCACGCCCGACATCCAGGGCAAGCTCGACGAGATCTTCCGCCGCCAGGAGTCTGCGCAGTTCGGCGCCGACCGCTACCAACTGCTGTTCAAGCCGGGCACGTACAACAACATCAACGCGCAGATCGGCTTCTACACCTCCATCTCCGGCCTCGGCCTCAATCCCGACGACACCACCTTCAACGGTGATGTGACGGTCGACGCAGGCTGGTTCGACGGCAACGCGACCCAGAACTTCTGGCGTTCCGCGGAGAACCTCGCCCTCAACCCGGTCAACGGCACCAACCGCTGGGCCGTCTCCCAGGCCGCCCCCTTCCGCCGGATGCACGTCAAGGGCGGCCTCAACCTGGCCCCGAGCGGCTACGGCTGGGCCAGTGGCGGCTACATCGCCGACAGCAAGATCGACGGCACGGTGGGGCCGTACTCGCAGCAGCAGTGGTACACCCGCGACAGCTCGGTGGGCGGCTGGACCAACGGCGTGTGGAACATGACCTTCTCCGGCGTCCAGGGCGCGCCCGCGACCGGCTTCCCGAACCCGCCGTACACCACGCTGGACACCACGCCCGTCTCCCGTGAGAAGCCCTTCCTCTACCTGGACGGCGGCCAGTACAAGGTGTTCGCCCCGGCCAAGCGGGTGAACGCGCGCGGCACCTCCTGGGGCAACGGCGCACCGCAGGGCGAGTCGATCCCGCTCGACCGGTTCTACGTCGTCAAGCCCGGCGCGACCGCCGCGACCATCAACGCCGCGCTCGACCAGGGCCTCCACCTGCTGTTCACGCCCGGCGTCTACCACGTCGACCGGACGATCAACGTCAACCGCGCGAACACCATCGTGCTCGGCCTCGGGCTCGCCACGATCATCCCCGACAACGGCGTCACGGCCATGAAGGTCGCCGACGTGGACGGCGTGCGGCTCGCGGGCTTCCTCATCGACGCCGGGCCCGTCAACTCGCCCACCCTGCTCGAGATCGGCCCCCAGGGCGCGTCCGCCGACCACGCGGCCAACCCCACCACCGTGCAGGACGTCTTCATCCGCATCGGCGGAGCCGGCCCCGGCAAGGCCACCACCAGCATGGTCGTCAACAGCGACGACACGATCATCGACCACACCTGGGTCTGGCGCGCCGACCACGGTGAAGGTGTCGGCTGGGAGACCAACCGGGCCGACTACGGCGTCCGCGTCCACGGCGACGACGTGCTGGCCACCGGCCTGTTCGTCGAGCACTTCAACAAGTACGACGTCGAGTGGTACGGCGAACGCGGCCGGACCATCTTCTTCCAGAACGAGAAGGCCTACGACGCGCCCAACCAGGCCGCCATCCAGAACGGCGCCACCAAGGGCTACGCGGCCTACCGCGTCGACGACTCCGTGAACACCCACGAAGGATGGGGGATGGGCAGCTACTGCTACTACAACGTGGACCCGACGATCCGGCAGGACCACGGCTTCAAGGCCCCGGTCAAGCCCGGGGTGAAGTTCCACAGCCTGCTCGTCGTCTCACTCAGCGGCCACGGCCACTACGAGCATGTCATCAACGACACGGGCTCTCCCACGTCAGGGACCTCGACGGTGCCTTCGACCGTCGTCAACTTCCCCTGACGCAGCGGTAGGCGGGCCGGCGCCGACGGCCGCCGACCGCACGGGAGCGAGGGGCGTATCCACCGGCGCGGGAGCGATCCCGCCCTCCGGAGGGTGCGCCCCTCAACCACGAGAGGCCCTACGGGCAGCGGTAGGTGAACCGCGCGGCCGCCGAGTGCCGGGACGGGGAGAGGATCCGGAGCTCGGCACCGGCGCGGTACTCGCCCCGTCCCTCGAACGTCCACAACAGGTGCAGCCGGGCCTGCTTCTGGCCGCGCACCACGCGCTCGCGCAGCAGCCCCGAGTCGGTGCCGTCACTGCGCACCCACCGGTAGGTCAGCGTGCCGGGCCGGCCGTCGGTCCGCACCAGGCCGACCACGTCGGCGGTCCCGCCACAGCCGGGCCCGTCCGGCGAGGTCCTGACGGCCACGTCCCGTACGGCCACGCCCGGCCCGTACCGCTGCCAGGCGAGAAAGCCGAGCACGGCCAGGAGCACCGCGGCGGCCAGGGCGTACCGGCGCAGGCCGCGCCGGCGCCCGCGCGGTCCGCGATCGTCACCGGGCTGCCCGGCGAGCGTCCCGTGCCACACCCCGGCGGCCGTGGCACCGCTTCCGCGCTCCCGCACGAAAGCGGTCACCCCGGGACCGAAGCGCACGACGTCGCCCTCGACGCGGTCGGGGACCGGACCGGGGGCGGGACGCTCGAACCAGTGGCTGCCCAGTGCGGTCGCGCTGTACTCGTCCGCGTCGCCGGCGGGTGTGCGTGGGTCGTTCACAGGACCGGGCACCCCCTTCTGGTCAGGAGCTGCTGGGTGGAACTGCCAGTCGCCGCCGCCGGATCGGTGCCGGCCTGCACGGCCCAGTAGCAGCCCGTGCCCTGGAACGTGTGGTCCAGGGCGAGGGTGTACTGCGTCGCGCCGCTCCGCTCGAAGGACTGCGTGGTCTCCACGGTGCCCAGGACGCCCTTCTCGTTGCTCGTGAACCACGAGACGACGACCTTCACGGGGCCGGTGCCGTCGGTGACGACATCCACGGTCGCGGCGGCCGTCGCCGTGCCCGTCTGCCGGAAGCCGGTCACGGACACCGACTTGACCTGCACCGGCGCGACGGTCGGCGGGGCGCTGGTGGTCGGTTCCGTGGACGGCTCGGCGGAGGCGGTCAGGGTGGGTGACGCGGACGGCGCGTACGTCGTCGGCGGGGCCGGGGGCGCCGACGCGGTCGGCGAGGGGGCGGTGGGCCCGGTGGCCGTGCTCGCCGACGGGGTGGGCGAGCCGCCGTCCGACGGCGACGGCCCGGCGTCGGTGCCCCCGTCCACCACCGGTGAGGCGGATCCTCCCGGCACGGCGCTGGTCGTCGCGACGGCCTGCGCGGTCGTCCGCGGGGCGGCGTCCTCACCGGCCCGCGCCGCGACGGCCACCACCGCGACCACGACCAGCGCGGCCACGCCGGCGAGCGCCTTGCGCAGCGCCGGCGGCACGTAACCGCCGGCGCCGATGCCGGAGCCGATGGCCGGCCCCGCACCGGGGCCGCCGATCGACGTGGTGGCGTGGTCGGTGGTCCCGGCGGGCCCGCCGGCCGACGGGAACAGCAGGGGCAGCAGCGCGGCGAGCGCCGCCAGTTTGCGCTGGCCCCGCTCCTCCCAGTCGGGCCCGTACGCCGCCTGTGCGATCGTCTCGAGCTCGGCCACGAACGCCGCCGCGTTCGCGGGCCGTTCCTCCGGCGACTTGGCGAGCCCCCGCCGGATGAGGGGCCGCACCGGCTCGGGCGTGTCGTGCTCGGGGACCGGCGCGCCGATGTGCTGGAGCGCCAGCTCGGCGAAGTTCTCGCCGCGGAAGGGTTTGTGGCCCGTCAGGCACTCGTAGAACGTCGCGGTCGCGGCGTACACGTCGGCTGCGGGGGAGGCCGGTTCGCCGTTCCACTGTTCCGGCGCCATGTACGCCGGGGTGCCCGCCACGCCCGGTGTGCTCCCACGGTGCGCGGCGATGCCGAAGTCGACGAGCTTGGACGAGCCGTCCGCCGCGACGAGCACGTTCTCCGGTTTGTAGTCGCGGTGCACCACGCCCGCGCCGTGTGCGGCGGCGAGGCCCAGCAGCGAGCCCTTCAGTACCGCCAGCGCCGCCTCCGGACCGGTCGCGCCCTCCCGGAGGAGCAGGGCGCGCAGCGCGATTCCGTCGACCAGCTCCATCACGATGGCGGCGCCCTGCGGCGCCTCGACGTACTCGTAGAGCCGCACGACGTACGGAGTGTCGAGCCCGCCCAGCAACTGGGCCTCCGCCCGGAACTCGCGTACGAAGCCGGAGTCCGCGCGCAGCCGCTCGCTGAGGTACTTCACCGCCACGGGCACGCCGGTGGCGTCGTGGACGGCGAGTACGACACGTCCGCAGCCGCCCGCACCGAGCTCCCGGGACTCGGTGTACCCGGGCACCGACCAGGTGTTCATCACGTTTCCCCCGCCCACGAGCTGTCCCCACCACAGACACATTTCTTTCACGTGCGGTTCCCGCCGGAAGGCTCTCGGCGTTCGGCGTCCCGAAGCTCCGGCATGTGATTGGCATGGACCTGCCCCCCGGTGTTCGGCTACGCTCCGGCCGAGCGCGATGAGAGCGCTCTCAGGAGGCTCTCGACACGCGCTCCACGTACGGCCTGTTCCGTCCCCCACGATGCTGGAACAACCGAAAGGTCAACGCCTTGAGACGCATGACAGCCATACGCACGGGTCTGTCCGCACTCCTCCTCCTCGGCTCATGGGCCGCGGTCGGCGCCGGCCCCGCGGCCGCCTCCGTCCCCGACGCGGAGCCCAAGCTCTCCACCGGCCTGCTCGGGGCCATGCAGCGCGACCTGGGACTCGACGCGGACGAGGCGACCGCACGCCTTGCCGCGGAGAAGACCGCCACCGCCGTCGAAGGAAAGGCCCGCCGCGCCGCCGGTGCGGCCTTCGGCGGCTCCTGGTTCGACGCGGACACCGGCAGACTGACGGTGGCCCTCACCGACGCGGGCAAGGCCCGCGCCGTACGGGCGACCGGCGCCGACACGGCACTCGTCCGCCACAGCGCCCGGCAGCTCGACTCGGTCAAGAGCGAGATCGACGCCCTGAAAGCGCCTGCGGGCGTGGCCAGTTGGCACGTCGACCCGGAAGCGAACCGGGTCGTGGTGAACGTGGTCGCCTCCGAGCGTGATGACAACGATGTCCGGGCCTTCCTGGACCGGGCGAGGGACGCCGGCCCGATCACGGTCCGGGAGACCGCGCAGGCGCCGACGCCGTTCGCCGCGGGGACCGTCGGCGGCGACCCGTACTACACGGGCAACGTGCGCTGCTCGATCGGCTTCTCCGTGCACGGCGGCTTCGTCACGGCGGGCCACTGCGGACGGGCCGGCGCGACCGTACGCGGCTGGGACGGCACGCACATCGGCACCTTCCAGGGCTCCTCGTTCCCCGGTGACGACTACGCCTGGGTCAGCGTGGGCAGCGGCTGGTGGACCGTCCCCGTGGTCCTCGGCTGGGGAACCGTCCCCGACCAGCTGGTCAGGGGCTCCGCGGAGGCCCCGATCGGCGCCTCCGTCTGCCGCTCCGGTTCCACCACGCACTGGCACTGCGGAAACGTCCTCGCCAAGAACGAGACCGTCAACTACAGCCAGGGCGCGGTCCATCAGATGACGAAGACCAGCGTCTGCGCGGAACCGGGCGACTCCGGCGGCTCGTTCATCAGCGGCGACCAGGCGCAGGGCGTCACCTCCGGCGGCTGGGGCAACTGCTCCGGCGGCGGCCAGACATGGCACCAGCCGGTCAACGAGATCCTCGGCCGCTACGGGCTGCGTCTGCACACCGCCTGACCCACCCGCACCCCGCACCCCGCACCCGGGACCGGGTCCGGGAAGGCGCGGGCCGCCACGGCGGGCGGCCCGCACCTGTCCCGGTCACCTCGAACCGAACCGAACCGAACTGCACTGCACCGAACCGAACCGAAACCGAAACCCGAGCCGGAACCGGAATCGGAGCCGCGTGGCGGGCACGTGAGCACGTGCCCGCCACGCCGTCGTCGCACGCAACGCCCCCCCCCGCACCGCGCGCCGCCCGCCGGGTCAGGTCCGCAGGACCCCGGCGAGGTGCGCCGACAACTCGGCCACGGACGGCGGCGTCCGCCGCAGCGACACATAGCCGTCCGGGCGGAGCAGCAGACCGGTCGTGCCCCGCACAACGTAGACCCGCCCGAACTCACCTCGACCGTCCCGCCACGCCTGCGGGAAGGTGCCGTCCGCGCCCGTGTGCGCCGCGACGTCGGGATGGAGGACGAGACAGGTCCCCACCTCTCCGTGCGTCAGACGGGCGGCCTCCTCTGCCAGCCGCACACACGACTCCGCATCGTTCCCGTCGCCCACGTACAGCAGCAGCGTGTGCGTGTCGCGGCCGCGCAGTACGTCGAACAGCCGCACCGGGAACGTGGCGACCGACCCCACGAGACCGCCGCAGTCGGGTGCGCGGTCGCCCGCGTCAGGACCGTCGTGGCCACTGCCGCGGGAAGCGACGACCGGGCTGCCCGGGTAGCCGACGAGCAGTTGGGCCTCGCGCAGCATGAGCGTCCGCGGCTCCTCGGGGTCCGCCTGGACGCCGCCCGCGGTCGCGTGCCGCACGGTGCGTCCCACCACCTCCTCGCCCACCGGCCGCCGTTCGGCGTCGTAGCTGTCGAGCAGGTGAGGACCGGCGGTCCCCGCCACGGCGAGCGCGAGCTTCCACGCCAGGTTGTACGCGTCCTGGATGCCGGTGTTCATGCCCTGGGCGCCGGTCGGCGGATGGATGTGCGCGGCGTCGCCCGCGACGAAGACCCTGCCGCGCGAGTACCGGTCCACCAGCCGATGGCTGATGCGGAACACCGACGACCAGCGCAGCGCCGACGCCGTCGTGGGCTCCGGGGCCAGCCGGTCGAGGACGGCCTGCACATGCTCCAGCCCCGGCGCCCGGCCGCCTTCCAGACCGTGCGCCACCGTGTCGGCGTCCGGCTGCCGCCGGACGGACAGATCCGGCGGCACCAGCATCGACATCCGGTAACGGCGGTGTCCGGGCAGCGGGATGCACACCAGCAGGTCGTCGGTGGCACCGTCGCCGTCGGTGTGCGAGGCGCGCACGCTGTAGCCGGGCGGCAGACCCCAGTCCGCCTCGACGTCCGCGAGCATGTACTCCTCGGGGAAGGCGCCGCCCTCGAAGGTCAGCCCCAGCGTCTTGCGGACGATGCTGTGCGCGCCGTCGCAGCCCACGAGGTAACGGGACCTGATCTCCTCCGTGCGTCCGGACGGTGTGGTGACCGTGCTCCACACCCCCTCCTCGTCCTGGACGAACGACACCAGCTCCGTGCCCCGTTCGATCCGGGTGCCCCGCTGCGCGAGGTGCTCCTCGATGATCCGCTCGGTCTCGTACTGCGGCAGGGCGGCGAAGCCGTACGGCACGTCCGGCGGCAGCTTGAGCTCGAACCGCATCCGTTCCACGCCGTTCACGTACACCAGCTGACCGCGCATGGGCGCGGCGGCGGCCAGGGCCTCGCGCGCCATCCCCATCCGGTCCCAGATCTCCAGCGTCCTGGGCTGGATGCCGACGGCCTTCGCGTAGGGCAGCCGGCCAGGCAGCCGGTCGATGAGGCGGCAGGTGACGCCGCGTCCGCGCAGTTCGGCCGCCGCCGTGAGCCCGACCGGGCCCGCCCCCACGACCAGCACATCTGTCCGGTCCATCCGGCATCTCCCGTCGGGAGCCCCGGCGCGCGGGGCGATCGGCCCCCTTGCTCTCATGGTCGCCCCCCGCACGGGGCCGCGTCGACCTGGGGGAACAGGGGCGCGCCGATCCGGCGTCATGGCCTGCGACGTTGCGGGGGGTGCCTTCATCGGGGCCCGGCCCGTACCCTCCGTGACGGGCCCGGCCGGGCGGTCGGGCCGCTCAATTCGTCCTACCGCTCCGTGACCGGCGGGCCGCTTCCTTATCGTGGTCGTCGTGGCGCGGTGCCGTCCGGCGTGAAACGGCGGGAGCACCAGCTGCACACCGTCACAGCGGTACTGCCGCACCGAGAGTCAAGGAGTGCCGTGGGCGTCAGCCTCAAGGACGTCGCCAGTCGGGCGGGCGTGTCCATCAAGACCGTCTCGAACGTCGTCAACAACTACCCGCACGTCACGCCCCAGATGCGTGCCAAGGTGCAGCAGGCCATCGACGAGCTCGGCTACCGGCCGAACCTCACCGCTCGCCACCTGCGCAAAGGCCGCACCGGCATCATCGCGCTCGCCGTGCCGGAGTTCGGCAACCCGTACTTCGCGGAACTGGCCGGCGCGGTCGTCGACGCCGCCGCCCGGCACGACTACACCGTCCTGGTGGACCACACCGCGGGACTGCGGGAGAAGGAACTCCTCGTCAGCCAGGGCTTCCGCGCCCACGTCATCGACGGGCTCATCCTCAGCCCCATCCACCTCGAGACGGAGGACCTCACCGCACGCACGGACAGCGCCCCGCTGGTGCTGCTGGGGGAGCGGGAGTACGAGGCGCCGTACGACCACATCGCCATCGACAACGTCGCCGCGGCCCGGGAGGCGGTCCGCCACCTCATCGGCCTCGGCCACCGCCGTATCGCCTTCCTCGGCTCCCGCACCGGACGCGAGCGCCAGCCCGCCCACCTGCGGCTGCGCGGCTGGCGCGAGGAGCACGCAGCGGCCGGACTCGAGGCCGACGACGCCCTTGTGGTCGTCACCGACGGTTATGGACGCGAGGACGGAGCGAGCGCCATGGCCGCCCTGCTCGACCGCGGCGAGCGGCCCGACGCGGTCTTCGCGTACAACGACCTCATCGCCGTCGGAGCGATGCGCACCCTCACCGAACGCGGACTGACCGTCCCGGGCGACGTCGCCGTGGTCGGGTTCGACGACATCGAGGAGGGCCGGTACGGGGCCACCACGCTCACGACGATCTCCCCCGACAAGGAGGCCATCGCCCGGCTGGCGGTCGACAGCCTCGTCGAACGCCTCGCCGGCGGCACGGCCCCCGAACCACGGCGGCAACGTCCCGGATACCGCCTGGTGGTCAGGGAGTCGACGGCCCGCCCGCCGCGCCCCCGCTGACCCGCCCGGCCACCGCACTTCCGCGCCACGCCCGGCCACCGCGTTCCCGCGTCACGGCCCGCCCACCGTGCTCCGATGACGCACCCGCCCCGCCGGGTTGCTCCGCGACCACCCGCCCGTCCGCCATCCGTTTTCTCGCCCGAAGGATCCCTATGCCCCGCCCGACCGTCACCCGCACCCCCTACGGCACCCTCCCCGGCGGTGAGGAGACCGAGCTCTGGGCTCTCGATTCCGGCCACGGCGTGCGCGCCGAGATCCTCACCTACGGCGCCGTCCTCCACTCGCTCACCGTCCCCGACACCCGGGGCGAGGACACCTCCGTGGTCCTCGCCCTGCCCGGGATCGGCGACTACGCGGAGAAGAACGCCTACGTCGGCGCCGTCGTCGGCCGCTTCGCCAACCGCATCGCCAACGGCACCTTCACCCTCGACGGGACCCGCTACCACGTCCCGGCCAATGACCGGGGCCACGCCCTGCACGGCGGCCCCGGCGGCTTCGACACCAAGGTGTGGCGGGCCGAAGAGGTGCCCGGCGACAAGACCGCGGCCGTGCGGCTGTCGCTGCACAGCCCCGACGGCGACATGGGTTTTCCGGGCGCACTCGACGTGAGCGTGACGTACAGCATCGACGCAGAGGGGACCCTCGCCGTCGACTTCACCGCCACCACCGACCGGCCCACCGTGGTCAACCTCGCCCACCACGCCTACTTCGACCTCACCGGTGAGGGCGACATCCGCGGACACACGCTGCAGGTCGACGCCGAGAGCTACCTGCCCGTCGACGGGACCGGCATCCCCGAGGGCCCGGCCGCGGACGTACGCGGCACGGCCTTCGACCTGACCGAGCCGCGTGTCCTCGGCGAACGGCTCACGATGCCCGACGAACAGCTGCGCGCCGCCGGCGGCTTCGACCACTGCTGGGTGCTGGACCCCGCCGGCCCGGCCGCCGCACCACGCCGCGCCGCCCGGCTCAGCGCTCCCGGCGGGCTGCGCGTCATGGAGGTGTGGACCACGGAACCCGGCGTGCAGGTGTACACGGCCAACCAGCTCGACGGGTCGCTCGCCGCCCCCTCGGGACGGCGTCACGAACGGTATTCGGGCGTCTGCCTGGAGACCCAGCACCTGCCCGATTCCCCCAACCGGCCCGAGTACCCCACCACGGTCGTACGCCCGCAGGAGCCCTGGCACAGCCGCACCGAATTCCGCTTCCCGCACCTGACCGCGAAGTCACCGGGCGAGGATGTCGAAAACGGCGCCTCCCGATCGACGCAAGGGTGAGACCAGCACACCGCACCCCATGAGGAGCTCCGCATGACCGTCGTCACCGCCGATCTCGCCATGTCCCTCGACGGCTTCGTCGCAGGCACGGACATCAGCCCCGACAACCCGGGAGGCAAGGGCGCCGAGGCACTGTTCCAGTGGATCCACAACCTCGCCTCCTGGCGTGAACGCCAGGGCATGACCGGCGGCGAGGACAACGAGGACTCCGAGATCATGAGGGAGTGGTTCGACTCGACCGGAGCGGTGGTCATGGGCAGGACGATGTACGACACCGGTGAGGAGCCGTGGGGCGACGAACCGCCTTTCCGGACTCCGGTGTTCGTGCTCACCCACCGCCCCCGAAGGACGCTCGTCAAAGAGGGCGGCACCACCTTCACGTTCGTCACGGACGGCATCCACAGCGCGCTGGAACAGGCCAAGGCCGTGTGCGGTGGGCGCAATGTCGACATCGCCGGCGGAGCACGGACCGTCCAGCAGTACCTGCGTGCCGGGCTGATCGACGAGCTCCAACTCCATGTGGTCCCCGTCCTGTTCGGTGCGGGCCTGCGGCTGTTCGACGACCTCGGGGCGGAGCGGCGGCGCCTCGAGATCGTCAGGGTCGTCGACACCCCGCTGGCGACGCACCTGAAGTACCGCGTCCACAAATAGCCGTCGTGCGGCGGCCGTCCGCCCCGCCCCCGCGTGACCGGGTACGGTGCTGATGTGCTGATCACAGGGGAGAACCGGGAGAGTCCGGCCCCGGGTACCGCGCTGCTCCTCGCAGCCGCCCCGGCCGGCAAGGGGCGTCTCATCGACGCCGCATCCGTGCTGCCCGCGCTCGCGGCCGTACCGGCGGACGTCCTCGCCGGTACGGCCGGCGCGGCCGCGGCCACGGTGATCGAGCTCGCCGACCCGCTCGATCCACAGACCGTCCTGACCCGCATCCGCGCCGCTGCGGCCTCGCCCGGACCGCTGCACCTGTATCTGGCGGGGCAGTTGCACGTGGACCGCAAGCAGCGGCAGCTGCACCTCGCCCTCGCCCGCACGGCACCGGCGACGATGCGCTACACGGCCCTGCCCTGGCACTGGCTGGCCGGAGAGCTGAAGACGCGGCGACCGGGGACCACCACGGTGGTGCTGGACCTCGTCGCCGACACGGAGGCCTGGCAGCAGGTCACCGGCGGCCGGCTGCTGCTCGGCGACGGGACCCGGATGTACGGGCGGATCGCTCCCGCTCCCGGTCGTCGCACCGTCGTCGCGCCCGTCCATCTGCAGGCCGTGGCCGCGATCTGGCGCAGCGGGGCACGCCCGCCCCTGGCGCACCTCCATGAACAGGCCGCCGCGCAGGCGGCATCCGAGGACGCTCCGGACGGCGCGGTCCTGTTCGGCATCACCCCCGCGCACGCCCCTTCGCACGGTCCGGGGCATCCGGTGCCCCACCCGGCCGGGCACACCACGGGACCCGTGCACGGGTACGTCACCGTGCCGGGCCCGCGCAGTGCGACCGCCCCCGTCGGCGGTCCCACGCCGGTCGCTGCCGACCCTCATCCGGCGATTCTCGCCGCCGCACGGGCCGGACGTCACGACGAGGCCGCGGCCGCCGCGGCCGCCTGCGAGAACGAGGCGCTGCGCGCCCACGGGCCCGGTTCCGTGCAGGTGCTGCACTGGCTGGAGGTCCGGGCGGACCTCGCGCGGCTCGCCCAGGACCCGGCCCGCAGCTGCGAGTTGTGGATGTCCGCCGCCGATGTGCGGCTCGGCCGTCAGCAGACCGCCGACGATCCGGACGTCGAAGCGGCCGTGGACCGTGCCCATCACCAGTGGGAGCAGATCAGGGACGCGGCCAGGGCACGGCAACTGGCCCCGGCCCTGGTGGCGTTGCGGCAGCGGGTGCCGGGCCGTCAGCGCGGCGCGCTCCAGTTGCTCCAGCGGCGCCTGGAGCAGCTGCACGGCCCCCGTGCCGGCACGACACCCTCCGCGCCGGCTCGCTGACGCCGACGAGAGCCCACGAGACGGGACCGGCGCGACGAGACCCGGTCCGCCCGACGAGAACCAGAACTGCGGCGAGAACCAGAGGCGCGGCGAGAATTAGAGGCGCGGCGAGAACCAGAGGTGCGGCGCCCGGTCCGCCCACATGCCCCCGGCGGCAGCGTCGTACCGCGTAGGGGGCAGGCCGCCGAGGCGGACAGTGAGGCGGACGACGCCCGGCCGGTCCTCACAACCGCCGGGCGCCGTCCGCCTCGTCACCCTCACCCCACGCGGCCGTCGCGGCCGACGTGGACCGTGTCGGACAGGTCAGCCCGGGCCGCGGCGCTCGTGCTTCTCACGAGAGGCCCGCTCGGCGCCCTCGTCCGGTATCTCGGCCTCGATCCGCTCCTTGCGGACCCGGCCCTTGACCGTCTCCTGTTCCGTGTGCTCCTCGGTCGTCAGCCGGACACGCTCGACCGGCTCGACGCGGGTCTCCACGACCGGCCTCTCCTCGTACAGGGTGACCTCGTGCTCGGCCTCGGAGATCTCCGGACCGGACAGCGCCTCGCCCCTGTTCTTCTCGGTGATCGGCTCACGCTCGACGCGCACCTCGTCGTGGCGGAGCGGAACGGTCTGCTGCTGCTCCTCCGTCACCACGTACTTGCGCAGCCTTGCCCGCCCGACCTCGTGACGTTCGGTGCCGACGTGCATGGTCTCCTCGGACCTGGTCATCGCCGCGTCGGTGTCGCCCCGGCGTTCCCGGCCCTCCATGTCCCGGCGTTCACCGGCCATGTCGCGTCCGCGGGTCCGGTCGCCCGCCGCCCCGCGTCCGTGGGCCGGGGTCTCGCCGGTCATGCCCTGGCCCGCTCCGGCCCGGCTCCTGCCCGACGTACCGGCCTTGCCGGCCTTGCCGGCCGCACCTGCCGCACCTGCCGCGCCCGCGGCTCCCGCTGTGCCCGCCTGGCCTGTTTCGCCGCCGCTGGCCCACCCGCCCTCGGAGGGCTGGTTGGCGCGCTTCCACGCGGAGTCCCAGTCGATGCGGTAGTGCCGGTACAGGCGCTCTTCCTCCTCCGCCGAGAGATGGCCGCCTGCGTCCACATCGACGTTCGGGGCGTCCTTGATGGTGTCCTTCGGGTAGGGCACCTCGAGGTGGTCCTCGACCATGTTGGCGTCCCGGATCGGCACGAACGACTCGTTGCCGCCGAACATGCCCGTCTGGACGCTGACCCAGTCGGGTTCGCCGGTGGCGTCGTCGAGGAAGACATGCTTGGCGTTGCCGACCTTGTTGCCGTCGGCGTCGTATACCGGATGGTCCAGTACGTTCCGGATCTGTGCTTTGGTGATCACGACTTCCTCCTTCTCGGACGTCCCTGGACGCCCGGGTAGCCGTTAGAAAAGCGACTAAACGACCCAAAACGGAAGAGGGTGTCTCGCGCGCCGCGCTCCCGTACTCCGCACCGCTGCCTCTTGTGGGAGTGCGGGTGTCAGGTTTACGATACGAACCGGTTCGAATTCAAACGAGGGGGAGACTCATGCGAGTGAAGGACTTCGACCACCTGGTGCTCAACGTCCAGGACGTCGAGCGGGCTCTGGAGTTCTACTGCGGACCGCTCGGGCTGGAGCCCGTACGTGTGGAGGAGTGGCGGGCGGGCAAAGTGCCGTTCCCGTCCGTCCGGATAACTCCCGCGACCATCATCGACCTGGTCAGCCGCCCCCGGGGCGAGTCCAACGTGGACCACATCTGCCTGGTCGTCGACCCGCTGGACTGGCAGCAGGTCATCGACTCGGGCGTGTTCACCGTCCTGGAGGGCCCGGTGGAGCGGTACGGCGCCCGGGGTGACGCCTGGTCGGTGTACGTGCAGGACCCCGACGGCAACACCGTCGAACTGCGCTGGTACCCCGAGGACGCCGCACAGTGACACCCCCCGCGGCCGGCCGTCCGCGCGACCCGGCGATCGACGCCGCGGTGGTGGCCGCGACGCTCGACGTGCTGCGGGAGCACGGATACTCCCGTTTCGCCCTCGAGACGGTCGCGGCGAGGGCGGGCACGACGAAGGCGTCCATCCGGCGGCGCTGGCCCACCCGCCAGAGTCTGGTGACCGACGCTCTCGCGTCCGTGCTGGTCACGCCGCCGGTTCCGGACAACGGCTGCACACGCTGCGACCTGACCCAGAGCGTCGGCCTGCTGGCGGAGGCGCTTCTCGACCGGCTGCCTGCGGGGGTGCTCGCTCCGCTCGTCGCGGACTGCGCCCACGACCCCGCGCTGCACAGGCGGCTGATCGACGTGCTCGTGCGGCCCAGCAGGCACGCCGCCATGGTCGCGGTGCGGCGCGCCGTCGACCGCGGCGACCTGCGGGCCGGCGTCGATCCGGACCTGCTGGTCGACCTCCTCGCGTCGGTGGTCTATCAGCGGGCCCTGTTCGGCGACACCGTGGCCGGAGAGGCGGCCGCACGCCCGCTGGTGGACCTCCTGCTGCAGGGCGCGGCGGTCGACTTCGACCATCTGGTCAGGGTGAGCGAAATGCCGGCCCACGCCAGGCACCGGCACTGACGCCGGGTCAGGATCCTTACGGCAGCCGGGGAACGAGGGGGCGCACCTCTTCGGCCACGAACCGCACGAACCCCTCCGGGTCCGGCTCGTCGGCCGTCGGCTGGAGCACGACCGTGTGCGCTCCCGCCTCCACCAGCCGCTGGACGGCCTTCGCCACCGTGCCCGCGTCACCCGCCACGCCGAGTCCGGGCGTCGACGCTCCTCCGGAGCGCTCCAGTTCGGCCCCGAGGCGTCCCTCGGCACCGGGGCCGGTCGCGGTGTGGAGGTAGACGACGATCTCGTGTCGGCCGGTGCGTCCTGCCGCCGTCCGCCCCTCGTCGATCAGCCCGCGGGCCTTTCGTACCCCGTCGGGCGGCACGGCCGCGTCCAGGATCGTTCCGTCGGCCGCCTCGCCGGTCAGCCGCAGCGAGCGCGGCCCCGTCGCCCCGGCCAGCACCGAAGGCGCCGTCGCCGGAGGCCAGTCGAGGGCGACGCCGTCCAGCTTCACGTACCGGCCGTCCACCGTCACCCGCTCACCCGCCAACAGGGCCCGCATGGCGGTGAGATGCTCACGCAGCAGCGTCAGCGGCGATTCGACGCGCGCGCCGACCTGCCCCATCCACGCCTGCACACCGTGCCCGACGCCCAGGGCCACCCGGCCGGGGAAGAGCCGGTGCAGTGTGGCGGCCTCCATCGACGTCAGCGCGACGTTCCGCAGCGGGACCGGCAGCAGGCCCACGCCCACACGAAGGCGCTCCGACCAGGCGAGGGCGGCGGCCGCCGTGGCGATACCGCTCTCCAGGAAGCAGTCCTCCCAGAGCCACAGCTCCTCCAGCCCGGCGGCGTCCGCCGTGCGGACCACCTCGCGCAACCGTTCGGGAGGCAACTGCGGGCGGAACACTGCACCGAGAGAGGTCATGCGAGAACTACTACCCGTCGGCCCCGGGCGCCGACAACCGCTTTTCGTGGCAAGGCGGCGGGGGCTTCGCGGGCCCGGAAGATCGGCCGGGAGTCGTGGCGGAATGCCTCGTTCGGTCCAGCCCGTCAGTTTTCGTGCCGTCCCGAAGGGAAGCGGAGCCACATGGACCACTCACGGACACCCGTACTGGAAGCGCTGGCCGCGTACCACGCGGAGCAACAGACCCCTTTCACGCCGCCCGGGCACAAGCAGCACCGCGGCGCCGACCCACGGGTCCGAGCGGTGATGGGCGACGATGTGTTCCGGTCCGACGTGCTCGCGATCAGCGGCCTCGACGACCGGACCTCCTCGCACTCGGTCCTCGAGCACGCCCAGGAACTGATGGCGGACGCCGTCGGGGCGGAACACACCTTCTTCTCCACCTGCGGCAGTTCGCTGTCCGTGAAGGCGGCCATGCTCGCCGTCGCAGGCCCTCACGAGAAGCTGCTCGTGGGCCGGGACGCGCACAAGTCCGTGGTCTCCGGCCTCGTGCTCGCGGGCATCCGGCCCGTCTGGGTGGAGCCCCAGTGGGACGCGGACCGGCGCATGGCCCACCCGCCGTCCGCGGACGCCTTCCGTGCCGCTTTCGAGGAGCACCCCGACGCCCGCGGGGCGCTGGTGACGACGCCCACGCCCTACGGGACCTGCTCGGACCTGACCGGCATCGCGGAGGCGTGCCACGAGTACGGGGTGCCGCTCATCGTGGACGAGGCGTGGGGCGCCCATCTGCCCTTCCACCCCGACCTGCCGACATGGGCCATGGACGCCGGGGCCGACGTGTGTGTCACCTCGGTCCACAAGATGGGCTCGGGTCTCGAGCAGGGTTCCGTCTTCCACCTCCAGGGCGACCTGATCGACCCGACGGTCCTCAAGAGCCGTGAGGATCTGCTGGGCACGACGAGCCCTTCCACGCTGATCTACGCCGCGCTCGACGGATGGCGCCGCCAGATGGTCGAGCACGGCCGTGCCCTGTACGACGCGGCGCTGGCGCTGGCCGGCGACGTCCGGGCCCGCATCGAGGACATCGACGGCCTGCACGTCCACGGCAGGGACGACCTCTGCGGTCCCGGCCGTGCGACCGACATGGACCCGCTGCAAATCGTCATCGACGTCAGCGAGCTCGGCACGACCGGCTACCGGATCGCGGACCGGCTGCGCCGGACCCACCGCGTCAACCTCCATCTCGCCGACCACCGGCGCATCAGCGCGCAGTTGACCCACGCGGACGACGAGAACTCCGCGGAGCGGCTGCTCGCCGCCCTGCGGGACGTGCCTGCCCAGGCGCCGCACCTGCGGCCGGCGCCCGAGGTGGAGGTGCCCGAACCCGCCGAGCTGCGGCTGGAGCAGGTCATGCTGCCGCGTGACGCCTACTTCGGCAGGGTCGAGCAGGTCCCGTGGGAGAAGGCGGTGGGCCGGGTCAGCGCCGAGATGCTCACCCCCTACCCGCCGGGCATCCCCGCGGCGCTGCCCGGCGAGCGCCTGAACGAGGCGGCGCTGCGGTACCTGCGCAGCGGTGTCGACGCCGGCATGGTCGTCCCCGACGGCGCCGACCCCGAGGTCAGGACGGTGCGGGTGACCGTGGAGGACCGGTCCGGTTCCTGAGCGTTCCCCGGTCCGCGGCCCAAGGGTGCGGACCATAGCGGTATGGGCGTAATGTCCACAAATGATGAAACCTGTACCTTGTCCCGCGCCGACCGGCCGCCCGGAACGCTCCGGCCTCGGCCCCCGGCCCGGTCGGCCCGCGGCGGGAGTCCGCCGGACGGCGCCGCACCGCGCGGGTACGGCACGGTCCGGGCCCGCCGCGAAGGACTAGGTCATGGCGTCGGCGGACGAGCAGGACGGTGCCGTGGAGGCCCTGCAGCGGTTGTTGTCCCGGGCCCTGCGGGAGACAGGCGGCTACGGCGGCGGGATCTACGTGCTGCCGCCGCGGAGCCAGGTGCTGAGTGCCGTGGTCCTCGCCGGAGTGCCCTCCAGTCTCGCCATGCCGTGGGCCAGGGTCGGCGTCTCCGCCTCCGGCCCGCTCGCCCAGGCGGTCCGTGAGGACCGCCTGATCTGGGTCGGGGCGGAAGGGGAACTGGCCCGCCGCTACCCGCGCCTCGGGCTGGCCCTGCCCTACTCGTTCGCCCTCGCCGCCGCCCCCGTCACCAGCACCGGCCGCACCTGGGGCGGGCTCCTGGTGCTCTGGCCCGGCTCCCAGTCCCTGGAGATCGATCCGGCCTGGCGGAAGGCTCTCGAAAGGACGTGCGGCCACGCCGCGGCGGCCCTGCGCCGGGCGGAGGAGAACGGTCACCCCGTCCTGCCGAACGCCGAACCGCGGCTGACGCCGGTGCCCCGCGGGCGCCGGGTCACCCAGTCCCAGGCCTTCGCCGCGGTGGACTACACCGAACGCCTGCCGGAGGGCTGCTGCGCGCTCGACCTCGACGGCAGGGTCACCTTCGTCAACGCCACAGGGGCGAAGCTCGTCGGCTCCGACATCGTGGCGCTGACGGGCGCCCGGCCCTGGGAGCTCCTGCCGTGGCTCGACGACCCCGTCTTCGAGGACCGCTACCGTTCGGCCGTCATGAGCCGCCGGCCCACCTCGTTCACCGTGCGGCGCCCCGACGGCCTGTGGCTGTCCCTCGAGCTCTACCCCGACGCACGGGGCATCAGCGTCCGCATCGCGCCCTCCCGGCTGGTCGGAGGCGAGGCAGCCACCTCGTCCGCCCAACCGGCGCCCGCCGAGGCCGCCGTCGCAGCCGGTCCGCCCGCACTGCGGGAGACCGGAAGGGCACCGGCCCCGACCGCGCCCCGCGCCGACGTCCTCTACCGGATGGCGCACCTCGCCGCCGCTCTCACCGAGGCGCTCAGCGTGCCCGACGTGATCAAGCTCGTCGTGGACCAGATCGCCCCCAGCTTCGGAGCCCACGCCGTCGCCCTGCTCGCCACCCACGCCGGCCGGCTGCGGCTGCGCGGCCACAGCGGATACGGCCTGCAGGAGGCCGAACAGCTCGGCGGAGTGCCCCTGGCACCCGACAACCCGAGCGGGCGCGCGGTGAGCACCGGCGAGCCCGCGTTCTTCGCCTCCCGCCGCGAACTTCAGGACGCGTTTCCGAACGTGGTCGGCGACGACGGCAATCACGCCTGGGCGTTCCTGCCGCTCGTGGCGGCCGGCCGCCCGATCGGCTGCTGCGTCCTGGCCTACGACCGCCCCCGGCCCTTCGCCCACGACGAACGGGCCATGCTCACCGCGTTCGGCGGTCTGGTCGCCCAGGCCCTCGACCGGGCGCACCTCTACGACACCAAGAGCGGCCTCGCCCGCAGCCTCCAGACGAGCCTGCTCCCGCAGACCCTGCCCTCGCTGAAGAACCTTCAGGCAACCGCCCGCTATCTGCCCGCCACCCGCGGCATGGACATCGGAGGCGACTTCTACGACCTGATCCGCCTCGACGCCACCACGGCCGCGGCCGTCATCGGCGACGTCCAGGGCCACAGTGTCCCCGCGGCCGCGCTGATGGGCCAGGTCCGGACGGCGGTCCGCGCGCAGGCCCTCGCCGGAGCATCTCCCAACGACGTCCTCGCCGGCGCCAACCGCCTCCTCACCGACCTCAATCCGGGACTCTTCGCCAGCTGCCTCTACGTGCAGATCGATCTCGCCCGCGGACGTGCCCGCCTGTCCACGGCGGGCCACCCGCCGCCGCTGCTGCGCGACCCCGACGGCAAGGCCCGGACCGTGGCCGTGCCACCGGGCCTGCTGCTCGGCATCGAGCAGACCTCCGACTACCTGTCCGTCGAGGTCGCCCTGCCGCCCGGCAGCGTCATGGCCCTCTTCACCGACGGACTGGTGGAACGGCCTGGCACCGACATCGGGTTCGCGATCGACGAACTCGCCCGCTCCCTGGCCGTCGGCGCCCACGACCTCGAGGCCCTGGCCGACCAGCTCATGCAGGGAGCACTGCCCTCGGGCGACCGGACGGACGACACCGCGCTGCTGTTGCTGCGGTCGATGCCCTGACCGGCGGTTCCCGCGCCTGCCCGGGTGGTCCGCCGACGGCAGCGTCCGGGCAGGCCGAGGTGAGGCGGCCGAGGGGGGCCGATTAAAGTCGGTCCGCATGTGCCCCGCCCCCGTACGACCGGAGCCCGCCTTGCGTCAGCAACTCACCGTCGTGACCGGCGGCAGCCGCGGAATCGGCGCCGCTGTCTGCGCCCGCCTCGCCGTGGAAGGCCACGACGTGGTGATCGGCTACCGGTCCGACGAGGCCGCCGCGCACGAGGTCGCCGAGGCGATCCGCGCGGCCGGACGCCGGTCCCTTGCCGTCCGGGTCGACACCGCGGACGAGCGGTCCGTCGACCGTCTCTTCGACAGCGCGGCCGAACTGGGCACCGTCACCGGCCTGGTGAACAACGCCGGCATCAGCGGGCCCAACGGCCGCCTCGCGGACGCCGACGCAGAAGGGATGCGCCGCGCCCTGGAGGTCAACGTGTGGGGATACCTCCTCTGCGCCCGCCGTGCGGTCCGTGACATGACCGGCTCCGGCGGCGGTGCGATCGTCAACATCTCCTCCGCGGCCGCCACTCTCGGCAGCCCTGGCCAGTACGTGCACTACGCGGCCACCAAAGCGGCCGTCGACGCCATGACGACGGGTCTGTCCAAGGAGGTCGCCGCCGACGGCATCCGGGTCAACTGCGTCGCCCCCGGCACCATCTGGACCGACTTCCACGAGGACCCGCAGCGGCCCGCGAAGGTCGCGGCCAATGTGCCCATGGGCAGGGCCGGACAGCCGCAGGAGGTCGCCGGCGCGGTCGCCTGGCTCCTCTCGCACGACGCGTCGTACACCACGGGAGCGGTGCTGCGCGTCGCGGGCGGAATGTAGGCGCCTCACGTCACGGGACGGGTGCTTCACCGCGGGGGCCACTGCTCGCCGTCCGGCCCACCGGGATGGGCGTACCGGGACTGCCGTGTGCCCGCTGGGGCAGAAGAATCGGCTGAGTATGTCCGAGGCGGCGGAGTCTCTCCGGCGTCCGGCACCCGTACCCGTGGAGGACGCATGAAGCGGAAGAACTCCGGCGCCGAAGGCGGCATCCCCGGCAGGCCGTCACCGCTACCGCCCACCGTCGACGAACCGACAAAGCCGAGGGAGCCGCTCCCGCCCAAACCGGACCAGAGCGGCCCGGCGACCGTGAGCCCGACCGGACAGGAGACGGGGGCCGACCAGGCGGCCGTCGCGCAGGCCGGTCCGTACCTGACGACCGCACAGGGAGCCCGGCTCCCGGACACCGACCACTCCCTGAAGGCCGGCAGCCGCGGCCCCGTCCTGCTGCAGGACCACCACCTGCGTGAGAAGATCACCCACTTCGACCACGAGCGCATCCCGGAGCGGGTCGTCCACGCGCGCGGCGCCGCGGCGCACGGCGTCTTCCAGGGCTACGGCACCGCCGCGCAGATCACCAAGGCGGCGTTCCTCGGCAAGGACGTCGAGACGCCGGTCTTCGTCCGCTTCTCGACGGTCCTCGGTTCCCGCGGCTCCGCCGACACGGTGCGCGACACCCGTGGCTTCGCCACCAAGTTCTATACGACAGAGGGCACTTTCGATCTCGTCGGTAACAACATCCCGGTCTTCTTCATCCAGGACGCGATCAAGTTCCCGGACATCATCCACGCCGGCAAACCGCATCCCGACCGCGAGATCCCGCAGGCGCAGAGCGCCCACGACACGTTCTGGGACTTCGTCACCCTGCACACGGAGGCCACCCACCACACGTTGTGGAACATGTCGGACCGGGGCATCCCCCGCTCGTTCCGCATGATGGAGGGATTCGGCGTCCACACCTTCCGCCTGGTCAACGCCGTGGGTGACACGACGCTGGTGAAGTTCCACTGGAAACCGAAGCTGGGCGTGCACTCCATGGTGTGGGAGGAGGCGCAGATCACCAGCGGGATGGACCCCGACTTCCACCGAAGGGACCTCGCCGACGCCATCGAGGCGGGTGCCTACCCGCAGTGGGAACTGGGCGTCCAGACCTTCCCCGACACCCCTGAGCAGACGTTCGAGGGGATCGACCTGCTCGACCCGACGAACATCGTCCCCGAGGAACTGGCGCCGGTACAGCCGATCGGACTGCTGACCCTGAACACCAACCCGTCGAACTTCTTCGCGGAGACCGAGCAGGTCGCCTTCCACCCGGGCCACCTCGTCCCCGGAATCGACATCACGGACGACCCGCTGCTGTCCGGCCGGCTCTTCTCCTACCTGGACACCCAGATCAGCCGGCTCGGCGGCCCCAACTTCGCCCAGATTCCCGTCAACCGCACCCACGCACCGGTCAACGACATGCTGCGGGACGGCATGCACCAGACGGCCGTGCACCGGGGTGTGGCGCCCTACCGGCCCAACTCGCTCGACGGCGGCTGCCCGTTCCAGGCAGGGGCGGACCTCGGCGCCTACGTCGAGGTGCCCGTCACGGTGCCGGCGGCGAAGAAGGTCCGCGAGGCGCCGGACTCGTTCGCCGACCACTTCAGCCAGCCTCGCCGGTTCTGGCTCAGCATGTCGCCCGTGGAGCGCGAACACATCATCGCCGCCTACTCGTTCGAGCTGGGCAAATGCTACGAGCAGGCCGTCAAGGAACGCGGCCTGCGGGTCCTCGCCAACATCGACCCCGAGTTGTGCGCCGGTGTCGCCGCCGCCCTCGGCCTGCCCGCGCCCGAGCCGACGGAGCCTCTCGCGTCCGTGGAGCCGAGCCCGGCGCTCTCGCAGGTCGGACAGACCTGGCCGCTGGACGGCCGTGTCATCGGGATCGTCGCCGACGCGGGCTGCGACCTCGACGGAGTCCGTACCGTGCGACGGTCCGTGCTGGCGGCGGGCATGGTTCCACTGGTCGTCGGCCCCGACGGAGGCGCGCTCGGCGACGGCGGGGAACCGGTGGCCGTGCAGCGCACCTTCGCCACCGCGCGCTCGATCGAGTTCGACGCCCTGCTGCTCGCCGGAGCCCCCGGCCCGGCCGCCGACGCGATCGGCGCCCGCGACGCCAAGGCGGGCGACCCGGCGGCGGGACGCGCCGGCGCATCCGACCCGAGGGTGCTGCTGATGCTGTCCGAGGCGTACCGGCACGGCAAGGCGATCGGCGGCTGGGCAGGCGCGGACGACGTACTCGCGGCGGCCGGCGTGCCCGCCGACGCGCCGGGAGTGGTGACCGGCCGCGGCGAGGAGGGCACGCTCGAGGAGATCACCCGGCTCCTGGGCAGCCACCGCGTGTGGGAGCGCTTCGCGGCCTGACAAGCGCCGATACGGCCGCCGCCCGGCCGGTCCCCTTGAGGGGGCGGCCGGGCGGCGCCGTGCCGTCTACCGGTCGGACACCTCGCGCAGCACGCCGATCTTGTCGATGCGGTGCTCCGGGTTGCCCTTGTCGTCCCGCCAGAAGTTGCCCGCCGCGTCGTCCTCGGGAGTCGCGCAGGTGGAGAGGGTGATCATCGCCTTGGTGGGGCGCTCGCCGGGGTGGCCCGGTACCGCGGCCCGCTGCTCGGCGAGCGAACGCTCCGAGCGGAACGACGTCTGACGGGTCTCTGTGATCACGTACTCGTACACCGAACCGCCCGCGGTCACGAACACGGAATCGCCCTTGTCCAGGGCCGGCACGTCCCGCATCGGCCCGCCGGAGGAGAGGCGATGCGCGGTGACCAGATAGTTGCCGACCTCGCCCGGCCCGACGCCACCCCGGTCGCCGTACGGACTCGCCGCCACACCCCGGTTCTGGATCCGGGTGCCCGGCCAGTCGTCGGTGGTGCCCTCGTACGGCACCACCCGCAGGTCCTCGAGCCCGATCGCCGGGACGGACAGCACCGCGGCCTCGGTGCGGGGATCGAAGGCCGGGGCGGGCGGCTCCGTGGACGCGGGCGCGCCGGAGCCGGAGACGGGCGCGGCGGGGGAGGGGGGAGTGGCGGTGCCCCGTGCGTCGGCGGTGGCCCTGGCCGGCGCCGCGGCGCTGACGGCCGCCTTGCCGGCCGTGCCGGAACCTTCGGCCGCTCCCGCGCCGGCGCAACCGGAGAGGAGGACGGTCACGCCTATGAGGGCGGCGGGTGCAGTTCGGGAGAGCATCATGGGCAGCCGGAATCCGTAGCCGGGAACGGCAGGCACGCGGTATCGCTGTGACCTGTTTGGCGTAGAACAACACGATCCGACCAGATGTTCCCCTCAAGCGTCAATGGCCCCCACCCGCTCCGGCGCTCCCCGCTGTCGGTGCCCCGTGCCAGCATGGGAGCGTGACGAACCCGGACCATCTACGGCAGCTGCGCCTCGCCAAGGACGCGATGGACCGCGACTGGGCGGAACCGCTCGACCTCGACGCGATCGCCGCCCACGCCAGATACTCCCGCTACCACTTCGTCCGGGCCTTCAAGGCCGTGTACGGGCAGACACCGGGCCAGTACCTGTCCCGCCGCCGGGTCGAACGGGCGGAGGAGATGCTCCGCACCGCGAATCTCTCCGTCACCGAGATCTGCACCCTCGTCGGCTTCAGCAGCCTCGGCACGTTCTCCGCCCGCTTCAAGAAGCAGACCGGACTCTCACCGAGCGAGTACCGCGCCAAGCACGTGGGCCGCGGCGCCGCCCTCATACCCGGGTGCTACGCGATGCTCTGGGCCGGCGGGTTCTCGCCGTCCCGCGCGCCTGTGGAGAAGCGTCCGTGAAGTCGTCGTCGCCGGCTCAGGCGCGTCAATGGTGGGTGCCGTGCCGGCCGAGCGTCTCCACGGGGGTCGCGCCGGGGCGGGTCCACTGCGGCACGGGGCGGCTGGTCGGGCCCCAGGTGGCGTTCCCGTCCGCGTCCGAGCGCCAGGACCAGCACGGGCTACGGCCCTCGGGCCGGCCGTCGGGGTTGTCCTCCCACGCCTCGCCGCGGCCGTAGGGCGTCATGTCGAGCAGGCCGAGGGACCCGTTGACCCTCTCGTTGCCACGGCCCGTCGTGGAGTAGGTGAGGAACACCCGGTCGCCGTCACGCAGGAAGCAGGTCAGGTAGCCCATGTCACCGCCGACCGGCGCGTCCGCGCCCCGTACCGAGTACCAGGGCTGGGTGTAGCCCATGAACTCCACGTAGGAGGCCACCTCCTCCGGGCGGCCCGTGGTCAGCACGGCGAACGAGACGCCACGGGCGTTGAGATAGACGGCGTCCTTCAGATGCCAGGCCGTGGTGGTGCAGCCCTCGCACTGCCCCTGGTGCGGCGCGCCGTCGTACCACATGTGCTTGTAGACCACGAGTTCGTCGCGCCCCTGGAACAGGTCCAGGAACGGGACGGGGCCGTCCGGTCCGACGACCTCCACCGTCCCGTCGAACTCCACCATCGGCAGCCGCCGGCGGGCCGCGGCGATGGCGTCGCCCTCGTGGGTGTGGGCCTTCTCGCGGACCAGGAGCTCGTCACGGGCAGCCTGCCAGGTCGCCATGTCCACCACGGGCGGACGGCCGGGCAGCGCGTTGGTCGGTTCGTCCGGCGTGGTGGCCATGGTGTCCTCCGTGGTGTCTCGTGCCGGGGCGGCGGCGTACGCGTGCTACGACGCTCACCGGTGCAGACTCGCGACCCGTCCGGAACTCATCGCAGGCCGGGACGATCGGCCCGGCCGGGGGAGGGGGGACGACGCCGGCCGACACGTTGACGGACGAGCTCTCAGGCGCAGCAATTCTGAAGAAGCAGGCGCAGGGCCTCGCTGCCTACGGTGGCAGGGCCGCAGAAACCTCTCATCCAGGAGCACGAAATGATCAAGGGCCTCGCCATCTCCACCGTCTGGGTGCTCGACCAGGACCGGGCGAAGGAGTTCTACACGCAAAAACTCGGCCTCGAAGTGCGGACGGACATGACCATGGGCGAGGGAGGCATGCGCTGGCTGACGGTCGGCGCGAAGGGCCAGCCCGACGTGGAGCTGACGCTGATGGTGCCGAGCGCGTCCTCGATGGACCCCGAGTCCGCGGAGGCCATGACGACCCTCGTCTCCAAGGGAGTCCTCGGCGCGGGTGTCCTGGCCACCGACGACATCCACGGCGACTACGAGAAGCTCAAGGCACGCGGCGTGGAGTTCCTTTCCGAGCCGCAGGAGCGCCCCTACGGGACCGAGGCGATCTTCCGCGACGACTCGGGCAACTGGTTCTCCTTCACCCAGCGTCGCCAGGGCGACCTCGACACCGACAAGGACTGGACCTGCTGACACCGGTCCGGCTCGCACGAAGGCCGGGCACGAGGGCGGCCGGACACGCACGTCGCCCCGGACGCCGGGCCGCCCGGACCCGCGCGACGTGCGGATGTCACGACTGCCGGGCCGGAGCGGGCCCGGCCTCCAGCAGGTACAGCGACTGCTGTGTCTGAGCCGCGAGCCCGCCCACCGCGGTCACCGTCTCGTGGTCGTGGGCCATCAGATGGCGCTTGAGCAGGTGATGGGCCTCCCAGGCCCGGCCCATCGCCGCCTTGCGCGCGTCGCCGTCGGGCGGCGCCGCCGCGCCGAGCGCGGCCCGGTCCGCCTCGCAGACGTCCGCCATGGCCCGGAACAGCTCCGGCAGGCAGCGCAGCGCGGGGCCGGGCGGCGACGCGAGGCTGCGCCACTCACCCGTCATGTCCACCAGCGTCGCCGTCACCGACTCGAGCCGGTCGGCGAGCTCGGTCCAGTACGTGTCCCAGTGGTCCGGCGGGGGGTCCGTCCGCCGCCGTAGCCGGTAGCCCGGATTGAAGCGGTAGCTCTCCTGAGTCCAGCCGCGGGCGTTGCGCAGGTCCTGGACGGGGCCGCCGAGCCGCCGGGAACCCTCGTGCCACTGTTCGGCGCTCGTCCGGTCGTAACCGCTCTCCAGGTCATCGGCCATGGCACGCAGCAGATCCGTGCTGCCACGGCCGAGCCTGTCCAGGCTGTCCCGCACGTCGCGGAGGTGCACAGGGGGCAGGACCAGGGCGTTCACGCCGATGCCGATCGCCGCCCCGACGAGCGCCTCGAAGAGGCGGTGGGCGATGGCCGTCCCGGAGAAGGAGCTGTACGCGAGCACGAAGATGGCGGTCGTCGGCGCGTAGACGCCCTGGTCGCCGAAGCGCGAGTAGTTCGCCAGCAGCACCGCCGGAGGAAGGGCGAGGGCCATCGCCGCCATGGTGTTCCCGGTCAGCGCGGCCGCCCCCGTCGCCAGCAGCGTACCGAGCGCGATCACGACGAGCTGCTGCGTCCCGGCCCGCAGCGAGCGGTAGACGGTGCTCTGCACCAGGACCACCGCGGTCCATGGCGCCATCAGGGCCATCGGCGCGTTCCACCACCAGCCGACCAGCGCCCACGCCAGTACGGCGGCGCCGGCGGCCTTCAGAGACTGGACCGCCAGGTCCCGCTCGGACCCGGCCTCCGTCAGGGCCCTCCGTACGGAGGTCCACACCGCGGACAGCTCCCACGCCACCCAGCGCCGCAAGGCCACCGGTCACCTCCACTTCACGCCCGTCACCGGCCGGCCCGGCCGGCCGGTGACGGCCTTCACGGCATCACAGGGACCTGGTACGTGTAACCCGCAGTCGTCGGCCGAATCCCCCCGCGCGTCCCTCGTGGCGGTCGGCCGTCGCACCGGCGCGTCTCCCGTGGCGGTCAGCCGGCCTCGCTCAGAAGGCGGTACGCGGTGCTCACGAGCCCGTCCCGACGGTGGTAACGCCGGGTGGAGAGGGCGATCGTTGACGGCGGCCCCGCCGGGCCGGCCGCCGGAAAACGCTGCCGGCCCGCCACGAGAACGGCGCTGCGCGCTCCCGAACGCCGCGCCGGCGTCAGCAGATCACGTGGAGTGCGCCCGGCTGGACCCTGACCGTCACCGGAAGGGCCGCGTCGACCTCGCCGTCCGCGCCGTACGGCACGCTCCTGTCGGCCTCGATCCGGATCTCCCGGCCTCTGAGGATCTCCACCTGCGGCCGCCCGAGGTGGGCGCCCGTCTTCAGCTCGTTCATCATCGCGAAGAACAGCCGCTTGGGGGCGTGGTTGATCACGACGACATCCAGCAGGCCGTCGTCGAGCCGTGCGCCCGGTGCGATGTTGCGACCGAAGCCGTAGAAGCCCGAGTTGGCCGCGACGACCGTGTAGCCGCGCCGTTCGTGCTCGGTGCCGTCGACCGTTATGCGGTAGGCGGCGGGCCGCCAGCCGAGCACGGCGCGCAGACCGCCCGCGTAGTAGGACGCGGCACCCCGCAGCAGCCGTGAGGTGTTGGCGTGCCGGTTGGCCACCGCGTCCACGCCCGCGTACACGCTGCCCAGCACCGATGTCCCGGCGTGGACGGCGGAGGTGACCTCGATGGTGTCGACCGGCCGCGGTGAGCCGTTCAGCAGCAGGTCCGCCAGCTCCTCCGTCCGTGAGGGCAGGCCCAGGGCCCGGGCGAAGTCGTTGCCGCGCCCGGCGGGGACGACGCCGAACACGGCGTCGGAACCGCTGAGCGCCCCGCCGACGCGGCCGGCCATGCCGTCCCCGCCGACGGCCAGCACGACATCCCCCTGCCCGGCGGCCTGGCGTGCCACGTCCTGGGCGTGCTCCAGGCTGCGGCTGTACTGCGTGTCGAACCGTGCCCCGGCCTCCCTCAGGAGGCGGGCCAGCGGGAGCAGGGCCGCCGTACCGCTCGACCCGCCCGCGGCGGGATTGACGACGGCGGTGAACTGTCGCATGAATGCGCCTCCGGAAGGCAGGGGGCCGGTCAGCGGACGGGGATGAGGACGCCGGGGTTGAGTGTCCCGGCCGGGTCGAGTTCGGCCTTGAGGGCCTGAAGGATACGGACCCCGACCGGGCCGATCTCCCGCGCGTACCAGTCGCGGTGGTCGGTGCCGACGCCGTGGTGGTGGCTGATGGTGCCCCCGGCCGCGATGATCGCGTCGTTGGCAGCCCGCTTCGCCGGCGCCCAGTGGGCCACCGGGTCGTCACCCTGTGCGCTGACCACGGTGAAGTACAGCGATGCGCCGTTCTCGTACACGTGGGAGATGTGGCACATCACCAGCGGAGGCGTGCCCTCCTCGGTCAGCGTGACGGTGAGCGCCTGGCGCACCGCCTCGTAGAGCCCCGGCAGGGCGGACCAGAAGCACGCCGTCTCCAGCGTCTCCGCGAAAGCGCCCGCGTCGAGCAGCGCATCGCGCAGGTAGGGGGCGTTGTAACGGCCGTGGGCCCAGCGCTCGCCGGGCTCCTCGCCGACGTACTCGCCACCGCAGGCGAGCAGCACCTCCCGGGCCTTCGAGCGCCGGTCGGCGGTGTCCTGTGCGGTGCCCTCGTAGCCGGCGATCGCCATGCAGCCGGCGGACGTACCGCCCTCCTCCGTGCTGCCGATCCGGTCGGGCTGAGCCAGACCCACGAAGGTCTCCGTCTCGTCCGACAGGCGCAGCACGGTCGGACGGGGGCCGTCCTGGGCGAGCTTGCGCAGGGCCGCGGCGCCGGCCTCGAAGGACGCGAAGCGCCAGCCCTCGTAGACCCGGGTCTCGGGCAGCGGCCGGATGCGTACGGTCACGGACGTGATCACCCCGAGCGCGCCCTCTGAGCCGAGCACGAGCTGCCGCAGGTCGGGGCCGGCCGCCGAGCGCGGGGCCCGCCCGACCTCCAGGGTCCCTTCCGGGGTGGCGAGGGTGAGACCGAGAACCATCTCGTCGAAGCGGCCGTAGCCGGCCGAGGCCTGGCCACTGGAGCGGGCCGCGGCGAAACCGCCGACGGAGGCCCACTCGTAGGACTGCGGGAAGTGGCCGAGCGTCCAGCCCAGTTCACCGAGCAGCTCCTCGCAGCGAGGTGCGCGCATCCCGGACTGCAGGACGGCCGTGCGGGAGATCTCGTCGACACGGACGAGCGCGTCGAGCCGGCGCAGGTCCAGTGCGACGAAGCAGTGCTTGCCCTCGGGGGCGAGCCCGCCGACGACGGAGGTGCCGCCGCCGAAGGGGACGACGGCCACCGCGTGCTCGGCGCATGCCCGCAGGACAGCGGTCACCTCGTCGTGACTGCCGGGCAGCACGACGGCCGCGGGTATGTCGTCGACCTCGCCGGCCCGGATGCGCAGCAGGTCGGGCGTGGACTTCCCGCGGGTGTGGCGGACCCGGCTCTCCGCGTCGGTACGTACGTACGCGTCCCCGCCCACACAGTCCGTGAGCGCCGCGCGTGCGGCGGCGGTCAGGCCGGACGGCGGGACGTCGATCTCCTCGAGCGAGGCCGGGCCGCTCTCCCGGGGTGTCACGCCGAGCAGATCGCGCAGCAGGCCGGTCACCGTGTCCGGCAGCGGGGCTGCCTTGGCCGGGTCGCCCCAGCCGCTCCACAACATGTCCACTGGGGCTGTTTCCTCACCATCGGTTACGCGGGGCTTTCGCGGGGCGCACTGCCGCGCGGCCTGCACTGGCATTACACTGTGACAGATGACGCCCATTCGTCACAACCACTCGGACGGAGATGCCGTCCTCGACGCGGCACGCGACTGCGTCCTGGCCGTCGGCGTACGCCGGACCACCCTCACCGACATCGCACGGCGCGCCGGCGTCTCCCGCATGACGCTGTACCGCCGCTGGCCCGACGTGCGCACCCTCGTCGGCGACCTGATGACCAGGGAGTGGATCGCCCTCGCCGTCGGCGCCATGCCCGAACCGGAACCCGGCGCATCCGCACGACAGAGGCTGGTCGAGGGACTGGTCGCCGGCGTCACCGCCTTCCGCGCCCACCCGCTCTTCCACAAGATCATCGATGTGGACCCCGAGCTGCTGCTCCCGTACGTCCTCGACCGCCGCGGCGCGAGCCAGGACGCGCTGCTGGGACTCATCGCGGGCGGACTGGCGGAGGGCCACGCCGACGGATCCGTCCGCCGGTCCCACCCCGACCGCCAAGCCCGCTCCCTGCTGCTCGTCGTGCAGTCCTTCACGCTCTCGCTGCGCACCATGACCGAGGAGGACGAGCCCCAACTCGCCGACACGGCCTTCCTCGACGAACTGCGGACCATCCTGGAGAGGACCCTCACACCATGAGCCGCCCGAGCCGATCGAGCCGCCCCGACCGTGCCGCCGGCGCGGCAGCCGGGCCCCCGCTCCAAGGACCGCGGGCGGCGTCCCTGAACGCCGCCCGCCGCAGCCGCGACCTGGCCCGGCTCGCCGAAGGCGCCACCGTCGACGTCCTCGTCGTCGGCCTCGGGGCCACCGGCGCCGGGGCCGCCCTCGACGCCGCCTCCCGCGGACTCACCGTCGCCGCGATCGACGCCCACGACCTTGCCTTCGGCACCTCCCGCTGGAGCTCCAAGCTCATCCACGGCGGCCTGCGCTACCTCGCCACCGGCCACCTCGACGTGGCCCACGAGAGCGCCGTCGAACGCGGCATCCTCATGGAACGCACGGCCCCCCACCTCGTCCGCCCTCAGCCCTTCGTCCTGCCGCTCACCCCTCTCGTCTCCCGCGGCCAGGCCGCCGTGACCTGGGCGGGGCTGCGCGCCGGCGACCTCCTGCGGGCCTCGGCCCGCACCTCCCGCACCACCCTCCCCGCGCCCCGCACGCTCTCCGCCGTCGAGACCCGGCACATGGCGCCCGTCCTGCGCCCGACCGGGCTGCGCGGCGGCCTGCTCTCCTGGGACGGTCAACTCACCGACGACGCCCGCCTGGTGACCGCCGTCGCCAGAACCGCGGCCGCCCACGGCGCCCACATCCTCACCCGGACCCGCGCACTCGCCCTGACCGGGACCGGCGCCCGCGTCCGCGACGAACTCACCGGCGAGGAACTGGACATCCGGGCCCGCACCGTCATCAACGCCGCAGGCGTCTGGGCGGGCGGCCTCGTCGACGACGTCCGGCTGCGCCCCTCCCGAGGCACCCACCTCGTACTGCGCTCGGAGGACCTGGGCGGCCTCACCGCGGGCATGCACATCCCGATCCCCGGCGAGTCCAACCGCTTCGTCCTCGTCCTGCCCCAGGGCGACGGCCGGGTGTACGTCGGACTCACCGACGAACCGGTCGAAGGGCCGGTACCCGACGTGCCCGACGTGCCCGAGACGGACATCGGCTTCCTCCTCGACGTCCTCGGCTCGGCCCTCGACGTGCCCCTGAGCCGCGACGACGTGGTCGGCGCCTTCGCCGGCCTGCGGCCGCTCCTGGACACCGGCGCGGCGGCGGGCCCCGACGGCCCGGCCGGGCCCGGCAGGACGGCCGACATCTCCCGCAGGCACGCGGTCCTCACTTCGGCCGACGGCGTCGTCACCGTCGTCGGGGGCAAGCTCACCACCTACCGCCGCATGGCCGAGGACGCCGTGGACGCGGCACTCGTCGCGGGCGGCGTGAGCGCGGGGCCCAGCCGCACGGCCGCCCTTCCGCTCGTCGGGGCGGCCCCGGCCGGGGTGCTCGCCAGGCTCGACGCGCCCCGGCGCCTGGTCCGCCGCTACGGCGTGGAGGCACCGGCTGTGCACGCCCTCGGCCTCGCCGACCCGGCCCTCGCCGCGCCCGCAGTGCCGGGCCACCCCGTCACCCGGGCCGAACTGGTCTGGGCGGTACGGCACGAGGGCGCCCTCGACGCGTCGGACCTGCTGGACCGGCGCACCCGCATCGGCCTCGTCGACGCGGACCGCCGGGCGGCGCAGGAAGCGGCCCACGAGGCGCTGGAGCACTGCTCGTCCTGACCCGTCCCGCTCCAGCCCGCCGAGCGGCACCGGGCCCTTCTCAGCCGGCGGCGCCTTCGACCCTGATCCGCACCTGCTCCTCGAGCCGCCGCAGGCTCTGGTCGAGGGCGTCGTTCACGGCCTGCTCCCCGGGGTCGTGCGACTCGTCGAAGAACGACAGGTGGACGGTGACCTCGCTGGCACCGGAGCCGATTCCGGCGACCTGGAGCCATCCGGCGTAGGCGCCCCCGTTCCGCGTTCCCCACTCGACCCGCATCTGGTCCTTCTCCGCCTTCAGCAGCGCGGGCATGTCCTCGTCCGTGCGGTCCTCGTGCACGGTGACCGCCGGCAGTTCCTCGGCCCTGACGTGCAGGGCCTCGGGGAGCCAGCTGTCGAGCTGGTCCACCTGGGCAGCCTGGTCGTAGACATGCTCGGGGAGAGCGGGCATCGTGTGAGAACGCTCATATTCGCTCATCAGTGCGCCAATCCTTGCCGATCCGGGGAAAACGGAATCCTGGACGAACGCTTGCCCCGACGGCGTGACTTGAAGCTTCGATGCCGGCCGGCCCACCCGTTCGCCGGGATGTCCTGGATCGAGGAGGTTTGGAGTGTCGCCTCCGTCACGTTGGAGCCATGGTGTGAAACCTGTGGGGCTGATGGTGCGTCTGTCTTGACGGCGCCGGAAGGCAGCGGACAGCAGTGAAGCGGGCGGTGGGGGTGCCGCCGCGGAGCTGTGGTCCGGTGGTCCCGGATGGGGGAAGCCGAAGAGAAACAGCGTTCATATTGTCACGGTGCGTAATGAAACCATTACTTCGTAAACACGTACTGTCACATGAGGAGCCCGGGCAGGCGCGCACGGGCAGGGGAGGAAAAGACATGAAACCGTTCGCGTGGAACTTCGCACGCCCGGCAGAGCCGAGCACGGGCATCGCCCCCTATGCGTACGACGCCGCCTTGCAGTTGAACGTTCTGCCCGACGGCAGACCCGCCATCATGGACCGCGGTCTGCTCGCCGTCGCCGGGACGACGACCTCCAAGGCCGGCTCCGCGACCCACTTCGACGACTGACCGGCGTGCGTCGTGACAGTGCTGGTACTCACGTGCGAGGCGGACGTCACCGCTGACATGGTCGTGGCGGAACTGCACGAACAGGGCGTCCCGCTCGTCCGGTTCGACCCCGCCGACCTCCCTGGCACGGGGGCTCTGTCCGCGGAGTACGTACGCGGGGAATTCCGCGGATATCTGTCGATCGGCGGTCGTGTGGCGAGCATGCAGGGCCTGCGGTCCGTCTGGATCCGCAGGCCCGGTGAACCGGCGGCACACGCCGCGGAACCGTCCGAATGGCTGAGCGTCGAGACCGCACACGCCCTGTACGGAATGCTCGACTGCACGGACGCGCGGTGGATGAACCATCCCAGCGCCGCGGCCAAGGCCCGGCGCAAACCGTGGCAGTTGCGCGTCGCCCACCAGAGCGGTTTCCCGGTGCCGGCCACACTGCTGACGACCCATCCGTCGATGGCACGTCAGTTCGCGGACCAGTACCGCAACGTCGTCGTGAAGTCGGTGTCCGGGAAGTCGCCGGGGGATCCGCCGATGGCGCTGCCGACCACGCTCGTGCCGCCGGACGCCGACTTCTCCGGTGTGGCGGCGGCGCCGACACTGCTGCAACGCTATGTCGCCAAGCGCGCCGACATCCGGCTGACCAGTGTGGGGGACCAGCACTTCGCCGCCCGCAAGGCCGCGGAGCCGGGCCAGGTCGACGGCCGTTACGGGGACACCGGCCACGAGTGGGAGCCGGTGGAGGTGCCGGCCCAGGTGGCCAGGGCCGTCGAGGCGTACAAGAAGCAGACCGAACTCGCCTATGGCGCCTTCGACTTCGCGGAGGACTCGACAGGCACGTGGTGGTTCCTCGAGTGCAACCAGGGCGGGCAGTTCGGTTTCGTGGAGCTGGAGACGGGGCTGCCGATCGCACGGGCGGTCGCGTCGTGGCTCGGTGCCGAGCCGGCGTGATCGGCAGGGCAGGCCGAGGGCGGCCGCTCCGCGTTCGCAGGGTGCGGCTGTACGGGGGTGAGGGTGCGGCAGCCCGGTTCAGGTGCGGCCGCGTCGCCAATCCTCGACGACGGCTTCCACGTCGTACGGCTTCAGCCCGAGGGGCGGTCCGGGCGGCGGCCGGCGGATCGCTGCCGCGATCTTCCGGTTGATGTCCTCGACGACGCGCCGCACGACGGCCTCCGACGGCGCCCGTCCGATCTTGTCCAGGGCCTCTTCCGCCTCTTTGCGCAGGGCGAGTGTCGGCGGCAGGAAGCCGAGCCCTTCACGCTGCATCTTCCCCTTGATCCACCACATCTCGTCATAGGTGTCGCCGGTGGTGGGGAGCGGCCGGCCGAACCCGGGCAGATCGCTGAACTCGCCACGCTCGGTGGCCTCGCGGATCTGCTTGTCGACCCAGGATTCGAAGCTGACGCCTGGCGGTTTGCGCTCGGTCATGCGTTCCAGCGTACGTCGCGCCCCCTGCCGGGGAGCTCCTGCCCCCGAGCCCGGCCGGGTCTCACCGGCCTCCCACGCCGGGCATGTTCCGCGGACCTGCCGGCATGGCCGCGGGCCCGGGACCGCCGGGGCCGCAGGCATGCTGACCTGCAAGCTTCGCTTCCGTCGGCTCCGCCTGCCATGGGCCTTTCCGGCGCACAGGGCCGAGCCGGTATGACTACTCGCCGTCACGGGTGATCTTGAATGCGGCCCGTGGTTGCGGCGTGGGAGGCTGCAGCCGCAACCACCGTTCACCGCACTGCGAGGACGCCTGCGTGCGCCTGCGAGCCGCCGCCTTGTCGACCGCCGTCGTCTGCGCCGCCGCCACCCCGGCCGCCGAGACCGGCCCCGCCCGTACGCCGCCCGCCGTCGAATCGGCCCGCTGGGACACGTCTGCTTCTGGCCCGAGCCGGACGAGATGGGCCCCGGCGGTGGCTGGTGCTACAACGGCACAGGCGTCGCCGAGGCCGCGCCCCACGTCAAGCGGCACGCGAAGTCGTTCAGCAACCAGAGCCAGGAGACCTTCCACGCCCTCCACTTCCCGGCAGGCGGCGGTTGCCTGTACCGGACGGTCCACGGCGGCGACTACGCGTCGTACTGGGAGTGGTGGGACAAGCTGGACGGCGTCCGGAGCAGCCGGCCCACCGACTGCTCGCCCGGCTTTCCGCCGTCCTGATCGCCGCAGGCAGCGTCCTCGCCGTACCGGCCACGGCGAACGCCGCGCCGTGCCCGAGCGGATCGCTCTGCGTCTGGCGCGACGTCAACTTCACCGACCCAGAGGGCAAGGTGTTCGCCTCGTCCGGGGACGACGAATGGTGGGAGAGCTGGATCGCCGACGAGGACTCGTCATGGGCCAACCACGGCATCTCGGGGCCGGGCATCAAGGACCACGTCATCGTCCACGCGGAGGCCATCCAGTGGCCGTCGGACGGCGGCGAGCGGACGATCTGCCTGGCCCCGGGCCAGGAGGTCGCCCACAACGCCGACGCCAACGACCGCGGCGACGCGCATGTGTGGGCCAAGCAGTTCTGACCGACCGCCGGTGACGGGCACCCTCCGCCCTGCCCGGGCGGCGACCGACGCGCAGACGCCGACCGACGGTCCCGGGAAGAGCTCCACCGCCGTGCTCCGCACGCACCGCCGGCCCACATCAACCGGGTCCGGGCCTGTCACCTGGTCCGGGCCTGCGCACGGGGCGCTCACGCCACGTTGTGCCGCCCCGGGCACAGCCGGGGCGGCGGTGGGGCCGTCGATCCGTCGGGCGGAGACCGCACGAGGCGGGTCGGACCCCGTACTCATGGGCATGGCCACCGGCGTCCGACAGGTGGTTCGTCAGCACCGCGTCCCATGATTGCCGAACCCGTGGAATCCGGAGTGCATCAGGGCCGGGCCCATGGACCGCGCCCGCTGCCACATCCCGTACGCCTGCTGGTCAGCGCGCTGCTGTTCGCCGTGCAGGGCGTTGAGGATCACCAGGCCGCCGGTCAGAGCGGGAACCACCCACTGCATGCGCTGCAGCTGCTGCTGGGCCTTGACGGTGTCGACGGGGTGGCGGGAGGCCTTCTCGATGTCCTTGGGGTCATCGGACGAGGCCAGTTCGATCTTCTTGCCCAGAACGCGACTGTAGGCGGTGGCGGCCAGCGCGGCACCGGTCAGCACCGTCTTGGCCAGTGTGGAGACCGCCACTCCCTGCTGGCCCGCGACCCGGGGAGCGTTCACGGCCAGCAACCCGCTGCCGCCGACCAGATGGGCCCCGATCGCCGCGGCGTTGACCGGCACCCACTTGGCCCAGCCCGCACTGGCGAACCGCGCGGCCTCCTGCCCCGGACCGCCCTCCGCCGAGGCCGCCCCGTTCAACCCGACCGCTCCCATCAGAGAACCGCCGAACCAGGCTGCCAGCCCCAGGTCGTGCAGACTGCGGACGACGGTATTGCGTTGCGACATCATGTGACTCCCTCACACAGCACCAAGCACCGGCGTTCGACCGGCGCTCGCACCACCGTCACCGCCCACCGCACCACGCGCACCCCGGCGGATACGAACGGACCAATCACACCGCCGGAGCAGGTGCGGAATCGTCTGCTGTCAGCTGCCGGGCCCCGCCCCCGCCGGGCGCGCGATCGGCAGGTGTCCACGGGTTGCGATGCCCCACGGAGCGAGCGGCTTCCGGATGTGACCTGACGCGTCTCCGCCCCCGTGCGTTCGAGCCGATGGTGGCGCCGCTGCCGCGTCAGCGGCGCCCGGCTCCGCGGATCAGGCTGTGGCGGTTCATGTCGCGCGGTCCTGTTGCGAACGGGAACGCTCCGGCCCGGCGGGGTGAAGCGGCCGGTCGGAGTGAAGCGGAATTGATGGTTCCGTGACATCTGCCACAGTCGTTTCCGGTATCAGGACGGTCGATAGTAGATGCCACCCCCGGTGACATAGCGCTAATTGTCCATTTGGTAGGGGTATAGCGCCCACCGTGTGCGATGGTCTTCGGCCAGCTTGGCGCAGGTGCCCACCTTTGCGTCGGTGAAGGGATTTTGGCGGGGCGTCACACGGCCCTGGGAGACTCCGCGTGCGGGCCAGCACGCTCGTGCGCCCCTGGCAAGGGACGGCTGGAGCCTACGAACCGCGGTAGTAGAAGGCGCTCGTTGCCCTCCGTGCGCGACGGTCCCGACAATGGCCGCCCCGCAAACGGCGCCGCCGCAGGTCGCACACAGACGGGCCGGGCCAACAGATCTCGGTGGCGCTCCGCGATGACAATCGAGGTCACACATGAGCAAGCACCGCAGAACGACGCACTACCGGAAAATAACCATCGCCGCCCTCGCCGTGGCCGCCGTGGGCGTGCCCTCTGCCGCCATGGCCTGTATGGACCCGCAGGGGAGCCAGGACAGCCGGTCCCACGGCCGGTGGGAGAATGCACATTCCGACCGGCAATGGGACCGGGACGAGTCCGACCGGCGGTGGGACGCAGGCAAGTGGGACCGAGAGTCGACCCGGCCCGAGGTGCAGACGCGGACGCCTACCACGCCGCCGAGCACCCGGAAGCCGACCGCGCCCAAGCCGACCCCGCCCAAACCGGTGGCACCGAAGCCGACCGTGCCCAAGCCGACCACGCCGAAGCCGACCGCGCCCAAGCCGGTGGCACCGAAGCCGACCGCGCCCTCCACGACGGCACCGGCGTCCGGCGATGTCGCCCGCGTCGTAGCGCTCGTCAACAATGAGCGCGGCAAGGCCGGATGCTCCCCGGTGACGTTGAACGCGAAGTTGAGCAAGGCCGCGCAGGCTCACAGCGAGGACATGGCGGCCCACCGGAACATGTCCCACACGGGCTCCGACGGATCCGACCCGGGCGCCCGCATCACGCGTGCCGGATATACCTGGAGCACATACGGCGAGAACGTCGCCTACGGCTACGCGACCCCCGAGAGCGTCATGGCGGCCTGGATGGCCAGCCCCGGCCACAAGCGCAACATCCTCGACTGCGGGTTCAAGGAGATCGGCGTCGGCCTCGCACAGCCCGACAACTACTGGACGCAGGACTTCGGCACGGCTTCATAGGCGGCACTGCGCAAGACCGGAGTGACATCGCGAGGCCGCTGCCGCGTTCCAGCGGCGGTGGCCTCGCACGTCCACGGCCCGGCGATCACCCCGCGCTACCCTGCCCGGCGTCCCGCCCCCGTCTCAGGGCGTCCCACGTGACGGTGTGCTGAAGAACGAGACAGGGCGCTGTTGACGCTCGCCGTCCACGACGATGTCGACGGACTCGTTGTAGAAGGCCACCCGGTCCTTGATGATCCCCACGGAGGGCAGTGGATCGGGGTAGCTCCAGGCGATGTCGGGCCGTACGTCGCCGCTGCCCGCCCACGACCAGTAGTCCGTCGCCACACCCTTGTACGGGCAGCGGGTGTGCGAACCGGTCGGGGTGAAGAGGTCGAGGCGGACGTCCTCGCGCGGGAAGTAGTAGCGCACCGGCAGATCCGTCTCGAACAGCAGGACAGGCGTGCGCGTGTCCGCCACCACAGTGCCCTCGATCTCCACCTGCACGTGCCGGCTGCTGGGCAGCGCGTCCACCCGCTTATGAGGATCACGGGGGTGGACGAAGATCTCCTCGTCCTCCTCGTACCAGTGGTCGAGCACGTCCCGCCCGAACCACTCGAAACTGACGTGATCCGCCAGCTCCTCACCGGGGTAGGTCCATGCCGCCGCCGGGACCGTCCCGTCGGCGAGCACCAGGTCGTAGAAGAGCGTCGCGCCCGCATGACGGCGGGGGTTGGCCGGCCGTGCGGTCGCGCGCAGCAGATCCATGCGCACGTCGTCGGCCGGAAAGGCGTACAGGGGTACGGGGCGGCCGGGCTCCCACACGAGCACCGGTCGCCGGCTGTCCACGACCTTGACCTCCCCCTTCATGGCGCGCACCCAGCGTTCGCTCGGCTCCCAGACCACGCTCTCGATCGTGTCGTACCGACGGCCCACGACCGGCACGGATCGCGCGCCCTCATCGGGTGTGGTCATCGCTTACTCCCTCCTCGTCCCGGCAGTGGCCCGCCGGCGGTCGTGAGCCCTCGGCACCGCGGTGCCGCGCCTCATCCCATGTCCACGCTGCTCCGGATCCCGGCCGCCCGCAAACTCCTCGCCGCAGCCTTCGCGGCCCGGCGCCACCACGCGACGCCGCCGCACGGGTCCTTGACTTCGAGTGCACGCCAAGACCTAGCGTGCATGGCACGGCCCACCGAGAAGGTGCGCCGCGCTTCCCCTGCCTCCGCGCCGAGCCTCACGCCAGGGATCCCGGGCCAGGGCCAGGGCCCCGAGGTGCCGATCCACGCGATCTGCGGCTCCCTGGGTATGCGGGGCGGGAGACGACGGGGCGGCGGCCGTGCGGCCTCGCGCGCCGTGGGGGAGGACGCGCCGACGGGCGCGCGGCGAGCTTCGCCGCCACCGAACCGAAGATCGAACTGCAAGGAAGGGCTTGTACGCACATGGAACAGCGCACGCTTCGTGACCTTGAGGTGTCCGCCATCGGTCTCGGCTGCATGGGGATGTCCGCCTTCTACGGCTCCACGGACGAGGACGAGGGCATCCGGACCATCCGGCGCGCACTCGAGATCGGCGTCACCTTCCTCGACACCGCGCAGATGTACGGCCCGCTCACGAACGAGACGCTCGTCGGACGCGCGGTCCGGGGACACCGGGACGAGTACGTGATCGCGACGAAGTTCAACTACCGGATGGACGACGCCGTCCCGGGCGACATGAGCACCGTCGGGCGGCAGGACGGTTCGGCCGAACACGTACGCAGCTCGGTGCACGGCTCACTCGAACGGCTCGGCACGGACTACATCGACCTGTACTACCAGCACCGTGTCGACCCCCGCGTACCCATCGAGGAGACCGTCGGTGCCATGGCGGAGCTCGTCGCGGAGGGCAAGGTACGCCACATCGGCCTGAGCGAGGCGGGGGCGGAGACGATCCGCCGCGCGAACGCCGTCCACCCGATCACGGCGGTCCAGACCGAGTACTCGCTGTGGACCCGCGACCCGGAGGCCGAGGTGCTGCCCACGTGCCGTGAGCTCGGGGTCGGGTTCGTCCCCTACTCGCCGCTCGGCCGCGGTTTCCTGGCAGGCCGGTTCTCCTCTCCGGAGGAGCTCGACGAGGGGGACTTCAGGCGCAGCGGCCCGCGCTTCACCGGCGACAACCTCAAGACGAACCTCACGCTCGCCGAGAAGGTGAAGGAGATCGCCGCGGAGAAGGGTGTCACGGCGGCGCAGCTCGCGATCGCCTGGGTGCTGGCACAGGGCGACGACCTGGTCCCGATCCCGGGCACCAAGCGCCGCACCTACCTCGAGCAGAACGCCGCCGCGACGGAGGTCGAACTGACCGAGGACGATCTCGCACGCATCGCCGCCGAGCTCCCCGAGCCGGCCGGCGAGCGCTACGACGAGGCCGGGATGGCGGCCGTGGACATCTAGGGGCCTCTCGTTCGGATCTTGCCGGGCTCCGGCCTGATCCGAACGACAGACCCGAGGGACCCGAGGCCCTGACAGGCCCACCCCAGGGCGGGCGCCGGCCGGGACGGTGGTCTTTGGGCGAACCTCCTCGGAACTGTCACCTCGGCGGCACCGCATGTCTTCTTCCGCCACCGTCCGACCTGGGTCATCATGAGCCGCCACCGGCCGACAGAAGTCTGCGAAGAGGTGAACTCATGGCAGGGCTCCGGATGAGGCAGGGCGTACTGCGCCGTAAGCCCATCGAACAGATCGAAGAAGGCGCTCCGAGCGAGCAGCTCACCAGATCGCTCGGTCTCGGGCAGCTGACGGCCATCGGTGTCGGCGGCATCATCGGCGCCGGGATCTTCGCCCTCGCCGGCGCGGTCGCGAACGGTACGGCGGGGCCCGCGGTGCTCGTCTCGTTCCTGATCGCGGGCGTGGCGAGCGCGGCCGCGGCCTTCTCTTACGCCGAGTTCGCGGGCATGATCCCGAAGGCGGGTTCGGCCTACACCTACGGCTATGCCGTGCTCGGCGAGCTGGCGGGCTGGTTCATCGGCTGGGACCTGCTGCTGGAGTACACGGCGATCGTGGCGGTCGTGGCCATCGGGATCTCGGGCTACTTCGGCTTCCTCCTGGGGGCGCTGGGCGTGGACCTGCCCGTGTGGATGCTGGGCGCGCCGGGCACGGGCGAAGGGCGTCAGGTGGACCTGTTCGCGGTGATCCTGTGCCTGTTCACCGCCTACCTGCTCACTCTCGGCATCAAGAACGCGGCCCGGTTCGAGACGGTCGTCGTGGTCCTGAAGGTCCTCGTCGTCCTGCTGGTGATCGTGGTCGGCTTCTTCCACATCGACACCTCCAACTACAACCCGTTCTTCCCGTACGGAGTCGGCGGGGCGTTCACGGGCGCGGCGACCGTCTTCTTCGCGGTGTTCGGGTACGACGCCATGTCGACGGCGGCGGAGGAGTCCAAGGACGCCCAGCGCCACATGCCGAAGGCGATCATGTACTCGCTGGCGATCTCGATGGTGCTGTACGTGCTCGCCTGCCTGGTTCTGACGGGCATGCAGAACTACTCGGAGGTCGACCCGGAGAGCGGATTCTCCACGGCCTTCGAGTCGGTGGGGCTGCCCGGTCTCGCGAACCTCATCGCGGTGGGCGCGATCATCGGCATCCTCACCGTGATGTTCACCTTCATGCTGGGGGTGACCCGGGTGTGGTTCTCCATGAGCCGAGACGGGCTGCTGCCGAAGTGGTTCGCGAAGACGCATCCGACACGGCACGTGCCGGTGCGTGTGACGTGGATCGTCGGGGTGGGCTCGGCGCTGATCGCCGGATTCCTGCCGATCGGAGAGGCCGCGGAGCTCACGAACATCGGCATCCTCCTCGCGTTCGTCGTGGTGTGCATCGCCGTGATCGTGCTGCGCTACCGGCAGCCGGAGCTGCCGCGGCAGTTCCGCTGCCCCGGGATGCCCTTCGTGCCGGCGATCGGAGTCGCGTTCTCGCTCTGGCTGATCACGTTCCTCGCATGGCAGACCTGGCTGCGGTTCGCGGTATGGCTCGTGATCGGCCTGGTGATCTACTTCGCGTACTCGTACCGGAACTCGAACCTGGCCAGGGAGAGCGAGGGCGGCGCGACGAAGGAGCAGTGACGTGACGGGTGACGCCGCACCTGCGGGTGCGGCGTCACGCCCTCGGTGCGCGCATGTGGTCCCGCCGTACGCTGACATGTGCCCTTGCCCGACACGTCACTTGACCGGGAGGTCCTGACATGGCCAGTAGGTTCACCGAGCTCGCGATCGACTGTGCCGATCCTGCCGCGCTCGCCCGTTTCTGGTGCTCGGTCCTCGACTACGAGGTGCGGGACCAGGACGACGGGATCGTCACCATCGGCCCCTCTGCGGCACCCGACGGCGAGAACCACCGCGGTCCGGTGCCACCGGTGCTGACGTTCGCGCGAGTGCCCGAGGGCAAGACCGTCAAGAACAGGCTCCACATCGACGTCAACCCGACCGACAGGGAGCAGGACGAAGAGGTCCGTCGCCTGCTCGACCTGGGTGCCCGGCACGCCGACGTCGGCCAGGGCGACGAGAGCTGGGTCGTACTGACCGACCCGGAGGGGAACGAGTTCTGCGTCCTTTCGAGCCGCCGCCCCTGACGGCGCGGCACCGCGCACCGCGAACGGCCCCAGAGGGCCGAGCCGGCCGTGGCCGCGAGATCGTGCACAGAACCGTGCGCGAGGCGCGGACCGCCCTCGAACGGGCAAGCCGCGCGGTTCACACCTGACCCGGGCCCTCCCGGCACACCGTCGAACGGCCCCCGCCGGCCGATCACCGTCGGCGCAACGGTGGCCCGGGGCGGGCAGCTCAGCCGGTGGGTGTCAGGTTCCGCCTGGCGGCGGAGGCCAGGTGGTGGCGGGTCACCCGAGCGCACTCGTGCCAGAACGGCACGGCCGTCAGGTAGGCGCCGAGTGCGGAGAGGATGCCGAGGGAGACATCCACGCTGAGGCGTCCTTGCCTTGCCCAGTAGACGTCCTGCAGATCGAGGAGCAGGGCGAATTCATCGGCGATGAGGGCGGTTCCCGCGCCGTACGAGACGGCGATGGCGGGGTGGGCGACGGCACGGTCGTCGCCGCGCACGGCGATGATCCCGATGACCGCGAGGGTCGCGATGCCGATGTTGTAGTGGTGCAGGTGCCGGCCCCTGGCGGAAATGTTCCCCCACGGCAGCCAGCCGCCGCGGATGCCGTGGGTGATGGTCCGCACCGTTCCCCAAGTGACGCCGAACGCGATCCACGTCACGATCAGCGATCTCTTCGTGGGCGTGAGGTGCCGGGTCGCCGACTCGCGCCAGCGTGGGATCAGCAGGAGCCCCTGCCGGCGCGGTTGCCGGGCGGCGTCACTGGCCATGCGGATGGCCACCACCGACCGGGGCGCGAGGATCCGCGGCAGCAGAGGAGCGAACCGCGTCGGCCACGGCGTTCATGCAGCTGCTGCAGTAGCCCTCACGGTCGCAGGCTCCGTCCGGTGTCGGTGCCGCGCTGAAGATCCGCGCGCACAAGGCATTGCCGTTGGCGTCGACGGCATGCCACAGGAGGCCGGTGCCGGTCTCCGTCGCTACGTGCTCGGCGCACATGTTGTACATCGGCCACCTCCCACTCGAACGTTGTTGCGGTCCAACTCAAGGGAAACCCACGGTGGTCGAGGTGGCCATTCAAACGGTCCGAACCGGTGAATCGGGAGACCGGGGAGGTCCGGACCTCCTGGGGAGGAGCAACATCACCCCAGCGGTCGTTCCCTCGTCACCCTCGCGGGGGATTTGTGGGGCCGTCGGGGGCCGTCCACGAGCGGCCATGGCCCGGTGGCGCTCCCCGGCCCGGTACCGGCGGCGGCGTACGGGCCGGGATCCGCTCGGCGATCGGCTCGGCCCTTCCGGGCGGCCAGGGGCCCGGCGCACAGCGTTCGCGTTCCCCTCCCGGACCACGACGCGGTCCTCGAGGCAATTCCGCCGCACTGCGGGCGTGCGGACCACCCGCGACACCTGTTACCGGCCCACCGCGCACTCGCCTCTCCACGGTGCCCGCCGGCCCACGGACACCTGCCGCGACCGCAGTCCGTTACGGTGGACCGCGTCTCATGACCACCCGCAGTGGATCACTTCCCCCGGTCTCTCGGTAACGTCAGGGTATGAGTCATCCGCATCCCGAATTGAAAGCCGCTCCTCCGCTGCCGGCAGGAGGACTGAGGGTCGTCGCGCTGGGCGGCCTCGGCGAGATCGGCCGCAACATGACGGTGTTCGAGCACGCCGGGAAACTGCTGATCGTCGACTGCGGGGTCCTGTTCCCCGAGGAGACACAGCCCGGGGTGGACGTGATCCTTCCCGACTTCACCTCCATCCGCGACCGCCTTGACGACGTCGTGGGCATCGTCCTCACACACGGGCACGAGGACCACATCGGGGGCGTTCCCTATCTGCTGCGCGAGCGGTCCGACATCCCCGTCGTCGGATCGAAGCTGACCCTGGCCTTCCTGGAGGCCAAGCTCAAGGAGCACGGCATCAGGCCGCGCCCCGTGCGGGTCCGCGAGGGCGACCGGCGCGGGTTCGGCCCCTTCGACTGCGAGTTCGTCGCCGTCAACCACTCCATCCCGGACAGCCTCGCCGTGGCGATCCGTACCAGTGCCGGCATGGTGCTGCACACCGGCGACTTCAAGATGGACCAGTTCCCGCTGGACGACCGCATCACCGACCTGCGCGCCTTCGCCCGGCTCGGCGAGGAGGGCGTGGACCTGTTCCTCACCGATTCCACGAACGCCGAGGTACCCGGTTTCACCACGTCCGAACGCGAGTTGAACCCCGCGATCGAGCAGGTCATGCGCACCGCTCCGCGGCGCGTCATCGTCTCCAGCTTCGCCAGCCATGTGCACCGCATCCAGCAGGTGCTCGACGCCGCGCACCAGCACGGCCGCAAGGTCGCCTTCGTGGGCCGGTCGATGGTCCGCAACATGGGCATCGCCCGTGATCTCGGTTATCTGAAGGTCCCCTCCGGCCTGGTCGTGGGCATGAAGGACCTGGAACAGCTTCCGGAACACAAGGTCACCCTGGTGTGCACGGGATCGCAGGGCGAGCCGATGGCCGCACTCTCCCGGATGGCCAACCGCGACCATGTGATCCGCATCGGGAAGGGGGACACGGTCCTCCTGGCCAGCTCCCTGATCCCGGGCAACGAGAACGCCATCTACCGGGTGATCAACGGTCTGACCCGCTGGGGCGCCAACGTCGTCCACAAGGGCAATGCCAAGGTCCATGTCTCCGGCCACGCCAGCGCCGGCGAACTCGTCTACTGCTACAACATCGTCAAGCCCCGCAACGTCATGCCCGTGCACGGCGAATGGCGCCACCTGCGGGCCAACGGCGACCTGGCCGTCCGCACCGGCGTGGACCCGGACCGTGTGGTGATCGCAGAGGACGGTGTCGTCGTCGACCTGGTCGACGGGCGCGCGTCGATCACCGGCAAGGTGCCCGCGGGCAATGTCTACGTGGACGGCATGACGGTCGGCGGCGCCACGGAGGCATCGCTCAAGGACCGCGTCACCCTCGCGGAGGAGGGCGTGGTGACGGTGGTCGCGATCGTGGACGCCGACACCGGGGCGCTCGCGGAGGCACCGGACTTCCTGGCCCGCGGATTCGTCCACGACGATTCCACCTTCGAGCCCGTGATCCCGGTGATCGAGAAGACCCTGGCCAAGGCGGCGGAGGAAGGCGTCGGCGACGCCCACCAGCTCGAGCAGCTCATCGCCCGCGCGGTGGCCAACTGGGCGTTCCGTACCTACCGCCGCAAGCCCCTCATCATTCCGGTGATCATCGACGCCTGACCGGCGCCGTACACGGGCAACGGGCGGCAGCGGCCCGCCGGCCACCCGGCCGCTCCGTCTGCCGCAGGCGGAGATGAGCGGCCGGGGCCGGCAGCCGGCACCGAAGAAGGGGAGCAGGATGAGCGTGCGTTTCGCCGAACTCGACTGGAAGCCGACGCCGATGGGCGACATCTCTCTTCGGCGCCGGCGTGACCCGGGGTCGGGTGAGGACGTGTACGAGGTGAAGCTCGGCGACGAGTACCTCATGTCCAGCCTCTTCACAGCGGGCGAGATCGCACTCGCCCGCCTCGGCCTCGAGGGTCTGCCGGAGATGGGACTGGACGTGGCCGTCGGCGGTCTCGGCCTCGGCTACACCGCTCGCGCCGTCCTCGACGACGCCCGGGTCCGCTCGCTGATCGTGGTCGACGCGCTCGCCGAGGTGATCGGCTGGCACGAGCGCGGCCTCGTACCACTGGGGCCCGGCCTGGTGGACGATCCGCGCTGCCGGCTGGTCCACGGCGACTTCTTCGCCGGCGTCGGCGAGGACGGTGGCCTCGATCCCGACGACCCGGGCCGCCGTTTCCACGCCGTCCTGCTCGACATCGACCACTCGCCCCGGCAGGTCCTGCACCCCCGTCACGAGGCGCTCTACCGACCTGACGGGATGCGGGCGCTCGCCGGCCGGCTGCGGCCCGGCGGCGCCTTCGCGCTGTGGTCCAACGACCCGCCCGACGACAGTTTCAGCGCCGTGCTGGCGGACACGTTCGCGGAGTCCGAGGCCCATGTCGTCCATTTCGACAATCCGCTGCAGCAGGGCACTGCCGCCAACACCGTCTACGTCGCACGGAAGGGACCTGCCGGACCGTAGGGCGTGGGCGGACTTCACGCCCACGGCGCCCTGCGGCACTGCGGTGGCCCGTGCAACGGTGCCACCGGCTCAGTGCACCGCCGCGACATCGCCGGTGATCGCGGCGCGCAGGGTGTCGCCGCGGACGGCGGAGCCGTCGCCGGCCCAGCAGACGTAGCCGTCGGGACGGATGAGCAGGGCGGCAGCGCCCAGATCGTCGGTGCATGCGGCACGGACGAGGTCGACCCGTGGCGGGAGCCGGAGTCCGGCCGGGACGGTGCCGGCCAGATCGAGCAGGACGGCGTGACCCGCGCCGAACAGCGTCGACAGCCGGGTGGAGCCCCTTTCGGTGACCAGGTCGGCGTCCGGGATGCGCCGGCCGGTGAGCGGATGCTCCCCGGGCAACTCGTAGCCCAGTGAAAGGCCCGACATCAGTCCCGCGAGATGACGGTTGGTGTCGGGCAGCCGCAGCAGGTCGGTGAAGATGTCACGCAGGGCGGCCACGTCCTCGCTCGGGTTCGGAGCGGCCAGGACCCGCTGCGCCGACGTGTGATGCAGGACCTGCGCTCCTGCCGGATGCCGTTCGGCGTGGTAGCTGTCCAGCAAGCCGCTCGGCGCCCGGTCCTGGACCACCGCGGCCAGTTTCCAACCGAGGTTGAACGCGTCCTGAATACCGAGGTTGACGCCCTGGCCGCCCAGCGGCGGGTGGATGTGGGCGGCGTCGCCCGCGAACAGGACACGGCCGGTGCGGTAGTGCTCCAGTTGCCGAGTGGCGTCGGTGAACCGGGAAGCGTTGTCCACGGCGCCGAGGGTGGCCTCAGGGCCGTACACGGCCTGCAGCGCGGCGGTGATCTCCTGCGGGGTGACGGGGGTGTCGCGGTTGTCGTCCGTCCGGTCCGTCTCGTCCGCCTGGCCCGTGCGCCCGAAGGTGAACCGGTACTGATCGCCGCCGAGGGGGACCAGCACGGCCCAGTAACCGCCCGCGTGACGGGTCAGGTCGCTCATATGACCCACCCGGCTCGGAACCAGCGACGACACGGTGGACAGGCGGATGTCGGCCAGCACCGCCTGATGGGTCCCGGGCCTGCCGGGAAACGGAAGTCCGAGCAGCTTCCGCACCGTGCTGCGGCCGCCGTCGCACGCCGCCAGGTAGCGGCCCCGCACCTGCGGACCGCCCGCCGTCATGACCACCACTCCGTCGTCGTCCGACGCGACCCCTGAGACGGCAGTGCCCCGCACGACCCGCGCGCCGGCGGCGATCGCCCGCTCCTCGAACACTGCCTCGATCTCCCACTGAGGGATCGCGATCGGGAAGGGATGCCTGGTTCGCCAGGGTGCGCAGTCCAACGGCACGGGCAGCGCCGCGAAATGCCCGCCCACCGGCTCGTGCCCCACGGCCCGCCGAAGCAACGGCTCCAGCAGCCCGCGCGACTCCAGCAACTCAGCGGTACGTGGCTGGATCCCGCCGCCCTTCACCTGCTCGATGCGCCGCTCCAGCTTCTCGAGCACCAGGGTTTCCACCCCGGCCAGAGCCAGTTCGTACGCCAGCATCAAACCGGTCGGGCCGGCGCCCGCGACGACGACCTCGGTATCGATGCCGGTCTCGGTCTCACTCACGGTCTCGGTCTCGGTCTCGGTCAACACTTCACTCCACCTCGTCTCTCGCCTCGGGGTAAATGTATACCAGGTGCAGAAATACTCTCGGGGCAAGTCGCTGCTACGATGGCGCCCGTGGACGGCAAGCCAGGACTACGGGAACGAAAGAAGCAGCGGACCCACGCGGCGATCTCCGAGGCGGCGATCACGCTGTTCCTGGAACACGGCTTCAACCAGGTCTCGGTGGCCCAGGTGGCCGAGGCGGCCGAGGTTTCCAAACGCACCCTCTTCGCCTACTTCCCGACGAAGGAAGACCTCGTGGTACATCGCCTCGCCGACCACGAGACGGAGATCGCCCGCGTCGTGCGGGCCCGGCCGACCGGTGTTGCCCCGTTGACCGCCGTGCGCGAGCACTTCCTCAAGGGCCTGCGCGAGCGGGACCCGATCACCGGGCTCAACGACCATCCCCAGGTGAGGCGGGTCCATCAGATGATTCTCGACGCGCCGTCGCTGGTGGCCCGCATGGAGCGGTTCAAGACCGGCGCCGAACGCGCACTCACCCAGGCGTTGCGCGAAACTGCCGACGTCTCCGATCTCACCGCGCGACTGGCCGCCGTCCAAATCGTCGCGGTCCACTGGGCGCTGGCGCAGGACAACGCCGCACGCCTGGCATCCGGGGAGCCGGCGGACGAGCGCTGTGCGGGTGCGGTGACCGATGCGGAACATGCGTTCGCGCTGTTGGAGACCGGACTGCGGCAGCTGACGTGAGCCGGCCCGGAGCGTGACCTGACCTGACCTGACCTGATCTGGCCTGGCCTGAGCTGAGGTGGCTGACCTGGCCTGACTCGCAGCAGGACGCGGAGCCCGACGCGGATGCCCGTCGCCGGACGGGCCTGGGGCGGGGGTCAGTCCTCCGGGTCGAGGCCGCTGGCACGGGCGATACCGTCCAACTCCTTGTTGATCGCCTGCTGCTCGGTGGTCCATTCGTGGATCTGCTGGCGTAGTTCTGCGATTGCCGCAGGGTCGTTGGCGACCTCCGGCGTGACGACGGCGTAGCCGGGGCTGCCGTCCGGGCCGGGCATGTCGATGACCTCGTGGTCCATGCGTCCGGTGGTCGCGATCGCCATCACGGCCAGGAACTCGCGCTGGACATCGCCCGCGAAGTTCTCGCGGTCACCCGCTTCCAGAACGCCTTCGTGTCCTTCGGAGATCAGGCGGCTCATCTCCGTCACCGCCTGGTGCAGCGTCTCGAAGTCCTCCGGAGCCATCCGGGCCTTGACCGATTCCAGGTAGAGCTCGACCTTCGCCATCCGCTCCTGCGGCGTCTCGTCTGCATCGTCGTTCATCATCACACCCTGGTGCCCACAGACCTGCCCGTCCAGTCCGGCCCGGCGGCACCGAAGTGGGCGGAGCGGAGTCCAGGGGTACGCGGTGCCCGGCGGGGACTCCTACCGGCGCGATCCTCGCGAGGGCCGCGGTGACCGCTACGGGCGGCGGCCCCAGGCGGTGAGCATGCCGGGCGAGAACCCGTGGAAGCCGGGCGCGTCGAGACAGCGCACGGCGTCGTCGATGGTGGCCTCGTCGACGAGCCGTGTCGCAGTCATCGCAGGACGGGCCCGTCGCCAGGTCTCGACCCAGAACCTGTTGATGGGGCTGCCGGGCACGAGCGGCGGCACGTGGATCTCCGCCGCCACGGACTCCAGGCCCGCTGTCCCGAGCATTCGAGGACAGTTCGGCACCCAGGTCACGTCGGTGCCGATGGTGTCGTGCAGCCCCTGCCACATGGCCCGCATGGTGGAGGTGAAGGAGTTCTCCGGGGAGTCGCGCGTTGTCAGATCCACCGCGTCGCTGACGACCAGGAGACCACCGGGCGCGAGCATCGCCGCCAGCCGGTCGATCATGCGGCCGGGATCCGGGAGGTGCATGAGGACGAACCGGGCGTGCACGAGGTCGAAGCGCCCCGGTGCGAAGCCGTCCGAGGTGATGTCCGCTTCGAGTGCCGTCAGGCCCGGAGTGGGTTCCGCGGCCAGGAACCGTACGTCGCGGTCCACGGCCACCACCTCCGCCGCGCCCGCCTCGCGCAGCAGCGCCCGTGCCACGGTGCCGGTACCTGCACCGACGTCCAGACAGCGCCAGCCGGGGCCGACCCCGAGCTCGCGCAGCCGGGCGGTGGTCGTGGCGTCGTAGGCGAGGGCCCCGAGGTCGATACGGTCGCCCTCGCCCTCGTCCTGGGGACGGAACACGTGCTCGCCGTAGTGCTGCTCGTCGGCTGTCCGGCGCGCGTTCTCCCGGGGAGAGGCGCTGTGTGCCATGAGCCCATTGTCGTGCCGAGCGGGGTCGCCCACCTCATGAACGGCGGCGAGGCCGTATGCCGCCCGGTCGCGGCGTCCTCACGCGGTGGTGGCGGCATCGTTCGCGCCGCTGCGACTCACCTGCGGCTGCTCACGGGCAGTCCCGCACGCGAGAGCTGTTCACGCACATTTACGCGCGTGACTCGCAGTTACGCACGTGACACGCAGTTACGCACGGGCGGCTCTCACGCACTGCCGCTCACGTGGGTGGATCCGTCGCAGGTCCTCCGCGAGGCAGTCCAGCCACTGCTCGAGGTCGACGAGGACGGGCAGCGCGGGGCCGCAGACCGGTAGCCGCACACCGGCCGGGCCGCTGAGGGGCCGCGTCGCGCGGCCCTCGCACCGGTCGGCGGCCTGCCGGGTGGCATCGGCCAGGCGGTCGGCGTTCGCACGTGCCCAGTCGGCGGCAGCAGGCGGGATGCCGGTGCCCGAGCGGTCGTAACGGGGGAGTTGGTGCGCGCCGATCAGGACGTGCTGAGCGGTGAGGAGGACCGAGTGCCAGTCCGTCGGGGTGCGGGCAGGGTCGTCATCCGGTTCACTCCGGGACTGCGCGTACGCGGCCTCGGCAAGACGCAGGCGGTGCAGGCTGTGCCACGTGGCTGCCCTGGGCACGGTGGCCGGCCGGTCGGACAGCACGGCGCCGACCGTGGCCGGGGCGAGAGGAGCGGTGGCCCGCAGCAGAGCGGCCATGCTCCGGCGCACTTCGCGCCGGGCGCCCGCCGGCCAGGCGAGCAGTCCGCACGCCAGCCCGATGACGCTGCCCGCCAGCACGTCCACGATTCTCGCCTCCGCGAGCTGCCAGGAGGCGGGCGCGAGTTGGGCGAATGCCGTGGCCACCACGAGGGTGAACAGTCCCTGGGCCCAGGCCACGCCCAGGAGGGGCCCGAGGGAGAACGCGGCGAGCATCGCGGGCGCGAGGAGGCCCGCGTAGGCGTGCGGTTCGTGACCCACCCCGTACAGCAGCACGCCGGCGGCGAGCGCCCCGACGAGGGTGCCTGCCAGCGCGGATCGCACGGCGGTCCAGGTCTCGCCCGCGGTGGTGCGGCCCAGGGTCAGTACGGCGAGCAGCACCCAGAAACCGTGCGTCAGGTCCAGCGAACCGGCGACCAGCCGGGCCGCGCCGAGGCCGATCGCCGTACGGGCGGCGTTCTGGAACATGACGGACCCGAGCGTCGTGTTGCCGGCCAGCCGCCGGAACCACAGCCGGAGGGCGGGGGCGTCGGCGTACCAGAACAGTTCGCGGGGCTCGATCGGGGGCGTGCGCCGACCGCTGACGGCAACCATGACGGCGGTCCGGGCGATGTCCGCCGACCCGGCGACGGCGAGCACCGCGGCCTGGTGGCGCAGCTCCGACAGGTCGGGAGCCTTCCGCGCCGCCGAGCGGCGTATCCGCGTGTCCTGGAAGTCCCGCATGGCGTGGTGCAGCGCATCCGGATCGCCGGCAGGACATCCCGAGCGCAGCGACGCGGCAGTGGCGGCGCAGACGGATGCGACCAGACGCAGCAGACCCGCCGACGACGGATCGGAGGCGGGGGAGGGGGCGGTGTCATGAGAGGGAGTGGCGCTGGAACGGGGGCTGGTCGGGGCGGGGGTCTCGGTCAGGCGGGCCAGTTGTTCCAGCAGCCGCCGGGTCGCCGCGCCCGCCTGGGCGAGGGCGCGGTCGGTGCGCCACGGCCCGGCGGGGCGTTCCGCGGGCGGCAGGCGGGAGGGGCGCAGTCCCGGACTCGACGCGCGCAGGGCGGCAGCCGTGTCCGGTGGCGCTGGACCGTGTGCCGCCGCCGCGGACGCGGCGGCGGCTGTGGCCTCGGCGTCGGCGAGTCGTGACCGGTAGGAAGGGCTCGGAGCGGCGGGCAGCACCAGGCGTTCGCAGAACGCCAGCAGCACCGCACCGAGCGTCAGCCCGGCCAGCCGCTGCCAGAGCGTTTCGGGGGCGTACGGGGGAAAGCACGCCAGGATGTAGAACAGTTGGAGCCCTGGAGCTGCCCCGCCGACCCGCGGCCCCGCGACCGCCGCGAAGCAGAGGGCGAAGCCGACGGCCACCATTCCGGCCGTCGCGGCCGCGGTGCTCCCGGCGAGCGCGGTCCCCAGCGTGACGAGGCACAGACCGGCGGGGAGCGACCCCAGAATGACGGCGGCCCGCTGCCTGCCCGACCCGGGGACGGGGGACAGGACGCCCAGTGCCACCGGGGCGAACAGGGCGTAGAGCGCCATCTCCGGCTGGTGGAGGCCGTACACGAGGGGGTAGAAGCCCGCGGATGCCGCGAGAGTGACCCGTACGGCCCGGCGCACCGCCTGCGTACGCCGCTGGGCGGACCGCCGCTCGGCCATCTTCGGCACGCTCCTTCCGCCGGTGTCCGCGCCGGTGACCTACGCGGCGCCCGTCGCGTGTCCCTTTCTCATTGTCGGCGCGGTGCGGCTCGTCGGCGCGGTGCGGCGCGGGCTGTGCGGTGCCGCGCGGCTGTGCGGTGTGGCGGGTGCGATGCGGCTGTGCGGGGCGCGGTGCCGCGGCTGGGGGGACTCTTCGTCCGCTGCCCTGCCGCGTCCCGTGTGCGCAACGGCCATGGCTGGGGGTGCACGGACCGCTTCGGTCGAGCGGTGACCGGTATCAGGCATGCTGTGCGGCGAGAAGGGCTTGCGTGAGCCACTTCAGTTCTTCGCTCGCGTCGGGGGACGAGTACTGTCCGCGCACGCGGGCGACGAGCCTGCGGTAGCGCTCCATACCTGCCTCGACTCCTGCCTCCAGGCACAGCAGCACGGCGGCGCGGTCCGAGTCGCCGAACAGCTTGGACAGGACCTCGGCCGCTGCCGGTTCGTCGGGGGCGATCCCGCGCTTCCTGACCTCAGCGACCGTCTGAACGATGTGCCTGGCCCACCAGATGGACGCTCCGGGGGGAGGGCCCTGCCCCGGGAGGGGGGTGCTCAGCTCGAGCATGGTGCGCATGCGGGCGCGGAAACCGGGGTCCCGTACCAACTCGGCCAGTTCGATCCAGGCGTCGACCTGGTCGGGTGTGGGATCGTCGGGCAGTTCGATGGTGAAGGTGCGCATACGATCGTGCAGCCGCGGGTCGGCGTCGAGCCCGCCGAACACCTCCTCCTTGAACTCGTCGATGATGTGCTTGCGTTCGGCGGCGGAAAGCCGCGCCAACCGGTTCATCAGTGCTGTCTCCTCAGCGGTCGAACCACGTTTCGCTACGGTGGACAGGACGGCCCGGCTCACCTTGAGGGAGCGGATCTGCGCATCGAGCGCGGCCACGTGCGCGGTGGCGATATCGGCAACCGTGGTGTGACCACCCAGGACCCGGCACACGTCGTCGAGGCCGAGGCCGAGTTCCCGCAGGGTGCGGACCAGCTCGACGCGTGCCACGGATGCGGCGTCGTACAGCCGGTAGCCGCTCGCGGAGCGGGCTGCGGGCGGCACTGCTCCCTTGTCCGACCAGAAACGCAGAGTGCGCACGGGAAGTCCGGTGCGATGTGCGAGCTGACCGATGGTGAGTCCGTCGGGGTGTTCGTCCATGGGGCAGATCATGAACGTTCCAGCCGCTGGAGACTCAAGTGCCTGGGCGTTCGAGTCGGTGGATGCCCCTGACGTCGATGTCTTGGGTCAGGCTCAGGCATCCGCCGGTAGGTCACGTAGGAGAAGGAACCTTCGACATCCGACGGGGCGACTTGTGCGACGTGCCCCCGACCGGTGTCGTGGGTGTCGATCCTGATCGAGCCGAGCCGAGCCGAGCGGATCGTCGTCGTTGAGGCACCCGGAGTCCTGTCCCCCGAGGGTCAGCGACATCGAGAGACCGAAGGGGACGGTGATGGATGGGTGCGCCACCTGGCCGGCGTTCATGTCATGGGTTTCCCCGTTGCCGGGCCACACGGAGTTGTCCAGCCCGCTCGAGGCGTCGACGGTGAGATAGACGCTGTCCGGGTCGGCCTGGACCTCGTCCGGAACTCGTACCAGCCCGGGAATGGCGAGGACGGTAGATGGCCGAAGTCCGTCCCGGTGGCCGGCTTCAGGCACCACAGCTCACGATCGTGGAGGTGGGCACGGCTTGTCATTGCTCCGGTGGTTGGTCCGCCCCGGCAAGAGGTAACGGGGGCCTTGAGGACGCCGGTTGTGGACGGCGGATCGGGCATTTCCCGTGAGGAGGGGAGCGTCGACCGGAATTCTTGGGCCGCGGCGGCCTGGTTGCCCACATCGAACTGGCACCCGTTATGGTTTGAATTATTGACGAGTTGACGACAGCGGCGTCACCTGGTCGCCTTTTGTTCCAAGAGTAAGTCTCGGGGCGGGAAACGGACCACTGGGGCAAAGGCATCCTCGGTGAAGGGCTCGTATTTCCGCTCGAAGGTGCCTGGCGGGATATCCTGGCCTTGTCAGGTAGCGCATCGGCGAGCGCGAAGCTACGCCGCGATGGTCGTCAAACGGACGTCCGGGGTTCAGTCAGCTCCGTATCGACTGCGTCTCTTCCGCTCGACCACTTATGGGTGCGTGACACCTCGGGGTTCGAACACATGGAGAATGTCCCTCGAACCGGTCGGGAAGGAAATCTCGATGTCGCGCACGGGTAACTCCGAGGGAACTTACCTGCATTCCACAATGTGACCGTCCTGGTCCTACGGCAACGTGGCGAAACCGTGATGGTGGTGACGAAGGAGCGAACGGCCGTGCCCCGAACCAATCCTTACATCGATGAGCAGCACAGTGACTTCGGAGCGTCCGCAGAAGCCAGAGGCTGGCAGGCCGGCTACGACGCCGGCATCAGCGCTCCCCCCGACGTACCGCAGGGGCCGTTGACCCGGCATACCGGATTCATGGATGCCTGGGCGGAGGGCGCGGCCGCCGGCAACGCCGACGGCCGGACCGAGGGCTGGCGCCTGAGGCCCGTGACGGACAACAGCGGGTTCGTCATCAAGGTGCCGGGCGTACAACCGGAGGACAGTGGGGAGAGCGGTGAGAACGCCGGCTCGTTCACCATGGCTTGGAAGAGCGTAGGGGCCCTTCCGCTGGACCTGATCCTGCGGCAGTTCGCTCCTGGGGCTGACGGCGGCCCCCACCCTCAGCTCGCCGGCCACGCGCTGAACCAGGTGTGCGCCGACAAAGGAGGTCCCGCCCAGCTGTACCTCCCGCTCTGTGTCTCCCCACCTCACGGTCTCTCTGGGGACGCCCTTCTCGAAGCGGGCTACTGGCACGGCGATGTGACGGACTCCTTCGACGACGCGGGGCGGGCGGCCGGCCTCCACGCAGCCGTCCGAGTGCCGCACTTCCCGGGCCTGGTTCGATACCGCCCCGCGGGCGCCCACAACTTCTGGGACTGGCTGCCCCTGCAACAGGGCCGGCCCGAGGAACCGTGAGCCGGGCCGCGAGCAGCCTCGATCGAAAGCCGACATGCCTTTCGGCCGGCCCAGGGTGACGCCGACGTTTGCGGCTACCCGGACGGCGGGCGATGTTTCGGCGACGGGCGTCGGTTCAGCCGTCGCTTGCCGCGTCGGGGGTGGCGTGGTTCAGCGGGTGGGGAAGGGGGCCAGAGCGAGTTCCCATTGACCGGCTGCGTGGCGCAGGGCTGTGGTGTCGAGTTGTAGTGCCAGGGCGTTCTGGTAGATGTCCGGTCCGCCGTCGCCCTGTTGACATGGTGGTGCGGCTTCCAGGGAGAGATGGACGCGTATCAGTGTGCTGTCCTCGCCTTCAGCCTCGCCCTGGGCGGCGAGGCTGAAGGCGAGGACGGGTTCGGTGAACGTGATGTCGGGGGACAACTCACCGTCGGCGTCAGGTGGGGTCATGGCCACTCTCCCCGCTGCGACGGCGCGCAGCCATCCGGTCAGCTGGTGGGCTTCGTCGGTGAGGAGGCAGGGGTCGGTAAAGGACCAGCTGCCGTGGGGAGTTGTCACAGAGCCGCCGATGACGAGCCAGTTGTCGTCGTACATGTCGCCCGTGACTTTGGGGAACTGGTAGCGCAGTGGGCGGAGGTCGATGCTGCTGGAATCGTCACTCAATCGCACCGGCGAAGGATCTCACGGCGCTCGCCGCTCGGCGCTTGATAAGTCCGAGTCCGTGGAGGCGTCTTCTCGTTGATGGCGATTCTTGAAACTCAAAGAGCGCCATCATCGCTCGGTGACGCCGGCTCGGTCTGCTGGATGACTGTGAGTCTGCGGTCTGTCGAGGGCGGATTGAGTGGGGCCTGAGCCGTCCGGACGAATTCTCGTAGGGCCTCTTGCTGGTCTGTGTGAGTGTTCGCCGTGGACGACGTCTTATCGGGTATGTCCTGCGTCCCGCCTTTCTGTGGCCGTCGCACCTCGAACCGGGTGATCGGGGGATCAGCGGCTCTGTGATCTCCCGCGACCTGTTTCGATCGATGCAACTCCCTGTGTCCCGCCCTGTATGTGGGCTGGTGGCGTCTCAATGTTGTCTGGTGTGTGGGGGTGTTAGTGGGTGGGGGGTGGGGTGGGGGTGTGTTGGTGGGGGTGGTTGAGGGCGTTGGTGAGGGTGGTGAGGTGGGGGTGGAGGGTGTTGTGGAGGTGGTTGATGGTGGTGTGGATGTGGTTGTGGTGGTGGTGGGTGTGGTGGTTGAGGGTGTGGCGGTGCAGGAGGGTGAGGGCGTAGGTGGTGGCGAGGTGGTCGATGAGGGGGGCGTGGTGGGCGCGGTGGGTGGTGAGGGGGGTGGGGGTGTTGTGGTGGGTGGTGTGGCGGTGGTTGGCGTAGTGGACGGCGATGGTGAGGGCGGCGCGGGCGGTGCCGGTGGCGGCGGCGCTCATGCAGAGTTTGCCGAGGGTGACGCGGTCGATGGTGGTGAGGAAACGTTTTTGGGGGTTGCCGTGGGTGGTGTGGTGGGTGCCGTCGGGGTCGAGGCGGTTGTGGGGGGCCTGGAGGAGGGCGGTGGGGGGGAGGCGGACGTGGGTGAAGGTGGTGATGGCGTGGTCGACGGGGTGGGGGAGGTGGCGGGGTGGGAGGGGGGTGATGTGGATGCCGGGGTGGAGGCCGTTTTCGTCGTGGAGGGGGGTGAGGAAGAGGTGGATGCCGCGGTCGGTGCCGTCGTGGGTGATGAGGCGGGCGGCGACGAGGGCGGTTTTGGGGCCTCCGGTGGTGGTGGTGTTGGGCATGAATTTCGCGGCGCCGGGGGTGGGGGTGTGGAGGGTGAAGCCGCCGGTTTCGGGGTCGTGGTGGGCGGTGGTCTTCAGGTGGGCGGCGTCGTTGCCGTGGGCGAGTTCGGTGACGAGGAAGGTGCCGGTGTTGCGCAGGGTGGTGTAGGGGGTGAGGTCGCGGTGTTCGGGGTGGTCGTGGTCGAGGAGGGTGCCGAGGAAGAGGTTGTAGTGGATGCCGGCGAGGGTGCCCAGGGCGCTGTCGGCGATGCCGGTCCATTCGTGGAGGGCGGCGAGGCGGCGGGGGTCGCGGGCGAGGGCGAGGGGGTCGCCGGCGGCGGTGGCGTTGAGCAGGCGCAGGCGCTGGTAGGAGCGGGCGGTGCGCTGGGTGGGGGTGAGGTCGTCGTCGTGGGTGAGGAATGCGTCGTGGGTGATCAGGGTGCGCCAGGGGGTGTGGATGGTGTCCTGTTCGTCGCCGTCGAACAGCAGGTGGCGCAGTTCGCGGGTGACGGCGTCGGTGGTGGCCTGGTCGGTGTCGTCGTCGCCGGTGGGCCGGCCGGTGGTGCGGCGGGCGGCGGCGGGCGGCGGCGGGGGGAAGAGGGTGGTGGGTGCGGGGGCGGTGACGGGGGTTATCGGCGACACCGGTCTACCCACCCCCGCCCCCGTCCCGGTGGCCGTGGCTGTGGCTGTTGCGGCCGCGGTGGCCGTTCCCGTGCCGCCGCCCGCTGCCGCGACAGTGCCGCCGCCCGCTGCCGCAAGAGTGCCCGCTGCCGCGAGAGTGCCGCCGGCCGTGACCGCGAGAGTGCCCGCTGACGTGACCGCGAGAGTGCCCCCCGCCGCGGTCGTGGTGGTGACCGTGGTGGTGCCTGCGGTGGTGACCGTGGTGGTGCCCGTTCCCGTGCCGGTGGTTGCTGTTCCCGTGCCCGTTCGGGTGGCCCCGTTCGAGCCGGTGCCGGTGCCGGTGCCCGCGTTCGTGCCGGGGGCAGCGTTCGTGCCGGCTCCGGTGGCGGGTGGGGTGGTGGGGGTGTCCTGCCCGGTGGCGGGGGTGGTGGGCTGGGTCAGCAGGGTCATGGCCTCTCCCGTGGGATAGGGGTCGTCCGGTGGTCTAGGGATGCGCAGGGCCCCAAAGATACGTACCCACCGGTTTTGTTTTCAAGGCGTTGAGCGGGTTTCAGGGTGACGTGCGTCACACTCGAGGGCTGTGGTGACGGCATATGCCGGGTTCCACTGCTGGTCGGACGCGATCATTCCGCTTGAAAGGGACCTTTGGGTCCCGTAACTAAAACCGCCATGGTGGTTTGGTTGCGGAGTGTTTACGGGTCGGTGCACGGTGACGGGGCCGAGGTGCGGTCACGGGCTGGCCGTAGGGCGCTGGGCTGCTAAGATACGAACCCGCCGGTTTCTTTTCGTTGAGTGCGGGGATGTCGGAGGTGGTGGTGATGGCGCGGCAGGAGCGGGCCGTGAGGACGCGGCGGGCGATTTTGGTGGCGGCGGCCGAGGTGTTCGACGAGGTCGGTTACGAGGCGGCGACCATCTCCGAGATCCTCAAGCGGTCGGGTCTGACGAAGGGGGCGTTGTATTTCCACTTCGCCTCGAAGGAGGAGCTGGCGCAGGGGGTGCTGGCGGAGCAGGTCCACGCGTTGCCGGACCTGCCTGAGGGTGAGTTGATGCTGCAGACGGCGGTGGACCGGGCGCTTTTGCTGGCGCATCTGCTGCGCCGGGACACCGGGGACCCGATCGTGCGGGGCAGTGTGCGGCTGACGGTGGAGCAGGGGGCGCTGCGGGACGGGCTGGACCGTCGGGTGCCGATGCAGGCGTGGATGGAGCAGACGCAGGATCTGTTCGAGCAGGCGCAGGCGGCGGGGGAGATCCTGCCGCACGTGGATCTGGTGGGGGCGGCCAAGACGTTCGTGGGCGCGTTCACCGGGGTGCAGGTGCTGTCGAACATCATGACCGGCCGGCAGGACATGACCGAACGGGTCGCCGATCTGTACCGGTTCCTGATGACGGCGATCGCGGTGCCCGGGGTGCTGGTACGCCTGGACTTCTCTCCCGGCCGCGGTGTCCTTGCCTACGAAGAGGCCGTCCGCCGCCGCGACGCGGCCCCCCAGCCCGCCGCCCACTGACCCACCCCACCCACCCGCCCCTTCTTCTCCCGTCTTCCTTGCCGCCGTCCGGACCCCCGGGCGGCCGCCGTCGTTTCGTCCCGCACCGCCCACCGGCCGGGCCTGGGGGCGGCCGTGTCTTCGTTGTGTTCCGGTCTGGGCCGCGCCCCATGCTTGGGGGCGGCCGTGTCTTCGTGCCTTCGCTCCGCCGGCCACGCCCCGGGAGGGGCCGGGGTTGCTTCGCCGTCCGGGATCCCCGGGCGGCCGCGGTCATTTGGTCCCGCACCCGCCCACCGGCCACGGAGGCGGCAGCGGTCATGCACCCGCCCACCGGCCGGGCCTGGGGGCGGCCGTGTCTTCGTTGTGTCCCGGCCTGGGCCGCGCCCCATGGGCTTGGAGGGCGGCCGTGTCTTCGTGCCTCCGCTCCGCCGGCCATGCCCCGGGCGGGGCCGGGGTTGTGGGCATTTCCCGGTCCGCCGCTGTCGTGGTGTCGGCCTGCCCGCCTGCGGGCCGGTTTGTGGGCGTCTTCCCGACGGGTGCGGCAGTTTCGCCGTGCTCGCGGCTGCTGTGCCCGGTCCGGGGCCGGTCTTGCGGGCTGTACCTGCGGTCCTGTGGCGTCGCCGTCGTGCCTCGGGCTTCGTGGTGGCGGAGCGTCGTGGTGGGGCCGGGCTGCTCCAGGGTCCGTGCCTTGTTCCTCCGGTCTTCGGGCGGGCCGTTCCCGCTCCCGGCCGCGTGCACGGCCGGCTCCCTTGGGCGGGTCGTGCGCGGCTTGTTCGCCGTTGGCCCGTGTCCCGGCCGGAGGGTCTGTCCGGGGCGCTGAGGCCCGCGTGTTCGCCGCCTGCCGCGTACCGGGGCCGTCTTGGCCGCGTCACCGTTGTCGGGCCTGTGCGCCGGCGTAGCGGCCTGGCGACACCGCCGCTGCACCGCCTGTTGGGCCTTTTGGTCCGGGCGCGCTCTGGTGTCGGCGCGGCAGCGGGCCGCCGTGCCGGCAGGCGGCCTCCGGCCGCGAGCGCCCGCCGTGGCCTGTGTCGTGTCTCGGGGCTGGAACACCCGGGGGAGTCCGTTCCTGCAGGGTGGTGTGTCCGTGCGGCCGGTCCCGGGGGTGGGCGCGGCTGCGCCGCGTCCACCAACCCGCCCGCCCCGCACAGCTCGAGAGTTCCGCCCGCCGTCCCGCCGTCCCGCCCGTCCCGCACGGTTCGCACAGCTCGAGGGTCCGCCCGCCGTACCACTCCGTACCGCCGCGTCCCGCCGTCCCGCTGTCCTGCTGTTCCTGCTGTGTCGGCCCGGTGGGGTCCTGGGCTGCGCCGCACCGGCCGGTCTGTCGTCCGGTCGCCCCTGGGGGTCGGGGCCCGGGGCGCCGGGACCTTGGGGTCGGGGGGTGGGGGTGGGGTGCGGGGGTGCGGGGGTGGGCAGGGTGGCGGTGCGCGCCGTGGGGCGCGGGTTCCGAGGGAGCCTGGACGGAAGGGGAGTTGGCCATGGAGATCGACACGGACGTGGATGTGGACGTGGATGTGGATGTGGAGTCGGGTGGGGAGTCGGTGGGGTGTCCGTACGCGCTCGATGTGACGGGGCGTGATCTGGCGGGAGAGGCGGCCATGCTGCGGGAGCGGGGGCCGGCCGCGCGGGTGATGCTGCCCGGCGGGGTGCGGGCGTGGGCGGTGACCGGACACGAGCCGCTCAAGCGGCTGTTGACGGACAGACGGGTCTCCAAGGACGCGGGCCGGCACTGGCCGGCGTTCGTCGAGGGGCGGATCACGCCGCAGTGGCCGCTGTACCACTGGGTGTCGGCCCCCACGATGCTGTTCGCCTACGGGGAGGAACACACCCGGCTGCGGCGGCTGGTGGCCGGGGCGTTCACCGCGCGCCGCAGCCGGGAACTGGCGCCGCGGATCGAACGGATCACCGCCGCCCTGCTGGACGAGATGACCCCCACCGCCCCCACCGGTGCCGATGGCGGTGAGGGGGTGGTGGATCTGCGGACGGCGTTCGCGAAACTGCTGCCGATGCGGGTGATCTGTGAACTGTTCGGTGTCGAAGGACCCGACCGGCAGGCCCTGTGCGCGGCGATCGACACCACTCTGGGCACCTCGGTACCGGCCGACGAGATGGCCCGGGCCCAGGACCGGGTGACCGAACTGCTGGCCGCGCTGGTCGCCCGCCGGCGCGCCGAGCCCGGCCCCGACCTGACCTCCGCGCTGATCGCCGCCCGCGACGGCGGGGAACGGCTGAGCGAACAGGAACTGATCTCGACCCTGAACCTGATGATCGGCGCCGGCCAGGAGACCACCAGCAACCTGATCAGCAACGCGGTCGCCGCCCTGCTCTCCCGGCCCGCCCAGCTCGAACACCTGCGCGCGGGCCGCGCCGACTGGCCCGACGTGATCGCCGAGACCCTGCGCACCCACAACCCCGCCGCCTACATCCCCCTGCGCTACGCCGTCGAGGACATCGACCTGGACGGCGTCCTCATCCGCAAGGGCGACGTGATCATCGTGTCCTTCGCCGCCGCGGGCCTGGACCCCGCCCGGCACGGCAAGGACGCCGACACCTTCGACCTGCTGCGCCCGCACGGCGAGAGCGTCGCCTTCGGCCACGGCGTCCACTACTGCCTGGGCGCCCCGCTGGCCCGCCTGGAAGCCACCATCGCCCTGTCCGCGCTCTTCGCCCGCTTCCCCGGCATACGCCTGGCCCGCCCGGTCGGCGACCTGCAGCCCCTCGAGTCGTTCATCATCAGCGGCTACCGCACCCTGCCCGTCCACCTCGGACCCCCCACCACCACACCGGCCACCCCCTGACCCGCCACACCGACCCCTGACCTCGTCCGGGGGCCGGGCCTGCGAACCCCTGACGAGGCCCGCCCCGGACCGCGCCCCCGGCACCGGACCGGGCGGGCCTGCGATCCCTGACGAGGCCGGACCGGGCCCGCCCCCGACCGGCCGGGCCCTGCCCCCCGGGACAGGCCGGGCCTGCCCGGGGGCAGGGCCCGCGCCGCGGCCCCCGGGACAGGCCCGCGCCCGGACTCTTCGCCGCGCCCCGGGGGTTGACCGCCGGCCCCGCCGCCCCGATGCCCCGCGGTGCGGCGGGTGCGGCGGGGCCGTGCCCGTCCCGGGGCCGTGCCTGTCCCAGGGGTGCGGGTGCGGGTGCGGGTGCGGTCCCGGGCGTCGGGGCGGGTGCGTGGTCCCCGGGACACACGGCCCCGTCCCCGGGGGGCCGTCTGTCCCGGTTCCCGGCCCCGTGCGCGGGGTGCGGGGCGGGTGGCCAGGGGCGGAGCGGGCGGGGATGCAGCGGAATCCCCTCACCCACTTACAAACCGCGTAAGCGGTTTGTTAATCTTGGGTGTCGTCCCGCGGCCGGTGGGGGAGCGGGGCATGGCGTGTGCCGCCCGGTGTCCGGGTCTCCGCCGTGCGGGGTGAGCGCAAGGGGCGGGGCGTGTGTGCGGTCCGCCGTCCGTCAGTGAGGGGATCGCTGCGATGGTCAAGCAGGAGCGTGCGGCCCGCACGCGGCAGGCGCTGGTGCGTGCCGCGGCCGAAGTGTTCGCGCGGGAGGGGTTCGCGCCCGCTTCGCTGGCCGTCATCAGTGCCCGGGCCGGGGTCAGCAACGGGGCGCTGCACTTCCACTTCGAGAACAAGAACGCGCTGGCGCGGGCGGTGGAGCAGGAGGCGGCCGAGCGGCTGGGTGTGATCATCGCGCCCGGTCCGGTGCTGCCGGGCGGGGCGCTGCAGGCGCTGGTGGACGCCACCCATGTGCTGATGGGCGCGCTGGCCGACGACGTGGTGGTGCGGGCCGGGTTCGACCTGAGCGCGGACCCGTCCCGGCCCGGCGGCCCGGACCTGCGCGGGGTGTGGCGGGGCTGGGTCGAGCGGATGCTGCACGACGCCGAGCGGGAGGGCCACCTGGCCGAGGGCCTGTCCTCGCGCGGTGCCGCGCCGGCCGTCGTCGCGGCCACCGTCGGCTTCGAGGTGCTGGGCGCCGCGGACCGCGAATGGCTGTCCGCATGCAAGATCACCGGCTTCTGGGAGTTGATGCTGCCCCGCCTCGCCCCCGGCCTGCCCATCGTCCCCGCCGGCCCGCACGGCACCCCCACCCCCCAATAGCAGACCACCCGCCCTGTTTCCTGTGGCGCCCGTCCGGACGCCAGCCTCCACCCGACCGCCCGCACCACCCCCTTACGCCCCGTTTTCGCCCCACTCCGGTCGGGCCGTTCGGATGCGGCGGCGCGAAACACCTCCCAGAAAACAGCACGAGCGGTCTTGTATTGACAAACCGTCCGTCCTGTTTTTTACTCGGTGGTGTCCGGCTGCTCACGCGGGCCGGGTGTGCTGCGGCCGGCGTGCTGCGGTGAAGGCGTGTGCGTGATTTCGACACAGGGGAGACGGCGTGGACATCGATGTGCTGGGGGAGCTGGCCGTCAGGGAGAACGGGGTCTCGGTGACCCCCACGGCGCCCAAACCGCGCCAGGTGCTGGCCCTGCTGGCGCTGCACGCCGACCGGGTGGTGCCGGTGGCGTCGCTGACCGAGGAGCTGTGGGGGCAGCGGCCGCCGCGCAGCGCGCGCACCACGCTGCAGACCTACGTCCTGCAGCTGCGGGAGCTGATCTCGGCGGCCCTGGTCCACGACACCCCGCCGGACACCCCGCCCGGCACGCCGCCCGGCACGCCGCCGGGCACCGTGGCGGGGGGCGGGCACGGCACGCCGCGGGGCGGGCGGCGCAGCGCCAAGGACGTGCTGGTGACCTCGCCGGGCGGCTATCTGCTGAACACCTCCGGCGGCACCAGCGACGTGCGCACCTTCGAGCTGCTGGCCGGGCAGGGATACCGGGCGATGGACGCCGGGGACTTCGCCGGCGCCGCCCGCCAGCTGCGGGAGGCACTGGCGCTGTGGACCGGCTCCGCGCTGGCCGGGGTGCAGAGCGGGGTCCTGCTGGAGATGCACGCACGGCGCCTGGAGGAGACCCGGCTGTGCGCGCTGGACCAGCGCATCGAGGCCGACCTGCGCCTGGGCCGCCACCGCGAGCTGCTGGGCGAACTGACCGTCCTGGTCAGCCGCTACCGCACCCACGAGAACCTGCACGGCCAGTTCATGCTCGCCCTGCACCGCTCCGGCCGCCGCAGCGAGGCACTGGAGGTCTACCAGCGGCTGCGCGCCGCCCTCGTGCGCGAGCTGGGCCTGGAACCCTCGGCCGCCCTGCGCCGCCTGCAGCGCTCGATCCTGATGGCCCACCCCGAACCACAGCTCGAGCCCGCCCCCCGCACCGGCGAGCGGCTGAGCCGGGCCGGCTGACACCACCCCCGGCCCGGCCCGCGCCGACCCGGCTCCGGAATCGGGCCCACGGTCCGGGTCCGGAATTCCGGTACGCGGCCGGCCACCGGATGCGGCACGCGGCACGCGATCCGCACGGGCGTACCGACCACACAGCAAGACCCGACCTCGGCAGAGGCAACCACCCACGCGCCGCCGGCGCGCAGGCGCCAGGGGTCACCAGGGGCAAGGGCCGGCCCGAAAACAAGGAGGGCCGGCAGGTGAACGGGGAAGAGAAAGGGGAAACCGGGATGCAGGCCAGATCGGAGCGCACCCGCCGCAGGCTGGTCCTCGCGGGCGCCCAGATGTTCGACCGGTACGGCTACGCCAGTGCCACACTCGGCCAGATCGCCGGCGCCGCCGGCATGACCAAAGGCGCGCTGTACTTCCACTTCGCCTCCAAGGAAGGCCTGGCCGACGCCGTCCAGGAACGCGGCCGGCAACTGCTGTGCGACTTCGTCCAGCAGCAGTGGGAGGCTGGCGCCGCCCCCCTGCAGGCACTGATCGACCTCACCCACTGGCTGGCCGACGCCCTCTACCAGGACCCCGTCGTACGCGCCGGACTGCGCATCACCAACGAACGCGCCGGCCGCCACCCCGCCGCCACCGACTTCCACCAGACCTGGATCACCGAGGTCCTGCGGCTGCTCGGCCAGGCCGCCGCCGCCGGCGACCTGCGCGAGGACGCCGCGGGCGAAGGCGGCCAGAGCCTGCTGACCGCCGCCGTCTGCGGCATCGGCGTCCTGGCCGGCACCGGCCTGACCCCCACCGAACTCGCCCACCGCGTCCACGCCCTGTGGCAGCCCCTGCTGCCCGCCCTCGTCCCACCCGGCCACACCCCCCGCTACCGCACCCACCCACCCACCACCACCCACACCCGCCCCGCCCACGCCGCCTGAACCCCCGGCACCCACCTGCCGGGGCCCGTGCGAAGCGCCACCACACCCGCGCCCCCGGCAGGAACAAGGGCCCACGCAGGACCGGACACAAACACCCACCACGCCCCGGCAGACAGCCCCAGCCCCGGCCCCGCCCACGGCCCGGCCCGCGCACGGCCACGCCCGGGCCCGGGCCCTCTCGGCGTCCGGGCACCACCGGGGCGGCCCCGCCGCCCCCGGCAGCCCGCGACAGCGCCCCTCGCCCGGCGAGCGCCCCGCATACGGCCGGCACCCACCCGCCCGGCCCGCGCCAGGCCCCGGCCAGGCCGCCCCCGGCACGCCACCACTCACCGCCGGACGCCCTGTCACCCGGACGCTTCCCGCAGCTGCGCCCCCGGGGAGCGCCCGTACCCGGCACCCGCCCGCCCGGCCCGCGCCGGCCCGCGCCCGCCCCGGCCCGCGCCCGCCCCCGGCACGCCACCACTCACCGCCGGACGCCCTGTCACCCGGACGCTTCCCGCGGCTGCGCCCCCGGGGAGCGCCCGTACCCGGCACCCGCCCCTGCCTGCATCCGCCCGGCCCGCGCCCGAAGCTCGAGCCTCTCGGCATCCGGGCACCGGCCGGACATCCCGCCGCCCCGCCGGTCCGCGACTGCGCCCCTCGCACCCTGCCGCCCCGGCCCGTGAGGCCGCGTACCGTCCGCTGGTGAGCGCCCCGCATCCGCCGGCCCCCGCCCGGCCTGAGCCGGGCCTGTCACCGCTCGGCGTCCAGGCGCCGCCCCGGGCGCCCGCCGCGGCTGCCCGTCCGCCGTGAGCCGTCGCCGGCCCGCACGGGCCGCGCGGCTGTGCCCGTTCCCGTCGGCGAGTCATCCCGCATGCGGCGCGCCCGCCCGCCCCGGTGGGTAGGCGGGCGGCTGTGCAACCGCCCGCCGCCCGAAGGGCGTTGCCGTGCCGGGCGGCGAGAGGCGGGCGGAGCGGCTCGGGCGGGGTGCCGGTGGTTCCCGGTGGCGTCGCGAGCGAACGTCGACCGTTTCTCGAGCGGGGCGCGGTGGGCTGGGCGCACCGGCCGCCCGGCCGGGCGGGGGAGTGTCCCGCCTTCCCGCCCGTCCCCGGGGCGAGCCGCACGCGCCGCCGTCGACCAGCCCAGGAGGCATCCATGACCGATACACCCGAGCGCAACGAGGCCGCCCAGGAGGCCAAGCGCCGGTTCCGGCAGGCGCTCGAGCGCAAGGAGCACAACGCGCTCGCCAAGGCGGCCCAGGAAGAGAGCCGCGTGAAGGCCCGCCACGCCGGCGGCCCGGCCGGCCGGCGCACCTTCCAGCGGCGCAAGACCGGCTGACACCACCCGGCCCACCCCAACGCCCCGCGCACGGCCCACCGGGCCACACGCACCGGGCCCGCGCACCGGGGCCGGCGCCACCGTTGCCGCCGGCCCCCTTCCCCCACCGGGCCGCACCCCGGCCGCACCCACCGGCCGGACCGAGCCGCACCCACCCGGCCCACCCGGCCGGACCCGTCGGCACAGGTCCGCACCCACCGGGCCGGATCCCGGCCGCACCCACCGGCCGGATCCCCTGGCCCCGTCCCGGCCCATCCCGAGCCGCACCCGGGGCCGGACCGAACCCCCGGCCCACCCGGCCCACCCGGGCCGCACCCCTGGCCCGCCCACCGGCCGCACCCACCGGCCGGACCCGGCCCCATCCGGGCCGCACCCCGCCCAACCCCGCCCGCCCGGGCCCCGGTCGAGATCCGGCCGGGGTCCGGGCCACGCCGTAGCCGCACGCCGAAGGAAATTGGGGACGACATGACACCTGCCCACGACGACACCGCCACCCTCCTGCGCGTCGAGCGCGGCGTGGCCAGCACCGAAGAACTCGCCGCCGTCACCGCGACGCTGTTCTCCCTGCTCGCCACCCGCCGCACCCCGCAGGAACCGGACACCACACACACCCGCGCGTACTGGCGCCGGCAGGCGGCCGGCGCCTTCCGCGCCCCGCACAGCTGGCGATGACCCACCCGCCCGCACACAGGTTCACGGGCGAGGACCGGCCATCCCCACCCCCACACCAGAAAAACCGCACAAGCGGTTTGTTACTGTGTGGGGGTGGCCCGCCGGCCGCCGCCCCGGTCGAGGAGAGAAGGGACGAGGAGTCGTGGTGATGGTGAAGGACATCCCTGCCGACGCGGGGCCCGCCGACGCCCGGGGTCGGGTGGCCGAGCTGAGGGCGTTGCGTGAGCAGGCTGTGCGTGGGCCGAGTGAGCGGGCGACCGAGGCGCAGCATGCGAAGGGCAAGCTGACGGCGCGTGAGCGGATTGCTCTGTTGCTGGACGAGGGTTCGTTCCGTGAGGTGGAGCAGCTGCGGCGGCATCGTGCGTCGGGTTTCGGTCTGGAGGCGAAGAAGCCGTACACCGATGGTGTGATCACCGGGTGGGGGACGGTGGAGGGGCGGACGGTGTTCGTCTATGCCCATGATTTCCGGATCTTCGGTGGTGCGCTGGGTGAGGCGCATGCCACGAAGATTCACAAGATCATGGACATGGCGATCGCGGCGGGTGCGCCGTTGGTGTCGCTGAACGACGGTGCCGGGGCCCGGATCCAGGAGGGTGTGTCGGCGCTTGCGGGGTATGGGGGGATCTTCCAGCGCAATACGCGTGCGTCGGGGGTGATTCCGCAGATCTCGGTGATGCTGGGTCCGTGTGCGGGTGGCGCGGCCTACAGTCCGGCGCTGACGGATTTCGTGTTCATGGTGCGTGAGACGTCGCAGATGTTCATCACCGGGCCGGACGTGGTGAAGGCGGTCACGGGTGAGGAGATCACCCAGAACGGTCTGGGTGGTGCGGATGTGCACGCGGAGACCTCGGGTGTGGCGCACTTCGCCTACGACGACGAGGAGACGTGCATCGCGGAGGTCCGCTACCTGCTGTCGATGCTGCCCTCGAACAACCGGGAGAACCCGCCGGCCACGGCGGGTGACGATCCGGCCGACCGGCGCTCGGACGTGCTGCTGGACCTGGTGCCGGCGGACGGCAACCGCCCCTACGACATGCACCGGGTGATCGAGGAGCTCGTCGACGACGGTGACTTCCTCGAGGTCCACGAGCGCTGGGCCCGGAACATCATCTGTGCGCTGGCCCGTCTGGACGGGCAGGTGGTGGGGATCGTGGCGAACCAGCCGCAGTCGCTGGCCGGGGTGCTGGACATCGAGGCCTCCGAGAAGGCCGCCCGGTTCGTGCAGATGTGCGACGCGTTCAACATTCCGATCGTCACGCTGCTGGACGTGCCCGGCTTCCTGCCGGGTGTGGACCAGGAGCACGGCGGCATCATCCGCCACGGTGCGAAGCTGCTGTACGCGTACTGCAACGCCACGGTGCCGCGGATCTCGCTGATCCTGCGCAAGGCGTACGGCGGGGCGTACATCGTGATGGATTCGCAGTCGATCGGCGCGGATCTGACCTACGCGTGGCCCACCAACGAGATCGCGGTGATGGGCGCGGAGGGCGCGGCGAATGTGATCTTCCGTCGGCAGATCGCCGATGCCGAGGACCCCGAGGCGATGCGGGCGCGCATGGTCAAGGAGTACAAGGCCGAGCTGATGCACCCCTACTACGCGGCCGAACGCGGCCTGGTCGACGACGTCATCGACCCCGCCGAGACCCGCGAGGTCCTCATCCGGTCCCTCGCGATGCTCCGCACCAAGCACGCCGACCTGCCGTCGCGCAAGCACGGCAACCCGCCGCAGTGACCGGCAACCCGGCTGCCGTCACCGGCACCCGGCCCGGCCGCCCCCACGGCCACTCGGACGCCGTCACCGGCAACTCGGACGCCGTGGCAGGTACTCGGCCGGGCCGTCACCGGGGCGACTCCCGCACCGTGCCCGGCAACTCGGGCGCCGTACCCGGCAACTCCCGCGCCGTGGCCAGCGCCTCCCGCGCCGTGACCGGTAACTCGGGCGCCGTACCCGGTAACTCCCATGCCCTGACCGGCAACTCGCGTGTCACACCCGGTGACTCCCGTGCCGTGGCCGGGAGGCCCCGGGCCGGTGCCGGTAAGTCTCCCGCAGTGACGGGGATCCCCTCGCCCAGGGCCCTGGCGGGCCCGCCGGGCCGTGGGGGAGGTGCGGGGGCCGCGGGCCCCGGCACCGCACGAACAGAACAACCGCTCCGGGCCCGTGCGGACTTCACGGTCCCACGACCAGCGGGCCCCTACCCCCTGGAGACATCCCTTGCACAGCACCCGGCCCGCGCCCGCGGCCGACCGTGACCCCAGGCGCTGGGTCATCCTCGGCGTGATCTGCCTGGCCCAACTCGTCGTCCTGCTCGACAACACCGTCCTCAACGTCGCCATCCCGGTGCTCACCACCGACCTGGGCGCCAGCACCGCCGACATCCAGTGGATGATCAACGCCTACGCGCTCGTGCAGTCCGGGCTGCTGCTCACCGCGGGCAGCCTCGCCGACCGCTACGGCCGCAAACGGCTGCTGATGCTCGGACTGGTGCTCTTCGGCGCCGGGTCCGCCTGGGCGGCCTTCGCCCAGGACTCCGCCCAACTCATCGCCGCCCGGGCCGGCATGGGCGTGGGCGGGGCGCTGCTGGCGACCACCACCCTCGCCGTCATCATGCAGGTCTTCGACGACGACGAACGCCCCCGGGCGATCGGCCTGTGGGGAGCGGCCAGCTCACTGGGCTTCGCGGCCGGCCCGCTGCTCGGCGGCGCCCTCCTCGACCACTTCTGGTGGGGCTCCATCTTCCTGATCAACCTGCCCGTCGCGCTGCTGGGCCTGCTGGCCGTCGCCCGCCTGGTGCCCGAGACGAAGAACCCGCAAGGCCGGCGCCCCGACCTGCTCGGCGCCGTGCTCTCCACCCTCGGCATGGTCGGCGTCGTCTACGCCATCATCTCCGGCCCCGAACACGGCTGGACGGCCCCGCAGGTCCTCCTGCCGGCCGCCGTCGGCGCCGCCGCGCTCACCGCGTTCGTCCGCTGGGAACTGCACACCCCCCACCCCATGCTCGACATGGGCTTCTTCACCGACCGGCGCTTCAACGGCGCCGTCGCCGGCGGACTGCTCGTCGCCTTCGGCATGGCCGGCTCGCTGTTCCTGCTCACCCAGCACCTCCAACTCGTCCTCGGCTACGACGCCCTGCAGGCCGGCCTGCGCACCGCGCCACTGGCTTTGACGATCGTCGCCCTCAACCTGGCCGGCCTCGGCGCGAAACTCCTCGCCGCGCTCGGCACCGCCCGCAGCATCGCCCTGGGCATGACACTGCTGGCCGCCGGCCTCAGCGCGGTGGCCGTCGGCGGATCGGGCCCCGACGCCGGCTACGGCGGCATGCTCGCCGGCCTGCTCCTCATGGGCGCGGGCATCGCACTGGCCATGCCCGCCATGGCCACCGCCGTCATGTCCTCCATCCCGCCCGCCAAGGCCGGGGCCGGAGCGGGCGTGCAGGGCACCCTGACCGAGTTCGGCGGCGGACTGGGAGTGGCGATCCTCGGCGCCGTCCTCGGCTCCCGCTTCGCCTCCCAACTGCCCGCCGCCATCACCGGCACCGGCTCCCTCGACGAGGCACTGCGCGACGCCACACCCCAACAGGCCGGGCAGGTCCACGACGCGTTCGCCGACGCGGTGAACACCAGCCAACTCATCGGCGCCGCCGCCGTGTTCACCGGCGGCCTGCTCGCCGCGCTGCTGCTGCACCGCGCCGACCGCAAGGCCGCCCCCCAGCCCACCGCCCCCACCCCCGAACCCACCACCACCGCCTGACCCCCGGCCCGCCGGGCCACCACACAACCCACGGCCCCACCCCTGCGGCTCCCCACCGGGACCCACAGGGGCGGGGCCGTGCCGCTGCCCTGCCCACACACACAGCCCCCACACACACAGCCCCCGCACGGCCGACAGCGCCGGGCGCCGGAACGGACCCCGGCCGGGCACGGGCCGACAACGGCGGCGCGGAGGAGCGGCGGCCGCGTCAGGCAGCGCCTGGCACGCGGAACGGTGACCGCACGGCCACCAGCCCCGCACGACCGGCAGCGGTCGGCACGCACTACGACCGTCCCGTGCCGCGAAGCCCGCCCGACGTGGGAAGCGGCGGTTGCGCAGGCCGCGCCGCGCCGCGGAAGCCGGCGGCCGGCACTGCAAGCAGCGCCCGCACGGCCGACAGCGCCGGGCACGGTCGACGCCTGCCTGCACGGCGATCCAGCGCCGGGCACGGAGAAGGGGTTCGGCCGGCACGCGGCCGGCACCGGGCACGAAGGCCGGCGGCCGACAAGGCCATAGCGCCCCCGCCCCGTCACAGCGGTACCGGGAGGAAAGACGGCGGCCGGTAAGCAGCGCCCGCCCGGCCACCGGCGCCCGGTACGGGGAACATCGGCCGGACGGCCAACAGCGCCGGGCGCGGCAGGCGGCGCCGGGTTCGGGGAGCGTGGGCCCGAGGGCCAACGGTCCTGCGTGGCCGATCGCGTCCGGCATGGAGAACACCGGGCCGGCAGGCGGCGGGCGCGGTCGACCCGCCGGGACGGTCATCAGCGCCGGGCGCGGCGGGCGGCGCCGGGTTCGGGGAGCGTGGGCCCGAGGGCCAACGGCCCTGCGCGGCCGATCGCGTCCGGCATGGGGGACGCCGGGCCGGCAGGCGGCGGCGGGCGCGGAGAAGCGCCGGGCGCGGCCGGCGGCGCCGGGTTCGGGGAGCTGGGGCCGAGGGCCAACGGCCCTGCGCGGCCGATCGCGTCCGGCATGGGGAACGCCGGGCCGGCAGGCGGCGGGCGCGGTCGACCCGCCGGGACGGTCATCAGCGGCGGGCACGCCAACAGCCCCGCCCGGCCGACCGCGGCCCGGCACGGTCGACGCCTGCCCGGCACGGCCGACGCCTGCCCGCGCGGCCGACCGCGGCCCGGCACGGTCGACGCTGGCCCGCGCCGCCACAGCGCCCGCACGGCAGCCAGCAGCGCCCCGCGTCGCGGTCGCCCGCCCCGGTGTGGGGGAGTGGGCGGCGGGGTGGCCGGGTTACTGGCCCGGGACGCCGCCCAGGCCCCAGCGGCGTGGGGGGACGGCGGTCAGCGCGATCCAGGTCTGGTCGCGGATGTCCTCGCCGAACACGTCGACCGTCGCCTGGGTCAGACGCTCGATCAGGGCACGTTCCGACTCCTCGTCGAGCCGCCGGTCGTAGATCTTCACTTCGATGAACGGCATACGCCTGCCTCTCCCTCGGTCTTGGAAAACCACCGGCCGGATGCGGACGGTGTCACAGGTGCCCGGCCGCCACCCGCGTCCCCGTGCCGTGGGCCTCGTGCAGGGCGCGGGTGACCGCCTCGACCATGTAGTCGACCTGGCCGTCACTCAGACCGGGATGGCACGGCAGGTTCATGTGCTCCTCGAACCAGACCCGTTCGGCCGTCGGACACTCGCCCGGCCCGTGGCCGCGCAGCCGCCACTCGGGCGACAGATGGAGCGGGAAGTACCGCAACTGGACCTCCACACCCAGCCGGTCCAGGGCGCGCACGAACCGCTCCCGCACCTGCCGGCCGCCGGTGAGGAAGAACGTGTACAGGTGGTAGGCGTGCAGACTGTCCGCCGCCGCCCGGTGCAGCCGGGTGCCGGCCACCGAGGCCACGGCCTCGTCCAGCCGCTGCGCGATGCTCCGGCGCCGGGCCACGAACCGCTCCAGCGACGCCAGTTGCACCACGCCCACCGCCGCCGCCGCCTCCGACATCGTCGCGTTCGTGCCCGCCCCGCGGACCCCGACCGCCCGGTGACCGTACACACCCTCCGCGAACTTCATCCACGGCAGCAGCGCCGGAGCACCCGCCCGCGCGGAGTCCGGCAGCGCCGCGTACACGCCGTCGGCCTCGTTGTCGCGGATACGTCCCACCCGCTGGGCCCACTCGTCACGCGACAGGGTGATCATGCCGCCCTCGCCGAGGGTGGTGATGTTCTTCGTGGAGTGGAAACTGAAGCAGCCGATGTCCGCCAGTGCCCCCGGCCGCCGCCCCCGGTACACGGCGCCCAGCGCGTGCGCGCTGTCCTCGACGACGATGATGCCGCGCTTGCGGGCCAGGGCCATGATGCGGTCCATGTCGGCCGGGTTGCCGCCGTAGTGGACGAGCAGGATCGCCCGGGTGCGGTCGGTGATCAGCGTCTCCAGCACCGCCGGGTCGAGGTTGAGGGTGTCCGGGTCGATGTCGCAGAACCGCAGCCGCACGTCGTGGTCGAGCAGCGGCTGCACCGTCGCCTGGAACGTCTGCGGGGTGGCGATCACCTCGTCGCCCGGCGCCAGGTCCAGCATCCGCACCGCCAGTTCCAGCGCGACGGTGCCGCTGGTGACACTGAGCGCGTGCCGGGCGCCGGTCAGGCGGGCGAACTGTTCCTCGAACCGCTCCCGCCACACCCCCGACGTCAGCGACCGGCCCGAGCGGACCAGTTCGCCCAGCGCCGCCAGGTCCGCCTCGCCCACCACCGAACCGCGTCGCGCGAACGGCACCCGGTAGCCGCCCTCGGGCCCGGGCCCGCTCACGCCGCCTCCTCCCGCCCGCCACCGGCGGCCGTCACCCCGCCCGCGGACCCACCCCCACCGGCCGTATCGCCGTCCGTGGTCGGGCCGTGGCCGGCGGTGGTGGGGCGGGTGGGGGCGGTCTTGGCGGCGATGTCGGCCGCCAGGGCCTTCTTGTCGACCTTGTTGAGGCCGGTCAGCGGGAACGCGTCGACGACCTCCACCCGGTCGGGAAGCTTGTAGTCGGCCAGTCCCCGCGCGCGCAGCAGCCGGCGCAGCGCCGCCATCGGCGGTGCGGGACGGCCGGGTGCGGGCACGATGTAGGCGCAGACCTTCTCGCCCCACACCGGGTCGGGCATGGCGACGACGGCGGCCTGCTGGACGTCGGGGTGGGCGCCCAGGTGGCCCTCGACCTCGGTCGCGGAGACCTTGTCGCCGCCGCGGATGACGACGTCCTTGATCCTGCCCTCCACCACCAACTGCCCGTCGGCGGTGAGCCGCACCAGATCGCCGCTGCGGTAGAAGCCGTCCTCGGTGAACGCGCGGGCGTTGTGCTCGGGGGCCCGGTAGTAGCCGCGCAGCGTGTAGGGGCCGCGGGTGAGCAGTTCACCGGTCTCACCGCGGGGCACGGGCCGGCCGTCGGGGTCGGCGACGCGTATCTCGTCGGCCTCGGACACCGGCCGGCCCTGGGTGCGCAGCACCACGTCCGCCGGGTCGTCGTCGCGGGTGAAGGTCAGCAGTCCCTCGGCCATGCCGAACACCTGCTGCAGCCGCACCCCCAGTTCGGGGCCGATCCGGGCGGCGAGCTCCTCGTGGAGTTTGGCGCTGCCGACCTGCAGCAGCTGAAGGCTGCCCAGGTCGCGGCCGTGGCCTTGTGCGGCGGCCGCCAGCCACAGGTGCACGATCGTGGGGATGACGGAGGTGAAGGTGACGTGTTCGCGTTCGATCAGCGCGAAGCACTCCTCGGGCTGCGGTGACAGCGCGAACACCACCCGCCCGCCGGCGTGCAGGGTGCCCAGGATGCCCGGGCAGCCGAAGGGGAAGTTGAACTCGGCCGGCAGCACCGCCAGATAGACACTGTCCGCGTCCAGGCCGCAGATACCGGCCGTGACCCGGCACTGGTAGGCGTAGTCGTCGTGGGTGCGCGGGATCAGCTTCGGCAGCGCGGTCGTCCCCCCGGACAGCAGGAAGAACGCCACGTCGGAGGCGTCCACGTCCGCCGGCGCCACCGGGTCGCCGTCCACGTCGGCCAGCGCGGTGAACCCCTCGGGCAGCACCGCGGGCGCCTCGCCCGCCACGAACACCTGCACCGGGCGGGCACGGCGGGCACGGGCCTCCACGGCCGCCGCGACATGGTCGTAGCCGGTGCCGGTGCCCGGCAGGATGTGGGCGACGGCGCCGGACAGCTCGAGCAGGTGCCCCACCTCGGCGGCACGGTGCGCGGGCAGCGCGAACACCGGCAGCGCGCCCAGACGGAACAGCGCGAAGCACACCGCGACGAACTCGGGCGTGTTCGGCAGCTGCACCAGCACCCGCTCGCCGGCGCCGATCCCGCGCGCCGCGAACCCCGCCGCCAGCCGGTCGCACCAGCGGTCCAGGGCACGGTAGGTGACACGGGAGCACCCGTCCGCGCCGACCAGCGCCTCCCGCTCGCCGTACTGCTCCGCCCAGCGGCCCAGCAGCATGCCCAGCGGCTCGCCCCGCCAGTAGCCGGCCGCCCGGTACTTCGCGGCCACATCCTCGGGCCAGGGAACGCATCCGTCCAGCATCGTTGGTCCTTTCCGGCTTCGTCCTCGCGTCGCGCCCAGTGTCGGCAGCGCCGTTGACACGCCGCTGATGCGCCGCGCCCGCGCGCCGCCGCTCCGTCAGGAGCCGATCAGGGCGGCGTCAGCCGGGCCGGACAGGATGCCGCCCACGGGGCCCGGCACACCGGGCCGCGGCGACAGCGGGCCGGCGACCGGCAGGCCGACACCACGCACGGACGAGAAGAAACAACACAAGGGGAGCACCCGATGGAGACCTGGGTCCTGGGCCGGCGCGACGTCGCCGAGGTGGTGGCCGCCGTCGGCCGCGACGAACTCATGCGCCGCATCATCGACCGCCTCACCGGCGGACTGGCCGAGATCGGCCGCGGCGAGCGGCACCTGTCCCCGCTGCGCGGCGGACTGGAACGCAGCGAACCCGTGCCCGGCATCTGGGAATGGATGCCGCACCGCGAACCCGGCGACCACATCACCCTCAAGACCGTCGGCTACAGCCCCGCCAACCCCGCCCGCTTCGGCCTGCCGACCATCCTGGGCACCGTCGCCCGCTACGACGACACCACCGGCGCCCTGACCGCCCTGATGGACGGCGTGCTGCTCACCGCCCTGCGCACCGGCGCCGCCTCCGCCGTCGCCTCCCGCCTGCTGGCCCGCCCCGACAGCCACACCCTGGGACTGATCGGCACCGGCGCCCAGGCCGTCACCCAACTGCACGCCCTGTCCCTGGTACTGCCCCTGCAACGGGCCCTGGTGTGGGACACCGACCCCGCCCACCGGGAAAGCTTCGCCCGGCGCGCCGCGTTCACCGGCGTCAGCGTCGAGATCGCCGAGCCCGCCCGGATCGCCGCCGAGGCCGACGTCATCTCCACCGCCACCTCGGTAGCCGTCGGCCAGGGCCCGGTCCTGCCCGACACCGGCGTCCGCGAGCACCTGCACATCAACGCCGTCGGCGCGGACCTCGTCGGCAAGACGGAACTGCCGCTCGGCCTGCTCGAGCGGGCGTTCGTCACCGCCGACCACCCCGAGCAGGCGCTGCGCGAGGGCGAGTGCCAGCAACTCTCCGCCGACCGGCTCGGCCCGCAGCTGGCCCACCTGTGCGCCGACCCGGCGGCCGCCGCCGGCCGGCAGGACACCCTGAGCGTCTTCGACTCCACCGGCTTCGCCTTCGAGGACGCCCTGGCGATGGAAGTGTTCCTCGAGGCCGCCGCCGAACGGGACCTGGGCATCCGGGTGGGCATCGAACACCACCCCGGCGACGCCCTGGACCCCTACGCCCTCCAGCCCCTGCCCCTGCCCCTGGCCGCCCCCGCCCACTGACCCCCCCCTTTTTTCGGGACCCCCGCTCTTTTTCGAGACCCCCGCCCGGCCGGCCCGGCCCTCCTCCCGCCGGCCCCCATGCCCGGCCGGGCCGGGGCACCCACGACGCCCTCGCGAGGAGAGAGATGCCCCCCACCCCCCGGCCCACCACCGACGACGGCGGCCGTGAACTGCTCGCCTGGCTGCGCGAGATGCGCCACCACCACCCCGTCCACGAGGACGAATACGGTGCCTTCCACGTCTTCCGGCACGCCGACGTCCTCACCGTCGCCTCCGACCCCGGCGTCTACTCCTCCCAGCTCAGCCGGCTACGGCCCGGCTCCCAGGCGTTGAGCGAACAGATCCTGTCGGTCATCGACCCGCCGATGCACCGCACCCTGCGCCGCCTGGTCAGCCAGGCCTTCACCCCCCGCACCGTCGCCGACCTCGAACCACGCGTCACCGAACTGGCCGGGCAACTGCTCGACGCCGTCGACGGCGACACGTTCGACCTCGTCGCCGACTTCGCCTACCCGCTGCCCGTGATCGTGATCGCCGAACTCCTCGGCGTGCCGCCCGCCGACCGCACCCTGTTCCGCTCCTGGTCCGACCGGATGCTGCAGATGCAGGTCGCCGACCCGGCGGACATGCAGTTCGGCGACGACGCCGACGAGGACTACCAACGCCTCGTCAAAGAACCCATGCGCGCCATGCACGCCTACCTCCACGACCACGTCACCGACCGCCGCGCCCGCCCCGCGAACGACCTGATCTCCGCACTCGTCGCCGCCCGCGTGGAGGGCGAACGACTCACCGACGAGCAGATCGTCGAATTCGGGGCGCTGCTGCTGATGGCCGGCCACGTCTCCACCTCCATGCTGCTCGGCAACACCGTGCTGTGCCTGAAGGACCACCCCCGGGCCGAGGCCGCCGCCCGCGCCGACCGGTCCCTGATCCCCGCCCTGATCGAAGAAGTACTGCGGCTGCGGCCGCCGATCACCGTCATGGCCCGCGTCACCACCAAGGACACCGTCCTCGCCGGCACCACCATCCCCGCCGGACGCATGGTCGTGCCCTCCCTGCTGTCCGCCAACCACGACGAACAGGTCTTCACCGACCCCGACCACCTCGACCTCGCCCGCGAAGGCCGCCAGATCGCCTTCGGCCACGGCATCCACTACTGCCTGGGCGCCCCGCTCGCCCGCCTGGAGGGCCGCATCGCCCTGGAAGCCCTCTTCGACCGCTTCCCCGACTTCTCGCCCACCGACGGCGCAAAACTGCGCTACCACCGCGACGGACTGTTCGGCGTCAAGAACCTGCCGCTGACCGTACGGCGCGGCTGACACAGACAAGGGGGCCACCTGGTGCGCACCGTGCGAACCCTGCTGATCGACAACTACGACTCGTTCACCTACAACCTCTTCCAGATGCTGGCCGAGGTGAACGGCGCCGCTCCGCTCGTCGTCCGCAACGACGACACCCGCACCTGGCAGGCCCTGGCGCCGGGCGACTTCGACAACGTCGTCGTCTCACCCGGCCCCGGCCACCCCGCCACCGACACCGACCTGGGCCTCAGCCGCCGGGTGATCACCGAATGGGACCTGCCGCTGCTCGGGGTGTGCCTGGGCCACCAGGCCCTGTGCCTGCTCGCCGGCGCCGCCGTCGTCCACGCACCCGAACCCTTTCACGGCCGCACCAGCGACATCCGCCACGACGGGCAGGGCCTGTTCGCGAACATCCCCTCCCCGCTGACCGTGGTCCGCTACCACTCGCTGACCGTCCGGCAACTGCCCGCCGACCTGCGCGCCACCGCCCACACCGCCGACGGGCAGCTGATGGCCGTCGCCCACCGCCACCTGCCCCGCTTCGGCGTGCAGTTCCACCCCGAATCGATCAGCAGCGAACACGGCCACCGGATGCTCGCCAACTTCCGCGACCTGTCCCTGCGCGCGGCCGGCCACCGCCCCCCGCACACCGAACGCATACCCGCACCCGCACCCGCCCCCGCCCCCGCCCCCGCACCGGCACCGCCCGCGTCCGCGCCGGTGGGGGAGTACCGGCTGCATGTGCGCGAGGTCGCCTGCGTGCCCGACGCGGACGCCGCGTTCACCGCCCTGTTCGCCGACGCCCCGGCCCGGTTCTGGCTCGACAGCAGCCGCGTCGAGCCGGGCCTCGCCCGCTTCACCTTCCTCGGCGCCCCCGCCGGCCCGCTCGGCGAACAGATCACCTACGACGTCGCCGACCGGGCCGTGCGCGTCAAGGACGGTTCAGGCGGCGAGACCCGCCGGCCCGGCACCCTCTTCGACCACCTGGAACACGAACTGGCCGCCCGCGCCCTGCCCGCCACCGGCCTGCCCTTCGAGTTCAACCTCGGCTACGTCGGCTACCTCGGCTACGAGACCAAGGCCGACAGCGGCGGCGAGGACGCCCACCGCGGCGAACTGCCCGACGGCGCCTTCATGTTCGCCGACCGGATGCTCGCCCTCGACCACGAACAGGGCCGGGCCTGGCTCCTGGCACTGAGCAGCACCCGACGGCCCGCCACCGCACCCGCCGCCGAACGCTGGCTCACCGACGCCGCCCGGACCCTCGCCACCACCGCCCCCCGCCCGCCCTTCACCCTGCTGCCCGACGACCAACTGCCCGCCCTGGACGTCCACTACCGCCACAGCCTGCCCCGCTACCGGGAACTGGTCGAGGAATGCCGCCGCCTGATCACCGACGGCGAGACCTACGAGGTGTGCCTGACGAACATGCTCCGGGTGCCCGGCCGGATCGACCCGCTCACCGCCTACCGCGCCCTGCGCACCGTCAGCCCCGCCCCCTACGCCGCCTACCTGCAGTTCCCCGGGGCCACCGTGCTCAGCTCCTCACCCGAACGGTTCCTGCGCATCGGCGCGGACGGCTGGGCGGAGTCCAAACCCATCAAGGGCACCCGCCCCCGCGGCGCCGGCCCCGCCCAGGACGCCGCCGTCAAGGCCTCCCTCGCCGCGGCCGAGAAGGACCGCAGCGAGAACCTGATGATCGTCGACCTGGTCCGCAACGACCTCGGCCAGGTCTGCGACATCGGCTCCGTCCACGTACCGGGCCTGTTCGAGGTGGAGACCTACGCCACCGTCCACCAGCTCGTCAGCACGGTCCGCGGCCGCCTGGCGGCCGACGTCTCCCGCCCCCGCGCGGTACGGGCCGCCTTCCCCGGCGGGTCGATGACCGGCGCGCCCAAGGTCCGCACCATGCAGTTCATCGACCGGCTCGAGAAGGGCCCGCGCGGCGTGTACTCGGGCGCGCTGGGCTACTTCGCCCTCAGCGGCGCGGCCGACCTCAGCATCGTCATCCGCACCATCGTCGCCACCGAGGAGGCCGCCACCATCGGCGTGGGCGGCGCCGTCGTCGCCCTGTCCGACCCCGACGACGAGGTCCGCGAAATGCTCCTCAAGGCGCAGACCACCCTCGCCGCCCTGCGCCAGGCACACGCGGCCGCCACCGCCTCGGACCGTGAACTCCTGGCCGGCAGCCTGCGGTGACCCACCCACCGCCCCACCCCGCCACCGCAACCCCGGCTCACCCCCGGGGCGGCCGCGCGCGGTGCCGCCCGGCGGCCGACCCGGCGACGGGTCCGCTCGCGGACCGGGTGACGGACCCGGCGGCGGGGCCGGCGGCGGGCCGGGACGTGGGCCGGGACGTGGGCCCGGCGTGCCCGGCGACCGGCACGGCGGCGGGCCCGGACGTGGGCCCGGCGTGCCCGGCGACCGGCACGGTGGCGGGGCGGGGCGGGGGACGGTCAGTGCAGGGCGGTGAACATCCGCGCGCACAGCCGTTCCAGCTCCGCACCGTGCTCGCCCAGCACACCGCGCAGTTCGGCGAACAGGGCGGCGAACGTCTCCTCGTCGCCCCTCTCGACGGCCTGCCCCAGCCGCACCAGGCCGCGGCCCAGCGCCTGCCGCGCGGCCGGCGCGCCGGGGTTGGCGGCCTGGATGTCGAAATACACCTCCGGCGTCCCGCCGGCGATCCGGGCCAGCAGCGCCAGCATCGCCAGATGCGGCGGCGGGGCACTGTCCCGCAGCGCCCCCACGTCCACCGACAGCTCACCCAGGCCCAGCCCGAAGGCCAGCACCGCGGCATGCGTGGCGGCCTGCTGCGCGGCGGTCAGCTCGTCGTGCCGCCGCGCCGGCATCTCCACCACCCGGGCCCCCCACCCGGCCACCAGCTCCACCAGGGCCCGCACACCGGGCCCGTCGGTGACCACCACCGCCGCCACCGGCCGCCCCTGAAGACCCAGCGAGGGGGCGAACATCGGGTTCAGCCCCACCGCCTGCAGCCCCGGCGCCGCCTCACGCAGCCGCCCGGCGATCCGGCTCTTGACCGACAAGGTGTCCGCGAGCACCGCACCGGGCCGCATCACCCCCGCCAGCACCTCCACCGCCTCCCACGCCACCGGCTCCGGCACCGCCAGCACCACCACGTCCGCCGCCGCCAGCGCCGCGACCGCCTCCGGCCCCGGCCGCCGCACATCACCGGCCACCACCCGCACCCCGTCCGCCGCACCGGCCCCGGCCACGTCCAGCCAGGTCACCGCCACCCCCGAACGCACCAGCCAGTGGCTGAACATGCGGCCCACCGCACCGGCCCCGCCCACCACCACACAACGCCCGAACACCGAACCACCCCTCATCCGCGTTCCCGATCCCCCCGGTACGGAGGAAGAACCATGACCCCGCCCGCCATCCCCGCCGCCCCGCCCGCCACCGGGCCCGCCCCCGCCACCGACCCCCTCGACGCGCTGCGCGCCCGCCTGGACGCCGCGGACGCCGCCCTGCTGGACGCCGTCCGCACACGCCTGGACATCTGCCTGCGCATCGGCGAGTACAAGCGCCTCCACCAGGTGCCGATGATGCAGCCCCACCGGATCGCCCAGGTCCACGCCAACGCCGCCCGCTACGCCGCCGACCACGGCATCGACCCCGCCTTCCTGCGCACCCTGTACGACACGATCATCACCGAGACCTGCCGCCTCGAGGACGAGTGGATCGCCTCCGGCGGCGCCCCCGTCCCCACGCCCGTGCACGCGTCCGCGTCCGCGCGGGGGGCCGTGTCGTGACCGCCGCCGCACCCACCCTCGCCCAGGCGCTGGACGAGGCCACCGGGCAGCTGACCGGCGCCGGGATCACCGCCGACGCCGCCCGGGCCGACACCCGGCTGCTGGCCGCCCACGCCTGCCAGGTCGCCCCGGGGGACCTCGACACCTGCCTGGCCGGCCCGGTGCCGCCCCGGTTCTGGCACTACGTCCGGCGCCGTCTGACCCGCGAACCCGCCGAACGCATCGTCGGCCACGCCTACTTCATGGGCCACCGCTTCGACCTGGCCCCCGGCGTCTTCGTCCCCAAACCCGAGACCGAGGAGATCACCCGGGACGCCATCGCCCGCCTGGAGGCCCTCGTCCGCCGCGGCACCCCCGCACCCCTGGTCGTCGACCTGTGCGCCGGACCGGGCACCATGGCCGTCACCCTGGCCCGCCACGTACCGGCCGCCCGCGTCCTGGGCATCGAACTCTCCCAGGCCGCCGCCCGCGCCGCCCGGCGCAACGCCCGCGGCACCGGCGCCCGCATCGTGCAGGGCGACGCCCGCGACGCCTTCCCCGAACTGAGCGGCACCGTCGACCTCGTCGTCACCAACCCGCCCTACATCCCCATCGGACTGCGCACCTCCGCACCCGAAGTGCTCGAGCACGACCCGCCGCTGGCCCTGTGGGCCGGGGAGGAGGGCCTCGGCATGATCCGCGCCATGGAACGCACCGCGGCCCGGCTGCTGGCCCCCGGCGGCGTCCTGCTCCTCGAACACGGCTCCTACCAACTCGCCTCCGTGCCCGCCCTGTTCCGCGCAACCGGCCGCTGGAGCCACGCCTCGTCCCGTCCCACCTGCAACGACGGCTGCCTGACCGCCGTACGCAACCACACCTGCGCACCGCCCGCCTGACACGGCGTCACGGCACGGCCGGCCTGTCGGCAACGACCCTACGCCATTGACAAACCGACCGTGCCGTTTTTTTAATGTCGGGGTGGCGGACCCGGAACGAGAAGGGGCCTGCCGCACCGGAGACCACGACCACCGGTCCCGGACACGCCACGGCCCAGGGGGAAGACGAAACGCCATGGACATCGACATACTCGGCGCGCTGTCGGCGCGCGAGAACAACATCACCGTCACACCCACCGCGCCCAAACCACGTCAGGTCCTCGCCCTGCTGGCGCTCAACGCGGGCCAGGTGGTGCCGATGTCCGCCCTCAGCGAGGAACTGTGGGGCCCCACACCGCCGCGCAGCGCCCGCACCACCGTGCAGACCTACATCCTCCAGCTGCGCGAACTGATCACCCGCGCCCTCGGCCACGGGAACACCGGCCGCACCGCCAAGGACGTCCTGACCACCGGACCCGGCGGCTACCGCCTCGACGTGGGCGGCGGCACCCTGGACTTCCGCGAGTTCGAACGCCGGGCCGGCGCCGGCTACCGGGCCATGGACGCCGGCGACTACCCCGGCGCCGCGAAACGGCTGCGCGACGCCCTGTCCCTGTGGACCGGCTCCGCACTGGCCGACGTACCCGCCGGCGCCCGCCTCACCCTGGAGGCCAGGCGCCTCGAAGAGGCCCGCCTGTGCGCCCTGGACCAGCGCATCGAGGCCGACCTGCGCCTGGGCCGCCACCGCGAACTGCTCGCCGAACTGACCGTCCTGGTCGGCCGCCACCGCCTCCACGAGAGCCTGCACGGCCAGTTCATGCTCGCCCTGCACCGCTCCGGCCGCCGCGGCGAGGCCTTGAGCGTCTACCAGCGCCTGCGCACCACCCTCGTCACCGAACTGGGCCTGGAACCCTCCGCCCAGCTCAGCCGGCTCCAGCGCTCCCTGCTCACCGCCGGCCCCGAAACCCCCGTACCCCCCGCCCCGGCCGCAGCGGCCGCCGGGCACAGGGACGGACGGCCCGCCGGGCACCGGCCCGCCGCCACGGCCGGCTGACCGGGCCGGCCGGCCGACATGAGCCCCGCCCCCGAGCCCTGGCTCCTGCGAGGGACACCTCATCCTTTCTCCCTAGCCGCACACGGTGAATCACCCCCCGCCCCGCACGAGCCGGCACCGCCTTATTGGCCCCTGGGGGCGATGTTTCCACCGCGGCCCGAACGGCAGGATTCGTCCGTGACGAACCCGACGAAGGAAAACGGGACTTCCGGCATACCCGCACAGCGGCGGACCGCATTTCTCGAACTGATGCTGCTCTCCCGGGAATGCGACCGCAGATCGGGCATCGTGCTGCGCCAGGGCGAGGCCTGGTTCCACATTTCCTCCGCAGGCCACGAGGCACTCGCCGCCCTGTGCGAACTGCTGGAACCCGACGACCTGCTCTTCCCCCACTACCGCGACCGGGCATTGATGCTGGCCCGCGGAATGGACCCGGAAGCACAGGCCCGCGACCTCATGGCCAAGGAGAAGTCCCATTCCGCCGGCCGTAATATGAGCGCCCATTTCGGCCACCGCCCCGGAAACGTCTTCTCCATCGCCAGCCCCACCGGAAGCCAGTGCCTCCCGGCGGCCGGCGCCGCCTGGGCCGCCCGGCTCAGGGGCAGCACCCAGGCGGTCGTCTGCTCCATCGGCGACGCCTCCACCCGGCAGGGCGAATTCTTCGAAGCGCTCGCCTTCGCCGTCGAACGGGCGCTGCCCGTCGTCTTCCTCGTCGCCGACAACGGCTATGGCATCTCCACCCCCACCGACACCATGTCGCCCCACGCGCTCGGCCTCCTGCCGCCCGGCCGCACCACCGTCGTCGACGGCGCCGACCCCGACGCCGTCCACACCGCCTCCGCCGCCGCCCTGGCCGCCGCCCGCGCCGGCGAAGGCCCCACCGTCCTGTGGTGCCGCCTGGACCGGCTGGAGTCCCACACCTCCTCCGACGACCACCGCGTCTACCGCAGCGCCGCCGACCTCGCCGCCCTGCGCGACCCCATCGACCTCTTCGCCGCCCGCCTCACCGCGGAAGGCGTCCTCGAGGACGGCCGGCTCGAGGACATCCGCGCCCGCCTCGCCCGCGAGATCGAGGACGTCTACGACCGCGTCGCCACCGAACCCACCGCCGACCCCCGGCACATCACCGACCACCTCTACGCCCCCCGCCCCGCCACCACCCCCACCACCGCCGCCGCGGACACGGGCACGGGTGGGGATGGGGGTGCGGGGCGGGAGGTCACCGTCGCGCCGTGCGGGGGGACCATGGTCGCCGCCGTCAACCGGGCCCTGGCCACCGGACTGGCCCGCCACCGCGAACTGGTCCTGTTCGGCGAGGACATCGACGACCCCAAGGGCGGCGTGTTCGGCTTCACCAAAGGACTCGGCCCCGCCGCCGGACCCCGGATGACCAACGCCCCCCTCGCGGAGGCCACCATCGTCGGCGCCGCCGTCGGACTGGCCGCCGCCGGCATGCGGCCCGTCGTGGAACTGCAGTTCGTCGACTTCGCAGGCCCCGCCTGGAACCAGATCGCCGCCCAGCTGACCACCCTGCGCTGGCGCACCGCCTCCGCCTGGCAGTGCCCCGTCGTCATCTACGCCCCCTGGGGCGGCTACCTGCCCGGCGGCGGCATCTGGCACAGCCAGAGCAACGAGAGCCTCTTCACCCACCTGCCCGGACTGCGCGTCGTCGTCCCCTCCACCCCCGAGGACACCGAGGCCGCCTTCCTCGAATCCTTCACCGCCGACGACCCCACCCTGATCCTGCTGCCCAAACACCTCATGCGCCGCCGCCAGGAACCGGCCGCCCGCCCCGCCCCCGCCCACGGCGCCCGCACCCTGCGCACCGGCACCGACGTCACCATCGCCACCTGGGGCAACGGCACCGAACTGGCCACCGAGGCAGCCGACACCCTCGCCGCCGACGGCATCACCGCCGACGTCCTCGACCTGCGCTGGCTCGTCCCCCTGGACCGCGCCGCCGTCGCCGACTCCCTGCGCGCAACCGGACGCCTCGTCGTCGTCCAGGAGGACAACCGCACCAGCAGCTACGGCGCCGGCCTCATCAGCGAACTGCTCTGCGCCGACGACGACTTCTACTCCCTGCTCGCCCCACCGCGCCTGGTGACCCGCGACGACGTGCACGTCCCCTTCCACCCCGACCTCGAACGCGCGGTCCTGCCCACCGCGCACGACGTGGTCGCGGCCGTCCGATCCACTCTCGCCTGAGGCATGACGAAGGAACCGCAGATGACCAGCCAGTCCGTGCTGTCCGTCCCGCGTCTCGGCGAGGGGATCGTCGAGGTGCGCATCGTCCGGCTCCTCAAGCAGCCCGGCGACACGGTCGCCAAGGACGAGGTCGTCTACGAGATGGAACACGACAAGGCAGCCGTCGAGATCGAATCCCCGACCGCCGGCACCCTGGACACCTGGCTCGTCGCCGAGGGCGACACCGTCGCGATCGGCGCCCCCGTCGCCCGCATCACCCCCGCACCCGCGCAACCCGCACCCCCGACCCGAACCGAAGCCGCATCCGCATCCGCATCCGCAGCCGGATCCGCATCCGGGTCGGGGCCGGCGGCCGAGCCCGCCGCCGGAGCGTCCGCGCACGGCGTCCCCGGCCGGCCGCAGCCCGCCGGAACGCGCCGCATACCGCCCCGCACCCGCGCCCACGCCCGCCGCCTGGGCATCGACGAGGCCACCCTGCCCTCCATCCCCGCCGCCGGCACCAGCCTCATGCCCGCCGACCTCGAACGCCACCTCGCCGCGACCACTACGACACCCCCGCACGAGACCGCGCCCGCCCCGGACACCGCGGCCACCCCGCACGAGACCGCGCCCGCCCCGCCCGCCCCGGGCACCACGGACACGGGGGAGGCCGTGCAGGGCGTGGGGCCGGCCGGCGGCGGGTTCGTGGACGTCGAACAGTCGCGGCGGCAGCGCGAGTTGAACCGGGCCCTGCGGGCCTCGCGGGACGCGGTGGTGCCCGCCGCCGTGGCCGCCGTCGTCGCCGAGGACGTCCTGGAACGGGCGAGGCGCGCGCACCAGGGCGCCGGGTTCGCCACCGTCTTCCAGGCCTTCGCCCACATCGCCGCGCACACCGCCGCCACCGCCCCGGCCCTGCGCTCACGCCGCCTGGACGAGAGGCGGCTGCGCGTCCACGACCACGTCGACCTCGGCATCGCCTGCGCCACCGACGACGGCGACCTCACCACAGCGGTGGTGCGCGCCGCCGACACCCTGGACCCGGCCACGTTCGACGAGCGCTACGCGCAGGCCGTCGAGGACGCTCTCGCCGGCACCTCCCGGGCCGACTCGCGCGTCACCCTGATCCTCTCCCACCTCGGCGGCACGGGCGCGACGCTGGCCGTGCCGGTCGTCGTACCGCCCGCCGTGGCCACCCTGTTCCTCGGCGCCGTCGAGGACACCGGCACCACCCCCGTACGGCGCATGGTCCTGGCCTTCGACCACACCGTGCTCAACGGCAGCGACGCGGCCGCCTACCTCGACGCCCTGCACGACGCGCTGGTCCGTGCCGCCGCCCCGGCCCGGCCGGACACCCCCGCCGCGGCACGGCCGGCCGCCGACCGGGCGGAGGTGACCGACCGGCTCACCGCCCTCGCCGCCGGCATCCTCGGACACCCCGTCGACGCCGAACGGCCCCTGGGCGAACAGGGCCTGGACTCCGCACGCGCCCTGCGCCTGGTCCGCGACATCCGCACCGCCTTCGGCACCGACCTGCCCGCCACCGCCGTCTGGCGCCACCCCACCCTGCGCGCCCTGGCCGCCGTGCTCCCGGCCCCCACCGGCACCACCCCCGAACCGGCCCCCGAACCGGCCCCCGTACCGGCCCCCGTACCGGCCCCCGTACCGGCCCCCGTACCGGCCCCCGTACCGGGCCCGGTGCAGGCGGCCGTACCGGCCCCCGGGCCCGCCCCGGCGGACACGGTGCACGGTCCGGCGGGCGGGGACGACGACGTCGCCGTCATCGGGATGGCCGTACGGGTGCCCGGCGCCGACGACGTCGACGCCTTCTGGTCGCTGCTCGCCGCCGGCGAGTGCCGGATCGACGACGTGCCGCCCGGCCGCCTCGCCGGAGCCGTGCCCGAAGGACTGCGCGCCGCGCTGCTGGAGGGGACCGACCTCTTCGACGCCGCGTTCTTCGACATGACACCCCGCCAGGCCGCCTCCATGGACCCCCAGCAGCGGGCCCTGCTCGAACTGAGCTGGCACGCCCTCGAGCACGCCGGCCTCGACCCCGACTCCCTCGCCGGGACCGGCGTCGGCGTCTACGCCGCCGCCTGCAGCTACGACTACCGCGAACAGCTGGTCCAGCACGAGACGGCCGCCGACGGCTACGCCACCACCGGGACCTTCCCCGCCTTCCTCGCCAACCGCGTCTCCCACCTCTACGACTTCACCGGCCCCAGCATCACCCTCGACACCGCCTGCTCGGGCGCCCTGACCGCGCTCACGCTCGCCGACGCCGCGATCCGCGCCGGCACCTGCGAGATCGCCCTGGCCGGGGCCGCGAACCTGATCAGCAACGGCTTCAACGCCCGCGCCTACCGCACCGCCGGAATGCTCTCCCCGAACGGCACCAGCAAAGTCTTCGACCAGGGCGCCGACGGCTTCGTCCGCGGCGAGGGCGCCGGCTGGATCGTGCTGAAGTCACTGCGCCGCGCCGTCGCCGACGGCGACCCGGTCCTGGCCGTCGTCCGCGCCGGCGCCGTCAACCACGGCGGGCGGGCGGCCTCACTGACCGCCCCCAGCCCCAAGGCCCAGAGCGACCTGATCCGCGGCGCGCTCCGCACGGCCGGCCTCGGCGCCGCCGACCTCGGCTTCCTCGAGGCGCACGGCACCGGCACCCCGCTGGGCGACCCGATCGAACTCGACGCCGTGCGCGAGGTGTTCGCCCACGACCCGCAGGGCATGCCCCGGCGGGCCGCCGGACCCGGGGGCCGGTTGTGGGTCGGCTCGGCCAAGGCCAACATCGGCCACCTCGAAGGCGCCTCGGGACTCGCCGGACTCGTCAAGGCCGTCCAGGTGCTGCGCCACGAACTCATCCCCGCCACCCCCGGCTTCACCCGCCTCAACCCGCACATCGCCCTCGAGGACACCCCCCTCGCCGTCGCGGAGCACGCGGTGCCCTGGCCCGCGGAGCCCGGCCGGCCACGCCGGGCGGCGGTCAGCGCGTTCGGATTCGGCGGCAGCAACGCCCACGTCGTCCTGGAAGAAGCACCCCCGGCCACCCGCCCCGCCCGCCCCGGCGACCCCGGCGCCGCACCGCGGAACGCCCCGCAGACCGTGCCGCTGTCGGCCGCCACCCCCACCGCCCTGGCCCGGCTCGCCGACAGCATCGCCCGCCTGGCCGCACGCGAGGACGCACCCCCGCTCGACGCCCTGGCCTGGACCCTGCAGAGCGGCCGCCGCCACTTCGCCCACCGGGCCGCCTTCACCGTCACCGACCTCGCCCAACTCGCCGAACAGGCCCACCGCTTCGCCGCCGACGGCCACCGACCCCGCCCCGCCGACCCCCGGCTGCGCGACTGGCTCGACGGCAGCGACCTCACCCCGGCCGACTGGGCGGCCCTGCGCCCCGACGGCCCGGCGCCCCGCCGCGTCCCGCTGGTGCCCTACCCCTTCGAGCGGCAGTCCTACTGGCTGCCCACCCCCGTACCCCGGCCCGCCGCACCTGCCGCACCTGCCGCGCAGCCCGGCGCCGGCCCCGACGACGCGCCCGGCCGGCCCCGCTACACCCTCCACGACGGGCACCCGCTGACCCGCCACCGCGTCGGCGGCCGCACCGTGCTGCCCGGCGCCGCCCTCATCGACGCCCTCGCCGACGGCGGACCCGTCGCCCTGAGCCGCCTGCGGCTGCTGCGGCCCGTCCCCGTACCGGCCGGCAGCGCCGTCCACCTGACCTGCCGCACCACCCCCGACGGCGCCACCACGCGCCTGCACCTGGAGCACGACGGCGGGATCTGCGCCACCGCCGTCCCCGCCGCCGCGCCCGCCGCCGCCCCCCGCCCGGCCGACCTCGCCGACGGGCCCGGCCACGACGTCGACCTCGACGCCGTCCTGGCCCGCAACACCGTCGAGGTGGGCCCCGTCTACCGGCTGCTGCACGAGGTCCGCCGCACCGGCGCCCGCGTCAGCGCCCGGATCACCGCCCCCGCCGACACCGACCCGCGCACCCGCCGCGTGGCCTGGCTGGACGCCGCCCTGCAGGCCTCCTGCGCCCTCCTGGACGGCGAGGGACCCCGCGTGGCGGCCGCCGCCGACCACATCGAGTGGAGCGGCCGCATCCCGCCCACCGCCCAGCTCACCGTCCACCGGGTCGCCGCCGGCCCCACCCACGCGGTCCTCGACCTCCAGGCCACCGACCCCGACGGCACCCCCGTCCTGCGGGTCACCGGACTGCGCCTGCACCCGGCCGCCCCCCACCCCGCCGGCACGGCGGCAGCGGGCGCCTCCGACCGGGCTGCGGCCACCCGCGAGGCGACCCCGGCCGGCAGCGAACTCCCCGACGCCGCCCACGAGCAGGCCGTCGCCGACGCCGTCGCCTCCCTGCGCGTCCTGGTACCCGAGTGGGACACCCCCGCACCACCTGCCGCCGTGTCCGCCACGCCTGTTCCCGCACCGCAGCCGTCCGCGCCGGGTGTGCCCGACGGGGACGGGGTACGCCTCCTTTCCCCCCAGTGGATGCCGGAACCGTCCGCCGCGCCGGACGAGGACCCCGGCGGCCCCCTCCTCCTCGTCCACGACGACACCAGCGCCCCCCTCGCCGACCTCGCCGACCCCGGTGCCGGGGGAGGGGCCGTGCGGTGCGCCCTGAGCGGCGGGCGGCTCGACGCGGACGCCTTCACACGGGCCCTGCACCACGCCGGCGGCCGGCCGCCGCGCATCGCGCTGCTGGTCGACGGCTCGTCCTGGAGCGAGGACCGTGCCGGCGCGCTCGCCCTGCGCGGCTGGCTCGAAGCACTGCTGACGGTGGGCCAGGTCCTGGCCCGCCACAACAGCCCGGCACAGGTCACCCTGGTCACCACCCGCCTCGCCGCACCCGTGTCCGGCGCCCCGCAACCGGGCGCCGCCCTGCAGGGCGCCCTGCTGGGAGCACTGCGCACCCTGCCGCGCGAAGCCGGACACCTCACCTGCGCGGCCGTCGACCTGGACACCGCGCCCACCCCCGGCGACCTGGCCGCGGCGTTGCGCGAACCGTGCGCGGACACCGTCGCGCTGACCGCCCTGCGCGACGGCCGGCGACTGCGCCAGGTCTACACCGAGCAGGCCCCGCCCGCCGCCACGCGGAGGGAAGGTTTCGTCCACGGCGGCAGCTACGTCCTGTTCGGCGGCACCGGCGGCATCGGCGCCGCCGTCGCCCGCCACCTGGCCGCCCACTACGGCGCCCGCCTGCTCCTCGTCGGCCGCTCACCGGCCGGCGAGGACACCCGCGCCCTGCTCGCCGAACTCACCGCGCAAGGCGGCCACGCCCGCTACCGCAGCGCCGACATCACCCGCGACGACGACATCGCACGCGTCCTCGCCGACTGCCACGACGCCTACGGCCGCCTCGACGGCATCGTGCACAGCATCGGCTCCGTCAGCGCCGCCCCCCTGCACGAACTGACCGCCCACGACCTCGACGAGGTCCTGGCGACCAAGGTGCACGCGGTCCTCACGCTCGCCCGCGCCCTGCGCGCACACCAGCAGACCCCCGGCACGCCGCCCTGCGCGCTCGTCCTGTTCTCCTCCGTCGCCGGCCTCTTCGGCAGCGCCGGCGGCCTCAACTACGCCGCCGCCAACGCCTTCCTCGGCCACTACGCCGCCGCCACCGACCACGCCGGACCGACCGTCCGCGCCTTCGACTGGGGCCTGTGGCGCGACACCGGCCTCGCCCGCCGCTACAGCGCCCACGTCCGGCGCGAGTACCCCGGCCTCACCGACTTCGACCCGGAAAGGGGAGTGGCCGCCTTGGAAGCGGGCATGTCCGGCAACCGACCTCAGATCGTCGCCGTCGCCGGCGACCCGCAACCGCTGCGCCCGCTCACCGCACCCCCCGCCACCCCCGCGTCCGCCACCCCCGCGTCCGCGTCCGTGTCCGCGGTGTCCGGGCCGGCGGACAACGTCACGGCGGCCGCCGACGACGCCGCCCACCGGCTCGAGGACTACGCCGGCGGGGCGCTCGCCCACCGGATGAGCGAACTGGGCCTCACCCCGGCGCTCGCCGCCGACCCCGCCACCACCGTCCACAGCGCCGCCCAGCTGCTGGCGGCCGTGCCCGAGCACCGGCTGCTGCTGGCCGCGGTCCTCGACCTCCTCGCCGGCCGCCACCGCGCCGGCCGGCCGGTGCCCCGACCCGCCGAACTCGCCCGCACCCGCCGGGCGCTGCTCGCCGACCACCCCGACCTGGCCGGCCACCTCACCCTCCTGGACCGTGCCCTGGAGTCCTACGGGCCGGTGCTGCGCGGCGAGGTGCCCGCCACCGCCGTCCTGTTCCCCGGCGGCGACCTCGGCCCCGTCAGCGCCGTCTACAGCGGCAACCGGCTCTTCGACCCGGTCAACACCGCCGCCGCCCACGCCCTGGCCGACGCCGCCCGCACCGTGCCCGCCGGCGCCCGCATCCTGGAGATCGGCGCCGGCGTGGGCGGCACCACCGCCGCCGCCCTCGACGCCCTCGACGCCCGCGGCGTCACCCGCTTCGACTACGTGTACACGGACCTGTCACCGGCCTTCCTGCAGCACGGCCGCCGCCGCTTCGGCGACCGGATCACCCCCCGGCTGCTGGACATCGAGAAGAACCCCGGCACCCAGGGACTCGCCGAGCACACCTTCGACCTCGTCGTGGCGAGCAACGTCCTGCACGCCACCCGCGACCTGTCCCGCACCCTCGCCCACATCGAGGAACTCCTCGCCCCCGGCGGGCGGCTGCTGCTCGTCGAGATGGTCGCCCCGGCCGCCGTCTACACCCTCACCTTCGGCCTCACCGACGGCTGGTGGCGCTACGTCGACACCGACCGGCGCATGCCCCACGGCCCGCTGCTGGACGTGGCACGCTGGCGCTCGCTGCTCACGGCCCGCGGCTGGAGCCTGACCGACACCGACCACCTGCGCGACGCGCCCGGCTGCGTCGCCCTGCTCACCTGCCGGCCGCCCGCCGCCGGCGCCGACCGCACCGAGGAGATCGCCGAAGGACTGCGCCGGATCGTGCGCGACCTGCTCGGCGACCCGTCGGCCACCGTCCCCGGCTATCTGCCCTGGCAGGAACTGGGCATCGACTCGCTCCTCAACATGGAACTGGTCCAGGCCGTCTCCCGCAGCCACGGCCCGCTGACCGCGACCGCCCTGTTCGAGCACCGCACCGTCGACGACCTCGCCCGGATGCTCGCCCGCCGCACCGCCCCGGACACCCCCACACACCACACCCCCAACCGCCCCGGCACCCACCCCGGCGACGACACCCGGCGCGACGACACCCGGCGCGGCGAGGACACCGCCGGGACGGTGGCACAGCTGCTGGCGCTGGTCGCCGAACTCACCGCCCAGGACCCGGCCCTGCTCGACGCGGACAGCGACTTCCCCGCCCTGGGCGTCGACTCGCTGCTCCACGAGGAACTCACCCAGCGGCTGCGCGAGATGTTCCCCGACCGGCCGGTGCCCGCCACCCTGATCTTCGAACACCCCACCCCCCGCGCCCTGGCCCGCCACCTCGCCCCCACACCCACCGCCCCCGCCGCACCGCCTGCCGGGAGCCGTGCCACCGCGCCCCCCGCGCCCCCCGCGCCGCCGGCCGCCGCAGGCGTGAGCGCCCCGGCCCGCCTGCCCGCCGCCCCGCTCACCGCCGCCCCCGCCGCCGTACCGCCCGCGCCGCCGGCCGGTGCGCCGGCCGCCGCGCCCGGCGCGGCGATCGCCGTGGTCGGCCTCGCCGGCCGCTACCCGGGCGCCCAGGACCTCGACGCCTTCTGGGAACTGCTCAGTTCGGGCCGCACCCCGGTCCGCGAAGTGCCCGCGGAACGCTGGGACTGGCGCACCGCCCGCACCGCAGGCGGCGGCTACGCCCGCTACGGCTGCTTCCTCGACGACATCGACACCTTCGATGCGGCCCTGTTCCGCATCACCCCCAGGGACGCGGCCCTGATGGACCCGCAGGAGCGGCTGTTCCTGGAAGTGGCCCGTGAGGCGTTCGAGCACGCCGGCTACGCCCGCCCCTCCCTGACAGGTCATCACGGCGGGCCGCGGGTGGGCGTGTTCGCCGGGGTCACCGCCAACAGCCACCTCCTCGCCCAGCACGACGCCCGCACCGCCGGCGCCGACAACCCCGAATACGCGGTCACCGCCGCCGCGTCCGTCGCCAACCGCGTCTCCCACGCCTTCGACCTCAGCGGCCCGAGCCTGAGCGTCGACACCATGTGCTCCTCCTCGCTGACCGCGCTGCACCTGGCGTGCCGGGCCCTGCGCGACGGCGAGGCCGACCTCGCCCTGGCCGGGGGAGTCAACCTCTACCTGCACCCCGACCGGTTCGCCGGCCTGTGCGCGCTCGGCATGCCCTCCAGAGGCGACCGCACCCGCAGCTTCGGCGCCGGCGGCGACGGCTTCGTCCCCGGCGAAGGCGCCGGCGCCGTCGTCCTCAAACGCCTGGACCGCGCCGAGGCGGACGGCGACACCATCCACGCCGTCATCCGCGGCACCGGCCTCAACCACGGCGGCGGCACCGGCGGCTACACCGTCCCCAACCCGCGCGCCCAGGCCGCCCTCATCGACGCCACCCTCAAGGACGCCGGCCTCGAGGCCGCCGGCATCGGCTACCTCGAGGCCCACGGCACCGGCACCGAACTCGGCGACCCCGTCGAACTGCGCGCCCTGGCCCTGGCCTTCGAAGACAGCCGGCCCGCCCGGGAACCGCTGCGCATCGGCTCGGTCAAGTCGAACATCGGCCACACGGAGGCCGCCGCCGGCATCGCCGGACTGACCAAGGCGATCCTCCAACTGCGCCACCACCGCTTCGTGCCCACCATCGGCGCCGACCGGCTCAACCCGAAACTCGACCTGGACAACACCCCCCTGCACATCCAGCGGGCCACCGAACCCTGGAGCGGTGACCGGCCGCGCCGCTGCGCCGTCAGCTCCTTCGGCGCGGGCGGCGCGGGCGCCCACGCCGTCCTGGAGGAGTACCGGATGCCGCCGCCCGCCGGCACCGGCGCACCCCTACCGGTGCTCGTGCCGCTCGCCGCGCCGGACGCCGACCGGCTGCGCACCGTCGCCCGCCGCCTCGCCGACACCGTCGACGACGCCACCGCGACCCTCGCCGACATCGCCCACACCCTGGCCACCGGCCGCGACCCGGGACCGCACCGCGCCGCCGTCACCGCCCACGACCACGCCGAACTGCGCGCCGCGCTGCGCGCCCTGGCCGAGGACACCCCCCACCCCGCCCTCACCACCGCCGACCACCCCGGCCCCGACACCGGTGACCACCCGCACGCTCACGACGACGACGACGGCGGGCGCGGCGCCGCGCGGGCCTGGGTCGCCCACGGCACCTACCGGGCCCCCACCGGCCCGGCACGACGGGTGCCGCTGCCGCCCACCCCCTTCGCCCGCATCCCCTGCACCGTGCCCGGCGCCGGCCGGCCGGCAGCCGAGCGGCCCTCCCACATGCCGCTCACCGACACCGTCCGCGTGCCCGCCGCCCGCACCGTCACCGCCCGCCTCGGCGGCGCCTCCCGCTGGGTGCGCGACCACATCGTCGACGAACAGATGCTGCTGCCCGGCGCGTTCCACCCCGAACTCGTCCACGAAGCGCTGATCGCCGCCGACGAGAACCCCTACCGCACCGACATCCGCGACCTCGCCTGGCCCCGGCCCGCCACCGGGCTGCCCATGACCGTCACCACCCACCTCGAGGAACCCGACACCCACGGCACCCGCCGCTTCACCACCACCGTCGCCGGCACCCTCGTCGCCCAGGGCACCACCCACCCCCGGCCCGCCGACGGCGCCGGCGCCCCCCTGCGCCCCCACCTCGTCTACCGGCCCGCCGACCTCGACGCCCGCCTCGACGGCCACGACACCGGCACCGACGCCTTCTACCAGGCCTTCACCACCCACGGGTTCACCTACGGGCCGCTCTACCGCACGGTGCGGCGCACCGCCGTGCACGGCGAGGAGACCACCGCCGAACTGCGCCTGCCACCGGGCGAGGACACGGACGGACGCCATGTGCTGCACCCCGCCCTCCTCGACGGCGCCTGCCAGAGCGCCGCGTACCTGCTGCTCACCGAGACGCCCGCACCCCGCAGGCTGCGGCCCCTGACCATCGGCCGGCTCACCGTCCACCGACCCGCCACCACCGGCGCCTACGTCCACACACGCCGCGTCAGGCGCGACGAGACCGCCGGCGTCCACGTCTTCGACCTGTGCCTCATCGACCCCGACAACGGCGAGGTCCTCGCCGAGATCGACGGCTTCCGCATCCGCGTGGACACCACCGCAGTGCCTGCCGCCCTCACCGCACACCCCGAACCGGCCACCGCACCCGCCCACCCGGCCGACGTGCCGCTGGCCGGCTACCGCCTGGGCTGGCACACCGCCCCCATCGGCGACGACACCCGCGCCGGCACCGACGGCCCGCTGTGGCTGATCGGCGACGGCTCCGGCACCCTCGCCGCCCACGCCCCCGGCCACATCCCGGCCGCCGCCCTGCTCGAACCCGGCCCCGGCCTCGACGAGCAGCAGCTCGAGCGGACAGCGGCCCGCACCGGCACCCCGGCCACCGTCCTCATCGACCTCACCCACCTCACCGACCCGCACCACCCCGGGCTCGGCACCACCCCCCTGCGCCTCGAACAGACCCCGGCCGCCTGGGAACACTTCACCACCACCGCACTCACCCCCCTGTTCACCCTGCTGCGCACCCTCGTACGCAGCCGCGCCCTGGACGGCGCCCGCATCCTGCTGGTGACCCGCACCGCACCCGACGGGCACCTCACCCCCCTTGTGCGCGCCCTGCACAGCCTGATGCGCACCGCCGCGGGAGAGACCGGCCGGTTCACCCTGCGCCTGGCCACCCTCGACGCCGCCTGGGCGCTGGCGGACCCCGACGCCGCCCGCACCGCCCTCCTCGCGGAGACCGCCGCCGACGACGCCGACTGGACCCGCCTGGGCCCCGCCGGCCGGCGCCGCACCGCCGTCCTCACCCGCACCCCCGAACCGGCCCCCGGCACCGCCGGCACTCTCCTCGACGGGGCCGGCACCTACCTGATCACCGGCGGACTGGGCGGACTGGGACGGCACATCGCCGCCGGCATCCTGCACCGTGCCCCCACCGCACGCCTCGTCCTGATCGGCCGCTCGGAACCGGACGACGCCGCCCTCGAGACCCTGCGCCGCGCCGCCGCCGGCGACGACCGGATCATCTACCGCCGCTGCGACGCCACCGACCCCCGACAGGTCGCCGACCTCGCCACCCACCTCGCCGACAGCCGCATCCGCCTGCACGGCGTCGTCCACGCCGCCGGAGTACTGCGCGACCAGTTCCTGCGCGGCAAGACCCCCGAAGCCGTCCAGGCCGTGTGCCGCAGCAAGATACTCGGCGCGCTCCACCTCGACGCCGCCCTCGCCGACCACCCGCTGGACTTCTTCGTCCTCGCCTCCTCCCTCGCCTCCCTCGTCGGCAACCAGGGCCAGAGCGACTACGCCTTCGCCAACGGCTTCCTCGACCAGTTCGCCCACCAGCGCGCCCGCTGGGCCGCACGCGGCCTGCGCCCCGGCCGCACCCTGACCGTCGGCTGGCCGGTCCTCGCCGACGCGGGCACGGCCCCCGCCCCCGACACCCTGCGCTACCTCGAACAGACCTACGGCCTCGCACCGGTCGCCACCCGCGACGCGGTGGCGGCCCTGTGGCCCCGCCTCACCGCCGCCACCACCCCCGACACCGCCTACATCGCCCTCGTCGCCGGCGACCACACCGTCTGGGACCGGGCCCTGCCCACCACCACCACCGTCATCGAGACGGCCCCCACCGCGCCCGCACCGGCACCCGCGCCCGCCGCCCCCGCCGCCACCCCCGCACAGGACACCGCCCCCGCACGGGCCGCCCTGCGCTGGCTGGGCGAACGCGTCGCCGAGGCCGTCGGGGTACGGCCGGAGACGATCGACCCGCAGGCCCCGCTCACCGACTACGGCGTCGACTCCATCTCCCTGATGCGCCTCAGCCGCATGCTCGAGGACGACCTGGGCCGCATCCCCCTGTCTGTCCTGCTCGACAGTGCCACCCTGCAAGAACTGACCGACCGTCTGCTCGCCGACATGGGCCCGCAGCTGACCGCCGCCGTCACCGCGGCCACCACCCCTGCCGCCGGCCCGGTGCCGGCCACCGCGGCCACGCCGGACGCCACCACCGCTGCCGCGCCTGTCACGGCGGCCGGCCCGCACACACCCGCGACCGCGACCGTGCCCGTGCCTGTGGAAGCGGGCGTCGACGACGACCGGACCGCCGTACTGCCCGACCGGCTGGCGGGGATGTGGGCCGCCGACCAGGGCGCCGCGCCCCACGCCCCGTACAACATCAGCCTGGCGTGGCGGCTGCCCGCCACCGCCGACCGCGAGGCCCTGCGGGACGCCGTCGCCGCCCTGGTGCGCCGGCACCCGGTGCTCGGCTGCCGCGTACGGCCCCACGACGGCGCCCCCGCCTTCCTCCCCGCCCCTGACACCACCGCCCTCGCCACCCGCATCGTCGCCGAGGACACCATCGGCCAGGCCGTCAGGGACGAGGCGGACCGGCGGATCGACACCTCCGCAGGACCGTTGCTGCGTGCCGTCCTGTGGGAGCCGCAGGACGGCGGCCAGGGCCCCGTCCTGCAGCTGACCACCCATCACATCGCCGTCGACGGACGCTCCGCCGAACTGCTGCGCGACGACCTCGCCGCCCTGTACACCGCCGCCGCGCACGGCGGCCCCGCCCCGGCGCCCGCCGCCCCCTTCGCCCGTGCGCTGCGCCGCGAGCAGGAGACCGGCGCACCCGGCGCCCTCCAGGAGGACGAGCGGTACTGGACCCAGCGGCTGGCCGGCGCCGCGCCGCAGGGCGTGCTGTTCCCCGGCGGCGGCGGGCGGGCCGGGGCCGCGGGAGGCCACCGCGAGTACCGGATGCCGCCCGCCCTGTCGCAGCACCTCGCCCAGGTCGCGCAGAGCGCCGGCGTGCCGCCGTTCACCGTGCTGCTCGCCGCGTTCGCCGCCGCGCTGTCCCGGGCCACCGGGCACCGCTCGTTCCTCGTCGCCGTCCCCACCTACGGGCGCACCTCGCGCGAGGAGGAGACAAGCGTCGGCTGCTTCGTCAGCACCGTGCCGCTGCGGATCGACCTCGACCCCGGCCGGCCGGTCACCGACTGGCTGAAGGACCTGAACCAGGAGGTGCGCGGCGCGCTCGGCCACGCCCGGCTGCCCTACCCGCGCCTGGTCGAACTGTGCCGGGCGGCGGGCGGCGAGGACGCCGTGCCCACCGTCACCCTCGCCTACCAGAACTGGGAGCGCACCGGCGACGCCCCGACACCGGACGGCTGGGAGCCGGTGTACCGGCGCGGACAGCGCGGGCACTTCGACCTCGGCCTGGAGGTGACCGACACCCCCGCCGGCACGGAGATCCTCGCCAACCACCGCACCGCCGTCCTGGACACCGCGCGCGTCGACGCCTTCGTCGAGGACCTGCGGCGCACCGCGGCCGAACTGGCCCGCCGCCCCGCCACGGTGGGGGAGCTGCTCGACCCGGCGGCCGGGACCCTCGTCACGCGCTTCGCGGCCACCGTGCGCCGCCACGGGCGGGCGACGGCCGTCGAGGACGCGCACGGCAGCCTCAGCTACGCCGAACTCGACGCGCTCTCCGACGACATCGCCCACCGGGTGTCCCGACTGGCCGCGCCCGGCGCCCCCGTCGCCGTCCTGATGCACCGCAGCATGCGGCTGCCGGCCGTCCTGCTGGGCATCCTCAAGAGCGGACGCCCCTATGTGCCGCTGGACGACTCCTACCCGAGCGAACGGCTGAAGCTGGTCGTCGGGGACGCGGGATGCGAGGTGGCCGTCGCCGACCGCGAGCTGACGTGGCTGCTGCCGCAGCGGCTGCGGATCGTCGACCCCACCACCCCTGCCACCCCCACCACCCCTGCCGCCCCGGCCGCGGCCCTCGCCGGTGCGCCGACGGGCGGGCAGGGGCGGGAGCCGGCCGCGGCGGTGTGCGGGCCGGACGACCTCGCCTACGTGATGTTCACCTCCGGCAGCACCGGACGGCCCAAGGGCGTCCCGGTCACCCACGCCAACGTCGTGCACACCCTGGAGGCGATCGCCTCCACGGTCGGCATCACCGAGGACGCCCCCGGGCGGCTGCTGGCGGTCACCACCCTGTGCTTCGACATCTCCGTCCTGGAGCTGTTCCTCCCGCTCCTGACCGGCGGCACCGTCGTGATCGCCGAACGCGCGGACGTCGTCGACGCCCGCCGGCTGGGCCGGCTGATCGACGAGCGGGCCGTCACCGCCATGCAGGCCACCCCCGCCGGCTGGCAGCTGCTCGTGGACGGCGGCTGGAGCGGCCGGCGTGAACTGACCGCCCTGTGCGGCGGGGAGGCACTGCCGCCCAACCTCGCCGCCGCGCTCGCCGAGCGCACCGGCAGCCTGTGGAACGTCTACGGACCCACCGAAGCGACCATCTGGTCCACCATCGGACCGGTCACCGCCGGCGGCCCCGTCCACCTCGGCGGGCCGATCGGCGCCACGGACCTGCTCGTCACCGACACCGCCGCGACCCGCGAGGCGGCGGTGGGGGAGAGCGGTGAACTGTGGATCGGCGGCCCCGGCGTGGCCCGCGGCTACTGGCAGCGGCCGCAGCTGACCGCCGAACGGTTCACCGGCCACCCGCTGCGGCCCGAGGGCGGCGGACGCTGGTTCCGCACCGGCGATCTCGTACGCCGCGACGCCGACGGCCGGCTGGTCTTCCTCGGCCGGGCCGACAGCCAGGTCAAGGTCCGCGGCCACCGCATGGAGCTCGGCGAGATCGAGACCGTACTGGGCGGCCACCCGGCGCTCGCCCGCGTCGTCGTCACCGTGCACGGCGAGGGCCCCTCCGCCCGGCTGCTGGCGATCGCCGTCCCGCGCGCCGGCACCGCCCTGCCCGACATCGGCGCACTGCGCGAGTACGCCTCCGCGGCGCTGCCGCCGTGGATGCTGCCCGACCGCCTGATCGCCGCCGAGCAACTCCCGCTCACCCCCAACCGCAAGGTCGACCGGCAGGCGGCGGCCCGCCTCGCCGACCCCACCACCCCCGCCCCCGCCGACACGGCACCCGCGCCCGCGGCCGCATCCGCGCCCGCCGACACGGCACCCGCGCCTGCGGCCGGGCCCGAATCCGTACCGGCACCGGCGCCCGTCGGACGGGCGGCGATCGCGGACCGGGTCGGCGCCCTGTGGCGCGAACTCCTCGAACTCGACGACGTACCGGGCGACCGGAGGTTCTTCGACCTGGGCGGCAACTCCCTGCTGCTGGGGCGGCTCTTCGCCCGCCTCGACGACGCCTATCCCGGCGCCTCGCTCGAACTCGCCGACCTGTTCGCCCGGCCGACCCTCGACGACCTCGTCGGCCTGCTCACCGCCCGCCTGGGCGGCGACACGGGCCCGGCCCCCGCCGACCGGCCGGGAACCGCCCCGGTGCCCGCCCGCCCCTCCCGCCGTGAGCTGCGGCGCGCGTTCCGACTCGGAGACGAACGATGACCACACCGCCCAGCGGCCCCGACCTCGGGCAGGACCCGAACGCCGTCGCCGTCGTCGGCATGGCCTGCCGGTTCGGGCCCGCCACCTCCGTCGAACAGCTGTGGGACCTGCTCGAGCAGCAGCGCTCCGGCATCCGCCGCTACAGCACCGACGAGCTGATCGCCCTCGGCCACGACCCGCGGACCGTGCGGCACGAGGCGTTCGTGCCCGCCGGGGCCGTCCTGGAGGACGCCGACGCCTTCGACGCCGAGTTCTTCGGCTACAGCGCCCAGCACGCCGAATGGCTCGACCCCCAGCAGCGGCTGCTGCTGGAGGTCGCCTGGCACGCCCTGGAGGACGCCGGGTTCGCCCCCGACGCCACCGGGCTGCGCACCGGCGTGTACGCCTCCGTCGGCCAGCCCGTCCACCCCCCGGTCCGGATCACCGAACTCGACGCCGCCGGGATGATGCGCTTCTCCTCCACCGACAAGGACTTCGCGGCCGGCCGCATCTCCTACAAACTCGGCCTGACCGGACCGAGCATGAGCGTGCAGTCCGCCTGCTCCAGCACCCTGGTCGGCCTGCACCTGGCCGCCGAGGCCCTCCTCGCGGAGGAGTGCGACCTGGCGGTGGTTGCCGGCGCCTCCCTGCACTTCCCGCAGGCCGGCTACCTCGCCGCCCCCGGCATGATCCTCTCGCCGAGCGGCGAGTGCCGGCCCTTCGACGACACCGCCGACGGCACCGTGTTCGGCAACGGCGGCGGCGCGCTCGTCCTGCGCCGCCTCGCCGACGCGCTGCGCGACGGCGACCCGGTGCGCGCCGTGCTGCGCGGCAGCGCCGTGGGCAACGACGGCGCCCGCAAGATGGACTACCACGCACCCTCCCCCGAGGGGCAGGAGGCGGTGATCCGCGAGGCGCTGGCCGTCGCGGGCGTCGACCCGCACTCGGTGGGCTGCCTGGAGACCCACGGCACCGGCACCCCCATGGGCGACCCGATCGAATTCGCCGCCCTGGAACGGGTCTACGGCGGCGACCGCCCGCACCCGGCGGTGATCGGCTCGGTCAAGTCCGTCCTCGGCCACCTCAACACCGCCGCCGGCGTCGCCGGCGTCATCAAGGCCGTCCTGGCCCTCGAACACGCCACCGTGCCCCGCCAGGTCCCCTTCACCGCACCCAACCGCGCCCTCGGCGGCACGGGCAACCTGCGCATCGCCTCCCAGGACGCCACCGCCGACGGCTGGCCGGTGCCCGACGGGCCGCGCCGCGCCGCCGTCAGCTCCTTCGGCATCGGCGGCACCAACGCCCACGCCGTCCTCGAACAGGCCCCGCCCACCATCCGACCCGAACAGCCCCCACACGCCGGACAGGCAGGGCAGAACGGGCCGGCGGAGCACGCTGGGCAGGACGCCGGTGACGGCCCCGTGCGGTGGGCCCTGCTGTCCGCCCACACCGAGACCGCGCTGCGCACCTGGGCCGGCGCGCTGGCCGGCCCGGCCGGCCGGCTGCCGCTCGCCGACGTCGTGCACACCCTGCGCACCGGCCGCAGCCACCGCCGCGTGCGCTGCGCCCTGTCCGCCGCCACCCCCGGCGAACTCGCCGTCAAACTCCGCGCCCTGGCCGACGGCGGGGACCTGGCCGCCGACGCGGCACCCAAGGACCTGCAGCCGTGGCTCACCGGTCAGGGGCCGCTGCCCGACGCCGGACCGCAGAGCCACGCCGCCCGCCGCGTCCGGCTGCCCGGCTACCCCTTCGCCCGCACCCGCTGGCCCCGCCCCGGCGACGACGGGCAGACACGCACCGTGCGGCCCGACGAACCGGTGGCCGCCGACCACGTGGTGGCCGGCCGGCCCGTGCTGCCCGCCGCCGCCCAGCTCGACCTCGCCCTGCGGGCCGCCCGCCGCAGCGCCCCCACGGCCACCGGACTGGCCGACATCGCCTTCCACCGGCCCGTGGAGGTCACCGCCCCGGTGACCCTGCGCACCGTCACCGACGGCGACACGGTGCGGATCGTCTCCGACCACACCCACACCCAGGCCCGCGTCGTCACCGACCCCGCCGCGCCGCCCGCACCGCTCGATGTGGCCGCCCTGTCCGCCGCCCACCCCGACAGCGCCGAACCGGCCGAGCTGTACCGCTACTTCGAGGACAACGGCGTCCGCTACGGCCCCGCCTTCCAGGTACTGCGCGAACTGCGGCACGGCCCCGGCGGCGCCCTCGCCCGCGTCGCCGCCACCACGGCCGCCCCCGCCGACGCCGACGGGCAGATCCTGTCGCCGTACGTCCTCGACGGCGCCCTGCAGACGGTGATCGGCTGCGTGCTGCGCGAGGACCTCGGCGGGCAGACGTTCATCCCCTTCGCCGTCGACGCGCTGAACGTCCACGGCCCGCTGCCCGACGAGGTGTGGGTGCAGGTACGCCCGCGGCGCCTGGCCGGCGGCGGCCGCCAGGTCCGCAAGTACGACGTGACGGTCGGCGCACCGGACGGGACACCGGCCCTCACCCTCGAAGGACTCGCCCTGCGCCCCACCCGGCCCACCACCCCCACCGCACCCACGACACCCGGATCCGCCGGATCCGCCGTGTCCGACGGGGCCGTCGTTCCTGCCGGGGTGCCCGGAGCCGCCGTGACCCGCCTGCCGGCCGACGTGCACCTGTTCACGCCCGCCGAGGTCCCCTTCACCGCCCCCGACGCCGACGCGGCCGCCGCCGGGACCGGCGGGTGGGGCGGGCCGCTCGTCGTCATCGGCGAAACCCCCCTGGAGGGCGCCGACCTGCGCCTGCCCGACCCTCCCGACGCCCAGGCCGCCGCGGCCGCCGGCGCCGACCTGGCCGGCCGCCTGCCGGAGGGCGGCGTGCCGGTCGTCGTCTGGCCGCTGCCCGCCGACCCGGGCTCCGGCCCGGGGGCCGACGCGCTGCGCGTACTGGCCCTGCTGCGCGCCCTGCTGGGCCCGCTCGCCAGGCGCGGCGCCCGCATCGTCGTCCCCCACCCCGCGGGCGGCCTCGACGACACGGCCGCCGTCACCGGCAGCGGCCTGGCCGCCCTGGGCCGCTCCCTCGCCGGGGAGAACCCGCGCTTCCACCTCACCGCCCTGGCCCTCGGGCCCGGCACCACGCCCGCCGCCCTGACCCGCGCCGTGCGGGCGGCGGCGGCCCACCCGCCCACCGCCCGCCGGCTGAGCACCGGCCACGAGGGCGCCCTCACCGAACCGGTGCTGCGCCCCTGGACCGTCCCGGCGCCCGCCGGCCCGGCGTTCCGCCACGGCGGCCGCTACTGGATCAACGGCATGGGAGCCCTGGCCGCACTGCTGGCCGGCCACCTCGCCGGCACCTACGCCGCCCACGTCGTGGTGACCGGCCGCTCCCCGGCCGAGGGCGAACGCGCCGCCGAGCTCACCCGCCTGTCCCGGCACGCCGCCCGCACCGGCGGATCGGTGACCTACCACCGCCTCGACAGCACCGACCCGGCGGCCGTGCGCGCCTTCGCCGACCGCCTGCACGGCGAGGGCACCGTCCACGGCGTCCTGCACTGCGCCGGCACGCTGCGCGACTCCTTCATCCTGCGCAAGGACAGCGCCGACGCCGACACGGTGATCGCCGCCAAACTCACCTCGGCCGCCGTGCTCGACGAGGCCACCGCCCACTGGCCGCTGGACTGCTTCGTCGTCTACTCGTCCGTCTCCGGCGCCCTCGGCAGCCCCGGCCAGGCGGACTACGCCTTCGCCAACGCCGCCGCCGACGAACTGGTCGCCCGCCGCGCCCGCCGCGTCACCTCCGGCACCCGCCACGGGCGTTCGCTCTCCGTCGCCTGGCCCTACTGGGCCGACGGCTCCATGCGCACCGGCGGCGACGCCGAACAGATCCTCGGCGCGTTCGGCATGCGCCCGATGCCGGCCGACGTGGGCCTGGCCGTCCTCGAGACCCTCCTCGCCGCCCCGGCCGCGGACCCCGCGCCCGTCGTCCTCTTCGGGGACCTGCCCCAACTGCGGGCCTCCTTCCCCCTCCTGACCGGCCCCGACCCGGCCCCGGCCGCCGCGCCCGCCCCGGTCCCGGCGGTTGCGGCACCGGCCGCACCCGCACCCGCGCCCGCCCCGGTCCCGGCGGTTGCGGCACCGGCCGCACCCGCACCCGCGGCCGCGGCGGGGGCGTTGGAGGACCGGCTGCGGGCCGCGGTCGCCGAGGCCACCCGTACCCCCGTCGGCGACGTGAGCCCCGACCGGCCCTTCGACGACCTCGGCATCGACTCGCTGCTCGCCATCCGCGTCGTCGAACTGCTGGAGAAGGACTTCGGCCGGCTCTCCAAGACGCTGCTCTTCGAGTGCCGTTCGGTCGCCGAACTCACCGAGCACCTCCTCGAGGAGTTCCCCGAGCGGTGCGCCGAACTCACCGGCACCACCACCGAAACCACCCCCGGCACCACCCTCGGCGCCACCCCCGAAGCCGTCACTCCCGGCACCGGGGCGGCCGGCGCAGCGGTCGCCGTCTCCGCCGGCCCGCCGCAGGCCGAGGAACCGCCCGCCTCCTCCACCGCCCCGCTGGACACCACGCCCGCGCCCGCCCTGCCGGCCGGTGCCGCCGGGCGGGCCGAACTGCCCGGCGGGAGCGGGGACATCGACCCGCGGGCCGTCGCGATCATCGGTGTCGCCGGCCGCTTCCCGCAGGCCGAGGGCCTGGACGAGCTGTGGGCCAACCTCCTCGCCGGACGCGACAGCATCACCGAGGTGCCGCGCGAACGCTGGGACGCCGAGGCCCTCTACGACCCCGACCGCTCACGCGTGGACCGCACCTACACCAAGTGGGGCGGCTTCCTTCAGGGCGTGGAGAACTTCGACGCACCGCTGTTCAGCATCTCGCCCCGCGAGGCCGGCACCGTCGACCCGCAGGCCCGGCTCTTCCTGGAGGCCTGCTGGGCCGCGCTGGACGACGCCGGATACACCCCCGACACCCTCGTGAGCACCGCCGACCCCGTGCACCGCAAGGACGTCGGCGTGTTCGTCGGCGCCATGTACGGCGAGTACCAGCTGCACGAGGCGGAGGAGCGGCTGCGCGGCAACCCGGTCCTGGCCAACAGCGCCTACTGGTCCATCGCCAACCGCGTCTCGTACTTCTTCGACTTCCAGGGCCCCAGCACGGCCGTCGACACCGCCTGCTCCTCCGCGCTCACCGCGATCCACCTCGCGGTGGAGTCGCTGCGCGCCGGCAGTTCGAAGGTCGCCCTCGCCGGCGGCGTGAACGTCCTGATCCACCCCAACAAGTACTTCATGCTCGGCCAGGGCAGGTTCGCCGCCGGCGACGGACGCTGCCGCAGCTTCGGCGCGGGCGGCGACGGCTACGTCCCCGGCGAGGGCGTGGGCGCGTTCGTGCTCAAACCGCTCGCCGACGCGGTGCGCGACGGCGACCACATCCACGCCGTCATCCGCGGCACCGCCGCCAACCACGGCGGCCGCACCAACGGCTACACCGTGCCCAACCCTCGCGCCCAGGCCGACCTGGTCACCAAGGCTCTGCGCGACGCGGGCCTGACGGCCGGCGATCTCGACTACGTCGAGGCGCACGGCACCGGCACCGCGCTCGGCGACCCCATCGAGATCCGCGGCCTGGTCTCCGCGTTCGCCCGCGACGGCGTCAAGGGCGCCGGAGACCTGCCGATCGGGTCCGTGAAGTCGAACGTCGGCCACCTGGAGTCGGCGGCCGGCGCGGTGGCGCTGGCGAAGGTCCTGCTGCAGATGCGGCACCGCACCCTGGTGCCCTCCCTGCACGCCACCCCCGCCAACCCCGAGATCGACTTCGGCCGCATCCCGTTCACCGTGCAGCAGAGCACCGCACCGTGGCACACCCGCGACGGGGCGGCCCGTCCGCTGCGGGCGGGCATCAGCTCCTTCGGCGCCGGCGGCGCCAACGCGCACATCGTCGTCGAGTCCCCGCCCCCGTCCGCGCCCCGCACGCCCGGCGGGCCGCAGCAGGTCGTGGTGTTCCTGTCCGCCCGCACCGACCAGGCGCTGGCCGACACCGCCCGCCGCCTGCACAGCCACCTCACCGCCGCCCGCGCCCGCGGCCAGGAGCCGCGTCTCGCCGACATCGCCCACACCTTCGCCGTCGGACGCCCCGCCCTGGAACGCCGCGCCGCTCTGGCGGCCGACTCCCTCGACGCGCTGCTCGCCTCCCTCGAAGCCCTCGCGGCGGGCCGCCCCCGCCCCTGGCGGCGCACCGAGGCCGCCGCGGACGACCCGGTACGGCTGTGGCTCGACGGGGGCCGCGTCGACCGCGCCACGGTCAGCGGCGCCGGGCCGGGCGCCCGCCGCATCCCGCTGCCGCACTACCCCTTCGAACGCATCCGCTGCTGGTACGACCTGCAGATCGAGCACCTGCACCACAAGGGCCTGGGCACCGCCACGGCCGAACCGGCCCTGTCCCGCCCCCACCTGCGCGACTTCGGCCGCCCCCACACACCGGCCCCCGCAGCCGCGCCGGCGCCGAGCCCGGCAGCTGACCCCGCGCCCACGCCGGCGCCGCGCCGCGCACCGGAAGCCGCGCCCGCGCCCGCGCCGGTGCCGCGCCGCGTGGAGCCCGCGCCCGCCCTCGTGCCCCGCCCGGCCCCGGCGTCCGCGCCGGCGGCGCCGGGCGCCGTGACGCCGCCCGCGACCGACCGGCCCGACCCACAGGAGACACCACCCATGACCCGTGACCGCAAGATCTCCCTCCGGCCGCTGGGCACGGCGCCCACCCCGGCCCCGGCCCCGGCCCCGGCTCCGGCTCCGGTGTCCGTGGCGGCTCCCGCCCCGGTCCCGGCGACCCCGACCCCCGCCGCTGCGCCCGCCGCACCCGTTGCCGCCCCGTCCGTCGCCCCGGTCGCCGGCGCGGTCGACCCGGCGGTGGCGGACCGGGTCGCGGAAGAGGTCGGCGAAGTGCTCGCCGGGGTGCTCTACATGGAGCCCGCCGATCTCGATCCGGAGCAGAGCTTCCAGATGCTCGGCGTCGACTCGATCCTCAGCGTCGAGTTCATCGCCCTGGTCAACGCCAAGTACGCCATCGACATCAAGGCCACCGAGCTGTACGACCACCCGACGCCCGCCGCGTTCGCCCGCCATGTCGCCGCGACGCTGGGCGGCACACCCCCGCCCGCCCCGGCACCCCACGCCACCACCCCCGCCCCCGCAGCCCCGGCCGCGACGGCCCCGGCCGCGGCGGCGCCGGTGGCGGCGGGGGAGCGGACGGCGGCCGTCCTGGAGACCCTGCGCGAGCAGCTGGCCCAGACCCTGTACTGCGACGTGTGGGACATCGACACCGACGCCACGTTCAACAGCCTGGGCCTGGACTCGATCCTCGGCGTCGAGTTCGTCGCGTTCCTCAACAACGCCTACGGCCTCGACGAGAAGGCCGGCGTCCTCTACGACCACCCGAGCCTGGCCGCCCTCGCCGCCCACATCACCTCCCGCACCGCCCCGCAGCCCGCCGGCGCCGTCCCGGCCGGCAGCGTCAGCGCGGCCGACCTCGACGCGCTGCTGGCCGCCGTACGCGACAACCGGCTCACCGTCGAGCAGGCCCTTGCCCTGCTGCCCCAGCACACCTGAGAGCCCCAGCACACCTGAGAGCCCCGGCACACCTGAGAGCCCGGCACACCTGAGAGGACGACCCGACACCATGACCGAGGAAGAGATCTTCGCCGTCATCCGCGCCCAGATCGTCGACGTACTGCCGGAGACGGCCGGCATCGACATCACCCTCGACCACAGCATGCGCGACCTCGGCGCCAACTCCATCGACCGCATGGACGTGGTGATCGCCGCCCAGGACGAGCTCGGCATCACCGTGCCCGGCGCGGCCCTCACCCGGGCCGAGGACCTGCGCTCGCTCGTCGCCGTCTTCCGCTCGCACCTGAGCACCCACGCGTGAGAGCGCTGCCCGGCCCCGTGGCCGTCACCGCCGCCGCGGTCCTCACCCCGCTCGCCGACGACCTGGACGGCTTCACCGCCGCCCTGCTCGCCGGCCGCAGCGCGGTGACCCTGCACGGCGAGGAGGAGGACACCGGCGCCCTGCCCGCAGCCGCCCTGGACGGCTTCGACCTGGCCTCCTGGGCCGCCCGGCACCTGGCCGGCGACGAGGTCACCGCGGCCCGGCTGCGCAAGGTCGCCGGCCGGGCCGCGCTGCCCGCCCGCACCGCCGCCTGCGTCGCGCTGCGCGCCGTGCGCGACGCGCACCTGACCGAGGAGCAACTCGCCGACGGCACCGCGCTGATCGTCGCCGGCAGCAACCTCGCCCTCGCCCACCAGGCGGCCACCGTCCTGGGCCACGACCGGGCACCCGGCCGGCTGCGCGCCTCCTACGCGCTGACCCACCTCGACGTGGACACGGTCGGCGCGGTCAGCGAACTCACCGGCATCCGCGGCGAGGGCTGGGCGCTGGGCGGCGCGTCCGCCAGCGGCACCCTCGCCCTGATCCAGGCCGCCCGTACCGTCGCCGCCGGCTGGGCCGAACGCGCCCTGGTCGTCGCCCCGGTCGCCGAACTGTCCCCGGTGGAGACCGAGGCGCTGCGCCGCACCGGGGCGATGGCCCACGAGCACTTCCGTGACGAACCCGCCCGCATGTGCCGGCCCTTCGACGCCGCACGGCAGGGCTTCGTCCGCGGCGAAGGGGCCGCCGCGCTCGTCCTGGAACACCCGCACGCCGCCCGCCGCCGCGGCGCCCCGGTCCTGGCCGAGATCACCGGGCACGGCCAGCGCCTGGACGCCCGGCGCGGCACCGAACCCGACGCCGACGGCCAGGCGGCCGCCATGCGCGCGGCCCTGGCCACCGCCGGCCTCGAGCCCGCCGACATCGACTACGTCAACGCGCACGGCACCGGCTCCGTCCTGGGCGACACCACCGAAGCGGCCTCCCTGACAGCGGTGTTCGGCACCCGCCCCTCGCTGCGCGTCAACTCCACCAAGCCGCTGACCGGCCACTGCCTGTCGGCGGCCGGCCTGATCGAGGCCGCCGCCACCGTCGCGCAACTACGGGCGGGCACCGTCCACCCCAACGTGAACCTGGAACGGCCCGACACCGCCGTCCCGCTGGCCGGCCGCACCGCCGAACACCTGCCGCTGCGCACCGCGCTCAGCAACAGCTTCGCCTTCGGCGGCATCAACGCCTCCGTGGTGATCCGCCTCCCCGACCCCCGGCCCTGAAGCCACCAGAACCTGTAGTTACGGAGAAGACCATGAAGCAGGTCGGCATCGAAGCCATCAACGCCTACTGCGGTGAGACCTACATCGACGTGCCGACCCTGTTCGCGGCCCGCGGCCTCGACGACAGCCGGATCGGCAACCTGATGATGGACCGCAAGAGCGTCGCACTGCACTGCGAGGACGCCGTGTCCTTCGCCGTCAACGCCGCCAAACCCCTCATCGACGCACTCACCGACAGCGAACGCGACGCGATCGAACTGCTCATCGTCGGCACCGAGTCGGGCGTCGACTTCGGCAAGTCACTGGCCACCTACGTCCACGACCACCTCGGACTGCCGCGCAGCTGCCGCCTGTTCGAGACCAAGCAGGCCTGCTACAGCGGCACCGCCGCCCTCCAGATGGCCGCCGCCACCGTCGCCGCCAGCCCCTTCGAGGGCACCAAGGCCCTGGTCATCAGCAGCGACGTGGCCCGCCCCGTCCCGCACACCTACGTCGAACCCAGCCAGGGCGCGGGCGCGGTGGCCATGCTCGTCGGCGACCACCCCGTCGTCGCCGCCTTCGACCCGGGCGCCAACGGCTTCCACTCCTACGAGGTCATGGACACCTGCCGCCCCGACCCCGAGGCCGAGGCCGGCGACACCGACCTGTCCCTGCTGACCTATATCGACTGCCTCAAGGGCTCCTTCACCGACTACGCCCGCAAGGTCGAGGGCGCCGACTTCCTCGACACCTTCGACCTGCTCGCCATGCACACCCCCTTCCCCGGCATGGTCAAGGGCGCCCACCGGGCCGCCCTGCGGAAACTGAAGCGCGGCATGGCCCCCCAGGCCGTCGAGGACGACTTCACCACCCGCCTCGGCCCGGCGATCCGCTACCCGCAGCAGGTCGGCAACATCTACGCCGGCACCGTCCACCTCGCCCTCGCCTCCACCATCGACCACGCCGTCATCGACCGCGAACACCGCGTCGGCGTCTTCTCCTACGGCTCCGGCTGCGCCTCCGAGTTCTACAGCGTCACCATCACCCCCGAATCCCGGCGCGCCGTGCGCGCCATGGGCATCCGCGAGGCCCTCGACGCCCGCTACGAGCTGAGCATGGACGAGTACGACGCCCTGCTCACCGCCACCGCGGAACTCAAGTTCGGCATGCGGGACTTCACCTTCGACCTCGACCGCTTCCCGCAGATCACCAAGGAACGCTTCACCGGCGGCCGCCGCCTCGTGCTGGCCGCGGTGCGCGACTACCACCGCGAGTACGTGTGGCTCGACGGAGCCGCCCGATGACCGCCGTGACCCTCACCCGCGCCCGCGGCGTCATCCGCGCCCGCCTCGACGAGCCCGAACGCCGCAACGCCATCACCCCCCTGCTCCTGGACAACCTCCACGCCGCCCTGGACGCCGCCGAGACGGACACCGGCTGCCGCGTCCTGGTCCTGTCCGCGAGCGGCGACGACTTCTGCGCCGGGACCGACCTGTCGGGCGGCGTGCCCGACACCCTGCCCGACCCCGGCGACACCGGAGAACTCCCGTACTGGCGGCTCCTCGAACGCCTCACCGCCACGCCCGTCGTCACCGTCGCCCTCGTCGACGGCCACGCCCACGCCGGCGGTGTGGGACTGGCCGCCGCCTGCGACCTGGTCATCGCCGGCCCCCGCGCCCGCTTCCGGCTCACCGAGGCCCTCGTCGGCCTCGTGCCCGCCATGGCCTGGCCGTTCGTGGCCCGCCGCACCGGAGAACAACGCGCCTTCACCGCCACCCTGCTCGCCGAGGACCTCGACGCCGCCGCCGCCCACGCCTGCGGCCTCGCCGACCAGGCCACCGACGACGCCGAAGGCGCCCTGCGCAGCACCCTGGTCCGCCTCAGCCGCGTCGACCGGTCCACCACCGGTGCGCTCAAGACCTGGCGGACACGGCTGTTCCCCCGCGACGAACACCTCGGCACCGACGCCGCACACACCTTCCTCACCCGCCTCACCGACCCCCACGTCCACCGGCTCCTCGGCCGCGTCACCGCCCCGGAGCGTGCCGCATGACCACCCACGCGACCAGCGCCGCCACGCCCGTCGTACGGCTGAGCAGGGAAGGACCCCTCGCCGTCGTCACCCTCGACGACGCCGAAGGACGCAACACCTTCTCGCCCGCCCTGACCGCACAACTCGTCGACTGCGTCGAACGCGCCGCCGCCGACCCCGGGACCCGCGCCGTCCTGGTCGAAGGCCGCCCCGAACTGTTCTGCGCCGGCGGCACCCAGCGCGAACTGGTCAACTTCGCCCGCGGCGACGCCACCTTCGACACCGACGACTTCTTCCGCGTCTTCGCCCGCTGCCCGCTGCCGGTCATCGCCTCCCTCCAGGGGCACGCCATCGGCGGCGGCCTCGTCCTCGCCCTCTACGCCGACTTCGCCGTCTTCAGCGAACGCTCCCTGTACGCGGGCAACTTCATGCGCTACGGATTCACTCCCGGCATGGGCGCCACCCACCTCTTCCCGGCCCGCTTCGGCCGCGAACTGGGCACCGAGATGCTCTACACCGCCCGCAACTACCGCGGCGCCGAACTCCGCGAATGCGGCGCCCCCGTCCGCGTCGTGCCCCACGCGGACGTCCCGCGCACCGCACGGGAGCTGGCCCGGTCCGTGTGCGGGCCCCCGCGCACCTCGGTCGAACTCCTCAAACAGGAAATGGCCGCACCGCTGCTGGCCGCCACCACCGAGGCGATCGCCCGAGAGGCCGCCCTGCACCGCACCTCCTTCCGGCTGCCCGAGGTGCTCGACCGCATCGAAGCCGCATACGGCGACACCGGCCGCTGACCGCACGCCGCCCTGCCCCCCTGCCACGCGAGGACCCGAGGGAACCGATGGACGCGAAAGAGATCCTGACCCGATACAAGAACGGCACCCTGGACACCGCGTCCGCGACCGCCCTCCTCCGCCCCACCCCGCCCGCGACGCCCGGTGCGGCCGGGCCTCCGGCGCCTTCCGCGCCCGCGGCACCGGGCGGCGCGGACGGTGACCGTGCGGCCGCGTTGCTGCGGGCAGCGGCGGGGGAGAGCGGACCGTCGGCCGCCCCGGCCGACACCCCGTCACCTCCCACGCCCGCGACACCCGGTGCGGTGGACCGGGCCGATGCCGCCGCGCTGCTGTGGGCGGCAGCGGGGGAGGGACGCCCCGCAGCCGGCGGCGTGGACCGTGACCGTGCGGCCGCGTTGCTGCGGGCAGCGGCGGGGCAGCGCGGGCCGGCGGCCGGTGCGGCCGAGGCTCCGGCGCGCCCCGCGGCCGGGGCCGTGGGCCACGACCGTACGGCCGCCGGTACGGCCGGGACCTCGTCACGTCCCGTGCCTGCGGCGCCCGGCGGCGTGGACCGTGACCGGGCGGCTGCGTTGCTGCGGGCGGCAGCGGGGGAGGGGCGTCCCGGCGGAGGCGACGCGGCGACGCCCGGCACCACCGGCGGTCCGTCGCGTCCCGCGCCTGCGACGCCCGGCGGCGTGGACCGTGACCGTGCGGCCGCGCTCCTGCGGGCGGCAGCGGGGGAGAACGGGCCGGCCGCCGACATGGCTGAGGGGCCGTCACGCCCCCTGCCTGCGGAACCGGATGCGGTGGACCGTGACCGCGCGGCCGCGCTCCTGCGCGCGGCAGCGGAGGAGAACGGGCCGGCCGCCGACATGGCTGAGGGACCGTCACGCCCCCTGCCTGCGGAACCGGATGCGGTGGACCGTGACCGGGCGGCCGCGCTCCTGCGCGCGGTAGCGGGGCAGCGCGGGCCGGCAGCCGGTGCGGCCACAGCTTCGGCGCGCCCCGCGCCCGGCGGCGTGGACCGGGCCGAGGCCGCCGCGTTGCTGCGGGCCGCCGCGGGGGAGCGGCGGCCCGGTGGGGACGGCCCGGCGGGCGGGAGCATGGGACGCACCCTGCCCGCGGAGGCGGGCTCCGCGGGCCGGGTGCTGGAGCCCGTCGCCGTCATCGGGTACAGCGCCCGCTTCCCCGGCGCCGAGGACGCCGACACGTTCTGGCAGCGGCTCCTCGCCGGCGACGACCTCGTCACCGAAGTGCCCGCCGAGCGGTGGAAGATCGACGAGCACTACGACCCCCGCCCCGAGGCCGAGGGCAAGTCGGTGTCCAAATGGGGGGCGTTCGTCGACGGCGCCGACCGGTTCGACGCCGCCTTCTTCAAGATGCCGCCCCGCGAGGCCGAACTCACCGACCCGCAGGCCCGCCTCTTCCTCCAGGAGGCCTGGCGCGCCCTCGAACACGCCGGGCAGCGCACCGCCGACCTCGCCGGCACCCGCTGCGGCGTGCACGCCGGGGTCATGATGAACGACTACCAGGACCTCATCGAACGGACGAGCGAGCACGCCCGCCTGGCCCAGGTCATGCAGGGCAACTCCAACTCCCTCCTCGCCGCCCGCATCGCCTACCACCTCGACCTCAAAGGCCCCGCCGTCACCGTCGACACGGCCTGCTCCTCCTCGCTCGTCGCCCTCCACCAGGCCTGCCAGGCGCTGTGGCTCGGCGACGCGGACATGATGCTCGTCGGCGGCGTCACCCTCTACCTCACCGAACTGCCGCACGTGTTCATGAGCCGCGCCGGGATGCTCTCGCCCACCGGCCGCTGCCGGCCCTTCGACGCCGCCGCCGACGGCATCGTCCCCGGCGAGGGCTGCGCCGTCGTCGTCCTCAAACCCCTGTCACGGGCACTGGCCGACGCGGACCCCGTCCACGCCGTCATCCGCGCCAGCGGACTCAACCAGGACGGCCGCACCAACGGCATCACCGCCCCCAGCGCCGCCTCCCAGGCCCGCCTCATCGGCGACACCCTCGGCCGGTTCGGTCTCGACGCGTCCGGCATCGACTACGTCGAGGCCCACGGCACCGGCACCCCGCTCGGCGACCCCATCGAGGTCACCGCCCTCAACAAGGTGTTCGCCCCCGCCGCCCGCCCCGTCGGCAGCGTCCCGATCGGCTCCGTCAAGGGCAACGTCGGCCACACCTCCGCCGCCGCCGGCCTCGCCGGCCTCCTCAAGGCCATCGGCGTCGTACGCACCGGCGACATCCCGCCCTCCCTGCACTGCACCCCCCACACCCTCAACCCGGCCATCCCCTTCGGCGAAGGGCCCTTCACCGTCGCCACCGAGCGCCGCACCCTGCCCGCGGCCCCCGGCGGACGACCCCGCCGTGCCTCCGTCAGCTCCTTCGGCTTCAGCGGCACCAACGCCTACGTCGTCGTCGAACAGGCCCCCCACCGGCCCGCCCCCACCCCCGCCGACCGGCCCGTGACCGTGCCCCTGTCGGGCCGTCGGCCCACCGCCCCGGCCGACCGCGCCGCCGAACTCGCCCGCTGGCTGCGCTCACCCGCCGGCGCCGACGCCGCCCTCACCGACCTCGCCCACACCCTCGCCTGCGCCCGCGACCATCATCCCCACCGGGTGGCGCTGCTGGTCGCCGACCGCGCCGAACTCCTCGACTCCCTCGACAAGCTCGCCGCCGGCGAACCCGACCCCCGCCGCATCGATCCCGCCACCGACCCCGCCCACCACGGCGACGACCCCCGCCACCACGACGCCCGCCGCTACGTGGCAGGCCACACCGTCGACTGGTCGAGCACCTGCCCGCCCGCCGGCCACCGCCGGATCCCCGCCCCCGGATACGCCTTCGCCCCCGACCGCCACTACGCCGTCCCCGCCCTCCCGCCCGCCGCACCGGCCTCCGACGAACCGCCCCTGGACGAGCGGCTCCTGGACGAACTGGTGCTGCGCACGCCCGGCTGGCAGGACAGCCCGCTGCCCGACCGGCAGCCCCCCGCCCTGCCGCTCCTCGCCCACGACCCGGTCGGCGACCTCGCCGCCGCGCTCGGCGCCGGCAGCCTGGACGCCCTGCCCGCCGTGCAGGACACCGCCCCCGACGCCGTCGCCCTCGTGCTGCGGCTCACCGGCGACGAGACCGCCGCCTTCGACGCCGTACGCGAGGTGCTGGCCGCCTTCCGCACCCAGCGCATCACCCTCCTCGCCGTCACCGCCGACGTGCTGCGCGCCGACGCGGCCCGCGCCCTGGTCCAGAGCCTGCGCCAGGAGAACCCCCGCCTGACCGGCCGCGCCCTGCTGCTCGCCGACGACGGCCCCGCCGCCGCACCCCTGATCCGCGCGGAACTCGCCTGCCCCGAACCGGAGTTCGGCCACCTCGCCGACCTGCGCACCCCGCGCAGGGCACGCCGCGTCCTGCACCCGGCCACCCTGCCCCAAGACGGCTTCACCCCCCGCCCCGACGGCGTCTACCTGATCACCGGCGGCACCGGCGGCATCGGACGCGACCTCGCCGCCCGGCTCACCGCCCACCCCGGCACCCGCGTCGTCGTGTGCGGCCGCACCCCCCTCGCGGACCTCGACCCGGCACACCGCCCCGCACCCGGCGGCCCCCTGCGCTACGTGCGGGCCGACATCGCCGCCCCCGGCGGCGCGGCCGCCCTGGTGAGCGACATCCTCACCCACGAGGGCACGCTGACCGGCGTCTTCCACGCCGCCGGCGTCGTACGCGACGCCTACCTGCTGCGCAAGAACAGCGACGACGTGGCCGCCGTCCTGGCCCCCAAGACCACCGGCACCACCGCCCTCGACGAGGCCACCGCCGCCCTTCGGCTGGACGTGTTCGTCCTGTTCTCCTCGGTGGCGGCCGTCAGCGGCAACATCGGCCAGAGCGACTACGCCTACGCCAACGGCCGCCTGGACGCCTTCGCCGAACACCGCGCCGCCCTCGTCGCGGCAGGGCAGCGGCACGGGCGCACCCTGTCGGTGCAGTGGCCGCTGTGGGACGTGCCGGGCATGACGATCCCCGAACCGGTACGCCGCGTGGTCGAGGAACACGTCGGCATGGTGCCGCTGCCGGCCGCCCTCGGCGCCCGCGCCCTCGAACGGCTGCTCTCCGCAAAGGGCCCACAGGTCGTCTCCCTCTTCCACGGCAGGGCCGACGCCTGGCACCGCCACCTGCAGAACCTCCACCTGCTGCCCACACCCACACCCACACCCACACCCGCACCCGTGCCCGCACCCGCACCCGCACCCGTGCCCGCACCCGCACCCGCACCCGTGCCCGCACCCGCACCCGCGCCCGTGTCCGCGCCCGAGCCGGGCGCCGCGCCGGAACCGGTGGCCGCGCCCCGCGCGGGGGCCGCGACGCCGGACGGGGACCTGGTCGGTCTGGTCGCCCGTACCGTCGCCGAGACCCTGGGCCACGCAGCGGGGACGATCGGACCGCGGACCTCCCTGGAGGAGCTGGGCCTGGACTCGGTGATGATCCGCACCCTCGCCTCCAAGCTCAGCGCCCGCATCGCACCGATCGGCCCGGACGCGCTGTTCGGCGTGCGCGACGTGCACGAGCTCGCCGGCCACCTCGCCCGCAGCCTCCCCGCCGCACCCTCCACCCCGACCCCTGTCCCGACCCCCACCCCGACCCCTGTCCCGGCCCCGGTTCCTGCCGTGGCGAGCACCCCGGCCGCCGGGACCGGTCGTGAACCGGCCCGCGAACCGGCGGCCGCGCCCGCCGGACAGACGGCGGGGGAGGAGGCGTTCGCCGTCGTCGGCCTCGCCGGCCGCTACCCCGGCGCGGACGGCCCCGACGCGTTCTGGGAGAACCTCCTCGTCGGCAAGGACACCGTCGGCGACCTGCCCACCGACCGGTGGGCCGACAGCGGCGGCGTCCGGGCCAAGGGCCACTTCCTCGACCGCGTCGACGCCTTCGACGCGGCGTTCTTCGGCCTGTCCGCCCACGAGGCCGCGTTCACCGACCCGCAGGAGCGGCTCTTCCTCGAGGTCGCCTGGGAGGCGATGGAGGACGCCGGCCTCACCGGCACCAGGCTCGACGCGCTCACCGCCCCGGACGGCGAACCCCGCAGCGTCGGCGTCTTCGCCGGGATCACCAGCGCCGACTATCCGCTGCTGGGCGCGGAACGCTGGGCGGCCGGCGAGCGCGACATGCCCTCTGGGCACTACTGGTCGCTGCCCAACCGGCTGTCCTACCTGCTGGACCTGCGCGGCCCCAGCCAGCCCGTCGACACCGCCTGCTCCTCCTCCCTCGTCGCCCTGCACCAGGCCGTCGAGGCGCTGCGGCAGGGCGAGTGCGAGGCCGCGCTCGTCGGCGGCGTCAACCTCTACCTGCACCCCTCCCGGTTCCGGATGCTGGCCCGCTCCGGATTCCTCGCCGAGGACGGCCTGTGCCGCAGCTTCGGCGCCGGCGGCGCCGGATTCGGCCCCGGCGAGGGCGCCGGGGCCGTCGTCCTCAAGCGACTCTCGAGGGCACTGGCCGACGGTGACACCGTGTACGCCCTCGTCCGCGGCACCGCCGTCGCGCACGGCGGCCGCACCAACGGTTTCACCGCGCCCAGCCCGCGCGCCCAGGCCCGCGTGCTGCGCGAGGCGCTGCGGCGTTCGGGCACCGACCCGGCGACCGTGAACGTGATCGAGGCCCACGGCACCGGCACCGAACTCGGCGACCCCGTCGAACTCACCGCCCTGAACGACACCTACGGCCGAGGCGCCGCGGCCGGTGTGCCGTGCTCGATCGGCTCGGTCAAGTCCGCCGTCGGGCACGGTGAATCGGCCGCCGGGATCACCGCCCTGACCAAGGTCCTGCTCCAACTGCGGCACAAGACGCTCGCCCCCACCCTGCACGCCGAGCCGGTCAACCCCCGACTGCGCCTTCAGGACACCCGGTTCACGCTCCAGCACGAGGCGGGCCCCTGGCCACGGCTGCGCGACGAGGACGGCCGCGAACTGCCCCGGCGGGCGGGCATCAGCTCGTTCGGCGCGGGCGGCGTCAACGCACACGTGATCGTCGAGGAGTACGAGCCGCCCGCCCCGACGCCCGCCGACGACGGCGCACCGCAGCTGGTGCTCCTGTCCGCCCCGAGCGGCGAACACCTGACCGCCACGGTCCGGCGCCTGGCCGCTCATCTGACCGGCCCCGCGGCCGCCATGAGCCTGGCCGCGATCGCCCGCACCCTGCGCACCGGACGTGCCGCCCGCGAACACCGGCTCGCGGTCGTCGCCACCGACACCGCCGAACTCGCCGCAGCGCTCGCCCAGTTCACGGACGGCACCCCCGGCACCCCCGGTGCCGGGACCGTCCGCACCGGCACCGTCGCCCGCGACCGGGCCGTCCAGGCGCCGGAGACCGACGAGCTCGTCGCCACCCTGTGGCGGGCCGGAAGCCTGGAACAGCTGGCCGAACTGTGGGTCACCGGCTGGGAGATCGGCCCCACGACGGACCCCGACGGCGACACCGGGACGCCGGGCGTGGTGCCCCTGCCTCCGTCCGCGTTCCTGCGCACCCGCCGCTGGCTGCCCGGACCGGACACCGCGCCGGCCCCCGCACCCACCCCGGCCCCGGCCCCGGACGTGACTGCGGCGCCCCCCGCCGCCCCGACACCCGCCCCGGCCCTGGACGTTCCCGCGCCCGTCCCGCAGGTGGCCCCGACGGCCCCCGCCCCGGACACGGCCCCCGCCCCGGACGCTGCCCCCGCGCCGGCCGGCACCGGGCATGTCGCCGTCACGTCCGCCGTCGCGTCCGCCGCCGTCCCGGGCGACCCGCGCCTGCCGGCGCTCGCCGCGCTCGTCGGCGAGCTCGCCGCCGGCCCGGGGGCGGAGGGACCCATCGACCCCGCCCGCACCCTCGTCGAACTCGGCGTGGACTCCCTGGGCCTGATGAACCTCCGCTTCGAGATCACCGAGCGGTTCGGCCACACACTCCCGCTCCAGCTGCTCAGCGAGTTCAGCGTCGACGAACTCCTCGCCCACCTGTCCGCCCTTCACGCCCCCGACCAGGCCTGACCGCAGAGGGAACCGGAGCCCCGCCATGCCGCAGAACGCCCCCGACACCCGGTACGAGCCGTTCGCGCTCACAGAAGTCCAGGAGTCCTTCCTCGCGGGACGCACCCTGGGCGGCGGCACCGGCGCGGGCACCCAGATCCACCTGGAGTTCGAGGCCGAACACCTCGAGACCGACCGCATGGAAGCCGCCTGGAACGACCTCGTGGCCGCCACCGACATGCTGCGCGCCCAGATCCTTCCCGACGGCCGCCAGCAGGTCCTCGCGCACGTGCCCGCCTACCGCGTCGAGCGCACGGACCTGAGCGACGCCACTCCCGCGGAGGCGGCCGCGGCACTCGAAGGGCTGCGCCGCCGGGCCCGCGAGGGCTTCGACGCCCACAGCTGGCCGCTGTTCGCGCTCCGCGTCGCGCAGTTGCCCGGCCACCGCTCCCGGGTGCTGTTCACCGTGGACGAGCTGATCGCCGACGGGCCGAGCGTCTCGCTGCTCCTGCAGCAGTGGTACGCCCGCTACACGGGCGCCGCCGCCCCCGCACCGCCTGGGATCTCCTTCCGCGACTACGTCACCGCCGCCCACGGCCGCCCCGTGCCGGCCGCCTCGCTGGAGTACTGGCGCGAACAGCTCGCCGGTGTCGACTTCGGCCGCCCCCTGCCGCTGGCCGGCGCCGCCGACCCGCAGGCGCCGGCGCACGGCAGGCTCGCGCTGCGCCTGGAACCGCGCCGCTGGCAGCGGGTGAAGGAAGCCGCCCAGCAGATACGGGCCACGCCCACCGCCCTGCTGCTGGCCCTGTGCACGGCCGCCGTGCAGGGCGACGCCCCCGGCCCGCTGCCGGTGGTGCTCACCACCTACAACCGCCGCCCCGTCCACCCGGACGTGGCACGGGTGGTGGGCCCGTTCCTGTCCACGTCCGTGTTCGTGGCACCACCGCCGGCCGGAACACTGGGCGAACGGGTCGACCTCGTACGCGGCCGGCTGTGGCAGGACCTCGAGCACGCGGCGGTCAGCGGGGTCCGTGCCCTGCGCGAACGCGCGAGGACGGAACCGGGCCGCCGCGGCCTGGCCGTCCCGATGGTCTTCACCAGCCTGCTCGGCAGCCTCAGCACCCTCGCGGAGCCCGGCGACCCGGACCACTGGGCGACCCGGATCGACCAGGACGCCTCCGCGACCCTCACCTCCGGCGTGCAGCTGGAAAGCTGCGTCCAGGAACGCGACGGCGCCCTGCTGCTGTCCTGGGACTTCGCCCCCACCGCCCTCGACACGGCCCGCACCCGGGCCGCGTTCGAGACCCTGCGCGGCCTCCTGGAACGCCTCGCGGACGAAGGCGCCCCCGCCCTCACCACCCCCACCCTCACCGCCACCGCCGCGCCCGCCACTGCCGCCCCGGCCGTGTCCGGGCACGGCGACGACGGCCGGCCCGTGCCCCTCACCGAGGTCCAGTCCGCCTACCTCGTCGGCCGGATCGGCGGCCTCGACGGCGGCGCACAGACCCGCGTCTACCAGGAATTCCTCCTCGAACGGCACGACACCGACCGACTGGAGCGGGCCTGGAACCGGCTCGTGGCCCACCACCCCATGCTGCGCGCCGCCGTCCACGACGACGGCACCCTCACCGTCGCCCCGCACGACCCCGACGACGTGTACCGCATCACCCGCCACGACCTGACCGCAACGGCCGACACCGAAGCCGCGCTCGCCGCCACCGGGGCCCGGCTGCGCGCCGGCGCCTTCCCCCTCGGCAGCCGCCCCATGTACGCCCTGGAGGCCAGCGCCCTGCCCGACGGCACCACCGTGCTGCACGTCCTCCTCGACGCCCTGATCGCCGACGCCCGCAGCTTCGCCCTGCTGTTCGGGCAGCTGTTCGCCCTCCACGACGGCGACGAGTCGGTCCTCACCGGCCCCGCCGACCCCGTCCCTCATCTGCGCGCCCTCGCCGAACGGCCGGGCAGCCCGGAGGACCTGGCCGCCCGCACCGCCTGGCGCGAGAAGTTCTCCGCCCTGCCGCCCGGCCCGCCGCTGCCCGACCCCGCGCCCGGCGCCCCCCGCGTCCACCGCAGGGCCCCGCTCGGCTCCTGGCGCACCCTGAGCGAACGCGCCGCCGCCATCGGCGTCCCCGCCGACATGGTGCTGCTCACCGCCTACACCGACGAACTGCGCGCCCGCTTCACCGACGCCGGGCCCTTCACCGTCACCGTCGTCTCCTGGGACCGGCCCGCCTCGCTGCCGGGCGCCGACGCCATGGTCGCCGACTTCACCCAGCTCGCCTGGGTCACCGTCGACGACACCCTGCCCGACGGCTTCGCCGACCGCGCCCGCGAACTGTGGGCCCGCGTCCGCGCCGACCTCGAACGCTCCGACGTCCGGCCGGGCCTGGGCGAACTGCGCACCCGCGTGTTCCGCTCCGGCGGCGCCCTGCGGCTGCCCGTCGTCTTCACCCGCGTCCCCGAGATCGACCCGGCACTGCACCCCACCGGCGTCACCCTGCGCACCAGCCAGTCGCAGACCGCGCAGGTCGCCCTCGACCATGTGCCGCTCCTCGTCGGCGACGAACTGGCCGGCCAGTGGGACGCCGCCGACAACATCCTCGAACCCGCCGTGCTGGACGCCATGTTCGACCGCTACGCCCACCGCGTACGCCGGTTCGCCACCGGCGCCGACGCCACCGACGCCACCGCGACCACCGCCCCCGCCGCGCCCTCGGCCGGCGCCGAGGAGCTGCACGCGGTCGCCGACGCCTACGTCGACCCCGACGCCTACGCCGGCGCCGAGCCCCGTCCCGCCTCCGGGGCGGACACCGGCGCGCGGACCGCGTCCCGCCCCGTCCGCCCCGACACCGTCGCCCCCGCCGACGCCCACGTCGCCCCCGGCACCGACCTGCGCGTCGTCGGCCCCGTCGACGACCGCACCCCCCTGACCCTCGCCGGTCTCCTCGAGTCCGCCCTCGCCGGCCGCGCCGACCGCGTCGCCGTACGGTACGAGGGCCGCACGCTCACCTACCGGCAACTGGCCGAGCGCACCGCCCGCCTGGCCCACCACCTGCACGCCCTCGGCGTGCGCCCCGGCGACCACGTCGCCGTGCACATGGACCGCTCGCCCGACCTGGTCACCGCGCTCGTCGCCGTCGTCCGGGCCGGCGCCGTCTACGTGCCCGTCGACCCGGCCAACCCGCCCGAGCGCATCCGCTACCTCCTCGCCGACAGCGGCGCCCGCGTCGTCGTCGCCGACCAGGCGCACGCCGCGGTCCCCACCGCCGCCGGCGCCCTCGTCGTCTGCCCCGACCGTGCGGCCGACCGGGCCGCCCTGGACGGCCGGCCCACCACCCCGCCCGCCGTCACGGTCACCGGCGACGACCCCGTCTACACCATCTACACCTCCGGGACCACCGGAAAGCCCAAGGGCTGCCGCAACTCCCAGCAGGGCGTCGCCAACCGCCTGCTGTGGATGCAGGAACGCTTCCCCCTCGGGCCCGCCGACCGCGTCGCCCAGAAGACCCCCTACGGATTCGACGTCTCGGCCTGGGAGTTCTTCTGGCCGCTGATCGCCGGCGCCTCCCTCGTCGTCGCCCGCCCCGGCGGCCACGCCGACCCCGCCTACCTGGCCCGGCTGCTGCACGACGAACAGGTCACCGTCACCCACTTCGTCCCGTCCGTCCTCGGCATGTTCCTGCGCCACCCGGCCGCCGCCCGATGCACCGCCCTGCGCTACGTGTTCGCCAGCGGCGAGGCACTGCCCGTCGCCACCATGCGGACCTTCTACGAGGTGCTGGGCACCGGCACCGAACTGCACAACCTGTACGGGCCCACCGAGGCGGCCATCGACGTCACCCACTGGGCCTGCCGGCCCGACTGGGACGAGCCGACCGTCCCGATCGGACGGCCCGTCGCCCACACCCGCATCCACCTCCTCGACGAGGACCTGCGCCCCGTGCCCCCCGGCACCCCGGGGGAGATCGTCATCGGCGGCCGGCAGGTCGCCCTCGGCTACCACCGACGGCCCGAACTGAACGCCGAACGGTTCATCGCCTCGCCCTTCCCCGACGACGACCCCTCACCCCGCCTGTACCGCACCGGCGACCTCGGACTGCTCGCCGAGGACGGGGAGATCCGCTACCTCGGCCGGATCGACAACCAGTTCAAGCTGCGCGGGCTGCGCATCGAACCGGAGGAGATCGAGGCGGCGCTCACCGACGTGCCCGCCGTCGCGGAGGCCCGCGTCCTTCCCGTCCACGACGAGAGCTCCGGCGAACAGGCCCTGGCCGCCGTGTGCGTGGCCGCCCACTCCGGCCGTGAGCCGGACGTCTCCGCCCTGCGCCGGGCACTGGGCGAGACGCTGCCCGCCTACCTGGTCCCGAGCCGCTACCGCTTCGTGGACCGACTGCCGCTGACGACCAACGGCAAACTGGACCGCCAGGCCGCCACCCGCCTCTTCGACACCCCACCCGCAACCGCAGCCACCGCCACCGCCGCAGCCCCAGCCGCACCCGCGGCCGGCGCCGCAGCCCCAGCCGCACCCGCGGCCGACCCGGCACCGGCACCGGCCCCGGTCCCGGTGGCGGTCCCGGGCGTGGACGCGGAGGTGCGCCGCGCCGTCGCCGACATCCTGGGCGTCGAGGAACTCGACGGCGACGCCGACCTGTTCGACCTCGGCGCGACGTCCTTCACCATGATCCGCATCGCGCAGGAGATCGAACGGCTCACCGGCACCGCGCTGCCCGTCGAGGCGCTCATCAGCAAGCCGACACTCGACGCCCTGACCGCTCTCACCGCCCCCGCACCCCCCGCCGCCGCTCCGGCGCCGGCGGCCGGCGGACCGGTCACCGCGGAGACGGTCGCCCGCACGGCCGCCGGCATCCTGGGCGTGGACCAGGTCGGCCCGGACGACGACCTGTTCGACCTCGGCGCGACGTCCTTCACCATGATCCGCCTCGCCCAGGAGATCGAGACCGTGTCGGGCGGTGCGCAGGTGCCCGTCGAGGTGCTCATCCAGAGCCCCACCCCCCGCAGCATCGCCGCCTGCGCCACCCCGGCCGCCCCCGCGGCCCCCGCGGCACCCGCCGCCCCGGCCGGCCGGGCGGCCGATGTGCGCATCGCCCTCGACCCGAAGGCCAAGGCCGCGTTCAAGGACGCCCGCGTCGCGGAGCGCCGGCTGCCGGGAACGATGCGCCGGCTGCCGGTACCGGATGCCGGCCCCGCGGAGGCCGTCGCCCTGTTCGACGCCTCCTCCTTCCGCGAGTTCGACGACGGCCCCCTGCCCGCCCACGACCTGCTCTCCCTGCTGTCCACCGTGACCTGGGGCGAGCTCGAGGGCCGCGCCAAACGCCGCTACCCGTCGGGCGGCGGGTTCTACCCCGTCCAGGTGTACGTGTACATCGCCCCCGGCGCCGTAGAGGCGACCGAGCCGGGCCTGTACTACCTGCACCCCGCCGAGCGGGCCCTGGTCGCGGTCGCGCCCGGCGCCCGCTACGGCACCGACCTGCACGTCCTGCACAACCGCGCCCTCGTGGAGGGGTCGGCGTTCGGCGTCTTCCTCGTCTCCACCCCGGCCGCCATCGCCCCCGCCTACGGCGAACGCAACGCCGCCCGCTTCTCCACCATCGAGGCCGGGCACATCGCCCAGCTGCTGCTGACCGGCGCACCGGAACGGGGCCTGGGACTGTGCGCGGTGGGCGAGATGGACTTCGACGCCGTCCGCGGCGACTTCTCCCTCGACGCCGACCAGGAACTGCTGCTGTCCCTGTGGGGCGGGGCCCTCACCCCGCACAGCCGCGCCGCCCGCGCCGCCCTCACCCCCGGCGAGGGACCCGCCCCTGCCCCCACCGTGAACCCCGCCCCTGTCACCGCCCCTGTCACCGTCCCGCCAGGTGGCCGGGACGGCGGGCAGCGCGCCGTCGCCGTCGTCGGCTTCGCCGCCGACCTGCCCGGCGCCCGCACCCTGGACGAACTCGACACCCTCCTCGCCGCCGGCGCCACCGCCACCGGCCCGGCCCCCCACGACCGGTGGGCGCCGCTGCACCCGCACGCCCGGCACGCCGGAGCCCACGTCGGCGGCTACCTGGAGGACGTCCTGTCCGCGGAGGCCGACGAGTTCGGCATCAGCGCCGCCGAGGGCGCCGCGATCGACCCGCAGGAGCGACTGCTGCTGTCGGTGGCCCGCCGCTGCCTCGAGGACGCCGCGCTCACCCCCGGCCGGCTGGCGGCCGCCGGGCAGGTCGGGGTGTTCGTCGGCACCATGTGGCACGACCACGCCCTGTACGGGGTCGCCGCCCGCGCCGCGCAGCGGCCCGGCAGCACCCACGCCACGCGCGGCGGGCTCGCCCACCGCACCTCCCACGCCTTCGGACTGACCGGGCCGAGCGTGGTCCTCGACACCGGATGCGTGTCCGGACTCGCCGCCGTCGAAGCCGCGTTCCGCGCCGTTGCCGGCGGCCGCTGCGACGCCGCGCTCGCCGCCGGGTCGAACCTGGTCCTCCACCCCGACCACCTCGACGTCCTGTCCGAGATGGGCCTGCTCGCGAAGGACGCCGACTCGTGCGCCTTCACCGACCGGGCCGGCGGCTGGCAGGTCGGCGAAGGCGTCGGCGCCGTACTCCTCAAACCGCTCGAGCAGGCCCTGGCCGACGGCGACCCGGTGCACGCCGTCCTGCGCGGCGGCGCGCTCCAGCACTCCGGCACGACACGGCAGTTCGGCATCCCCGACCCGCAGCGGCAGGAGGAGACCATGCGCGCCGCGCTCGACGACGCCGGCCTGCGGCCCGCCGACATCGGCTACGTGGAGGCCGCCGCGGCCGGCGCCGCCCTCGCCGACGCGCTCGAGTTCACCGCCCTGCAGCGGCTCCTCGGCGCACCCGGCCCGGACCCCTCGCCCGTGCCGGTGGGCACCGTCAAGCCCAACACCGGGCACCTGGAGGCCGCGTCCGTCTTCGCGCAGCTCGGCAAGCTCATCGCCCAGTTCCGCCGCGACCACCTCTACCCGACCCGGCTGACGTCCGCCGTCAACCCCGCCCTCACCCGCACCCCCGGCGCGGTGACCCTGGCCGCACCGGGCGCCGACCGGTGGCGCACCGCCCCCGGCGCCCGGCGCCGGGCGCTCGTCAACGGCTTCGCCGGCGGCGGCTCCTACGGCAGCCTCGTCGTCGAGGAACCCCCCACCCCCGCCCCGGCCTTCGCGGGGACCGCGGATGACACGGCCCTGGCGCTGCCGCTGTCCGCGGACACCCCCGGCAACCTGGCCGACCTCGCCGACCGTCTCGCCACCGCCTTCGCCGACGACCCCGCCCTCACCACCGCCGCGGCGGCCCGCGCCCTGCGCGAGGGCCGCACCGACCGGCCCGCCCGCGCCGGCCTCGTCACCGACCGCGCCCAGGCCCCGGCCGCACTGCGCGACCTCGCCCGCCGCATCCGCGCCGAAGGAGCCGGCGCCGTCGAACACCGCGCCGCCGCGCCGGGGGAGGAGACCAAGGCGCTCACCGCATGGATGGCGGGTGAACCGGTGACCTGGCCCGCCCTCACCGCCCCCAAGGCGTCCCTCCCCGCGACACCCCTGACCCGCGTGACCTTCCCCCTTCCCGTCCCGGCCGCCGCCTCCGCGACGCCCGGACACGAGCCCGCCGGACCTCCCGCCGCGGCGGCCCCGGCGACATCGGTGAGCAACAGCGCCGAGGCACCCACGCCCGCGGCAGCCGTCTTGCCGACGCCGCAGACGCCGCCCGCGGGCGGGCCCGCGCTGTCCGCACGGATGGGGGCCCTGTGGGGGATCGGCACCGACACCCCGGCCGACCCCGACCCCGGCCCTCTCGCGCCCGCGCCCGCGGCCTCGGTCTCGGTCTCGGCCCGTGACATCTCCGCTCCCGGCGCGGACGCCGCGTTCGCGCGGCTCGCCCGGGTCGTCGCCGCGGAGACCGGCGTGGACGCCGCGCAACTCGACCCGGCACAGGACCTGTTCGCACTCGGCGCGACCAGCAGGCAGCTGCTGCGGATCGCCGCGCGGATCACCGCCGACGGCGGGCGCGAGGTCCCCCTGGAAACCCTGTTCACCGCGGCCGACCTCGGGGCACTCGCCGACGAGGCGTTCCCGGAGGCCGCCACCGTCTGACCCGAACCCGAACCCGAACCCTCGGGACCGGACCCGGACCGGGACCCCGACCCCCCGGACCCGGAACCGAAGAACCGCGGAACCCCGGGACCCCCGCACCCCCCGGGGCCCGGACCACCCGAACTCGAACCCCGGGCCGGAACCCCCGAACCCGGACACCGACTTCCGCACTACCCCAGAAGGCAGTGATCACCTTGACCCGGATCCTGATGTTCCCCGGCCAGGGCGCCCAGCGCGTCGGTATGGGACGGGAGTTGTTCGACCGCTTCCCCGACCTGGAGCAACAGGCCGGCGACGTGCTCGGCTACAGCCTGCGCCGACTGTGCCTGGAGGACCCCGAGGGGCAGCTCGGCAACACCCGCTACACCCAGCCGGCGATGTTCGCCGTCAACGCCCTCGCCCACCGCGCGGCGCTCGAGGACACCGGCGTACGGCCGGATGTGGCCGTGGGGCACAGCCTCGGCGAGTACAACGCCCTGGAGGCCGCGGGCGCGTTCGGCTTCGCCGACGGGCTGCGCCTGGTCGCCGCCCGGGCCGCCGCGATGGCCCGTATCGACGGCGGCGGCATGAGCGCGGTCGTCGGCCTGCCCGAGACACAACTGCGTTTCCTGCTGCTGCGCGCCGGGTTCGCCTCCCTGGACCTGGCCAACCTCAACACCGGCGCCCAGATCGTCCTCGCCGGCCCGGTGGCGGACCTGGAGGAGGCGGGCCCGATCCTGGAGGACGTGGGCGCCCGCATGGTGCGCCGCCTCGCCGTGAGCGGCCCCTTCCACTCCCGCTACATGGCCCCGGCCGCCGAGGAGTTGTACCCGGTCGTGGAGCGGACCGTGTTCGGCCCGCTCGCCTTCCCCGTCATCGCCAACGCCACCGCCCGCCCCTACACCCACGAGCGGGTCGGCGAGCTGCTGCTGCAGCAGATCCACCAGCCGGTGCGCTGGCACGAGACCGTCGAGGCGCTCCTCGACGGTCGGTACGGCGACGATCCGGAGTTCACCGAGATCGGCACCGGCAACGTGCTGTCGGGCATGCTCCGCCAGATACGGCGCGAGCGGGTGCCCGCGGGGGCCCGATGACCCCGACGGGCGCCGTCGGCGCCGGCCGCGGCACGGTCCAGATCTGGTTCTGCCTCAACGAGGCCCTCGACGAGGCGACCAGCACGCTGCTGGCCGGCCACTGGCTGGACGAGCACGAGCGCGAGATCGCGGGCCGGTTCCTCTTCGAGCGCGACCGCCGCCAGTACCTGGTCGCCCACGCGCTGGTGCGGCGGGTGCTGTCCCTGCAGACCGGCATCCCGGAGGCGGAGGCGACGATCTGGCGGTCCTCGCGCGGCCGCCCGTTCCTCCAGTCGCCGCCGCACGGCCGGCCCCGCGGCCCGGAGGCCGAGCTGGACTTCAACCTGTCGCACGCGCACGGCTGCAACGTCGTCGCCGTCGCCCGCGACCGCCGGGTCGGCATCGACGTCGAACGGCTCGACCGGGGCGGCGAACGCGGCCTGGACTGGATCGTGGAGAGCTTCGCCCCCGAAGAACGCGCCCACCTCGCCACGATCGCCCCCGGCAGCCGGCGCGACCGGGCCACGCTGCGGCTGTGGACGCTGAAGGAGGCCTACGCCAAGGCCCGCGGCCTGGGGCTGGGGCTGCCGTTCGACTCGTTCGCCTTCGAACTCGCCGAGGACCGCGGGGTGCTGGGCTTCCGCCCGCCCGAGGGCGACACCGCCGACCGCTGGCTGTTCACCGAACTCGAGCCGCGCCCCCAGGTGCTGGTGTCGCTCGCCGTGGAGAAGGGCGCCGACGGCACCGCGCCGCCGGACCGGCTGCTGATCCACGACGGCTTCCCCTGGGGCCGCGCCGCCCCGCGCGAAGCGGAGCTGCCCACCGGGCACCGCGCCCTGCCGGCCCTGGCCGGCGCCGCCCGCTGAGGCGCGGCAACCACCAACAGAAGGAGCCCCCGTGACAGGAGCCGACGACCCGGCAAGGCCCGCGGTCGGCCCGCAGAGTTTCCGAGACGCGATGGCGCAGCTGGCGTCGCCCGTCACCGTCGTAACCGTCCTCGACGCGGCCGGACGCCGCCACGGCTTCACGGCCGGCTCGGTGGTCTCTGTGTCGCTGGACCCGCCGCTGGTGATGGTCGGCATCGCGCTCACCTCCAGCTGCCACACGGCGATGGCCGCCGCCGCCGAGTTCTGCGTCAGCATCCTCGGCGAGGACCAGCGCGCCGTCGCGAAGCGGTGCGCGACGCACGGCGCCGACCGGTTCGCGGGCGGCGAGTTCGCCGCCTGGGACGGTACGGGGGTGCCCTACCTGCCGGACGCCAAGGTCGTCCTGCGCTGCCGCACCACGGACGTGGTGCGCGCCGGCGACCACGACCTGGTGCTCGGCACGCCCGTGGAGATCCGCACGGGCGACCCGGCGAAGCCACCCCTGCTGTGGTACCGCCGCGACTTCCACACCCCGACCCCCACCACCCCGGCCCTCGCCTGACCTCCGGCCCGGGCCGGCCCTGCCCTGCCGGCCCGGCCGCGGTGGTGACTGCCGTCTGCCGCACGCCCGTTGCCCCGTTGCCGCCGCCCCCACCCCGGCACCCTGGCCCCGCCACTCGCCGGGACCGGACGGCGCCCGGCGTGGCATGCCGCAAGGCCGCTGCCCCGTTGCTGGGCCCCGTCGTGCTGCCGGCGGGCAGCCGCGACCAGTTGTAGGCCGGGCCCGGGGGAGTTGGGTGGTCGCGGCCGAAGTGGGCGCAGTGCTCGCGGTATCTGCCCGCTCCTGGCGGGCTGGCGGCCGAGCAGCGCCGTGGGGTGTGGCCCGGTGGTGACTGCCCTCTGCCGCACGGCCGTTGCCCCGTTGCTGGGCCCCGTCGTGCTGCCGGCGGGCAGCCGCGACCAGTTGTAGGCCCGGCCCGGGGGAGTAGTGCGGCGGTCGCCGCCGGCCGGGGCGCCTCGTGCTCGCGGTATCTGCCGCCCTCGGCCGACGGCGTCGGGCGGCCCGGTGATGACGCCCTGCTGCCGGGCGGCTGTTGACGTGGCTCGGCCGGCATGCCGGTTGCTGCGGGCCGCTGCCGGCGCCGCGCCTGACGCCGCCGGCTCCGCCGCTTTCGCCGGTCCGCGGACGGTGCCCCGCGTGGCCTGCCCCTGGCCGGATGCTGCCGCGGGCCGCCGCTGGTTCGTCGTCCCCGGCCCGGGGGAGTGGTGCGGCCGCAGCCGCCTGACGGGCGCCTCGCACGCGCGGTACCTGCAGGCACGGTCGGCGAGCGTGCATCTGCCGTGCGGCGGCCGGTCGTAACTGCCCTCTGCCGAACGGCCGTCGACACGGTTCGGCCGTGCGCCGCTCCGCTGCCGCCGCCGGTCCGCCGGCCCCGGGCCGGGGCCGAGCGGTGCGGGCGTCGCCCGCTGCTGGGGAGCGGCCTCCGCGGTCCTGGTGCGTGGCGGCAGCACGGGCCGGCCGGGCCGCCGGCCCGGGAGCGGTGCCTTCGTCGGCCGGTGGGCCGGGGGGCTTCGGCTGCCCGCAGTTGCGGAGCGGACGGCCACGCGCACGGCCCTGTCACAGGCCCGCCGGCCCGCCGGCCCCGGGCCGGGGCCGGGGCCGGGGCCGAGCGGTGCGGGCGTCGCCCGCTGCTGGGGAGCGGCCTCCGCGGTCCTGGCGCGTGGCGGCAGCACGGGCCGGCCGGGCCGCCGGCCCGGGAGCGGTGCCTTCGTCGACCGGCGGGCCGGGGGGCTTCGGCTGCCCGCGGGCGCGGAGCGGCCGGCCGACGCCCACGGCCCTGCCCCGGGGCAGGGCCTAGTGGCCCGAGGCCGGGTTGGCGACCAGTTGGTCGAAGCGGCGCATCAGGGCCTCCTGTTCGAGGGAGAGGTGCTCGATGCGGCTGCGGAGCCGGGCGATCTCGCCCGTCAGGTTCAGCACCGTGGCGTCCGGGCCGCCCGCCGGCCCCGGCGCGGTGGGCGCGGGTGCGGGTGGCGGCGGCAGGGGGTGGACGCGGGCGAGCTGCCCGGCCGGGCCCGGCGCGGCCAGTCGCGGGTCGTGCTGGAGGATCGCCTCCATCCGGCCGCGCAGCGCGGGACCCGGCTCGACGCCCAGTTCGTGCACCAGCCGTCTGCGGGCCCGGTCGTACACGCTCAGTGCCTCCGCCTGCCGCCCGCACCGGTACAGGGCGAGCATCAGCAGGTCGTAGAAACGTTCCCGCATCGGGTGGTCGGTCGTCAGTTCCTCGAGCTCGCCGGTGATCTCACCGTGCCGGGCCGCTCGCAGGCACGCGTCGTACAGGGCCTCCAGGGCGGTCAGCCGGTTCTCCTCCAGCTGGGCCGCCTCCGCCGCGCAGATGTCGCCCAGCACGCTGCCCTCCAGCGCGGGCCCCCGCCACAGCGCCAGCGCCTGGCGCAGCAGTTCGGCCGCCTGCTCGGGGTCGGTGGCGGCGGCGGCCCGGCCCTGGGCGGCCAGCCGGTGGAAGCGGTCGGCGTCGGTGCCGGCACGCCCCAGCCGCAGGACGTAGCCGAGCGAGCGGGTCACGATCCACTCGTGGTGCGGCTCGCCGGAGCCCGGCTCTGGCACCGGCAGCAGCCGCCGCAGCCGCGCCACATGCGCCTGCAGGGCGTTGGTCGCGTTCGCCGGCGGCTGTTCGCCCCACAGTTCGTCGATCAGCCGGTGCACGGACACGATCTGCCCCGACTTCACCACGAGCGCGCCCAGCAGGGCGCGCTGCTTGGCACCCGTGGGAAGGATCCTCACACCGGTTCGCTCGTCGTGGACTTCCACCGGACCGAGAATGCGGAACTTCATTGTCTTCCTCGCACGTCCCTTTAGAAGCGGTCGGGATCGGTGAAGCCCAGCGGCACGGCCGGCTCTTTGCCCAGCGCCAGGTCGGCCACCGCCTCACCGATGCCCGTGGAGTGCTTGAAGCCGTGGCTGCTGCAGCCGCCCGCGACCAGCAGCCGCGGATCGCGCCCGGGCCGGCCGATGACGAACTGCCCGTCGGGCGTGCGGGCGTAGATGTTCGCCACCGCCCGCGAGGGCGCCTGCCCGGCGCCGGGCACCGCGTCCGCCAGATGGCGGGCCAGCACGCTCCAGTCGGCGGGCGACACGGAGCGTTCCACCGTGTCGGGGTCGACGGTGGCGAAGTGCCGGCCGCCGTCCTCCAGGCCCAGCTTGAGCTCGGTGCCTCCGGGCAGCACCCCGTGCCCCCAGATGACGTCCCCGCCCGCGAGTTCGCGCATGAACACCGGCAGCCGGCGCAGGGTGAACCGTTCGTCGGCCTTCGCGGGGGTGAACCAGGTCGTCGGCATCCGCACCACCTCCAGCGGCAGCGACGGCACCAGCCGGCCCAGCCACGGCCCGGCGGTCACCACCGCCTGCCCGGCCCGCAGCACCCGGCCGGCGGCCGTGTGCACCTCGACACCCGTAGCGGTGAGCTCCAGGGCCGTGACCCGGGTGTCGGTCAGCACGCCGGCGCCCGCGGCCCGGGCCGCGCCGACCGCCGCCCGGATCGTCATCTCCGGCAGCGTCAGCCCGCCCGCCGGCTCGACGACGCCCACGTCGCCGGGCGCCAGCGCCTGATGGGCGGGCGCCCGGCGGTGCAGCTCCCGCCGGTCGAGGACCTCGATGTCCAGCCCGTGTTCGCGGGCCGCGCGCAGCGCACCGCCCACGATCCGCCCGTCGGGCGGGCCGATCAGCATCGCCCCGGTCGGATCGAGCAGGTGCGTGCCGGTCTCCCGCTCCAACTCCTGCCACAGCTGCCGGGAGCGGCGGGCCAGCGGCACCAGCCCGGGATGCTCCAGGCACGCGGTGCGGAACATCCGGCTCTCCCCGTGCGAGGAGCCATGGGCGTTGGCCAGGCCGTACTGCTCGACGCCGATCACCCGCACCCCGCGCCCGGCCAGCTGCCACAGCGCGCACGCGCCCCACGCGCCGAGCCCGACGACGACGACGTCCGCGTCCGTGCCGCTCACGCCGCACCCACCGCCCGGGCCGCGGCGAGCGCGGCGCTCGCGTCACGGGCGACGTGCTCCAGCAGCGGGACCGGGTCGGCCTGGAAGTAGAAGTGCCCGCCGTCGAACATCCGCAGCCCCATGAACCGCCGCGCGTGCTCCTGCCAGCCGGCCAGCCGCTCCGGCGCGACGACGACGTCGCCGTGCCCGCCGTACACGTTCAGCGGCATCCGCAGGTCCGGCGCGCCGGGCAGCGGGCGCCAGCTCTCCACCAGCCGCAGGTCGTTGCGCAGCGCCGGCGCGAACATCTCCCACAGGTCCGGGTCCTGCAACACCTCCAGCGGGGTGCCGCCCATCGCGGCCAGGTGCAGCCGCAGTTCCTCGTCGGGCAGGGCGTGGCGGCGGGTGCCCTCGCCCTGCGGCCGCGGCGCGCCGCGTGCGGACAGCCCCAGCCACACCGGCAGCCGGTGGCCTTCCGCGGCCAGCTGCTGGGTCAGCTCGTAGGCGATCAGGGCGCCCATGCTGTGTCCGAAGAACGCGAACGGGCCGCTCAGATCGGCCGCGAGACGGCGCCGGAAGAACGCGGCCAGCGCGTGGGCGTCGTCGATCTGCGGCTCGCCGGTGAGCCGCCCGCGGCCGGGCGCGTCCAGCAGCCGCACGTCCCACGAGGCGGGCAGCAGCCTCGGCCAGTCGCGGTAGAGCAGATGCGAGCCGCCCGCGTGGTGGAACACGAACAGCCGCAGCCCGTCACCGGTGCCGTACATGGGCGCTCCCTCGTACCGGGCCGCGTTCACGCGGCGGCCACGGCCGCGACGCTGCCGGTGAAGGCGGGGGCGACATGCCGGGCGAACAGCTCCATGGCCCGCTCGGCCCGCTCGTAGGGCAGCGGGCCCGGGTTGAACTGCAGGCTCAGGCAGATGTCGTCGCCGTACCAGTCGCGGATCGTCGCGATCTGGCCGCGGACCTCGTCCGGCGTGCCGGCCAGCACCTTGTTCGCCGCCAGCGCCGTGTCGAAGTCGTAGGAGCGGGCCTTGTCGGCGAACTGCTCGTAGCCCGGGTACTGCTCCGAGCGGGCGTTCGCCCAGGACGCGACCGCCGCCGCCATCTGCTCCACATAGTTGCGCTCGCACGCGGCCGCGTCCGAAAGGACCGCGGCCCGGTCCTCACCGAGGTAACAGGTGTACTTGATCTGGATGCGGCCCGGGCCCTCGTGGCCCGCCGCACGCCGCGCCTCGCGGTAGGCGGCCGTCATCTGCGTCAGCTGCTCCTGGCTGGTGACCGACGGCACCACCTGCAGATGGTGGCCCTGCTCACCGGCGAGCGCGCACGAGGCGGCGCTGGTCGCGGACGCCACGAACACCGGCGGGTGCGGCCGCTGATAGGGCCGGGGGAAGCCGGTCACCGGACCGAAACGGTGCACCTCGCCCTCGAACCGGACCTCCTTGCCGCTCCACAGCGCCACACACGCCTCGACGACCTCCGTGAAACGGGTCCGGCTCTCCTCCATGGGCACGTTGAACAGTTCGAACTCGTCGGGCAGGAAACCGCGTCCGAAGCCCACGTCCAGCCGCCCGTGGCACAGGTTGTCCAGCAGCGCCAGCCGCGCCGCCAGCTGCACCGGATGCGCGAACGAGGCGATCACCGCGCCCGTCACCAGCCGTATGCGGCTGGTGCGCGCGGCGGCGGCCGTCAGGAACACCACCGGGTCGGGGCTGTAACCGCCGTAGGGGGAGCCGTAGTGCTCGACCGTCTGGACATGTTCGAAGTCCAGTGCCTCGGCCAGCTCGACCAGCTGAAGACTTTCGTCGTAATAGGTGCTCGCACTCTTCTTGACCGGGTCGACGACCGGGAAGAAGTTGACGCCGAATTCCATGGGGGGCTCCGTCCGGTGATCCGATTCCGGCTTCACGAAAAAGCCTGGTACAACTCTTCGACTATCGGACCTTAGACGGTGTCGGCGGGCCGTGCGGGGCGCGCGAGCGGGACTCCAGCCTCCGTATGAGGGGCCTTGAGTTGTTTTCAGGGCGTGCGCGTCGGACGCTCCTGGGAAAGCAGCTGCCACCAGTGCCCGAGCGTCGGGCGGGCCATCAACTCGGGAAAGCCGACCTCGATGCCGCGCCGGTGCCAGGCGGAGATGAGCCGCATGGTGCTGATCGAGTCCAGCCCGTGATCGACCAGGTCCTCGTCGTCGTCCGGCAGTTCCGCCGGCTCCAGCCGCATACAGCCGGCGACCATCTGCCGCAGCAGCTGCCGGGTCAGCGGATCCGCTCCCGGCGGCACCTCACGCTCCGAATACGTCTCCATGGCGCCGAAAGTAACAGCGCCGCACGGCCGTAAGGAAGGCGCTTCCCTATTGCCGTTCACGTGGTCAGGCATGTGTCAGTGCCGCGTCAGGCACCGCCCGGCGGAGAACTGCTCGACAGCGGCTGGAGATTACTCGGGTCACCCGGTCGAAAGAAGCTACGGTGCATCTCGTCCATGGATAGTGAAGAAAGGACAGCGGGTCCCCAGTGGCGCAATATCGACCGCGCCTCGGATACCGATTCGTAAACCGGCTCGGAAGCCGAGCGCAGGCCGTCGAGGTACGGAGGAAACCATGAAGATTCAGGTTCTGGGTCCGCTGAGTGGCCACGTCAACGGGATGTCGATCGTTCCTACGGCGGGCAAACCGCGGCAGATCCTGGCGCTGCTCGCCCTCTACCCGGGACGGGTCATGCCCGTGCCCACACTCATGGAGGAGATCTGGGGCACCGAACTGCCGCTGAGCGCACTCACCACACTCCAGACGTACATTCTCCAGCTGCGCCGCCGGCTGGGCACCGCCATGGGACCGGACGTCCCGGGCACCGCGAAGGACGTGCTGGCCACCCGGCACGGCGGCTACCTGCTGCAGATCCCACCCGAGGCCGTCGACGTCCACGAGTACGAGCGGCTCGTCGCCGAGGGCCAGCAGGCCTTCGACGACGGCGAGGACGAACGCGCCGCCCGCACCTACCGGCAGGCGCTGGATCTGTGGCAGGGCACCGCACTGGTCGACGTACGCGTCGGCCCGATCCTGGAGATAGAGGTCATGCGGCTGGAAGAGAGCAGACTCGTCACCCGTGAGCGCCGGATCGACGCCGATCTGCGCCTGGGCCGCCACGTCGAAGTGATCGCCGAACTCACCGACCTGATCGCCCGCCACCCCCAGCACGAGGGGCTGCACTCGCAGGCGATGGTGGCGCTCTACCGCTCCGGCCGCCAGGCCACCGCGCTCGACGTCTTCCACCGGCTGCGCCGGCGGCTGATCGACGAGCTCGGCGTGGAGCCCTCGCCGCAACTGCAGCGCCTGCACCAGGCGATGCTCGCGGTCGACCCGCAGCTCGACGTGTCCTCCACCCCCCGGCGCACCTCCACCTTCAACCTGTACGCGGCCTGAACCACCGGCGCGGGGGCGGTGGTTGGCTGATTCGAGCCGTTCTCCAGGCCGGTCCGCGAAGGTCGGTGCCCATGAACGGATCCGTGCACACAGCAGCCGCGGGAGGCGGCCCCGCCCCGGCGGGCCGCCCACCCCTGCGGCTGTACTGCTTCGCGCACGCCGGCGCCGGGGTCACCGGCTTCGCCCGCTGGCCGACCCGGTCGGGCCCGGACATCGACATCCGCCCGGTGCTGCTGCCCGGCCGTGACTCCCGGCGCCACGAGAAGCGCCCCACCTCACGCACCGGTCTGCTGGAGGACCTGCTCGGCGTCCTGTCCGACGCCGCGCACAGCGGCCCCTACGTCCTGTACGGGCACAGCCTGGGCGGCATGGTCGCCTACACCCTCGCCCGCGCCCTCACCGACAAGGGCCTGCCGCCCCCCGTGCTCCTCGCGGTCGGCGCCTGCCCGCCGCCGGACGCGGTCCTGGCCCACCACAGCGGCGAGTTGAGCGACGAGCAACTGCTCACCTTCCTCGGCGACCTGGGCTCCGCACCCACCGGCCTGCTCGCCGACCCGGACAGCGTGTGGCACCGCACGGTGCTGCCCGTCCTGCGGGACGACCTGCGGCTCGGCGCCGCCCTGCGCGCCGCCGCCAACGACCCCGCCACCGGAGGCCCCCTGCCGGTGCCGGTCCTGGCCGTCGACGGCCGGGACGACCGGGTGGTGGACGCGCAGGCGATGGACGGCTGGCGGCGCTGGACCACCGGCCCGCTGGTGCGGCGCACCGTCCCGGGCGACCACTTCTTCGTACGCGGCCGGGAGATCCCCCGGCTCATCGGGCGGGCCTGCCGTGTGGCGCGGCGCACCGCGCCCCTATCTGGAGGACAACTGTGAGGGACCAGGCGATGAGACGGGTCGTCATCACCGGCATAGGCGTCGTCGCGCCCGGCGGCGTGGGCACCCGGAACTTCTGGGACACGCTCACCGCGGGCCGCACCGCCACCCGCGGCATCACCCTGTTCGACGCATCCGCCTACCGCTCCCGCATCGCGGCCGAGGCCGACTTCGATGCCGCCGCGCACGGCTTCGGCCCCGCCGAGGCCGCCCGCCTGGACCGGGCCGCCCAGTTCGCCCTCGTCAGCGCCCGGGAGGCGCTCGCCGACAGCGGCCTGCCCACCGACCTGCCCGACCCGCTGCGCACCGGCGTCACCCTCGGCAGCGCGGTCGGCTGCACCACCGGACTCGACGACGAGTACGGCGTCGTCAGCGAACAGGGCTCGGCCTGGGAGGTCGACCACACACGGGCCGTCGCCCACCTCTTCGACTACTTCGTGCCCAGCTCGCTGGCCGCCGAAGTGGCCCGCGCCACCGGCGCCCAGGGCCCCGTCTCCCTCATCTCCACCGGCTGCACCTCCGGCCTGGACTCCATCGGCCACGCCGTCGACCTGATCCGCGAGGGCAGCGCCGACGTCATGGTCACCGGCGCCACCGAAGCACCCATCTCGCCGATCACCGTCGCCTGCTTCGACGCCATCAAGGCCACCAGCCCCCGCAACGACGACCCGGCCACCGCCTCCCGCCCCTTCGACCGCACCCGCAACGGGTTCGTCCTCGGCGAAGGCTCGGCCGTCCTGGTGCTGGAGGAGTTCGAACACGCCCGCCGCCGCGGCGCCCACGTGTACGCGGAGATCTCCGGCTTCGCCGGCCGCAGCAACGCCTACCACATGACCGGCCTGAAGGCCGACGGCGCCGAGATGGCCGAGGCGATCACCGCCGCCCTGGACGAGGCACGGCTCGACCCCACCGCCGTCGACTACATCAACGCCCACGGCTCGGGCACCAAGCAGAACGACCGGCACGAGACCGCCGCCTTCAAACGCAGCCTCGGCCACCACGCCCGCACCGTCCCGGTCAGCTCCATCAAATCGATGATCGGACACTCCCTCGGCGCCATCGGGTCGCTCGAGGTCGCCGCCAGCGCCCTGGCCATCGAGCACAACACCGTCCCCCCGACGGCGAACCTGCACGAGCCCGACCCGGCGTGCGACCTCGACTACACCCCCCTGACCGCCCGCGAACAGCGCACCGACACGGTCCTCAGCGTCGGCAGCGGCTTCGGCGGCTTCCAGAGCGCCATCGTCCTGACCCGGCCGCGACTGCAGGAGGCAGCTTGACTTCTCCCCCTCCTGAAAGAGGGGGATTCTCACGGCTCGCGCCGTGAGGGTTTCTGCTTCGTCACCGACTGCCCGCCCGGAGTGCTCCGTTGAGGTCTTACACCAGCTCCACAGACAGACACGGCCGGCCCGGCCGCCAGAAGGTTCTTCGCCGCGTTCACGTCCCGGTCATGGACCGCCCCACAGCTGTCACACGTCCAGGTACGGACGGAAAGCGGCATTCTCCTTGCGAGGGTGCCGCAGGCGGAGCACATCTTGGAGGAGGGGAAGAAGCGGTCCACCGCGATCACTTCCCGTCCGTACCAGGCGGCCTTGTACTCCAGCATGGAGCGGAACTTGCTCCAGCTCGCGTCCGAGATTGCCCGGGCGAGGGTGTGGTTCTTGACCATGTTGCGCACGGTCAGGTCCTCGATCACGATCGTTTGGTTGTCACGAACGAGACGAGTGGTCAGCTTGTGCAGGCCGTCACGCCGGCGATCGGCGATCCGGGCGTGGACCTTGGCGACTTTCTGCCGGGCCTTGGCCCGGTTGGCGCCGTCACCCTTGGCCTTGCGGGCGAGCTGCCGCTGGGCACGGGCGAGGCGGGCACGGTCGCGGCGCTCGTGCCGGGGGTTGGCGATCTTTTCCCCGGTGGACAGGGTCAGCAGGTGGTCCAGGCCGACATCGACACCGACCGCCGTATCGGTCGCGGGGAGCGGCTCGACGGACGGGTCGTCGCACAGCATCGAGACGAACCATCGGCCGGCGCTGTCCTGCGAGACGGTCACCGTGGACGGCGATGCTCCCTCAGGAAGGGGACGCGACCACACGATGTCCAGCGGCTCCGCCATCTTCGCCAGGGTCAGGCGGCCGTCACGAAAGCGGAAACCGCTGGTGGTGTACTCGGCGGACCTTCGCGACCTCTTCCGCGACTTGAAACGAGGGTACTTGGCCCGTCTGCCGAAGAAGCTGGTGAAAGCCGTCTGCAAGTGCCGAAGACACTGCTGCAACGGCACCGACGACACGTCGTTGAGGAAGGCCAGCTCCTCAGTCTTCTTCCACACCGTCAGCATCGCCGAGGTCCGGCTGTAGTTGACCCGCTCCTGCCGCTCCCACGCCTCGGTACGAGCGGCGAGGGCGAGGTTGTAGACCTTGCGGATGCAGCCGAACGTGCGCGACAGCTCGGCCGCCTGCGCATCGGTCGGACAGAAGCGGTACCGATACGCCCGCTTCACGCACCTCGTGACCACGCTCACAAACTAGCGGCGCCCGACGTGAAGACCAAACCTACGGGTCAGAGCACTGTGATCCGCCCTGGCGGCGAATCACAGTTCCTTGCCCTGCTCCGCAGGTGTCCGTTTCCTCTCCGCCCTGAAGGGCGGAGCATCCACGGAGGAATGAGATGACCACGGCCTTGGCCGAACACCGGGCCCCCGCGCACACCGTGCGGCCCGCGCAGGCCACCTCCCCGCGTACCACCGCCACCGTCGTCACCGGCATCGGCGTCACCGCACCCAACGGACTGGGCACCGAAGCCTGGTGGCAGGCCGTCCTCGCCGGCGAGAGCGGCATCCGCCCCCTCACCCGCTTCGACGCCACCCGCTACCCGGTACGCCTGGCCGGCGAGATCACCGGCTTCGTCGACGCCGACCACCTGCCCAGCCGGCTGCTCCCGCAGACCGACCGCGTCACCCGCCTGTCGCTGGCCGCCGCCAAGGAGGCCCTGGACGACTGGGGCGACGACGTGGCCGCCCTGCCGGACTACAGCGCCGGCGTGGTCACCGCCAGCTCCGCCGGCGGCTTCGAGTTCGGCCAGCGCGAACTGCAGGCCCTGTGGAGCAAAGGCGGCCAGCACGTCAGCGCCTACCAGTCCTTCGCCTGGTTCTACGCCGTCAACACCGGCCAGATCTCCATCCGGCACGGCCTGCGCGGCGCCAGCGGCGTCGTCGTCTCCGAACAGGCCGGCGGCCTCGACGCCCTCGCCCAGGCCCGCCGCCGCATCCGCAAGGGCAGCCGGCTCATGATCAGCGGCGGCGTCGACTCCGCACTGTGCCCCTGGGGCTGGGCCGCCCACCTGGCCGGCGGCTCCATGAGCACCGTCACCGACCCGGCCCGCGCCTACCTGCCCTTCGACCCGGCGGCCGCGGGCCACATCGTCGGCGAGGGCGGCGCCCTGTTCGTCCTCGAGAACGGCACGGCCGCCCACGCCCGCGGCGCCCGCACCTACGGCACCTTCGCCGGATACGCCGCCACCTTCGACGGCCCGGGCACCGACCGCCTCGCCGACGCCGCCCGCCTCGCCCTCGCCGACGCCGGACTGCGCCCCGACGAGATCGACGTCGTCTTCGCCGACGCCGCCGGCACCCGCGACGCCGACCGGGCCGAAGCCGCCGCCCTGAGCGCCCTGTTCGGCCCGCACGGCGTCCCGGTCACCGCCCCCAAGACCATGACCGGCCGCCTGCTGGCCGGCGGCGCGCCCCTGGACGTGGCCGCCGCCCTGCTCAGCCTGCGCGACCAGGTCATCCCGCCGACCACCGGCACCCGGCGCCCCGCCGACGACTGCCCGATCGACCTGGTCACCGCCCCCCGCGACGGCATGCGGCTGCGCAACGCGCTGGTCCTCGCCCGCGGCCGGGGCGGCTTCAACTCCGCGGCCGTACTCAGCCAGGGCCCCGGACCGCAGTGACACACGTGGAAGAGGAGACAGACGCCATGGACCACCTGGAACTGGACGACCTGAAGACCCTGCTGCGCGAGTGCGCCGGCGTCGAGGAAGGCGTCGACCTCGACGGCGACGTCCTCGACGTCCCCTTCCTCGCCCTCGGCTACGACTCGCTGGCCCTGCTGCAGACCACCGGCCGCATCGAACGCGACTACGACGTCACCCTCGACGAGGAGGGCCTCGACGAGGCGGAGACCCCCCGCGACTACCTGGCCCTGATCAACCGGGCCCTGTCCGCGCGGACCGCGGTGTGAGACCGGCCGGGCCGGACAGGGCGACCGGGCACACCCCCGGGCCCGCCGACGTCCTCGTCGTCGGCGCCGGCCCGGCCGGGCTCGCCCTGACCCTGATGCTGCTGCGCTCCGGGGTGCGGGTCACCCTCGCCGAGAAGTCGACCACCTACCGGCGCGACTTCCACGGCGAGATCCTCCAGCCCGGCGGACAGCGCATCCTCGACCAGCTGGGCGTGCTGGACAGCGCGAGCCGCCGCGGCGCCCGCACCCTCGACGGCTTCCAGGTCCTCGAGCGCGGCCGCGTCCTGCTCGACATCGACTACCGGCGCCTCGAGCCCCCCTACGGCCGCCTCCTGGCCCTGCCCCAACGCCACCTGCTCGAAGAACTCCTCGCCGCCTGCCACCGGCTGCCCGGCTTCACCCACCTGCCCGGCCACCGCATCAGCGCCCTGCGCGACGACCGCGGCCGCTGCACCGGGGCGGTGTTCACCGGCCCCGCCGGAACGCGCACCACCGTGCCCGCCCGGGTGGTCGTCGCCGCCGACGGACGCTTCTCCCGGACCCGCACCCTCGCCGGCATCGGCGCCGGCCGCCGCGAGGCCTTCGACCAGGACATCGTCTGGTTCACCCTGCCCGCGCCCGGCCGCGCCACCGGACGGGTCCGCATCCACCGCGCCGCCGGCACCGCCGTACTCGTCCACGACACCCACCCCGACCGGCTCCGCGTCGGCTGGGCCCTGCCGCACGGCGGCTGGCAGGCGGCCACGGCCGGCGGCATCGCCCCCATCAGGGACGAACTGGCCGCCGCCGTCCCCGAACTGGCCGACCTCCTGCACCGACACCTCACCGGCCTCAGCGACCTGGCCCTGCTGGACGTGTTCGCCGCCGACGCCGAGGAATGGGTACGCGACGGCCTCGTCCTGGCCGGCGACGCCGCCCACACCCACGGCCCGCTCGGCGCCCAGGGCATCAACCTCGCCCTGCAGGACGCCGCCACCCTGCACCCCGTCCTCCTCGACGCGCTCGCCGCCGGCCGGTGCACCCGCGAACGGCTCGCCCCCTTCCAGCGGCTGCGGGCACCCGCCGCCGCCCGGGTCACCCGCGTCCAGCGCCTGCAGGCCAAGGCGTTCCTCGGCACCGCCGGACCCGCCGCCACCTACCTGCGCTCCCGCGCCGCCGCCCTGGTCACCCGCACCCCGCTCGGCGCCCACCTCACCTCCCGTATCGCCTTCGGACCCGTACCCGTCCAGGTGCGGACCGACCTGTTCACCGCCGCCCCCCGACCCACCCAGAAAGGTGCACGGTCACAATGACTGCTCCGAGCCGTCGGCGTTTCGTCGCCCAGGCGCTCACGGCGGGCGCCGCCGCCGGCCTCACCACCACCGGCCTCGCACCCGCCGCCCGCGCCGCCACCGACCCCGCCCCCGCCCCGGCCCCGGCCCCGGCCCCGGCACTTCGGGTCACCCCCGACGACCCGCGCTACGCGGCCCTGTCGGTACGCGGCAGCAACAAGCGCTTCACCGCCACCCCGGACGCCTTCTGCCTCCCCGCCACCACCGCCGACGTCGTCCACGCCGTCGGCCACGCGGTACAGCGCCGCCGGCGCATCGCCGTACGCAGCGGCGGCCACTGCTACGAGAACGTCGTCGGCGACCCCGCCGTCCAGGTCGTCATCGACCTCGCCGCCATGAACGCCGTCACCTACGACCCGAGGCGGCGCGCCTTCATGGTCGAAGCCGGCGCGCAGCTCATCGACGTGTACAAGAGCCTGTACTACGGCTGGGGCGTCACCCTGCCCGGCGGCGCCAGCGCCACCGTCGGCTTCGGCGGCCACATCACCGGCGGCGGATACGGCGCGCTCAGCCGCGCCTTCGGCCTCGCCGCCGACCACCTGTACGCGCTCGAGGTCGTCGTCGTCGACGCCTTCGGCCGCGCCCGCGCCGTCGTCGCCACCCGCGAGCCCGGTGACCCGCACCGCGACCTGTGGTGGGCCCACACCGGAGGCGGCGGCGGCAACTTCGGCATCGTCACCCGCTACTGGTTCCGCTCCCCGAACGCCCACGGCGACGACCCCGCGCACCTGCTGCCCCGCCCGCCCGCCACCATCGTCTCCAACGCGGTGATCTACCCCCGCGACGGCATGGACCAGGCCGCCTTCGGCCGTCTGCTGCACAACCACGGCCGGTGGCACGAGGACAACAGCGACCCCGCCTCGCCGTACACCGGCCTCTACAGCGGACTGGTGCTGCCCGGCCGGCTGAAGGACAACGACCCCGGGCAGAGCGCCATCGCCTTCACCCACCTCGACGGCACCCTCCCCGGCTCCCGCGAACTGCTGGACCGCTACGTGAGCGCGCTGACCGACGGCGTCGGCGTCACCCCCTACATCACCGACACCGCGAGCGAGCCGTGGCTGACCGCGACAATCGCGCTCGCCGAGTCGCAGGACACCGACAAGGGCCGCCACAAGATCAAGTCGGCCTATCTGCGCCGCGCCCTCACCCGCGCCCAGACCGACGCACTCTTCACGCACCTGAACTCCACCGACCACCGCAACGACAGCGCCTCGGTGTCCCTCCAGTCCTACGGCGGCCGCACCAACACCCTCCCCGCCGGCGCCACGGCCAGCGCGCACCGCGACTCGGTCCTCAACGTGATCTTCATGAACACCTGGCAGGACGCGGAGGCCGACGCCGTCAACATCGACTGGCTGCGCCGCACCTACCGGGACGTGTTCGCCGCCACCGGAGGGGTGCCCGTCCCGGGCCGCGGCAGTGACGGCGCCTACATCAACTACCCGGACATCGACCTGGCCGACCCCCGCTGGAACACCTCCGGGGTGCCCTGGCACCACCTCTACTACAAGGACAACTACCCGCGCCTGCAGCGCATCAAGGCGAAGTGGGACCCGCGTGGCGTCTTCCGCCACGCCCTGTCCGTCCGCCCCGCCTGAGCACCGCCGCACCACCCAGTCCCAGAAACCCACCACACACGACGGGAGCGACCGGGATGTCCGTCCCCTCCTCGCCCACATCGACATCGTCCGCCGGCATAGCGAAACTCCCCTCGCTCACCGGCTACCGCTTCATCCTCTTCAACGCGGTGTTCTGGACCCACACACTCGCCGCCGCCCGCTTCTTCGAGAGCGAGTACGTCAACAACCTCGGCCACATCTGGCCCTACGGCACCACCGCCCTGGCGTCGTTCTTCATCCTCTCCGGCTTCGTCCTGACCTGGGGCGAGTCCTGGCGCAACGGGCTGGGCCGGTACTGGCGCGCCCGCGCCGCGAAGATCTTCCCCGGCCACGTCGTGATCTGGGCACTGACCCTGATCCTGCTCGCCGTCGTCGGCCCCCTCGCCATGATCGGCCCCACCGACGTCGGCCCGGCCGTCGCCAACCTCTTCCTGGTACAGGCCTGGATCCCCGACCCCGCCTACCTGATGAGCGTCTACGGCATCAACTGGTCGGTCTCCTGCGAGATCGCCTTCTACCTCGCCCTGCCGCTGTTCATCCGGCCGCTGCTGAAGATTCCGGCCAACCGCCTGTGGGCCGCGTTCGCCGTCCTGGTCGGCCTCGTCATCGCCATCCCCGCCGTCATCAACTCCGTCGTCGGCGGCCCCGTCTGGCCGTTCTGGGCGCCGCTCTCCTTCGACCAGGCGTGGATGGTCTACTTCCTGCCCCTCAGCCGTCTGCCCGAGTTCCTCCTCGGCGTCGTCCTCGCCCGCATCGTGCAGACCGGCTGGTGGCCCAGGATCCGCGGCCGCTGGATCTTCCTCGCCACCGCCGTCGCCACCTACCTGGTCTGGCTCGCCGTCGACGGCGCCCTGCCCGCCACCTACGCCAGCAGCGGCATCATGTCCATCACCGTCTGCCTGTTCATCCCCCTCATCGCCCTGCGCGACATCGACGGCCGCTCCTCGTTCATGGCCCGCAAGAGCTGGGTCGCCCTCGGCGACGCCTCCTACGCCACCTACCTGGTGCACTGGCCCGTCCTCGCCATCGCCCGCGAAGTCGTCGGCCCCACCGCCAAGTTCGGACTCTGGGCCGGCTGGGGCATCGTGCTGGCCACCCTGGTCGTCACCCAGGCACTCGGCCTGCTCCTGTGCCGCTACGTCGAACGGCCGCTGATGCTGCGCCTGGGCAGGCCGCGCAGCAGCCGCATCCCGACCGCGGTGGTGACCCCCAGGCCCACCACCACCGCCTCGGCCGCCGCGGCTCCCGCCCCCGCCAAGGAACCGGCGTGACCACCACCGCCCCCCGGCCGGCGGCCCCCGCACCGGCCACCGCCGGGCACACCGCCCCAGAACCGGCCGCCGCCGGGCAGGCGGACACCTGCCCGGCGGCCGCCGGGCACGCGCCGGCGTTCCCCTTCGACACCGAACCCGGCCCGCCGCTGGAGGTCCCGCAGGAGTTCACCCGCCTGCGGGACCGCTGCCCCGTCCAGCGGGTCCGCCTCCCCTACGGCGGCGAGGGCTACCTCGTCAGCCGGTACGCCGACGTGAAACAGGTCCTCGCCGACCGGCGGTTCTCACGGGCCGCCACCGTCGGCAAGGACGTGCCCCGCACCGTGCGGGAGGTCACCGCCCCCGGACACCTGCTGGCGATGGACCCGCCCGAGCACACCCGGCTGCGCCGCCTGGTCGCGGCCGCGTTCACCGAACGCAGCATCCAGCGCCGGCGGCCGCGGATCCAGCAGATCGTCGACGATCTCGTCGACGGCCTGCGCGCCCGGGCCGCCGGCGGCGAGGCGGTCGACCTGGTCGCCCACTTCTCCATGCCGCTGCCGATGACCGTCATCTGCGAACTGCTCGGCGTCCCGCCCGGCGACCGGCACTACTTCCAGCGGGTCGCCGAAGTCGCCTTCAGCAACGGCGCGGTCGACCCGCAGGAGATGCAACAGGTCGGCGAGGCCTTCGGCACCTACCTGACCGGGCACATCGCCCGGCTGCGGGAGCGCCCCGGCGACGACCTGATGTCCCAGATGATCGCCGCACGCGACGAGGACCAGGACCGGCTCACCGAGGCCGAACTCATCAGCCTGGCGGGCACACTCCTGCTCGCCGGCTACGAGACCACCGCCGCCGAGATCTCCAACTTCGTCTACACGCTGCTCGAGCACGACCGCTGGTCCTGGCTGGTGGACCACCCCGAGCACCTGGACACCGCCGTCGAGGAACTGCTGCGCTACATCGCCCTCGGCGGCGGGGACGTACTGCCCCGCCTGGCGACCGAGGACATCGACGTCGGCGGCACCGTCCTTCCCGAGGGCGCCTCGGTCATCGCGGCGATGATCTCCGCCAACCGCGACGGACACGTCTTCCCCGACCCCGACGTGCTCGACCTGGAACGCAGCCCCAACCCGCACGTCGCCTTCGGCCACGGCCCGCACCACTGCACCGGCGCCCAACTCGCCCGCCTGGAACTGCGCGTGGCCCTCGCCTCGCTGCTGCGCGCCTTCCCCGCACTGCGCCTGGCGGTCCCCGCCGCACAGGTCCCCTGGCGCCAGGGCTCCCTGGTCCGCGGCCCCCGGCAGCTGCTGCTGCGCTGGTAGGAGCCCGCCGCACCACGGCACACACCGAAAAGAAGAGAAGGGGCCCGGCGGACAGATGTCCGCCGGGCCCCTTCTCTTCTTTGTTCTCGGTGTGCCCGCACGGGCCGCGGCCGGTCAGCCGGCCCGCTGCCACTCCTCCAGCAGCGCCCGCTCCAGCGCCGTCAGCGGCACATCCGGCCGCAGCCGCTCCGGATGCCCCACGGGCGGCCGCAGCAGCAACGGCGGCCGCTGCGCCGCGGTCCGCGTGCTCTCACCCGCCAGATACACCCCGCCGCAGGCCACCAGACCCTGCCACACCGGCCGCAGGCACCGCCGCACCACCCGCACCGGCCACCGGCGGGCGGCCATCACCGCTCACCCGCCGCACGGCCCGCGTAGGCCGCCGCCGCCGGACCCAGCTGCAGCACCACGTGCCCGGCCGCCGAGTGCACATCGCGCCACAGCCGCTGCAGCGGAGTGTTCACGCTGTGCCCGCTGGTACCGGACGCCGCGAAGAGCCGGTCCACGACCCGAACCAGCATCTCGGCGGCCAGGGCGCAGTCACGCTGCGCGCGGGCCGTCTCCAGCGGCGTGGGAGCCGTGCCGCGGTCCGCGACCCGGGCGACCCGCTCCAGCAGCAGACGGGCCGCGTCCAGCTCGCCCGAGCAGCGGGCCAGCGTCTCCTCGTAGAAGCCGCGCCCCGGCCCGGGGCCCGGCGTGTAGGAGGCGGAAGCCAGCTTGGGCGCCGTGGACGCCGACCACAGCTCGAGGGCGCCCTGCGCGGCACCGAGCATCGGCAGGGTGAAGAACAGGCCGTTGACGGCCGGCAGCGGCACCGCGTGGCAGCCCTCCACCCCCTGCGGTGCCCGCCCGGTCAGAAGGTCCTGTGCGGAGAAGCTCAGCTCGTCGGCGACGAACACGTCCTCGGCGATCAGCGTGTTGCTGCCGCTCGCGCGCATCCCGACGTCCGACCAGGTGGTCTCGGTGCGGTAGGCGCCGCGGGGCAGGGCGAACAGCCGGGGGAGGGGCCGCCCCTCGCCCGCCGCGGCCGGGGCCGTCACCAGCGCCCAGTCGGAGTGGTCGACGACGCTGACGTACGGCCAGGTGCCGCCGACCCGCCAGCCGCCGTCCACCGCACGGGCCCGGCCCACCGGGGACACGGAGCCGACGATCACCGTGTCGGGGCCCTCGCGCCAGACCTCCTTGCGCCCGGCCTCGGGCAGGTAGGCGGCCATCCGCGACAGGCTCGCCACGATCGACGCGCTCCACGCGGTCGCCGGACAGCGCGCGCCGAGCGTGGTGATGCCCGCGGCCAGCTCGGTGAACGTCGCCGCGGCGCCACCGTGCGCGGCGGGCACGAAGTGCCGGGCGAAACCCGCCCCGACCAGGGCGCGCAGCACATCCGCGTCCATACGGCGCGCCTGCTCGGCCTGCTCGGCCCGCTCGGCGGCGAGCCGGGCGACAGTGCGCGCGGCGTCCGCCACACCGGACCCGTGCCGGAACTCGTCGGTCATCTGGGCTCCTTCTGCTCGGCGTGCCCCGGGGCGGGCCGTCACCTCGCAACGCTCTGACCGGCCGGTCGCGATCCGCTCAAATGCGCCTGGAGGGTCGAGGACGCCACAAGCGGCCCGCAGCAGACTCGGCCCGTTCCCGCCGTCTGCCGTGAGGAGAGGCCGTGCCGTCCAGCACCACCGTCCCTGCCCGAGCCCCCGCGCCCCCCGGCCGGGCGACGGAGGTCGCCCCGGGCGTCCACGCCTACCTCCAGCCGCCCGGCGGCTGGTGCCTGAACAACGCGGGCATCATCGTCTCCGGCGGCGAGAGCGCCCTCGTCGACACCGCCGCGACCGACTCCCGCGCCCGGCACCTGCGCACCACCGCCCTCGCCCTGAACGGGGCGAGCGCCCCCCGCACGGTCGTCAACACCCACTTCCACGGCGACCACGCCTTCGGCAACCACCTGTTCCCCGAGGCGCTCGTCATCGGCCACGAACGCACCCGCAGCGAGATGATCGCCGCCGGCCTGCACCTGACCGGCCTGTGGCCCGACGTCGACTGGGGCGACATCGAACTCGCCCCGCCCACCCTCACCTTCACCGACCGCCTCACCCTGCACGTCGGATCGGTGCGCGCCGAGCTGGAGCACATCGGCCCCGCGCACACCTCCAACGACACCGTCGTGTGGCTGCCCGAACAGAAGGTCCTGTTCACCGGCGACCTGGTCATGAACGGGGTGACACCGTTCTGCCTGATGGGCTCGATCACCGGCTCCCTGGCGGCCATGGAACGGCTGCGGGCCTTCGGCGCCACCACGATCGTCCCCGGCCACGGCCCCCTCGCCGGGCCCGAGGTGTTCGAGCAGACCGAGGGCTATCTGCGGCTGGTCCTCCAACTGGCCCGCGACGGCCACCGCGCGGGCCGCACCCCGGTCGAGGCCGCCCGCGACGCCGACCTCGGCCCCTACGGCACGCTCCTGGACAGCGAACGCCTGGTGCCCAACCTGCACCGCGCCTACGCCGAACTGGACGGCACCCCGGCAACCGACCCGCTGCCCATGCCCGTCATGCAGACGGCGCTCGGCGAGATGATCGAATACCACGGCCGGCTGCCCTGCTGCCTGGCCTGAACACCACCCGCACAAGGAAAAAGGGGGCGGCCCGCCGGCGGGCCGCCCCTCTCCTCGTGCCGGTGCGCCCGGCGCGGTGTCAGACCACGTAGTCCGGGCTGACCTTGCGGAACTTGGTGCGCAGCTCACCGTCCTCGTAGGCCAGGACATCGGTGACGAAGCAGCTCGGCCCGACCATCGGCTCCGAGACGCCGGGCCGCGTCTGCAGCACCACCGCGTAGTACTCGGTGCGCAGCGTGCCGTCGTCCTGGGGGAAGACCTGCAGCATGTTGAACCAGTGACGGCGCTGCACCGGGTCGGCGGCGTGCCGGGTGTTCTGGTACTCCCGGATCGCCGCGGCGATCGCGGTACGCCCCACCAGCGGGTCGGCGCCCGGACGGTGGTCGAAGACACCGTCACCGGTGAACGACGCGGCGAACTCCTCGGCCCGCATGGTGTCCAGGTGGCGCACCTGGCCGGCGTAGAACTGCTGCACCTGTGCGTACAGGGCACTGATGTCGAGGTCGGTGGACGGGGCGGTCGCCACGGTCGGGGTCACGGGAATCTCCTGAGGTCAAGACGTCATGGATTGCGCGGTCACGGACCGCACGGCACGGTCCAGTACCTGCGCGGGGCTGGGCTGGGCGGCCATCTCCGCGCTCACCTCGGCCGCCGCGCCGGCGAACGCCGGTTCGGTGAGCAGCTGCTGGACCAGGGCCCGCAGCCGCGGCCCGTCCGCCTCCGCCGGATCGAGCATCAGACCGACCTTGCGGTCCACCACCCGGCGCGCCACCAGCGGATTGTCGGAACCGCCGGGCAGGACCAGCTGCGGCACCGCGTAGTGCAGCGCGGTCGCCATCGTGCCCGAGCCGCCGTGGTGCACCACCAGCGAGCAGGTGGACAGGAACGTCGACAGCGGCAGGAAGCCCGCCACCCGCACATTGCCCGGCAGCTCCCCGAGCTTGGACAGGTCCGTCGAGTGGTCGGCGAGGATCACCTCGACGTCCAGCTCGCCCAGCCCCTGCAGCAGCGACGCCAGCGCGCCGCCGTCCGACAGGAGCGGCGTGACCGTGCCCAGCGTCAGACAGATCCGCGGCCGCTCGGGCCGCACCAGCGCCCACGCGGGCAGCTCCACACCGCCGTTGAAGGGCACGTAGCGCATCGGCCACCACGGGGTGCCGTCGCGGACGTCCGGCTCGTCGTGCGCCAGACCGCCCATGCTCGGCGCCCGCGGGTCGATCCGGGCGATCAGCTCCGGCTCACGGTCGCCGATGCCGAGCTCGGCGCGCAGCGCGGCCACCACGGGGGAGTCGTCGGCGACGATGCCGCTGCGGTCGTTGTGACCGGAGGTGCCGGTCACCTCCGGATCACGCATCGACCACGAGACCCGGTTGCCGACCTCCAGCGCCGGGATCCCCAGCGCCACCGCCGCCATCCGGCCGGCCTGGTGGTCGGAGGTGTAGACGATCAGCTCGGCGCCGAAGTCGCGGCCCGCGGTGATCGTGCCGCCGGTGGAGGCGAGCGTGAACAGCTCGAACGGCTTGAGCCGCCCGGCCAGTTCCCAGTAGCCCGTGGGCAGGTCCGGGTCCTCGAAATCGGCGGAGCCGGGCCCGGGGGCCTTGCCGGCGGCGGCGAGCATCAGGTCCGCGCCCACGTCGCGCCGCGGGAACACGTTCGCGATCGGCAGGCCCGACTCGGCGCCGACCTTCGTCATGTAGGCGGTGGTGGCCACCAGGATCTCGTGCCCGGCGGCCCGCGCCGCCCACACCAGCGGCACCAGCGGCAGCATCAGCCCGTAACCGGGCGCCGCGGCGAAAAGGATCCTCACGAGCGCACCACCATCGCCGAGTTGTAGCCGCCGTTGCCGCGGGCGACGACCAGCGCCGTGTGCAGCTCGGCCCGCCGCGGCCGGCCCGTCACCAGGTCCAGCCGGTACTCGTCCGGCACGTCGGTGACGTGCGCGGTGGCCGGGATGATCTGGTCACGCAGCGACAGCAGCGCGGCGACGACGTCCAACGGCGCCCCGCCCGCGTACAGCCGGCCCGTCAGCGCCTTGGGCGCGCTCACCGGCACCCCGCACGGCCCGAACACGGCGGCGAGCGCCTCGGCCTCGACCCGGTCCAGCTCCGGCACACCGCTCGCGTCCGCGAACACCACGTCCACCTCTTCGGGCGTGATCCGCGCGTCCTTCAGGGCCCCGCGGATCGCGGCGGCCAGCGCCGGCGGCCTGCCGGAACCCGGCCGCGGGTCGAACGTGGCCGCATGACCGGCGAGTTCGCCGTAGACGCACGCGCCCTCACGCTCCCGGGCCGCCTGCGCGTCCTGAAGGATCAGGTACGCGCCGCCCTCGCCCGGCACGTAACCGCTCGCCGCCGTGTCGAAGGGCAGGAACGCGCGCTGCGGGTCGTCGGCCTCGCTGATCCGCCCGGTGGCCAGGTGCGACACCCAGCCCCACGGGTCGTAGGAGGACTCCACCCCGCCCGCGATCGTCAGCGGCGTGCCGCGGCGGATGGTGCGCCGCGCCAGCGCGAGCGCGTCGAGACCGCCCGACTGGTCGGCCACCAGCACACTGCCGGAGCCGCGCATCCCGTGCCGGATCGAGATCTGGCCGGTGTTCGCCGCGCAGAACCAGGCGAACGACTCGTAGACGCTGACGCTCTCCGGCCCCTTGGTCCACAGCTTCTGGATCTCACGGTGGGTGAACTCGAAACCGCCGTGGGCGTTGGAGGAGATCACCCCCATGTCCAGGTCCGGCACGGACTCGAGGTCGATACCCGAGTCCTCGATCGCCGCCTGTGCCGCCACCAGCGCCAGCCGGGTCACCCGGTCGGTCTGCGGCAGCAGCCGGCCCGGCAGCGCCTGCGCGGCCTTGAAGTCGCGGATCTGGCCGGCGAGCCGGGACGGGTAGCCGCGGGCGTCGAACCGCTCGAGCGGGCCGATACCGCTGCGCTGCTCCAGCGTCGCGGTCCAGAACTCCTCGGTGGACTGCCCGTTGGGGGCCATGACGCCGAGCCCGGTGAACACCACTGTCATCGCGTCGCTCCTTGCAGCCTGCGGACAACCATCGCGCTCTGGAACCCGCCGAAGCCGCTGCCGACGGTCAGCGCCGTGTCGACCCTGGCCTCACGCGCCGTCACCGGCACGTAGTCGAGGTCGCACTCGGGGTCCTTCTCGTGCAGATTGGCCGTCGGCGGGATGACACCGTGCTCGATCGCCAGCGCACAGGCCGCGATCTCGATCGAACCGATCGCGCCGAGCGAGTGCCCGATCATCGACTTGATCGAGCTGACCGGCGTCGTGTACGCGTGCTCGCCCAGCGCCCGCTTGAAGGCGCCCGTCTCGTGCAGGTCGTTCTGCCGGGTGCCCGAGCCGTGCGCGTTGATGTAGTCCAGGCCGTCGCGCTCGACGCGGCCCTCGTCCATCGCCGCGCCGATCGCCTCGGCCATCTCCCGGCCCTTGGGGCTCAGACCCGTCATGTGGTAGCCGTTGCAGCGGTTGGCGTACCCGGCGATCTCGCCGTAGATCTTCGCCCCGCGCCGCCGGGCGTGCTCCAGCTCCTCGAGGACGAACATGGCCGCCCCCTCGGCGATGACGAACCCGTTACGGGTCGCGTCGAACGGGCGTGCCGCGGTGGCCGCATCGTCGTTACGGGGCGTCGTCGCCTTGATCGCGTCGAAGCAGGCGACCGCCAGCGGCGTGATCGCCGCCTCCGTCGCCCCCGCGAACACGACGTCCGCGCTGCCCTCGCTGATCAGCTGATGGGCGTTGCCCACCGCGTCGATGCCCGACGTGCAGCCCGTGGAGACGGTGTTGACCGGCCCTTCCGCGCGCATGTCCCAGCCGACCTCGGTGGCGATCGTCGCCGGCGTGAAGTAGTCGAACAGATGAGGGGACGCGTACGCGTGGTCGACCAGCCAGTTCCTGCCGGTGTCGGAGAGCACCAGGTACTCCCGCTCCAGGCTGGTGGCCGCGCCGATCGCCGTACCGACGCTCACCCCGGTCCGCGCCGGGTCGGCCGCATCGAGGTCCAGGCCGCTGTCGGCGAGCGCTTCACGCGCGGTCACCAGCGCGAACTGCGAGGCACGGTCGAGACGGCGGGTCTCACGGTGGCTCAGCCCGTGCGCCGCCGCGTCGAAGTCGACCTCGCCGGCGACCTGGGAGCGGAACTCGGACGGGTCGAAGGCGGCGATGCGGCGGGTCGCGGTACGGCCCGACGTCATCAGGTCCCAGAACGCCTCCGTACCGTCGCCGCCGGGGGCCAGGACCCCGATGCCCGTGATGACCGTCCGGCGCCGCCCGCTCATGCGGCGGCGACGGAACGCGAAAGCTCCGCCACGGTGTCGAGCAGCACCCGCGGAGTCTCCACGGTCGCGATGTCCTCGTCGGCGATCACCACACCGAACTCCTGCTTGATCCGGCCCGCGGTCTCCATCAGCGCCAGCGAGTCGTAACCGAGGTCGGCGAACGGGGTGTCCAGGATGTCCCCGTCCAGGCTCCCGGTCTCGTCCTCACCGGCGCACTCGACGAGGATCCTGCGGAGATCATCGATGGTCATGAAAATCTTCTCCCTCTCGTGAGCCGGCCCCGGTTGGCGGGGCGGCATACCTTCCGGACTCTGCGGCGAGGCGCTACAGGTCTGCTTGAGCGGCGGCGGACGCCGGCCAGGCGGGCACGTCGGTGAACTCCACGACCGCCGCCGACCAGGTGAAGCCACCGCCCACACCCAGCAGCAGCGCCCGCGCCCCCGCCCGCGCCCGCCCGCTCTCCACCAGATGCGTCAGACCCGCGAACTGGTCACCGGCCCCCAGATGCCCGATCCCGCGGCTCCAGGACCACAGCGTCCGCTCGGGGTCGATGCCGTAACGGCGGAAGAAGTTCACATCCAGACGGCGCCGGCCCAGGTGCGGCAGCACGAACCAGTCGATGTCCGCCTGCTGCGCCTTGGCCTCCTCCAGGGCCCGCTCGATCGTCTCCGTCTGCGCGTTCGCCATCCGCGCGACCGACCGCTGCCCCTCCGCGGTGCGCAGGTACACCCGGGTCGTCGCCTCGAAGTCGACGGGGCAGCGCACCGCCAGCGGCGCGTCACCCGGCGGGTCCTCGCCCCGATGCATCTCCTCGAGCCCCGGCTCCGACACCAGCACCAGCGACACCAGACGCGCGAAACCCCGCCCGCGGGCCACGACCGTCGCCGTCGCCCCGTCCGCCAGGACCGTGCCCGGATCGGTGCGCCAGCGGTCGATGCCCGGCGCGCAGAACCGGTCCGCCGTGGTGATCATCGCCGCGGGCGCCCCGGTGGCCGTCAGATGCGCGGCCGCCAGCTCGAGTGCGGCCATACCGCCGTTCGACGTCTGACGCACCTCCATCGCCGGGCAGCGGTTGCCCACCCCCAGCCGCTGGACGTACGACGCCGGCGCCCACATGTCGTAGCCCTGGTGGTAGAGCGACGCGTGCAGCAGCAGCGCGATGTCGTCGGGCACCACACCCGAACGCCCCAGAGCCGTACGGGCCGCGGCGACCGCCATGTCCGGCGGGCTCTGCTCGCCCACCGTCACACCCGTGCTCTGCATACGCCGCACGGACACCGCGTCGACCAGGCCACGGGCGACCGCCTCCTCGGCGGGCATCACCGCCGGCAGCCGGGTGGCGCAGGCGCGCAGATAGACGTCGTCCCACCGCACCGTCGCATCCTTCCTGGGGTACCTCGCCGGGCAACCGGCACCGGCCGAGCCTCGCCCCGCACGATGGACCCCTCCTCGAGCCGCACTCGGGACGGGCACCCGGCCCCGGCCGGGGACTGGACCGGTCCTCGAGCGAACCTCCACGCCCCCACGGCAGGTTGACGCCACCACCCGGACACCGCAGAAGGGCCCGCGCATGGACACCCTGCTCGACGCGCCCCGCGACGTGGTGCTGCTGCTGCCCGGCCAGGGCGCCCAGTACCCGCGCATGGCCGCCGGACTCTACGACAGCGACCCGGCGTTCACCGACGCCGTCGACCGGTGCCTGGCCCTGTTCCCCGACGGCGAGCTGCTGCGCGACGACTGGCTCGCCGAGCAGCCCGCCATCGGCATCGACGACGTACGCCGCGCCCAGCCGCTGCTGTTCACCCTCGACTACGCGCTCGGCCGCATGGTGCTCTCCTGGGGCGTACGCCCCGCCGCGCTCCTCGGCCACAGCGTCGGCGAACTCGCCGCGGCCACCCTGGCCGGCGTGTTCACCCTCGAGGACGCCGTGGCCGTCATGCACGACCGGGTCACCCGCATCGCCCCCACCGAACCGGGCGGCATGCTGACCGTCGCCGGCACCCCCGACGACCTGCGCCCCTTCCTCGCCCGCCACCCCCACATCGCGATCGGCGCACGCAACGCCCCCCGGCAGACCGTCCTCGCCGGCCTGAGCGCCCCCCTGCGGGCCATCGCGGCCGACCTGCGCGGCGCGGGCATCACCACCCTGCCGGTCGCCGCCCACCACCCCTTCCACAGCCCGGTCCTCGCACCGCTGTTCAGGGACCTGACGCTGTACCGGCGGATCACCGCCCACCCGCCGCTCTTCCCGCTGTGGTCGGCCTTCACCCGCACCCGCCTGGAGGCGGACACCGTCGCCGACCCGGCCCTGTGGGCCGGCCACCCCGTCGCCCCCGTGCACTTCTGGCCCACCCTCGACAAACTCCTGTCCACCGGCCGCCACCTGCTGCTGGAGACCGGCCCGGGCAAGGGCCTCACCACGATCGCCTGCCGCCACCGCTCCGTGAAACTCGGCCGTCACACCGCCGCCGCGCTGCTGCCCGCCCGGCCCCGCACCCCCGACGACGACCGGCTCCACACCGACCGCGCCCGCGAACTGCTGCACACCACCACGGCCCTGGCCCCCCAGCCGGCCTGACCGCCCCCGCCCACCAGAAGGACACCGCTCATGCGCCTGGCAGTGAACCTCCCCTACCAGGGGGCCGGCGAACTGGCCCGCGAGGCCGAACGCCTCGACTACGACATCGCGTTCGCCTCGGAAGGCCTCAAGTCCGATGCCGTCAGCGTCCTGGGCCTGGCCGCCGGCCTGACCAGCCGCATCGCGCTCGCCTCCGGCATCATGCAGATCCCCGCCCGCCCGCCGGGCGCCGCGGCCCTGTCCGCCGCCACCCTCCACGCCCTCAGCGGCGGCCGCTTCCGCCTCGGCCTCGGCGTGTCCAACCCGCACGTCTCCGACGGCTGGTACGGCGTCGACTTCGCCCACCCCCTGGGCCGCACCCGCGAATACGTCGACATCGTCCGCCGCGCCCTGGCCGGCGGCCCCGTCCGCTACGACGGCACCCACTTCAAGCTGCCCGCCCACGGCCTCGGCGGCGCGCCGCTGACCGTCCTCACCGAACGGCCCGACACCCCGATCCCCGTCTACCTCGGCGCGGTCGGCCCGCAGAGCCTGCGCCTGGCGGGGGAGATCGCCGACGGCTGGGTCAGCGGCTTCACCACCCCGCAGCTCGTCGCCGACTCCGTCACCCGGCTCGCCGCCGGCCGCGAACGCGCCGGACGGACCCTCGACGGCTTCGAGGTCATCCCCTACACGGCCGTGTCCGTCGCCGACGACCTCGAACAGGCCGCCGCACCGCTGCGCACGCACTACACCGGGCTGCTCGCCATCGGCGGCGCCGACAACTTTTACTGCCGGCTCGCCCGCGGCATGGGCTTCGACGCCGGCATCGACGCCTTCCAGGACCGCCTGGCCGCCGGCGACCGCCCCGGCGCCGCCGCAGCGATCCCGCTGGACTTCATCGACGCGACCGCCCTCCTCGGCCCCGTCGGCCGCATCGCGGACCGCATGCACGCCTGGGCCCGGGCCGGCGTCACCACGCTGAGCGTCCTCATCTCCGCGAACGACACGCCCCTCAATGCGCGCAAGCACACCCTGGCGGCCGCGGCCCAGGCCCTGGAGAAGGCGGGCCTGCGCACCTGAGCCCCCGAGACACCCCCGCCCCGGACCCCCTGCCGGGGCGGGGGCCCCGTTCACCGCCCCGGACCGTGTGCCGACGAAGCCCCGGCCCCCGCCCGCACGGAAACCGGGACAGGGGCCGGGGCAGGTCAGCGGACCAGGGTGCCGCCCCCGTCGACCATCAGGACCTGACCCGTCGTGTACGTGGCACGGATCAGCGACAGGACCGCTTCCGAGACGTCCTCCGGCCGGCCCACACGCCGCAGCGGGGCGACCGCGGCGACCTGCTCGGCGATGGCCGCGAAGAAGTCGCTGCCCTCGGTCCAGCCCGTTTCCACCAGACCCGGCGCGACCGCGTTGACCCGCACCTGGGGGCCCATCGCCACCGCGAGCAGACGGGTCATGTGCTCCACGGCCGCCTTGCTCACCGCGTACGGGATCGAACTGCCCGTCGGCCGGCTGCCGGCCACCGAGGAGACGTTGACCACCACGCCCTCGCCGCTCTCGCGCAGCGCCGGCATCGCGGCCACCGTCGTCTGCCAGGTGCCGAAGACGTTCAGATCGAAGATCTCCCGCCACACCGCCGGACTCGCCGCCTCCAGATCCGCGTGCGGAACCGCCCGCGTCACACCGGCGTTGTTGACCAGGATGTCCAGACGCCCGTAGTGCTCGACGGCACGGGCCACCAGCCGGCGGGCCTGGTCCTCGTCCGAGACGTCCGCCTGGACGTACAGGGCGTCGGGCAGCGACGCCGCCACCTTCTCGCCCGCCTCCACCGAACGCGCCGAGTTGACGACGACGCTGATGTTCTCGGCGGCCAGCCTGCGGGCCACCGTCTCGCCGATGCCCGTCGACGAACCCGTCACCAGGGCCACGCGTCGCTGAGTGCTCATCACCAGGTGCTCCCTGCTCTCGAGGACGTGCCGGTCAGTAGTTGCCCAGGCCGCCGCAGACATTGAGCGCCTGCGCGGTCACGGCCGCCGCGTCCTCGCCGACCAGGTACTCGACCATCGCGGCGACCTCCCGCACCTGCACGTAACGGCCGTTGGGCACCCGGGTGGTGATGCGCTCGTACGCCTCCTGCTCGGTGACCCCCCACGCGCCCGCGTAACCGGCACGGACCTTCTCCGCCATCGGCGTCTCGACGAAACCGGGGCACACCGCGTTGACGGTGATGCCGGTACGGGCCAGCTCCAGGCCGAGCGCCTTGCTGAAGCCCACCACACCGTGCTTGGACGCCGAGTACGGGGCCGCCAGGACCACGCCCTGCTTGCCGCCCGTCGAGGCGATGTTGATGATCCGGCCGCGGCCCGCCTCCTGCATCCCGCCCGCCGTCAACACTTCCTTGGTGACCCGGAAGACACTGGTCAGATTGGTGGCGATGACATCGGTCCACAGCTCGTCGGTGATCTCCGCGGTCGGACCCCCGCCGCTGCGGCCGGCGTTGTTGACCAGGATCCGTATCGGACCGTGCTGCTCGACGACCGTGCGCACCAGCTCCGCGATCTGCTCCTGCTCCCGCACGTCGCACACCGAGCCGGTGACCGCGAGGCCCTCCTCCACGAGCTCCTTGACCGTGCTGCTCACCGTCTCCTGCGAACGACCGCACAGATGCACCGGCGTCCCCGCCGACGCCAGCCGCCGCACGATCTCCAGACCGATGCCGCTGGTGCCGCCCGTCACCAGCGCGACCCGCTGCTCCCGCGTCCCGCCCTGGCCCTTGGTGGTCTCGCTCATGCCGTCTCCTCCTGTGTGTGTGCGCTGCGGTGGGTGCGCCGTACCAGGGGCACGGCGGTCGAGTGGTACGGGGTCTGGTGGGTCGGCGTCGTCGGGCCGAAGTTCGACACGTAGAGCCGGTCGCCGTGGACGGCGACGGCCGACGGCCCGTCGAAGTCGGGGTCGGTGATCCGGGTGACCGGCACGGCACGGGTGCCGGCCGCGTCCAGCCGCAGCACATCGACCGCGTCGCGCTGGGCGACGTACGCGGTGGTGCCGTCGAGCCGGATGCCGTTGCCGGACGGCAGCACGGCGCCGCCGAGCGGGATCCGCAGGGCGGCGCCGGTGGCCGGATCCACCCGCATCAGAGCGCCCCCGGCGAGCAGGTGCACCACGATCAGCGCCCGGCCGTCCGGCGTCGGCGAGATCCCCAGCGCCGTCACCTCGCCCGGAGCGCCCTGCACCCAGTCACCGGACAGCGGCACACTCTCCACCTGCCGCGCCGACGGCAGTTCACCGCGCGGCCCCAGCGGGATCCGGTACAGCACCGGGCGGAAGGCGTCGGTGACGTAGGCCGCGTCCGCCAGCACCGCCACATCGGCGACGACCGTGCCCTCACCGCCCAGCCGGTACGAGGCGAGGTCCCGGCCGGTGGTCACGTCCATCACCCGCGCCAGGCCGCTGTAGGCGCCGCTGATGAACAGCCGCCCGCGGCAGTCGAGCGCGATGCCCGCCGCGCTGTTGCCCTCGCCCAGGTCGGGGGAGATCACCTCGCCCCGCCCGGTGGCCAGATCGGCCCGGTAGATCTCCCCGCCGAACAGGGAGCCGTAGTACGCGTAGGGCAGCCGGCCGGCGGCGACACCGCCCGGGTGGAACCCGGTCGGCAGCTCGATCCTGACCGGCCACGCCCCCGGGCCCCGGGGCCGGGGCGCCGCGGCCCAGGCGTTCGCGGCGGCCGGGCCGGCGAACGCGGCGCCGGCACCCAGGGCTGCGCCGAGCCCCAGCAGGCGGCGCCGGGACAGTGTGCTGTGCATGGCGAATGTCTCCCGTTTCCGACTCGGGTCGTCCGGTCCTTTCCGGCCGACCCTGGTTTTCGGTCATCCGTCGAGGTGCGACTGTGCCACCGACACGGCGGGCGGGGCCCGGTCATGGACACGTGCTGGAGCGGAGGTCCGCCTGCGCCCGATCCGGTCCCCAGCCGGATTTGAGCGCGGCCCCATAGCGTCCGGGCCATGAAGGCTCTCGTCCTGTCCGGAGGTTCAGGCACGCGCCTGCGGCCCTTCACCCACACCGCGCCCAAGCAACTGGTCCCGGTGGCCAACAAGCCCGTCCTCTACTACGTCCTGGAAGCCGTCGCGGAAGCCGGCATCACCGAGGTCGGCATCGTCGTCGGCGACACCGCCGACGAGATCCGCGACGCCGTCGGCGACGGCGCACGATTCGGCCTGGAGGTGACCTACCTGCCGCAGGAGGCACCCCTCGGCCTCGCCCACGCGGTGCTGATCGCCCGCGAGTTCCTCGCCGACGACGACTTCGTCATGTACCTCGGCGACAACTTCGTCGTCGGCGGCATCGCCGACCTCGTCACCGGGTTCCGCGCCGAACGCCCCGACGCGCAGATCCTGCTGACCCGGGTGCCCGACCCGTCCGCGTTCGGCGTCGCCGAACTCGACGACGAGGGACGGGTCGTGGGCCTGGAGGAGAAGCCCGCCAAACCCAAGAGCGACCTCGCGCTCGTCGGCATCTACCTGTTCACCCCCGCCGTGCACGAGGCGGTCCGCGCCATCGAACCGTCGGAGCGCGGCGAACTGGAGATCACCCACGCCATCCAGCGGCTCATCGACGACGGGCACGACGTGCGCTCCACGACGATCAGCGGCTACTGGAAGGACACCGGCAACGTCACCGACATGCTCGAGGTGAACCGGTCCGTCCTCGAAGGCATCGAACCGCACACCGCCGGCACCGTCGACGCCGCCAGCGAACTCATCGGCCGGGTCCGCGTCGAGGCCGGCGCGGAGGTCCGCGGCTCACGCATCGTCGGCCCCGCCGTCATCGGCACGGGCACCCTCATCAGCGGCTCCTACGTCGGCCCCTACACCTCGATCGCGGAGAACTGCCTCATCGAGGACAGCGAGATCGAATTCTCCATCGTGCTGCGCGACTCCCGCCTCGAAGGCGTGCCCCGCGTCCAGGCCTCCCTCATCGGACGCAGCGTGACCGTCACCCCCGCCCCGCGGATACCGGCCACCAACCGGCTCATCCTCGGCGACCACAGCAAGGTGCAGATCTCCTCATGACGACCCGAATCCTGGTGACCGGCGGAGCCGGCTTCATCGGCTCCCACTACGTGCGCACCCTCCTGGGCCCCCACGGCGACCCGGACGTGACCGTCACCGTCCTCGACGCGCTCACCTACGCCGGCAACCCGGCCAACCTCGACGCCGTCCGCGACAACCCCCGGTTCACCTTCGTCCACGGCGACATCTGCGACGCCGGCCTCGTCGACACCCTGATGCCCCGCCACGACCAGGTCGTCCACTTCGCCGCCGAGTCCCACGTCGACCGCTCCATCGCCGGCGCGGCCGACTTCGTCCGCACCAACGTCGCCGGCACCCAGACCCTGCTGGACGCGGCCCTGCGCCACGGCCCCACCACCTTCGTCCACATCTCCACCGACGAGGTGTACGGCTCGATCGACATCGGCTCCTGGCCCGAGACCGACCCCCTCGCCCCCAACTCCCCCTACTCCGCCGCCAAGGCCTCGAGCGACCTCATCGCCCTGGCCCACCACCGCACCCACGGCCTCGACGTGCGCATCACCCGCTGCTCCAACAACTACGGGCCGCACCAGTACCCGGAGAAGGTCGTCCCGCTGTTCATCACCCGCCTCCTCACGGGCCGCCGCGTGCCGCTGTACGGCGACGGCGGCAACGTCCGCGACTGGCTGCACGTCGACGACCACGTCCGGGGCATCGAACTCGTCCGCACCAAGGGCCGCTCCGGCGAGGTCTACAACATCGGCGGCGGCACCGAACTGTCCAACAAGGAACTCACCGCACTGCTCCTGGACGCCTGCGACGCCGACTGGTCCAGCGTCGACCACGTCGCCGACCGCAAGGGCCACGACCGGCGCTACTCGGTCGACTGCCGCAAGATCACCCGCGAACTGGGCTACGAACCGCGCACCGACTTCACCGACGGCCTGGCCCGCACCGTCGCCTGGTACCGCGACAACCGCGCCTGGTGGCAGCCGCTCGAGGAGCGCTCGAGCGCCGGTCGAGGAACCGGCGGCCATCCTTGACCGGCCGGTGACCGGCCGGTGATCGTCGAACCGGTGCCCCGCCGGTTCGAACACTGACGCAACAACCGAGGAGAACGCATTTCCATGGCAGACGAGCTGCAGCCCTTTGTCGCGGACTGGAACCGGCCGGTCGTCGAGGAGTTCCGGGCCAACGGCGGCAAGGTCGGCGGACCGTTCGCGGGCGGCACCCTGGCGCTGCTGACCACCGCCGGCGCCAGGAGCGGCCGCGCGACCACCAGCCCCGTCGGCTACATGGAGATCGACGGCAAGGGCGTCGTCATCGCCTCGGCGGGCGGCGGCCCCAAGAACCCCGCCTGGTACCACAACCTGCGCGCCAACCCCCTCCTGACCGTCGAGGTCGGCACCGAGAAGTACCAGGCCAGGGCCACCGTCCTGGAGGGCGAGGAGCGGGAACGGGTCTTCGCGAAGGCCTGCGGGATCGCCCCCGGCTACGCCGACTACCAGAAGAACACCGAGCGGATCATCCCCGTCGTCGTCCTCGAGACCGAGACCTACGACGACGGGCGCCGCGCCCGCGGCCTGGGCCAGGAACTGACCGAGATCCACGGCTGGCTGCGCGGCGAGATCGCCGAACTGCGCCGCCAGGTCGCCGACTTCGCCGCCGGACGCGCCGACACCGTCGACATCGGCGACAGCACCCTGCTGCAGCAGCTGCGCGACAACTGCCTCAGCTTCTGCAAGGCGCTGGAGGTCCACCACGGCGGCGAGGACCAGGGCGCCTTCCCCGTCCTGGAGTCGAAGTTCCCCGGCCTCGCGCCGACCCTGGCCAAGCTCCGCGAGGAGCACAAGGTCGTCTCACAGCTGCGCGGCGACATCGCCGACCTCGTCACCCGCCTGGAGCCGGGCGACCCGCAGGGCCTGCAACACGAGCTGGAGCGCCTGACCGGCGAACTGGAGCGCCACTTCGACCACGAGGAGGCCGCGGTCGTCGCCGCGCTCGACGCACTGGCCTTCGCCCCCGCCCACCGCGGCGCGCCCCCGGCCTGAACCATGCGGATCCTCTTCCTCGCCGGCGGCAGTCCGGCCACCGTGTTCGCCCTCGTGCCGCTGGCCACCGCCGCCCGCAACGCCGGCCACCAGGTGCTCATGGCGGCCACCGCCGACATGAGCGGCGTCATCACCTCCGCCGGACTGCCCGCCGCGCCCGTCACCGAGCGGACGATGCGCGACTTCATGCTGGCCGACCGCGACGGCACCGCGCTGACGCTGCCGGCGGACGCGGGGGAGAGGATGCACTTCGGCGGCCGCGGCTTCGGCCGGCTGGCCGCCGGCAGCCTGCCCGCGCTGCGGGAGGCGGGCCGCGACTGGCGCCCGGACGCCGTCGTCGGCGGCACCCTCGCCTTCGGCGCCGCGCTGCTGGCCGCCGAGCTGAAGATCCCGTACGTGCGGCACGCCTGGGACATGGGCGAGCCCGCCGAGATGGACCGGGGCGCCGAGGACGAACTGGCCCCCGAACTCAGGGCCCTGGGCCTGACGTCCCTGCCCGCGCCTGACCTGTGGATCGACATCTGCCCGCCCAGCGTCGCGGACCCCGGCGCACCCGCCGGCCGGACCATGCGGTTCGTGCCCTGCGGCCGCCAGCAGCCGCTGGAACGCTGGATGTACACCCCCTCCCAGCGGCGCCGGGTCTGCGTGACGGCGGGCAGCCGGGTCAGCAAGGACTACGAGTTCGACCACCTCGACGCCCTCGTCTCCCACGTCGCCGGTCCGGACGTGGAAGTCGTCGCCGCCGCCCCCGAGGACGTCGCGGCGGCCCTGCGCGAACGGCACCCCGGCCTGCGCGCCGGCTGGCTGCCGCTGGACACGGTCCTGCACACCTGCGACCTGCTCGTGCACTCCGGCGGCGGCCAGAGCGCGCTGACGGCCGTGCACGCGGGTGTGCCGCAGCTCGTCGTCCCCACCATGCCGAAGGTCCTCGCCCCCAACCAGCGCCTGGCCGCCTACGGCGCGGCCCGCGTCCTGCCACCGGGCGAGGACGGCCCCGAGACCGTCGCCGCCGCCTGCCGCGACATGCTGGCCACCCCCTCCTACGCCCGGCGCGCCGGAACCCTCGCCGCCGAACTGGCCGCCCTGCCGGGCCCGGCAGAGACCCTCACCGCGGTTCAGGCCCTGACCCGCACCTGACCGCACCTCCGCGACCGTTCCTAGTCAGTGAGCAGGAGTGAGTCTTGGACCCATTCCTGGTCGCTGCGGGCACCCCGAACGGTGTTGGGTGCCCTGGTTGCCCGCGTTCGTTCCGCGTCCGGGGGCACGCATCGTGTGCGTGGTCCGGGGATGCGGGGGCGGGTTTCCTCACGCCCAGGGGCACGCCGGTCGGCCTGGACGGTCCGATGCCCCGCACGATCGCTCTGGTCGTGCGGGGGCGGTGTCGTCCGTCGCCGGATCGGGTGCCCTTGGGCGCGTCTGCCGATCGCGACCGAAGGTCCGGTGACCACGAACGGCGCCGCCACCTCCCGCAGACCGCCCACGGTGATCACCACCCCTCCTGTCCTGGACCACACACACCCGCCACCACCCCCAACGACCACCACCCGCAAAGGTCACCCATTCGACAGACGAACCCCCGTCCACCCCGCGAGCCCTCACACACCACAGCCCACACCAACTCACCCGCACACGGCAGAACTCACTCATACGAAGTCAAACAGCAGCAGTTCACGACCCCCGAAAGGACTCCCCGGGGCCCCCGGGTACGCCGGTGCCCGGAGCCGTCGGGCAGCGCGGGCAGGCGGGCGCGCCCGGCCGACCCGGGTACGCGCACCGCGCCGCTGCACATGAGCGAGCCTCGGATCTGAACCGACCTGATCGGACCTGACCCGGCCCGGACGTGACGTGGCCCGGCAGGACGTGGCCTCTGCCGGACCGCCCCACCGGACTTGGCCTGCGGGCTTCATCGCACGCCGTGACCACCCGCGACGCGCCGCCCCACCGGCCCCCGGGCCCCACCGGCCCCCGGGCCCCACCGGCCCCCGGGCCCACCGGCCCCCGGGCCCCCCGGGCCCACCGGCCCCCGGGCCCCCCGGGCCCACCGGCCCCCGGGCCCCCCGGGCCCACCGGCCCCCGGGCCCCCCCGGGGTCGCGGGCGCCGCAGGTGTCAGGTCGCCGCCGCGCGGCGGATCGCGGCCAGCAGGTCGGCCTGCGCCAGCAGGTCGCGCAGCTCCCCGCCGGCGGGCACGGTGTCCCCGCCCCGGACCGCCGCCGTGAACGCGGCGAGCGTGGCCGCCACCTGGTCCTCGGCCGCAAGCTCGACCGTGCGGGCACCGGCTGCGTCCTCCACCACGATCCGGGGCCGGTGACCGGCCGGCGGGGTGAACGCGCGGTCCACCGTGATGCGGCCCTCGCTGCCCCACAGTTCGTAGCGCGAGCGGTACGCGTCGTCCATCCCGAACGTCAGCTGCGCGCTCACCCCGTCGGCGCGGCGCAGCAGCGCGGCGCCCGAGGTCTCCACACCGCGGCCCGCTGCGTCCCGCAGCACCGCGCCCGCTACCCGCAGGCCGGGGCCGAGCAGGTGCACCGCGGCCCGCACCGGGTACAGGCCCACGTCCGACAGCGCGCCGCCGCCCAGGTCCGCGTCGAAGCGGATGTCCCCGTCGGCGGGGGAGGGGATCGTGAACGCCGCGTGCAACGACCGCAGTTCGCCGATCACACCGTCACCGACCATCGCGCCGACCGCCCGGTGCTGACCGTGGTGCACGAACATCACGTTCTCCCGCAGCACCAGCTTCCGCCGCCGTGCCCGCTCCAGCAGCGCGCGGGTGCGGGCCGGGTCCGTCGTCAGCGGCTTCTCGGCCAGGACGTGCTTGCCCGCCTCGAGCGCCGCCTCCACCCAGACGGCGTGCAGCGCCGCCGGCAGCGGGATGTAGAGGGCGTCCACGTCCGGGTCGGCGAGCAGCCGCTCGTACCCGCTCACCGGACGGGCGCCGTGGGCGCGGGCCGTCTCGGCGGCCCGGGCGGGCGAACGGCTGGCGACCGCGGCGAGTTCGATGTCCGGCGCGGCCGCCATCGCGGGCAGCACCCGGCGGCGCGCGATGTCCGCGCACCCGAGGACCCCGAACCGCAGCACCCCCGCCGCAGGCGCCGTCACCGGCGGTGCTCCGCGGTCAGTTCCTCCAGCACGGACACGAACTCGGCCGGGCCGGGCGCCTGGTTGATCTCCGCGCGCAGCGCCTGCGCGCCCTCGCCGAACGCCGGCTCCTCCAGCAGCCGCGTGATCTGCTTGCGCAGCAGCTCCGTGTCGAACTCCTCGGTGGTGACGACCAGTCCGGCGCCCCGGCCGGCCATGAAGCGGGCCGTGGTCGCCTCGCTCCAGCACGGCATCGGCACGATCAGCTGCGGCACGGCGGCCGCCGTGGCCGCCGCGAACGTCCCCCCGCCACCGTGGTGGATGATCGCCGAGCAGCTCGGCAGGATCTGCGCCAGCGGCACGTACTCCGTCAGCCGGACGTTGTCCGGCACCCGGGTCACCGTCTCCAGCATCGCTCGGTGCAGCGTGGCGACCACCTCGACGTCGAGGCCGGCCAGCGCGTCGACCACCTCGGGGAAGGAGACACCGGCCGCCTTGAACAGCTGACGGCCGCGGCCGCCGATGCCCAGCGTCAGCAGCACCCGCGGCCGCTCAGGCCGCTCGTGCACCCAGGCCGGGGCCACCGCGCTGCCGTTGTAGGGGACCCGCCGGATCGGCTCGTAGCGGTGGGGGAGCGGCAGGCGCAGCGCCTTGGGCATCGGGTCGATGGTCCACTGGCCGAGCAGCAGGTCCTCCGAGTACTCCAGCCCGTAGCGTTCGAGCATCGGCGCCATCAGCGCGTCCACCGGGTCGCCGGACCGGTCGTCCCGCCGCTCGAGGGACTTGCCGCGCAGCCAGCCGATGTTGTCCTGACCCCACAGGAAACGCGCGTGCGCCGCGCCCGTCACCCTCGCCGCGACACCCGCCGCCACACAGAACGGGTCCCACACCACCAGGTCGGGCCGCCAGCCGCGGCAGAAGGCCACCAGGTCGTCCACCATCGGCGTGAACATCCGCAGCATGCCGGTCAGCCCCTGCCACTGGCGCTCCCACTGCGGGGCGTCACCCGTGTCCAGGGACAGCGCGTCGCTGAGGCTGTCGAGCATCTCGAAGTTGTCGTTCCACTTCACCGCGTCGGCGAGCACCTCCCGCGAGCCCAGCGGCACCGCGGGCAGTCCGGCCTCGGTGACCAGACGCACGGTGTCCGGGTGGATGGCCACCCGCACCTCGTGGCCCGCGTTCTGCAGCGCCCAGGCGAGCGGAACGATCGGATGCACATGGGCCGTGGCCGGGAACACGGTGAACAGAACACGCATGACAGCGACTCCAGTCGTCCTATGGGAGGTTCACACTCCGTGCGGCGGCTCGATCCCGGGTCGAGGAGGGATCGAGACGGCTGGGCGAGATTGCCGGGTGACACGAGCCCGCCCACCGTCTGGAGATGCGGATGACAGCCGCCGGCCGCTCGGCCGAGTACGTCGCCACGACCCCGGCCCCCGCACGGCGGGCCTACCGGCTGATCGCCGGCATCGACCGCTGGCCCCTGCTGTTCGCGCCCTGCCTGCACGTCGAACAGCTGGGCCCAGGCCCCGACGGCGGCGACCGCTTCCGGATGTGGGTGGCCTCCGGCGACGACGTGCGCGCCTGGACCTCTACGCGTCACGCCGACGAGCAGGCACTGCGGGTGACCTTCCGTCAGGAGCGGCCGAGCGCCCCGCTGTCCGCCGCCGAAGGCACCTGGCGCTTCGAACCGGACACCGCCGGCACCCGCATCACGCTCACCAACGCCTACACCCTCACCACCGCCGACGAGGCGACCGCGACGTTCCTCGCCGGCGCGCTCGAGCGCCACAACGCGGACGAGGTCGCCGCCGTGCGCTACTGGGCAGAGCGCCCCGAGGACCTCGACGACCTGATGTTCTCCCTGACCCAGGAGATCCTCCTCGACCTGCCCGCCGACACCGTCCACGACCTGCTGTGCCGCGGCGCGGGCCCCCGTGTTCGCCTGCCCGGGCGGCGCCTGGTCCTCAGCGGCCCCGCGGCGCCCGCGCCGCTGCGCGCGCACACCGCCACCTGGAGCGTCACCGACGACGGCGCCCGCAGCCGGGTCCTCGTCCGTCACGACGCGGCCCTCGACCCGGACGCCGCCGCCCTGGGCGGGGGCCCGGCGCGGGCCCGCGCCACCGCCGAAGAGCAGCTGCGCCGCAGCAGCCTTCAGATCCTGGAGAGCGCCGGTGCCCACGCCGCGGACCGGGCCACGGCCCGCTGACCCCCGCTCAGCAGGCGGCGGCGCTGCGGTGCACGGCCTCCGCGACGCGCCGGGCCCGCGGATCGAGCCGGTCGACGACGTGCGAACCGCCGCCCGGAACATAGGCGAAGGCGAGCTGCCGGCCGGGGACGGCGCACGCGAACGAGCCGGTCGCGCCGGCCAGACCGAAGGAGCCCAGCGGCCCGGCGGACGCCGGGTAGAGCGGCCCGTCCGGCAGCATCATGCCCAGGCCCCAGTTGGTGTCCATCAGCATGGTGCGGCACCGGCCCGAGGAGTGCTCCCGGCGGATCTCGTCGACCAGCGCCGGCCCCGCCAGACGCACCCCGTCCACCTCGCCGATCAGCGCGGCGAAGTAGCGGGCCAGCGACCCGGCGTCGGCCACCCCGTCGTAGGAGGCGTTCTCCAGCCGCACCCGCTTGGCGTCGTCACCGGTGTCGGCGTCGAAGGACATGCTGCCGATCGTCGCCCGGAAGGTCAGCGACGACGGGTCGCCGAGCGCCGCGAGCAGCTCCGTCACCTGGCCGGCCGCACCGCCGTCCATCAGGACCTCGGCCTTGGACGGCACCATCGTCGCCAGCCGCGGCAGCCGGTCCTCGGGCAGGCCGATGAAGCACTCGAGGCCCAGCGGCCCGGCGATCTCCTCCGCGAAGAACCGGCCCACCGTCGAGCCGGTGACCCGCCGCACCACCTCACTGACCATGTGGCCGAAGGTCATGGCGTGATAGCCGTGCGCGGTGCCCGGCGCCCACTCGGGGCGGGCCGCGGCGAGCGCCTCGACGACCGGCCGGCCGGTGCGCAGCTTCTCGTAGGTGATCGGGTCCGAGTCCAGCGCCACCACACCGGTGCGCTGCGCCAGCAGCATCCGCAGGGTGACCGACTCCTTGCCGGCCGCCGCGAACTCGGGCCAGTAGCGGGCGATCGGGGCGTCCAGTTCCAGGACGCCGCGCTCGATCAGCACGAACAGCGCACCGGCCGCCACGGACTTGGTGGGGGAGGCGAGCACGGCCAGGGTGTCCCGCTCCCAGGGCCGGCCGGCGGCCTCGTCGGCGAACCCGCCCCACAGGTTCACCACTTCACGGCCGCGCAGATACACGCTCACCCCCGCCCCGGTCTGCGTGCCGTCGCGGAAGTTCCCCGCGAAAGCACGCGCCACTTCCTCGAAACCGGGCGCGCATTCCCCACGCACCGTCACGGTCTCCTCGACTTCGGTTGTCACCGGATCAACTCCTTGCGCCGCATATCCACTTCGAGACTCGACATTCTCAATTCCCGGGCTCGAACCCGGCTCGAACTTCTCTTGCGAATCGGCCGCGATCGCCGGCCCTTCGGCACATTTTTGGAAGAGACCCAACGGGAGGCCCCCAGATGTTCTCCGACACAACAGAATTCCACCGCTGGTTCGAGCAGCGGTGCGCCGCGAACGCCTACAAGGTCGCCCAGGTCCCCCTCGACCGCCTCGACGGCTGGTCGATGGAGGCGGACTCCGGGAACCTGGTGCACCGCAGCGGACGGTTCTTCTCCGTCCAGGGCCTCGAGGTCACCGACTCGGGACGGGCCGTGGAAGCCTGGCAGCAGCCGATCATCGTTCAGCCGGAACACGGAATTCTCGGAATCCTGGTGAAGGAGTTCGACGGAGTTCCGCACTGCCTTCTCCAGGCGAAGATGGAACCGGGAAATGTGAATCTCGTCCAGTTGTCGCCGACCGTGCAGGCCACGAAGAGCAACTACATGCGTGTGCACGGCGGGCGGCCCGTTCCCTATCTCGAGCACTTCGTCGCCCCGCGCGGCGGCGAGGTCCTCTTCGACGCCCTCCAGTCGGAGCAGGCGTCCTGGTTCCTCGCCAAACGCAACCGCAACATGATCGTGCGCACCGACGCCGACATCCCCGTCCTGGACGACTTCTGCTGGCTCAGCTTCGACCAGATCGCCGAACTCCTGCAGAGCGACGACCTGGTGAACATGGACACCCGCACCGTCCTGTCCGGCGCCGTCGCCCTGCGCCGCCCCGCCGTGGGCCGCGGCGCCCACCCCGACGACGACACCTTCGACGGCGCCCTCGTACGGTCCTGGCAGCAGGACGGCCGCTCCCTGCACAACACCGTCGAACTGCTGAGCTGGTTCACCGAGGCCAAGGGCCGCTGCACGCTGAGCCGCCGCCTCGTGCCCCTGGCCGGCCTCGCGGACTGGTCGCGGCGCGACGGCATCGTCGCCCACGCCGAGGACCGCCACTTCACCGTCCTCGGCGTGGGGGTCGAGGCCTCCAACCGCGAGGTGACCGGCTGGTCGCAGCCCATGTTCGCGCCCCGCAGCCAGGGAGTCATCGCCTTCCTCGCCAAACGCGTCGAAGGGGTGCTGCACCTGCTGGTGCAGGCCCGGATCGAGACCGGGGCGCTGGACCGCATCGAGATGGCGCCCACCGTCCAGTGCCAGCCCGCCGACTACCTCACCGACCGCGCCGGCGGCCCCGACCCGGCCGGCCGGCCCCCGTACCTGGACACCGTGCTCACCGCCGGGCGGGAGCAGATCCGGTTCGACGCCGTGCAGTCCGAGGAGGGCGGCCGCTTCTACCACGCCCGGAGCCGCTACCTGCTGGTCGAGGTCGCCGACGACTTCCCCCTGGAAGCACCCGCCGGATTCGCCTGGATGACGGTCCGCCAGCTCATCGGGTTCGTGCGGTACGGCAGCCACCTCAACGTCGAGGCACGCAGCCTGCTGACCCTGCTCGGCTTCCTGCCCGCGGCGGTCCGCGAACCGCAGGCCGTCGCGTGAACCGCCCCACCGCGACCGCCCCTCCACGTCTCGAGGACGGCTCCAGCGGTCCCCGAGACGCCCTTCCTAGCGTCACACCGATTGCTCGCACGGCCGGTCGAGCGGGCCGGGCGAGCCGAACAGGCTGAGGAGAGAAGCGAATGACCACCCTGGTGAGTGCCGACTCGATCCGCGACGAACTGCGGACACACCTGGCCGCGATCCTCTACTGCGAGATCGAGGAGATCGACGACGACGCCACCTTCGCCGAGCTGGGACTCGACTCCGTCCTGGGCGTGGAGCTGGTGTCCCTCCTCAACACCAAGTACGGCCTCGAGGAGATGCTCGACACGGTCTACGCCCACCCCACGGTCAACCAGCTCAGCACCTATGTGAGCAGCCAGGTCGCGGCCCTGGGGGCGACCGCAAAGTGAGCCCGACCGACCTGATCGACAAACCGGCGCCCGCCGACACGTCCCTGCTGACCCGCCGCGTCACGGTGGCCCCGGGCATGTGCGGCGCCGGCTCCCTGTTCTTCGGGCAGCTCGGGGACTGGACGTGGGAGGCCGTCAAAGCCGCCACCGGCACCAACGTGTACGCCGCCCGCAGCGCCGACGGCCACCCCACGTACCTCTCCTTCTACTACTTCCGCGTCCGCGGCAGCCGGCACATCCAGCCCTACGGCATCGCCTTCGGCGACGAGTTCGACGTCACCTCACGCGTCTTCGACCTCGGACCGCAGTCCGTGATGACCCTGCACCGCCTCTCCCGCCCCGGCACCCCGGCGACCGGCCTGGACCCGCGGGCCTTCCACGAGGAGCAGCGCGAGGACTGCCTGTACGTCGAGAACTACAACCGCTGGATCTCCCGCTCCCACCCGGACAGCAACGAGGGCCTGGTGGAGGCGTCCCCGGCCGGCCACCGGCACGAGCACCTGCCCCCGCTGCCCGCCGAGCACTCGCCCCGCGGGATCTGCGGCCGCGCCCGCAAGGCGGGCACCTTCCACCCCGGAGGCATCCCGGGCCGCACCGCGTCCGCGCCGTACACCACCACCTACACCCTGGACCGGGTACGCGACCTCAACGGCGCCGGGCTCATGTACTTCGCCTCCTACTTCGCCATCGTCGACACCGCCCTGCTGCGCCAGTGGCGCGCCCTGGGCCGCGACCCGCGCGGCTTCAGCCGCCGCACCGTCGTCGACCACCGGATCGGCTACTTCGGCAACGCCGACGCCGACGCCGAACTCACCCTCACCGTGCGGCTGTGGCACAGCGACACCGTGGCCGGCGACGAGATCGCCGACGTCGCCGTCACCGAGGCCGCGACCGGACGGCTGCTCGCCGTCTGCTCGATCCAGCAGCTCCTGGAGGACTCATGACCGCCCCCGCCGCCACCGACGAAGCCACCGTCCGGCGCGTCCTCGCGGAGGTCGTCGCCGAGATCCTGCCCGACGTACCCGCCGAGGAGATCACCGACGGGCGGAGCCTGAAGGACCTCGGCGCCGACTCCGTCGACCGCGTCGAGATCATCACCACCCTCACCCACCGGCTCGGCAGCCGCGAGCGGGTCTCCACCTTCGCCGACATCCCCGACATCGGCGGCCTCGTCGCCCATCTCGCCACCGGCGGCCCGCGATGAGCACCGCCCGTATCGGCGTCGAGGCACTGAACGTCCACGCCGGTGTCGCCAAGATCTCCGCCCGCGCCCTCTTCGACGCCCGCGGCCTCGACCCGGACCGCTTCGACAACCTCATGATGGACGAGCGGTCCGTCCAGCTCCCCTGGGAGGACCCGGTCACCGGCGCCGTCAACGCCGCCAAACCCCTCGTCGACGCCCTCAGCGACGACGACCGGGACTCCATCGAACTCCTCGTCACCTCCAGCGAGTCCGGCCTCGACTACAGCAAGTCCCTCGCCTCCCACGTCCACCGACACCTCGGCCTGTCCCGGCAGTGCCGCTACATGGAGGTCAAGCAGGCCTGCTACGGGGCGACCGGCGCCCTCCAGCTCGCCGCCGGCTACCTGAGGTCCGGCCTGCGGCCCGGCGCCAAGGCACTGATCATCGCCACCGACGTCAACCCCATGGACGAGTACGCCAAATACGCCGAGCCCACCACCGGCCACGGCGCCGTGGCGCTCCTCGTCGGCGACAGCCCCGGCATTCTCGCCCTGACCCCCGGCGCCTACGGCCTCAACAGCTTCGAAGTCATGGACACCGCCCGGCCCGCCCCGGACTACGACCTGTACAACCCCGACCTGTCGCTGCTCGCCTACCTCGAGTGCCTCTCCGACAGCTTCCGCGCCTACACCGCCAACGTCCCGGGCACCGACTTCGCCGACTCCTTCGACCACGTCGTCATGCACACCCCGTTCGGCGGCATGGTCAGAGCCGCGCACCGCAAGCTGATGCGCGAATTCGCACCCCGCGCCCCCAAGGCGATCGCCGAGGACTTCGAGCGGCGCGTCGCCCCCTCCCTGCGCTACGGCCGGGTCGTCGGCAACCTGTGCTCCGGCGCCATCTGGCTCGCCCTCGCCTCCCTGATCGACCACCAGAGCGCCGAACGCGTCGAAGGCGCCCGGCTCGGCATGTACTCCTACGGATCCGGCTGCGCCTCCGAGTTCTTCGGCGCGACCGTCGCCCCCGGCGCCAAGGCGACCCTCGGCAAGGCACGCATCGCGGAACGCCTCGCCCTGCGGCGCGAGCTGACCTTCGCCGAGTACGAGCAGATGCTGCCCGTCACCCGCCGCATCCTGGTGCCCAAGGCCCACCGCGACGTCGACGACTCGCTCCAGGAGACCTTCCTCGCGCCCTTCCGCGACCACGGCAAGCAACTGGTGCTGGCCGGCGTCGAGAACTACATCAGGCGGTACGAGTGGCGCTGACAGCCCCCGCCCCGCTGCGCGTGGACACCGGCCGCCCGCCCCTGGTCCGCGCCACCCTCGACACGCCCGCCACCCGCAACCGCCTCGACGACGACATGCTCACGGCCCTCACCGGCGCCCTCACCGCCGCCGAAGCGGCCGAGGGCGCCGAGGTGTTCGTCCTCGACGCCACCGGCGACAGCTTCTGCTCGGGCATCGCCCTCGGCGAGGCCGACCGCGACGGCTGGCGGCCGCGCCTGACCGCCGTGCACCACCTGCTGCAACGCCTGGCCGACTCGCCCCTGGTCACCGTCGCCGTCGTCGACGGCGCCGCCACCGGAGGAGGCGTCGGCCTCGCCGCCGCCTGCGACCACGTCATCGCCGGCCCCCGCGCGAGCTTCCGCATGACCGAGGTCCTCCTCGGCCTCGTACCCGCCGTGATCCTGCCCGTCGTCGCCGAACGCACCGGCCGCCACCGCGCCTTCTCCCTCGCACTCGGCGCCCAGCACGTCAGCGCCGAACAGGCCGCCGACATCGGCCTCGCCGACCAGCGCACCGACGACTGCCGCCAGGAACTGCGGCTGCTGCTGCGGCGCCTGCGGGCCGCCGACCACGGAGCCGTACGCGCACTCAAGCGCTACCGCCGTGAACTGTTCCCCGCCCCCGAAGGCCACGCCGACCGCGCGCTGCGCGCCGTCGCCGAACGCCTTGCCGACCAGCGGGTCCACGAGCGGCTGAACACCCTTCACCGGCAAGGACTGATACCGTGACCGCTCTTTCCTACGGGCCCGTCCAGCTGCACACCGAGGCGCCCGTCGCCACCGTCCGGATGTGCGACGAGGCGGGCCACAACCGGTTCACCCCCGAGCTGCGCGCCGGCCTCATCGCCGCCCTGCAACGGGCCGGCGACGACCGGGACGTCCGGGCCGTCGTCCTGGAAGGCGCACCCGGCGTCTTCAGCGCCGGAGGCGCCACCGAACGCATGCTCGGCACCCACGAGCAGCGCGTCGTCGAACTCTGGGAAATGATGCAGGCCATCGCCGCCTGCCCGGTGCCGGTCGTGGCCGCCGCCCAGGGACACGCACTCGGCGGCGGACTGCTGCTCGCCCTCTACTGCGACATCGCCGTCCTCAGCGAACGCTCCCGCTACGCGATGAACTTCCTCACCTTCGGCTTCACCCCCATCCTCGGCGCCTCCCACGTCGTGCCGGCGGCGTTCGGCCGCGCGCTGGGCACCGAGATGATGTACACCAGCCGCACCTACACCGGCCGCGAACTGCGCGAACGCGGCGCCGGCACCAGGATCTGCGCCCACGACACCGTCCCGGCGGAGGCCCACCGCATCGCCCTGCAGAGCGCCCAGGCACCACGCGGCGCGCTGGCGATGATGAAGTCCCAGCTCGTACGGACCCTCCTCACCGACGCCCGGGCCGCCCTCGAACGGGAGATCCCCGACCACGAGGCCACCATCACCGGCGACGAGGCACGCCGCCGCATCCGGGGCCTGCACGGCCAGCGCATCACCCGCGCCGGACAGCCGGAGGCCGCCGCGTGACAACCGCCCACGGCACCGACGCCGCACCCGTCGCCGTCATCGGCATGTCCTGCCGGACCGCCGGCGCAGAGACCCTGACCGAATTCTGGGACGTCGTCTCCCGCGGCGAACGGCACCTGCACGACGTGCCCGCCGGACGCTGGTACGGACTCGACGAGCAGGTCGCCGCCGCCAACACCCCCCGCGCGTTCCTCCTCGACTCCATCGACGGCTTCGACGCCCGCTTCTTCGGCATCGCCCACCGCATGGCCGCCTTCATGGACCCCCAGCACCGGCTCATGCTCGAACTGGCCTGGCACGCCGTGGAGAACGCCGGCCTGGACCCGCAGACACTCACCGGCGAACCCGTCGCCGTCTTCGCCGGCGCCTTCATGTCCGACTACGCCGAACGCATGACCGCACGCGGCCGACGCTCCGACGGCGCCGCGTTCCCCGGCACCATGATGGCCTTCCTCGCCAACCGCGTCTCCTACCAGTTCGGCTGGACCGGCCCCAGCATGGTCATCGACTCCGCCTGCTCCGCCGGGCTGTCCGCCCTCGGCTTCGCCGTCCAGGGCCTGCGCGCGGGCGACTACCCCATGGCACTGGTCGGCTCACCCAACCTGTTCAGCGCCGGCTACTACACCACCAACGCCTACCTCGGCGGCGCCCTGTCACCCACCGGCGACTCGGTGCCCTTCAGCGCCGCCCGCAACGGCTACCTGCGCGGCGAGGGCGGCGCCTGCCTGCTCCTCAAACCCCTCGACGCCGCCCTCGCCGACGGCGACCCCGTGCACGCCGTCATCCGCTCCGTCGGCAGCGCCCACAACGGCCGCGGCGGCGGACTGACCGGCACCGACCAGGACTCCCAGACCGCCCTCGTCCGGCAGACCCTCGCCAAGGCCGGGCTCACCCCCCGCGACCTCGGCCACCTCGAGGCCCACGGCACCGGCACCCGCGGCGGCGACGCCACCGAGATCGCCGCCCTGGCCCACCTCGTCGACGGGCCCGCCGCCGGGCCCGACGGCCGGCTGTGGGTCGGCTCCGTCAAGGCCAACATCGGCCACCTCGAAGCCGCCGCCGGACTCATCGGAGTCGTCAAGACGATCCTCGCCCTGCGCGCCGGCACCATCCCGAGGATCGCCGGCCTCGACGAGGCCGACGGCAAACTCCCCGTCGGCGACGCGCCCCTCGGCCTCCCCGTCGAGAACGTGCCCTGGCCCGCGGGAAGCACCCCGCGCATCGGCGCCGTCAACGCCTTCGGACTCGGCGGCTCCATGTCCCACGCGGTCGTCGAAGAAGCCCCCCGCCCCCCGCGGCCGGCCACAGCCGCCCCCGCCGCCGGCCCAGCCGGCCGCCCGCACGTCGTACCGCTGTCCGCCGGCAGCGAGGAGGCCGTCGCCCTGCTGGCCCGCCGCCTGCTGCACCAGCTCGACGGCCCCCACGCACCCGAACTCGCCTCCCTCGCCCACACGCTGCAGTACGGCCGGCGCGCCATGAAACACCGACGCGCCCTCGTCGTGTCCGACACCGCCGCCCTGCGCACCGCCCTGCGGTCCGTCGCCGACGGCGCCGACCTGCCGCCCGCCCAGGACCCGCTCGCCCGCGCATGGGCCGACGGCGCCACCCCCGACTGGGACGTGCTGTGGAAGGAACACGACCGCCCCGCCCGCGCCCACCTGCCCGGCACCCCGTACCAGCGCCGCTCCTACTGGTTCGACGACGAGCCCCCGCCCGCGCTCTGAGACCCGCCGGAGCACACGGACGGGGCCGCCTCCCTGGTGGAGGCGGCCCCGTCCGCGTACGGCGCTGTCGTCGCTCTCAGTCCTTGTCGGCGGTCAGACCCTCGCCCCAGTCGACGGCGGACATCTCCTCGTAGCTCATCTGCTGCCGCGGGATCCACGACGCGCTCGCACCCTCCGCGTTGACGCCCTTCTCGAAGATCGCCAGGCTCGGGTAGAAGTGCGCACCGGTCAGCGTCAGATCCGTCTCGGACGCCGTCGTGCCCTCCGGGAGCTCACGCTCCTCGTGGTTGAGGCCGTCCAGCAGCGCCTTGAGGAAACCCATGCTGGTGGCCGGCGAGTTCAGCTCCTTCGAACTGCCGCCGTAGCCGGGCCAGTACGACGTCTGCAGATCCTCCGCCGCGTACAGGCCGCCCGGCCTGACGTACGGGAACAGCGCCTTGAACGCGGCGATGAGGTCGGCGTTGCCGTGGCTGGCGTCGTCGATGACGATGTCGAACGGGCCCAGGTCACGTCCCAGCGACTCCAGGAACTCCGGATTCGACAGATCACCCTCCACGGTGTGGATGCGCTGCTCACGCAGCGGCGCCTTGTCGAAGACGTCGACACCGTAGACGACCGAACGGGGAAAGTAGCGCTTCCACATGCGCAGCGAACCACCGCCGGAGGCGGGATTGCCGTAACCGCCGATCCCCAGCTCCAGGATCTTCAGCGGCCGGTCGCGCAGCGGCCCGAAATGCCGGTCGTAGTGCGGCGTGTAGAAGTGCAGCCCCCACTTGTCGGAGCCGTTGCGCAGCGACAGCTCGCCCAGGTCCTCGTGCCGGCCGGTGGTGCCGCGCACCAGACGCCTGACGACCGGGAAGACGTGCATGGTGCCGCCGAGGCGCTCCACGTTCTCCAGGTCGTGCCACACGATCCGCAGCGTCTGCGCCTCCACGCCGCGCCACGGCCCCAGCACCGAGCGCAGCAGCTCGGCCAGATCCGACTCGAGCGTGGCGTGCGGCGCGTCGACGCGGCCCGCCTCGTGCTCGGCGCTCTTGCCCACGCGCACGACGTGATGGACCGTGCCACCGTCGAAGGCGAGCGCGAGCTGGATGTCGACCCCGGCGGTGCCCGGCCCGGGGATCTCGTGCAGATCCGCCCGGTTCACCAGCTCGTCGGCGAGGATCGCCGCGGTGCGCTCGGCGCCGACCGCGCGGATCGCGGCGTCGATCTGCTCGGTGCCGCCCTCGGCGGCCAGAATCAGCTTCAGGATGTCGTCGTGTGCCCGTTGAATCGTCATCACAAAGCCGAACCCTCGCGGCTCCTGCTGGAGCCCCGCTGGACACCCTCTCGCGCGCGCCCCGTCACGGGCCCTGCCCCCGAACCGGGCCACCACGCCACAACCCCCGGCGGGGCTCGAACTCGCCGATGCGGTCGGGGCCTGCGCCTCAATCGCCGGCGGGGCTTGAACTTGCCGGTCCGGTCGGGCTTCGCCCCGGGGTCTGCGCCCCAGTCGCCGGCAGGGCTCGAGCTTGCCCGTCTGGTCGGGGGTCTGCGCCTCTGCCACCGGCGGGGCTTGAGCTCGCCCGTCCTGCCGGTGTCTGCGCCTCCGCTCGTGGCGGGGCTTGAGCTTGCTGGTCCAGTCGGGCCTCACCCCCGAACCCGGGCCTCCACGCCTCGGCCGCCGGCGGGCTTGAGCTTGCCGGTCGCGGTCGGGGCCTCGCCCCGGGGCCTGCGCCTCAGCCGCCGGCGGGGCTTGAGCTTGCCGGTCCGGTCGGGCTTCGCCCTGGGGGCTGCGCCTCAGCCGCCGGTGGGGCTTGATCTTGCCCGTCCGGTCGGGGCCTGCGCCTGCGCCTCAGCCGCCGGCGGGCTTGAGCTTGCCGGTCCGGTCGGGCTTCACTCCGGGGGTCTGCGCCTCAATCGCCGGCGGGGCTCGAACTCGCCCGTCCTGCCGGGGCCTTCGTCTGCGTCTCAGCCGCTGGCGGGGCTTGAGCTTGCCGGTCCGGTCGGGCTTCGCCCTGGGGGCTGCGCCCCAGTCGCCGGCGGGGCTCGAACTCGCCTGTCCTGCCGGGGCCTGCGCCTGCGCCAAGGCCGCCGGCGGGGCTTGAGCTTGACCGTCCGGTCGGGGCCTCGCCATTCGGGTCCGGTACGGCCCGGCGTGCGTGGCCGTGGGGCCCGTCCCGGAACCGGGCTGCGGCCGAGCCTGGTTCGGCCCGGCTCGGCCGGGGAGCCCGTCCCGAACCGGGTCGGCCCGGTCCCGTACGGCCTCGTCCCGTCGACCGAACCGGGCTCCGCCCGGAGCCCGTGGGGCCTTCGGTCGCCTCCCGGGTCTCCCCGTGGCCGGGGCGAACCCGAAGCCGGCCGTGCCGGCGGGGGCGACGCTGGTCCTCCCGGCCGTGGCTCATGCCTGCGCCGGGTGGAGGCAGTTCAGCCTCGCCGGCATGCGAGGCGCGGGGGCCGTGAAGGGGCCCCGCCCACGCCGCCAGGCGTAGAGGGCCAGGAACCCCGCGCGGAGCGCGGTGCGGGTCCGGGGCCCGGCCCGGTGCGGAAGTGGGCCCCCATGGGCAAGGGGCCCGGGGGAGGGGAGCGTCAGGACGTCGCGAAGCAGGTCGCGCGCGCCGTCTCGGCCATCGCCCGCATCGACTCCGCCGGTGACCGCCGCGGCGACCATCCCAGCACCGCCCGGGCCCGTGACGCGTCCAGGCAGGTGAAGTCGGTGCCCGTCGACGCGCCCTGTGCCGCCACCTCGCCCGTCCGCAGGGCGAGCGCCGACGCGGGCAGGCCGCAGGCCTGAGCGAGGGCCAGGACCAGCGTGTCGATGCCCCTGGCGGTGCCGGTGCCGATGTTGAACAGCCGCTGGTCCTGGCCGAGATGCCCGGCGAACGCCGCCCGTACGACCGCGTCCGCCGCATCCCGCACGTCGACGTAGTCGCGCCGGGCGCCGGCCGCCACGGTCAGCTCGATCCGCTCGCCCGGCGAGGCGGCCGCCTCGGTGAAGCGGGCCGCCAGCGAACCGAGGAAGCTGCCGGGCGCGGGGTGCGGGCCGATCGTGTTCGCCATGCGCAGCACCACCGCGTCGATCCCCGCCGCCCCCAGCACCGCCCGGGACGCGGCCAGCTTCGCCCGCGCGTACTCGGTCACCGGCGCCGGCGGCGTCAGCTCGGTCACCGGCGTGCCCTGCGGCACCGGACCGTACTCGTGGACCGTGCCGAGCTGGACCAGCCGCGGACGGCGCGCCGCGGGCAGCAGCCGCAGCGCGCCGATCAGCCGCTCCACCAACTCCACGTTCACCCGGTGCAGTTCCTCACCCCAGCCGAGCGTCGCGTTCACGACGGCGTCCACCGCCTCGGCCGCCAGGAACTCCGCCAGCTGCTCGGGGGAGCAGCCCGCGGCGTCCAGCGGCACGAAGCGGTGCGCGCCGACGTGCGGCGCGTACCGGCGGGCCACGCCGACGACCTCGCTGCCGCCGCCTGCGAACGCGGCGCACACGTGCCGCCCCACACAGCCGGTCGCGCCGACGACCGCGACCCGCCCGGCCCGCGCGCCGCCCGGGCCGGGCCGCACGGTCACCGGTCCGCGGCGGCCGCGGCCGCCGGGCAGTCCTCGTACCGCGGCAGCATGCCCTTGGCCCGCGCCTCTGCCAGGCCGACCGCCTGGGTGTCGCGCCGGGAGAGCGTGAAGGACATGTCCTTCGGCCAGGGCAGGCCCAGCGCCGGGTCGAGCGGGTCGATCGCCTGCTCCAGGTCCGCCCGGTAGGGGGTCGAGACCAGGTAGGACATCACCGTGTCGTCCTCCAGGGACAAGAACGCGTGCCCCACCCCCTCCGGGAGGTACACCGCGCGGAAGGACTCGGTGTCCATCTCGACGGTGTCCCAGGCCCCGAACGTCGGTGAGCCGACCCGGATGTCGACGACCACGTCCATGGCCCTGCCGCGGGCGCAGTGCACGTACTTGGCCTGCCCGGGCGGGGTGGTGGTGAAGTGCACCCCGCGCATCACCCCGCGGGCCGAGCGGCTGTGGTTGGTCTGCGCCACCGTGAAGGGGCGGCCCACCGCGGCGACGAACGCCTCCTCCTGGAGCGGGGAGACGAACAGGCCCCGCTCGTCGCGGTGCACCCGCGGCGTGAACTCGTAGGCGCCGGCGACCGCCAGCTCCCGCACCGTGGCGGTGGACGTCGAGAAGCCGCGTGCCGTACCGGCCGTCATCGCGCCCCGCCCACCACGTCGAGCACCGGCAGCGGGAAGACCAGCCTGCCGCCGCCGGCGACGTACGCGCGCTCCCGCTCCACGAACCCGTCGCGGTAGATCCACGGCAGCACCAGCAGCTGGTCGGGGCGGCGGGACCTGGCCTCCTCCTGGGAGACGATCGGGATGTAGGTGCCGGGGGTGAACGCGCCGTGCTTCTCCGGGTTCACCTCGCCGATGACCGGCAGGTCCTTCTCGCTCAGGCCGCAGTACTGAAGGATCACGTTGCCCTTGGTCGACGCGCCGTACCCGAGCGTCAGCTTCCCCGACCGCCGCGAGTCGTCGAGGAACGCCAGCAGCTCCTCGCGGTAGCGGACCGTCCGCGCGGCGAACGCCTCGTAGGGGGCCGCCGTGTCCAGGGCGAGCGCCGTCTCGTGCGCACGGACCCGGGCCACGGACGCCTCGTCCACCGCGACGGACGAGTCCTTGCGGGCCAGCACCGCGCACAGGCTGCCGCCGTACACGTCGTTCAGCTCCGCCCGTACGACCTTCAGCCCCACCCGCTCGGCCATCCACTCGATCTGGCTGAGCGCGTAGTACTCCAGGTGCTCGTGGCACACCACGTCGTACGCCGTGGCCTCGAGCATCGCCGGCATGTAGCTCTGCTCCATCAGCCAGACACCGTCTTCGGCGAGGATGTCGTGCACGTCCTGCATGAACTCCATGGGACGCGGCAGGTCGTAGAACATCGCGACCGAGGTGACGACCTTCGCGCGGCGGCTGCCGAACCGCTCGGCGAACACCTTCCGCGAGAAGTACTCGGTGATCAGCTCGGCGCCCTCGGGATACAGGTGCCGGAACTTGCCGCCGGTCGGGTCGATGCCCACCAGCTGCGGGCGCAGCGCCGGGTCCGACGGATAACCGCGCAGCAGGGTCGAGTCGTTGCTGCCGATGTCGACGACGATGTCGCCGGGCCGCACCTCGACCGTCTTCAGGAGGGAGGCGACCTTGTCCTGCAGGTGCCGGATCATGAACTCGCCGAGCCCGGAACGGTAGCCGTAGTGGTCTCCGTACATCAGGTCGAAGTCGGCCGTGTGCAGCAGCTGCACCAGCCCGCAGCCGTCGGGCTGCGAGCACTTGACGAGCTCCAGCGGCACCGACGCCACCGTCTCCTCCCGGTTCTTCGGGAAGACGCCGGTCAGGGCCTGGGAGCCGAGGTCCAGCACGGGCAGCAGCGCACGGTTGCCGCAGATGCGGCACTCGTCGATCTTCATTTCCATGTCCTCCTGAAGGGAACTGCCTTGGGCGGCGGCGCCCCATGCTGGCCGACGGCCCTCGAGGGCCGGTCGACGGACGGTCCTGGCCCACTCCGGGCACGCACGAAGCCCGGCGCCCGGCGATGGGCCCCCGGCGCCCGGATCTCAGCGGGCGACGCGCTCGAGCAGCGGCACGTACAGGTTCGGGTCGCTGCTGCTGAGCGTGCGCAGCCTCGCGCGGTGCGCGGCGAACTCCGGGTGGGCCAGGGCGGCACGGAAGGACTCCTCGTCCTTCCAGTCGGCGATGTTCACGTACAGGTGCGGCTCGTCGAGGTGCTGGAGCAGCCGGTGGTTCAGGAAGCCGGGCCGGTCGGCGAAGAACGCCGACGTGGCGTCGAAGGCCGCCTCGAACTCCGCGGTGGCGCCGGTGACATGGAACCGGTTGATGAAAGTGATCACAGTGACTTCCCTTCTCTGCCGTGTGGTCCTGGCCCGCCACGGTCCCGTCCGCTGCTAGAGCAGCCGTCGAACCGGCGGGCGCCGCCCGCGGCCCCGAGAGGCCGTCGACCGGCTGCCGACCGGCTTCCGACCGTTCCCCGACCGGATCTTGAGCGGCGCTCCGGCCCCGCTCAGGGACGGTTTGGGACCCTCGGCCGGATACCCGCTACCCGTAAGGAAGCCGACGTGGATCCGACCAGCACCGCCGTCCTCGCCGAAGGACTGCGCAAGCGCTACGGCGACCGCTACGCACTCGACGGATTCGACCTGCGCGTACCCGCCGGCACCGTCCACGGGCTGCTGGGCCCCAACGGTGCGGGCAAGACGACCTCCGTCGGCATCCTGTCGACCCTGCTGAAGGCCGACGGCGGCCGCGCCGAGGTCGCCGGCCACGACGTCTCCCGCCAGGCCGCGGAGGTCCGCGCGAGCATCGGCCTGGTCGGTCAGTACGCCGCCGTCGACGAGGTCCTCAGCGGACGGCAGAACCTCGTCATGTTCGGCCGCCTGCACCACCTGTCACCGGCCGCCGCCCGCCGCCGCGCCGACGAGCTCCTCGAGCACTTCCGCCTCGCCGACACCGGCAAGAAGCCGCTGAAGGAGTACTCCGGAGGCATGCGCCGCCGCCTCGACCTGGCGGCGAGCATGGTCCTCGCCCCGCCGGTCCTCTTCCTCGACGAACCGACCACCGGCCTCGACCCGCGCAGCCGCGGCGAGGTGTGGGAGGCGGTACGCAGCCTCGTCGACACCGGCACCACCGTGCTGCTGACCACCCAGTACCTGGAAGAGGCCGACCAGCTCGCCCACGCCGTCTCCGTCATCGACTCCGGCAAGGTCATCGCCGAGGGCACCCCCGACGAGCTCAAGTCCCGCATCGGCGGCGACCGGATCGACGTCGTGGTACGCCGCGCCGACCAGCTCCCCGCCGCCGCGGCGGCGCTGGAGCACGTGTGCGCCGCACCCCCGGACACCGACCGCGACACCCGCCGCATCAGCGCCCGCGTCAAGGACCGCACCAGCGCCCTCGCCGACATCGTCCGCGCCCTCGACGCGGCCGGTGTGGCGGCCGAGGACATCGCCCTGCGCCGGCCCACCCTCGATGAGGTGTTCCTGCACCTGACCGGCTCCGGCACCGGCGCGTCCACCGACGGCAACGGCAGTGACGTCTCCGGTGACGGCGCCCGAGAGGCGGTGGCGGCATGAGCATCACCGCACCCCGCCCCATGGACCGGGCGGCCCTCGCCCCGGTGATCGCCCGCACCCCGCTGGCCCGCCTGCGCTGGGCGGCCGCCGACGGCTGGACGGTCACCCTGCGCGGCCTGACCCACTGGGTACGCGAACCGGGCACCCTGATCGGGTCGCTGGCCTTCCCCGTCATGATGGTGCTGATGTTCGGGTACTTCTTCGGCGGCGCCATGCAGGTGCCCGGCGGCGGGAACTACCGCGAGTTCCTGGTCCCCGGCATGTTCGTCATGACGATGGTCTTCGGCATGGGCGAGACGGTCACCGCCGTCGCCGCCGACAAGAACCGCGGTGTCACCTCCCGCTTCCGCACCATGCCCATGGCTCCCTCCGCCGTGGTCGTCGGACGCGCCGTGACCGACATGCTCTCCTCCCTGCTGGCCCTGGCCGTCCTGTTCGCCACCGGCCTGGCCATCGGCTGGGACGCCCACGGCACCCTCGGCGAAACCACCCTCGCGGTCGGCCTGTTGCTGCTGCTGCGCTTCGCTCTGGTCTGGGCCGGCATCTACCTCGGACTGCTGATGAAGGGCCCCGAGGGCATCACCATGGTGCAGACCCTCGAATTCCCGATCGGCTTCCTCACCAGCGCGTTCGTCGCACCGTCCACCATGCCGGGCTGGCTGGGCACGATCGCCGAGTGGAATCCGTTGTCCTCCACGGTGCTGGCGGTACGGGAACTGTTCGGCAACCCGGGATTCGGCGGGGACTCATGGATCGCGCAGCACGCGCTGCTGATGGCCGTGGTCTGGCCCGTGATCCTGTGCGCCGTCTTCTTCCCGTTGTCGGTGCGCCGCTTCCGCAACCTGACAAGCTGATCACCGGCACACACGCACGACACGGCACGGCCACGGACGACGCGGTACCGGCACCACGCACCACGAGCGGAACGCGGTCCCGCACCACGAGCACGACGCGGTACCAGCACGACGCGGTACCGGCACGACGCGGCACAAGAGAACAGCACGCAAGAGAGAGCGGGACGCATGGTGTGGTTGGCGCCTGAGCAGGCCGGACTGCTGGCGCGGTGCGCGGTGGTCTTCGAGGCGGGGGACCCGGCGCGCACGGGCCGCCTCGTGTTCTACAACCCGGACGGCTCCCCGCTGCCGGAAACGGCGGCGGGGGAGCCGGGCAAGGCGTCCCTCGTCGTGCCGCACGACGGCGGCGTCGCACTGCGGACGTTCCCGGTGCTGCGCCTCGCCCCCGCCGAGGCGCTGCCGGCCCTGATCGAGGCCCGCCGCCGCCACGGCCGGGACGGCGCCACCGTGCATCCGGCCGCCGCGTTCTGGGGGGCCGCCGCCGCCCTCGGGCTGCACCTCGCAGCCCGGGAGCGGCTGCTGCCCGGCGTCTCCGTCGGCGGCTACGACACCTGGCGGGCCGGACCGCTCGACCTCGAGGACGTCGTACGCCTGCGGGAGCTCGCCCAGGCCGCTCCCGGCGAGGCCGTCGCCGCACCCGGCAGCGACGTACAGGCGCTGCTGCGCGCCTTCCTCGACGCCGTCGCCGACACCCTGCCGCGCACCGCCGCCGCCCCGGCCGCCACCGGACGGGCCGCTTTCTCGGCCACCGAACCCCAGCACGTGCCCCAACTGCGCGCCTGGGCCGAGGAGATCTCCGCCGGACTCGACTCCGGCGTCCGGGTGTCCCTCCACGTCCATCTCGCCGACACCCCCGACGGCCCGCCCGCCCTCCACCTCGTCCCGCGCGCCCACAGCCTCGCCGACCCCACCCTCGCGCTCGACGCCGGCGAGCTGTTCGCCAGCGCCGACCACGCGCTCGGCCCGCGCGCCCAGGCCGACACGATCCTCGCCGTGCGCCGCGCGGCGAGCGTGTGGGAGCCCCTTGAGCGGCTGCTGCCCGTACCGTCCGCCCTGGTCCTGACCGACCGGGAGACCACCGAACTCATCGGCACCGGCGCCGCCCGGCTGCGCGCCCACGGCATCGACGTCCACTGGCCCGAAGGCGCCGCCCGCTCCCTGACCGCCCGCGCCGTCGTCGGCGCCGGCCGTGTCCCGCCCGCCGACCTGCGCTCCTTCCTCGGCGGCGACGGCACCGTCGACCTGCGCTGGCAGCTCGCCCTCGACGGCAAACCCCTCACCGAGGAGGAGACGGCCCACGTCGCCGACGAGGGCCGCCCCCTCGTCCGGCTCCGCGGCCGCTGGACCCTGGTGGGCGCCGACCTCGCCCGCAAGGCCCGCGAACGCGACCTCGGACCGCTGACCGCCATCGAGGCCCTCGCCGTCGCCCTCACCGGCCACACCCGGATCGGCACCGAACAGGTCCCCGTCGCCCCCAGCGACTGGCTGCTGGCCCTGCGCGCCCGCCTCGCCGACCCCGACGGCGGCACCGAACCCTGCCGGCAGCCCGACGCGCTGGCCGCGACCCTGCGCGACTACCAACTGCGCGGCCTGCGCTGGCTCGAGCGCATGACCTCCCTCGGCCTCGGCGGCTGCCTCGCCGACGACATGGGCCTGGGCAAGACGATCCAGCTCATCGCCCTGCACCTGCTGCGCCAGGAACACGACGACACCCGCGGCCCCACCCTCGTCGTCTGCCCCGCCTCCCTGCTCGGCAACTGGCAGCGCGAGATCGGCAGGTTCGCCCCCGGCACCCCGGTGCGCCGCTTCCACGGCACCGGCCGCAGCCTCGAAGGCGCCGACGACGGCTTCGTCCTGACCACCTACGGCACCATGCGCCTGGACGCGGAACGGCTCGGCGACCACCGCTGGAGCATGCTCGTCGCCGACGAGGCCCAGCACGTCAAGAACCCGCTCTCCGGCACCGCCAAGGCCCTGCGCCTGATCCCCGCCGACGCGAAGATCGCCCTCACCGGCACCCCCGTCGAGAACAGCCTCTCCGAACTGTGGGCCGTCCTGGACTGGACCACCCCCGGACTGCTGGGCAGCCACGGCCACTTCCGCCGCCGCTGGATGGCCCCGATCGACGCCGAACGCGCCGACGCCACCGGCGAGCAGCCCACCGCCCGCCGACTGGCCGGACTCGTCCGGCCGTTCCTGCTGCGCCGCCGCAAGTCCGACCCCGGCATCGCACCCGAACTGCCGCCCAAGACCGAGACCGACCGGCCCGTCGCCCTCACCGCCGAACAGTCCGCGCTCTACCGCAAGCACGCGCAGGAGGTCATGGACCGGATCCGCGCCAGCCAGGGCATCGCCCGCAGCGGCCTGGTCCTCAAACTCCTCACCGGCCTCAAACAGATCTGCAACCACCCCGCGCACTTCCTCAAGCAGGACGACACCGCCCTGTCCGGCCGCTCGGGGAAACTCGAACTCCTCGACGAACTCCTCGACACCATCACCGCGGAGGGCGGCGCCGTCCTGGTGTTCACCCAGTACGTCGCCATGGCCAAGCTCCTCGAACGGCACCTGCGCGAACGCGGCATCGGGGCCCAGCTGCTGCACGGCGGCACCCCCGTACCCCGCCGCGAGGAACTCGTCCAGCGCTTCCAGGACGGCGAGGTCCCCGTCTTCCTGCTGTCGTTGAAGGCCGCCGGCACCGGACTCAACCTCACCCGCGCCGACCACGTCGTCCACTACGACCGCTGGTGGAACCCGGCCGTCGAGGCGCAGGCCACCGACCGCGCCTACCGCATCGGCCAGACCAGATCCGTCCAGGTGCACAAGATGATCGCCGAAGGCACCATCGAGGACCGCATCGCCGCCCTGCTCGAGTCCAAGAAGGACCTCGCAGACGCCGTCCTCGGCTCCGGCGAAGGCGCCCTGACGGAACTGACCAACGACGAGCTGGCCAACCTGGTCGAACTGAGGAGCGTGTGTTGAGCGACTACGAGGCGAGCGGCGCCCGCGGCTTTGCCGCCTTCCCCGCCCGCAAGGGCGGCCGCACCCGCGGCCAGTCCCCGTGGGCCGGCCGGTGGACCGAGGCCCTGGAGGACACCTGGCCGGAGGAGGAGCCCCTGAAGAAGGGCCGCGCCTTCTCCCGCACCGGACGCATCGGCCCCATCACCGTCAGCGCCGGACGCGTCGCCGCCGAGGTCTACGCCGGCGAGGCCGCCCACGCCACCACCCTCACCGTCAAGGCATGGGACGACGACGACTGGGACCTGCTGTGGGAGAGGACCGCCGACCGGCCCGACGCCACGGAGGCCCTGCTCGCCGGTGACCTGCCCGAGGACCTCCTCGAAGCGGCCGAGGACGCCCGCCTCGGGCTGCTGCCCGGCTACGGCGACCTGGACGCGGACTGCGACTGCGACGCGCTCGACCACCCCTGCCCGCACGCCACCGCGCTCGGCTACCAGTTCTCCTGGCTCCTCGATTCCGACCCCTGGCTGCTGCTCCTGGTCCGCGGCCGGGACACCCACGAGGCGCTCGACGAGCTGAAGTCGGTCCTGATGCTGCGGGCGCTGACCGCCACCGACGACGAGGACGACGAAGAAGGCGAGGACGACGGGGGAGAGGATTTCGCGCAGGAGGACCGGCAGGAGCAGGAGGCCTACGACAGCAATCGCGAGGCCTACGCACGCCCCGCCGCCGCGCTGCCCGCCCTGCCTCCGCTGCCCGAGCCGCTGCCCTCCGCGGCCGAGCCGGTCACCGGCATCGAGGCCGACCCGCTGGAACGCCTCGTCGCCGACGCCGCCGTCCGGGCACGTGAACTGCTCGCCCACATCGCCGGGTTCGGCGAGACGCCGCCCGCCCCGCCGCTCGACGAGTGGCAGGACACCGTCCGTATCGTCGCCACCCACCCCGACCCGCGCGTCCCCGCGCGGCTGCGCGAGGCCTGCGGCCGTCCCGACGACCTGGACCGTGCCGCCGCGGCCTGGCGCACCGGCGGTAAGGCCGGCCTGGAGGTCCTCGAACAGCCCTGGACCCCCTCCGAACAGGAGACGGCCCGCGCCCGCACCGCCCTCGCCGCGGGCTGGGACGACGACCTGCCCGCCTTCGACGTCGACGGCAACCACTGGACGCTCACCGGCCGCGGCCTCCAGCTCCGCCGGGGCCGCGACGCCCGCTGGTACCCCTACCGCGACCGCTCGGGCACGTGGTGGCCCGCCGGCCCCCCGGACACCGACCCGGCCGTCGCCCTCAGCGAACTCCTCGACACCCCACCGGAGTCGTGACCCGGCCGGCGACGACGAACGGGAAGCGGCCCGCAGGGCATGATGGACGTCATGCAGACGGACAGATCCGACTGGATCGCCATCGCGTCCTACGAGAACCTGCCCGGTCGCCTCCAACCGATCGCGGCCGCACGCGCTTGACTGCGTGAGCGAGGCGTCGACTGGATGCCCTTCGCCACCGACGAGATCCACGTCGACCATCTCTGCGGCATCGGTCCCGACGGCCACCGGCGCGGCTGGTTCGACGTCCGTGTCGACCCCGATGCGCTGCGCCGGCTGGGCCTGCATCCCGACCAGCCGACCGCACGCGTCATCGGCCCCTCACCACCGAGGTGGTGGCACGCCGCCGCGGAACGCGACGCCCACCGGCACCCGCACCCGCCGACGGGCTGAGACCGGCCGCACCCCGGCCGGGGCCTTCGGCCGGCCTGCCCGGCCTTTCGCCGCCCTGTCCCGCAGGATTGGCCGTGGTGGCGGCCGGGCCGGGTGCCGGTGACAGCAGCCGGGTTGCCGGTCACTGCGGCGGGTTGCCGTCGGCGAACGGCCACGGTGCCCGGTGCCGTCCGACAGGCGCCACCCGGCGGTGACGTGTCCGAGGGCCCCGGACCGCGGCGGGCCCGGTCTGCGGACCCGGATGCGGGCCGCTGCGCGCGCGTTCAGCCGTCGGCGAGGAGCTGCCGGGCGAACCGGCGGACCGCATCGGTGAAGGCGTCCGGAGCGTCGAAGTTCGCGAGATGGCGTGCCCGCGGGATCAGTTCGACGCGGGCACGCGGGTGGGCGCGGGCGAAGTCCCTCTCCCCGGCCCGGAAGACGGTGTCCTTCTCGCCGTTGAGGATCAGCACCGGAGCCTTCACATGACGCATCGCGCCGGCGTCGAAGCGTCCCAGCACCTCGTCCCAGGCGGCCGGCAGGGTGTGGAAGGCGTAGCCGGCGCGGATGGTCGCCGCCACCACCTCCGGCGGGTAGAGCCGTCGCAGCAGCCGGTCGTTCCAACGGGTCAGGCGGTCCACCGGTATGCGGGGGACCAGCTTGGCGGCCCACCGGTACGGCGTTGCCCACGGACCGCGGGTGGAGGCGCTGGCCCCGGCGAGGACCAACCCGCGCACGTGGTGCGGACACCGCCGTGCGAACTCCAGCGAGGCGTATCCGCCGAGCGAGTGCCCGACCACCAGAGCCGGCCCGCGGTCGAGCGCGTCCACCGCGGACGCGATGATCCGCGTCGCACCGCTCAGGCTCCACGGGTCGGCCGCACGCTCCCCGTGACCGGGCAGGTCGACGGCTGCCACCTCGAACTCGTCGCGCAGCGCGGCGAGTTGCGCGCTCCACTGCCCGGCGCTGAAGCGCGTCCCGTGCACGAAGACGATCGGCAAGGAATCCTCTGTCGTCAACAGTCCCCCCAGTGACCACGTGATGCGAACGGACGGCCCGGCCGACGGGCGGTCCTCTGCAAGGCGCCTTCGCACCCCCGAGTCTCTCTCATGCCTCACGCTCCCTCCGCGGCCTCACGTCTCATGCCTCACGGCTCCGGCGATCCTCCAGCGCGCGAAACCACCATCGAGGCCGACAGGTTTTCGCCAGTGCGAGGAGCGGAAGGGGGCGCGGCCCATGGGCGGCGGCACACTCGTCGAGGGCATCCGGGCGCATGCGCGCCGTGCGCCACAACGGACGGCGCTCGTGTGGCACGGCGACGAGGTCACCTACGGCGCCCTGTGGCGACGCGCAGAGCGGGAAAGGGCCCGTGTCGCGGACACGCCCGGCCGCGGCCCCGTCGGGGTCCCGGCCGTCAAGTCGCCCGGCACCGTCGCGCTGCTCCTCGCCTGCATGCTGGAGCGCCGCCCGGTGCTGCTGCCGTCGGCGACGCTCGGCAAGGACGTGCTGGAGCAGCTGTACGAGCAGGCCGGCGCCGTCCCCCTGCCCGACAGGCCGGACGACGGGCCGGACGACGGGCCGGACGACGCGGGGCAGGGCGACGCGGGGCAGGGCGACGACACGCCGTACGGCGACCTCCGCGCCGCGCACGACACGCCCGCCGATCCCGAGGCCCCGGTCCTGCTGCTGACCACCTCCGGGTCGACCGGGCTGCCCAAGATCGTGCCCATCGCCGGCGGCGCCGTCGACCGCTTCACCGCCTGGGCCGCCGACGCGTTCGGCATCGAAGAGGGCACGAACGTCCTCAACTACGCGCCGCTCAACTTCGACCTGTGCCTGCTCGACGTGTGGACCACCCTCGCGCACGGCGGCCGTGTCGTCCTCGTCGACCCCGACCAGGCCATGAGCGGCCGCCACCTGCTGGAGACGATCGAGCACCACGACGTCCACGTCGTCCAGGCCGTGCCCATGTTCCACCGCCTGGTCAGCGACGCCGCCCGCGACCACGGCACCGTCCTGCCCTCCGTACGGCACGCGATGACCACCGGTGACGCCCTGCCCGGCCCGGTCCTGGCCGAACTGCCGCGCCTGTACCCGAACGCGCGGCTGCACAACATCTACGGCTGCACCGAGACCAACGACAGCTTTGTGCACGAGGTGACCGGCGAGCAGGCCGCGGCGGGCGCGACGCTGCCGCTGGGCCGCCCGCTGCCCGGCGCCGGCGCCCTCGTCGTCACCGACGACGGCACCGTCCTCGAGGGCCCCGGCAGCGGCGAGCTGTGGGTCACCACACCGTTCCAGACGAGCGGTTACCTCGGCGCGGCCGCCGCCCGGCCGGTGTTCGTGCCGCACCCCGCCGGCGCCGACGGCCGGCGCTGGTACCGCACCGGCGACCTGGTGCACCGCGCCGCCGACGGCGCGCTGACCCTGGCCGGCCGCACCGACTTCCAGGTCAAGGTCCGCGGTGTGCGCATCAACGTCCAGGAGGTCGAGCACGTGCTGCTCGCCCACCCCGAGGTCACCGAGGCCGCCGTCCTGGCCCTGCCCGACGAGGTGGCCGGCCGGCTGCTGCACGCCGTGGCCCGCCGCACCCCGGGCAGCGGCCTCAACAGCCTGGCCCTGCGCGGCCATCTGGCACGCGGTCTGCCGAAAGCCGCGATCCCCTCGGTCCTGCGCTTCACCGACGAGCCGCTGCCCCGGACCTCCACCGGCAAGGTCGACCGCGACCGTGTCGTGAAGGACCACTTCACCAAGGAGAACTGACATGCCCCACGCCCAGGCCATCAAGGAGTTCATCGTCGAGGAGTTCCTGCCCGACATGCCCGCGCGGGACCTGGCCGACCACGACGACCTGCTGGAGGGCGGCGTCATCGACAGCCTCGGCCTGCTCAAGGTGATCGCCTGGTTGGAGGACCGGTACGACATCAACACCGACGAGGTGGACCTGGACCCCGAGTCCTTCAAGTCGGTGGCGGCCATCGAGGCGTTCATCGCCGACGCCTCCCGCACCCGGGCGGAGGCCGCCTAACCATGCACGACGCCGTCGCCGCCCTGATCGCCCAGGACCGGCCCGTCGACCTTCCCCAGTGGCGCTCGTTCTGGGACAGCCTGCACGACGGCGCGCTGCGCCGGGGCGAGAGCGTGGCCCTGCTCGCGTCCCTGTCCACGCAGATGCCCGGCCGCACCACGCTGACCGCGCTGCTCGACTCGCTCGCCGAACGCCGCCCCGGACAGGGCGCCGGACGGCCGGTGTTCGAGGGCGCCGTCAACATCGTCGGCACCGGCGGAGGCCCGCGCACCCTCAACATCTCCACCGCGGCCGCGCTGACCGCCGCCGCGATGGGCACCCGCGTCGTCAAGACCGGTTCCCGCGCCTACACCTCCGCCCTCGGCTCCCTCGACCTGCTCGAACGCCTGGGCATCGAGACGGCCTCCTCCTACGAGCAGACCCACGAGATGCTCGAGCGGTGCGGCATCGCGTTCGCCGGAATGTTCGTCTACCCGGCCGAACTGGGCCTGCTCGCCCGGGGGGTGCTGCCGCTCGACGTCCGCAGGCTCGGCCGCTTCGTCAACGCCCTCGGTCCGTTCCTCGCCGACATGCCGGTCGACGCCCAGCTCACCGGCGTCTCCGACCCGCGGCTCGTGCCCGGGCTGCGGCACGCCGCCGAGCACACCGCCCGCCGCACCGGCGGGTCCGTGTGGCTGGCCACCAACGACACGGGCGCCGACGAACTGGTCGGCTTCGCCCCCAACCTGGTGCGCACCTACGAAGGCGGCGGCGAGGACGAGTTCGTCCTCGATCCCGCCGCGCTCGGTCTCGGCCCCGGAGGCCTGGAGGACCTGCGGCCCGGCGCCGACCCCGTCCGCGACGTCCTGGACCTGCTCGCCGGCCGCGGCCGCCCGGCGGCCGAGGACGCGGTCTGCCTCAACGCGGCGGCCCTCGCCGTGGCCGGCCGTCTCACCGGCGACTGGCACCAGGCACTGCGCGGCGCCCGCGCGGTCCTGAACGACGGCTCGGCCCTCGCCCTGGTCGACCGGCTGCGACGCGCCACGGAGGTGGCCCATGCCTGATCCCCGCCCCACACCCGCCACGGGCCCCACACCCGCCACGGGCCCCGCGCCCGGCACCGGCCCCGCATCCGCACCCGGCGCCGCCCCCGTCACGGGCCCCGCGTCGGGAACCGGCCCCACCCATGCCACCGCCACCGCCACCGCCACCGCCACCGGCACCGGCACCGCACCCCGCACCGCGCCTGCCGTCGTGCCCGCCGCCGAGGGCTTCTTCACCCGTGCCGCGCCCGGCCGGCCGGGCCTCGCGCTGTTCCTCAACGCGGGCGACCCGCCGCTGGACCGGCTGCCCGACCTTGTCGCCCTCCTCGACGAGAGCGACATCGACTGCCTCGAACTGGCCGTCCCCTTCCCCGGATCCGTCACCGACGGGCCCGTCATCCGCCGCTCCGCCGACCGGGCCCTGGCCCACGGCACCGACCTCGCCGCCGTCCTCGCCGCCGTCGCCCGCGTCCGGCCCGGCCTGAAGAGACTGCGCATCGCGCTGCTCGCCGACTTCAGCCACACCGTCAAAGGCACCGCCCCCGGCGACTTCGCCGCCGCCGTGCGCGACGCCGGCTGCGACGGACTGCTGCTGCACGGCGTCCCGCCCAGGCTGCGCACCGCCCACTACGAGGCCGCCCACGACGCCGGCCTGCCGCTGGTCACCACCTGCTACGCCGTCTCCCGGCCCGACGCGGTCGCCGAGGCGGCGGCGCAGGCCACCGCCTACCTCTACCTGGTCGCCCACTACGGCCGCAGCGGCACCGCCGCGGCCCTCGACCACGACCGGCTGGCCCGGTCCGTCGCCGCACTGCGCGCCACCGCCACCGCGCCCGTCGCGGTCGGCTTCGGCGTCAGGACCCGCGCCGACACCCTGCTCCTGCAGGACCTCGGCGCGGACGCCGCCGTCGTCGGCAGCGTCGGCGTGGCCCGTATCGAACAGGCCCTGACCGAAGGCCGCGACCCCGTCGAGGAGTTCGGCTCCTTCGTGAGGGAGCTGCGCGGGCCGTGAGCGGCCCCTCGCGGCCCACCGTTGCGAAGAGCGCGGAACCACCCCGTATGAAAGGAGACCCCGCATGATCGTCCGCAAGCTCGAAGAGGTCACCTGTGTCGACTGGGGCAACGGCCTCAGCCGCAGATTCCTCACCCAGGCCGACGGTGTCGGCTACACCGTCACCGACACCATCGTCCGCGCGGGCACCAAGTCCCGCCTGGAGTACCGCAACCACCTCGAGAGCTGCTACTGCATCGAGGGCAGCGGCGAGGTGATCGACAGCGACGGCGTCTCGCACCCCATCACCCCCGGCACCCTGTACGCGCTCGACCGGCACGACGCCCACTGGCTGGTGGCGAGCCCGCACGAGGACCTGCGCCTGGTGTGCATGTTCACCCCCGCGCTGCGCGGCGACGAGAGCCACAACCTCGACTCGCCCGAGTTCTCCCACTACTGATGGCCGACTTCACGAAGGACCAGCAGGCCCTGCGCGACGGCCTGGCGCCCGTGCTCGAAAAGCTCGACGAAGGGCACGTCGAGCGCGACGCGGCCGCCGAGTTCCCCCGTGAGGCATGGCGGCGGCTGGCCGGCACCGGAATCCTCGGACTGCCCTTCGACGAGCGGTACGGCGGACTCGGCCAGTCGCTGACCACCACCATGTACGTCCTGGAGGGCCTGGGGGAGGGCTGCCGCGACGCCGGACTGAACTTCTCCGCCTGCACCCACATGGTCGCGGCCGGCGTCCCGCTGCAGCGCTTCGGCTCCGACGCCCTCAAGGAGCGCCACCTGCCCGGGATCTGCACCGGTGAGCTGATCGGCGCCCACGCCATCAGCGAACCCGACAGCGGCTCCGACGCGCTGGCGATGCGCACCCGGGCGGTACGCGACGGCGACGCCTACGTCCTGAACGGCAGCAAGGCGTTCGTCAGCAACGGGCCGGTCGCCGACGTGTTCACCGTCTACGCCCGCACCAGCGACCGTCCCGGGCCGCTGAGCATCACCGCGTTCCTCGTCGACCGCGACACCCCGGGCCTGACCCTCGGCCGGCCCCTGGCCAAAATGGGCCTGCGCACCTCGCCGCTGTGCGAGCTGTACTTCGACGACTGCCGCGTCCCGGCCGACCGGGTCGTCGGCCGGCCCGGCGGCGGGTTCCTCGTCCTGGACCATGTGATGCGCTGGGAGATCCTGTGCTCCTTCGTCATCAACGCCGGCGAGATGCAGCGCCGGGTGGACGCCTGCGTCCGCTACGCGCAGACCCGCAGCCAGTTCGGGCAGCCCATCGGCTCCTACCAGGCCGTCTCCCACAAAATCGTCGACATGGCCACCGGTGTGGAGACCTCCCGCCGCTGGCTGTACGAGACGGCGCGCAGGATGACCGCCGGCGACAACGTCACCCGCGACATCGCCATGGCCAAACTCGTCACCAGCGAGGCCAACGTCGCCTCCGCCCTGGCCGCCGTGCAGATCTTCGGCGGCAACGGCTACATGGCCGAGTTCGGCATCGAGAGCCAGCTGCGCAACGCGGTCGCCGGAACGATCTACTCCGGCACCTCCGAGACCCAGCGCAACCGCATCGCCGCCCTCCTGGGCCTTTGAACCGACGGGCCACCGAGCCCCACCGACAACGAAGCGGATCCCCAGCTGCCATGACGACCCGACTGAGCACCGGCGCCCTCGAGGCCACCGAGTTCCTCGACCACGAGACCGAGCAGGTGCGCGCCTTCGTCGCCGACGCCCTGCCGCCCGGCGCCACCACCCCGACCGAGCAGGCCGTCGCCCTCTACTACGCGGTCCGCGACACCGTCCGCTACGAGGTCTACGGCGCCGACCTGACCCGCCAGGGCCTGCGCGCCAGCACCGTGGCGGCCGGCCGCTCCGGCATGTGCCTGCACAAGTCGGTCCTCTACGCGGCCGGCCTGCGCTCGCTCGGCATCCCCGCCCGCCTCGTCCTGACCGACGTGCGCAACCACCTCGCCTCCGAGAAGCTGGTGAGCCTGCTCGGCGGCGACGTGTTCCACCAGCACTGCCTGACCTCCGTACGCCTTGAAGGCCAATGGGTGCGCGCCACACCGGTGTTCAACAAGAACCTGTGCCGGCTCTACCGGATGGCGCCCCTCGACTTCGACGGCACCGCCGACAGCGTGCACCACCCCTTCGACCTGAAGGGCCGCCGGCAGATGGAATTCCTGCGCTTCCACGGCGAGTTCGACGACCTGCCCTACGAGGCGGTCCTGGCCGACCTGCGCGCCGCGCACCCCGGCCTGTTCGGCGCCGGCGACGACCGCTTCACGGCCGGATCCCTGGAGCACGACGCCGGCCGGACGGCGGCCGCCTGATGCTGGTCAAGATCTGCGGCGCCACCACCACGGCGGAGGTCGACGCCGTCGCCGCCTCCGGTGCCGACCTGATCGGCCTGTGGCACCACGTCCCGGGCGGCCGCGCCGACCTGACGCTCGATCAGCTCACCGTGCTCTCCGCCCGAGCCCTCGGCGCGGGCCTCGAGCCCGTCCTGGTCACCTTCTCCGCCGACCCCGGCGTGCTGGCGACGGCCGTGCGGGCGGCGAAGGTGCCCTGGGTCCAACTGCACGGCTTCCAGCCCCCGGGCGTGCTGCGCGCCCTGCGCGCGCAGTGCCCCGACGGCCTGAAGATCGCCAAGGTGCTGCACGTGCGCGACGACACCTGCCTGGAGGGCCGGCTCACCGGCGCCTACGAGCGGGCCGGGGCCGACTGCTTCCTCTTCGACGCCGTCACGGGCGACGGCCGCATCGGCTCCACCGCCCAGCGCCTGGACGACACCACCGTCACGAAGCTGGCGGACGCCACCACCCTGCCGTTCCTCCTCGCCGGCGGCCTCGGCCCCGCGGGCCACGGCGACTTCCCCGCCACCTCGGCCCACCCCCGCTTCCTCGGCATCGACGTCGACTCCGCCGCCCGCGGCGACGACGGCCTCCTCGACAAGAATCGCGCCCAGGCCGTCACCCGCGCCTGGCGCACCACCTGACCCCCGCACACGACGGCGGCCGGCCCCCGGGCATCCAGGGGGACCGGCCGCCGCCGCGCGTGTGCGCGGCCGTCAGGAACGCCCGCCGCGCGGCGCGGTGCGCCGGCCGCGGGAGGTGCGACCCCACGGCTTGTAGACGGACACCACCGCCGCGACGGTCAGCAGCGCGAACAGCACCGGCACGCTCCACAGCAGGAAGTCCGCCGGCCAGCCCGGCTCCGGCGGCGCGCCGCCCGCCGTCGCGGTGTTGTCGGTGGCCTTCATGACGATCGGGTGGATCACGAACCACGCGAAGATCGTCATGAACAGGGTGATCACCCACTTGGCGATGATCCACCAGTGCAGCAGCAGGCCCCACTTGGTGCCGCAGGACAGCAGAATGCCGGACAGCGCAGCGGTGATGCTGAACACCGTGACGCAGGTGTCGTCGAAGACGTACATCGCGTAGTAGACGCCCTTGGCGACCGCGGCGTCCTCGGTGGTGTACCCCATGACGGCCAGCACGGCCATCGCCAGGGACAGGCCCACCCAGCCGACCGAGGTGACGACGTGGACGGCGAGCGTCAGCCTGCGCGCCCTGCGGGAGAGTTCGAACTTCTTCTTGGTCCTGCCTCGCGTGGTGGGGGACTGGCTTACGGCGGTGGCGGACAAGGCGGCGACCTTTCGTGGGGGACGAGGGAACACAGAAAAAAGGGGGGGTGGCGTGGTCCGGCAGTCGAAAGCCCCGCGAAAGCCCCGCAGCCACCCGGCGGCCGGCCGTGCCCGGGCGCCCCGGCGCGCACGGGCACGCAGGCGAGGCCCTCCGCCGGGAGCATCCCCGCCGCCGCTCGAGAACGGCTCGAGCGGCGCTCCCGCCCGCCCGGCCCGGATCGCGTTCCAGCCAGTCTCCGGGGACCCTCCAGCCGGTCTGTTCAGCCTTGCACCACCAAGGTCCGAGGAGTCTCGGGGAAGCCGAGACCGACAGGGTGGAGCAGGCGTGACAGTTCTGGTGACAGGAGCGACAGGATCCGTCGGCCGGCATGTGGTCGACCACCTCGTGGCGGCGGGGGCGCAGGTGCGTGCCCTGACCCGCACCCCGGCCACGGCCGGGCTCCCCGACGGCGTCGAGGTGTTCGAGGGCGACCTCGAGCAGCCGCAGACGCTGCGGGCCGCCCTGACCGGCGTGGAGCGCCTCTACCTCTTCCCGGTCCCTCAGACCGCACGGGAGGTCGTCGCCCTCGCCAAGGAGGCCGGAGTGCGGCGCATCGTGGTGCTCTCCTCGTCGTCCGTGCTCGACACCTCCGGCGACAACCACAGCGGTGAGCACCACCGGACCGTGGAGCGCGCCGTCGAGGAGTCCGGCATCGAGTGGACCTTCGTCCGCCCCGACGAGTTCGCCACCAACCTGCTGTGGAAATGGGGCCACTCCATCCGCACCGAGGGCGTCGTGCGCACCCCCTACGGCGGCGCGCCGCGCGTCCTGATCCACGAGGCCGACGTCGCCGCGGTGGCCGCCACCGCGCTCGTCGAGGACGGCCACGCCGGACAGGCGTACGTGCTGACCGGCCCGCAGGCCATCACCCAGGTGGACCAGGTGAAGGCGATCGCCGACGCCATCGGCACCGAGGTCGCCTTCGAGGAGATCACCCCCGACCAGGCGCGTGAGCAGATGGGCCACTTCATGCCGCCGCCGGTCGTCGAGATGATCCTCGGCTACCTCGCCGACGCCATGGACAACCCGCCCGTGCCGCTGGACACCGTCGAGCGGATCACCGGCCGCCCGGCCCGCACCTTCGCCCGGTGGGCCGCGGACCACGCCGCCGACTTCGCCCCCCAGCGCGAGACGGTGGCGGCGTGAGCGTCGACACCGGCACGGCCGCAGGCCGCGGGACCGCCCCCGCCGCCCCCGCCGCGCCCGCCGCCGGCGGCGCGACGGCCCACGTCCATGTGCGGCTCACCGGCAGCGGCCGCCCCGAGGACCACATCGTCGCCGGCCACGGCACACGGCCCACCGCGGGCCGCGGCAAGGTCGTCGTGCGCGTCGAGGCCGCCGGCGTGTCCTTCGCCGAGGTGCAGATGCTCCAGCACCTGCACCCCTTCCCGCCCAAGTTCCCCTTCGTGCCCGGCTACGACCTGGTGGGCCGCGTCGTGGAGACCGGCGAGGGCGTCACCGGCTGGAACACCGGCGACCGCGTCGCCGCGATGCCCCGCCACGGCGCCTGGCAGACGTACGTCGAGGTGCCCGCCGCCGCGCTCGCCGCGGTGCCCGAGCACCTGGACGCGGCCGTCGCCGTCTCCCTGATCACCAACGGTGTGACGGCCTACCAGATGCTGCACCGGCAGACCCGGCTCGCCGCCGGCTCCACCGTGCTCGTGCACGGCGCCAGCGGCGGCGTGGGCACCCTGCTCACCCAGCTCGCCGTCCACGCGCAGCTGCGCGTCATCGGCACCGCCTCACCCGCCAAGCACCCGGCGGTGCGCGCGCTGGGCGCGGAACCCCTCGACTACCGCACCGAGGACCTGCCCGCCGCCGTACGGGAACTGGCACCCGACGGCGTCGACGCCGTCTTCGACCACATCGGCGGACGCGGCCTGGACGCCGGCTGGGCCATGCTCGCCGACGGCGGCACCCTCGTCTCGTTCGACTCCTCCGTGGCCGGCTACCGGCCCGGTCAGTGGTTCAGGCCGCACGTGCCCGCACTGCGCCGCACCGCCGCCCGCTGGATCGCGGCCAAGCTCCGCCTCACCCGCGGCCGCCGCCAGAGCATGTACTACGTCAAACCCGGCGACGACTTCCGGGCCGACCTCGCCGCGCTGTACCGGCTGGTCGACGAGGGCGTCCTGCGCCCCGAGATCGCCGGCCGCCATCCGCTGACCGAGGCCCCGGCCGCGGTCCGCGCCCTGCTGGACGGCGCCACCGTCGGCAAGCACGTCCTGATCCCCTGACACCCGGTAAGGAACACCATGACCGCAACACTCGCCGAGCAGCCCGCCGTCACCGTCCAGGAGCGCAACAAGCAGATCGCGCTGGACTGCGCCGCCGCCTGGAACCGCTGGGACCTGGACGGGATCTTCACGCACTGGTCGCCGGACATCAAGCACTTCTCCGAGGACCGCCCGGTCGACTCCGAGATCATGAAGGCCGCGATGCGCGGCGGACTCGCCGCCTTCCCGGACCTGCACCTGGACGTCAGGAGCGCCGTCTCCGAAGGCGACCGCGTCATCCTGCGGATCACCGTGACCGCCACCCACCGGGGCGACTTCTTCGGCAAGGCCGCGACCGGCAAGAAGGTCACCTGGTTCATGCTCGAGGAGCTGCGCTTCGACGACGCCGGAAAGATCATCGAGCACTACGACGTCTTCAACTACCTGCCGATGCTCAAGGAGCTGGGCTTCGTCGCCGCCGACGTCATGTGAGACCCGGCGCCACCGCCCAGGGCCCGGACCGCCGACACGGTCCGGGCCCGGCCCGGGTCCCGGCTCAGCGGACCGCGGACAGCAGCCCGGGCAGATCACGCATGTCGTCGAACACGACCGTGCCCGGACCCGCCAGCCGGGAGGCCGGGGTGAGGCCCCCGCAGTAGCCGAAGGCCCGCATCCCCGCCGCGCGAGCCGCCCGCACCCCGTACGCGCTGTCCTCGACCACCGCGCACGCCCGGGGCTCCACCCCCATGGAGCGGGCGGCGTGCAGGAACAGGTCGGGTGCGGGCTTGCCCCGGGGGACGTCCGCCGCGCTGAAGACGCGCCCCTCGAAGCGGTCGGACAGGGCGACGATGTCCAGACTGCGCCGGATGCCGGCGTGATCACCGTTCGAGGCGACGCACACGGCCGCGGTGAGATCGTCGAGCGCGTCCTTGACGCCGTCGACCGCGGTGAGCCCGGTCTCGAAGGCCGCCTCGTACAGGTGCTCGTACTTCTTCTGCCAGTCCTTCTCCAGGCGCCGTCCGAGACGCTCCTCCACGGCCGCGGTGTACACCTCGGTGGACGAGCCCACGAACCGTTCGACGATCTCGGCCTCGGTGAACGCGCACCCCAGATCAGCCATGATCACCGCGTCCACTTCGACGCATATCCTCTCGCTGTCGACCAGCACACCGTCGCAGTCGAAGATCACCAGTTCGATGCCGCTCCCCGTCATGGGCGGCAGCCTACGGAGCCCTCCGCCCGGGCGGCCCGTCAGGTCCCGCCGGCGCCTTCGGGGACGTTCAGCGCCGGATCAGCCGGTGCTCATTGGCTGTCGCCGCGGAGCACGAGGACCGGGCATGCGGCGTGCTGGGTGCAGTGCTGGGCCACCGAGCCCAACAGCAGCCCCGCGAAGCCGCCGAGGCCCCTGCTGCCGACCACGAGCAAGGTCGCGCCGTGGGCCGCGTTCAGCAGCACACTGGCCGGGGTGCCGTAACGCACCTCGCTGCGTACCTCCACCGGCGGCTGCGATCCCACGGCTTCCTCGACGGCTTCGTCGAGTTCCTTGCGTGCCCGGGCCTCCAGCGCGGCCTCGTCGCCGCTCGACGGGGGCAGCCAGCCGAGCGCGCCGTGGAACTGCGGAAAGTCCCAGGCGGTCACCGCCTCCACCACACCGCCGGTGGCCTCCGCCTGACGCACGGCCCAGCGAAGGGCCTGCTTCGACGAGTCCGAACCGTCCACTCCGACCACGATGCGGCCCGTCTCCTCGCGCTGGTCAGCCATGGACACTCCTCGACTCGACGGTGGCGGACGGCCGACGGGCGGGCGGTCCGCCGCCACAGGCCGACTCCAGCATCATGCCGACCGCACCGTGTGCGCAGTCCGGCAGGTCCAGACGGGGACGGGATCCCGGCCCCCTCTGAGGCCACACACGACGGGAACCACAGAACGCGCAAACCGGTACATACAGGTCTAGGGTGCTGTTCGTTGTGCATCCGTGGGAAGGCGGTAGGGCCGCCCGGCCCGAGCATTATGGATCTTGCGTTTCTTCAGCCCCTGTACGAGGGCGAGGGCCCCGTCGCCTCCGTCCACCTGGACACGAGCCGTTCGGCGCACGACGCCGACAAGCAGATCGAGCTGCGCCGGCGCGCCGCGCTCCGGTCACTGGCCGAACAGGGCGCGGACCAGGCGACGCTGGACGTGCTGGAGCAGATGATCGGAGGCGTCGCCGAGGTGCCGGGGCCTCAAGGGGAGGCCCTGTTCGCATCGGCCGGGCGGCTTCTCGGAGCGTTCACCCTGACGGAGCCGCCCGCGGCCGACAGCGCGCTGTTGCTGCCCGTGCCCGACCCGCTGGGTCTGGTGATCGACCGGGACCATCAACTGCCGCACGTCGTCGTCGCCGTCGACCGCGAGGGAGGGGATGTGACCGCCTACCCCGCCGCAGCGCACGAGCCGTCCATGAAGCGCACCTTCAACGGCAGCACGCTGCACATCAGCCGGGTGAAGGCGGGCGCGGAGGCCCAGGCCTCCTTCCACCGGCGGTCGGTCAACGTGTGGAGCGAGAACACCGAGCAGACCGCCGACGACGTGCGCGAAGCGGCAGCCGGCGTGGAGGCCGCGGTGGTCCTGGTCGCCGGGGACCCCAAGGCGATCGGGCTGCTGCGCGAGCACCTGACGGACCAGCCACCGGTCGGGGAACTGGTCTACGTGGACGGAGGCCGCAGCGACACCTCGGCCCTCGCAGGTCTGCGGGCGAGCGTGGACGCGGCGATGCGCGAAGCCATGACCGCCCGTCACCGCGGCGTCCTGGACACCCTGGAGGCCGAGCTGGCCGGCGGGCGGGCCCTGCAGGGGATCCCGGCCGTGAAGGAGGCGCTGGCACAGGGCCGGGTGGAGACACTGCTGCTCGCCGCGGACCGCTCCGGCGACCCGGTCCTGCACGCCTCGCGCCGCGATCCCCAGGTGCTGGGCACCGACCCGGCGGCGCTGGGCGACGACCCGACGGTGTTCAGCGCGCCCGCGGCGCCGCTGCTGCTGCGCGCGGCCGCTCTGGGCGGTGCCGCCTTCACCGAGATCCTGCCGCCTGCCCGTGCGACGGACGGTGTGGCCGCCCTGCTGCGGTACTGAGCCCGACCGGTCGTCAGGGCCACCGGGCCACCGTCCGGCCGGTCGTCAGGCCCCGGGCGGTACGGCGGCCGGCCGTGGACCCGGCCGCGTCAGGCGAAGGCGACGCTGGACGCCGCCGGCACGGCGAGTGACCCGGCTCGGCGCGGCACCCCCGTCGCGTCGACGTCGAACCAGGTCACATCGCCCGAACGCTCGTTGGCGGCGTACAGGTGGGCGCCCGACGGGTGCAGTACGAGGTCGCGCGGCCAGTGGCCTCCGCACGGCACCGAGGTGACGACCCGTGCCACCTCGCCCGTCTCGTCCAGCGAGAGGACCTCGATGGTGTCGGTGCCGCGGACGGCCGCCCACAGATGCCGCCCGTCCCGGGAGACGACGGGCGCGGAGGGCTGCACCGCAACGCCGGCGCCGTCCGGGAAGAGGGGAAACTCACCGACCGGCAGCAGCACGCCCGAGGCCGCGTCCCAGCGGCACACGGTGACGGTGGGCCGCAGCTCACCGAGCACGTAGGCGTGGCTGCCGCGCGGGTGGAAGACGAGGTGGCGCGGGCCCGTGCCCGGCGGCAGGTCCATGACGCTGTGGAGGGCGAGCTGCCCGGTGCCCGGGTCCAGGGAGCAGACCCGCACCGAGTCGGTGCCGAGGTCGACGCTCAGCACCCAGCCTCCCGAAGGATCCTGGACCACCTGATGGGCGTGCGGGGCCGACTGGCGTTCCCGGTCCGGCCCGGACCCCTCGTGGCGCAGCACGCTGCTCGGCGCGAGGGGGCTGCCGTCGGCGGCCAGCGGCAGCACGGTGACGCTCCCGGACCCGTAGTCCGCCGTCACCAGGTGGTCGTGGCAGACGGCGAGGTGCGTCGGGTCGGCCGCTCCTGTCGCAACGGGCTCGCCGAGCGGCCGGGGCACCGGCCCCGAGACGTCGAAGCCGGCGACCGCCCCGTGGGCCGTTTCGGACACGCAGTAGAGAACCGGGCCGCTTCCCCGGTGTCCCACAGCCAGATACGACGGGTCGGGAACGGTCTCGACGGTGCCTTCCGCGGTCAGCGCCCCGGTGCGCGGATCCACCGCGGCCCGGACGATTCCCCGTCCCCCATTTGTTGTAAAGCAACCGATGAAAGCCCTCAGGGGCACCGTGCCGTTCATGGGCCACCACCCTATGGGACGGGCCGGGGACCGGGCCGGTTCGCCGTTCCGCCGGTGGCGCCGACTCCCGGGGCGCGGTTTGCGGCCCGGGTCGGGCTCGATGAGCCTGGAGCAGTTGCTTGCGCCGCGGACGGCACGCGGCGGCGCGATCCGTGTACCGATGGCTCAGCGTTTTCCCCTGACCGGGAAGAGCCGGCAGGAGGACGAAACAGTGCGGGCATTTGTCATGAAGGAAATCGGCAAAGTGGCTTTCATGGACAAGCCGGTCCCCGACGTCGGCTCCCGTGACGCCCTGGTGCGGACGACGAAGGCCCTGATCTGCACCTCCGACTCCCACACGGTGCAGGGAGGCATCGGACCGCGGGAAGACCTCACGCTGGGGCACGAGGCGGTCGGCGTCGTGGAGTCCGTGGGCAGCGACGTGAAGGACTTCCGGCCGGGCGACCGTGTCCTCGTCGGCGCCATCACCCCCGACTGGGGCGACCTGGCCTCCCAGAACGGCCACCCGTCCCAGTCGGGCGGACCGCTCGGGGGATTCAAGTTCGCGAACCTGAAGGACGGCGTGTTCGCCGAGTTCTTCCATGTCGGTGACGCCGACGCCAACCTCGCGAAAATCCCCGACAGGATCCCCGACGAAGCGGCCGTCTACTGCGCCGACATGCTTTCCACGGGATTCATGGGCGCCGAACACGGCAACATCCCGATGGGCGGGACCGTGGCCGTTCTCGCCCAGGGCCCCGTGGGACTGATGGCGACGGCAGGGGCCCGACTCCTGGGCGCGGGACTCGTCATCGGCGTCGAGTCCGTGCCGAGCCGGCAGGAACTCGCGCGCCACTACGGAGCGGACGAGATCGTCGACTTCACCCACGAGGACGTGACCGAACGCGTTCTCGAACTGACCGGCGGCCAGGGGGTGGACACGGCGATCGAGGCGCTCGGCGCGGACGTCACCTTCAGGACCTGCGTCGAGATCACGAAGCCCGGCGGCACGATCTCCAACATCGGCTACTTCGGCTCCGGCGACCACGTCAGCATTCCCCGCGTCGCCTGGGGCGTCGGCATGGCCGACAAGACGATCGCCTCCGGCCTCTGCCCCGGCGGAAGGCTGCGGATGGAGCGCCTGCTGCGCGTCCTGGAGAAGGGCCGCCTCGACCCCACGCGCATGACCACCCACACCTACTCCTTCGACGAGATGGAACGCGCCTTCGAGGTGTCGGACAAGAAGCTGGAGGACGTCGTCAAGGTGCTGGTGAGCTTCTAGACCGGTGCGACGGGCAGCCGGCCCCCCAAGGGGCTTGTGCGGCGTCCGGACGGTGGAGAACCTGACCGGTCGGGGCCGCCTCGACGAGGCCGGAGAACTGTACGCGTCGCTGTGCTCCGAGCGAGCCCCCCTGGGGCTGCTGCCGGAGCAGATCGACCCGACCACGGGAGCATTCATGGGCAACTTCCCCCAGGCGTCCGGCCGCCTCGGCGTCATCGCCGGCGGAGCCGGCCTCGCACGGGCGCAGGGCGGTTCGCGATGACCATCCGACGACTCGTCGTCTTCGGCGGGACAGGCGACCTCACGGGCCGCTTCCTGCTGCCGGCGCTGGCCGCCCTGCACGCGGCGGGACACATCGACGACCGGTTCGGCCTGACGGGCGCCAGCCGGGAGGACTGGGACGGCGAACGGTACCGGAAGTGGGCCGACGCCCAGCTCGAACGCCACGGCGCCGACCTCCCTGCCGACTCCCGGCGAGCCGTCATCGCGTCGGCCGACTACCGCAGGGCCGACGTGACGGACCCCGCGGACGTGGGCGCGGCCGTCGCCGGTGAAGACCCCGTGGCCGTCTACCTCGCGCTCCCCCCGGCGCTGTTCCCGGCGACGGTGACCGCGCTGCACGAGGCCGCACTGCCCCCAGGCAGCCGCATCGTCCTGGAGAAGCCGTTCGGCGAGGACCTCGCCGGCGCACAGGAGTTGAACCGGCTGCTCGCCGATCTCGTACCCGAGCGCGCCGTCTTCCGGGTCGACCACTTCCTGGCCATGACGACCGTTCAGAACGTCCTCGGCAGCAGGCTCGCCAACCGGGTCCTCGAACCCATCTGGAACAGCACGCACATCGCCGAGATCGAGATCGTCTGGGACGAGACCCTCGCCCTGGAAGGGAGGGCCGGCTACTACGACCACGTCGGCGCGCTGAAGGACATGGTGCAGAACCACCTGCTGCAACTGCTGTGCCTGGTCGCCATGGAGCCGCCGCTCACCCTCGGCGAGCGGGACCTGCGCGACCGGAAGGTCGACGTGCTGCGGTCGGTGCGGCCGCTGACCGACTTCGACGTCGCGCACCGCACGCGCCGCGCCCGCTACTCGTCCGGCCGGGCCGGCGACCGCGAGGTGCCCGCCTATGTGGACGAGGACGGTGTCGACGCGCGGCGCCGGACCGAGACCTTCGCCGAGATCGTGCTGGAACTGGACAGCTGGCGCTGGACGGGCACCCGGTTCCGTCTGCGCAGCGGCAAGGGCCTCGGCAAGGACCGCAAGGAGGTCGCGGTGCACTTCCGTTCCGTACCTCACCTGCCCTTCGGACAGGACAAGGACGTCCGGCCCAACGTGCTGCGGTTCGGCCTGGAACCCGAGAGCCTGAGCATGGACATGACCGTGACGGGCTCGCGTGCCGAGACCCTCACCCAGCTCGCGCTGACCGCCGAGATGGACGCCCCCGCCCTGCCGGCCTACGGCCGTCTGCTGCTGGACGTTCTGGGCGGCGACCCCGCGCTGTCCATCCGCAGCGACGAGGCCGAGGAGGCCTGGCGTGTCGTCGAACCGGTCCTGTCCGCCTGGGAGCGGGACCTGGTGCCCATGGAGGAGTATCCGGCCGGCTCGGACGGGCCGCCCCCACGCCACACCACCCCTGGACGGCGGGACGACCTGCTCCACGAGGAAGCCGTCATGCCGGCCGACTCCTGAGGGGACACCCACCACAGCCGGGCCGCACCGGTCGTCGCACGCGGGACCTGGAGGGAGAGCCGATGACCCACCGCACGTCGAGCCGTCCTCCGTGCGTCGTGATCTCCGGAGTGTCCGGGGCCGGGAAGTCGACGGTCGCCCGGCAGCTGGCCGAGCGTCTGGGGGTGCCCTTCGCCGAGGCGGACGACTTCCACTCGCCCGACAGCATCCGGAAGATGGCGTCGGGAGTTCCGCTGGACGATCGGGACCGCCGGGCGTGGCTGGAGTCCGTCGGACGCTGGCTGGGCGACCGCGACGCCGCCGGCAGCGGGGGAGTGGCGTCCTGCTCCGCCCTGCGGCGGCGTTACCGGGACATCCTGAGGTCGGCCTGCCCCGCCGCGGTCTTCTTCCAGCTCACCGCCGACCGCGAGGTGCTCGCGGGCCGGCTCGGCGGGCGCAGGGGCCACTTCATGCCGCAGACCCTGCTCGACTCCCAGCTCGCCACGCTCGAGCCGCTCGAACCGGACGAGAGGGGAGCCTCGTTGGATGCCTCACCGGCTCCCGAGGAGATCGTCCGGACGGCCGTGAAGCTGCTCGACGGACGCTGACCGCCGGTGCGGTCACCCCGCCCGTGGAACGCCCGCGCACGGCCTCACGCCCGGTCGGCCGGGTCGCGGCCCAGGGGGCAGGTCATGCGGTGCCGCCGCCGGGCCGCGCCCGAGTCCGGCGCCGACGACCGGGGACGGCCTCGACACCGGCCCGGCGTCAGGACGCCGGGGACGGGTCCGGCCGGTGCAGGCGGTGCGGAGGGCGGCGTCCTGCCTCGGGCAAGCCCGGCGTTCGTCGTGCGCACCGCGGGGCTGTCGTCGGCCTGTGTCACCCGTCGGCGGCCGCGTCCAGCGGATGAGGAATGAGGGCGATGGGCGCGTCGGCGAAGTGGAGGGTCGCGTGGGCGACATGGCCCACATAACGGCTGCGGGGTTCGGCGCGGCGGCCGACGACGAGGAGCTGGGCAGAGGCCGCCAGACTCACCAGCATCTCGGCGGTCGGACTCGGTTCGACATGCTCCACCACCGTGACCTGCGGATGGCGCTCACGCCACGGCGCCAGCAGGTTCGCGAGGTCATGGCGGTGGACCTCCTCCAGCCCACCGTGCTCGTTCGCGCGGCGCGACAGCTCGGGCTCGTGGGTGAACATGGTGGGCAGGCTCCAGGCGCGCGCCGCGCGCAGCGGCACACCGCGCGCGGCGGCGGCCCGGAAGGCGAAGTCCAGGACCGCCTCGGCCTCCTCCTCCCGGGGGACACCGGCCACGATCTCGCCGTCCCGCGGCCGGCGGCCGGCCGAGCCGCCGCGGATCATGACCACGGGGCAGGCGGCTCTGCTCAGCACGCGAAGTCCGACCGATCCGAGGAAGAAGCCCGTCACCGGGCCCGGCCGCCGGGAGCCGAGCACGATCATCCGCGCGTTCCGGCCGCGCTCGACAAGCAGCTCCGCCTCCGGCTTCACCACCAGCTCGGCACTCACCTCGACGTCCTCGAAGTGTTCGCGCACCCAAGCCAGGGCGTCATCGAGCAGTTGCCGCGCCGCGCGGCGCTCGTGCTCGATGTCGCCGGCGAGCACCCGGTAGAACCCCGCCTGCGGAACATGACCGTGCAGCAGCACCAGGGGCGCCCCGTGCCGCCGTGCCTCGCCGGCCGCCCAGCCCGCTGCGATCAGACTGTCGGAGCTGCCGTCAACTCCGGCGATGATGGGCCGTTGCATGAAGCGTCTCCTCGCGTGAGGGCCTGCCGGACCTGGTGGGGCCCCACGCCCCTCGCCTGACATCTCCGAACGGAAGACCCCTGAAATGGATCATACCGATAAGGGACTTTTGGTGCGTTCTGCTCGGGGTGGTGGCGCGGCGCGCGCAGGGGAGCGGCACCACGCGAAGGGCCCGGACCGCCGACGCGGTCCGGGCCCCTCGGTGCAGGCGGCTCAGAGGTCCAGGGACTTCAGGTACGCCGCGAAGGACAGCAGCCCCGGGTGCTCGGCGCGCAGCGCGGGGATGTCCGCCCGGTAGCCGTGCTCCTGGAACCACTCGAACATCAGCGCAATCTCCGGCGCGTTGGGGATGTACGGGTTCCCGGCCACCGCGTCCAGCGGCAGCTCCTCGAACCGGGCCGGCAGACCCGTACGCGCGGCGAACGCCTCTGCGACCTCCCTCGCGCTCAGCTCGTCGCCCGCCAGTTCCACCGCACGGCCCACGTACTCGGCGGGCCGCTCGAACGCCTCGGCGGCGAAGAAGCCGATGTCCTCCACGGCGATGAACTGCACGCGGGTGTCCGGCTTCAGCGCCAGCTGCACCACCAGCGTCCCGTCCACGAGTCGCGGACCGTGCGCGGCGAAGTTGTCCATGAAGAACGACGGACGCAGCACCGTCACCGGCACCGAAAGCTCCTGCAGGTACCGCTCGATGTGACGCTTGGACTCGAAGTGCGGTACGCCGCTGTGCCGTTCCGCACCGCCCACCGAGCTGTACACGACGTGCGCCACGCCGGCGGCCTTCGCCGCACGCGCCACCGCGCGGCCCTGACGGACCTCGCCGCCCAGGCCCTTGGGCGTCATGAACGTCTGCACGGAGAACACCCCGTGCACACCCTCCATCGCGGAACGCAGCGACGCCTCGTCGTCCAGGTCGCCGCGCACCAGCGTCACGCCCAGGTCGGCCAGCGCCCGGGCCGCCTCGGAGGCCGGGTCGCGCACCAGCGCCGCCACCGTGCGCCCACGGCGCACCAGTTCACGCGCGGTCGCCCCGCCCTGAAGGCCCGTCGCACCGGTCACCAGGACCGTACCGCCGGCCCCGGTGCTCATACCGTCACCTCCTCGGCGGCGAACAGCGACGCGTTCGCCTCTGCCCACGCCCGGTAGCCGCGCGGCTCACGGCCGGTCAGCAGCCGTACCGCCGGCGTCGGCCGGGCCCACGGCACCTCGGGGCTGTGCAGGGCGGCCACGTTGGTCACCGCCGCCGGACGGTCGCCGGTGATGCCCGCGAAGACCTCCACGACCTCCTCCTGCGGCGCGACGGAGAAGTCCAGTTCACGGCCCAGGACCTCGCCCAGGATGCGGGCCTGCTCCTTCGAGGTCAGCACCTCGGAACCGGTCAGCACGTACGCCTTGCCCCGGTGGCGCTCGTCGGTGAGCGCGGCCACCGCAGAGGAGGCGATGTCGTACTCGTCGATCGGCGCACCCGGGTTGTTGCCGATCCAGCAGCGCACCGCGCCGCTCTCCCGCACGGTCCTGATCCACCACGAGGTGTTGGCGTGGAAGGGGCCGGGACGCAGGAACGTCGTGTCGACGCCGGACGCGGTGATGGCCTCCTCCGCGGCCCGGTGCTCGTCCGCGATGCCGTGCGGCAGCGGATGCAGCACGCTCGCCGACGACAGGAACACCAGGTGCCCGACGCCCGACGCCGCGGCGGCCGCGGCGACGTTGCGGGCCTCGCCCGCCACATCGCCGGACAGCACCACCAGCGCCGAGTCCACCCCCTGGAACGCGGCGGCCAGCGACGCCGGGTCGGCGGGGGAGCCCGCCACCACCTCGACGCCGGCCGGCAGGTTCGCCTCCTCGGGGGTACGGCTCAGGGCGCGCACCCGACGGCCCGCCGCGGCGAGCTGTTCCACGGCCTCACGGCCCACTTTGCCGGTCGCTCCGGTGACGAGAATCATGGCTCAGTCCCTCCAGCCGTTCGGCTCCGGCCACGGCGACCCGAGCTGCCGGTAGGTGCCCTGGTAGTCCGGCCAGTCACGGTGGTCACGGATCTTGCCGTCGACCAGGCGGATCAGATGGATCTGCTCCCCGGAGAAACGGCGCCCGGTCGGCGCCATGCCCACCAGGTTGCCGACATGACGGCCGTACAGAACGAGGTTGGCGCGCACCCAGTCGCCGCGCTCCTCGATGAGGACCTCCTCGAGGTACGCCTCCTCGGAGAAGGTCATCTTCAGCCACTTCACGGCCATCGCGAACGAGTCGGGACCACGCAGGTCCATGTGCTCCATCGTCGCCGGATTCAGATAATCCGGGTGGATGAATTCCGCGACGTCATCGGTCTTTCCCGTGTTGTACGCCTCCACCATGCGGCGCACCGCCGCTATATGACTGCTCATCGCATTCCCTTCGCCGGGCGCCCAAAAGAAATTCAGGACACTGGCCGACATTGTGCGGTGGCCGAAGAGGCCGGGCAAGCAGCGAATTGCCGCCGTCGACCGGCTCTCGAACGGTCCTCCACCACCACCCGGCCAAAAGGCCGCAGCATTCACCCTGAACAGATCCATGCCGCCACCACCCCCGGAGCTGACCGTGGACACCGCCACCACCTACAAGACGAAAGTCACCGCCGCCTTCAACAAGGCCGCGGCGGCCTACGACCGGCTCGGGGTCGAGTTCTTCACCCCCATGGGCCGCCGGCTCGTCGAGCACGCCCGCCCGCAGCCCGGACAGCGGCTCCTCGACGTCGGCTGCGGTCTGGGCGCCACCCTGCTGCCCGCCGCCGACCGGATCGGCCCCACCGGCCACGCGCTCGGCATCGACATCGCAGAGGCGATGATCGAACAGGCCGGCCAGGAGGCCCGCCGCCAGGGCATCGACAACGTCGAACTGCGGGTCATGGACGGCGAACACCCCGACCTGCCCGCCCGGTCCTTCGACCTCGTCCTGGGCAGCTACAGCGTCATCTTCCTGCCCGACGCCCGCGCCGCCCTCGCCCGCTACGCCGACCTGCTGCGCGACGGCGGCCGAATCGCGTTCACCAGCCCCGTCTTCCACAAGGACCAGTTCCCCTTCCTGCCGCCGCTGTTCAGCCGCTGGATCCCCATGTCGCTGCTCCAGCACCTGCCGCCCGCCTGGCACCCCGAGCAGCTGCGGCGCCAGCTGCACTCCTGGCTCGAGGACCCCGCCGACCTCGAAGCCGCTCTGCGGCAGGCCGGATTCACCGACACCGTCATCACCGACGAGGTGGTGGAGATGACCGCCGCGAGCGGCGAGGACTGGGTCGAGTGGTCCCACACCCAGGGCATGCGCCTGCTGTGGCAGCACCTGCCCACCGACGAGGCCGCCGCCCTGCGCACCCGCCTGACCGGCGAACTCGACGCCCTGCGCGGCGCCGACGGCCTCATCCGCATCGACGTCCCCGTCCGCTACGTCACCGCCACCGTCGCCCGCTGAGAGCACCCGGCAGACAAAACGACGGCAGGACCGGACAAGGGAGCGGCCCCCGGGGAGAACTCCCCGGGGGCCGCTCCAGGTGCGCGACGCGGCGGCGTCAGGTCACCGACAGCGCACCGTCCACCGCCACGACCGTGCCGTTGGCGTACCCGGCCTCCGGCCGGGTCAACTGCACGATCCACCATGCGATGTCCTCCGGCCGGCCGACCCGGCCCGCCGGGATCCGCTCCGCCATCTGCGCGAGGAACGCCTCGTAGGCCTCCGCCGGCATCCCGGCCCGCACCCCCACACCGGTGTCCACGACACCGGGCGCGATACCGACCGACCGGATGCCGCGCGGCGCGAGCTCGACGGCCCAGGTGCGGGTCAGGAAGTCGAGCGCCACCTTCGCCATCCCGTACACCGAGTTCTCCGGCCAGGCCCGGCGGCCCAGCGAACCCGCCGAGCTGACGTTCACCACGACCCCGCCGGCCTCCTCGAGCGCGTCCAGGGCCGCCTGCGTCAAAAATACGGGCGCGAGGAGATTGGTGCCCAACTGCCGACGCACGGATTCGCGTTCCAGACCGTCCAGGGACGCGAATCCGGTGACGGCCGCATTGTTCACGAGAACATCGAGACGGCCGAATTCCTCGAGCGCCGTCCGGACAATGAGATCCGGCGCGTCGTGGTCGTGGACATCGGCGACCAGAATTCGAATCCGGTCGTGCCCGTCCGCTGTTTCCTTCAGCGTCGATTCACTGCGTCCGACAATGAGCACATGCGCACCGTCGTCCGCGAAAGCGCGGGCCGTGGCAGCGCCGATACCCGTGCCGCCGCCGGTGACGACGACCGATTTCCTCACCTGGTCCGTCATCACGGCCTCAGGAGCACAGGGCGGTGTTGACACCGCGGATGACGGCCTGCTCGGCCTCCGGGCCGAAGTCCTTGTCGCCGATCGTGAACGACAGCTGCACCCGGGCGGATCGGTCGCGGGTGGTGGCCGCGAACGTGGCGTAGCCGGGGATGCCGGCGCCGTGGCCCCACAGGTCCAGGTCGTCGTCGTTCTCCAGCTTCATGATGCCCAGGCCGTAGCCGATGCCCATCGGCAGGTTCTCGATCATCTCCGGCGGCAGCGGCGTCGTCATCTCGGTGAACTCCGGCTCGTTCAGCAGCTCGCCGCTGAACAGGGCCGTGAAGAACCGGTCCAGGTCCGCCGTGGTGGAGATGATCTCACCCGCGCAGCCCGCCTCCGAGGGGTTCATCAGCGTCACGTCGACCGGCTCGCCGCCGATCTGCATGTAGCCGCGGGCGTGCGGCCCGGGGATGTTCGGGTCGTCGCCCGGCAGCGTCGTCTCCTTCAGCCCCAGCGGCTCCAGCACCCGCTCGGTGATCTCCTCGCGGTAGGAGCGGCCCGTGATCTTCTTGATGAGCAGGCCGACGATGAAGTAGTTGGTGTTGCAGTACGCGAACTTCGTGCCCGGCTCGAACTCCAGCGGCTTGGCCGCCGCGATCGCGATCAGGTCCTCGGGCTCGTAGTGCTTGTAGCGGTCGCGCAGGAACCGGTCGCCCGGCTTCTGGAACGAGTCCATGTAGTTGTACAGGCCGCTGGTGTGCTGCATCAGGTTCCGGACGGTGATCTTCTCGCCGTACGGCAGCAGCCCCGGCAGGTAGCTCTCCACCGTGCGGTCCAGGTCGAGGCGGCCCTCGGCGACCAGCTGCAGCACCACCACGGACACGAACGGCTTGGTGATGCACGAGATACGGAAACGGCCGTCCGCGGGAACCGGCCGGTCCGAGCCCAGCTCCGCGATCCCCGAGGTGACGACGAAGGAGTTGTCCCCCCGGGTGACCCGGAACTGCACGCCGGCCGCACCGGCCTGGACCAGCCGGTCCGCCGCGCCCTGCACGGCCTCCTGAAGAGCCGAGACCCCCGGCCGGTCGATCGTCGTCTGCGTCATGCGTCAAACCCCCATCGGGTGGCGAATCGGTCCGTACGCGGGGCCCGGGGGAGTGTCCGCGAAGCGGCGCCGGCCGCCAGATGGGGCGGCACGTCGCGACACGGCCCGGATCCCTGCGCAGGCAAGGACGTACGCGGCCCAACGTGGCCGGTCCCGATGGAGGCCCGCCCGCACGCCGCTGGAGCGTTGCTCGCACCCGGCCACCGCCCCGCCCTGCGACGCCGGCCGCCCCGCCCCGCGACGCCGGCCGCCCCGCCCCCGGCCGGCCGCCCGCTCCGCCGCCCGTCCGCGCACCGCCGAGGGACCGTCGAGCGGACTTCCACGGTTTCTCGAGCGCCGCCGCACAGCGTGGCACCCGACACCCGACCGGTGCCTGCCAGCGCTGGTGCCCCTCCCGGCAGGCCGGGCCGGTCGCGGCATCCGCCACCCGGAGGAGGACCACGCCGTGCCGCGATTCACGCACCCGGAACTGCCCCTGGACGGACTGCTGCGCCAGGCCGCCGTCCGGGACCCCGACGGCACCGCCCTGACCTGCGGGCAGCACACCCTCACCTACGCCGAACTCGACGCCCGCGCCGACCGCGTCGCCCACTACCTCCTGCGCGCCACCGGCCGGCCGGGCACCACCGTCGGCGTGGCGAACACCCTCGACGCCGCGTTCGCCGCCACCTACTACGGCACCAGCCGCAGCGGCAGCACCATCGCCCTGGTCAACCCGCTCATCGGCGAGGCGGCACTGCGGCACGTGTTCACCGCCGCCGCGATCGAGATCGCGTTCGTGCCCTGCGCCACCGCCGAACTGCTCACCAAGATGCGCGAGCAACTGCCCCGCCTGCACACCATCGTCGTCACCGACGCCGACGACGGCGTGGTCCCCGCCGACGCCACCCCGCTCCACGTCGCCCTGCACGGCGCGGACGACGGGCCGGCCGCACCCGCCCACGGACCGGCCGACCTGTCGGCGACCGTGTGCGTGCAGTTCACCACCGGCACCACCGGCCGTCCCAAGGGCGTGCGCCTGACCCACCGCAACCTGGTCGCCAACGCCCACCAGATCGCCCTCGCCCACGGCCTCGGCCCGGACTCCGTCACCCTCAACCACCTGCCGCTGTTCCACGTGATGCACCTCAACTCGGCCGTGTGCGCCGGAGCCGCGCAGGTGCTGTGCCCCGACGGCGACCCCCTCGCCTCCCTCGCGCTGGCCGCCCGCACGGGCGCCACCCACTACTACGGGCTCCCCGCCCGCCTGCACCGCCTCGCCGCCGACCCGCGACCGGCCGCGTCCCCCGACGCCGTCCCCGCCCTGCCCCGGCTCACCGCCGTCCTGTCCGGCGGCACCGCGCTCGCGCCCGCCGCCGCCCGCCGGCTGAGCCAACTGCTCGGCGTCCCCGTCGTCCAGGGCTACGGGATGGCCGAACTCTCCCCGCTGTCCCACAACCAGCGCCTCGACGACACCCGTCCCGGCGCCGTCGGACACCCCCTGCCCGGCACCGAGTCCCGCATCGTCGGCCTCGACTCGCGCGAGGTGGCGGACGTGTGGGCCACCGGCGAAGTGCAGGTCCGCGGACCGCAGGTGATGGCCGGCTACCTCGACGACGACGAACCCTCACCGATCGACGCCGACGGCTGGTTCTCCACCGGCGACATCGGCTACCAGGACGCCGACGGCGTCCTCCACCTCGTCGACCGGCTCGGCGACGTCTTCAAGTACGACAACGAACTCGTCTCACCGTCCGCCGTCGAACGGATCATCGCCGACGACCCCCGCGTCGCCGAATGCGTCGTCGTCGGCTGGCCCGACGCCGTGCACGGCGCCGTCGTATGGGCCGGCATCGTCCTGCGCGAGACCCCCGGGCCCCCGCAGCACGCGGCCCACGCCGTCCTCGACGTCCTCGACGCGATCACCGAGAAGGCCAACTCCCGGCTCGCCCACTTCGAACGCATCCGCCGCGTCGAAGCCCTCGACACCGTCCCGCGCACCCCCACCGGCAAACCCCGCCGCCAGGAACTGCGCCGCCGGCTGCGCGACCGCGCCGCCGCAGAAGCCGCCGCCTGACACCCCGCCCACGCCGGCGACCCCTTCCGCAAGGAGACGACCCATGGTGACCTTCGTCAACAAGCTGACCGTGCACGGCGACCACGACGCCTTCCTCGCCGTCCGCGCCCGCCTCACCGCCTACATGTCCGCCCAGCCCGGCTACGTCAGCCACCAGAACCTGCGCGCCCTCGGCGCCGGGAACGTCCACCTCGAGATCGCCGTCTGGGACAGCGCGGAGGCACACCGCGCCGCCGTCGGCAGCGACGGCTTCCGCGCCATCGTGGCCGACCTCAAGCCACTGGTGACCGCCGAACCCGCCATGTACGAGACCGAGGACGCCGCCGCCCCGCTGGAGGCGGCCGGTGTCCGATGACCGCCGGCCCGACGTCCTGGTCGCCGGCGCCGGCCCGGTCGGCCTGACCGCCGCCCACGAACTGGCCCGCCGCGGCCTGCGCGTCCGCCTCGTCGACGCCGCCACCGGCCCCGCCCGCACCAGCCGCGCCGTCGCCGTCCACCCGCGCACCCTGGAAACCCTCGACCAGATGGGCACCGCCGCACCCGTCATCGAAGCCGGCCGCAAGAACCGGGCGTTCACCATGTTCGCCTCCGGCCGCCGGCTGGTGCGCCTGGAGGCCGACTACCGCAGCATGCCCACCCGCCACCCCTACACCGTGATCATCGAGCAGACCCGCACCGAGGCCGTCCTGCGCGACGCCGTCGCCCGGCTCGGCGTCGAGATCGAATGGGGCGTACGGCTCACCGGCCTCGAGCAGGACACCACCACCGTACGAGCCACCCTGCGGCACGCCGACGGCACCGAGGAGATCTGCGAGACACCCTGGCTGGTGGGCTGCGACGGCGGCCACAGCACCGTACGCAAACAGCTCGGCCTGCCCCTGATCGGCGAGAGCCGCGACACCTGGCTGCTGGCCGACGCACCCGTACGCACCGACCTCGAACCCGACAGCATCTACTGGGTCCACACCGGCAAACAGGCCATGATGATGGTGCCCTACGCCCGCCCGGGCCACTGGCGGCTGCTGGACACCGCCCCCCGGACCCCCGACGCGGCCGGCGCCGCCGAACGCATCGCCGACCGCCTCACCACCGGCCTCGGCCACCAGGTCCACGTTGGCGACCCCGAATGGGTCTCCGTCTTCACCTTCCAGCAGCGCATGGTGCCCCGCATGCACCAAGGCCGCGTCTTCGTCGCCGGCGACGCCGCCCACGTCCACAGCCCGGCCTCCGGACAGGGCATGAACACCGGCATCCAGGAGGCCTACAACCTCGCCTGGAAACTCGCCATGGTCCACCAGGGCCACGCCGGCCCCGCGCTCCTGGACACCTACAGCACCGAACGCGTCCCCATCGGCAAGCAGCTCCTCGGCTCCACCCGCACCGCCACCTTCCTCGTCCAGCTCAAGAACGCCCTCGCCTCCCTCGCCCTGCCCGCCGTCTTCACCGTCGTACGCGCCGTGCCCCCGCTGCGCCGCGCCATCCAGCGCAAGGTCCTCGGCGGCATGTCCGGACTGCGCATCGACTACGCCACCAGCCCGCTGACCACCGGCGCAGGACCCGAACCCGTCCCCGTCGCCGCGCCCGTCGCCGCGCCCGTGTTCGTACCCAGGCACCGCCATGTGCCCGCCCCCGGCGAACGCGCCGCCACCGCCACCGCCCGCGAACCCGCCTCGCCCGGCCCGCGCGCCTTCGCCGACGAACTGCGCGACGTGCGCTGGACCCTGCTCGTCGCCCCCGGCGCCCACACCGCCGCCGGCACCCCCGTCCGCACCGCCACCGACGCCGCCGCCCGCCACGGCGCCTGGCTGTCCGTGCGCACCGTCGGCGACACCACCACCCCCGGCCCACGCCCCCTGCCCGACCCCGACGGCGCCCTGCGCCGCGCCCTGGGCCTCGCCTCCGGCGCCTGGGCGCTCATCCGCCCCGACGGCTACCTCGCCGCCCACGGCGGCCTGCTCACCCCCCGCGCCCTCGACGAGGCCCTGCGACCGCTGTCCCTGACAGCACCGCACCAGCCCCACAGCACACCTGAGTCCCTTCTCGAGCGGGCCTCGTCCGGCCGTCGAGCGGACCGGGACACCGTCGACAGCACCGTCGGCGCACCGCACAAGGAGGCACAACGATGACCGCACCGTCGCCGGCGACGCCGCCGGTCGCCCTGGTCACCGGCGCCACCAGCGGCATCGGCCTCGCCGTCGCCCGCGACCTCGGCCGCCGCGGCCACCGCGTCTTCATCTGCGCCCGCACCGCCCTGGAGGTCAAACAGACCGTCGAGGACCTCCGCGACGAAGGCCTGGAGGCCGAGGGCGCCGCCGCCGACGTCCGCTGCCGCGACTCGGTGGCCGCCCTCGTGCGCACCGTCCTGGACACCTACGGACCCGTCACCGTCCTCGTCAACAACGTCGGACGCAGCGGCGGCGGACCCACCGCCGACATCGCCGACGAACTCTGGTACGACGTCATCGACACCAACCTCAACAGCGTCTTCCTGCTGACCCGCGAAGTCCTCAAGAACGGCGGCCTCGCCGACGCCACCTGGGGACGCATCATCAACATCGCCTCCACCGCGGGAAAACAGGGCGTCCTGCTCGGCGCCCCCTACTCCGCCTCCAAGCACGGCGTCGTCGGCTTCACCAAAGCCCTCGGCAAGGAACTCGCCCCCGCCGGCATCACCGTCAACGCGGTCTGCCCCGGCTACGTCGAGACCCCGCTGGCCGAACGCGTCCGCCAGGGCTACGCCGCCGCGTGGGACACCACGGAGGAATACGTACAGGAGCAGTTCGAGGCCAAGATCCCCCTCGGCCGCTACACCACCCCCGAAGAAGTGGCCGCCCTGGTCGGCTACCTCACCACCGAACACGCCGCCTCCATCACCGCCCAGGCACTCAACGTCTGCGGCGGCCTGGGCAACGTCTGAAGAAGGAAGAGAAAAGATGTCCGCTGAGCGAGTGCACGCAACGACGCACGAGGTGAACGTGGCCGCGCCCGCCGGCGTGGTCTACGGCCTGATCTCCGACGCCGTCCAGTGGCCGCTGTTCTTCCCGCCCAACGTCCACGTGGAACGCCTGGAGTTCGACGGCGCCAGCGAACGCCTGCGCATGTGGGCCACCGCCAACGGACAGGTCAAGTCCTGGACCTCCCGCCGCGTCCTCGACCCCGCCCGGCGCCGCATCGAGTTCCGCCAGGAACTGCCCGCCTCCCCGGTGCAGTCCATGGGCGGCACCTGGATCGTCGAACCGCTCGACGCGAACCGGTCCAAGCTGACCCTGCTGCACGACTTCACCGTCGCCGGCGACGCCGCCGACGACGTCGCCTGGGTCGAACGCGCCACCGACACCAACAGCCGCGCCGAACTGGACAACCTCAGCCGGCTCGCCGAACGCTGGTCCCAGCTCGACGACCTCGTCCTGTCCTTCGAGGACTCCGTCCGCGTCAACGGCCCCGCCGAACTCGTCTACGACTTCCTCTACCGGGTGGCGGACTGGCCCCAGCTCGTCCCGCACGTCTCCCGCCTGGAGCTGACGGAGGACCAGCCCGGCGTCCAGGTCATGGCCATGGACACCGTCACCGCCGACGGCTCCACCCACACCACCGAGTCCGTCCGCGTCTGCTTCCCCCACGCCGGACGCATCGTCTACAAGCAGACCGCCACCCCGCTGCTGATGGCCGCCCACACCGGCGAATGGTCCGTCGTCCCCGACGAGACCGGCGTCACCGTCACCTCCCAGCACAGCGTCGTCCTGCGCCCGGAGAACATCGAGTCCGTCCTCGGCCCGGACGCCGACGTGCAGACCGCCCGCCGCTACGTCCGCGAGGCCCTGGGCCGCAACAGCGGCGCCACCCTCGCCCTCGCCAAGAAGCACGCGGAGAGCGCGGTCCGCGTCCTGTGACCGCACCCGTGACCGCGCCCGCCCCGGCAGCGGCGGGCCACCGACCGAGCACCCCCGGGCCCGCCACGGGCCCGGGGGCGCACGGCGGCGCCCCGCCCGGCGCCGCCGAGCGGGCCGCCTGGCTGGAGAACCTCCTCGGCGACCCCGACGACCCGCGCAACCCGCACGGCTACACACCCCTCCTGGACGCCGACGACCGCCGCGAGATCCCCGCCGCCACCGAAGCGCTGCTCACCGACGCCGGACTCACCGCCGAACTCGTCCCCCACGAACTCGGCGGCCGCCTCATCCGCCCCGACCTCCTCGCCCAGGTCCTGCGCCCTCTCTTCCGCCGCGACGTCGCCCTCGGCTTCGGCCACGGCATCACCTCGCTGTTCGGCGCCTCCGCCGTCTGGGCGGCCGGCGACACCGCACAGCGGGAAGCGACCGCCCGCGTGCTCCTGGCCGGCGGCCGCACCCCGATCCTCCACCACGAACTCGCCCACGCCAACGCGATCCTGCGCGACGAGTTCACCGCACGACCCACCCCCGACGGCGGCTTCGTCCTGTCCGGACGCAAGGACGTCGTCATCAACGCCGACCGGGCGGACGCCTACGTCATGTACGCCCGTACGGCGTCCTCGACCGGCCCACGAAGCCACTCCGTGCTGCTGCTCGACCCCGAGCGGCTGCCGCCCGGCGGCCTGCGCCGGCTGCCGCGCGCCCTCACCCCGGGCATGCGCGGCAGCCGCTTCGCGGGCCTCGAGTTCACCGACTGCCCCGCCGGGGCCGACACCCTCGTCGGCGACCTCGGCGACGGCGTCCCGCTCGCCCTGCGCACCTACCAGGTCAACCGCTGCCTCATCCCCGCCACCGTCGTCGCCGGCGTCGACAGCGTCCTGCGCTTCGCCGTCCGCGCCGCCGTCACCGGACGGCCCGCCGGCGTCCCGCCCCGCCGCTGGCACACCGTGCTGGCCGGCGTCTTCGCCGACCTGCTCGCCTGCGACAGCATGGCCGTCACCGGACTGCGCGCCCTGAGCCTGCTGCCCGACAGCTCCCACCTGCTCGCCGCCGCCGTCAAGATGACCATGCCCGACCTGCTCCGCGAGGACCTCGAGGAGCTCTCCACCGTCCTCGGCGCGCACGGCTACGACCGCGGCCCGCGCTACGGCGGCTTCCAGAAACTCGTCCGCGACCTGCCCGTCGCCGGACTCGGCCACGCCGGCACCGCCGCCTGCCAGGCCGTCATCGTGCCCCAACTGCCCACCCTCGCCCGCCGCTCCTGGTTCCGCACCGACGAACCGGCCGGCCGGCTGTTCCTGCCCCGGGCGCCGCTGCCCGCCTTCGACTACCGCGCCCTCACCCTCACCGGCAGCGACGACGTCCTGACCGCGTCCCTGATCGGCACCGCCGAACGCCTCGCCCCCCTGCGCACCACCTCGGACGCCTGGGCCGCCCTCGCCGACCTCGCCGACGCGTTCGTCCAGGAGATGCGCGCCCTGCGCGAACAGTGCGCCGCCCTCCCCGACATCACCCACGCCGCACTCGTCGACCCCCGCGTCTGCGCCCTGGCCGACCGCTACGCCCTGGTCCTCGCGGCCGCCGCCTGCCTGGGCGTGTGGCAGGGCCAGGACGGCACCGGCACCTTCCTGTCCGACCCGGCATGGGCCGTCCTCGCCCTCACCCGCATCGGCCGCAGACTCGGCGTCCCGGTCCCCGAACTCCCCGGGAACACCACCAAGGCGGTCCTCGAAGAGGTGCTCGCGCGCTACCGGGACCACCGCAGCTTCGACCTGTACGACACACGGCTCGCCGGCTGACAGACCGGCCAGGGCGGGGCCGGCACGACCGGCCGCCTTCGGGAGGGGTAAGCGATGAACGAGCAGAGGATCAGCACACCGATCCACGTGCCCCGGCCCGCCGGGCCGTGGCAGGGCGTGCACGAGAACCTGACCCGGACGGGAAACGCGGTCGTGCACACCACCTGGGGCGAATGGCTGCCCGCCGCGCTCACCGCACCCCGCCTGCGCCGGCTGCTGGGCCGCGACTGGACCCGCTACCGCCGCATCCCCGATGCGACGGTGCGCTTCCGCTTCGTCGCCGCCCGGCTGCTGATGAAACACACCGCGGCCGCGGCCCTGCGCGTCGACCCCGAGACCCTCGACCTCGCCTACCGCCTCGGCGGCCGCCCCTACCTGCGCGGCTTCGACCAGATCGACCTGAGCCTGACCCACACCGGCGACCTCATGGCCGTCGGCCTCAGCCGCCACGGCCGCATCGGCGTCGACGCAGAACCGGCCGACCGCCGCATGCGGTTCGACCTCCTCCAGGCCCAGATGTGCACCCCCACGGAGGCCGCCGAACTCGCCCCGCTGCCCGAGCGCGAACAGACCGCCCAGACCCTGCGCCTGTGGACCCTCAAAGAGGCCTACACCAAGGCCCTCGGCCAGGGCATGCGCCTGGGCTTCACCGAGTTCGGCTTCGGCCTGCGCAGCGGCCGCCTGCTGGCCCCCGACGGCTCACCCGCCACCCGCGGCGAATGGGCCTTCGCCACGCACCCCGCGCTCGGCGGCCGCTACCTGCTGTCCGTCGCCTGCCACGACGCCGGCCTCGACCCGGCCGACGACACCTCGGCCCGCACCATGCTCGACCCGGGCTTCCTGGCGGCGATGGCGCACCACCAGCACTGACCGGGCCGGGCCGCGCCGGGTCGGCACCGGAAGCGCCGGGGCTCCGGCGCGAGCGACCGGACCGGGCCGGGGCGGAACCCCGGCATCAGCGTGAGGACACGGCCGCCCGGCGGACACCACCGCAGCCGCCCGCCCCCGGCTACTCCTGCCCGGACACGTCCTGGATGACGTCCTGGAGGACCACGCCGCCCGGCAGCGGCGCGGACAGGCCGTTCAGGGCCGTGACGATCTTCTTCTCCTCGTACACGAAGTGGGACTCCAACAGGGCCGCCAGACCGTCCAGTTCCTTGCGCACCTCCTGCGCGGGCAGCGCGCCCTCGCCCGTGCCGAGGCCGCCCAGCAGCTCCTCGATGCGGCGCAGGATGTCCGCCACCGTGTGGTGGTCGTTCTCCAACTCCTCCAGCACCGGCCGCAGTTCCGGGAACTGCTGCGCCAGCGCGGGGAAGGCGGCGTCGTCCTCCTCGGTGTGGTGGCGGCGCACCGCGGAGCAGAACGTCAGGCAGTGGGCCCGCAGCTCCCGCGGCCGTTCGCCGCCCTCCAGGAAGGCGTCGACGTCGTCGGCGAGCCGCGCCAGTTCCTCGCGCAGCCACAGATGGACCGCGATCAGCTGGTTGCCGAATGCCGCGAGCCGGTCGCCGTGACCGGTGAATGTCTCCATGATCGTCCCATGCCCTCGTCGTGGAGCGCGATACCACCACCGCCCGCCCGGCCCGGTCAACCCGCCCCCGCCTTCAGGCCCGGCGCCTCGAGCGGGCCTCGAGCGGTTCTGCCCGGCCCCGTGGTCGGCACCCCGCGCGAGGCCCCTGACTCCTGAACAGCTCAGCGCCCTCTCGAAGCCGGCTGGAGAAGCCCGGGCCGCCCCACCGGCGGCGGATAGCGTGATCGTGCTTGACGACCACAAGTGCGGCACAGGGGGCGGGTCATGACGGAAGCAGGAACCGGCCTCGGCCGGACGGCGCCCGCGCACGGCGGCAAGGCCTCCGTCCTGCGCATGCTGCCCGGCGGGGCGACCGCCGCACCGGGAGTGCGGCTGTTCCTCGTCGGCGGTGACGCGCTCGCCCGGGCCGGGATCCGCTCCCTGCTCGACGGGCAGGGCGGCATCAGTGTCATAGGGGAGGACGAGCCCGGCCCGCGGGCCCTGGCAGCGTTGCGGGCCCAGGCGCCCGACGTGCTCGTCGTCCACGGGCTGCGCGAGGCGCACGAGGCCGACGCGCTGCTGCGCGAGGTCGACCCCGGCATACGGGTGCTCACCGTCGGCGGGGCCGAGCCCAAGGGCCGGACCACGGCCGTCCTGCACGGCCATCTGCCCCACTCCACCACCTCCCAGCAGCTGGCCGCCGCCGTCTCACTGGCCGCCGCCGGCTACTCGCTGACCCGAGGCCCGCTGCCCCCCACCACCACCGAACCCGCCCCGGCCGCCACGCCGGAGAAGGCCGCACCCCGGCCCCGGGCCGCCGCCACCGTCTCCGACGTGCCGCCCGAGCAGCTCACCGGCCGCGAGTGCCAGATCCTCGACCTGGTGGCCCGCGGACTGTCCAACACCGAGATCGCCCAGTCGCTGACGCTGTCCGAACACACCGTCAAGACCCATGTGCAGAACCTGCTGAACAAGCTGCGGCTGCGCAACCGCGTGCACGTGGCCATCTACGCCTTCGAGACCGGCCTGCGCTGACGCCCGCACCGGCACATCAGGAGCGGGTCAGCGCCCCGTCAACCCCTCCCGCGAGGCTGAGCGGGATTCTCGCCGCCCAGCCGCGGACGGCCCGGACCTTGGGGGAAGAGTGCTCGTTCCCGACGACGCGCGTCTGCCGCTGACGGCGGCCCAGCTCGGCATCTGGTTCGCGCAGGCGCGGGACCCGCACAGTCCCGTCTTCAACACCGGCGAATACGTCGAACTCACCGGCGGCCTCGACGCCGACCGCTTCGAGGCGGCGCTGCGCGCCACCGTCGCCCGCACCGACGCCCTGCGGCTGCGTTTCCACACCGACGCCGAGGGGACCGTCACCCAGTCCGTCGCCGACGACGTCCCCTTCACCCTGCACCGCGTCGACGTCAGCGCCGAGGACGACCCCGCGGCCGCCGCGGACGCCTGGATGCGCGACGTCATCGCCCGGCCCCTCGACGTGACCTGCGGCCGGCCCCTGTTCACCCAGGCGCTGTTCACCCTCGGCCCCGGCCGCCACCGCTGGTTCCAGCACGTGCACCACCTGCTCCTCGACGGGTACGGCTTCCGCCTCGTCGCCGAACGCGTGGCCGCCGCCTACCGCGCCGGAGCCGAAGCAGGCGACGCCGAAGCCGGTGACACCGAGCCCGGCATACGGGACCTGCTCGCCGCCGAGGCCGACTGGCGCGCCTCCGACGCCTACGCCCAGGACCGCGCCCACTGGCTCGCCACCCCCCGCCACACGCCCGTCACCCTCGCCGGCACCACCGCCCCGGCAGCGCCGGGCGCGCTGCGCCGCACCGCGTCCGCCGGACCCGAGGTGCTCGCCGGACTCGACGCCGTGGCCCGCGCCGCGGAGACCGGCCGGCAGGTCGCCTTCCCGGCCGCCGTCGCCGCCTACGTCCAGTGGCTGACGGGGGAGCGGACCGTCACCCTCGGCATGCCGGTCACCGCCCGCCGCACCTCCGCCGCCCGCCGCGCGCCCGGCACCGTCGCCAACGTGCCCGCACTGCACGTCGAACCGCGCCCCGCCGCCCCGCTCGCCGAACTGGTCGCCTCCGTGCGCGACGCCCTCGAGCCGCTGCTGCGCCACCAGCGCTACCCCTACGAGGAGGCGCGCCGCGAGCTCGGCGCGGTCGGCGAACGGGCCTACGGCCCCGTCGTCAACGTCATGCCCTACGGGCGCGCCCTGGACTTCGGCGGCCCGGCGGCGTCCGTGCACCCGGTGTCCACCGGCCCCGTGGAGGACCTGAAGTTCTCCGTGTACGAGGAGCCCGACGGCTCCGGCGCGCGGATCGACCTCGAGGCCAACGCGGCCGTGTACGGCGAGAGCGAGACCGACGCCCATCTGGCGCGCTTCGTCCGTTTCCTGGGCGCCTTCGCCGAGGCGGGCCCGGACACGCCGCTCGGCCGGATCCACGCGGCGGCCCCCGCCGCCCCCGCCGCCGCGGCGCCCACCACCGGCGGCCCCGCGCTGCACACCCTGTTCGCCGCCCGCGCCGCGGCCACCCCCCACGCGGTGGCCGTCAGCCACGACGGAGACCACCTCACCTACGCGCAGCTCGACGCCCGCGCCAACCGCCTCGCCCACCGGCTCGTCGAGCAGGGCGCAGGCCCCGAACGGCTCGTCGCCCTCACCCTGCCGCGCTCCCTCGACCTGGTCGTCGCCCTGCTCGCGGTCCTCAAATCCGGCGCCGCCTACCTGCCGCTCGACCCCGACTACCCGGCCGACCGGCTGGCCTGGATGCTCGAGGACGCGGCCCCCGTCCTCGTCCTCGACCCGCAGGCGATGACCGAGGACCTCGCCGGCTACCCGGACACCGCCCCGCGTACCGCCGTGGACGGCGCCCACCCCGCCTACGTCATCTACACCTCCGGCTCCACCGGCCGCCCCAAGGGCGTCGTGATCCCGCACAGCAACGTGGTGCGCCTGTTCACCTCCACCGACCACTGGTTCGGCTTCGGCCCCGACGACGTGTGGACCCTCTTCCACTCCTACGCCTTCGACTTCTCCGTCTGGGAGATCTGGGGCGCCCTGCTGCACGGCGGCCGGCTCGTCGTCGTCCCGTACCACGTCAGCCGCTCGCCCGGGGACTTCCTCGACCTGCTGGCCCGCGAGAAGGTCACCGTCCTCAACCAGACACCGACCGCCTTCCACCAGCTCGACGCCGCCGACCGGGCCCGTACCGCCGCCCCCGAACTGGCCCTCAGGTACGTCGTGTTCGGCGGCGAGGCTCTCGACGTGGCCCGTCTCGCCGACTGGTACGCCCGCCGCGGCACGGCCGCCCGCCTGGTCAACATGTACGGCATCACCGAGACCACCGTGCACGTCACGCACGCCCCCCTCGGCCCCGGCCACGCCGTCCCCGGCACCCCCTCCCTGCTCGGCGGCCCCATCCCCGACCTCACCCCCCGCGTCCTGGACGCCGCCCTGCGGCCCGTGCCGCCCGGCTTCACCGGCGAGCTGTACGTCGCCGGGGCGGGCCTGGCCCGCGGCTACCTGAACCGGCCCGCGCTGACCGCCCAGCGGTTCCCCGCCGACCCCTACGGGGCGCCCGGCACCCGCATGTATCGCACCGGCGACCTGGTGCGCCACCTCGACGACGGCACGTACGCCTACCTGGGCCGCGGCGACGACCAGGTCAAGATCCGCGGCTTCCGGATCGAACTCGGCGAGATCGAGAACGTCCTCGCCACCCACCCCGGCGTCGCCCAGGCCGCCGCCGTCGTCCGCGAGGACCGGCACGGCGACCTGCGGCTGGCCGCCTACGCCGTCCCCACCCCCGGGACCGAACCCGACGTGGCCGGCTGGCGCGCCCTGCTGGCCGGGCAACTGCCCGCGCACAGCCTGCCCGCCTCCTTCACGCTCCTCGCCGCGCTGCCGCTGACCGCCAACGGCAAACTCGACCGGGCGGCCCTGCCCGCCCCGCAGGCACCCGCCCCCGAGACCGCCGACGAGCCCGCCCCGGCCGCCGACCCCGGCGAGGCGGCCCTGCGCCGCATCTTCGCCGACACCCTCGGCACCCCGCGGGTGGGCGCGGACAGCGACTTCTTCACCCTCGGCGGCCACTCGCTGCTCGCCGGACGCCTCATCGCCGCCGTACGCGACACCCTCGGCGCCGAGATCACCATCCAGGACCTCTTCGAGGCCCCCACCCCCGCCGGCCTCGCCGCCCGGGTGCGCACCGCCGCCACCGGCCGCCCGCCGCTCGTGCCCAGGGACCACGGCGACGGCCCCCGCCCCACCTCCTACGCCCAGCACCGCATGTGGGTGCTGCGCGAGGTCGAGGGCGCCGCACCCACCTACAACATGCCGCTCGCGCTGCGCCTTTCCGGCACCTTGAACCGCACCGCGCTGCGCGCCGCCCTCTACGACGTCGTCGTCCGGCACGAGAGCCTGCGCACCGTCTACCCGCGCGGCGAGCACGGCGTCACCCCCCGGCTGCTGCCGCCCGAGCAGGCCCGCCCCTGGGTCATCGAGTCCCGCGTCGACGACGAACAGCTCCCCGCCGCCCTGACCGCCGCCGCCCGCGAACCGTTCAACCTCGACTGCCAACTCCCCATACGGGCCCACCTGTTCACCCTGCCCGGCGGGGACAGCGTGCTGCTGCTGCTGATGCACCACGTCGCCGGCGACGGCTGGTCGCTGCGCCCCCTGCTCGGCGACCTGTCCACCGCCTACGCCGCCCGGCTCGCCGCCCGCGCCCCCGACTTCCCGCCGCTGCCCGTCAGCTACGCCGACTTCGCCGTGTGGCAGCGCGAACTCCTCGGCGACGAGCACGACCCCGACAGCCTCGCCGCCCGCCAGCTCGCCCACTGGGAGAGCACCCTGGCCGGCCTGCCCGACCAGCTCGAGCTGCCCGCCGACTTCCCCCGCCCGCCCGTCGCCGAACACCGCGGCGGCTCCGTGCCCCTGGCCGTCCCGCCGCAGCTGCACGCCCGGCTCGACACGTTCGCCCGCGCCCACGGCGCCACCTGCCACATGGTGCTCCAGGCCGCCCTCGCCGCCCTGCTCACCCGCCTCGGCGCCGGTACCGACATCCCCATCGGCTGCCCCACCGCCTCCCGCCCCGACAGCGCCCTCGACGACCTGGTGGGATTCTTCGTCAACCCGGTCGTGCTGCGCGCCGACACCTCCGGCGATCCCACCTTCACCGAGCTGCTGGCCCGGGTGCGCGCCACCGCGCTGGCCGCCTACGCCCACCAGGACGTGCCCTTCGACCGGGTCGTCGAACGCCTCCAGCCCGAGCGGTCCGCCGCCCGCCACCCCCTGTTCCAAGTGGTGCTGTCCTACCAGGACTTCGAGGCCCGGGCACACCTGAAGGGCCTGGACGTGCGGCGCGAGGACGTCGACTTCGGCGTCGCCAAGTTCGACCTCACCTTCAACCTCGTCGAACACCGCGGCGACGGCGAGGAGTTCGCCGGCATCGACGGCGACCTCGAGTACGACACCGCCCTGTACGAGCGGGCCACCGCCGAAGCCCTCACCGGCCGGCTGCTGCGGCTCCTCGACGCCGTCGTCACCGACCCGCAGGCGCCGGTCGGCTCCCACGACCTCCTCGAAGAGGCCGAACACGCCCGCCTGGCAGCCTTCAACGACACCGCCCGGCCCGTGCCGCGAGCCGGCCTCGCCGAACTCTTCACCGCCCAGGCCCGCCGCACCCCCGATGCGGTCGCCGTCGTCGGCGACGACGGCACCGAACTCACCTACGCCGAACTCGACGCCCGCTCCGGCGCCCTCGCCCGGCGGCTCGCCGCCGCCGGCGCCGGCCGCGAGTCGGCCGTCGCCGTCCTCCAGCAGCGCTCGGTGCACCTGGTCGTGTCCCTGCTCGCCGTCCTCAAGGCGGGCGGCTTCTACGTGCCGCTCAACACCCGCTACCCGGCCGACCGGATGCGCCTGATCACCGCCGACGTCAAGGCCCGGGTCCTGCTCACCGACCGGGCCACCGACACCGCGCACGAGTGCCGCTCCTGGGCGGGCGACGCCGACGTCCTCGTCGTCGACGAACTGCCCACCGGCGGCGAGCCGCTGCCCGTGGTGCCCGCGCACCCGCACCAGCTCGCCTACGTGATGTACACCTCCGGCTCCACCGGCAACCCCAAGGGCGTCGCCATCACCCACGGCGACGTCGCCGCCCTGGCCGCCGACACCTGCTGGCGCACCGGCAACCAGCAGCGGGTCCTGCTGCACTCCCCGTACTCCTTCGACACCTCCCAGTACGAACTGTGGGTGCCGCTGCTGTCCGGCGGGACGGTCGTCGTCGCACCACCCGGCGACCTGGACACCCGCGCCCTCGAGCGGGCGATCGTCGACGGCGGCGTCACCGGCATGTGGCTCACCTCCGGCCTGTTCAACCTGCTCGCGGAGGAGAGCCCGCACTGCTTCACCGGCGTGCGCGAGGTGTGGACCGGAGGCGACGTCGTCTCCCCGGCCGCTGTCGCCCGGGTGCTGGCCGCCTCCCCCTCGACCATGGTCGCCGACGGCTACGGCCCCACCGAGACCACCACCTTCGCCACCCACCACTTCATGCGCGCCCCGTGGCAGCAGGAGACCACCGTCCCCATCGGCACCCCCCTGGACAACACCACCTGCCACGTCCTGGACGACCGGCTGCGGCCCGTACCGCCCGGCGTCACCGGCGAGCTGTACATCGGCGGCTCGGGCCTCGCCCGCGGCTACCTGAACCGCCCCGAGCTGACCGCCGAACGGTTCGTCGCCGACCCCTACGCCCCCGGCGGGCGCATGTACCGCACCGGCGACCTGGTGCGCCTGCGGCGCGACGGCGTCCTCACCTTCCTCGGCCGCGCCGACCACCAGGTCAAGGTCCGCGGCTTCCGCATCGAACTCGGCGAGATCGAATCCGTCCTCGGCGCCCACCCCGGCATCGCGCAGAGCGCCGTCCTCGTACGCGAGGACCGGCCCGGCGACAAACGCCTCGTCGCCTACGTCGTCCCCGCGCCCGGCGCCACCGCCGACGCCACCGTGCTGCGCCGGCACGTCGCCGCCGCGCTGCCCGACTACATGGTGCCCGCCGCGTTCGTCCCCCTCGACGCACTGCCGCTGACCGGCAACGGCAAACTCGACCGCCGCGCCCTGCCCGTCCCCGACTTCGGCGCCGCCGACAGCGCCGGCCGCGCCCCGCGCACCCCCCGCGAGGAACTCCTCGCCGTGCTGTTCGCCGAGGTCCTCGGCATCGAGAAGGTCTCCATCGACGACAGCTTCTTCGACCGCGGCGGCGACAGCATCATGGTCATCCAGCTCGTCGGCCGCGCCCGGCGCGCCGGACTGCTGCTGAACGCCGCGCAGATCTTCGAGCACAAGACCGTCGCCCAGCTCGCACCCGTCGCCGAGACGCTCGCCGACACCACCCGCGAGGAACCCGCCGCCGTCGCCGCGACCGGCGACGTACCGCTCACCCCGATCATGCACTGGCTGCGCGAACGCGGCGGCCCCGTCGACGCGTTCAGCCAGACGATGGCCGTCACCGTCCCCGCCGGCCTGGACCGGGAACGGCTCGTGGCCGCCCTGCAGACACTGATCGACCACCACGACGCACTGCGCGCGGTGTTCTCCCGCGACGACGCCGACTGGACGATGCGGATCGAGGCGCCCGGCACCGTGGACGCCGCGGACTGGGTGCGCCACGTGGACGCCGCCGGCCTCGACGAGCAGGCCCTCGCCGCCCTGACCACGGCCGAGGCCGCGGCCGCCCGCGAGCGTCTCGCGCCCTTCGCCGGCCGCGGCGGGCAGGCCGTCTGGCTCGACGCAGGACCCCACCGCCCCGGCCGTCTGCTGCTGACCCTGCACCACCTCGTCGTCGACGGCGTCTCCTGGCGCATCCTGCTCCCCGACCTGAAGGCCGCCTGGGAAGCCACCGCCCCCGGCTCCGCCGCCCCCGCCCTGCCGCCCGTCACCACCTCCTTCCGGGCCTGGGCCCACCACCTGGAGCAGCAGGCCGGGCGCCCCGAGCGGGCCGCCGAACTGGCCCTGTGGACCGGGATGCTCGCGGCCGGCAGCCCACCGGTGACCGCACAGCCGCTCGACGGCCGGCTCGACACCGCCGCCACCGCCCGCGGCCTCACCCTCACCCTCGACACGACCACCACGGCCGCGCTGCTGACCACCGCGCCCGCCGCGTTCAACGGCCGCGTCGACGACATCCTGCTCACCGCGTTCGCGCTCGCCGTCACCGACTGGCGACGGCGCCGCGGACTGGGCGACAGCGACGCCGTCCTGACCGACGTCGAAGGACACGGCCGCGAACCGGGCACCAGCGGCGCCGAACTCTCCCGCACCGTCGGCTGGTTCACCAGCCTCTACCCGGTCCGGCTCGCCCTCGGCACCCTCGACGCGGCCGACGCCCTCGCCGGCGGACCCGCCGCGGGAACAGCCGTCAAACGCATCAAGGAAGCCCTGCGGCAGATCCCCGACGGCGGCATCGGCCACGGCCTGCTGCGCCACCTGGACCCCCGCACCGGCCGCAGCCTCGCCGCGCTCGCCCCGTACGGCACCCCGCCGCTCGGCTTCAACTACCTGGGCCGCTTCCCCGCCGAGGGCGCCGACGGCCTGTGGAGCGCCGCCCCCGACGCCGAGGCGATCGGCGACGGCACCGACCCCCGCCTGCCCCTCGCACACGCCGTCGAGGTCAACGCCCTCACCCTCGACGAGCCCGCCGGGCCCCGCCTGAAGGCCACCTGGACCTTCGCCGGCCGCCTCCTCGACGAGCCGGCCGTACGCGACCTGGGCGAGACGTGGTTCCGCGCCCTGAACGCACTCGTCACTCATGCCGAACGCCCGGAGGCGGGCGGCATCACCCCCTCCGACCTGTCCCTGGTCCAGCTCAGCCAGGACCAGATCGACCAGCTCGAAGCCGCGTGGAAGGTGTCCCCATGACCCGGTCCGGACTCGCCGACGTCCTGCCCCTGTCCCCGCTCCAGGAAGGCCTCCTCTTCCAGGTCACCTACGGTGCCGAGACCCACGGCCCGGACGTCTACACCGTCCAGATGGTCTTCGAGCTGCGCGGCCCCCTCGACGAGGACGGCCTGCGGGCCGCCGCCGCGGCCCTGCTGCGCCGCCACCCCAACCTGCGCGCCGGGTTCTGGCAGCAGGGCGTCGAACGGCCCGTCCAGTTCGTGCCGAACGAGGTGCCGCTGCCCTGGCACACCCGCGACTTCACCGCACTGGGCGAGAGCGACCGTGAGCGGGCCGTCGAGGCGTACGTCACCGCCGACCGTGCCGAACGCTTCGACCCGGGCGCCCCGCCGCTGATCCGCTTCGCCCTGCTCGGCCTCGCCGCCGACCACCACAAACTCGTCCTGACCACCCACCACCTGCTCCTCGACGGCTGGTCGATGCCGCTGCTCGTACGGGAGCTGTTCACCCTCTACGGGCAGCGCGGCGACGACGCGGGCATGCCCCCCGTCACCCCCTACCGCGCCTACCTGGCCCACCTCGCCGGCCGTGACGACGACGCCGCCCGCGCCGCGTGGCGGACCGCCCTCGCGGACCTGGAGGAGCCGAGCCTCGTCGCGGGCGCCGGAGCAGGCCGCGGCGCCGCCGACGGCTCCGCCCTGCCCGGCCAGATCTGGCACGAGATCGACGCCGCGACCACCGCCGGGCTCACCGCGCTGGCCCGCTCGTGCAACATCACCCTCAACACCCTGGTGCAAAGCGCCTGGGCACTGCTGCTCGGCCGCCAACTGGGCCGCGACGACGTCGTGTTCGGCGCGACCGTCGCCCACCGCCCGCCGGAGATACCCGGCATCGAGTCGACCATCGGCATGTTCATCAACACCCTGCCGGTCCGCGTCCGCGTCCGGCCCGCCGAGACACTCGGCGACCTGCTCGGCCGGGTGCAGCGGGAACAGGCCGCCCTCATCGAGCACCGGCACCTGTCCCTCACCGACATCCGCTCCACGACCGGCACCGGTGAACTCTTCGACACCGTCGTCGTGTTCGAGAACTACCCCCTCGACCCGGCCGTCCTGCGCGCCGAGGCCCGCGGACTGCGCCTCGCGGGCTTCGAGGTTTCCGACGCCACCCACTACCCGCTGAGCCTGCTCGCCATCCCCGGCGAGAGTCTCCGCTTCCGCCTCGACCACCGGGGCGACGTCCTGGACGAGGCGGGCGCCCGGCTGCTGCTCGAGCGCCTCGACACGCTCCTCACCGACATCGCGGAGCACGGCGCCGACCTGCCCGTCGGCCGCCTCGACCTGCTGTCCGCCGCCGAACGCCACCAGGTCCTCGAGGAGTTCAACGACACCGGCCTGCCCGCCGAGGACGCCACACTCGCCGCCCTCTTCGAGGCACAGGCCGCCCGCACCCCCGACACCACCGCCCTCCTCGTGGGCGGCCGGTCACTGACCTACGCCGAACTCAACGCACGCGCCAACCGGCTCGCCCGCCACCTGGTCACCCTCGGCGCAGGACCCGAACAGATCGTCGCCGTCAAGCTGGAACGCTCCCTCGACCTGTACGTGGCGCTGCTCGCCGTCCTCAAGACCGGCGCCGCCTACCTGCCCGTCGACACCGCCTACCCGGCCGAACGCATCGCGTTCATGATGGACGACGCCCGCCCCGCCGTGGTCCTCACCGGCGAGGACACGGGCCAGGACCTGAGCGGCTACGACGACACCGACCTCACCGACGCCGACCGCACCGCGCCCCTGCTGCCCGCGCACCCCGCGTACGTCATCTACACCTCCGGCTCCACCGGCACCCCCAAGGCCGTCGTCATGCCCGGCGCCGCCCTGGTCAACCTGCTGGCCTGGCACCGCCGCGAGATACCCGGCGAGGCGGGCGCCCCCGTCGCCCAGTTCACCACCATCGGCTTCGACGTCGCCGCCCAGGAGATCCTCGCCACCTGGCTGCACGGCAAGACCCTCGCCGTACCGTCGCAAGAGGTGCGCCGCAGCGCCGAACAGCTGGCCGCCTGGCTGGACGAACAGCACGTCAGCGAGCTGTACGCACCGAACCTCGTCATCGAGGCCCTCGCGGAGGCCGCCGCGGAGGCCGGCCGCACCCTGCCCGCCCTGCGCCACATCGCCCAGGCCGGCGAGGCCCTCACCCTCACCCGCACCGTGCGCGAGTTCGCCGCCGCCGTGCCCGGCAGGCAACTGCACAACCACTACGGGCCCGCAGAGACCCATGTGATGACCGGCACCGCCCTGCCCGAGGACCCGGCCGCCTGGAGCGAGCACGCCCCCCTCGGCCGGCCCGTCTCCGGCGCCCGCGTGTACGTCCTGGACAGCGCACTGCGCCCGGTCGCGCCGGGCGTCACCGGCGAGCTGTACCTGGCCGGCGCCGGCGTCTCCCGCGGCTACCTGAACCGCCCCGTGCTGACCGCCGAGCGTTTCGTCGCCGACCCCTACGCCCCGAGCCCCGGCGCCCGCATGTACCGCACCGGCGACCTCGGCCGCTGGAACACCCGCGGCGAACTGGAGTTCGCCGGACGCGCCGACCACCAGGTCAAGATCCGTGGCTTCCGCATCGAACCCGGCGAGATCGAGGCCGCCCTCACCGACCTGCCCGCCGTCGCCCGCGCCGCCGTCGTCGTCCGCGAGGACCGGCCCGGCGACAAACGCCTCGTCGCCTACGCCGTCCCCGCCGGCGAGGGCCTCGACGCGGCCGCCGTGCGCAGCCGGCTGGCCCGCACCCTGCCCGACTTCATGGTGCCCGCCGCGATCGTCGCCCTGGACGCCCTGCCGCTGACCCCCAACGGCAAGCTCGACCGGGCCGCCCTGCCCGCACCGCAGAGCACCACCGCCGTGCAGCGCACCCCGCGTTCACCGCGCGAGGAGATCCTCACCACCCTGTTCGCCGCCGTGCTGAAGCTGCCCCGCGTCGGCATCGACGACAACTTCTTCGACCTCGGCGGCCACTCGCTGCTCGCCACCCGCCTCATCTCCCGCATCCGCACCGTCCTCGGCGCCGAGATCACCCTGCGCGACCTGTTCGAGGCGCCCACCGTCGCCGGACTGGGGGAGCGGCTCGACCAGGCGTCCGGCGCCCGGCCCGCCCTCACCCCCGCCGAGCGCCCCGAGCGGCTCCCGCTGTCGCACGCCCAGCGCCGCCTGTGGTTCCTCGGCCGCCTCGACGGCCCCAACAGCACCTACAACATCCCCCTCGCGCTGCGCCTGTCCGGCACCCTCGACACCGCCGCACTGCGCGCCGCGCTCGCCGACCTCGTGGCCCGCCACGAAACCCTGCGCACCCGCTACCCCAGCCACGACGGCGAGCCCTACCAGCACATCGTCGCCCCCGCGGACGCCACACCCGCCCTCACGGTCGTCCACACCGAGGAGCACCGGCTCGCCGAACAGCTCGCGGAGGCCACCGCACGGCCCTACGACCTCACCACCGAACTGCCGCTGCGTGCCACCTTGTTCCGCCTCGGCGAGGACGAGCACGTCCTGCTCCTGCTGCTGCACCACATCGCCGGCGACGGCTGGTCGCTCGCCCCGCTCACCCGCGACCTCGCCGCCGCCTACGCCGCCCGCCGCGACGGCCACGCCCCCGGCTTCGCACCGCTGCCCGTCCAGTACGCCGACTACACCCTGTGGCAGCGCGGCCTCCTCGGCGACGCCGACGACCCCACCAGCCTCCAGGCCGCCCAGCTCGCCCACTGGCGCCAGGCACTCGAGGGCCGGCCCGCGCACCTGGAACTGCCCTGCGACCACCCCCGGCCCGCCGTCGCCACCCACCGCGGCGCCACCGTGCCCTTCCACATCGACGCCGGCCTCCACGAGAAGCTGACCGCGCTCGCCAAGGCCTGCGACAGCAGCCTGTTCATGGTGCTCCAGGCCGCGTTCGCCGCCCTGCTCACCCGGCACGGCGCCGGCACCGACATCCCCGTCGGCAGCCCCGTCGCCGGCCGCACCGACGACGCCCTCGACGACCTGGTGGGCTTCTTCGTCAACACCCTCGTCCTGCGCACCGACACCTCCGGCGACCCCACCTTCCGCGAACTCGTCGCACGCGTGCGGCAGTTCGACCTCGCCGCCTACACGCACCAGGACATGCCGTTCGAAAAGCTCGTCGAAGAGGTCAACCCCGAGCGCTCCCTGGCCCGCAACCCGCTCTTCCAGGTCGTCCTGGCGCTGCAGTCGATGCCCGCCGCCGACCTGGCCCTGCCGGGCCTGGACGTGGCCGCGGAACCGGTCCGCGTCGGCTTCGCCAAGTTCGACCTCGGCCTCGCCGTCATCGAGGAGCACACCGCCGACGGCACCCGCGCCGGCATCCGCGGCGACTGGGAGTACAGCACCGAACTCTTCGAACGCGGCACGGTCGAAGCCCTCGGCAGCCGCCTGGTGCGCCTGCTGGACGCCGTCGCCGACGACCCGGAGCGCACCATCGGCTCCGTCGACCTGCTGGACGCCACCGAGCGCCACCGTCTCCTCGTCGGCCTCAACACCACCGACGGCCCGCTGCCCGAGGAGCGCACCCTCACCGCCCTGTTCGAACAGCAGGCCGCCGCCACCCCCGACGCCACCGCCCTGGTCATGGGGGACCGCTCCCTGACCTACGCCGAACTCGACGCCCGCGCCAACCGGCTCGCCCGCCACCTCGTGGCCCTCGGCGCCGGCCCGGAGCAGATCGTCGCCCTCCAACTGCCCCGCTCCCTCGACCTGGTCACCGCCGTGCTCGCGGTGTGGAAGTCCGGCGCCGCCTACCTGCCCGTCGACCCGGACTACCCGCCCGAGCGCATCGCCCACATGCGCGCCGACGCCCGCCCCGCCCTCGTCGTCGACGCGATCCCCGACGACACCACGCTGGCGGCATACGCCGACAGCCGCCTCACCGACGCCGACCGCAGCGCGCCGCTGCTGCCCGCCCACCCCGCCTACGTCATCTACACCTCCGGCTCCACCGGGGCGCCCAAGGGCGTCGTCGTCGCCCACCGTTCACTCGCCGCGACCGTCCCCGCCCAGGCCGCCGCCTTCGGACTGGGCACCCACAGCCGCGTCCTGAACTTCGCCTCCATCAGCTTCGACGCCGCCGTGTGGGAGCTGACCTCCGCGCTGCTCACCGGCGCCGGACTCGTCCTGGCCGACGCCGACGACCTGCTGCCCGGCCCGTCGCTGGCCCGCCTCGTCCACGACCGGCACATCACCCTGATCGCCCTGCCGCCCTCCGCCCTGCCCGCCCTGCCCGACGGCGCCCTGCCGCCCGGCACCGACCTCATCGTCGCCGGCGACGCCACCGCCCCCGACCAGGCCGCCCGCTTCGCACCCGGCCGCCGCATGGTCAACGCCTACGGACTGACCGAGACCACCGTGTGCGCCACCATGAGCGAGCCCGCCACCGGCGACGGCGCCCCGCCCATCGGCCGCCCCGTCGCCCACGCCCGCGTCTACGTCCTGGACGAACGGCTGCGCCCCGTACCGCCCGGCGTCACCGGCGAGATGTACGTCTCCGGCGCCGGCGTCGCCCGCGGCTACCTGCACCGCCCCGCCCTGACCGCGCAGCGCTTCGTGCCCGACCCCTACGCCCTGCTGTTCGGCGAGACCGGCACCCGCATGTACCGCACCGGCGACCTGGCACGCCTGGACGCCGACGGCCGGCTGCACTTCGCCGGCCGCGCCGACCAGCAGGTCAAGATCCGCGGCTTCCGCATCGAACCCGGCGAGATCGAGACCGTCCTGACCGCCCACCCGGCCGTCGCCGCCGGCGCCGTGATCGCCCGCGAGGACACCCCGGGCGACAAACAGCTCGTCGCCTACCTGACGCGCGACACCACCCACCACGCCGCACCGGACCAGGACCTGGGCACCGGCCAGGTCGACCGCTGGCAGCAGACCTACGACTCCCTCTACGAGGCCGAACCCGGCCGCGCCTTCGGCGAGGACTTCTCCGGCTGGAACAGCAGCTACACCGCCGAGGAGATCCCCCTGGAGGAGATGCGCGAGTGGCGCGCCGCCACCGTCGACCGCGTCCTCGCCCTGCGCCCCCGGCGGGTCCTGGAGATCGGCTGCGGCACCGGCCTGATCCTGTCCCAGGTCGCCCCCCACACCGAGGAGTACCGGGGCACCGACCTCTCCCGCAGCGTCGTCGCCAGGCTGGCGGCCCACCTCGCCGGCCGCCCCGACCTGGCGGACAAGGTCACCGTGGACGCCCGCGCCGCACACGAGACGGACGACCTGCCCAAGGGCCGCTTCGACACGATCGTCCTCAACTCCGTCGCCCAGTACTTCCCCGACGCCCGCTACCTCGCCGGCATCCTCCACCGGGCCGCCGAACTGCTGGCCCCCGGCGGCACGATCTTCCTCGGCGACATCCGCAACCTGCGCACCCTGCACGCCTTCCGCACCGCCGTCGAACTGCGCCGCGCCGGCCCCTTCGCCGACCCCGCGGCCGTACGCCGCGCCGTCGAACAGTCACTGGCCACGGAGAAGGAACTCCTGCTCGACCCCGACTTCTTCACCGACCTCGTCGACCGCGACCCGCACCTGACCCGCGCCGACATCACCCTGCGCACGGCCGCCCACCACAACGAGATGAGCCGCCACCGCTACGACGTCACCCTCCACCGCGGCGGCGACAGCCCCGCCCCGGCGGAGACCGTCCTGCGCTGGGGCACCGACCTCGACACCGCCGGCGAACTCGCCCGCGTCCTCTCCGGCCCGCGCCCCGTGCGCGTCACCGGCATCCCCAACGCCCGCCTCACCGGCGAGACACGCGCCGCACAAGCCCTCGAACGCGGATCGGCGGCCGACGCCTGCGCCCGGCTCGAAGCCCCCGCCCCGGCCGGCGCACTCGACCCCCACGACGTGTACGCGCTGGGCGCCGTGTGCACCTGGGGCCACGACGACGACACCTTCGACGCCTACGCGGGCGACGGCACCGCCTACCGCCCCCGCACCGGCCGGCAGGGACCGCTCGCCAACGACCCGGCCCGCGCCGAGCAGGACGCCGCCCTCGTCGGCGAACTGCGCGACCTCGTCGCCCAGCGGCTGCCCGCCCACATGGCGCCCGCCGCCTACGTCCTGCTCGACCGCCTGCCGCTGAGCGCCAACGGCAAACTCGACCGCGACGCGCTGCCCGCCCCCGACCGCGGCGAGGACGCGGCCGGCCAGGCACCCCGCACCCGCCGCGAGGAGATCCTGTCCACCCTGTTCGCCGAGGTGCTGGGCCTGCCGGCGGTCGGCATCGACCGCAGCTTCTTCGACCTGGGCGGCCACTCGTTGCTCGCGACCCGGCTGCTCAGCCGCATCCGCAGCGTCCTGGGCGCCGAACTCGCCGTCCGCGACCTGTTCCAGGCGCCGACGGTCGCCGCGCTCGCCGAACGCGTCGACGGCGCCCAGGAGGCCCGCCCGCCGCTCACCGCCCGCACCCGCCCCGCCGAGGTGCCGCTGTCCTTCGCCCAGTACCGGCTGTGGTTCCTGCACCGCATGGAGGGCCCCGGCCCCACCTACAACATCCCCATGAGCCTGCGTTTGACCGGGACCCTGGACACCGCCGCGCTGCGCGCCGCGCTCGCCGACGTCACCGCCCGCCACGAAGCGCTGCGCACCGTCTACCCCGAGAGCGGCGGCGTCCCGCGCCAGCACGTCCTGCACGACGTCCGCCCCCACTTCGAGACCGCCGACACCACCGCACAGACCCTCGAGGCCGACCTCACGCGCGCCGCCCGCCGCGGCTTCGACCTCGCCCGCGAACTGCCGCTGCGCGCCACCTTGTTCCGCCTCGCCGAGGACGAGCACGTCCTGCTGCTGCTGATGCACCACATCGCCGGCGACGGCTGGTCCTGGCCGCCGCTCGCCCGCGACCTCGGCGACGCGTACGCCGCCCGCCTCGCCGGACGCGCCCCCGACCTGCCGCCGCTGCCCGTCCAGTACGCCGACTACGCGCTGTGGCAGCGCGACCTCCTCGGCGACGAGGACGACCCCACCAGCCGCCACGCCCGCCAGCTGGCGTACTGGGCCGGCGCCCTCGACGACCTCCCCGAGGAACTGCAACTGCCCTGCGACCGGCCCCGGCCCGCCGTCGCCACCCACCGCGGCGACACCGTGCCGTTCGCCGTCGACCCCGACCTGCACCAGCGGCTCAACGCCCTCGCCACCGAAGGCCGGGCCAGCCTCTTCATGGTGCTCCAGGCCGCGTTCGCCGCCCTGCTCACCCGGCACGGCGCCGGCACCGACATCCCCCTCGGCAGCCCCATCGCCGGCCGCACCGACGACGCCCTCGAGGACCTGGTGGGCTTCTTCGTCAACACCCTCGTGCTGCGCACCGACACCTCCGGCGACCCCACCTTCCGCGAACTCCTCCAGCGCGTACGCGAGTCGGACCTCGCCGCCTACGCCCACCAGGACGTCCCCTTCGAGAAGCTCGTCGAGAAGCTGCGACCCGAACGCTCCCTGTCCCGCCACCCCCTCTTCCAGGTGATGCTCGCCTTCCAGAACAGCGGCGAGGCCCGCCTCGCCCTGCCCGGCCTCGACGCCCGGGCCCTGCCCGTCGGCGTCGGCGTCGCCAAGTTCGACCTGCACCTGAGCATGGTCGAACTCCGCACCGGCGACGGCCGGCCCGGCGGCATCCAGGCCGCCCTGGAATACGCCACCGACCTGTTCGACCGCACCACCGCCCAGGCGCTCGTCGACCGGCTGCTGCGGCTCCTGGCCGCCGTCGCCGACGACCCCGGGCTCACCGTCGGCCGCGTCGAACTCCTCGACCCCGCCGAACGCCACCGCGTCCTTCAGGACTGGAACACCACACCCGGCGGCGACGGCGCCGCCCGCACACCCGTCACCGAACTCCTCGAACGCCAGGCGGCGCGCACCCCCGACGCCGTGGCCCTGGTCCACGACGACGGCCGGCTGACCTACGCCGAACTCCACGCCCGCGCCAACCGGCTCGCCCGCCACCTGATCACCCTCGGCGCCGGACCCGAACAGATCGTCGCCCTGCGCATGCCGCGCTCCCTCGACCTGTACGTCGCACTGCTCGCCGTCCTCAAGACCGGCGCCGCCTACCTGCCCGTCGACATCTCCTACCCGGCCGAACGCATCGCGTTCATGATCGAGGACGCCCGCCCGGTGACCGTCCTCGACCGCCTGCCCGACGACCTGGGCGCCTACCGGGACACCGACCTCACCGACGCCGACCGCACGGCGCCGCTACGGCCCGAACACCCGGCGTACGTCATCCACACCTCCGGCTCCACCGGCACCCCCAAGGCCGTCGTCATGCCCCACGCCGGCCTGGCCAACCTGCTGACCTGGCACGCCCGCCGCTTCCCCGGCGGCACCGGGGTGCGCACCGCCCAGTTCACCGCCATCGGCTTCGACTTCTCGGTGCAGGAGATCCTCTCCCCGCTCGTCATGGGCAAGACCCTCGCCGTGCCCTCGGAAGAGGTCCGCCACAGCGCCGAACTGCTGGCCGGCTGGCTCGAGACACAGCAGATCAACGAACTGTTCGCGCCGAACCTCGTCATCGAGGCCCTCGCGGAGGCCGCCGCGGAGGCCGGCCGCACCCTGCCGGACCTCACCGACATCCTCCAGGGCGGCGAGGCCCTCGCCCCCACCGAACGGGTACGCGCCTTCACGGCCGCCGTACCCGGCCGGCGCCTGCACAACGTGTACGGCCCCGCGGAGACCCACGCCGTCACCACCCACACCCTGGCCGCTGATCCCGCCCACTGGCCCCCCTCCGCACCCATCGGCCGGCCCGTCGACCACGACCGCGTGTACGTCCTGGACAGCGCACTGCGCCCCGTCCCGCCGGGCGTCACCGGCGAGCTGTACCTGGCCGGCGCCGGCGTCGCCCGCGGCTACCTGCACCGCCCGCGCACCACCGCCGAGCGTTTCGTCGCCGACCCCTACGCCCCACGGCCCGGCGCCCGCATGTACCGCACCGGCGACCTCGGCCGCTGGAACACCCGCGGCGAGCTGGAGTTCGCCGGCCGCGCCGACCACCAGGTCAAGATCCGCGGCTTCCGCGTGGAGCCCGGCGAGGTCGAGGCCGCCCTCACCGCCCACCCCCGCATCACCCAGGCAGCGGTCCTCGCGCACGGCGACCGCCTCGTCGCCTACGTCGTCACCACCGCGGACCGCGACCTGACCGGCGTACGCGAGCACCTGGCCGCCCGCCTGCCCGACTTCATGGTCCCCACCGCCTACGTCCGCCTCGAGGCGCTGCCGCTCACCGTGAACGGCAAACTCGACCGGGCCGCCCTGCCCGCACCGGACGCCCCCGCCGCCGGGCGCGCCCCGCGCACCGTGCGCGAGGAGATCCTGTGCGGCCTGTTCGCCGAGGTGCTGGGCACCGAACGGGCCGGCATCGACGACAACTTCTTCGACCTCGGCGGCCACTCGCTGCTCGCCACCCGCCTCATCTCCCGCATCCGCACCGCCCTGGGCGCCGAGATCACCCTGCGCGACCTGTTCGAGGCGCCCACCGTCGCCGGACTGGGGGAGCGGCTCGACCAGGCGTCCGGCGCCCGGCCCGCCCTCACCCCCGCCGAGCGCCCCGAGCGGCTCCCGCTGTCCTACGCCCAGCGCCGCCTGTGGTTCCTCGGCCGCCTCACCGGCGGCGACCCCGGCTACAACATGCCCGTCGGACTGCGCCTGTCCGGCACCCTCGACACCGCCGCGCTGACCGCCGCCCTCGCCGACCTCGTGGCCCGCCACGAAACCCTGCGCACCGTCTTCCCCGAAGGCGACGACGGCAGCCCCCACCAGCTCGTCCTCGACCCCGGCGCCGCCCGCCCCGCACTGCACCCGCGGGACACCACGCAGGACGACCTCGCCACGGAACTGGCCGCCGCCGCCCGCCACTGCTTCGACCTCACCACCGAACTGCCGCTGCGCGCCACCCTGTTCCGCCTCGCCGAGGACGAGCACGTCCTGCTCCTGCTGCTGCACCACATCGCCGGCGACGGCTGGTCGCTCGCCCCCCTCGCCCGCGACCTGGTCACCGCCTACGCCGCCCGCCGCGACGGCCACGCCCCCGACTTCGCGCCGCTGCCCGTCCAGTACGCCGACTACACCCTGTGGCAGCACGCCCTCCTCGGCGACGAGAACGACCCCGACAGCACCATCAGCCGGCAGAGCGCCCACTGGAAGGACGCCCTCGCCGGCCTGCCCGAGGAGATCCAGCTCCCCGCCGACCGGCCCCGGCCCGCCACCCCCGCACACCGCGGCGAAGCCGTCTTCCGCACCCTCGACGCCGACCTGCACCGCGAGCTGCTGCACCTCGCCCGCACCGGCGGCGCCAGCCTCTTCATGGTCCTCCAGGCCGCGGTCGCCGCCGTACTCACCCGGCACGGCGCCGGCACCGACATCCCCCTCGGCAGCCCCATCGCCGGCCGCACCGACGACGCCCTCGACGACCTGGTGGGCTTCTTCGTCAACACCCTCGTCCTGCGCACCGACACCTCCGGCAACCCCACCTTCCGCGAACTCCTCGACCGGGTACGCGAGTTCGACCTCGCCGCCTACGCCCACCAGGACGTGCCCTTCGAAAAGCTCGTCGAGGACGCGGCACCCGGCCGCTCCCTGTCCCGCCACCCCCTCTTCCAGGTCCTGCTGGCCCTGCAGAACACCCCCGAAGCCGTCCTCGAACTGCCCGGACTCACCGCCCGCCCCGAGGTCGTCACCCTCGGCGCCGCCAAGTTCGACCTCACCTTCAACCTGGCGGAACGGCACGGCCCCGACGGCGAACCCCACGGCATCGACGCCGTCCTCGAATACAGCACCGACCTGTTCGACCGCACCACCGCCGAAGCACTCACCGACCGGCTCATCACCTTCCTGCGCGCCGTCGCCGCCGACCCCGGCCGCACCGTCGCCGACGTGCCGATCCTCGACGCCGACGACCACGCCCGCGTCCTCACCGGCTGGAACGACACCGACCACCCCCGCGGCCGGCGCACCGCCGACGCCTGCCTGCCCCGCCGCATCGCCGAACAGGCCGCCCGCACCCCGCACGCGGTCGCCGTCACCGAAGCCGGCGGCACCCTGATCACCTACAGCGAACTCGACGCCCGCGCCAACCGCCTGGCCCGCCACCTGATCCGCCGCGGCGTCACCGCGGAGACCCGCGTCGCCGTCCTCGCCGAACGCTCCGCCCAGCTCGTCGTCACCACCCTCGCGATCCTCAAGGCCGGCGGCGTGTACGTGCCCCTGCACACCGGCTATCCCGTCGACCGGATGCGGCACGTCCTCGCCGACACCGAAGCGGCCCTGCTGCTCACCGACACCCACCACGCCGCCACCGCGGCCCGCCTGGACACCCCCGCCCTCACCGTCGACGAGGACACCACGGCCGGCGAGCAGGACACCACCGCCCCGGACGTCACCGTGCGGCCCGACCAGCTCGCCTACATCATGTTCACCTCCGGCTCGACCGGCACCCCCAAGGGCATCGGCATCACCCACCGCGACGCCATCGCCCTGGCCGCCGACCGCTGCTGGGACCTGGACACCGGCTCCCGCGTCCTGATGCACTCCCCGTACGCCTTCGACATCTCCACCTTCGAACTGTTCGCCCCGCTGCTGGCCGGCGGGCGGATCGTCGTCGCACCCCGCGGCGACATCGACGCGGCCGTCCTGCAGCGCACCCTCGCCGCCCACGGCGTCACCTCGCTGCTGCTGACCGCCGGCCTGCTCGGCGTGATCGCCGACGAGGCACCGGAGGTCTTCACCGGCGTCAAGGACGTGTGGACCGGCGGCGACGTCGTCTCTCCCACCGCCGTGCGCCGCGTCCTCGAAGCCTGCCCCGGCACCGTCGTCAAGACCCTCTACGGGCCGACCGAGACCACCCTGGGCTGCACCTGGCTGCCGTTCACCGACCCCCGCCGCATCCCGCCCGCCGTCCCCATCGGCCGGCCGCTGGACAACACCCGCGCCTACGTCCTCGACGAACGGCTGCGGCCCGTACCGCCCGGCGTCACCGGCGAGCTGTACATCGCCGGCGCCGGCCTCGCCCGCGGCTACTGGGACCAGAGCGCCCGCACCGCGGAACGCTTCACCGCCGACCCGCACGCCCACCTGTTCGGCGACACGGGCGGCCGCATGTACCGCACCGGCGACCTGGCCCGCCGCGACGCCGACGGCGTCCTCCACTTCTGCGGCCGCGCCGACCAGCAGGTCAAGATCCGCGGCTTCCGCATCGAACCCGGCGAGATCGAGACCGCGCTCGCCGCCCACCCCGACGTCACCCGCGCCGCCGTCGTCGCCCGCCCCGGCCGGGCCGGCGACAAGGTCCTCGTCGCCTACCTCGTCACCGCCCCCGACGCGGGCGACACCACCGCCGAACAACTGCGCGCCGGCCTCGAGACCCAACTGCCCGACTACATGGTCCCCGCCGCGTTCGTCGCGCTGCCCGCCCTGCCCGTCACGCCCAACGGCAAACTCGACCGCGACGCACTGCCCGAACCCGACTGGGGCGGCGGCGCCGGACGCCCGCCCCGCGGCCCCCGCGAGGAAATCCTGTGCGGCCTGTTCGCCGAGGTCCTCGGCGCCCCCCGGGTCGGCACCGACGACAACTTCTTCGAACTCGGCGGCCACTCCATGCTCGCCACCCGCCTCGTCGGCCGCGTCAAGACCGTCCTCGGCGCCGACATCGGCGTACGCACCCTCTTCGAGGCGCCGACCGTCGCCGCCCTCGCCGCCCGCATCGACGGCGCCGACACGGGCCACGACCCCTTCGGCGTGGTGCTGCCGCTGCGCACCGGCGGCAGCCGCGCCCCCCTGTTCTGCGTCCACCCCGCCGGCGGCTTCGGCTGGGTCTACTCCGCACTGCTGCGCCACACCGACCGCGAACAGCCCCTGTACGCCCTCCAGGCACGCGGCCTGGCCCGCCCCGAGCCACTGCCCGACGACATCGACGCCATGGCCCGCGACTACGCAGAACAGATCCGCAAAACGGTGCCCGAGGGCCCCTACGAGATCCTCGGCTGGTCCTTCGGCGGCCTCGTCGCCCACGCCGTCGCCGCCCGCCTGCAGGCCGAGGGCGCCGAAGTGAGCCTGCTGGCCGTCCTCGACGGCTACCCCGACGCCTACGACGGCACCGAGCACGAGGTCGGCGAGGAACAGGTCCTGGCGATCCTCCTCAACGCCGCCGGCGTCGACCGGGCCCAGGCCTTCGGCGACGCCCCCCTCCAACGGGCCGCCGTGCTCGAGAAGCTGCGCGACAGCGGCAGCGCCCTGGGCAACCTCGACGACGACGCGGTCGGCCGCATGGTCACCGTCTTCCTCAACAACACGCGCCTCATCCAGAACTTCCGGCCCCGGCGGTTCACCGGCGACATGGTGTTCTTCGCCGCCGCCGCCGGCCACCACGACCCGGCGCTCACCCCCGGCAACTGGCGCCCCTACGTCACCGGGCGGATCGAGGAGCACCACCTGGACACCGACCATGCCGGCCTGGCCCGGCCCGAGGCCCTGGGCGCCGTCGCCCGGACGCTGGCACAGCGCGACACGCCGCAGGCCGGCCACTGAACGATCGGAGACACACCGTGCGCACACCGACCCTCGCCGCCGAGGCCCCGGCGACCGACGCCGCCCCCGCCGTCCTCCTGCGTGCTCTGCCCGCCCGGCCACCCGCCCTGACCGGCGAGTTCACCAAGGACCGGGCGGCCGTCACCGCCTACCTCGACACCACCATGCGGCTCATCGCCGACCTGCCGCCGCGCACCGAACGCGACCCCGACCGGCAGCGCGACGCGGCCGCCGTCCACGACGGCGCCCACACCCTGCGCCACCGCTTCCTGGCCACCCACGCCGAACGGGTCTACGCCGAACTCACCGACGGCCTCACCCGCACCCCGCGCCTGGACGAACTGACCGCCCTCGCCGCCCGCCACTTCCCCGGCCTGGTCCCCACCCCCGCCCAACTGGCCGACGACGCACGCCACATGCAGCGCAACAAGGAAGGCTGGGAGATCGCCGTCGGCATCTTCTTCCAGGCCGTCCTCAGCGCCCCCGCCGCCGGCAACCACCTGCTGCGCTCCATGCTGCGCCCCACCACCCGCGCCCGGGCCGCCCTGCTGGACTACCAGCTCACCGGCCGCGCCGACCTGGGCATCGCCACCGTCACCCGCCGCGACGGCATCGCCCACCTCGAACTGTGCAACGACGAGTTCCTCAACGCCGAGGACGACGCCGCCGTCGAAGCCCTGGAGACCGGCTGCGACCTGGTGCTCCTGGACCCCGCCAGCCACGTCGGCGTCCTGCGCGGCGCCGCCCAGACCCACCCCGCCCACGCCGGCCGCCGCGTCTTCAGCGCCGGCATCAACCTCACCCACCTCTACCACGGCGACATCTCCCTCCTCGGCTTCCTGCTGCGCCGCGAAGCCGGCTACATCGCCAAGTTCGTCCGCGGCCTGTGCCTCGAGGACGGCACGGGCGACACCGGCGACAACTGGTGGCCCGACGCCGACAAGCCCTGGGTCGGCGCCGTCGACGCCTTCGCCATCGGCGGCGGCCTGCAGATCCTGCCCGTCATGGACCGCGTCGTCGCCGCCGACGACGCCTGGTTCAGCCTCCCCGCCATGGAAGAGGGACTGGTGCCCGGCGTCTCCAACCTGCGCCTGCTGCACCCGGCCGGCTCCCGCCTCACCCGACGCCTCATCTTCTGGGGCCACAAACTGAACGCCCGCGACCCCGAAGCCGCCGTGATCGTCGACGAGACCGCCCCCGCCGACACCATGGACAGCGCCGTCGAACGCGCCGCCCAGCACCTCGACCACCCCGCCGTCGGCGCCAACCGGCGCATGCTCAACCTCGTCGAGGAACCCGCCGACCTCTTCCGCCGCTACCTCGCCCGGTACGCCTACGAACAGGCCCGCCTGCTCCACAGCCCCGCCCTCATCAGCACCCTCGAACGCACCTGGATCAACCGGAACCGCGGCGGATCCCGATGACCGTGCTCGACGCCCCCGCCGCCCCGCCGCCCGCCGCACCGGCCGGCCCGCCGCTGCCCGCCGCGACCGCGCTCGCGCTGTACCGGGCCATGGTCACCGGCCGCGCCTTCGACCGGCAGGCCACCGCCTTCACCCGGCAGGGCCGCCTCGCCGTCTACCCCTCCTCCCACGGCCAGGAGGCCTGCCAGACCGCGTCCGTCCTCGCGCTGCGCCCCACCGACTGGCTCTTCCCCACCTACCGCGAGAGCGTCGCCCTGCTCACCCGCGGCATCGACCCGGTGGAGGTCCTGACCCTCTTCCGCGGCGACCGCCACTGCGGCTACGACCCGCACGCCCACCGCACCGCCCCCCAGTGCACCCCACTGGCCACACAGTGCCTGCACGCCGCCGGACTCGCCGACGCCGCCCGCATGCGCGGCCACGACACCGTCGCCCTCGCCTACATCGGCGACGGTGCCACCAGCGAGGGCGACTTCCACGAAGCCGTCAACTACGCGGCCGTACGCCGCGCGCCCGTCGTCTTCCTGATCCAGAACAACCAGTACGCGATCAGCGTCCCGCTCGCCAAACAGACCGCCGCCCGCACCCTCGCCGACAAGGCCGCCGGCTACGGCGCCGCCGGCGTGCGCATCGACGGCAACGACGCCGCGGCCGTCCACACCGCCGTCGCCCGGGCCGCGCACCGCGCCCGCACCGGCGGCGGCCCCACCGTCGTCGAAGCCCTCACCTACCGCATCGAGGCCCATACCAACGCCGACGACGACACCCGCTACCGCAGCGCGGAAGAGGTCGCCGCCTGGGCGGACAAGGACCCCGTCGCCCGCCTCGAGCACCGCCTCCTCGCCGACGGCGTCCTCGACGAGGACACCCTCGCCGGCATCACCCGCGAGGCACAGGACCTCACCGCCCGCCTGCGCCGCACCTTCGCCTCCCCGCCCCGGCGCGACCCGGCCGAGATGTTCCAGCACGTCTACCACCAGCCGCCGCCCCACCTCAGGTCCCAGGCCGCCCTGCTCGCCGCGGAGACCGCCGCCGCGACGGGGGAGGACGCCTGATGCCCACCGACCCCGCCGCCGCCCGCACCGGCAAGAGCACCGCCGACGGCACCGTCACCATGGCCAAAGCCCTCAACACCGCCCTGCGCGACGCCCTGCGCGCCGACGAGAACACCCTCGTCTTCGGCGAGGACGTCGGCACCCTCGGCGGCGTCTTCCGCGTCACCGACGGCCTGGCCCGCGAATTCGGCGACGACCGCTGCTTCGACACCCCGCTCGCCGAATCCGCCATCATCGGCACCGCCGTCGGCATGGCCATGTACGGCTACCGGCCCGTCGTCGAGATGCAGTTCGACGCCTTCGCCTACCCCGCCTTCGAACAACTCGTCAGCCACGTCGCCAAGTTCCGCGCCCGCACCCGCGGCCAACTGCCGCTGCCGCTGACCGTCCGCATCCCCTACGGCGGCGGCATCGGGGGAGTGGAACACCACAGCGACTCCTCCGAGATCTACTACATGGCCACCCCCGGCCTCACCGTCGTCACCCCCGCCACCGTCGCCGACGCCTACTCCCTGCTGCGCCGCTCCATCGACTGGCCCGACCCCGTCGTCTTCCTCGAACCCAAACGCCTGTACTGGCACAAGGAGAAGACCGGGCTGCCCACCGACACCGGCCCGCTGGGCTGGGCCGCCGTCCGCCGCCGCGGCACCGACGCCACCCTCGTCACCTACGGCCCCGCCCTGCCCGCCGCCCTCGCCGCCGCCGAGGCCGCCGCGGAGAGCGGCCTGAGCCTGGAGGTCATCGACCTGCGCACCCTCGCCCCCTTCGACGAGGAGACCGTCGCCGCCAGCGTCGACCGCACCGGCCGCGCCGTCGTCGTCCACGAGGCCCACGGCTTCGCCGGCCCCGGCGCCGAGATCGCCGCCCGCATCACCGAACGCTGCTTCTACCACCTGGAAGCACCCGTACGCCGCGTCACCGGCTTCGACGTGCCCTACCCCGCACCCCTCCTCGAAAGCCACTACCTGCCCGACGTCCAGCGCATCCTGGACGCCGTCGCCACCCTGGAGTGGCCCGCCCGCCGGACGGCCGCCGCATGAACACCCGCACCACCGGCCCCTGGTACCGCAGCCCCGACCCCCGCCCCGGCGCCACCGTGCGACTGCTGTGCTTCCCGCACGGCGGCGGCACCACCGCCGCCTACCACCACTGGCCCGCCCTGCTGCCCGACAGCGTCGAACTGCACGCCGCCCAGTACCCCGGCCACGCCGACCGCATCACCGAACCCCTCCAGCACGACCTGCACACCCTCGCCGACCAGGCCGCCGCGGCCGCCCGCCCCCTGACCGGCGGCCCCTACGCCCTCTACGGCCACAGCCTCGGCGCCCTGGTCGCCTACGAGACCGCGCTGCGCCTCCAGGCCGCCGGAAGCCCCCCGCAGCGGCTCGTCGTCTCCGGCATGCCCGCACCCCACCTCGTACGCCCCGGCGCCGTCCACCGCGCCGGCGACAGCGCACTCATCGCCGAACTGCGGCGCCTGGACGGCTTCCCCGACGAACTCCTCGCCCACCCCGACATGCTCGACATCGTGCTGCGCACCGCCCGCGCCGACTACGCCCTCGCCGAGACCTACCGCCCCCGCCCCGGCGCCCTCCTGCACACCCCGCTCACCGTGCACCGCGCCACCGGCGACCCGGAGCTCACCGCCGCGGAAGCGGCCGGCTGGCGCGCGGCCACCACCGGACCCGTCCGCGAACAGACCTTCCCCGGCGGCCACTTCCACCTCGCCCACGAGCCGGCACCCGTCCTGCTCGACCTCACCGCCGACCTCACCGCCGACCTCTCCGCCCGCCTCGTCAGCGGCACGTCAGCCCGCCGACAGCCGCCCCCGCCAGCCTGGACGGGGACCACCACACGCCTACCGTCACCGAACACCGGGAGACCGATATGAGCAACCCCTTCGAGGACGCCGAGGGCACCTTTCTCGTCCTGGTCAACCACGAGGGCCAGTACTCGCTCTGGCCGTCCTTCGCCGAGGTCCCGGCCGGCTGGACCGTCGCCCTGCCGGCCACCGACCGCGAGAGCGCCCTGGCCCACATCACCGACCGGTGGACCGACATGCGGCCCCAGAGCCTCATCGACGCCATGAACGGCACGGCGGCGTGACCGCGGGCCTGCTCGAGGCGCCCGGGCTGGCCGCGGCCCCGCTGACCACCGCCGACCTGCACGCCAGCCTCACCGATCCGGCCCTGACCTCGATGACCCTCCTCAACGAGATCACCGGCAACTACCCCCAGGCCGTGTCGTTCGCCGCGGGCCGGCCCTACGAGGGCCACTACGACACCGAGGCCCTCCACCACCACCTGCGGCGCTTCACCCGCCACCTCGAGCAGGACCTCGGCCACAGCGAGGAACAGGTACGCCGCACCCTGTTCCAGTACGGGCCCACCAAGGGCGTCATCAACGACCTCCTCGTACGCCAGCTGCACACCGACGAACACATCACCGCCGACCCCGAAGCGGTCCTGGTCACCACCGGCTGCCAGGAGGCCATGGTCCTGCTGCTGCGCGCCCTGCGCCGCGACGCACGCGACACCGTCCTCGCCGCCGCCCCCACCTACGTGGGATTCACCGGGGCCGCCCGCCTCACCGAAATGACGGTCCGCCAGGTCCCCGAAGGCCCCGGCGGACTCGACGCCGCGGACCTCGCCCGCGCCGTGCGCGCCGCCCGCGCCGAAGGACTGCGACCGCGCGCCTGCTACGTCGTCCCCGACTTCTCCAACCCCGGCGGCGCCCGCATGTCGGAGGCCGACCGCCGCCGGCTGCTGCACGCCGCCGACGAGCTGGACATCCTCCTCATCGAGGACAACCCGTACTCGATGTTCCACGACGGCCAGGGCCGGCCGCCGACCCTGAAGTCGATGGACCGCTCCGGACGCGTCGTCTACATCGGCTCGTTCGCCAAGACCGCCTTCCCCGGCGCCCGCATCGGCTACGTCGTCGCCGACCAGCCCGTCGCCGAGGGCGGCCTGCTCGTCGACCAGCTCGCCAAGCTCAAGAGCATGCTCACCCTCAACACCTCGGCCCTCGCCCAGGCCGTCATCGGCGGCCTGCTCCTCGAGCACGGCTGCAGCATGGAACGAGCCTGCGCCCGCGAGGCCGCCGTCTACCGCACCAACCTGAACGTCCTCCTCGACGGCCTCGCCACCCGCTTCCCGCCCGGCAGCGGCGTCACCTGGAACACCCCCGCCGGCGGCCTCTTCGCCGTGCTGAGCGTGCCGTTCACCGCCGACGAAGCGGCCCTGGAGGAGTCGGCGGGCCGCTTCGGCGTCCTGTGGACACCGATGTACCACTTCTACGCGGGCACCGGCGGCCTGACCCAACTGCGCCTGTCCTACAGCGTGCTGACCCCCGACGAGATCACCACCGGCCTGGACCGCCTCGCCGCCTTCGTCGCCGCCCGCACGCCCCGCTGAAACCCGCCGGCGGGAGCCGGCCCCGGCGGGGCGGGCGCCCGGCCCGTGGCGGGGACGCCCACGGCCGCCGGGCCGCAGGGGGAGTCCGAGGACACCGCGCGAAGCGCGCCACCGCGCCCCGCAAGGGCGGGGAACGGCTGCCCGCGCAACGGACACCGGGCCCCACCGCCCCGGCCCCGGCCACCGGCCGCCCCCGCACCGCGGCCCGCCCCGTCAGCCGCACGTCAGCGGCACGTCGGCGGCCCCCGCCACGCTCGTGCCCGGACGGCGCAGGCCCCGCCGGGCCGGGGCCCGCCCGCGGCAAGCCCTCGGATCCGATTCAGGAGACACCCGATGACCACACTCCAGACCCCAGGCGCGCAGAACCCCGCGACCGCCGGACCGGGGGCGGACGAGGCACGCCGCACACCGCTCACCGAGGAGCAGCTGGGACTGCTGCTCCAGCATCGCGCCGACCCCGCCGCCTCCCCGTACAACGTGCCCCTCGCCCTCGACCTGCGCGGCCCGCTCGACGCCGCCGCGCTCGAGGCGGCGCTCGGCCGGCTCGTCGCCCGCCACCCGATGCTGTCCGCGCGCGTCGCCGACGACGACCACGGCGACGGCCCGCCCTTCCTCGACATCGACCCCGGCCGCGCCCCCCGCCTGGAGCGCCGCACCGCCGCCGACGACGGCGCGGACGCCGGCACGCTGCTCGCCGAGGCCCGCCGCGAACTCGACCTGGAACGGGACGGCGTGCTGCGCGCCGTCCTCCTCGGCCACGGCCCCGAGCACCACACCCTGCTGCTCGTCGTCCACCACCTCGTCGTCGACGGCGAGTCCACCGGCCTGCTCCTCGCCGACCTGCTCGCCGCCTACGAGCACGGGGACGTCCCCGGCCCCGCCCCCGCCGCCTTCGCCACCTACGTCGGCGAACGCGCCCGCGAGGCCGAGAAGGACACCGCCGCCGCGGAGACGTACTGGCGCGAACACCTCGACGGCGCCGACCTGACCGTCGACGTCCCCCTCGACACCCCCGCCGGAGACGACGGGCGCCGCGAGGCGGCCGTACCGCTGGAACTGGACAGCCGGCTCTGGAGTGAGATCACCGCGTTCTCCCGCACCCACCGCGCCGGAGCCGCCGCCGTCCTGCTCGCCGCCTACCTCAAGGCCCTCGGCACGTACGGCCGGCAGAGCGCGCCCACCGTCGGCGTGCCGCTCGGCGCCCGCACCGACCCGCGCTACGACCGCACCGTCGGCTACTTCGTACGCACCCTCCTGGTGCGCGCCCCCGCCCAGGACGAGGACCTGACCGCCGCCGGGTTCGTCACCGGCGTGCAGCGGGAACTGGCCCGCGCCGTCGACCACTCGCGGCTGCCGTTCCCGCGCATCGCCAAACTCGCCCCCCGCACCGGCTCCGGCGCCCCGTTCAACTGCACCTTCGTCCTGCACAGCTGGGCCGACGCCACCGCCGCCGCGACCGACGGCGTCGCACTGCGCGGCGGCCTGCGCGCCCACTGGCGCCAGGACGTGCCCACCCCGGGCCTGGGGCTGCTCACCCTGGAGCTGTACGAGGGCGACGGCCGGCTGCGCGGACGCCTCAAGTACGACGCCTCCCGCATCGAGGCCGCCACCGCCGAGGCGTTCACCGAACACGTCACCACCCTCGCCCGCCAACTGGTCCGCGAACCGGACGCCCCCGTGACCGGACTCGAGGGCATCGGCCCGCGCGCCCGCGCCACCCTCGACCACCTCAACGCCACCGACCACCCCGTCGCCGACACGGACATCGACACCCTGATCCGCGGCGTCGTCGAGGCCCGGCCGGACGCCGTCGCCGTCCGGTTCGCCGACCGCAGCTGGACCTACCGCGACCTGGACGCCCGCATCGAGGCGTACGCGGCCGGGCTCACCGCCCGCGGCGTGCGCGCCGGCGACCGGGTCGGCATCCTCCTGCCCCGCAGCGACGAGGCCGTCGCCGTGATGCTCGCGGTCCTGCGCACCGGGGCGGCCTACGTCCCCCTGGACGCCGCCCACCCCGAGGCGCGCCGCCGCCACATCGCCGACAGCAGCGGCATGCGGCTCGCGGTCGTGGACCCCTCGACGGCAGCGGCCTGCCCCCCGGGCCCGCAGCAGGTGCCGGCGGCCGAACTGGCCCAGCCCGGCACGGCGGCCGCGGTGCGCGGACCGGCCCCCTCCAGCGCCCTGCACATCCTCTACACCTCCGGCTCCACCGGCACCCCCAAGGGCGTCCAGCTCAGCCACCGCGCCCTGGTCACCGATGTGCTCGCCGCGATACGGCACTTCGGCATCGGCCCCGGCGACACGATGCTCCTCAAGGCGCCGTTCACCTTCGACGTCAGCGCCCACGAGATGCTCGTCGCCCTCGTCGCGGGCGCCCGGCTCGCCGTCGCACCGCCCGACGCGGAACGCGACCCCGACCTGCTGGCCGAGACCCTCGACCGGTACGGCGTCACGCTGCTGCACGCGGTGCCCTCCCAGCTCCGCCTGCTCCTGGAGGCGGAGAACTTCGGCGCCAACCGCAGCCTGCGCACCGTCGTCTCGACGGGCGAGTCCCTGCCCAACGAACTGCGCACCGCCTTCGAGGCCGCCCACCCGGCCCGGCTGCACAACGCCTACGGGCCGACCGAGACCTCCTACTCCACGGTCTTCTCCTGGGCCCGCGGCGACGACGCGTTCTGGACACGCCGCGCGGAGGTGCCGATCGGCGTGCCGTTCGACAACATCCGCTGCCACGTCCTCGACGAACACCAGCGGCCCCTGCCGCCCGGCGCGCCGGGCGAGCTGTGGATCGGCGGCGGCACCGTCTCCGACGGCTACATCGGCGACCCGGAACGCACCGCCGACCGCTACCGCACGCTCGACCTCGGCGGCCGCACCGAGACCGTCTACCGCACCGGCGACCTGGTCCGGCTGCTGCCGGGCGGCACGCTCACCCACCTGGGCCGCCTCGACGACCAGGTGAAGATCAACGGCAACCGGGTCGAACTCGGCGAGGTCCGGGCCGCGTTGCTGTGCCTCGACGGCGTCGAGGACGCCACGGTCCAGGCCGTCCGCCACACCCACGGCAGCCTCCAGATCGTGGCCCACGTGGTGGCTCCGGCGACGGACACGGCGGCGATCCGCCAGGCCCTGAAGCCCCTGCTCCCGTCCCACATGCTCCCGGCCCGCCTCCACCACGTCCCGCGCATCCCTCTCCTGCCCAACGGCAAGACCGACCGCCAGACCCTCGCCCGCCTGACCACGACGGCGGACGCCCCGGCGCCCGCGCCGGTCGCGGACGCCACCGTCCTGCCCACGGCGGGTGGTTCACCGCGGGAGGCGGTCACGGCCGCCGTCGACCGGGCGGCTTCGGCCGCCACCGCCCCGGCCCCGGCGCCCGCGCCGGCCCCGGCCGCCCACACCTCGCCCACAGCGGGTGGTTCACCGCAGGAGGCGGCCCCGGGCGCCGTCGACCGGGCGGCCATGGCGGCGGGGACCGCCCCGGCGTCCGCGCCGGTCGCGGACGCCACCGTCCTGCCCACGGCGGGTGGTTCACCGCGGGAGGCGACCCCGGGCGCCGTCGACCGGGCGGCTGTGGCCGCCACCGCGCCGGCCACGGCAGACGCCCCGGCCGCCGACACCCCGCTCGCATCGGGTGGTGCACCGCTGGAGGCGGCCACGGCCGCCACCGCCCCGGCGCAGCCGGTCGTCTCCCGGGCCCCCGACGGGGCCGGTGAGCCGGTGCCGGCCACCTCGCCCACGCCCACGCCCGCGCCTTCGGCGCAGGTGCTGGAGCGCGTGCGCGGCGTATGGGCGGAGCTGCTCGGGGACGCCGGGGACCAGGCGCAGTTCTTCGAGGCCGGCGGGGACTCCATCCTCGCCATGCAGCTCGTGTCCCGGCTGCGCCGCGCCGGGTTCACGCTCGCCATGCGCGACATCTACCGCAACCCCGTCCTGGCCGACCTCGCCGCGCACCTCGGCGCCGGGGTCCCGGACGCGCCGCAGGCCGACGAGAGCGGCGGCGACGGGACCCGGCCCGCCGCGCGGGCCGCCGGGCCGGTGTCACCGCTCGCGCCCGTGCAGTCGTGGTTCTTCCGGCACATCAGGACCGACCTCCACCAGTGGAACCAGTCCGTCCTGCTGGAGCTGAACGAAGCCGTCGACCCCACCGTCCTGCGGCTCGCCCTGCAGTCGGTCGTCGCCGCGCATCCCGCCCTGTCGGCCCGTTTCGACGAGGACCCGGACGACCCCGACGGCCCCGGCCGGCTCATGGTCCGCGCGGCACCGTTCACCGCCTACCCGGCACGGGAGGTGCTGTGGGAGCGGGACATCACCAGCGACCCGGAGCTCGACCGGGTGATGGAGGACCTCGAGCGCAGCCTGGACCCGCTGCGCGGCGTGCATGTGCGGGCCCTGCTCGCCCACGACCGGCGTTCCCCGGACGCCGCCCCGACCCATCTGCTGATCGCCGTCCACCACCTCGTCGTGGACGGGGTCTCCTGGCGCATCCTGCTGGAGGACCTCGAGCACGCCCTCGCCTCCCTCGCCGACGGGGCCCTGCCCGCCCTGCCCGAGGAGGCGTGCCGCTACGAGGACTGGGTCGCCTCACTGCCCGCCGTGGCCGCCCGGCCCGGCGAGGCCGACTACTGGCGCGCCCTCGCGGCGGCACGTGCCGAGGCCCAGACCCTGCTGCTGACCACGCCCGCGCCGGACGAGGAGCACATCCGCCGGGTCGAGTTCAGCCTCGACGAGGAGGCGACCGCCCGGCTCATCGGCCCGCTGCCGCGCCGGCTGGGCCTCCAGGTGCACCAGGTGATGACGGGCGCGTTCGCGCAGGCCCTCGCCCGCTGGCGGGGCAGCCGCGCCGTCACCTTCGACGTGGAGACCCACGGACGGCACGGCCGCGACGAACTGTTCCGTACCGTCGGCTGGTTCACCTCCATCCACCCCGTCGTCCTGGGCGCGGACCGCTCCGTGCACCCCGAGCAGTACCTCGCCCAGATCGGCGCGGCGCTGACCGCCGTACCGGACGGCGGCGTCGGCTTCGGCGCCTGCCGCGAGTTCTCCCCGGACGCCGGGCTGCGCACTCTGCTGCGTGACCTGCCGCCCGCCCTGGTGTGCTTCAACTACTACGGTCAGGCCGACCAGTTGAGCCCGAACGGCGGTTTCCGTATGTCGGGCCGTCCCATCCCGCGCGAGCACTCCGCCCGCTGCGAGCGCGTCTACGGCATCGAGGTGTACGGCATCGTCCACGGCGGCCGCCTGCGCATGGGCCTGACCTGGGTGCCGAGCCCGGCGGACGGTGTGGACGAGGCCGGCGTCGACGCGCTCGTGGAGCAGATGAGCTGGGTGCTGGCCACGCTCGCGGGCGCCGACCCGCACGCCGTGACCCCGGCCGAGATCACCGCGCCCGGCGCCACCGGCCCCGCCCCGCGCCCCGCCCGTCCCACCGCCCCTCCCGCCGTCCTCGCCCACAGCGGCGACGACGGGAGCGACCACGGCGGCGCCGGGGACGGCCCCGGGACCGTGCCGGTCACCCCCCAGCAGCACGGCCTGCTCCTGGACGCCCTCGCCCACCCCGGCACCGGCCGCTACGTGGAGCAGCTGTTCTGGCGCTGGCACGGCCCCCTGGACACCGACCGGTTCACCGCCGCCTGGCAGTCGGTGTTCGACCGCGAGACCGTGCTGCGGGCCTCCTTCGACTGGCAGGACGAGCCCTGCCTGGTCCTGCACGACCACGTCACCGCCGAGGTCACCCGCCACGCCGCGGGCCCCGCCGGCCCCGCCGACTTCGACGCGCTGATGGAACGCGACCGGCTGCGCGGCTTCGACCTGCGCACCCCCGGACTGCTGCGCGTCACCCTCGTCGACGACCCGGCGCCCGCCGACGGCCGAGAGCCGCTGTCGGTACGGATCCTGCTCACCTTCCACCACGTCCTGCTCGACGGCTGGAGCGTGTCCATCCTGCTCCAGGAGTTCTACCGCGCCTACCTCGCCGGCGGTGCGCTGCCCGGCGGCGAGCGGCGCCCCGACGTGCGCGACTACTCGCAATGGCTGTCCGAGCAGGACACCGCCCCCGCCCGGGAGTTCTGGTCCGACGCCGTCCCGGCCGCCGCGCCCGTCGTCCAGCCCGCCATCCCCGGCCCGGCGACCGGCCAGAGCGGCTCGGGCCGTGCGGAGTGCCGGCTCAGCGCCGCGGAGGCCGACCGGCTGCGCGCCTGGGCCGCGGCCCGCGCCGCCACCGAGTCCAGTGCCCTGCAGGCCGTGTGGGCGCTGCTGCTGTACCGGGCGGGCGGCACCAGCGGCCCGGCGCCGGTCGGTTTCGGTGTGACCGTCTCCGGCCGCGGCATCGCCCTCGACGCGGTCGAGCGGCTGCCCGGGCTGCTGATGAACTCGCTGCCCATGACCATCCAGGTCGACCCCGGCCACAGCCTTCCCCGGCTGCTGACGGAACTGCGCGACCAGGCTCTGGACATGGCGGCCTACGAGTGGGTCTCCACCGGCCAGATCCACGAGTGGAGCGGCCGCAGGCCGGGCGAGAAGCTCGTCGAGAGCCTCATCGTCTTCGAGAACTACCCGCGCTCCTCCGGCGACCTGGAATCCGCCCTCGCCGCCCAGGGCATCCGCGTCGAACTGCCCGACGCGGCCGGCTCGCAGACCGCGTTCCCCGTCACCCTGCTCGCCTACCGCGACGTGGACGGCAGCCTGGTCCTCGCCGCCGTCCACGACCGCGGCCGGATCGCCGACGCCGAGGCGGAGAAGCTGGTCGCCCAGTGCGCCCGGCTGCTGCGCGAACTGCCCGCCACCGACGACGAGGCCACCACCGTCGCCGACGTGCTGGCCACCGTCACCGACGCGGACCTGCCGCGCATGGCCGAACGCTCCGAGCAGCCGGACGACACCGGCGAAACGCCCGCCGACTGGCCCGAGGGCCCGGAGGCGGACTTGGTCAGGCAGGCGTGGCAGACCGTCTTCGGCACCACCGACGTCGACCCCGGCGAGCACTTCTTCGAAGCCGGCGGCCACTCCCTGCTGGCCATGCGGCTGCTGCGCGAGATCAGCCTGCGCACCGGCCGCACCCTGCGCCTGGACGAACTGCTCGCCAACCCCCGGGCCGGCATGCTCGCCCGCCTCCTCGCCGAGACCCCGCACGACGGCGCGGACGCCGACGGCGCCGCATCGGTCCTCGTACCGCTGCGGCCCGCCCGGCAGCCCGGCGCCGGCACCGTCCACCTCGTCCACCCCCCGGGCGGTCAGGTCGCCTGCTACGCGCAGCTCGCCGCCGGCTACCCCGGCCCCGAGGCGCTCGTCGGCATCCGCGACCCGCGCGTCGACGACCCCGAGCCCGAGTACCGCTCCACGGAGCAGCTGGCAGAGCACTACCTCCAGGCGCTCGCCCCCGCCCTGGAATCGGGGGAGCGGATCGTGCTGGGCGGCTTCTCCGGCGGCGGCGTCATCGCCTACGAGATCGCCCAGCGGATCACCGCGCAGGGCGGCACACCGCCGCTGGTGGTGATGGTCGACGCGGGCGCGCCGGACGGTGAACTGACCGACGCGGAGGCCGACGGCTCGTTCGCCGGTCAACTGCGGGCGGTCGCCGAAGGCCGCACCCCCGACCCCGCGTCCACCACCACCGACCCCGAACCCCCCGCCACGGACGACGACCGGGCCGCCGCCACCGCGGAGCCCGCCGGGTCGGCCGCCTACCTCGCCGAGATCTCCCAGATCGCCGAATGGATGCGCGGCGACGGCGGCGGCGACCTCGTCGCGCTGATGCGCGACAGCGTCGAGGCGATCCAGCGCTACCGGCCCTGCTCCTACGCCGGTCCCGTCGTCGTGCTGCGCGCGGGGGACACCAGCTTCGGCAAGGGCACCGACTACGACGAGAGCGACCGGTTCCACGGCCGTCCCGGCCTCGGCTGGGAGGACCACGTCGAAGACCTCACCATCCGGGTCGTGCCGGGCAACCACGTGACCATGCTGACCGGCGACAACGTGCGCAGCCTCGCCCGGATCCTGGCGTCCGCCGTCAAGAACTGAACCGAGGAGACACCCACCATGACCGCACCCCGCCGGCGCATCACCCTCGCCGGCATCATCGACGGCCCCGGCGGCCATGTGGCCGCCTGGCGCCACCCGGCGACCAAGGCGGACGCCCAGCTCGACTTCGAATTCCACCGCGACAACGCCCGCACCCTCGAACGCGGCCTGTTCGACGCCGTGTTCATCGCGGACATCGTCGCCGTGTGGGGCACCCGCCTGGACTCCCTGTGCCGCACCTCGCGCACCGAGCACTTCGAACCGCTCACCCTGCTCGCCGCCTACGCCGCGGTCACCGAGCACATCGGCCTGTGCGCCACCGCCACCACCACGTACAACGAACCGGCGCACATCGCCGCCCGCTTCGCCTCCCTCGACCACCTCAGCGGCGGCCGGGCCGGCTGGAACGTCGTCACCTCCGCCGCACCGTGGGAGTCCGCCAACTTCGGCTTCCCCGAGCACCTGGAGCACGGCAAACGCTACGAGCGGGCCGAGGAGTTCATCGACGTCGTCAAAAAACTGTGGGACAGCGACGGCCGCCCCGTCGACCACCGCGGCACCCACTTCGAGGCCCCCGGCCCGCTCGGGATCGCCCGCCCCCCGCAGGGCCGCCCCGTCATCATCCAGGCCGGCTCCTCGCCGGTGGGACGCGAGTTCGCCGCCCGGCACGCCGAGGTCATCTTCACCCGGCACAACCGGCTCTCCGACGCCCAGGACTTCTACGGCGACCTCAAGGCACGCGTCGCCCGGCACGGCCGCGACCCCGAGAAGGTCCTCGTGTGGCCGACCCTCGCGCCGATCGTCGCCGCCACCGACACCGAGGCGAAGCAGCGCCTGCAGGAACTGCAGGACCTCACCCACGACCATGTCGCCCTGCGCACCCTTCAGGACCACCTCGGCGACGTCGACCTGAGCGCGTACCCGATCGACGGGCCCGTCCCCGACATCCCGTACACCAACCAGTCCCAGTCGACGACCGAGCGGCTGATCGGCCTGGCCAGGCGCGAGAACCTCAGCATCCGCGAGCTGGCCCTGCGGCTGATGGGCGACATCGTCGTCGGCACACCGGAGCAGCTCGCCGACCACATGGAGAGCTGGTTCACCGGCCGCGGCGCCGACGGCTTCAACATCGACTTCCCGTACCTGCCGGGCTCCGCCGACGACTTCGTCGACCACGTGGTGCCCGAACTGCAGCGCCGCGGCCTGTACCGCTCGGGCTACGAGGGCACCACCCTGCGGGCCAACCTCGGCATCGACGCCCCCCGGAAGGCAGGTGCAGCGGCTTGACTTCCTCCCCCGCCTAAAGGCGGGGGATTCCAGCGGTCGCCCGCTGGGGTTCCTGCTTCACCGACGACCGCCCCGTCCGGGAGGACTCCCGTTGAGGTCTTATACCGTCTCCACAGGCCGACGCCGCCAGCCCGGCGGCCAGGATGTTGCGTGCCGCATTCACGTCGCGGTCATGCACAGCGCCGCAGTCGCACGTCCACTCCCGGACGTTCAGCGGCAGCTTCCCGCGGACCGTGCCGCAGGTTCCGCACAGCTTGGAGCTGGGGAACCAGCGGTCGATCACGACGAGTTCGCGCCCATACCAGGCGCACTTGTACTCCAGCATGGAGCGCAGTTCCGTCCAGGCCGCGTCGGAGATGGCGCGCGCGAGCTTGCCGTTCTTCAGCAGGTTGCGGACGGTGAGGTCCTCGATCACGACCGTTTGGTTCTCACGGACGAGTCGAGTCGACAGCTTGTGGAGGAAGTCGCAGCGCCGGTCGGTGATCCGGGCGTGGACGCGGGCGACCTTGCGGCGGGCTTTCTTCCGGTTCGCCGACCCCTTCGCCTTGCGCGACAGCTCCCGCTGAGCCTTCGCGAGGCGGGCGCGGTCACGGCGCTCGTGCTTGGGGTTGGTGATCTTCTCCCCGGTGGACAGGGTCACCAGGGAGGTGATCCCGGCGTCGATGCCGACGGCCGCCGTGGTGGCGGGCGCGGGGGTGATGGTGTCCTCGCACAGCAGGGACACGAACCAGCGGCCCGCACGGTCGCGGGACACGGTCACCGTCGTCGGCTCCGCCCCTTCGGGAAGGGGACGGGACCAGCGGATGTCCAGGGGCTCCGCGGTCTTCGCCAGCGTGAGCTGTCCGTTACGCCACGTGAAGGCGCTGCGGGTGTACTCGGCCGACGCCCTGGACTTTTTCCGCGACTTGTACCGCGGGTACTTCGACCGCTTGGCGAAGAAGTTGGCGAACGCCGTCTGCAAGTGCCGCAGCGCCTGCTGGAGCGGGACGGAGGACACCTCCGAGAGGAAGGCGAGTTCTTCGGTCTTCTTCCACTCCGTCAGCGCGGCGGACGACTGCACGTAGGAGACCCGGCGCTGCTCGCCGTACCAGGCTCGCGTGCGCCCCTCAAGCGCCTTGTTGTACACGAGGCGGACACAGCCGAACGTGCGGGACAGCTCAGCCGCCTGCTCGTCCGTGGGATAAAAGCGGTACTTGAAAGCCCGCTTGACCTGCTGCATCACGCCTCACACGCTATCAGTTCCCGTGTGAGCGGCGGGTGTCTGCCGGTGGTTGCAGACGCCGAACCGCCCTGGCGGCGATTCGCCCATCCCTGCCCTGCTCCGCAAGAGCTTCGTCTCCTCCCCGGTCTGAAGGCCGGGGTATCCACGAAGGAATTCTGATGACCGCGCCCATCCTCGTCGCCACCCTCGACACCCGCGGCCCCGCCGCCACCCTCGGCACGATCACCCGCGCCGTGCGGGCCGCGGAGGCCGCCGGATTCGACGCCGTCCTGATCGACGACCGGGCCGCCGCCGGCGTCCAGGGCCGGTTCGAGACGACGACGCTGACCGCCGCGCTGGCCGCCGTCACCGAGCACATCGGCCTGATCACCGCCCCGCTCCCGGCCGACCAGGCCCCCTACCACGTGTCCCGGATCACCGCCTCGCTCGACCACCTCGCCCACGGCCGCACCGGCTGGCTCGCGAGCACGGACACCACCGACCCCGAGGGCCGCACCGGCGAACTCATCGACGTCGTCCGCGGCCTGTGGGACAGCTTCGACGACGACGCCTTCGTCCACGACCGCGCCGACGGCCTGTACTGGCGGCTGCCCGCCGTCCACCAACTCGACCACCAGGGCAGGCACTTCGACGTGGCCGGCCCCCTCAACGTCGCCCGCCCGCCGCAGGGCCACCCCGTCGTCGCCGTCACCGGCCCCGCCCTCGCCGCGGCCGCCGACCTCGTCCTGCTCGACGAGGCGGCCGACGCCGCCTCGGTGAAGCAGCAGGCACCGCACGCCAAGATCCTCCTGCCGCTGCCCGGCCCGGCCGCCGAACTGCCCGCCGACAGCCCCGCGGACGGCTTCACGGTGGCGCTCACCGGCTCCGACGACCCGGTCCTGGCCGCGCTCGCCGCCCGGCCCGGCCGCCCGGACCGCACCGCGGCCACCACCCTGCGCGAACGCCTGGGCCTGGCCCGCCCCGAGAGCCGCCACGCCCTCACCACCGCCTGACGACCCGTCCGCCCGCTGCTTCCTGGAGAGTCATGTCCCGTCGCCTGTTCACCTCGGAGTCCGTGACCGAGGGCCACCCCGACAAGATCGCCGACCAGATCAGTGACACCGTCCTCGACGCCCTGCTGCGCGAGGACCCCGCCTCACGCGTCGCGGTCGAGACCCTGATCACCACCGGCCAGGTCCACATCGCCGGCGAGGTCACCACCAAGGCGTACGCGCCCATCGCCCAACTGGTCCGCGACACGATCCTGGCCATCGGCTACGACTCGTCCGCCAAGGGCTTCGACGGCGCCTCCTGCGGCGTCTCCGTCTCCATCGGCGCGCAGTCCCCGGACATCGCCCAGGGCGTCGACAGCGCCTACGAGACCCGCGTCGAGGGCGAGGACGACGAGCTCGACCAGCAGGGCGCCGGCGACCAGGGCCTGATGTTCGGCTACGCCACCGACGAGACCCCCTCGCTGATGCCGCTGCCCATCGAGCTCGCCCACCGCCTCTCGCGCCGGCTCACCGAGGTCCGCAAGGACGGCACCGTCCCCTACCTGCGCCCCGACGGCAAGACCCAGGTCACCATCGAGTACCAGGGCAGCCGCCCGGTGCGCCTGGACACCGTCGTCGTCTCCTCCCAGCACGCCGCCGACATCGACCTCGGCTCCCTGCTCACCCCCGACATCCGCGAGCACGTCGTCGAGCACGTCCTCGCCGCACTCGCCGAGGACGGCATCAAGCTCGAGACGGACAACTACCGCCTGCTGGTCAACCCGACCGGCCGTTTCGAGATCGGCGGCCCGATGGGCGACGCCGGCCTGACCGGCCGCAAGATCATCATCGACACGTACGGCGGCATGGCCCGCCACGGCGGTGGCGCGTTCTCCGGCAAGGACCCGTCCAAGGTCGACCGTTCCGCCGCGTACGCGATGCGCTGGGTCGCCAAGAACGTCGTCGCCGCGGGCCTCGCCTCCCGCTGCGAGGTCCAGGTCGCCTACGCCATCGGCAAGGCCGAGCCGGTCGGCCTGTTCGTCGAGACGTTCGGCACCGGCACCGTCGCCCAGGAGCGCATCGAGAAGGCCATCACCGAGGTCTTCGACCTGCGCCCCGCGGCCATCATCCGCGACCTCGACCTGCTGCGGCCCATCTACGCCGCCACCGCCGCCTACGGCCACTTCGGCCGCGAACTGCCCGACTTCACCTGGGAGCGGACCGACCGCGCCCACCGGCTCAAGGCCGCGGCCGGTCTCTGAGCCGGCCGGACCTGTGAGGAGACCTGACGTGCGCATCGCTGTCACCGGTTCCATCGCCACCGACCATCTGATGGTCTTCCCCGGCCGGTTCGCGGATCAGCTGATCCCCGACCAGCTCGCTCATGTCTCGCTCTCCTTCCTGGTCGACGCACTCGAGGTGCGCCGGGGCGGAGTGGCGGCCAACGTCGCCTTCGGCCTCGGCGGCCTCGGCCTCACCCCCCAGCTGGTCGGCGCCGTGGGCAGCGACTTCGCCGAGTACGAGGTCTGGCTCAAGGAACACGGCGTCGACACCGGCCCCGTCCTGGTCTCCACCGAGCGGCAGACCGCCCGGTTCATGTGCATCACCGACCAGGACTCCAACCAGATCGCCTCCTTCTACGCGGGCGCCATGCAAGAGGCCCGCGACATCGACCTGTGGCACCTGACCACCGGCAGCGTCCGCCCCGACCTCGTCCTGGTCTGCCCGAACGACCCGGCGGCGATGCTGCGCCACACGGCGGAGTGCCGCGAACTGGGCCTGCCGTTCGCCGCCGACCCCTCCCAGCAGCTCGCCCGCCTGGAGGGCAGCGAGGTACGCGACCTCGTCGACGGCGCCCGCTGGCTTTTCACCAACGAGTACGAGGCCGCCCTGCTGCTGGAACGCACCGGCTGGGAACACGCCGACGTCCTCGCCAAGGTCGGCGCCTGGATCACCACCCTCGGCGCCGCCGGCGTCCGCATCGACCGGGCCGGCCACGAACCCCTGACCGTCCCCGCCGTCCCCGACGCGCCCGCCACCGACCCCACCGGAGTCGGCGACGCCTTCCGGGCCGGGTTCCTCGCCGGCACCGCCCGCGGCCTGGACCTCACCGGCGCCGCCCGCCTGGGCTGCGTCCTTGCCGCCGAGGCCCTCGGCGCGGTCGGCTCGCAGTCCTACCGCACCGACCGGACCCGCCTGCTGGCCACCGCGGAACGCGCCTACGGCTTTGACGCCGCCCGTCTGCTCGTCTCAGGACTGGGGGACCAGCTGTGACCGGCACCCGTATCGACGCCCTGCGCGAAGCGCTCGCCACCCGGGTCGTGGTGGCCGACGGCGCGATGGGCACCATGCTCCAGGCGCAGGATCCGACGCTGGAGGACTTCGAGAACCTCGAGGGCTGCAACGAGGTCCTCAATGTCACCCGCCCCGACATCGTCCGCTCCGTCCACGAGGCGTACTTCGACGTCGGCGTCGACTGCGTGGAGACCAACACCTTCGGCGCCAACCACGCCGCACTGGGGGAGTACGACATCCCCGAGCGGGTCCACGAACTGTCCCAGGCGGGCGCCCGGATCGCCCGCGAGGTCGCCGACGCCTACACGGCCTCCACCGGGCAGCAGCGGTGGGTGCTGGGCTCGATGGGCCCCGGCACCAAGCTCCCCACCCTCGGCCACGCCCCCTACACCCTGCTGCGCGACGCCTACCAGGCGAACGCCGAGGGCCTCATCGCCGGCGGCGCGGACGCGCTGCTGGTGGAGACGACGCAGGACCTGCTGCAGACCAAGGCCGCGATCATCGGCGCCCGCCGCGCCATGGACGCCACCGGCAGCCGCCCGCCGCTGATCTGCTCGGTGACGGTCGAGACCACCGGCACCATGCTGCTCGGCTCCGAGATCGGCGCGGCGCTCACCGCGCTCGAACCGCTCGGCATCGACATGATCGGCCTCAACTGCGCCACCGGCCCGGCCGAGATGAGCGAGCACCTGCGCCATCTCGCCCGCCACTCCCGTATCCCGCTGTCCTGCATGCCCAACGCCGGACTGCCCGTCCTCGGCAAGGACGGCGCCCACTACCCCCTGACCCCCGCCGAACTCGCCGACGCGCAGGAGCAGTTCGTCGCCGACTACGGTCTGTCCCTGGTCGGCGGCTGCTGCGGCACCACCCCGGAGCACCTGCGCCGCATCGTCGAACGCGTCCGTGACCTGACCCCACCGGCCCGCGAACCGCGGCCCGATCCGGGTGCCGCCTCCCTCTATCAGGCGGTGCCGTTCCGTCAGGACACCGCGTACATGGCGATCGGCGAGCGGACGAACGCCAACGGGTCGAAGAAGTTCCGCGAGGCGATGCTCGAGGGCCGCTGGGACGACTGCGTGGAGATGGCGCGCGACCAGATCCGCGAGGGCGCCCACATGCTCGACCTGTGCGTCGACTACGTGGGCCGCGACGGCGTCGCCGACATGGCCGAGCTGGCCGGACGCTTCGCCACCGCCTCCACCCTGCCGATCGTGCTGGACTCCACCGAACTCCCGGTCCTTCAGGCGGGGTTGGAAAAGCTCGGTGGCCGTGCGGTCATCAACTCGGTCAACTACGAGGACGGCGACGGCCCGGAGTCGCGTTTCGCGAAGGTCACCGCGCTCGCGAAGGAGCACGGCGCCGCGCTGATCGCGCTGACGATCGACGAGGAGGGCCAGGCCCGCTCGGTGGAGCACAAGGTCGCCGTCGCCGAGCGGCTGATCGAGGACCTGACCGGCAACTGGGGCATCCACGAGTCGGACATCCTCATCGACACCCTGACCTTCACCATCTGCACCGGGCAGGAGGAGTCCCGCAAGGACGGCCTCAACACCATCGAAGCCATCCGGGAACTCAAGCGCCGCCACCCCGACGTGCAGACCACGCTGGGCCTGTCGAACATCTCCTTCGGCCTCAACCCGGCCGCCCGCGTCCTGCTCAACTCCGTCTTCCTCGACGAGTGCGTCAACGCGGGCCTCGACTCGGCGATCGTCCACGCCTCCAAGATCCTGCCCATCGCCCGGTTCGACGAGGAGCAGGTCACGGTCGCCCGCGACCTCATCCACGACCGCCGCGCCGAGGGTTACGACCCCCTGCAGAAGCTCATGGAGCTCTTCGAGGGCGTCTCCACCACGTCCCTGAAGGCCGGCAAGGCCGAGGAACTGGCGGCCCTGCCGCTGGAGGAGCGCCTGCAGCGCCGCATCATCGACGGGGAGAAGAACGGCCTGGAAGCCGACCTCGACGAGGCGCTGAAGGACACGCCTGCCCTCGCCATCGTCAACGACACCCTCCTGGCGGGCATGAAGGTCGTCGGCGAACTGTTCGGCTCCGGGCAGATGCAGCTGCCGTTCGTGCTGCAGTCCGCCGAGGTCATGAAGATCGCCGTCGCTCATCTCGAGCCGCACATGGAGAAGACGGACGCCGACGGCAAGGGCACCATCGTGCTGGCGACCGTCCGCGGCGACGTCCACGACATCGGCAAGAACCTCGTGGACATCATCCTGTCCAACAACGGCTACAACGTGGTCAACCTGGGCATCAAGCAGCCCGTCTCCGCGATCCTCGACGCGGCCAAGGAACACAAGGCCGATGTCATCGGCATGTCCGGCCTCCTGGTCAAGTCCACGGTGATCATGAAGGAGAACCTCCAGGAGCTCAACCAGCGGGGCATGGCCGCCGACTACCCCGTCATCCTCGGCGGCGCCGCCCTCACCCGCGCCTACGTCGAACAGGACCTCCACGAGATCTACGACGGCGAAGTCCGCTACGCCCGTGACGCGTTCGAGGGCCTGCGCCTGATGGACGCCCTCATCGGCATCAAACGCGGCGTCCCCGGCGCCGCCCTGCCCGAACTCAAACAGCGCCGCGTCAAGGCCACCCCGGCCGTCGTCGACGAACGCCCCCCGGAGCAGCCCACCCGCTCCGACGTCGCAGACGACAACCCCGTCCCCACACCGCCGTTCTGGGGCAGCCGCGTCGTCAAGGGCATCCCGCTGAAGGACTACGCCTCCTGGCTCGACGAGAGCGCCCTGTTCAAGGGCCAGTGGGGACTGAAGGCCGCCCGCGGCACCGGCCCCACCTACGAGGAGCTGGTGGAGTCCGAGGGCCGGCCGCGGCTGCGCGGCCTGCTGGACCGGCTGCAGACCGACAACCTGCTCGAAGCGGCCGTCGTCCACGGCTACTTCCCCTGCGTCTCCAAGGGCGACGACCTGATCATCCTCGGCGACGACGGCTCAGAGCGGACCCGCTTCACCTTCCCCCGCCAGAGCCGCGGCCGGCACCTGTGCCTGGCCGACTTCTTCCGCCCCGAGGAATCCGGCGAGACGGACGTCGTCGCCCTCCAGGTCGTCACCGTCGGCTCCCGGATCGGCGAGGAGACCGCCAAGCTGTTCGAGGCCAACTCCTACCGCGACTACCTCGAACTGCACGGCCTGTCCGTCCAGCTCGCCGAGGCGCTCGCCGAGTACTGGCACGCACGGGTGCGCGCCGAACTGTCGATCGCCGCCGCCGACCCCACCGGCCTCGACGGCATGCTCCGCACCGAGTACCAGGGCTGCCGCTACTCGCTCGGCTACCCCGCCTGCCCCGACCTCGAGGACCGTGCCAAGATCGCCGCCCTGCTCGAACCGGAACGCATCGGCGTCCAGCTCTCCGAGGAGTTCCAGCTCCACCCCGAGCAGTCCACCGACGCGATCGTCGTCCACCACCCCGAGGCGAGCTACTTCAACGCCGGAGGAAGAGCATGAGCACCCTGCGCGAGATCCTCGCCGCGCCGGGACCCTCGTTCTCCTTCGAGTTCTTCCCCCCGAAGACCGCCCAGGGCGAACGCACCCTGTGGAACGCGATCCGCCGTATCGAGCCGCTGGCACCGGCGTTCGTGTCCGTCACCTACGGCGCCGGCGGCTCCTCACGCGACCGCACCGTCGCCGTCACCAAACGCATCGCCGCCGAGACCACCCTGCGTCCCGTCGCCCACCTGACCGCCGTCGGCCACTCGGTCGCCGAACTGCGCCACATCATCGGCCAGTACGCGGACGCCGGCGTGCACGACGTGCTCGCCCTGCGCGGCGACCCGCCCGGCGACCCGAACGCGCCCTGGACCGCCCACCCCGACGGCTTCACCCACGCCCACGAACTCGTCTCCCTGGTACGCCGGTCGGGCGACTTCAGCGTGGGCGTCGCCGCCTTCCCCGAGCGCCACCCCCGCTCGGCCGACTGGGACGACGACATCCGCCACTTCGTCGCCAAATGCAAGGCCGGCGCCGACTACGCGATCACCCAGATGTTCTTCCACGCCGAGGACTACCTGCGGCTGCGCGACAAGGTCGCCGCCGCGGGCTGCGACACCCCGATCATCCCGGAGATCATGCCCGCCACCGACGTGAAGCAGATCGCCCGCTTCGCCCAGCTGTCCGGCGCCACCTTCCCCGCCCACCTCGCGGGCCGCCTCGAGGCGGCCCGCGACAACCCGGCCGAAGGCCACCGCATCGGCGTCGAGTACGCCACCGCGATGGCCGACCGGCTGCTGGCGGAAGGCGCCCCGGGACTGCACTACATCACCCTCAACCGCTCCACCGCGACGCTCGAGATCCACCAGAACATCCAGAACTCAAGGAGTGCACATGCCCTCGCAGCCGGCCGCTGATTTCACGGATTTCAAGGTCGCGGACCTTTCCCTGGCCGAATTCGGCCGCAAGGAGATCACTCTCGCCGAGCACGAGATGCCCGGCCTGATGTCGATCCGCAAGGAGTACGCCGAGGCCCAGCCGCTCGCCGGCGCGCGCATCACCGGCTCCCTGCACATGACCGTGCAGACCGCGGTCCTCATCGAGACGCTGGTCGCGCTCGGCGCCGAGGTCCGCTGGGTGTCCTGCAACATCTTCTCCACCCAGGACCACGCCGCCGCCGCGATCGCCGCCGCCGGCATCCCCGTCTTCGCCTGGAAGGGCGAGACGCTGGAGGAGTACTGGTGGTGCACCGAGCAGGCCCTGACCTGGCCCGGCCACGCGGGCCCCAACATGATCCTCGACGACGGCGGCGACGCGACCCTCCTGGTCCACAAGGGCGTCGAGTTCACCAAGGCCGGCGCCGTCCCCGACCCCTCCACCGCCGACAACGACGAATACCGCGTCATCCTCGAACTCCTGCACCGCTCCACCCTCGACTGGCCCGCTCTCGCCGCCGAGATCCGCGGTGTGACGGAGGAGACCACCACCGGTGTGCACCGTCTCTACGAGATGCACCGCGACGGCGCACTCCTCTTCCCCGCGATCAATGTGAACGACGCGGTCACCAAGTCGAAGTTCGACAACAAGTACGGTTGCCGGCACTCGTTGATCGACGGCATCAACCGGGCCACCGACGTCCTGATCGGCGGCAAGACGGCGGTCGTGTGCGGTTACGGCGACGTGGGCAAGGGCTGTGCGGAGTCGCTGCGCGGCCAGGGCGCCCGGGTGATCATCACCGAGATCGACCCGATCTGCGCGCTGCAGGCGGCGATGGACGGCTACCAGGTGACCACGCTGGACGAGGTGGTGGAGAGCGCGGACATCTTCATCACCACGACCGGTAACAAGGACATCATCATGGCCTCGGACATGGCCCGGATGAAGCACCAGGCGATCGTGGGCAACATCGGGCACTTCGACAACGAGATCGACATGGCCGGTCTGGCGCAGCTGCCGGGTGTGGTGAAGGACGAGGTCAAGCCGCAGGTCCACACCTGGACGTTCCCCGACGGCAAGGTCCTGATCGTGCTGTCCGAGGGGCGTCTGCTGAACCTGGGCAACGCGACCGGTCACCCCTCCTTCGTGATGTCCAACTCGTTCGCGGACCAGACCCTGGCGCAGATCGAGCTGTTCACGAAGCCGCAGGAGTACCCGACCGACGTCTACGTGCTGCCCAAGCACCTGGACGAGAAGGTCGCCCGGCTCCACCTGGACGCCCTCGGGGTCAAGCTGACCACCCTGCGCCCGGAGCAGGCCGCCTACATCGGCGTCGAGGTCGAGGGTCCGTACAAGCCGGACCACTACCGCTACTGACGCCTGTCGGCACCCGCGAAGGAGGGCTCGCACCGACGCGGGCCCTCCTTCGCGGCCTGCTGCTTGTCGAAAAGCTGTTTCACTGCCACGCCGATCACGCCGTGGGCGAGGGCGGCTTCGAGCGGAACGGCCTGGGCGGCCGGGATCTGCCAGGAGGCGGTGACGTACCAGCGGCCGCGTCCGGTGTCGTGGTGGATGCGGTAGGCCACCGCCCGGTGCGCGACCACCCGGTCCGCCCACTCGGAGCCCCGGTGCGCGAAGGAGACCTTTATGGCGAGTGCGTACCGTCCGTGCGCGGCGTTCGCCAGATACGCCAGCGGGGCCGGGAGCTTGATGCTGACGTCGCCTTCGGGGGTGATGCGGATCGTCTCGTTGCCGAACCTTTTCCCCGACTCACCATCCGCCTGGAGGAACCAGCGCTCGGCCTCCCACCGCCGGCGCCACTGGGCTGCGGTCAGCCCCGCATCGGCAAGGTGATGCCGGGTACGGGTCAGACGTCGGCCGCCGCGCACCACACGCACGACACCGGCCGCACGGTCGGCTCGTGCCCGCTCGAGCCGGTCCTCCAGCACCCGCAGGCGCCGGGTTTTGTGGAACCACTCGTGCGCGGAGCGGTAGCCGCCCGGGACCCGCCGGGTGCCTTTCTGTCCGACCGGCAGCGACAGCCGGTGAGCGATCGTCCTGATCCCGGCTTCGAGGCCCTGGATGTGCGCGGCCTGCCCGCGCCGGGCGAGCGCCCACTGATCGTGCGTGGCCTTCGTGATCGACCCCGCCCACCTCGACGACGACACCCCCGTCAACTCCCGCTTCCGGGCCGCCCACGACTCGGCTGAGTGCTCCAGCCCGTCAGCGCAGCGGGCCTTCAAGTCCCGCGAGGCGAGCGACCCGAGATGCGCACCCACCAGCCGCAACACCTCCTCGTCCCCGGCTGTCAGGCCCTTGAGCCGCGTACGCACTGCCACACCCGAAGGTCCGGTGACCACGAACGGCGCCGCCACCTCCCGCAGACCGCCCACCGTGCTCACCACCCCTCCTGTCCTGGACCACACACAACCGCCACCGCCCCAACGACCACCATCCGCAAAGGTCACCCATTCGACACACGAACCCCCGTCCACCCCGCGAGCCCTCACACACCACAGCCCACAACAACTCACCCCTACACGCCAGCACTCACTCATGCACGGTCACGCAGCAGCAGTTCACAACCCTCGCGGCCGCCGACCGCCCCTGTCGGAAGCACGAGGCGGTCCGCCACGCGTTGAAGTCGGAGCTGCTGTGGGCCGACCTCCAGCCCACCGACTCCGAGATTGTCGACGTCAGCTGCACCGTGGGCGACGGCCTGTTCGTCTACGAGGTTTTGGGCGCCGGCCGCTCCACGTACACAGACCTCCGCTCGGGCGCCACCCGCCTCCTCGAGATCAACCACACCCTGCCTTCGCCGGCCACCCGCCTCTACCTGGTCCTGTGTGAACCGCCCGCCGAGGACTGGTCGGCCGACACCGTCCGTGACATCTTCGGCGTCCACGTCCTGTGGCGCTCTCCAGGCAGCTGGGGCGGCGACGAAACGGAGATCGCCCTCGGCCGCGGCCAGGCATGACCTCTCCGTGCCGGCAGCCCCTCGGCGGTTGCAGTCAGACTTTGACGACGGTGACGCGTCCGGCGCACAGCGTGGCGAGGTCCTCGGGATCGGAAGTGAGGACAGTGACGGGGCCGGGCGCGGCCAGCGCGGTGGCGCTGAGCATGGCGTCGATGGCGTACTTGTGGCCGTGGAGACCGGCGTCGGCGAGGAGCGTGGCAGCATGCCGTGCGATCGACTCGCTGACCGGCTCCACGACGAGGCGGGAGAGTGTCCACTCCAGAGCCGGGCGGTTGATCCGAGGGTGGACCACTTCCACGAGCGTGGCCGCCGACGTGATGACCCGCAGGTCGTCGGCGCGGGCCAAAGCGAGCCAGCCGGTCACTGTGCGGTCGCGCAGGACAGCCTTGGCCAGTCCTTCGCTGTCGAGGACCAGAGTGCCGCCAGGGGTGGCGGGGGAGCGGGTCACGCGGCGTTCGCTCCACCCTGTCGCTGCTCACTGCGAGCCTGCTGGAGCTGGTCGCGGAGCGCCTGGATCTCCTCGTCCGTGACCGGGCCGTGCTCGGCTTCGGCGACCTGGATGAGTTCGTTCAGGTTGTCTCGCTCGATCTGGCGGGCGACGGCTGAGGCCACGTAGGCGGACAGGCCGGAAGGACCGCCGCGGGCCTTGGCGGCTTCGGCGATGTCGCGCGGCATGGTGATCGAGTACTTGCCGGTAGGCTCATTCATGCTGCTGATCCTACCTCTTATCCTCCCTGGTGTGGGAGGTGCTCGAGTGACGCGGTACGCCTACTGCCTGCAGTACGGGCGGTCCGGCACCCGTCCCCGGCCCGCCGGACCGCCGAGTGGAAGATCACCGGACCCGGCCGGACAGCGAGTGCGGCAGACAGGCCGCAGGGCGTTGACGACCGGCTCGGTGCGGAGGCCGTCGGCGCCGGCGCAGCCGACGACACGGAGGCGGTGCCGTTGACAGCGGCCAGGTGGAGCCGGCCCTCCCCGGAGTGATGCGGACATCCGAAGCAGAAGAACTACCCAGCGAACTTCGCGAGTTGGGCGCCGGAGGCGCGGAGAAGGCGCCGGGCACCGAAGTACGGCCCGCCGGCGCGGCCCGTCGCGCCCGCCTCGGACGGCCGACAGCCTCCGCCCCGCCCTCGAGACCCCGCCTCGACACGCTCGAGAACGGGCCCCGGGTGGTGGCCTCGGACAGGGCCCGATGCCTAGCCTGACCGGGCCGCACACCGCGCCCCGCTCCTCCTGAGACGCACGCTTATGGGGTTGAGCGTTTGGGCTATGGCTCGTCTCACCGCACTGGAGTTGACTCATCACCATGACGAACACACAGAACACGCAGACGACCGGAACCAGGACGACGCTCGTGATCGGCGGCACCGGCAAGACCGGCCGCAGGGTCGCGGAGCGGCTCACCGCACGAGGCCTTCCGGTGCGCGTCGGGTCACGCTCCGGCGAGCCGCGCTTCGTGTGGGAGGACTCCTCCACGTGGGAGGCCGCGCTCGAGGGCGTCGGCGCCGTCTACGTCACCTACTACCCCGACCTCGCCTTCCCCGGCGCCGACGAGCACATCGCCGCCTTCTCCAAGCTCGCCGTCGCCAAGGGCGCCACCCGCCTGGTGCTGCTCTCCGGCCGCGGCGAGGAGGGCGCCGTGATCGGCGAGAACAAGCTCAAGGAGTCCGGCGCCGACTGGACGATCGTGCGCTCCAGCTTCTTCAACCAGAACTTCGACGAGAGCTTCTTCCTCGAGCCCGTCCTGGCCGGCGAGATCGCCCTGCCCACCGGCGACGCGGTCGAGGCGTTCGTCGACGCCGACGACATCGCCGACGTCGTCGTCGCCGCCCTCACCGACCCGGCGCACATCGGCAAGACCTACGAGCTGTCCGGCCCGCGCCTGCTGAGCTTCCGCGACGTCGCCGACGAGCTCACCAAGGCCACCGGCCGCCAGATCCAGTACATCCCCATCACCAAGGACGAATACCGGGCCGCCCTGGTCGAGCACGGCCTGCCGGCCGACTTCGCCGAGCTGTTCGAGAACGTCCTCGACGGCCGCAACGCCCACCTGGTGCACGGCGTCGAGGAGGCCCTCGGCCGCAAGCCGAAGGACTTCGCCGACTACGCCAGGGAAGCCGCCGCCTCCGGCGTCTGGAACGTCTGACCCGGAGCCCCTGCCCCGGTGCCGCGACCGCGGACCGACGGACGCACCCGCGGCCGCGGCACCGGACCAGCCCGAGACACAGCCACCGTTCCTCTGGACTGAGCAGGAGTGATCTGCTCAGTCGCACGCCCCGAACGGTCTTGGGCGCACTGGTCCCCGGCGTACTCGACCCCGGGACGGCTCCACGCATCGGGTGCGCGGTCCGGGCCCGGGAGGCCGGTTCCCTGCGCGACCTGACCAGCTGGGTACGGCCAGAGGTGACGGGGAGGCCCTGAACCATCGCTCCGGTGGAGCAGGGGCCCCGCTCACCGGCACCGCACCCGGCGTCCCAGATCGCACGATCACGCTCACCCGGACAGCCCACGACGCCGCACGCCACGAAGCCGACCATCACACGAACGAGCTGAGTCGACCTCATACACGCTCAGCGGCAAACAGCTCCAACCCCCGAGGAGGCGGCCATGAGCACCCCCATGTCGAGCGAACGCCTCGACACCCTGCCCGGCCACTTCCACGGCTTCGCCCTGATGCACATCGCCATGCGCCGCGACGCGAACCGCCTGAGTGCCGCCGCACCCCGGCTCACCGCCCGCGGCCTGGCACCCGCCGCCACCTGGTGGCAGCGCCTGCGCGACGTCATCGACTGGCACCACCGCAGCGAGGACACCTTCCTGTGGCCCGAACTGCTCCGCAAACTCCCGCAGTTCCGGCCCCAGGCCGAACAACTCGCCGGCGACCACACCGAACTCGACCGGGCCATGGACCAGGTCACCGCCGCCCTCACCACCGCGGCCGGCCCGGCCGGCCTGAGCGGCGCCGCGGCGCACTTCGGCCAGGTCCTGAGCGACCACCTCGCCGACGAGGAGAAGACCGTCTTCCCCCTCTTCGCGCAACTGCCCGCCCGCGAGTACCTCGCCCTGGAACAGCGCCTGGTGCGCACCGCACCGCCCGGCGTCCTGACCTACCTGCCGCCGTGGATGTTCGACGGCGCCGACCGGCGCTCCGTCGACCTCGTCGCCGCCACCATGCCGCCCCCCGTGCGGCTGCTCGGCCGCACCGTCCTGCGCCGCCGCTACGAACGCGGCCTCGGCGCCGTCCTCGACCCCCGCTGACCCGCGCACCCCGCCCGGGACCACCCCCGCCCCGCCCGCCGGAAGGAAGCCCCTGATGTCCACGGCCGCCCAGCCCGCGCTCCACGCCGCCACCATCGCCATGGGCCTGAGCGCCGGCCTGTACTTCTCCTTCGACGTCTCCGTCCTGCCCGGCCTCGACCGCGGCGACGACCACACCTACGTGGCCGCCATGCAGAACATCAACGAAGCCATCGAGAACGGGCTGTTCGGACTTGTCTTCTTCGGCGCCTTCCTCGCCACCGGCATCGCCGGCGCCCGCCTGACCCGCATCGGACAGCGCACCGCCGCCCGCTGGACCTGGGCCGCGCTCGCCCTCTACACCGCCGCCGTGGTCCTCACCATGCGCATCAACGTCCCCCTCAACAAGCGCCTCGCCGCCGGCGGCCTGCCCGAGGCGGCGGGCGAACTCGCCGCCCTGCGGGACACGTTCAAGAAGACCTGGGCGCCCTCCAACGCCGCCCGCACCCTCGCCTGCACCGCCGCCCTGCTCTGCCTCGGCCGTGCACTGTCGACGCTGCGCCACTGACACCGGCGCACGCGCCCCCGAAAAGCTGCGCCCGTCCTGCCGGACGTCCCCCGCACGGCAGGGCGGGCGCGACCCCTTCCGTCCCCAGAGGCCTCCCACGCCTCGCTCCCAGCCGATGGGTTGACACACGTGGATGCTCTCACCGGCCTGCTCGAAGGCCCCAAGGCCCGCGGCGCGTTCCTGATCAAATCGGTCTTCAGCCCGCCGTGGGCGCTGCGCGTCGAGGACCGTGCCCCCATCTCCCTGGTCACCATGGTCCGCGGCGACGCCTGGGTCCTGCCCGACCGCTCCACGCCCGCGCTGCTGCGGCCCGGCGACGTCGCCGTGCTGCGCGGCCCCGACCCGTACACCATCGCCGACGAGCAGGGCACCGGCGTGCAGATCGTCGTCGGCCCCGAACAGCGCTGCAACACCACCGAGGGCGAGGACGTCACCGACACCATGGCGCTCGGGGTGCGCACCTGGGGCGACACACTCGGCCAGGGATCGTCCGTGATGCTCAGCGGCACCTACCAGGCGCCCAGCGAAATCGGCCGCCGGCTGCTGAACGCGCTGCCCGCCCTGCTGGTGCGGCCCGCCGGCGCCGAGGACAACGCGCTCGTCGCCCTCCTCGCCGACGAGATAGGCCGCGACGAACCCGGCCAGGAACTCGTCCTGGACCGGCTGCTGGACCTGCTCTTCGTCAGCGTGCTGCGCGCCTGGCTCGCCGCACCGGGCGCCGGCGCCCCCGCCTGGTACCGGGCCCAGTCGGACCCCACGGTCGGCCCCGCGCTGCGCCTGCTCCACGACAACCCGGGCCAGCCCTGGACGGTGGAACTGCTCGCCCGCAAGGTCGGCGTCTCCCGCGCGGGCCTGGCCCGCCGCTTCACCACCGTGGTGGGGGAGCCGCCGATGTCCTACCTGGCCACCTGGCGGCTCACCCTCGCCGCCGACCTGCTGCGCGAACCGGACGCCACGGTGGCAGGCGTCGCCCACCGCGTCGGCTACAGCAGCGCGTTCGCGCTGAGCTCGGCGTTCAAACGGGTACGGGGCATGAGCCCGCAGGAGTACCGCACCAGCCGCGCCGGCGAACAGGAGATGCCCACAGGCACCCCCGCCCAGACCGTCGTCCTGGGCACCGGCTGACCCGCCGCGCCTCCCGCCCCCGGGGCGGCCGGGGGAGGGGTGCAGACAGCGGCGCGGGCGCCGGCCCGCCGGAATCCTCCGGCGGCCCGGCGCCCGCGCGCCCGGTACGACGTCCCGCTCAACCCGGCCGGCCGGCCACCTCGCCCACCGCCCGCACGACCGCGTCGGGGGCCTCCAGCGGCAGCATGTGACCGGCGCCCTCGATCTCCTCGAACCGGGCGCCCGGCAGGGCCTTCGCCACCGCCCGGCCCAGTGCCGGGGCGATGACCTTGTCGGCGCTGCCGGCCAGCACCACCGCCGGGACACGGACCCGGGCCAGCTCCTCGCGCAGGTCCATGCCCCGCGAGGAGGCGAACGCCTCGGCCCGCACCTGCGGCGAAGCGGCCGCGAACATCTGCCGGTTGACCTCCCCGGCACGGGCGTCGGCCCGCTTGCCGAGCATGTTCTGCCCCAGCAGCAGACGGCCCAGCGCGGGCCGGCCCACCGCCCACGAGAACAGGGCGCTGCCCATCATCTTCACTTCGCTGTCGGGCGTGTCCTGGTCGTGCGCGGCGGTGCCCAGCAGCACCAGAGCGCCCAGCCGGGCCGCGGGCGAGACGGCGTACGCCATCGCCGCGAACCCGCCGCCCGAGTGCCCCACGACGATCGTGTCGCCGGGCGCCCCGACATGCTCCAGGACCGCGCCCAGATCCGCTCCCAGCCGGGGGACCGAGAACGGCTCCCGGCCGGACGTGGAGGCGCCGTGACCGCGCAGGTCGTACAGCACGACCCGGTGCCCCTCGCGGATCAGCCGGTCCGCGACCGTGCCCCACACCCGCCGGGCCGCGGCCCAGCCGTGCGCGAGGACCACCGTGCGGCCCGACGGCGCGCCCAGCGGGGCGAGGACGCTCACCGCCAGGCGGGCGCCGTCGTCGGTGACGAGCGCGCTCTCCGTGGCGGGCGGCGCCGTCGTCGTCGTCATCGCGCCGCCTCCTTCTCCCTCGCCGCCAGCACGCCGTTCAGGGCGGTGAACGCGGCGCTGGTGGCCTTGGAGTGCTCCGCGCCGATGTCGGCGACCTTGGCGAGCACCTTCAGCCAGCCGTGCGGACGGCCCCGGAAGTGCATGCCGAGCCGGGTGCGGCGCCCGCCGTCCAGCGGTTCGAGCAGGAAGTCGCTCGGCCCGCGGAAGACCCCCTCGACGTACTCGACCGACAGTCGCCTGCCCGTCTCGACAGCCGTCGTGCGGGAGGTGAACCGCAGCTTCGGACCGCCCTTGTCGACGCCCTTGGTGTGGACCGTCACCTTGACCTCGCCGCCCACCTCGTCCGGTGAACCGGACGTGGCGGCGAAGGTGTTGGCCGGCACCCACCATTGCGCGCCGCCGCGGAACTCGGCGAGCAGCGCGTCCCAGACGACGTCCGGCGGAGCGTCGAGGACCGCCTCGTCGATCAGGTCGTAACCTGTCATGCCACCTTCTCCTGTCGGTGTGCGGGTCAGGGGTCCGCGGCCGGACGTCAGCCGAAGAAGCCCTGACCGGGGGTGAGGATGTTCGCCGGGTCGTAGCGCCGCTTGGCCCGGCACAACTCCTCCCAGCGGTAGCCGAAGTGCGTCCTCCAGTCGGCCTGGGTCATCCGGGGGATCGCGCCGACCAGGTACCGCTTGGCACCCAGCGCCACGGCCTTGTCGTACAGGCGGCGGTTCTGCTCGAGCATCTGCGAGATGTTCGGGTCGCCCGGGTCGGGGAACCGCAGCAGGTCGAAGAGGTAGCCGACGGACTCGTTCGGCTGCACCGCCAGCGGCCGGGTGATCTTGCCGGTGTAGTACGGGTAGAACAGCAGGAACCCGCCGCCCAGGTCGCCGACGGTCAGCTCCTGCTCCACCATCTGCATGAACGCCTTGGTCTTGGACGCCGGCAGGAACAGGCTCAGCCACGGCTTGGGCTGGTACCAGTGGCCGGTCTCCTTCAGGTAGACCTCGTAGCCGTCGAGCCGGAACATGTAGTCCCGGTAGGCGACGTCCTCGATGACCGCCTGGGCCCGGTTGTCGCGCAGTCCGGCCAGCAGGGCCGCCCGGTCGGGGACGGCGGTGCCGGAGTAGTTGGCGGCGACCTCCATCTTGTAGCGCCAGCCGGTGTCGTCGGCGCGGCGCAGCATCTCGCCGGCCTGGATGTGGAACCGGTTCTCCGCCATGACCTTCTCGCCGTCGGCGAGGTAGGTGGCCAGGTCGTCGTAGAAGAGGCTGAAGACGACCGACCGCTGGGGTGCGGGGGCGAGCTTCACCTTGGCCCGCAGGATGATCGCCGTCTGCCCGCCGCCGGAGAGGATCGAGTGGAACAGGTCCGGCCGCGCGGACGCGGAGACGGTGACGAGCTCACCGGTGCCGGTGACGACATCCATGGAGTGGACGGTGTCGGCCAGCAGGCCGAACTTCTGCACCGTGCCGCCGATGCCGCCGATGGAGACGGTGCCGCCGATGGACAGGTGCAGGTAGTCGGGCAGCGCCGGCGGTGTCTTGCCGACCTTCAGCGCGGCGTCTGTCAGCTGTCCCCAGGTGACACCGGCCTCGACGACCGCGTTGGTCGAGTTGATGCTGAGGATCTTCGACATGGCGCGGGCGTCGATGGATATGCCGCCCTGCGGCACGGCCGCCTGGCCGTACACGGAGTGCGACTCCATGTCGTCGCCGGTGCCGCCCTGCCCGTTGACGGCGATCTTCAGCTTGTTGGTCCGGGCGTAGTTGACCATTTTGACGATGTCCTGGTCGGAACCAGGACGCAGGACCGCCCACGGCGCGGACGGCTTCAGCCGCCCGAAGTCCTGGCGGAATCTGTCCAGGTCGGTAGCCGACGTGGTCAGCGTCCCGTCCAGGGCGGGCACTTGCCGGACGTCGATCCGGTGGCCGGCGTCGACCTCGGCGGCCGTCGCCCACGACTGGTTGGCGACGCTCCAGCCGACCACCGTTGCGGCGATGCCGCCCAGTACCTTGCGCCGCGAGAGTGCGTTGTTCATTTCTGTCCTCCGACCCATTCCAGCAGGACCGATCCCCAGGTCATGCCCGCGCCGAAGCCGGCCAGCAGGACCAGGTCGCCGTCGTTGATGCGGCCTTCGTCGAGTGCCTCGGTCAGGGCGATCGGGATCGACGCGGACGCGGTGTTCCCGTACTTGTGCAGATTGGTGACCAGGGCCTCGGGCCGCAGGCCCGTGTGGCTGAGGATCGAGTTGATGATCCGGATGTTCGCCTGGTGCGGGATGACGTGGCGGACGTCGGCCGCCTCGACCTTGGCGCTGGTCAGCGTCTCCCGCACCGTGCGGACGGTGTAGCGCACGGCGTTGAGGTAGATCTCGTTGCCGTTGATCTGTGCGTAGTGCAGCCCCTGGCGGACGGTCTCCTCCGTGGTCGGCATCCGGCTGCCGCCGGCCAGGACCTTGAGGCTGCCGGCGCAGCTGCCGTCGGCGCCCAGGTTCCAGCCCAGCACCGGGTCCGACGGGGCCGGCCGGAGCACCACCGCGCCCGCGCCGTCGCCGACGAGGATCGACAGGTCCCGGTCGGCGGGGTTGGCGGTGAGGGTGTGGGTGTCGGAGCCGATCAGCAGGATCGGCCGCGGGTCGATCTTGATGAGGGCCATGGCCTGGACGAGGCCGTAGACGAAGCCCGCGCACTCGGAGTTGACGTCGTGCGCGCTGCCGGCGATGCCCAGTTCGTGGTGGACGAACGCGGACGTCGCCGGCGACGGCTGCTCGGGGGTGGCGGTGGCGACGATCAGATGGGCGATGTCGCCGCCGCTCAGCCCCGCCTTGTCCAATGCGCGCCGGCCGGCCTCGACAGCGAGGGAGGCGGTCGTCTGGCCGGGCCCGACGGCCCGCCGTTCGTGGATCCCGCACCGGCTGACGATCCAGTTCTCGTCGACGCCGAAGCGCTGCGCGAGCTCCGTGCTGGAGACCACGCGTTCGGGTACGGCCATGCCCCACCCGGTGATGTCGAAGCCGTTCACAGGACTCTCCCCTGATCAGGCCTGGGCGGGCACGAGCTGGACGATCCGGTCGTGGACGACGCGCAGCGTGGTGGTGTCGTCGATGTCGGCGAACAGCGACTCGTCGGCCGGGATGTGCGGGTACTGGTTCTGGAACCCGTACAACCACTCCATCAGGTCCAGCGAGTCGACGTCGGCGATGTGCTGGAGCGGCTGGTCCGGGTCGACCTTCTGGGCGCCGGAGACGGCCTCGAGCTGGCTCGCCAGTTCTTCGACGGTGGGCAGCGACATGGGGTTCGGTCCTCTCTCGCAAGGCTTGGGGTGTTACGCCTAGGAATCGAACCGGCAGCCGCGCAAGCGGGGCGCAACAGCGCCGGCCCGGCGCCGTCTTGCACATCTGTTGCGAGCACTTCGCTTTCCTCGACCCCGACAGCCGCGCACCCCGACAGGAGTTGAGGAAGAGATGACGACGGTCGCTGACAGGTCGGTCCCCGAGGTCGACGCGATCAGGCACCACTACGAGGTGAGCAACGACTTCTACCGCCTCCTGCTGGGGCCGACGATGATGTACTCGGGCGGCTACTGGGAGGAGGGCGAGGGCCTCACCGAGGCGCTCGACGAGGCCCAGGAGCGCAAGCTCGACCGGTTCGTCGAGCTCGCCGGCGCCGCCGGCAGCCGGCGGGTGCTGGACGTGGGCTGCGGCTGGGGCACCATGCTCAACCGGCTCACCACCGTCCACGGCGTCGAGCAGGCCGTCGGCCTGACGCTGAGCCGCACCCAGGAGGCGTTCATCGCCGGCCTGGACAACCCCCGCATCACCACCCGCGTCGAGTCGTGGGAGGACCACACCACCGACGACCCCTACGACGCGGCGTTCTGCATCAACGCGCTGGAGCACTTCGTGTCCTCCACGCTCCCGCCGCGCGAGCGGACCAAGAAGTACCGGGTGTTCTTCAACAAGGTCGGCGCGGCCCTCAAGCCGGGCGGCCGCTTCGTGCTGCACACCATGACCGCGGAGGCGCTGCCGATGAACCGGCAGCTGCTGGACGACCTGAAGTTCCTCCAGCGCTCCGAGTTCGAGAACTGCCACATCCCGCACCTGCACGAGCTCACCCAGGCCGCTGAGGGCCTGTTCGACGTGGTCGAGATCGTCAACGAGCGCGAGTCGTTCGCCGTCGCCTGCCGCGCCTGGCTGGAGCTGCTGGCCGCCCGCCGGGACGAGGCCGTCGCCCTGGAGGGCGAGGAGGTCGTGGCCCGCTTCGAGCGCTACCTCGACATCTTCGCGTACACCCTCGAGGACAAGTTCTTCAACAACTTCCGCGTCACCATCGCGCGCCGCTAGAGGAGGCCCACGTGACGAGCATTCTGGAACCCGCGCGCAGCGACGGGAGTCCTTCGCCCGGCGGGCGGGCGACGGGCGGCGGCCCCACCCGGCATCTGCGCGTCGCGGTCATCGGCAGCGGCTTCTCCGGCCTCGGCATGGCGGTGCGCCTGCTGCAGAAGGGCATCGACGACTTCCTCGTCTTCGAGCGGGCCTACGAGGTCGGCGGCACCTGGCGGGACAACTCCTACCCGGGCGCGGCGTGCGACGTGATGTCGCACCTGTACTCGTTCTCCTTCGCGCAGAACCCGGGCTGGAAGTCCACGTTCGGCAAGCAGGCGGAGCTGTACGAGTACCTGCGCGACGTCGCCGACCGGTTCGGGGTACGCCCCTACATCCGCTTCGGACACGAACTGCTCGCCGCCCGCTGGGACGAGACCGCCCGCCGCTGGCACGTGAGCACCTCCCAGGGTGACTACACCGCCCAGGTGCTGGTGTCGGGCACCGGCTATCTCTCCGAGCCGGCCGTGCCCGCCATCGCCGGCCTGGAGGACTTCGAGGGGACCGTGTTCCACTCCTCGCGCTGGAACCACGGGCACGACCTCACGGGCCGCAACGTCGCCGTCATCGGCACGGGCGCCTCCGCGATCCAGTTCGTGCCGAAGATCCAGCCGGAGGTGGGGCGGCTGGACCTGTACCAGCGCACCCCCGCGTGGATCGGGCCGAAGAACGACAAGCCGACCAGCGCGCTGCAGTCGAAGCTGCTGCACAACGTCCCCGGCTACCAGCGCTTCCGCCGCAACTTCAACATGTGGGGCCGTGAGGTCCTGGCGTTCGTGATGAAGCGGCCCAAGGTCGCGGGCAAGATGCAGAAGATGGCCAGCGACCATCTGGCGAAGTCCGTCGCGGACGAGGAGCTGCGGGCGAAGCTGACGCCCGACTACGTGATGGCGTGCAAGCGCCTGCTGTTCTCCAACACGTGGTACCCGGCGATCCAGCAGCCCAACGTGGACCTGGTCACCGACGGCATCGACCATGTGCGGGCCAAGTCGATCGTCTCCCGCGACGGCACCGAGCGGGAGGTCGACACGATCATCCTCGGCACCGGCTTCAAGGCCACCGACCGGCCCGTCGCCGGCCGGATCACGGGCCGCGAGGGCCGGCTGCTGCGGGACGTGTGGAGCGAGGGCGGCATGGCCGCGCACCGCGGCACCACGGTCGCCGGGTTCCCGAACCTCTTCCTGCTGCTGGGCCCCAACACCACGCTGGGGCACTCCTCGCAGGTGGTGATGATCGAGGCGCAGATCGGCTACGTCATCGACGCGCTGGGGCACATGGACAAGCGCGGCCTGGCCAGTGTCGAGGTCCGCGCCGAGGCCCAGCAGCAGTGGAACGAGCAGCTGCAGGGCCGGCTCGAGGGCACCGTGTGGAACGCCGGGAACTGCAAGAGCTGGTACCTGGACGAGCACGGCCGCAACCCGTCGATCTGGCCCACCTACACGTGGCGGTTCCGCCGCGCGACGCGCCGTTTCGACCTGGGCGAGTACCAGCTCGCCACCACCGTCAACGCCGGCCGTCCGGCGCTGGACCACGCCTGACGCCACGCGGCCGGCCGGCCCGCGGGCCCGTCCCGCGCGGCGGCCGGCCCTGACGGCGGATCACTTTTCCCTGCCCTGCCCGGCAGGAGTCGGTTCCGCCGTGAAGGGCGGAGTATCCACGGAGGTATGCGATGAGTAAGGGCCCACAGACCGGAAACCGCCCCGAGCAGCCGGTGGCCCTGGTCACCGGCGCCTCGGGAGGCCTCGGCCAGGCCCTGGCCCTCGAACTGGACGCGCTGGGCTGCCGGGTCGCCGTCCACTACAACAGCTCGAAGGACGCGGCCCGCGCCGTGCAGGACAAACTCACGAACGACTCGGTCCTCGTCAGCGGCGACGTCGGCGACTACGCCGCCGTCACCGCGCTGTACCAGGAGATCGGCGAACGCCTCGGCCCCGTCGACGTCCTCGTCAACAACGGCGCGATCCGCAAGGACGCGCTGATGGCGATGCAGAACCCGGACGACTGGGCCCAGGTCATCCGGACCAACCTGATCGGCTCGTTCCACACCGCCCGCGTCGCCGTTCCGCACATGCTGCGCCAGAGATGGGGCCGCGTCATCAACGTGGTCTCGCCGTCGGGCCTGATCGCGACCGCGGGACAGACGGCGTACTCCGCCTCCAAGGCGGGCCTGATCGGCTTCACCCGCACGCTGGCCGCCGAGTGCGGCCGGCGCGGGGTGACCGTCAACGCCCTCTCCCCGGGCTTCATGATCACCGGCATGACCAAGGACCTCCCCGACCGCGTCGTCGAGGGCATGGAGGACAAGGCCCCCATCCCGCGCTTCGTGACCGTGGAGGAGGTGGCCCGCAGCGCGTCCCTGTTCCTCGACCAGGACTGCATGACGGGCCAGGTGATCAGCATCGACAGCGGCGTCTCCATCACCTGACCACCCCCCGCTGCCCGGCGGCCCGCCGCCCCCCTTCGACCGGGGGGCCGCGGGCCGCTTCCACGTCTCCGCGTGCCCGCGCCGACCCGCCCCCCACGGGCCCGGCCCCGCCCCGCCGCCCGCACTGCGGTGCGCCGCGCATGCCGACGCCGGGTGGCCCGGCACCTGGACGGCGCCGGGCCCGCCCGGCCAGGGACCCGCCACGTCGGCGCCCGCCGCCCGGGCGGGGGCTCGGCCGCCGGTACGGGGGAGTGGAACCGCCGCCACCGGGCCGCGTACCCGGCGGCGTTGTCCCTGGGCCCCAGGGCGGGCCGACGGCTCGAACGGGTCCAGCGCGTCGGCCGTCATCTGCCCGGCGGGGCCCGGCGGACGATGCGGCGAGCTCACCCCCCGGCCTGGGGCCGATTCCACGTCTGCTCGGTCACGGCGGCCGGCGCGGACCGCCGGCTCGCGGGCGGCGAGCCCCCGCCGCCCGCGCTGCGGTGCGCGCGCATGCCGACGCCGGGCGGGCCGGCACCTGGAGGGTGCCGGGCCGCCCGGCGTCGGGGTGGATCAGCGTGCCGGCAGCGGCGCCACCGCGGGCGGTGGTGTCAGTGCCTCGAACGCTCCCATCAGCAGCGGGTCCAGCGCGTCCGCCGTCATCCGCCCCGCAGGGGCCCGCCGGCGCGGGCCGGCGGGTTCGGCGCGCAGGAGCTCCAGATAGGCGGCCTGTGTCTCGGCCGCCGGGTCGATGCCCAGCTCGTCCGCGAGGACCTCCCGCAGCTGCTGGTAGGCGCGCAGCGCGTCCGCCCGGTTGCCCGCTGCGGCGTGCGCCGTCATCCGGCAGCGGTGCGCGCTCTCGCGGAACGGCGCGCGCCGTACCGCCTCGTCGGCGTAGCGCACCGCGTGGTGCTCCGCGCCCAGCGCCGACGAGGACAGGCTCGCCAGCTCCAGTGACATCAGGCGCAGTTCGTCGACCCGCTCACGAACGGCGTTGACCCACTCGCCTTCGTGCGCCGGCAGGAACGAGCCGCGCAGGTTGGACACGGCGCCCGCCGCGAGCTGGTGCGCCACCGCGTGGGCACCGTCCGCGAAGGCCGTCCTCGCTTCCGTCATCGCGGCTTCCGCCGCCTCCAGGTCGACCGCCGCGTCGTCCGGCAGCCGCAGGACGTACCGCCCGCTCTGGGCGATCAGTGGTGTCCCGCCCGGTTTCTGCAGCGGGCCGGTGACATAGGCGCGGACCCGGCTCACCACACTGCGCAGCGCGGACGCCCAGGTGTCGGGCAGTCCTTCCGGCCACACGGTGTCCGCGAGCTGGTCGCGGCTGGTTCCCGACGTTCGCTCCAGTATCAGTCGAGCGAAGGCCACTTGTGCCTGCGCGCTCGACAGGTGCTGGGGCGCCGTCCCGTCGTGTTCGATGGTGACAAGACCTACGAGTCTGATCAGCAACGCTGAGTCCCCCAAGACTTCGGCTGCACGCGGTCATCACACGTGCGGGGGCGCGATTCAGGAAAGGGAGGCCGCGAATTCGCGCCCCGGCTTCGCAGCCAGATCTCTGTTCGTACTCACTTTCCCGTGGATTCGACCGTACCGGCCAATTGTCGCCACATTCAACCGTGGCCAAAAACATACCGGGGGGAATAACTGGGAATCAGCGCCTCCGGTATTCGTTTCGAAGGTCGACTTCCCACGCCACAGCGGTAATTGCGCTGTCGAAATCCGTGTTGCGCCCGCCTTGCGGCCCGGCGCATAGAAAGGACGGCGCGCCTGGACCAACCGAGAAGTGGATGAGGAGACGCACGTGAACGCATCTGGAGGATGGGAACGCCTCGAGCCGAAGCTGGCGGCAACACAGCGCCGCGTCCAGGCACTCGAATGGGAACCCGACCGCCGCAACAGCTTCGTCGCATACACCGTCGAACGCGACAGCGCCTACGCCGACCTCGACGGCCGCCGGCTGCTCATGATGTCCGGCTACAGCTACCTCGGCCTGGCCGGCGACGAACGTGTCGTCGCCGCCGCCAAGGCCGCCGTCGACCTCTACGGCACCGGCAACCACGGCGTGCGCGCCCTGGCCGGATCCATACCCCTGCACGAGGAACTCGAGGCGGAGGTCGCCCGGTTCGCGGACCGCGAGGCGTCCATGGTCTTCGGCTCCGGCTACGCCGCCAACACCGGCACCGTCGGCGGCCTCGTCGGCCCCGGCGACACCGTCTTCATCGACAAGTACGACCACGCCTCCATCGTCGACGGCTGCCGCCTGTCGGGCGCCACCGTCACCCGCTTCCGCCACAACGACGTCGACCACCTCGAGCGCCGGCTGCGCGCCGCGAGCCCCGACGGCGTACGCCTCGTCATCGTCGACAGCGTCTACTCCATGGACGGCGACATCGCCCCCCTGCCCGAACTGCGCAAGGTCTGCGACGAGCACAACGCCCTCCTCATGGTCGACGAGGCCCACGCCCTCGGTGTCATCGGCGCCACCGGCCGCGGCATCGAGGAGCACTTCGACTGGCAGGCCCGGGTCGACGTCAAACTCGGCACCCTCTCCAAGGCCATCCCCTCCATGGGCGGCTGGGTCGCCGGCCCCGCCGAACTCATCGGCCACCTGCGCTACGCCGCACGCCCCTTCCTGTTCTCCGCCGCCCTCGGACCCGCCCAGGCCGCCGCCGCCCTCGAGTCGCTGCGCATCCTGCAGCGCGAACCCGAACGCGTCGCCCACATCCAGCACCAGTCCGCCCGCCTGCGGAAGATCATCAACGCCGAGGGGCTGCGCACCCAGGACAGCGAGACCGCCGTGCTGCCGCTCATCGCCGGCTCCGACGACGCCGCCTACGACCTGGCCACCACCTGCCGCAAGAACGGCGTCATCGGCCTGCCCGTGGTCACCCCCGCCGTCCCCAACGACCTCGCCCGCCTGCGGATCGCGGTCACCGCCCGCCACACCGAGGCCGACATCGACTTCGCGGCCCAGGCGTTCCTCACCTCCGCCCGCGAGTGCGGCATCCTCCCGGCCTGACCCGGCCGGCCCGTACACCCAGGGAAACAGGAACGGGAAACCAACCATGGCAACCTCCACCCCACCCCCGGTCGTGATCACCGGCATCGGCGTGGTCACACCGGCGGGCTGCACCCCGGACGCACTGTGGGCCGCGCTGCGCGCCGGCCGCTCCACCGCCGCCCGCCTCACCCACCTCGACCTCGACCGCCACCGGGTACGGATCGGCTGCCGCGTCAGCGGACTCGACGACGTCGGCCTCGTCGGCGCCAAGGACGCCCGACGGATGGACCCGTTCGCCCTGTACGGAACCACCGCCGCCCTCGCCGCCCACCGCGACGCGGGCGCCCCCGCCCCCGACCCGCACCGCACCGCCGTCGTGGTGGGCAACGCGGTCGGCGGCCGGGCCACCAGCGACCTGGAGTCCGCCCACTTCTCCGAACACGGCCCGCACCGCGTCAACCCGCTGATGCCGCTGATGACGATGCCCAACGCGGCCGCCGCCCAGATCGCCATGCGCCTTTCCTGGACCGGCCCCGCCACCACCATCGCCACCACCTGCGCCAGCGGCGCCGACGCGATCGGCCAGGCCCGGCTGCTGCTGCAGACCCACCGCGCCGACGTGGTCATCGCCGGCGGCTGCGAGTCCACCCTCACCCCCGTCACCCTCGCCGGGTTCGGCAACCTCAACGCCGTGTCCCTGCGCAACGACGAACCCGAGCAGGCCAGCCGCCCCTTCGACGCGGACCGCGACGGCTTCGTGATGGGGGAGGGCGCCGGCTTCGTCGTCCTCGAACGCGCCGACGACGCCCGCGCCAGAGGCGCCCGCCCCTACGCCGAGGTCGCCGGCTACGGCGCCACCTGCGACGCCCACCACCTGTCGATGCCGCTGCCCGACGGCTCCGGCGCCGCCGGCGCCATGACCGCCGCCCTCGCCGACGCCGGCCTCACCCCCGCGGACATCGCCCACATCAACGCCCACGGCACCTCCACACCCCACAACGACCGGGCCGAAGCGGCCGCCCTGGCCAAGGTGTTCGGCACCGGCTGCCCGCCGGTCACCGCACCCAAGGGCGTCCTCGGCCACCTGATCGGCGCCGCCGGCGCCGTCGAGGCCGTCGCCGCCGTCCTCGCCATGCGCGAACGCGAGGTACCGCCCACCGCCAACCACCACCGCCTGGAGCCAGGAATGGACATCGACGTGGTCCACCACCGCCCCCGAACCATCGCCTCCGGGCCCGCCCTGTCGAACTCGTTCGGCTTCGGCGGCCACAACGCCGCCCTGGTGGTGGCGCCGGTTTGACTTCTCCCCTCCTGAAGGAGGGGATTCTCACGGCTCGCGCTGTGAGGGTTTCTGCTTCGTTGCCGACTGCCCCGTCCGGGAGGTCTCCCGTTGAGGTCTTACACCAGCTCCACAGACAGACACGGCCAGCCCGGCCGCCAGAAGATTCTTCGCGGCGTTCACGTCCCGGTCATGGGTCGTGCCGCAGGCACACGTCCAGGTGCGGACGCTCAGCGGCATCCTGCCCTGCAGGGCGCCGCAGTCGGAGCACAGCCTGGAGGAGGGGAACCAGCGGTCCACGGCCACCAGGTTTCGCCCGTACCAGGCACACTTGTACTCCAACATGGTGCGCAGCTCGGACCAGGCCGCATCGCTGATGGCACGGGCGAGGCTGCTGTTCTTGACCATGTTGCGCACGGTCAGGTCCTCGATCACGAGCGTTTGGTTTTCGCGCACGAGTCGAGTGGTCAGTTTGTGCAGGGCGTCACGGCGGCGGTCCGCAATTTGTGCATGAATCCGTGCCACTTTGCGCCGGGCCTTGGCCCGGTTGGTGCCGTTGCCCCTGGACCTGCGGGACAGTGCCCGCTGTGCCTTGGCGAGACGGGAACGGTCACGGCGTTCGTGCCGTGGGTTGGAGATCTTCTCACCGGTGGAGAGCGTCACCAGGTGATGGAGACCAGCGTCGATCCCGACTGCCGCATCCGCCGGCGGGAGCGGCTTGACGCTCGCGTCCTCGCACAGCATGGAAACGAACCAACGTCCAGCACTGTCGCGGGAGACCGTCACGGTGGACGGCCGAGCACCCTGGGGCAGGGGACGGGACCACAAGATGTCCAGCGGCTCGGACATCTTGGCCAGGTACAGCCGCCCGTCCCGGAACCGGAACGCGCTGGATGTGTACTCGGCACTGGCGCGGGACTTTCGCCTGGACTTGAAACGCGGGTACCTGGCCCGCTTGGCGAAGAAGTTGCTGAACGCCGCCTGCAGGTGCCGAAGGCACTGCTGGAGCGGGACGGAAGAGACGTGGTTGAGGTAGGCCAGATCCTCGGTCTTTTTCCACGCGGTCAGCATCGCCGACGTGGCGTTGTAGTTGACCCGCTGCTGCCGCGTCCACGCCTCAGTACGCGCAGCGAGCGCCATGTTGTAGACCTTCCGCACGCATCCGAACGTGCGCAACAGCTCGGCTGCCTGCGCATCGGTCGGGCTGAAGCGGTACTTGAACGCCCGCTTCACAGGGGTGGCCTTCACATCTCACAAATTAGCACTGCAACTTGTGGGCCCCTGCGCGCAGTTGGCCACAGGCAACGATCCGCTCCGGTGGTGAATCGTCCCTTCCTGCCCTGCTCTGCACGAGTCCGTTTCCCCGCCGCTCCGAAGGGCGGAGTGTCTATGGAGGTAACCAGATGACGACGACCCCCGCCCTCGCCCGCACCGCGCAACGCACCGCGAGCGCCGCCGAGATCGACGCCTACCGCACCGCCGTCCGCCCCGGCCTCCCGCCGGCGGCGAGCCGCGACGCCTCACCCGTGCACACCTTCGTCCTCGCCCACACCCTCGCCGACAAGGCCGTGCGCGCCCTCACCGCCGGGGAGGAGAGCACCTCCGTCGTCCACCTCGGCCAGGACATCCGCCTCGAGCGGCCCGTACGGCCCCGCGAACAGGTCACCGTCCAGCTCGACATCACCGGCGCCCGCCGCGAGGCCCGCGGCACCCGCATCGCCGTACGCAGCCGCCTCACCGGCGACGACGGCACCGCCTTCGCCGAACTCACCACCCACGCCCTGCTCCTCGGCGCCAGAGCCACCGAACCGTTCGGCGACATCCCCCCGGCCGCCGCCCCCGGCCCGGCCGGCCCGAACGGCGAACCGGCCACCGCCCGCCACACCCTCACCGAAGAAACGATCCGCGCCTACGCCCACGCCTCCGGCGACCTCAACCCCATCCACCTCGACGCGGAAGCCGCCCGCGCCGCCGGCTTCGACACCGTCATCGCCCACGGCATGAGCGTGGTCGCCCTCGCCCTGGAGGAGATCGCCGACCGCTACGCCGACGGCGACATCACCCGCATCCACGCCCTCGGCGGCCGCTTCTCCGCCCCCGTGGCACCCGGCGTCCCCCTCGACATCACCCTCCAGCCCGACGACACCCGCACCGTGGTGCGCTTCACCTGCCGCACCCCGGGCGGACCCGCCGTCAAAAGCGGCTGGGCCCACCTGCGATGAACACGCCCGCCGGCCTCGTCGCCGGCTTCCTCACCCAGGTGCGCCACCGCCCCGACGCCACCGCCCTGATCCACGGCGGCGAACCCACCACCTACCGCGCCCTGTACGAGGCGGCCGGCCGCGAACGCGAACGCCTCGCGGTCCTGGGCGCGGCGCCCCACGACACCGTCGGCGTCCTCGCCCGCACCTCACCCGCCGCGATCGCCCTCGTCCTGGCCGGCCTGCTGTCCCAGCGCCCCCTCCTGCTGCCCTCCCCGGCCCCCGCCGGACGGCTCGCGGACCTGGCCGCCCAGGCAGGCTGCGCCCGCGTCCTGGTCCCCGCCGGCGAACCACGCCCCGTCCGCCTGCCGCCGTCGGCGGCCGACGCCCTGCCCCGCCCCGCCGGCGAACGGCCCGCCCTGCTGTTCACCACATCCGGCACCACCGCACCGCCCAGGATCGTGCCGCTGGCACGCACGGCCGTGGACCGCTTCACCACCTGGGCCGCCGGCCGCTTCGGCATCGGCCCCGGCACCACCGTCCTCGGCACCGGCCACCTCGCCGCCGCGTCGAGCCTCCTCGACCTGTGGACCCCGCTCGCCGCCGGCGCCACCGTCGTCCTCGCCGAACCGGGCCGGGCCGCGGACGCCGCCGGCCTGCTGGAACTCCTCACCCGCCACGACATCCACCTCGTGGCCGCCCGCCCCACGCTCCACGCACCGCTCACCGACGCCGCCCGCGTCGCCGGCACCACCCTCAGCGGCGTCCGCCACGTCGTGTTCACCGGCCGCGCCCTGCCCGACCGCACCGTCGCCGCGCTGCCGCACCTGCTCCCCGGCGCACGCCTGCACAACCTCTACGGCTGCACCGAGACCAGCCCCAGCCTCGTCCACGAGATCGACACCAGCGCCACCGTCTTCCCGCCCGTCCCCGTCGGCCGGCCCCTGCCCGGCGTGCGGACCCTCCTCATCGGCGCCCCCAGCACACCCGTCCACGGCCCCGGCACCGGCGAACTGTACGTCTCCACCCCCTTCCAGTCGCCCGGCTACCTCGGCCGCGCCCCCCACCGCGACCCCTTCACCACCCACCCGCTGGGCGCCGACGACGGCCGCACCTGGTTCCGCACCGGCGACCTGGTCCGCCGCGACGCCGACGGCCTGCTCCACCTGACCGGTCGCGCCGGCGACACCCGGACCACCGTCCGCGGCAACCGGCACCGCACCGGCACGCCCGCCCCCGCCGTCCGGCGGCCCGCCGCCGCAGGGCGGCCCCCCGCCACCACCCGACGCGCCGGACGCGCCGCGCCCGGCCGACCGCACGAACCGATCCCAGTCCAAGGAAGGACGTCATGAGCCACAACGACACCATCAAGAAGTTCGTCATCGAGGAATTCCTGCCCGACCTTGGTGTCCACGAGCTTGCCGACGACCACGACCTGCTCTCCGACGGCGTCATCGACTCCCTCGGCGTGCTCAAGCTCATCGCCTGGGTCGAGGACCACTTCCAGCTCGCCGTCGGCGACGCCGACCTGGACCCCGACAACTTCCGCAGCGTGCGCGCCATCGACGCCTTCATCGAGGACGCCCGCCAGGGGGTGAACAGCTAGCCATGCATCCCGCGCTCACCGGCCTGCTCGCAGGCGCCCCGGTGACCGAGCGCGAGACCTGGAGATCACTGTGGGACCGGCTCGGTGACGGCACGCTCGAAAAGGAGCAGGCCGTCGCCCTGCTGGCCTCCCTGACCACCAGCCTCCCCGGCCACCAGACCCTTGACGCCCTGCTGGAGTCCCTGCGGGAGCGCAGAACCACGCCCCCGCCCGGCCCCTGGCCCGGCACCGTCAACATCGTCGGCACCGGCGGAGGACCCGCCACCTTCAACATCTCCACCGCCGCCGCCGTCACCGCCGCGGCCACCGGCGTACGGGTCGTCAAGACCGGCTCCCGCGCCTACACCTCCAGCCTCGGCTCCGTCGACCTGCTGGAACGGCTCGGGATCCGCCTGACCGCCTCCTACCGGCAGACCGAGCAGATGCTCGAACAGCACGGCATCGCCTTCGCCGGCCCGTTCGTCTACCCGGCCGAACTGACCCGCCTGGCCCGCACGGTGGCACCGCTCGGCATGAAACCGTTCGGCCGCTTCCTCAACGCGCTCGGCCCCTTCCTCGCCGACCTGCCGGTCACCGCCCAGGTCACCGGCGTCAGCGCCGCCATGCCGCTGCCCGTGCTGCGCGAACTCGCCCGCACGTTCACCGGCCGGCGGATCTGGCTGACCTCCAACGACCAGGGCGCCGACGAACTCCTCGGCTTCGCCGACAACACCGTCCACCTCGACGACGGCAGCGTCCGGCGGCTCCGGCCGGGCGAACTCACCGGCCCCGGCGGCACGTTCGACGCCCTGCGCCCCGTGCCGCCCGCCGACGCCGCGGACCACTTCCTCGCCGTCCTCGCCGGCACCGCCCACCCCGCCGCCACCGACACCGTGTGCCTCAACGCCGCGGCCCTCGTCCTCGCCGCCGGCCCTTCGGGCGACTGGCCGAGCGCACTCGCCGCCACCCGCGAGGCCGTCGCCTCGGGCGCCGCCCGCGCCCTGGCCGACCGGCTGCGCACCGCACCGCGCAGCCCCGTCCCGGCGGCGGGCACACCCGCCGCCCGATGAACCCGCCGCATCCGCGGCGCCCCCATGCCTCCCCGCCGGCCGCCGGCCGCGGGGCCGGGACACGAGCAGTGGCCGCCGGCCACCCCCGGGTCCTTCCCAGCGTGCGGCACCTCGCCGCACACGACCCAGATCGGAGTTGACCATGATCATTCGCGACATCGAGGACGTGAAGACCGTCGACTGGGGCAACGGAGTCAGCCGCCGATTCCTCCTCGCCTCCGACGGCGTCGGCTACTCGCTCACCGACACCGTCGTCCTGGCCGGCACCAAGTCCCGCCTCGAGTACCGCAACCACCTCGAGGCCTGCTACTGCATCGCCGGCTCCGGAGAGGTCATCGAGCTCGACGGCACCTCCCACCCCATCACCCCGGGCCGCATGTACGCGCTCGACCAGCACGACGCCCACTACCTGGTGGCCAGCCCCCACGAGGACCTGCGGCTCGTGTGCGTCTTCAGCCCGGCGCTCAACGGCGACGAGACCCACAGTCTCGACGAGCACGTCTCCTCCGCGTACTGATGACGCGAAAACCGTGAAGGCGGTCAACCAGTGATCCGATGGAACACCGAGCAGACCGAGTTCCGCGAAGGTCTGGCACGGTGGGGTGAGGCGCTCAGCGCCGACCACATAGAACTGGACGAGCAGGCCACGTTCTCCTGGGACAAGTGGAAACTGATCCAGAAGACCGGCATCCTCGCCCTGCCCTTCGAGGAGGAACACGGCGGCCTCGGCCAGTCCCTCCTCACCACCATGTACGTCCTCGAAGGACTCGGGGAACACTGCCAGGACGCCGGCCTGAACTTCTCGGTGACCACCACCCTGGCCAGCACCGGCATCCCCCTCACCCGGTTCGGCACGCCCGAACAGAAAGAGAGGTACCTGCCCCTGATCTCCTCGGGCGAGGCGATCGGCGCCCACGCCATCACCGAGTCCGAGGGCGGCTCGGACGCGATGGCGATGACCACCCGCGCCGAACGCGACGGCGACCACTTCGTGCTGAACGGCAGCAAGACGTTCGTCAGCAACGGTCCCGTCGCCGACGTGTTCGTCGTCTACGCCCGCACCCGCCCCGACGGCGGAGCGCTCGGTGTCAGCGCGTTCCTCGTGGACCGCGACACCCCCGGCCTCACCGTCGGAAAGCCGATCAAGAAAATGGGCCTGCGGACCTCGCCGTTGAGCGAGCTCTACTTCGACGACTGCCGGATCCCGAGGACCCGTGTCCTCGGCCGGGTCGGCGGCGGGTTCATCGTCCTCGACCACGTGATGAAACGGGAGGTCCTGTTCTCCTTCGTCGTCAACGCGGGCGAGATGCAGCACCGGCTGGACCGCTGCCTCGAGTACGCGAAGACCCGCCGTTCCTTCGGCAAACCCATCGGCTCCCACCAATCGATCGCCAACAAGATCGTCGATACCAAGATCGGCCTGGAGACAGCCCGCAAATGGCTGTACGACACCGCCCAGCGCCTCGACGACGGCGAGAACGTCACCATCGACCTGGCCATTGCCAAACTCCTCACCAGCCAGGCCAACGTGGCCAGTTCCCTGGCCGCCGTGCAGATCTTCGGCGGGCACGGATACATGTCCGAGTACGGGCTCGAGCAGGGCGTGCGCAACGCGGTCGGCGGCACGATCTACTCGGGCACCAACGAGATCCAGTACAACCGCATCGCCTCGATGCTCGGCCTGGGCACGTGACACCGTCCCCGCCCTCCGGGGCGGGGAACCGTCACCCGCCGGCCTTTGCCACCGCGGCCGCCGCACCGGCCGCGGTACCGGCCTGCGCCTCCGCGGCCCGGCCGGTGCGGGCCAGCAGATCGAGGACGACGGCGGCGGTCCAGCTGAAGCCGGTCGCCCCGCGCGCCTGCCCGGTGTGCGGATCGACGTACTCGGCGAAACCGGAACCACCGGCGGAGGCGAGCACCGCCTGCTCCAGGGCGTCGGCCAGGCCGGTCTCGCCGTGCTGCCGCAGCCCCCGCTCCAGGAGCCAGTTCACGTTGAACCAGGCCGGCCCGCGCCAGTAGCGGGACGCGTCGAAGGCCCGGCCGCGCAGGTCGTAGCTGGGCACCAGCCCACAGGCCGTACCGAGCCCGAAATGCGGCCCCGTCATGGTGCGCACCAACGCCTGCGCGACGGGCCCGGGAAGCGAGGGAAGCGCCAGCGGCAGCAGACCGGTGACGCTCCTGTCACGCACCAGGGTGCCGGTGCGCACGTCCCGGCACAGGAACAGCCCGGCCTCCTCGTCCCACAGCCGCTCCACCAGCGCGGCGGTCAGACGCCGCGCCCGGGACCGGTGCGGTGCGGCGTCCCGCCCCAGCTCGCCGGCGATGGCCGCCAGGGCGTTCTCCGACAGGGCGAGCAGCGCGTTGAACCCGGGGTCCTCGACGACGAACGCGTGCTCCGTGCCCGCGTCGCGGTAGCCGTGGTCCCGGTAGTGCGCGGCCAGCGCGACATAGCGGCCGTAGTCCAGATCGGTGGGCCGGTCCGCACGGTCGCCGTGCCCGAGGTCGGCCCGTCGGAAGGAGCCGGCCGGGGCCGGCTCCACACGGTCGAGGGGCTCGTCCCAGCAGGGGCTGTTGTCCATGCCGGGCTCCCACGGGTGGAGCACGGCAGCCAGCCCGTCGCCGCCGAAGTCGCGGCAGCGCCGCAGATAGTCGTGCCAGGCCACCAGCGCCGGCCAGGCGCGCTCCAGGAAGCCCCGGCGGCGCGAGAGGTCCGGATCGCTGCGGTGGACCAGCCAGGCGGCCAGCGCGTGCACGGGCGGCTGCACGATGCCGGACGTCTCGGTCGCGGCGGGGGCGCCCGCCGCCCGTCCCGCCGTGGAGGACCGCCAGAAGTCGGGGCTCGGGAAGTACGCCCCGAGCGGCACGGCCGGGTTGAAGACGATGTGCGGGACGCGTCCGTCGTCCCACTGGGCGGCCAGCAGCGTCTCCAGTTCGCGCTGGGCACGCTCGGGCGACAGATGACGCAGCCCGATGGCGATGAACGCCGAGTCCCAGCTCCACTGGTGCGGATACAGGGCGGGGGAGGGGACGGTCGAAGCTCCCGTCCAGTTGCCCAGCAGCACCTCGGCGGCCCGCCGGCGCAGCTCCTCGAGCCCGGCGGCCGGGGCGGTCTGCGACGGCCCGGTCTGCGGCGGGATCCCGGTCTGCGACGGCCCGGTCTGCGGAGGCTCGGTCTGCGACGGCCCGGTGACCTGCGGGGGGCCGGCCTGCGGCGGGACGAGAGCGCTGCGCGGCCTGGAAGCGTCGACGGGAAGCTCACCGGGCGGCCGGGGCGCCTTGGGAGCGGCCTGCCCGGGAACGAGCGGGCCGCGGACGCGTTCCACCAGGGAGCTCCAGATGCTCGGGACCGCACACAGCGGAGGACAGCGACAGGGTATGCGTCGCCCCCGCGGGAAATCACCACCCCCGCACAGTGACATTCCCGACATAAGCGCCCCGCGGGTGCACGGTCCGCCCCTCACGCCCCGGGCGGCCCGCCCGCGCGTCCGGCCGGGGCACCACGCGCCCCGCAACGCCGGCGCAACACCTCGGCCCCCCACCCCGCCCGCACCCCCCGCGCGCCGGGCGGACAGGCCCGCGGCCCCCTTGCACCCCGCTTGCCCCCGGCGCGCTTTGCTGCCCTGAAGGCGCCCGGCCGCTCCGGCGCACCGCCCGCGCCCTCCACCGGCACTGCGCCCCCGCTCATGTGCGCCGGTCCACCCTGCCTTCCGGGCGGCCGGGCCGGCGCACCGCACCGCACCTCTCGCACGCGAAGGAGCACCATGACGTCGTCCCGCTTCATCGAAGCCCTGCTCGGCGCCGAACGCCCCCTGGTCATGGAGGTCAAGCGGCGCGACGCGCACGGCATCGACCTCATGTCGGGCCGCACCCCCGCCGACATCGTCGCCGGCTACGAGGCCGCCGGCGCCCCCTGCATCTCCGTGGTCACCGGACGCTGGTTCGGCGGCACCCCCGACCTGCTGCGCGACGTCGCCCGGCTCACCGAACTCCCGCTGCTCCAGAAGGACTTCATCACCCGCCGCGACCAGCTCGAGACCGCCAGGGCCCTCGGCGCGTCCGCCGTGCTGCTCACCGCCGCCCTGCTGCCCGCCTCCAGCATGCGCTCCCTGGTCACCGCGGCCCTGCGCACCGGCCTCACCCCGTTCGTCGAGATCACCGGCGAGGCCGAGCTCGAACACGTCCCGCACGCCGACGAGTGCGTGATCGCCGTCAACAACAAGGACATCAAGACCCGCGAACAGGACAGTGGCGACATCGGCCGCAGCCTGGCCCTGCTGCCCGCCCTGACCGCCGCCGGCACCCCCTGCCCGGTCAGCGCCAGCGCGATCGACACCCCCGAGACCGCCGCCCGCCTGCTGCGGGCCGGCTACCGGGGCCTGCTCATCGCCACCGCCCTGCTGCGCACCGAGGACCTGCACGCCTGGCCCACCGTCAGCGGCACCCGCCATGCCCCGGCCGCCTGAACCGCCCCCCGCCGCGCCCGCGCCGCCCCGGGCGGCAGCCACCCCCGTACCCGCGCCGTCCCGGGTCCCGGCGACGCCCGCGCCCGCCCCGCTACGGCCGGCCACTCCCGTACCCGCCGCCCGGCCGGGGCCGGAGGCCCCCGCGGACCGGACCGCCGCGGATCAGGGCGTCGCGGACGGGACCGCCGCGGACCAGGGCGTGCGGATCGAGGAGATCACCCTCGACGCCGGCGCCCTTCAGCTGTCCGCCCTGTACGCGAGACCCCACCCGGCCGCCGGGGAGCCACGGGCCGTCGTCGTCGCCGTCCACGGGCTCGGCATGCACGCCCGCTACTTCCACTCGCCCGCCCACCCCGACCTGTCGCTGCTCACCCTCGCCGCGCGTCTCGGCCACCCGGTCCTCGCCGTCGACCGCCCCGGCCACGGCCGCCTCGGCCACCGCCACCCGGACGGCCAGCCGCTCGCCGAGCAGTCCGCCACCCTGCACCGGGCCCTCGCCGCGTTCGCCCGCGAACACCCCACCGGCGCCGGTTTCTTCCTCCTCGCCCACTCCTACGGCGGAAAGCTCGCCCTGCACGCCGCGGCCGACGACACCGCCGGCACCCTGATCGGCCTCGACATCTCCGGCCTCGGCCACCACTACGCCCCCGCCGCCCGTGGCTTCCCCGCCACCCTCGGCGGCGGCGCCTGGGGCCTCAACTGGGGCCCCATGCACCTCTATCCGCCCGGCACCTTCCAGGGCGCCCGCGCCCTGATGGCCCGTACCCCGCGCCACGAGGAACACGACCCCGGCCCGCCCTGGCCGCTGCGCTACCGGCAGCTCGCCCCCCGCGTGCGGGTCCCCGTACGCCTCACCTTCGCCGAGCACGAACAGTGGTGGCACACCGACGACGCCGCCCTCACCGCGATGGCCGCCCGCCTCAGCGCCTCGCCCCGGGTCCGCGTCGACCGCCAGGACGCGGCCGGCCACAACATCAGCCTCGGCTGGGCCGCCCGCCCCTACCATCTGCGGGCCCTCGCCTTCCTCGAGGAGTGCCTGCGCCCCTGACCGGGCCGTCGGGGCATGCCCGCCCGTGCCTGACCGCCTCGCCCGCGCACGACGCTGCCCCGGCCCCCCTGTCACAGGGGGCCGGGGCAGCAGCGTGTGCCGACCGGTCAGGACACCACCCGGTTCACCAGCTCGTCCCGCATCCGCGCCGGTATGCCCGGCGCGAACTGCCGCAGATAGTGCGACAGATGCAGGTCCGTGTTCACCAGGAACGGCAGGTCGAACACCAGCAGCCGGCGCACCGCCAGCAGCGGCACCGGCGAACGCAACGGCCGGAAGTCCTCGTTCCACAGGCCCGGTTCCGCGCACACCGGATGGAACTGGCCGATCATCAGCCCCTCGGCGACGAACTCGTCCTTCGCCGCCCGCTGGAGCGCGTCCAGCGGCGCCGAGTCCGTGCGGTCCAGACGCGGCAGGACCATCAGCAGCGTGAGCAGCTCCCGCTCCTCCGTGTCCAGGTCCACCGCCAGCTTCTCGTACCAGACCCGCAGATGCGCCACCGCGTCCGCGAGCCCGGCCCGGTCCGTCCCCGCCGCCGGCACGGCCAGCAGGAACAGGTCACGGCGCAGCGACGGCTGCGTGTACGGGCACACGGGGCCGCTGCGGCCCAGCGCCGGATGCCCGCTCACCAGGAACTCGCGACTCCACTCCAGCACCTCCCGCAGCGGCCCGGCATGCTCCGGAGGCACCATGTCCTGCTCCACCTCGGAGGGGGAGTAGATCCTCAGCGTCTCGTCGCCCCTCATCGCGGGTCCCTCCACAGCGGCTCCAGCGACGGCCCGCCGTCCGGCAGGGTGAGCGCCGGCCCGGCCGGGGTGAAGCCGTGCCGCAGACACGCCGCCCGCCCGCCGGGAGAACTCGCCTCCGCGTACACACCCACGCCCCGCGCGTCCGCCCACGACGTCACCTCACCCACCAGCGACGACAGCACACCGGCGCCGCGCGCCCGGGGGGACACCGCGCCGAACGCCAGGTAGTAGTGCGGCCGGCCCACCGGATGGTGCTCCGCCTGCAGCGCGCTGATCACCGACAGCCGGGCCGCGTCCTCGCCCAGCACCTCGGCGAACTGCCGCCCGTAGGCGTCATGGTGCCGCTCCACCTCCTCCCAGCCGCCCGGCGGCAGGAAGGTCATCACCGCGTCCCGCCCGGCGGTGGTGCGCACCGCGTCGAACGCGAACGACATGGAAAGGAACACCCGGAAGAAGCCGGGCAGCACCGCGGCGCGGCGCCCGTCGTCGGGAACGATCCACCGGGTGAGGGGATCATCGAAGAAGGCATCGGCCAGCAGCGCGGCCAGCACATCGGAATCGGCCCGCGACGCGGGCCTCCCGACACGTGCCGGCACCACCGGAACTGTTGACGAGGACAAGGGACCCATCCCTCCAAAGAGAACGGCGCCGGCCGTCCGCGCCCCGCACGCCCCGCACCGCGGGCCCGGCCGGGCTCACGGGCCCGGCCGCCCGCCCGCCGCGCCGCCGGCGCAGGGCACGGCGAAGCCGTGCCCGCACCCGCGCATCACGGAGGGCGGCACCAGATCCCCGCTCGCCGGCGGACCGGCCCGCGGCCAGGGGCCTACTGTCTCCCGGCGGCCAGGGCGGCCAGCTGCTCCACCCTGGCGTGGAGCCGGTCGAGACGGAGCTCGGCCTCCGGCTTTATCAGGACACTGCGCATCACCCGCGCCGCACCGGCGTCCCGCACAACCCGCGGATGACGCCGGGCGAACGCGTCGGCGTCCGCGCGCAGCACACTCAGGAACACCGGATCGTCGGCCGCGTACATGCCCTCGTGCAGCAGCCGCTCACAGGCCGCGTCGACCGACAGCAGCGAGAACGGCCGCACCGCGGGCACGTACGTGACGATGTCGAGATCCGGACGCTGGTACAGCTCCAGCACGTCGGAGCCGGCCAGCAGGTCCGCCCAGCGGAGCGCCGCCCGGCGGCCGGCGGCGAGTATCTCGCCGAAGCCCTCCCGGTTCAGCGGCAGCAGCTGCAGCGTCAGCCACAGACCGGCCGCCGCCGCGCCCGCGCGCGAGCACTCCAGGCTGATCTCGCCCAGATGCAGCTCCGCCTGCGTGAAGTAGGTGTAGGGGGAGTCGTGCGCGAAATGCCGGCCGGCCCCCGGGTCGTTGAACAGCACCGCCCCGCAGCCGTAGGGCTGCAGGCCGTGCTTGTGCGGGTCGACCACCACCGAGTCGCACCCGGCCACCGCCGCCCACGGCCGCGGGTCCAGGCCCACCGGGTCCACGGAACGGCCCAGCAGCGCGAAGAAGCCGCCGTACGCCGCGTCCACATGCACCCGCGCCCCGTGGCGGCGCGCCATCGGCAGCACCTCGTGCACCTCGTCGACCGCGCCCAGCCCCGTCGTCCCCAGCGTCACCACCACGGTCCCGACACGGCCCGTCGCCAGCAGCCGCTCCAGCGCCTCGAGGTCGATCCGGCCCCGCGCGTCGACGGGCACCCGGTGGCCCTCCATGCCCAGCACATGGCACATCCGCTCATGCGTGTAATGACACTCGGAGCTGTAGGCGACACCCCGGCCCGGATGGGACTCGCGCGCCACGTACAGCGCCTCCAGGTTCGCCATCGTGCCGCTGGTCGTCAGATGACCCAGCGGATCCTTGAGACCGAACATCGCACCGAGCGAGGCGACGCACTCGCGTTCCATCTCGGTGGTCGCCGGACCGCCCTCCGCGGCATGGTTGTTGGGGTTGAACAGCATCGCCGTCACATAGCCGACGACGGCCGCCGGATGCGGCGCCTTGACCATCTGCCCCGCGTACGACGGGTGGAAGAACGGATAGTTGTCGTCCAGCCGCTTGGCGAACCGCTCGAAGACCGGCGCGAACGCCGCGTCGTCGATCCGGTGGCTGGGGTGGGGCGTGAACGGGCCGAACCGCTCCCCGAACCGCTCGAAGACGTCCACCGCACGCGGAAGCCAGTACCGAAGATCCACGACAACGTCCTCCCAGGGCGGCACGACCGACGCCCCAGGTATACGGACAGCGGCGCAACGCCCCCGCAACGCGGGGCCCCGGGCCGGCTGCCGGGACGGGCGCGGCCGTACCCGAGTGCCGTGCGAGCCGCCCGTGCTGCACTCAGCCCGCCCAGCCCCTGCCCTCGAGGGAGAACACCATGGTCACCAGACGCCGCGTGCTCGGAGCAACGCTCGCCACCACCGGAGCCTCACTGTTCACCGCCGCCGCTCTCACCCCGCTGTTCCAGGCCCGCAGCGCCCAGGCCGGCACCCGCCCCGCGAGCGCCCCGCTGTTCACCACCGCGCTGCCCGTGCCGCCCGTCCTCACCCCGCTGTCCACCGCCGGCGGCAAGGACACCTACGCGCTCACCCTGCGCCGCGCCCGCACCGAGATACTCCCCGGCATCAGCACCGAGGTCCTCACCTACAACGGCCACTTCCCGGGCCCCACCATCAAGGCCAGATCCGGCCGCCCGGTCGTCGTCCACCACCGCAACGCCCTGGAGGACCACGCCTCCGTCCACCTGCACGGCGCCTCCGTCGCGCCCACCGACGACGGCGCCCCCATGGACACCTTCGCCCCCGGCACGAGCCGCACCTACACCTACCCCAACCGGCAGCCGCACGCCCCGCTCTGGTACCACGACCACGCCCACCACCACGAGTCCGAGCACGTCTACCGCGGCCTGTCCGGCTCCTACCTGCTCACCGACGACACCGAACAGGCCCTGCCGCTGCCCGCCGGCTCCTACGACATCCCCATCGCCCTGCGCGACGCCCGGCTCGACGAACGCGGCCGCCTCGTCTACGAGATGGACGACGCCCTCGGCCGCACCACCCTCCTCGCCAACGGCAAGCCCTACCCCTACCTCCAGGTCGCCGCCCGCAAGTACCGCTTCCGGCTGCTGAACTCCTCCAACCTGCGCTTCTTCCACCTGCGCCTCGCCGACGGCGGCCCCATCACCCAGATCGGCTCCGACGGCGGCCTGCTGCCCGCCCCCGCCACCCTCGACTCGCTGTGGCTCTCACCCGCCGAACGGGCCGACATCGTCATCGACTTCTCCCGCTACCCCGTCGGCACCCGGCTCGTCCTCGAGAACACCCTCGGGCCCGGCAGCCCCGAACAGGTCGGCCAGGTCCTGCGGTTCGACATCGTGCGCACCGCACCCGACCCCAGCAGCGTCCCGGCCGTCCTGCGCACCCTGCCGCCGCTGCCCACCGCGACAGTCGAACGCTCCTTCGAGCTGCGCATGACCGACGAGAGCGGCGCCCCGGGCGCCCAGGGCCTCGTCAACGGCCGCGTCTTCGACCACGACCGCATCGACACCCGCATCCGCCACGGCGCGAGCGAGATCTGGACCGTCACCAACCCGAACACCCTCGTCCCGCACAACTTCCACCTGCACCTGGTGCAGTTCAGGGTCCTCGCCCGCAACGGGCAGGCACCGGACCCCTCGGAGTCCGGCCTCAAGGACACCGTGCGGCTGCTGCCCGGCGAAACCGTCCGGCTCCAGGCCACCTTCGACACCTACCGCGGCACGTACGTCTACCACTGCCACCTGCTCGACCACTCCGCGATGGGCATGATGGCCCAGATGCGCATCAGCTGACGACGGCCGCCGGCCGCCTCCGCAACCCGGCGGCGGCCACCAGCGCCACAGCCGCGAACCCGGCGCCCGCGACGAACCCGGCCGCCGCCCCGCCGCCGTGCGACGCCACCGCCACCAGCGTCGCGAGCCCCACCGAACCCCCCACGCTCTGCACCGCGTTCAGCACCCCGGAGGCCGCCCCCGCCCTGTCCGGCGCCGGCGACGACGTCGCCAGCACCGTCAGCGGCAGCACCGCGCACGCCATCCCCGCCCCCAGCAGCACCAGCGCCGGCAGCACCACCGGGTAGGGGCCCGTCACGGACAGCGCCAGCCACCCGTTCCCGCACATCAGCAGCCCCGCGCCCACCGCCAGCATCCGCCGCGCCCCCAGCCGCCGCAGCAGCCGCTCACCACCGGCCGCGGCGAGCGCCGTCGTCACCGGCAGCGGCAGCAGCGCACACGCCGCCACCAGCGCCGACCAGCCCCGACCCGCCTGGAAGAACTGGTTGAGGAAGAAGTACGTGCCGATCACCGCGCCCGGCACCGCGAGCGTCGCCCCGTACGCCAGCAGCCGGTCCCGGTCGGCGAACAGCGCAGGCGCCACCAGCGGCTGCCGGGCCCGGCGTTCGACCACCGCGAACAGCACCAGCACCGCGATCCCCGCCGGCACACCGCCCGCCACACTCAGGTCGCTCCACGGCCGCTCGGCCGCCCGCGCCAGCCCGAACACCAGCGCGGCCGCGCCCAGCGCCGACAGCAGCGCCCCCGCCGCGTCGAGGCGGCCGGGCACCCGCCGCGTCTCGACGAGCACGAACGGCGCCGCCACCACGATCGCCACCCCCACCGGAACGTCCAGGTACACCACCCACCGCCAGGAGCCGAGCGAGGTCAGCGCACCGGCCAGCAGCAGCCCGCCGGCCGTGCTGAGCGCCCCGGCCGCCGTGCACACCGCGATCGCCCGCGTCCGCGCGGGACCCGGGGGGAACATGCTCAGCAGCAGCGCCAGCCCGCTGGGCGCGGCCAGCGCCGCACCCACGCCCTGCACCGCCCGCACCGCGATCAGCATCTCGCCCGACGAGGCCGCCCCGCGCAGCGCCGCGGCGGCCGTGAACAGCGCGACCCCCGCCATGAACACCCGCCGCCGGCCCAGCAGATCACCCAGCCGCCCGCCGAGCAGCAGCAGCCCGCCGAACGCCAGCAGATAGGCGGTCACCACCCACGAGGCGCCGACCTCCGACAGACCCAGGTCGGCCCGCATGCCCGGCAGCGCGATGTTCACGATCGGATCGTCGAGCTGGATCATCGCGTTGCAGCCGGCGATCACCGCGAGCGCGCCGGCGGCCCGCCGCGTCTTTCCCACCCGTACTCCCGCACCGGACCCGGACACCGCCGTGTGCCCGGACCCGGACACTGCCGTGCGCCCGGACGCGGACGGCGTCGGCCGGGGACCCGCCGGGGCGGCCGGCACCGGCTGGTCGGAGAGCTGCGCGGTCATGGTCGGCCTCCTCGAGATGCTTCCCGGCGCGGACAGCGCCCCGGGCACGCTCTCAGGGACCGCTCGAGAAACCGTCGACACCCGCTCGCCCCGGCAACCCGCCGTACGCGGTGCGACCTGCCCCCGGCCCGCGAGCCGGCCGGCGCCGCCTCGAGCCCCCGTCCAGATCCGCTCGGACCGCCCTGGCCGACGGCCGGGCCCGCGCCTAGGCTCCCGACGCCCGTGTGCGCGTCGCCCGACACCTGCCGCGAGCCTCGCAATCGACCGAGTGAGGACCCCATGGCTGCCAACCCGTACCACCCGTACGGCCCCGCGAACCCCTACGCGCCCGCGCCGCCGCCCCCGCGCCCGGCCCGCCGCCCGAGCAGGACGACCGGACCGCTGCTGGTGACCTCGACCGTCACCATGGGCCTGATGGCCGGACTGTTCTTCACCTTCGACGTGTCGATCATGCCGGGCCTCGCCCGGACCGACGACCGCTTCTACGTCGAGGCGATGCAGAACTTCAACGAACTCATCGACAACAGCGGCCTGTTCGCGCTGGTGTTCATCGGCGCATTCGTCGCCACGACCACCGCCGCCGTCCTCGACTTCCGCCGCGGCCACCGGTCACCGGCCCTGTGGGCGACGGTCGCCGCGACCCTCTACCTGGTGGCGCTGCTCATCACGTTCTCCGTCAACATCCCCCTGAACATGGAACTCGCGCAGCTCGGCGACCCGGCGAAGGTCACCGACTTCGCCCTGGTCGACAAGTTCAAGGGCATCTGGGAGACCACCAACATCATGCGGACCCTGCTGTGCGCGGCCGCGCTGGGCTGCCTGGCCCACTGCCTGAAGCTCCACGGCCGCGCCACCGCCACCGCCCCGGCCCCCGCCGCCCCGCAGGCACCGCCGCCGCACTTCCCGCCGTACGCCCCGCGCACCGGCTGACCCCGCCCGCCGCGCCGGCCGCCGGGGGGCGGCCGGCTGCCTCTGCCACCTGAGCGGTGGCGACTTCGCCGCACTCGGAGGCATGCCCGTCTTCATCGACTGGCGTAGAGCCTGCTTTTGACGACCTCCGCAGGACCCGGCTCAGGCCCGTGGCGCGGCCTTCTCGAGGTCGTCGACGGTTCCGGCCATGACCGTGCGAACGTGCTCCGTGAGGTGCTCCGCGGGCCAGTCCCACCAGGCGAGCCGGAGCAGACGGGCGACATCGGCGTCGTTGTAGCGGGTGCGGACGACCTTGGCCGGGTTGCCGCCGACGATCGCGTAGTCGGGGACGTCGTCCACGACGACGGCGCCGGAGGCGATGATCGCGCCGTGCCCGATGCGTACGCCGGGCATGACCATGGTGTGGTAGCCGAACCAGACGTCGTTGCCGACGACGGTGTCGCCCCTGCCCGGCAGGCCGGTGATCAGGTCGAAGTGCTCGGCCCAGGACGCGCCCATGATGGGGAAGGGGAACGTGGAGGGGCCGTCCATGCGGTGGTTGGCGCCGTTCATGATGAACCGCACCCCCGTGCCCAGCGCGCAGAACTTCCCGATGACCAGCTTCTCCGGCCCGTAGTGGTAGAGCACGTTGCGGGTCTCGAACGCGGTCGGATCGTCCGGGTCGTCGTAGTAGGAGTACTCCCCGACCTCGATCAGCGGCGAGGTCACCAGCGGCTTGAGCAGCACCACGCGCGGCTGGTCGGGAAACGGGTGAAGCGCCATCGGGTCCGGAGGAAGCTGATTCATCGGCATCGCTTTCGGTACGGCAGCAGCTGGTGAAGATCCCATTCTGCTCGTGGCGCCTCACAGACCCGGCCCCCGGGGGCCGACGGGCCTCCTGGGACCCGGCCCGGCCCCGGGCCGGCGCTTTTACGCCCGCGCACCGCGAGCACGGCGAGGCACAGCAGCACCGGCTCCGTCAGGCGGGACAGCATCTCCGTGTAGGTGCCGGTGGTAACCGCTGTCGCCGTCCCGTCCGCGAGGGCCGCACCGGCCGCACCCCGCCCCGCGCGGTCGGCCGCAACCCGCCCCGCTCCTCCCCGCGTTACGCTCCCGTCGACCCGCCGCCCGGACCCTGCGCAGGGTCCGCGAGCTGCCGGTACTCGTCCAGCCCCGGGTAGCGTTGCGGGATCTGCGTGGTGAGGAACCGCGCCGGCACGTCGTGGAAGCTGCCGTGCCGGGCGGCGTAGGAGAAGAACGCCGCGCCCCGCCGGTCCCGGTCGGGCAGCAGCGCGTCGCTGCGGCCGTCGAAGCCGGTCGGTTCCACTCCCAGCCGTTCGCACAGCGCACGGTGGAACATCGGGGTCACCTTCACCCAGCGGCCCTCCAGCCACAGTTCGCTGTAGCCGTGCCAGGCGAACACGTCGGTGCCGGTCGCCGCCCGCATCCGCCGCCCGGTGTGATGGTGGTTGACCACGTCGGCGAACGCCACACGGGCCGGGATCCCCGACGCCCGCGCCAGCGCCGTCAGCAGCGACGCCTTGCTCACGCAGAAGCCGTGCCCCTCGGCCAGCACGCTGCTGGCCCGGTAGGTCTCCTCGTCCCGCAGATACGCGCCCATGGAGATCGGCCGGCCCGGCGGGATGCTGCAGTAGCCGATCCGGTCGCGCACCTGCTCGTACAGGGCGCGCGCCTTGTCGACGCCGTGCGCGCCGGGCGCGATGCGGGCCGCGGTCTCCCGTACGGCGGGGTGGGCGCTGTCGACGTAGCGGCCGGGTTCCAGACAGCGGCGCACGTCCTCGGGCATCCGCAGCACGGCCGGCGTCAGCGACATTCCCCGGCCTCCGGTACGGCGGGTACGTCGGGCGTGGCGGTGAACTCCAGCACGGCGACCGTGCAGTTGTAGCCGCCGCCCAGCCCGGCGACCAGTACCCGGTCGCCGGCCTCGACCGCGCCGGAGACGATCAGGTCGTCGAGGGCGGCCAGCTGGTCCGTGCAGCCCACGTGTCCCACCCGGCGGGCGAACGGCCAGGTGGAGCGGTCGATGTCGATGCCCAGCGGGTCGAGGCACTGCTCGTACAGGGCCTCGCGGCCCAGCGCCGGCCCGGCCACCCACCGCACGTCGCCGGCGGTGATCCCGGCCTCCGCCATGGCCTTGGCACCGGCCCGCCGCATCAGGTCGGCCATGCGCTGCTTGGCCTCGTCGAGCCCGCCGGCGAGGGTGTCGGAGAACTCCATCACCCGGTCGAAGAAGCCGATCGGATAGCCGGCCCGCGGGTCGGCCGAGAACGGCATCGCGCCGCGCTGCATGCCCTCCAGGCCGGTGTCGGCGACGGACACGGTGGACACGACCCGGGCGAAACCCTCACCGCGGGTCACCACGGCGGCGCTCGCCCCGTCACCGAAGACGAACACCGGCGGCGCGGCACGCCACCGGTCCCAGGCGCCGTCGCCGAACCGGTCAGCGGCGGTGATCATCGCCGCCCCGCCGGCCGGGCCGGCCGCCAGCTGGGTGCACGCCAACTCCAGTGCGGCGACAGCCGAGTTGGACAGCTGGTGGATCTCCAGCGAGACACCGTGCCCGTCCAGGACGTGGTGCTGGAGATAGGAGGCGGCGTTCCAGCCGGGCAGCCCGTTGTGGGTGGCGACCGCGTGCAGCAGCAGCCCGAACCGTTCGGCCCCGATCCCGGACCGGCCGAGCGCGGCCCGCGCCGCCCGCATGGCCATCGCGGGCTGCGAGTCGGCGTCGTCGTCGCACACGGCGACCCGCTGCTGCCCGGTCGCACGCTGGTACTCACGGCTGTAGCGGCCGTCGGCGACGGCCTCGTCGACCGGCACCGTCTTGGGGTGCCAGGCACCGGTGGCGGCGAGATGGATGTCGTCGTGGCGCATGGGACGGTCCTTTCGTGACGGCACAGGAACGGGCACGGGGAGGGGGACGGAAAAAGCGGGGGCGGGGCGGAACAAGGCGGGCGGGGACGGGGGCGCGGGGGAGGCGTTACGCGGGGGAGGGGGCCAGCCGGGTCGTGAGGAACGCGGCGACGGCGGCGGCCGTGGGGTGCTTCCACACCAGGGTGGCGGGCAGTTTCAGGCCCAGCCGCCGTTCCAGGCCGCGCCGCAGGACCTGCGTCATCACCGAGTCCAGGCCCAGTTCGGTCAGCGGCCGGTGGACGTCCAGCCGCTCGGCGCTGATGCCGAGTTCGGCCTCGATCTGCCGGCCGACCTCGGCCAGCAGCAGCGCGCCCAGCTCCTCCGTCGTGAGCCCGTCGGCCCGGAACGCGGCCGCGTCGTCGGGCCCGTGGGCCGCCTTGTCGCCCGGCGCGGACAGTTCGCCGAGGACGGGCAGGCCGGTGGCGCCGGTGACCGGCAGGACGGCCACGTACGGCCGCGGACCGCGGTCCAGCGCGTACTCCCAGGCCCGCAACGCGTCGGCCGGCTCGACGGACCCGCTGCCGCGGTCGGCGAGTTCGGCGTCGACGAAGTCGCTGACGGCCATGCCCGCGCCGCGCCACGACGTCCACGCGTAGGCGGTGCTGCCCGCGTCGCCGGCCGCCTGCCGGTGGCGGGCGAGGGCGTCGAGGCAGGCGTTGGCGGCGGCGTAACCGGACTGGCCGGTCAGGCCCAGCTGGTAGCCGACGGAGGAGAACAGCACGAAGAAGTCGGTGCTGCCGGGCGGGAACAGCTCGTGCAGCACCAGCGCCCCGCCCGCCTTGGGTGCGAGCACCCGCTCCAGCGACGCTTCGTCGAGGTCGACGAGCATCCGGTCGTCGAGGACTCCGGCGGCGTGCACCACACCCCGCACGGGCGGCAGGCCGAGCGCGTCGGTGTCCAGTGCCGCGCGGGCCGCCGCGCCGTCGGCGATGTCGACGGCCACGCCCGTCACGCTCACCCCCCGCGCCTCCAGCCGCCGGACCGCCTCGATACGCCGCACGGTGGCCGGGTCGCTCTCCTCGGCCCAACTGCGGCGCGGCGGCAGGGCGGTGCGGCCCGCGAGCAGGATCCGCCGCGCGCCCCGGCCGGCCAGCCAGTCGGCGACCTGTCGGCCCAGCGCGCCGAACCCGCCGGTGATCAGATACGTCCCGTCCGCCCGGCACACGCCCACGCCCGTGTCCCGGCCGTTCGGGCCGTCCTGGCCGTCCGGGTCTGGCACGAGGGGGGTGAGCCGGGCGGCCCGTACGCCGTCCTCGCCGACCCGGTAGACGTCCGCCTCCGGTGCGCAGCGCAGCAGTTCGGCCAGCGGCCCGGCGAGGAGAGCCGGCGGGGTGCCCGTGTCGAGGTCGACGGCGCGGGCGTGCAGTTCCGGGTGCTCGCCCGCCACGATGCGGATCAGGCCGAGCATCGCGCTCTGCGCGACCGCGTCGTCGCCGGCGGCCTCCCAGGCGCCGCGGGTCAGCGCCCACAGCCGCGGCGGGAGGGATCCGCAGCGGTCCAGCAGCAGTTGGGCGGTCGACGCCAGCCGCCAGGCGGAGCGGCGCGCCGCTGCGGCCGGCGGGCCGCTCACGTCGGGCAGGACGACGACCGCGTCGCCCGGGCCGAGTTCGTCGACCAGGCCGCCGAGCGCGTCGGCGTCCTTCGCGTGCAGGCAGCGCAGTCCGGCCCCGCCGAGCGCGCGGGTGACGTCGTCGGCGAGCCCGGCGGGGGCGTCTTCGCCGACCAGCGCGAGGGTCCGCAGCCGGGTACGGGGCTCGGCGGTGAGTGCGGCGGCGGACCAGCCGAGGGTGTGGGTCAGGCGCTGCGGGGGGAGCCCGGGGCTGCTGCCCGCACCGCCGTCGAGGGTGGCGAACACGAGCCCTTCGAGGGTGCCGAGGAGGTGCCCGTCCTCGTCGCGGACGACCGCGTCGGTGGTGTCGGCGCCGGCCGTGGGGGAGGGGCTGATGTGCACGACGACGGCCTCGGGCAGAGCCAGCGGCAGCCGTACCCGCCGCACGGCGGCGGGCATCCGCAGCCGGCCGTCGGCGGGGAACGTGAGGGGGGCGACGGAGAAGACGGCGTCCAGCAGCGAGGCGCGGGCGAGGGCGGGGGAGAGGTCCCCGTCGGCCGCGGGCCGCACCCGGGCACGCAATTGCCCGCGTGAGGAGGCGAGTTCGGTGATCCGCCAGGGGAATCCGACATCGGCGACACCGACCGCGTGCAGCCGCTCGTTCACCGCGCCGGGGTCCAGCTCCACCGCTGCCGACTCCTCCCACCCGTCGTCACCGGCACCCTCCGCGACATCACGGCCCCCGGTGCCGTCGGGGACGAGCCGCGCCGTGGTGTGGGTGCTCCAGCCCGCCTGCGCCGCGCCGTCGGCAGGATCGGCGGTTGCGGCACCGGCGGTGGTGCGGCGCGAGGCGAGACGGATCTCGCTGTCGTCGCGCACCACATGCACCTCCAGCTCGCCGGTGACGGCGACCGGCACCTTCAGCGCCACGTCCTGAAGCGTGTCGGTGCCGCCGGCGGCGAGGAAGGTGTTCAGCAGCACCGCGGCGGGGACGACCTCGACGCCGTGGATGGGGTGCGAGCCGGGGTAGGGACGGCAGTCCTCGTCGAGCCGGGTGCGCCACAGCCGCGGCGACACGGCGCCCGCCCATGTCACCTCCCCGCCCAGCAGGGTGCCCGACCCGGTGTCGTGCTCCTCCGCCACGGGACCCTGGGAGGAGGGGGTGCGCCAGTAGGGCACGTGCTGCCAGGCCCGGCGGGGCAGCGCGGTCAGCGGGCCGTGCGGCACGCCGAGACCGTCGGCGGCGCCATGGCAGTGCAGGGCGCCCAGGTGGGCGAGGAGGGTGGCCCGCTCGGGCCGCTCCCGGCGCAGGGTCGCGGTCACGAGCACGTCGTCGAGACCGGCCGCCTCCAGCGTCTCGCCGACGGAGTGGGTGACCACCGGATGCCCGGACAGCTCGACGAACACCCGGTACCCGTCCTCCGCCAGCGCCCGCACCGCACCCTCCAGGCGGACCGGGTTGCGCAGGTTCGCCGCCCAGTAGGCGCCGTCGCGCACGGCGGTCGACCGCGGGTCCTCCAGCGCCGTCGAATACAGCGGCACCCGCGGCTCACGCACCTCCAACCCGTGGGCCGCCTTGGCGAGTTCCTCGAGCAGCGGGTCCATCTGCGGGCTGTGGAAGGCGACGTCGGAGGCGACCCGCCGCACCATCACGTCCTCGGCCTCCAGACGGGCGCACACCTCCTCGACGGCCTCCGGCGTGCCGGAGACGACGGTGGAGGCGGGGGAGGCGGCGATCGCGGCGACCACGTCGGTACGGTCCCCCAGCAGGCCCTGGACGGCCTCGAACCCGGCGCCCGCCATCGCCATCGCGCCGCGCCCCATGACCCGGCGCAGCAGGACGGAGCGGCGGCAGATCAGCCGGGCGGCGTCCGCCGGGCCGAGCACCCCGGCGCTGACCGCGGCCGCGATCTCGCCGACCGAGTGGCCCACCACGGCGGCCGGCGTCAGGCCCTTGGCGCGCAGCAGGGCGTCCAGCCCGACCTGCACCACGAAGATCATCGGCTGGACGTGGTCGGTCCCGCCCAGCGGCCCCTCGCTCAGCACCCGGCGCGGCGAGATGCCGAGCTCCTCGGCGAAGACCGGCTCCAGCCGGTCGACCGCGTCGGCGAACACCGGCTCGGTGGCCAGCAGTTCGCGGCCCATGCCCTCCCACTGCGAGCCGTGCCCGGAGAACACCCACACCGCACCGTCCCCGCCGCGGGGGAGGACCTGGCCCGCGACCGCGGCCGGCGCGGTGCCGCCCCCGGCGATCACCTCGAGCGCCGCGGCGAGCCCGCCGTGGTCCTCCGCGACGGCAGCGGCCCGGTGCACGGCATGGCTGCGACGGGCCATCAGCGTGTGCGCGACACCGTCCAGGGGCGCGCCGGCGCCCTCGCCCCGCAGCCAGGCGGCGAGCGACGCGGCCTGCGCCCGCACATCGTCCCCGGACGCCCCGGACACCACGAACAGCCCCGGCCCCGCGGCACCGTCAGGCCCCGCGGCCCCCTCCGGCCCTGCGACACCCTCCGGCCCCACGCCGCCGTCCGGGCCCTCGGTGCGCACGGCGCCCGCGTCCACGCCCACCGCCTCCCCGTTCCCGGCCGCGCCGACGGACACCGCGCCGGCCGCGCCGGCCGTCCGCGTACCGGCCGTGGCGCCCCTCCCCGTACCGGCCGTGGCGGTGTCCGCCGCGTCCGGGGCCTGTTCCAGTACGACGTGGCCGACGGTGCCGCCGTAGCCGAAGCCGGACACACCGGCCCGCCGCACCGTGTCCTGCTCGGGCCAGGGCACCGGCTCCGTCGGGACGGCCAGCCCCGAGGCGGCCCAGTCGATGTCGGGGTTGAGCTCATGGACGTTCGCGGTCGGCGGGATCACCCCGTGCTGGAGCGCCAGCACGGCCTTGATCACCCCGGCGACCCCGGCACCCGCCTCCAGGTGGCCGATGTTGGCCTTCACCGACCCGATCAGACACGGTCGATCCGCGGCCCGTCCCACCCCGAACACCCGGGCCAGCGCGCCCACTTCCACCGGATCGCCCACCCGGGTGCCGGTGCCGTGCGCCTCCACGAACGACACCGACAGCGCCTCGACGCCGCCCTGTTCGAGCGCGGCCCGCACCACCCGTTCCTGGGCGGCGCCGCTGGGCGCCATGATCCCGTTCGTGCGGCCGTCCTGCGCCAGCGCGCTGCCGCGGATGACGGCCCGTACCGGGTCGCCGTCGGCGAGCGCGTCAAAGAGCCGTTTGAGGACCACGACCCCCACGCCCTCGCCGCGGCCGTAACCGTCGGCCGCGGCGTCGAACGACTTGGAGCGCCCGTCGCGGGAGGTGGCCCCCGCGGCGTCCAGGACCATCGACAGGCCCGGGGCGGCCACCAGGTGCACCCCGCCGGCCAGCGCGTGCGTGCACTCGCGGGCGCGCAGACTCTGACAGGCCAGGTGCAGCGCGGCGAGAGAGGACGAACAGGCGGTGTCGACGACGAGGCTGGGCCCGCGCAGATCCAGCACGTAGGAGAGGCGGTTGGCGATCGCGCACAGCGACGCGCCGATCCCCGACCAGGCCTCGATCGCGGGCAGGTCCTCGAGCATCTGCCGCCCGTAGTCGTCGGACCCGGCGCCCATGAACACGCCCGCGTCCGAACCGGCCAGGGTGTGCGGGGCGATCCCCGCGTCCTCCAGCGCCTCCCAGCCCGTCTCCAGCGTGAGCCGCTGCTGGGGGTCCATCAGCTCCGCCTCGCGCGGGGTGATCCCGAAGAACGCGGCGTCGAAGCCGGCCGCGTCGGCGAGGAACGCGCCCCGCCGCGGTGCGGCGGCCAGCGCACGTGCCAGGCCCGGCCGGCCCCGGTAGGCGTCCCAGCGTCCCTCGGGCAGATCACCGACGGCCTCACGGCCCTCGGTCAGGAACGTCCAGTACGCGTCGGGGGTGTCGATCCCGCCCGGCAGGCGGCAGCCGATCCCGACGACGGCGATGGCTTCGGCATGTTCGTGCTGCTGCGTCACAGATCTGCCTTTCGGCGTTGGCGAACGGTCCCGGCGTCCACAGGCCAGCAAATCCCGCCGGGAGCAAGCGCGGTGCAAGTCCGCCCCGCCCTCACCCGCCGGCCCGCCGCCGCGGGCACCTTGCGGGGACGTTGCGCGCGGCGGCCCACGATGCCGAACGGGCGGCACCGTCCCCCCGGGGGACCCGGCGGCCGTCTCCACGCGGTACGAGGTCAAGGAGGCAGCCATGACCCGCACACTGGACATCGGTCTCGACATCGACGGGGTGCTCTACCCCTTCGTGGACGTCGTCGCCCGCTACGCCGAGGGCGTCCTGGGGCGCCCGTGCTCGGCGAAGGCCGAGTCGTGGGACTGGTACGTGCACCAGTGGGGCCTGAGCGAGCGGGAGTTCTTCGCGCTGTGCGGGCGGGGGGTGCACGAGAACGTGGTGTTCACCGAGGGCGCCCCGCTGCCCGGCGCGCTCGAAGCGGTCCGCGAACTGGCCCGGGCCGGGCACCGGCTGCACTACGTGACGGCCCGCGCGATCACCGGCGTACCCGCGCCGCTGGCCTGGCGCCGCACGGCGGCGTGGCTGGCCGCCTGGGACTTCCCCGTCGACTCGCTGACCATCGCCGCCGACAAGGCGTGCCGGTTCACCGACGTCTTCCTCGACGACTCGCCCGGCAACTGCGACGCCCTCGTCGACGCCGGCCACCCGCGTCCCGTGCTGTGGTGCCACGGGCCGATCACCGCCCACCGGGCGGAACGGGTCTTCGCCTGGGACGAGTTCCTCGCCCTGGTGGACGCCGAGAGCGCCGCCCCCGCGGTGTGTCCCGCCACCGTCCGTTCCGTCCGGCGCCCCGCCCGCCTCGCCGCGACCGCCTGAACACCGCCCGGCGCACCTGGAGCACCTGGCGCACCCCGCACCCCGCGCCCCAGCCCGGCCCCTCGGACCCCGGGCCCGAGGGGAGTGCCCTGTACGCTGGCAAAGCGCTCCAGGCGCAGTACTCCGCCCGATGTGATGCCGGTGGCGTGACGGAGAAGGAACATGCGACAGAACCCACAACGCCGCACCGCGCTGCTGGACGCGGCCATCGAAGTCCTGGCCCGCGACGGCATGCGCGGCCTGACCCTGCGCGCGGTGGACGCCGAGGCCGGCGTCCCCGTCGGCACCTGCTCCAACTACTTCGCCCACCGCGGCCAGCTGCTCGGCCAGATCATGTCGCGCACCCGGGAGCGCCTGACCCCCGACCCCGCGGAGCTCGCCGACACGCTCACCGCCCCGCGCGACCACCACCTCGTCGCCCGCCTGCTGCGCCAGGTCCACCAACGCATGGACAACGACCGCGCCAGCTACCTGGCGATGCTCGAACTGCGCCTGGAGGGCGCCCGCCGCCCCGAACTGGGCGCCGAGCTCAACAAGGGCCTCGCCGCGGAGCTCGAGACGAACATCCGCTTCCACCTCGACACCGGGCTGCCCGGCGACCGCACCGACGTCGTCCTGCTCTACCTCGCCGTCCACGGCATGATCGTCGACGATCTCACCGTCCCGGCCGTCCTCGACGGCCGTGCCCCCGCCCTCATCGACGAACTCACCACCCGCCTCCTCGCCCGCCCCGCCACCGACGCCCACCCCGCCACCGACGCCTGACCGCCGCCCCGCGGCCGCCCCCAGGGCCGAAGCCGCGCCGGGCACCGGACCCGCCCGACGCCCCGCACGCACCCGCCCCGGGACCGGAGCGCCGCCGTCCGCCCCGCCTTGCACGCCTGTTGCGAGCCGCCCGCTTTGCTCGCAGCATGGCGAAACGCAAAGAGTGGGATGCCGTCGTCGTCGGCTCCGGCATCGGCGGCCTCGTCTGCGCCGCCTACCTCGCGGTGAGCGGACTGCGCGTCCTCGTGCTCGAACAGCACGACGTCGCCGGCGGCAACAGCCATGTCTTCCGGCGCCGCCGCCGCTACGAGTTCGACGTCGGCATCCACTACCTCGGCGACTGCGGACCCGGCGGCCTGCTGCCCTCCGTCTTCGGCGGCCTGGGCCTCGCGGACCGGATCACCTACCTGCCCATGGACCAGGACGGCTTCGACCGCATCGTCGTGCCCGGCCTCACCCTCGACGTGCCCGCGGGCTGGGACGGCTACCGCAAACGCCTCAAGGAGGCGTTACCCGGCGATGCCGCCGGCATCGACACGTTCACCTCGATCTGCTCCGCCGTCGGCGCGGAGGGACGCAGCGCCCTGCTGAGCGAGACGGACCTCACCGACGAGCAGTTCGCCGCCCGCAGCCCCGCCTTCACCGCCTGGGAACAGCGCACCCTGGCCGACCTGTTCGACCACTGCGGCCTCTCCACCCGGGCCCGTACCGTCCTGGCCGCCCACGCGCCCACCTACGGACTGCCGCCCGGCCGGTGCCCGCTGCCCACCCACGCGGCGATCATCGACCACTACCTGCACGGCGCCTACTACCCAAAGGGCGGCGGCCAGATGCTGCCCGCCGGTCTCGTCGAAGTCATCGAGTCGCACGGCGGCGAGGTCCGCACCCGCGCCCGGGTCGAACGCATCCTCGTCACCTCCGGCCGCGCCCGCGGCGTCACCCTGACCGACGGCGAAGTCGTCACCGCACCACTGGTCGTCTCCAACGCCGACTACACCCGCACCGTCCAGAACCTCGTCGGCGAGGAGCACTTCGAGCCCGGCACGGTACGACGCACCCGCGGCTCCACCATGTCGCTTCCCTTCGCCGTCCTGTACGTCGCCCTCGACACCACCCTCCCCGAGCGCCCCAACGCCAACCTGTGGTGGTACCGGCACACCGACATCGACACCGGTTTCCGGCAACTGGCCGAACACCGCATCGACCCGGTGCCGTTCCTGTTCGTGTCCTTCTCCTCCCTCAAGGACCCCGCCGCCCGCAACATCGCCCCCGAAGGACACAGCAACTTCCAGGTGATGACCCTCGTCCCGCCCGACCACGCCTACTGGGGAGCCGACGCCGGGCCCGCCGACGGCGGCCGCTACCGCCGCACCGACCTCTACCGGCGCCGCAAACAGGAACTCACCGACGCGATGCTGAACGCCGCCGAGGAGGCACTCGGCCCCTTCCGCGGCCACATCACCCACCTAGAGGCCGCCACCCCCCTCACCCACGAGCGCTACATCCACTCCCGCGGCGGCACCCCCTACGGCCTGGCCGGCTGGGGAGCGACCGGCGAACGCCCCGACACCACCACCGGCGTCGAGGGACTGCACGTCGTCGGCACCAGCATCCGCTACGGCTCCGGCATCGAAGGCGTCGCCACGGGCGCCATGATGTGCGCCTCCACCATCCTCGGCCGCCGCCTCGTCCCCGAGGTCACCCGCGGCGCCGTCCTCGCCGACCGGTCTCTTCTGCCGCACCGGGGCGAGGACTTCGACCCGCTCGCCGTCTCCCGCGGCAGGGCCCGCCGCCACGCCCGCGGCCTCGCCCGTATCGACACCGCCCGCCGCCCGGCATGAGCCCGAGCCCCGAGGAGCACCCCATGACCCACCCGCCCCTGCCCCTGCCCGCCGCGCCCGGCGCCGCCACCGCCACCGCACCACCCGGCCCCCGGCCGTTCGTCCTGGACCCCGCCGGCCGCGACCTGCACGGCGAGGCCGCCCGCCTGCGCGCCCTCGGCCCGGCCGTCCTCGTCGAACTCCCCGCCGGCATCCGGGCCTGGTCGATCAACACCCACGACCTCCTCAAGACCCTCCTCACCGACGACCGCGTCTCCAAGGACCCGCGCCGCCACTGGCCCGCCTGGCAGCGCGGCGAACACCACGACACCTGGATCCGCACCTGGGTCGGCGTCCACAACATGGACACCGCCTACGGCCCCGAACACCGCCGGCTGCGCAAACTCGTCGCCCCGACCTTCACCGGCCGCCGCACCCGGGCCATGCTGCCCCGCGTCCGCCACGCCGCCGACCGCCTCCTCGACGCCCTGGCGGACACCGCCCCCGGCGACATCGTCGACCTGCGCGCCGCCTACGCCCACCCCCTGCCCATGCAGGTCATCTGCGACCTGTTCGGCGTCCCGGAAACCTCCCGCCCCCGCCTCGCCCGCCTCATGGCCCGCGCCATGGACACCACCCTCACCCCCGACGAGGCCGAACAGACCGTCCACGAGGTCGACGACGCCCTCACCGCCCTCGTCGCCCACCGCCGCAGCCACCCCGGCGACGACCTGACCAGCGCCCTCGTCGCCGCCCGCGACGACGACGGATCACACCTGAGCGAACGCGAACTCCTCGACACCCTCCTGCTGGTCATCGGTGCCGGCAACGAGACCACCGTCAACCTCATCGGCAACGCCGTCCACGCCCTGCTCACCCACCCCGACCAGCTGCGCCTGGTCCTCGACGGCACCGTCTCCTGGCACGACGCCATCGAGGAGACCCTGCGCTGGGCCCCCAGTGTCGCCAACGTCCCCCTGCGCTACGCCGTCGAGGACATCGCGCTGCCCGGCGGCCCCACCATCCGCAAGGGCGAGGCGATCCTCGCCGCCTACGCCGCCGCGGGCCGCGACCCGGACAGACACGGCCCCACCGCCGACCGGTTCGACATCACCCGCCCCGGCAGGGGAGCGGCCGAACACCTCGCCTTCGGACACGGCGTCCACTTCTGCCCCGGCGCCCCGCTCGCCCGCACGGAAGCGGCCGTCGCACTGCCCGCCCTCTTCGACCGTTTCCCCGGGATCCACCTCGCCGCCGCACCCGGCGGACCGGCCCCCACGGAAGGTTTCATCGCCTACGGACACCACACCCTCCCGGTCCGCCTCACCGCACTCCACCCGGCCGCCAGGAATCCTCGGCTCCGACTCGAGGAACCTGGCGCTGCCCGGAACGGCTCGGTTTGACTGGCCCGCATGACACCTGACACACCCACAGCAGCCACCCGTCCGACCCTCGTCACCGGCGGCACCGGCAAGACAGGACGCCGCGTCGCCGAGCGGCTCTCCTTACGCGGCCTGCGGCCCCGTACGGGATCGCGCACCGGCACCCCGCCCTTCGACTGGAACGCCCCCGCCACCTGGGACGCCGCCCTCGACGGCATGGGCTCGGTCTACCTCAGCTACTACCCGGACCTGGCCTTCCCCGGCGCCGCCGACACCGTCGGCGCGTTCTGCCGCACCGCCGTCGCCGCCGGCGTCCGCCGCATCGTCCTGCTCTCCGGCATCGGCGAGGAAGGCGCCCGCGCCGCAGAGGACCGCCTCAAGGCCTCCGGCGCCGAATGGACCGTCGTGCGCTCCAACTGGTTCGACCAGAACTTCTCCGAGTGCTTCTTCCTGCCGCCGGTCCTCGCCGGCGAACTCGCCGTCCCCGCCGCCGACACCGTCGCCCCCTTCGTCGACGCCGACGACGTGGCCGACGTCGCCGTCGCCGCCCTCACCGACCCCGCCCACACCGGCCGCACCTACGAACTGTCCGGCCCCCGGCTGCTCAGCTTCGCCGACATCGCCGACGAACTGTCCAAGGCGACGGGCCGCACCATCACCTACCGCCCCGTCACCGTCGAGGAGTACCGCACCATCCTGAAGGACGCCGGCCAGGACCAGACCTACGCCGACGTCTTCGCCGTCTTCCTCGACGGCCGCAACGCCCACCTCGTCGACGGCGTCCGCCAGGTCCTGCACCGCGAACCGCGCGACTTCACCGACTTCGCCCGCGAGACCGCCGCCACCGGCGTCTGGACCCCCTGACCCGCACCCGCCCCGCCCGGGTGTCCGGGACACGTCCCGGACACCCCGGGCCCTCCCACCGGCCGCGTGCCCCGTGCCACGGTGACCGCCCATCACCGGAAACCACTCGCAGGAGGCAGCCGCCATGCGCCAGCACCGACAGGTCCGCCACCGCACCACCGCGACGATCATGGCCACCGCCGCGGCCCTGACCGCCACCGTCTCCGCCACGACCACGGCCACCGCCGCACCCGCCGACCGCTGCAGCCAGGCCGCCCCCGCCCGCGCCGACAACCCGTACACCACCACCCACACCGCCCTGGACGCCGCACCGCTGCGCATGGGCCCCTACGGCGAGTGCTACCGCCTCCAGACCTACCCGGCGGGCACCCGGATCGAGGTCCGCTGCTTCATCGTCAACGAGTACGGGAACACCTGGTCCTACGTCCCCGGAGCCGGCTGGATCTGGGACGGCCACCTGTCGGGCAACGGCTCGCCCCACCGCTGCATCGTCTGACCGACCCGGACACGCCCCGGCCCACCGGCCCCCGCCCTGCCGCACCGGCCCGCCCGCACGCCGGGCGGGCCGGTGTGTCCGTCACACGACCGCTGATGTGACGAACTGTCATGTGACGAAATGCCATAGGGGACATTCGGGTGGCAATGCTCCCGTACTGCAACTGCCGCCGCCGCAGCGCAGTCCTTGCCACCACAGACACCGCACCACCCCTCAGGGAGGCAGACATGACCGCCTGGCACACCACCACCGGGACCACCACCATCGACCCCTACCGCTTCCCCGGCGCCACGGACGACTACCTGCTGCCCGCGCCCCGGCCCGGCCAGCGCGTCCCCCTCCCGCTCGAGCCGGCCGACCGCCGCCGCCTGGACCTGCACGCCGCCCTGACCACCGCCGGCATCGCCCCGCTGCCCGGCGACCTCGCCGCCATCGACGCGCTCTGCGCCCTCGACGACACCACCCACGCCGCCCTCCAGCGCTGGATCACCCGCAAGCCGTGACCAGGACCGCCCCCACCCCGCACCGGGTGGCCGGGCCGCGTCCCACCCGCCCGCCCGGCCCCGCGCCCGGCCGCGTACCGTTCCCCCATGCCCCGCCTCGAACCCCTGCACGCCGGCCACGCCGACGCCCTGCTCGCCTTCGAACGCGACAACCGGGCCTACTTCGCCGCCCACGTCCCCGACCGCGGCGACGACTACTTCACCCACTTCGCCGCCCGCCTTGCCGCCCTGCTCGCCGAACAGGCCGCGGGAATCTGCCGCTTCCACGTCCTCGTCGACGACGCCGGTGCGATCGTGGGCCGCGTCAACCTCGTCGACCTCGTGGACGGCGGCGCCGAACTCGGCTTCCGTGTCGCCGAGAAGGCCGCCGGAAAGGGCCTCGCCACCACGGCCGTCCAGCAGGTGTGCACGCTCGCGGCCACCGCCTACGGCCTGAACACCCTGCACGCGGCGGCCACCGTCGCCAACACCGGTTCGCGGACCGTCCTGACCCGCAACGGCTTCACGGAAACGGGCACCACCGTCCTCGACGGCCACCCCGCACTGCGCTTCACCCGCCCCCTCACCCCGCCCGCCCCGGCATGACCCACCGCCCGGTCCCGAACGGCCCCGGCTCGACGCCGGGGCCCTCGTCACCGGGGCGCGGGTCGTCCATGGAGCGGCGGATCCGTCCCGGGAAAAGGAAGATCCCGGCTGGACGGGGGGGACCAGCCGGGATCGGTACAGGGTGGGCACGGAGGGCGGTCGCCTCTCGGCGAGGGGCTCCACAGGGCTTCAGCCGAACGATCTTCCCCATGGGCTGCAGGTGAGGCCCGGGGACACTGTCCCCTCCGCGACCACATACATGTGAACGGTAAACCATCCCGGGTTGTTCCCGGCACTCGCCCCACCCGCCCCGCGCGCCCCACCAGCCTCCGAACCCCCTCGCGTCCACCGCACCGTGATGCGGCCCCGACGGACGGTGACCGACCCGGCCCGGGGTGGCGGCGCGGCACCCCAGGGCGGGAGGCCCCGCGCCGGACCCGGCCCGAGACCGGTCCCGCCCGTGCGGGGCCGCGACCGCGCGCTCAGCCGGTGGCGGCGCCGAACCACCGGGGCAGCCGGTCGAGCAGATCCTGCTGATCCTCGCCGACCCACGCCACATGACCGTCCGGCCGCAGCAGCACCGCGGGCACGTCCAGCTCCTCGCCGGCGTCGACGACGTGGTCCACCCGGTCCGCCCAGCCCGCGACCGACAGCAGCCCGGTCCGGTCGAGCAGCAGCCCCCGGCCCTCGCGCATCAGCTCGTACAGGCGCCCCCGCTCCAGCCTCACGTCACGCATCCGCCGGCCGAGCAGGTCGTGCCCCTCGCCGAAGTCGTAGCGGACCCCGACCGCGGTGATCATCCCGGTCACGTACCGGTTCACCTCCTCGAAGTCCATCAGCTTCGCGAACAGCTCCCGCAGCGCGGCCGCACCCGGGTCGGCCCCCAGCAGCGTGATCTGCGCCCGGGTGTTGTCCAGCACCCGCGCGCCCACCGGGTGCCGCTCGGCGTGGTAGCTGTCCAGCAGCCCCTCCGGCGCCCAGCCGGCGACCTCGGCGGCCAGCTTCCAGCCGAGGTTGAACGCGTCCTGGACACCGAGGTTGAGCCCCTGCCCGCCGGTCGGCGGATGGATGTGCGCCGCGTCGCCGGCCAGCAGCACCCGGCCGACCCGGTAACGCTCGGCCTGCCGGGTGGCGTCGCCGAACCGGGACAGCCAGCGCGGCGAGTGCACCCCGAAGTCGGTGCCCGCGAACGCCCGCAGCTGCTTCTTGAACTCCTCGAGGGTCGGCGCGCTAGAACGGTCCTCCGCCACCCCGTCGGCGGGCACGACGACGCGGCACACCCCGTCCTCGCCGGGGGCGACGCCGAACCGCAGCTGGGTCCTGCGGACCTCCTCGACGACGGCGGCGATCGTCGCCGGATCCTCGGTGACCTCCATCTCGCCCAGCAGCGTCTCCACCGTCGCGGGCTCGCCGGGGAAGCCGACGCCGAGCAGCTTGCGCACCGTACTGCGGCCGCCGTCGCACCCGACGAGGTAGCGCGAGCGCAGGTGCGTGCCTCCTGCGCCGGCTACGCCCCCACTGGCGGGGGCACCCCCATTCCCCAGCTCGACGTCCACCCCGTCCTCGTCCTGGCTCAGCCCGACCACCTCGCAGCCGCGCCGGATCTCGGCGCCGAGTTCGACGGCGCGCTCCTCGAGCAGCCGCTCGGTCACCGGCTGCGGGGTGGCGACACCGTACGGATGGGCCGTGTCCAACCCGTCCGGCCACGGCTTCACGATGCCGCCGAAGAGACCACCGACCTGGAACTTCTCACTGACCGCGAGGAACCGGTCCAGCAGGCCGCGCTGGTCCATCATCTCGACGCTGCGCGTGTGCAGGCCCTGCCCGCGGGACTGCCTGGTCGGCTCGGTCAGCTTCTCCAGCACGACGACGTGCACATCGTGCAGCCGCAACTCGCAGGCCAGCATCAATCCGGTCGGCCCGCCGCCGACCACGATCACGTCAATCATCAAGAACGCCCATTCGACGAGACTGGCAACCCATACATGAACAAAGCCCGCCCACCTCGCGAAATAGTCATTTCCGCAGGTTCTGGTCCGGGTTGATCATTCTGCGGCACCCCCCGGGCCTTGCCGCAAGCCCCCCGGGGCGCTATAAGTTGAGAGTGGCAAGGAGCGGGTAACCTCCTTGCCTTTCCCTTTTCCTGGGCGCTCAGAAAGAGACGTCGAAGCAGCCGATGTCGGTGAAGGCCACCTCAAGGCCCTCGGCACGCCGCCCGCCCTCTAGAGTCACGCCGGTGACCGACCTCTCCTACCTCGCCGACGTCCGGGAGTCGTACGACTCCGTCGCCGCCGAATACGCCCGACGGGTCAAGTTCCCGGCCGAGTTGGACCCGCTGTCCCGCGCCATGCTCGCGGCGTTCGCCGAGGCCGTGCGGACGGCCGGCCGCGGGGCCGTCGCGGACATGGGATGCGGTCCCGGCCGGGTGACGGCGCACCTGGCGGAGCTGGGGGTGCCCGCGTTCGGCATCGACCTGTCGCCCGCGATGGTCGGACTGGCCCGGCAGGCGTACCCGGAGCTGCGTTTCACCGTCGGGTCGATGACCGCGCCGGCGATCGGCGACGACGAACTCGGCGGCATCCTCGCCTACTACTCCGTCCACCACACGCCACCGGAACTGCTGCAGGTCGTGTTCGGCGAATTCCGCCGCACGCTGGCACCCGGGGGCCTCCTGATGATGGCCGGCCCGGTGGGATCCGGTGAGCATCTGCGTCCGACACAGGCGTACGGCGGCCGCCCGGTGTCCTACGGGTCCTACCTGACGCCGCCGGACCGGCTCGCCGAACTGCTGGAGGCGGCCGGCCTCGTGGTCACCGCACGCCTGCTGCAGGCGCCCGACGAAGGAACGAAGAGAACCATCGCCACCTTCCTCGCCCAAAAGCCCGAGCTCCCGAACGCCGGGGGCACGACCGCCTGTTGACGCGGACGGACGACGCCGGGGCGGTTGCCTGTCTCAGGGCAGCCGGTGCCGGACCCCGTCCCAGGCCAGGAGGAGATCACGCGTCGGACCGGGCCCCGTCCGGCCGACGAGGTCTGCCAGATGGGCCGTCAGGTTCTTGTGCCGCCGCAGCTCGCGGAGCTGCTCGATGGGCAGTTCACGCCAGCGGTCACCGAGCGCACCGGCCTGCGAGGGCGTGAGACGCAATGTCCCGAGCGTGTCGGACGCCAACGCGTCCGGGCTCCGGTCGGGATCGTCGTCGTCGGGACCGAGATGGTCGATGATCCACATCCGGAGCGTGAAGTCCTGCGTGGCCGCGCGTGTCCGGTCTTCAAGACCGTCACCATGCGCACGCCGGTTCGCCAGCAGGGAGAGCTTGGCCCACCGCAGGCGGGCCTCCGCGGGCCGGTCGTCGTCATAGGCACGGCCCTGCGCGACGATACGTACTGCCTCGAGGTGCCTGCCGTGCTCGTTCACGGCCATCGCGTGGAGCCGTTCGAAGCTCCACGTGCCGAGTCCGGGCTCCTGATCCTCCCGGCCCGTGCCGGTGCTCGTGCCCGATGCCATCCCCACATCCTTTCCGGCGAACAGCGCGAACAGCGCGAACAGCGCGAACAGCGCGAACGGTCCGAGCTGTTCGAGCAGCGGTCGGCGAACAATATGAACGCAAAGATCAGCCGCATGGTTTCCCGGCCCCTGTCTCCCTAGCATCAGCGCCGACGACGCACCGATGCGCGCCCGCGAGGACGAGGAGCCGCCTTGAACAGGTCAGAAACACGCACCTCCCGACGGCCGGTGTCCCGCCGGCGCCGCGCCGCGGGAATCGCGGCCTGTCTCCTCGGGCTGATCGGCGGCGCGGTCGGCGCGGCCCCCGCCGCGCAGGCGGACGGCGACGGCCCGGCACCCGCCGTGTGTCCCGCCGAACTGGCGGAGAAGGCCACCTGCTACTCCGGACAGGACGCCAACGGGGCTCACTACACGTTCGCGATACCCGCCCGGTGGAACGGTTCCCTCGTCGTGCACGCCCACGGCGGCCCCGACCTCGGCGACGCCTCCGACCCCGGCCGCAGCGGTGAGGACCTCCAGCGCTGGGCCGTCATGGTGGACGAGGGTTACGCCTGGGCCGGCTCCTCCTACCGGCGGGGCGGCTACGGCACACGGATGGCCGCCGCCGACACCGAGAACGTACGCCGCCTGTTCGTCGACACGTTCGGCCGACCGCAGCGGACCTACGTGCACGGCCAGTCCTGGGGCGGCAACGTCGCCGCCAAGGTGGTCGAGGTCTACGGCGGGCACCACGGCCCGTACGACGGCGCCCTGCTCACCAACGGCGTCCTCGCGGGCGGCACCCGCGGCTACGACTACCGCGTCGACCTGCGCGTGGTCTACCAGTACTACTGCCAAAACCATCCCCGCCCCACCGAGCCCCGGTACCCGCTGTGGGAGGGGCTGCGGGCCGGCTCGACGATGACGACGGCCGGCCTGCGTGCCCGCCTGCAGGAGTGCACCGGCTACGCGTCCGCGCCGCAGGAGCGCACCGCCCTGCAGCAGCGCAACCTCGACGACATCCTGGCCGTCACGCGCATCCCCGAGCGCACACTGGAGTCGCATCTGCGGTTCGCGACGTTCACCTTCCGTGACATCGTGCTGGGCCGTCTCGGCGGCCGTAATCCCTTCAGCAACAAGGGCGTCCGGTACTCCGGCTCGCACGACGACAAGGCGCTCAACGCCGGCGTCGAGCGTTTCTCCGCCGACCCGGCCGCCCGGCGCGATCTTTCGTACGACAGTGATCTCACCGGCCGCGTCCACGTCCCGGTGCTCACCCTGCACGCGATCGACGACCCCACCGCGTTCGTCGAGCACGAGGCCGCCTACCGAGCCACCCTCGAGGGGGCCCGCAGGGACGGTCACCTCGTGCAGACCTTCACCAGGGAGAGCGAGCACAGCGAGCTGAGCGACTCCGAGTACGCGAGCGCCGTCTCCTCCCTGGACACCTGGGTCCGCACCGGCCGCAAGCCTTCCCCGCGGTCGATCGCGGCGTCCTGTCCCGCGTTCGACCGCGCTTACGGCACCGGCTGCTTCTACGACCCGGACTTCAGCCCGGCCCCGTACGCCTCACGGATCAGGCCCCGGCCGGGCGGGCTGGACTGGCCCGCCATGACCTTCGCCGAGGAGCAGGCCTGGAGCCGGATCGACGGCATCGGCATCGCTCCCTGACCCACCCGCCACGCCGCCGGTCCCGGCGTGCACGATGGCGCCCGGTGCGGGGGAGGAGGCCCCGTGCCGGGGCCGGGCCGCGCCGGAGGTCAGGGCTGTGGCGGGGGCGGCAGTTCGGCGTGCACGACCGTGTAGTCGCCCCTGGTCACCGGGGCGTACGGGGCCGGCGCCATGCAGGTGCCGACGGGGGCGTCCTCGGGGCCGCCCGCGCCGTCCGGCAGCAGATTCACACCGTTCCACGAGAAGCCCACACGGTCGCCGGAGCGGTTCTTGCCGCCCTTTCCTCCGTCGTACACGCTGAATCCGAGCCTCAGACCGATGTCGAGCGGCCCGCCGGGACCCACCTTGGTGATGACCGCCGTCAGCGTCGCCGAGCGGGGACCGGTGACCAGACAGTCCACCCGTCCCTCGGCCGTGTAGGTGACGTCCCGTTCGGCCGAGTAGTGCGAGATCCTGACCGTTCCCCGGGCGTCGGTGGGAAGGCCCGTGGGTATCCCGGGCAGCGGCCGGCTGTACGGAGCGGCGACCGCGTCGAAGCTGAACGAGCGGACGTCTTCGTCCTGGTGGTAGGGCAGCACGAAATCCGCGCCCCCGGTGACACTCGCGTACGCCGGCGTTCCACGACGCTCGGCAGGGGCACCGGCGGCACCCGAGGCACCCGACGCACTCGAGGCCCCCGAGGCACCCGACGTGCCGGAGGCACTGGAGGTGCCGCTCACGGCGAGCACTGCGACGGCCGCGGTCAGTACGGCCGCTGTCCTGCGTGGTGACGGATGAAACACGTTGGTCTCCCGGGAGTTGGTGTTCCGACGTGTTCCATCCTTCAGGCCGCCCCCTTGCCGGCCATCGGCCGTGAGCGGCAACTCCGCGCGCTCGCCTCGGCCGCTCGGCGGACCCGTGGTCGGTCTCAGGTCGCGCCGGCCGGGGGAGCGGGGCCGGTGGTCCGGCGGGCGCCGGTGAGAAGACGATCACCTCTCGGGAGGAACGGCAGCACCTCGAATGCCGCACCGCCGAAAGCTGACGTGCCGACCCCGCCCCCCGGCCATGTTCCTGCATCACATAGGTTGTTGCAAGTAATGTGCAATAGAGGTTGGCTGTCCCCGGACGATCACCCACACGGAAACGAAAGGGGACGTGCCTGATGGGCACCTACGCGCTTCCCGACCTGCCGTACGACTACTCCGCGCTCGCCCCGGCCATCACGCCGGAGATCCTGGAGCTGCACCACGCCAAGCACCACGCCGCCTACGTCAAGGGCGCCAACGACACCCTGGAGCAGCTCGCCGAGGCCCGGGAGAAGGACCTGATCACCCCCACCGGCCTGGTGGGTCTGGAGAAGACCTTCGCCTTCAACCTCTCCGGGCACGCCCTGCACTCGATCTTCTGGCAGAACCTCTCCCCGGACGGCGGCGACCGCCCCGAGGGCGCGCTCGCCGACGCCATCGACGAACACCTCGGCGGCTTCGAGGCGTTCAGGAAGCAGCTGACGGTCGCCACCACCTCGGTACAGGGTTCCGGCTGGGGCGTACTGGCCTGGGAGCCGCTCGGCCGCCGCCTGATCGTCGAACAGGTCTACGACCACCACGGCAACGTGGGCCAGGGCAGCACCCCGCTGCTGGTCTTCGACGCCTGGGAGCACGCCTACTACCTGCAGTACAAGAACGTCCGCCCCGACTACGTCACCAAGCTGTGGGACCTGGTCAACTGGGAGGACGTCGCCGCGCGTTACGCGGCAGCGTCCGGCGCCTGACCTCAGCGCGGGCCGCGCCCGGGTGCGGTGGGCGACGAGCCCGAGAGGCCCGTCGCCCACCCCGCCGGGCGCGGCCCGCCGGGCGATCCCGGTCCCGCGCCCGACCGACCCACCGGCCGCCCGGCCCGGCCACCACCTGACGCCCCGCCGGACCTCCCGCCTGCGGCGGCCACCCTGACACCCCGCCGGACACGCCGCCGGGCACGCCGCCGGACCCGCCTGCCGCGTGGCCTCGCGCACCCGCGCCCCGGGCGGCCACCCTGGCACCTGCCGGGGCGACCCTCTCCGGGGCGGCCCCCCGGGCGATACCGGGCCGAGCCCGACCGGCCCACCGGCCGCCCGGCCCGGCCACCACCTGACGCCCCGCCGGACACGCCGCCGGGCGCGCCGCCGGGCGCGCCTGCCGCGTGGCCTCGCGCACCCGCGCCCGGGGCGGCCACCCTGACACCTGCCGGGGCGACCCTCTCCGGGGCGGCCCCCCGGGCGATACCGGGCCGAGCCCGACCGGCCCACCGGCCGCCCGGCCCGGCCACCACCTGACGCCCCGCCGGACACGCCGCCGGGCACGCCGCCGGACCCGCCTGCCGCGTGGCCTCGCGCACCCGCGCCCTGGGCGGCCACCCTGAAACCTGCCGGGGCGGCCCCCCAGGGGATACCGGGCCCCGCCCGGACCTCCCGCCCGCGGCGGTCACCTGACACCCCGCCCGGCGCGGCCGCCGGCCGCCGGGCGGCCGGTCAGCCGCGCTCGTCCGCCAGCCATGCGTCGAACGTCTGCATACCCCGCGGCCCCGGCCCCGTGGGGAGCAGGCCGCCGCCCGCCATCGCGCGGCCCGCCGCTCCCGGGTAGCGGACCGGCAGCACGAAGCGGCGTTCCGGGCGGGTGGGGAGCAGGCGGCGGACCATGTCGAGGAGCCACTCCTCGCGGGGGCCCGCCAACTCCGGGGCCATGCCCTGCGCGGGCCCCTCGGCCAGCCCGGTCAGGGCGCGGGCCACCTCCCGGACCCCGACCGGCTGGACGCGCATGCGCGGGATCACCGCCAGCGGGCCGGGCATGCCGTCGAGGAGCTGGTCGGCGAACTCGTGGAACTGCGTCGTCCGCAGCACCGTCCACGGGACCGGGCCGCCCGCCACGACCTGCTCCTGGCGGATCTTGCCCTGGTAGTAGCCGTGGCCGACCCGCTCGATGCCCACGATCGACAGCACCACGTGGTGGCGCACGCCGGCCCGTTCCCCGGCCGCGAGCAGATGGCGCGACGCCGCCTCGAAGAACGCCACGGCCTTCCGGCGGCTGAGCGTCGCCGCGTTGGTCACGTCGATCACCGCCTCGACACCGGCCAGGGCCTCGGCGAGACCCTGGCCCGTGGTGACGTCCACGCCCTTGGAACGGGCCAGCACCACGGGCTCGTGCCCGGCGGCGCGCAGCTCCCCGACGACGTGCCGCCCGGCCAGGCCGGTACCGCCCGCTACCGCAACACGCATGCGATCTCTCCGTTCAGGCATCCAGGTGCTCGTGCATTCGGGTGCACGGCGGGCGCATCCGCCGTACGCAGCCGCAACCGCAACCGCAACCGCAACCGCAACCGCAACCGCAACCGCGCCGCGCCCGTGACGCGGCGCCCGTCACGCGGCGTGGGTGACGCGGAGTTTCGACTGGCCGTGCGGCAGCTGTTCCCAGTCGTCCATGAAGCGGGCGGCGAGGCCGTGCCGTGCGGCCAGCCGGACCAGCGTCTGGGTGCGGTAGTAGAAGTCCTCGCCCAGCACCTGGTGCTCACGCGTCTCGGTGCGGTCGTAGGTGAAGTCGAAGAACCCGCCCGGGGCGAGCACCCGCCCCACGTTCGCCAGGCATTCGTCGATGATGTCGAGCGTCGAGTGCGAGAAGACGCTGTGCGCGTGCACGACCGTGAACGCGGCGTCGGGGAGGAAGTCCAGCGTCAGGTTGTCGACGGGCGTCAGATACGGAAGCTTGTGCTGGAGCCCGTAGCGCACGAGGGTCTTCTTGGCCTCGATGAGAATGTCGGGCGAGATGTCGATCCCGTAGTAGTGGCCGGGCTCCAGATGGTCGATGAACCGCCAGCCGGCCCGCAGATTGCCGCAGCCGAGCTCCAGCATCCTGTCCTGCGGCCTCAGCCCGTGCTCGCGCAGGTAGTCGAACTGCATCTGCCCGATGGCGAGCCAGCGGTCGTGGGAGGGGCCGCCGCCGACCGCCGCCTCCGGGCTCTTCGCGGTGTCGGAGGCCATCACCGCCCGGTAGTAGGCGACGTGGCCGTCGCGGTGGCGCAGCCGCAGCCAGGTGTCGCGGCCCGCCCGGCGCAGATAGGGCAGTACGCGCCGCGGATGCCGCAGCGCGTACCGCGCCTTGTGGCCGAGGCTCGACCGGTTCGTCGACAGACGGGATGCGGGTCGTTGCGGCATGACGGCCTCCGTGCCATCGGTGGGCGTCCCCCTTCCCGGATGCTAACCACGGGCGGCTCCGCCGAGCGCGGCCTCACCCGATCGCCACATACTCCGCCCCGCGCCCCGCCCCACCCGTCCGGCTGACCCGGCCGAGGGCATGTCCGAAAGGTCCCGGGCGCGGCATCGCGGCATAGCGTGTGGCATCGCGTTGGCTGGGCACTCCACCGCTTTCCGAACTGCTCACAAAGGAACCGCCAGAACAGCCCGGGGGTCACACATGGTCACATCCACCCACACGTCGGCTCCCGTCCCCGTCAAGGGCCGCACGCGGGGCCAGGCCGTCATCGTGTGGCTGACGACCACGGATCACAAGAAGATCGGGCACCTGTACCTGATCGCGTCGTTCCTGTTCTTCGCCGTCGCCGGCGTGATGGCCCTGCTGCTCCGCGCGGAACTGGCCCGGCCGGGTATCCAGATCCTCTCGAGCGAGCAGTACAACCAGACGTTCACGATGCACGGCACCATCATGCTGCTGCTGTTCGCGACGCCCACCTTCGCGGGATTCGCGAACGCCGTCATGCCGTTGCAGATCGGCTCTCCCGACGTGGCCTTCCCACGGCTGAACATGCTGTCGTTCTGGCTGTTCTTCTTCGGCGGACTGATCGTGGTCAGCAGTCTGTTCACCCCCCAGGGCGCGGCCGACTTCGGCTGGACCGCCTACACACCGCTCAGCGGCGGCGAGCGCTCGCCGTACGTGGGCGGCGACCTGTGGATCATGGGCCTGGCGCTGGCCGGGTTCGGCACCATCCTCGGCGCCGTCAACTTCATCACGACGATCATCTGCCTGCGCGCGCCGGGAATGACGATGTTCCGGATGCCGATCTTCACCTGGAACATCCTGTTCACCTCGCTACTGGTGCTGTTCGCCTTCCCCGTCCTCGCGGCCGCGCTGCTGGTCCTGGAGGCGGACCGGCGTTTCGGCGCGCAGGTGTTCAACCCGGAGAACGGCGGCGCGCTCCTGTGGCAGCACCTCTTCTGGTTCTTCGGCCATCCCGAGGTCTACATCATCGCCCTGCCGTTCTTCGGCATCGTCACGGAGATCCTCCCCGTCTTCTCCCGGAAACCGATCTTCGGCTACACCGGGCTGATCGGGGCGACCATCGCGATCACGGGACTTTCGGTGACCGTGTGGGCCCATCACATGTTCGCGACCGGCGCGGTCCTGCTGCCGTTCTTCTCCTTCATGACCTTCCTCATCGCGGTGCCCACCGGGGTGAAGTTCTTCAACTGGATCGGCACCATGTGGAAGGGGTCGCTGTCGTTCGAGACGCCGATGCTGTGGTCCATCGGCTTTCTCGTCACCTTCCTCTTCGGCGGCCTGACCGGCATCATCCTGGCTTCACCACCGCTCGACTTCCATGTCACCGACAGCTATTTCGTGGTGGCCCACTTCCACTACGTCGTCTTCGGCACCGTCGTGTTCGCCATGTTCGCGGGCTTCCACTTCTGGTGGCCCAAGATGACCGGCACGATGCTCGACGAACGCCTCGGCAAGATCCACTTCTGGACGTTGTTCATCGGCTTCCACACCACGTTCCTCGTCCAGCACTGGCTCGGCGCGGAAGGCATGCCCCGGCGCTACGCCGACTACCTCGCCGCCGACGGCTTCACCGCTCTCAACACCCTCTCCAGCATCGGGGCGTTCCTCCTGGGCGCCTCCACGCTCCCCTTCTTCTACAACGTCTGGAAGACGGCGAAGACCGGCAAGCGCATCGACGTCGACGACCCGTGGGGCTACGGCCGCTCCCTGGAGTGGGCGACCTCGTGCCCGCCGCCGCGGCACAACTTCACCACGCTGCCGAAGATCCGTTCCGAGTCGCCCGCCTTCGACCTCCACCATCCCGTGGTCACACAGCTCGACGAGGCCGAGTCCTCCGGCCGGCGCGACGTCGTCGAACCCGGCAAGGGCATTGCCCCCTTGAACAGGGAAGAGGACGGCACAGAAGAATGAGACGCGGTGTCCGCACCCCCGCGCACATGCGTGCCACTGTGCGTGACTCCTTCCCCAGGGATGGACGCCCGTTCTATTCGACTGCGGAACAGCAGCCGTCGCCCGCCCCCGGTATCCGCCGCTGAACTGCGGTTTTCTCCGCGCCGGCGCCGCGCGCCCCGATACCACGGGAACGGGGTGAATGACCAAAGCGTTTCGCCCCATTGGCCAGAAGAATGCCGGAAAGCGTGATCGCGCGCATCCAGCCACCGGGGACCGCCGTTACTCCTGTCGTCCACACCGTGATGGACACCGGCTCGTAGGGGTTCGAGCCGTATTGCAGGAACCGAAAGGAAAAGGTCTCCATGTCGAAGATCAGCTTCGAGGAGCTCGACGTTCTCGCCGGCGAGATGCTGCCCGAGCGTGCTGTGCTCTCCACCGTCGTGCCCTTCAACAACTGGGGTGGCGGCGGCTCCGAGGGCGGTTCCTCGAGCTCGGCCGTTGCCATCGCGCCGGCCGCGTCGGACCAGAACGGCATCACCACCTCGGCCTGCTCCGTCCAGGAGGTCGACGGCACCCCGGGTCTGGTCGGCGCCCTGGGCCTGGGCTCGAACAACCCGAGCTCCGGCATGACCTGCATGCCGAGCTCCACGTCGGTGTTCTAGTTCACCCGTCCGCGGCTGGGGATGGCGTTTCCGCCACCACGGAAACACCGTCCCCGGCCGTTCGGGTTTCCGCGTCCCGACCGTGAGTGCCGGCAGGAAACGAACGGCACATAACGGGAGCGTCAACGGCACGAGGATAGCCCGAGGAAGGAAGCCATGGACGACATCGGCTACCCCGAACTCAATGCGCTCTGCGCAGAGTTTCTCCCGCCGCGGACCATGCTGTCGCTCATCACGATCGACAACAGCTCCACGACGTACCAGTACCACTTCCCCGAGGGCGGCGGCGACGGAAACTCGCAGGTCGCCTTCGCCTGCCAGTCCGAGCGGGTGCACGGCACCCCCGGCCTGATCGGCTCGTTGGGCCTCGGCTCCAACAACCCGAGTTCCAGCCTGACCTGCGTACCGGCCGCCGTCACCAGCGGCTGATCGCTCCGACGTGGGGCCCGGTCCGCTATGCCGGGCCCTGCGTGTCACCGGGAGATCCGCATGCCTTCCCCTTCCGTCGGTGAGCACCTGAACCTGCCGGCCCTCACCGACGGCACCGAACTCGTCGGCGAGTACGCGGGCTCGGGCTACCGCAAGCCCCCGCACCTGATCCAGCGCCGCGACGGCCAGGTCATCCACCTGCCCGACCTGCTCTACCGCACGGTGAAGGAACTCCGCCGCCAGCGCGGCATCGAAGCCTCCGCCGAACGCATCCTCGAACGCGTCGCCGAGGAACTGTCCCACGCCACCGGCCGCGGCTTCGCAGCCGAACACGTCGCCTTCCTGCTCGACGAGAAACTCGCCCCCCTCGGCATCACCACCCGCAGCGACGGCACCGCGCCCCCCGTCACCAAGACCGAACACGCCGTGCTCGGCCTGAAGACACGCGCGGCTCTCGTCTCCGAGCACACCACCTGGATGATCGCCGGCCTCTTCGCCTGGCTCTTCCACCCCGTCGCCGTCGTCCTGCTGGTCGGCGCGCTGTTCACCGCCGAGGCCTGGCTCTTCACCACCCAGAACACCGGCGCGGCGATCACCGGGGTGATGGCACAGCCGCTCGGCGTCCTCGTCACCGTCGGTCTCACCCTGCTCTCCGCCGCGTTCCACGAGGTCGGCCACGCCTCCGCCTGCCGCTACGGCAAAGTACGCCCCGGCGTGATGGGCTGCGGCATCTACGTCGTGTGGCCCGCCTTCTACACCGACGTCACCAACTCCTACCGCCTCGGCCGCGCCGGACGCCTGCGCACCGACCTCGGCGGCGTCTACTTCAACGGCCTGTTCATCCTGGCCCTCACCGGCATCTACGCCCAGGCCCCGACACCCGTACTCCTCGCGGCGATCCTGCTGATCAACCTCGAAATGGTGCAGCAACTCCTGCCCACCCTGCGGTTCGACGGGTACTACATCATGTCGGACCTGGTCGGCATCCCCGACCTGTTCAAATACATCGGCCCCATCCTCCGTCACAAGGTCCTGCGCCGACCCGCCGAACCCCGCCTCCGCGAACTCAAACGGTGGCCCCAGACGGTCGTCACCCTGTGGGTCCTGCTCGTACTGCCCGTGCTCGCCGTCCAGTTGGGCGTCGTGGTGCTGCGCCTGCCGGACATGATCACGCAGGCATGGGCGACGGCGAGCCATCTGTTCGGCACCGCCGGCTCCCCGCTGGGCATCGTCGCGTCCGTCGTGCAGATGCTCTTCCTGCTGCTGCCCATCATCGGCGTCGGGCTCGTCCTGTGGTCGCTGCTGCGCACGCTCGCGCGGCTGGCCGCCAAGCAGGTCCGCACCGCCGGCGGACTGCCGACACCGTCCGCGATGCTGTGGGGCCTGCTCCACATGCTGTTCGCCCTGGCCGTGGCCTACCTGCTGTGGAGGATGAGCCGCACCAGCGTCCGCCGGGCGGAATCCGAAGGGCCGGCCGCCCCCCGCCCCGTCCTGGCCTGCGAACTGCGCCCCTTCGACGGCGGCAGGTCACCGATGGAACCGCCCTGCGGGGCGACCATCTTCGGATACGCCGAGGTCCCGGCCACCGGCGGACCCGCGCGGGCAGGGCAGAAAGCGGCGGAGCGGACGGACACACCACCGGTGCCGCTGGACGCCTGAAGCCCCCCGCTCGAGCCCTCCGCGGAACGTCAGCGGCCTCTGCGGACCCGGGCGGCCCTACGGGCCTCCGCGAGACCGCGGGCCTCGGCCGTCCTGCGCGACTCCTTCGGGGCCCGGGCGCCCAGGCCGCGGAAGGACGCGTTGCCGCCGGCGGACCTGTCCGCGACGGGCGGCCGCTTCGCTCCCGTGATCCCGGCCAGCTTCTCCTCACCGGAGCGCACCTGCGTGACCACCGGCCGGATCCCGGCGTCGGACATCATCCGGTTCACGTCACGCCGCTGACCCGGCGTGACCAGGGTGACCACACGGCCCGACTCGCCCGCACGCGCCGTGCGGCCGCCCCGGTGCAGGTAGTCCTTCGGATCGGCGGGCGGGTCGACGTTGACGACGAGGTCGAGCGCGTCGACGTGAATGCCCCGCGCGGCCACATTGGTGGCCACCAGCACGGTGACCTCACCGCTCTTGAACTGGGCGAGCGTGTGCGTGCGCTGCGGCTGCGACTTCCCGCTGTGCAGCGCGGCGGCCCGGATACCGCTGCCGCGCAGATGGCGGGTGAACTGGTCGACGGCGTGCTTGGTGTCCAGGAACATCAGCACCCGCCCGTCCCGGGCGGCGATCTCCGTGGCCGTCGCGTACTTGTCCGCCGGGTGGATGTTCAGCACATGGTGCTCCATCGTGGCGACCGCGCCCGCCGCCCGGTCCACCGTCGCCAGCACCGGGTCGTGGAGATAGCGGCCGACCAGATGGTCGACGTTGCGGTCGAGGGTGGCCGAGAACAGCATGCGCTGCCCGCCGGGCCGCACCTGGTCCAAAAGCTCCGACACCTGGGGCAGGAACCCCATGTCGCACATCTGGTCCGCCTCGTCCAGCACCGTGATCCGCACCTGGTCCAGCCGGCAGTCCCGGCGCGCCACCAGATCGGTCAGCCGCCCCGGGGTCGCGACGACCACATCCGCGCCGGCCCGCAGCAGCGTCGCCTGCCGCCCGATCGACAACCCGCCGACCACCGTCGCCAGCCGCAGCCCGAGCGCCAGTGCGTACGGGTCCAGCACGTCGCTCACCTGCTGCGCCAGTTCACGCGTCGGCACCAGGACCAGCCCGAGCGGCTGCTTCGGCTCGGCGCGCCGGCCCGCGGTACGGGTGAGCAGGGCCAGCCCGAAGGCGAGGGTCTTGCCCGACCCGGTCCGCGCACGGCCGAGGACGTCCCGGCCGGCCAGCGCGTCGGGCAGGGTGGCCGCCTGGATCGGGAACGGTTCCGTCACCCCGGAGCCGGTCATCACCCGCGCCACTTCCGGGGGCAGCCCCAGCTCGGCGAAGGACTGCGCGGGCGGCGAACCGGGTGTCAGCGTCACCGCCGAGAGTTCACCCCGCACCGCCGTCGCCCGGGTTTCGCCGGCACCGGAGCGCCCAGAGGCTGACGGCTTCGCATTCATGGGGGGACCCTTCCGTGGTGTGGCGCCCGGAACGAGCCGGGGCCCGCACCCCTTGGTACGGGCCCCAGAACGACGAAGCGTGCCCCCATTTTACCAGCGCACCGCCCACCCCGGCCGGGCCCGCACCGGCGCACCGCCCACCCCGGCCGGGCCCGCACCGGCGCACCGCCCACCCCGGCCGGGCCCGCACCGGCGCCCCGCCCGCCCCGGCCGGCCCGCCACCAGGCCCGGCGGACGCCCCGCCCCGGCCCGGCCCGCCGCACAGCACCGGCACGAGCACCGATTAACGCCGACCGTTCCTATTCAGTGAGCAGGAGTGGGTCTTGGACCCATTCCTGGTCGCTGCGGGCATCCCGAACGGTGGTGGGTGCCCTGGTTGCCCGCGTTCGTTCCGCGTCCGGGGGCACGCATCGTGTGCGTGGTCCGGGAATGCGGGGGCGGGGTTCCTCGCGCCCAAGCGCACGCCGGTCGGCCTGGACGGTCCGATGCCCCGCACGATCGCTCTGGTCGTGCGGGGGCGGTGTCGTCCGTCGCCGGATCGGGTGCCCTTGGGCGCGTCTGCCGATCGCGATGCTCGCCGCATCGTGACGGCTGGTCTTTCGGGTGGTGCTGGTGAGGGGCTTCTGCCAGTGCTGCGCGCCCCATCTGCTGGTGTAGGCGGGGTCGACGGCGATGATCGTGATGCCGGTGGCGTCGGCCATCGAGACGAGGCGGGCACGCAGGCGTCCGGTGGGCATGCCGGAGATCAGCTGCCGGAACCTTCGCCTGCGGCCGTGCTTCTCCCTGGTCTTCTCGGCCTGGAAGTCGAGGTCCTCGACCGCGATCGCCTTAACGCCACAGGACCGGGCCCAGTGCAGGAGGCGGGTGAGGGCGTGCCGGACCTGGGCGTCGCGGTGTGGGGCGCTGCCGGTCAGATCGTAGAAGAAGCGGCGCGGATCGCCGATGGGGTTGCCGTGGGTGTCGAGGCGCCAGGCGGCGAGGTGGCCGGCGTTGGTGTCGACGCCGATCACACCGTGGGCGAGGGCGGCTTCGAGCGGAACGGTAGGGGTGGGTGGGATCTGCCAGGAGGCGGTGACGTACCAGCGGTCGCGTCCGGTGTCGTGGTGGATGCGGTAGGCCACGGCCCGGTGCGCCGCCACACGGTCCGCCCACTCCTGCCCGCGGTGCGCGAACCGCACCCGCCCGGCGAGTACGTACCGGCCGTGCGCGGCGTTCGCCAGATGTGCCAGCGGTGCCGGGAGCTTGATCGACACCTCACCCTCGGGGGTGATGCGGATCGTCTCGTTGCCGAACCTCTTCCCCGACTCACCATCCGCCTGCAGGAACCAGCGCCCGGCCTCCCACCGCTGCCGCCACTGGGCTGCGGTCAGCCCCGCATCGGCAAGGTGATGCCGGGTGCGCGCCAGTCGTCGGCCGCCGCGCACCACACGCACCCGGCCCGCGTCCCTCTCGGCCCGCACCCGCCCCAGCCGGTCCTCCAGCACCCGCAGACGCCGGGCCTTGGCATGCCACTCCCGCCGCGAACGGTAACCACCCGCGGCACGCTTCGTGCCCTTCGCTCCGACCGGCAGCGACAGCCGGTGCGCGATCGTCCTGATCCCGGCTTCGAGGCCCTGGATGTGCGCGGCCTGCCCGTGCCGGGCGAGCGCCCACTGATCGTGCGTGGCCTTCGTGATCGACCCCGCCCACCTCGACGACGACACCCCCGTCAACTCCCGCTTCCGGACCGCCCACGACTCGGCTGAGTGCTCCAGACCCTCCACACACCGCGCCTTGAGATCACGCGAGGCCAGCGACCCGAGATGCGCACCCACCAGCCGCAGCACCTCCTCGTCCCCGGCCGTCAGGCCCTTGAGCCGGGTACGCACTGCCACACCCGAAGGTCCGGTGACCACGAACGGCGCCGCCACCTCCCGCAGACCGCCCACCGTGTCCACCCCCTCCGTACCGGACCGCACACACCCGCCACCACCCCCAACGACCCGCCCCCGCAAAGGTCACCCATTCGACACACGAACCCCCGTCCACCCCGCGAGCCCTCACACACCACAGCCCACAACCCCTCACCCGCACACGGCAGAACTCACTCATACGAGATGAAACAGCAGCAGTTCACGACCCCCGCACCTCCGGCAGGATGGGAGCCCATGACCGAGATCCGCACCCCCCGCCTCATCCTCCGCCGCTGGCACGACGACGACCTCGCGCCGATGGCGGACATCAACGCGGACCCGCGGGTCATGCAGTGGGTCGACGACGGCTCCCCGCACGATCTCGAGCACACCGCAGAGGCGATCGAGCAGTGGGAGGAGGAGTGGGACGAGGAGGGCTTCGGCCTCTTCGCCGTCGAACTGCTCGCCTCCGGCGAACTGGCCGGCTTCACCGGGCTGTCCGTGCCCGGGTTCCTGCCGGAGGTGCTGCCCGCCGTGGCGATCAGCTGGCGGCTCGGCTCCCAGTTCTGGGGCCAGGGTTACGCCTCTGAAGCCGCCCACGCCACGCTGGAGTTCGCGCTCCAGGACCGCGGCCTGGACCGCGTCATCAGCATCAGCCGCGCCGGGGACGAGGCGTCCGAGAACGTCATCCGCAAGCTCGGCATGGTGCCGGAGCGCGAGACCACGCACCCCGTGTACGGCCACCCGCTGCGCGTCCACAGCATCGACCTCACCGAGTTCCACGCCTGACCCTCCGGGCCCGCCTGCGGCCGGCGCCGCCCTCCGTCACCCCCGCCGCCTCCGCTGCCGCCCCGCCCCCCGACGGCTCCGCCGGCGGCGTGACATGCCGCCGCGGCGCCACGGGTTCGGGCAGGGTGCGGAACAACAGCCAGCTCAGCACGGGCATCATCACCAGCGGGGCCAGCGCCGTACGCAGGGACGTCGCGTCGGCCAGCTTCCCGATGAAAGGACCGGCCAGGCCGCCGGCACTGACGGTGAGACCGAGCGTGATCCCGCCGGCCGTACCGACCCGCGACGGCAGATAGTCCTGGCCCAGGGTGACCTGCAGCGAGAACGGCACGTACAGGCCGGCGGACGCCAGCGCCACGAACAGATAGAGGACCGGCCCGGGGACGGTGACGATCCCGGCGACCGCCACGGCCGTCGCCAGGTACGACCAGCGGGAGACGACGACCCGGTCCCAGCGCTCGGCCAGGCTGCCACCCACCACGGAGCCCACCGCGCCCCCGAGATAGAGCACGAACAGCGCCGCGGTGCCCGCCGCCGCGCCGCCCTCCACACGCTGCCGCGCATAGAGCGAGATGAAGGTACTCAGGCCCACGAAGACGACGGAACGGCAGATCACCGCCATCGACAACATCACGAACGACACCCGGTCGTCGGCCTCCGCCGTCACAGCCGGGCCAAAGCGGGCGGTCCCGTCCCGCTCCAGCGCCTTCAGCACGGGCAGGCACAGCACGCTGCCCACGAGCGCGGGCACCACGAGCAGCGGCGACAGCCGCAGCCCGCCGCCGGCGACGACCGCGGTGACCATGAGCGGAGCGAGCGCGAAGCCGAGGTTCCCGCCCAGGGAGAACCAGCCCATCCCCTTGTGACCGCCCCGGCAGGCGAGCCGTGCGACCCGGGCCGACTCCGGATGGTAGGCGGCCACCCCCAGCCCTGACACCGCCACGAACACCAGCGTCCACGCATAGGACCCGCTCACACCGCTCAGAGCGATGCCCACCCCGCCCAGCAGCGTGCTCACCGGCAGCAGCCAGGGCATCGCCCACCGGTCGGTCAGCACCCCGAACACCGGCTGGGCCACGGACGACAGCACGGACGCGGCAAGGACGACACCGGACACCGCGGCGTAACTGTAGGCACGCTCGGCCACGAAGAACGGCACGAGCGCCGCCACCGCGCCCTGATACACGTCCACGCAGGCATGCCCGACCGACAGCAGGACGACCGACTTGTTCTCTCGCACGCCACCATCGTCGTCAGCACACCGCTGTCGTACTTCCAATAAACTGCCGACCGATGCCGAAGATCCGCCACCAGCCGGTCGCCCCCACCCGCACCCGGAGTCTGGCGACCGGAACAGAGATCGACGCCCACCGGCACGACGACCACCAGATCGTCTACGCGGGGCGCGGAGTGCTGACCGTGACGACCGGCACGGGCACCTGGGTGGCGCCGGCCACCCGCGCCATCTGGATCCCGGCCGGCACCGTCCACGCCCACCAGGCCCACGGCGAACTGGACCTGCACCTCGTCGGACTGCCCGCCACCGACAACCCGCTCGGCCTCGACGAGCCGACCGTCCTCGCCGTCGCCCCCCTGCTGCGCGAACTCATCCTCGCCCACACCCGCCCCCCGTTCGACGACAGCCCCGAACGCACCCGCCTGCGCGCCGTACTGCTGGACCAGCTGCGGGCCTCGCCCCAACAGCCGCTCCACCTGCCCACACCCACCTCGCCCCTGCTCAAGGACCTGTGCGACCTGCTGCGCACCGACCCGGCCGACAACCGCACGCTGGCCGCGCTGGGCAGGGAGGTCGGCGCGAGCGACCGCACCCTGTCCCGGCTGTTCAAGTCCGACCTCGCCATGACCTTCCCTCAGTGGCGCACCCAACTACGCCTGCACCACGCGCTGGTCCTGCTGGCGGAGGACACCCCGGTGACCACCGTGGCGCACCTGTGCGGCTGGTCGTCCGCCAGCGCGTTCATCGACGTCTTCCGCCGCGCCTTCGGCCACACCCCGGGAACACACCACCGCCACGGGCCCGGCTGACGCCCGCCCGGGCACCCGGCAGGAGTCCCGCGAAAAGATCAGAAGAAAAAAATCGGGGGACGGTGTCGACAGAGCGCCACCCCGTTCGTCGTCATGGTGTGCGGCGCCCGCCGCACGAAGACGATCAGGACCTGAAGGAGCCGGACCATGAAGTACATGATGCTGATCAACAGTGGCGCGACCGACGAGAACGGCGGAGCCGCCGAATGCGGCGTCGAGGACTGGATGGCCTACGACAAGGCCGTGCGGGACGCCGGGATCCTCGTCTCGGGGGAGTCGCTGGCCGACCTGGTCACCGCCACGAAGGTCCAGGTCGCCGCCGACGGCGAACGGACCGTCACCGACGGGCCGTTCGCCGAGACCCGCGAAGTCCTCGGCGGCTTCTACGTCATCGACGTGCCGGACCTGGACGCCGCCCTCGACTGGGCCGCCCGCTGCCCCGGCGCACGCGGCAGCGGGTCGGTCGTGGTGCGGCCGGTCGCCGACTTCGGGGCCTGACGGCGATGGAGGCGCGGCCGGCCGGCACGGACAGGGCGGTGGAGTCGGTCTTCCGTGAGGAACACGGCCGGCTGCTCGCCTCCCTCGTACGCCGTTTCGGAGATCTGGACCTGGCGGAGGAGGTCGCGTCCGAGGCGGTCGAGGCGGCGCTGGTGCACTGGCCGGTACAGGGGGTGCCGGACCGGCCCGGCGCCTGGCTGCTGACCACCGCCCGGCGCAAGGCCGTCGACCGGCTGCGGCGCGACCAGGCGTACGCCGCCCGGCTCGCCGTCCTCCAACTGGAGGCGGACCGGGCCGGCCCCGCCCCGGCCCCCGGCACCGGCGCGGACAGCGATCTGCCCGACGAGCGGCTGCAGTTGTTCTTCACCTGCGCCCACCCCGCCCTGCCGCCCGAGGCCCGGGGAGCCCTGACGCTGCGCTGCCTGGCCGGACTGACGACACCCGAGGTCGCCCGCGCCTACCTCGTGCCGCCATCGACGATGGCCCAGCGGATCGTGCGGGCGAAGAAGAAGATCCGCGAGGCCCGGATCCCGTTCCGGGTGCCCGGCGCCGACGAACTGCCCGGACGCCTGCCCGGCGTCCTCCAGGTCCTCTACTCCATCTTCACCGAGGGCTACACGGCCAGCTCGGGCCCCGACCTCCAACGGCTCGACCTCGCGGAGGAAGCCGTCCGCCTCGCCCGTATCCTGCACCGTCTGCTCCCCGCCGAACGGGAGGTCACCGGACTGCTCGCCCTGATGCTGCTGGTCCACGCCCGCCGCGCCGCCCGCACCGGCCCCGACGGCGAACTCGTGCTCCTCGAGGACCAGGACCGCGACCGCTGGGACCGCCCCATGATCGAGGAAGGGCTGGCCCTGGTGCCCCCGTCCCTGACCGGCGGCCCGCCCGGCCCGTACGGCGTGCAGGCCGCGATCGCCGCCCTGCACGACGAGGCGGCGGACCTCGCGACCACCGACTGGCCGCAGATCGTCGCGCTCTACGACGTGCTGCTCAGGCTCACCCCCTCCCCGGTCGTCGCCCTGAACCGGGCCGCCGCGGTGGCCATGCGCGACGGCCCCGAAGCGGGTCTGGCGCTGCTCGACGACCTGGCGGGGGAGGAGCGGCTGCGCGGCCACCACCCGTACCCGGCCGCCCGGGCGGACCTCCTGCAGCGCCTCGGCAGGCTCCCCGAAGCAGCGGCGGCCTACCGGGAAGCACTCGCCCTGGCCGGCACCGAACCCGAACGGGCCCACCTGCGGCGCAGACTGGACGCGGTCGAACAGGCCGGCCCGGACACCACGCACCACCCATGAACCCCCGTATCCGCGATGCCGCGCTGGCCGAGGTCTTCTCGACCCACCCCCGCGGCAGGCCGGATGCCGACGGCCGGCAGCCCTTTGAACCCTCCGCGTCACCGTGCAGGTCGGATCACCCCCCGCCTGTGCGGGGACCACCCCCAGGGCATGCAGCAGCCAGCGCGACCAGGTGGGAGGCGTTGACGGCGCGCCAGCGGCTTGGGCGGACTCGATGAGCTTGTATGCCGACCCGCGCAGAGGTCGTTGGCCGCTACGGTGAGTGATGCCGTGGGTATGTTCGGAGACGGTGGAGCCGGGTCGGATGCGCGTGACGGCGATCCCGACCGGCAACTACGTTGCTGAGGAGGGACCCTTAGTCACGACGAAGCGATCCCAGGAGCCGCTGATGTCCGAGAACCCGAGCAAGGCGCAGCCGCCGGTCGTCGACCGAGCGACCTTCGAGCAGCAGTTGGAGGGGCTGCGGGCGAGGGAGAAGGCCCACACCCGCGAAGGCGACGCGATCGCCGCCGCGCGCCGCAGGCTCCCGATGGTCGAGGTGGCCGCGGACAGCCCGCTGCTCGGGCCGGACGGTCCCATGACGCTCCTGGACGCGTTCGAAGGGCGACGCCAGATGATCGCCTACTACTTCATGTGGTGGCCGGGCCGGCCGGCCGCTGAGCAGTGCGAAGGCTGTACCTGGGTGATGAGCCACGTGGGCGAGCTGGCTTATCTGCACTCCCGTGACATCACCTTCGCCGTGTTCTGTCAGGGGCGGAACACGGCCTACGGCTTCGGGGATGCGCAGACGTCGTACGAGGAGAGCCTGCGCTACCGCGCCTTCATGGGCTGGGCGATGCCGTGGTACTCCGCCCAGCCCTCGCTCGAGTCGCTTCTTGTCGGCCGGGAGCTCGGCTTGTTCCACCTGGTGTGCTACCTGCGCGACGGCGATCGTGTTTTCGAGACGTTCTGGACCAAGCGTCGCGGGGCCGAGGCGGTGGACTACAGCTACGCGCTCATGGACCTTACGGTGTTCGGGCGTCAGGAGGACTGGGAGGACTCACCGGCAGGCTGGCCGCGCCTCGGGCAGGCCACGCGGACCCTGGGCGGGGCCCCCGACTGGCCGCCGCTGTGGGAGTGGCCGGGTGGACGTCCCACAGCACAGTGGCCGCGCGTCGACGCCGGCCGCTCCGATGACTTGGGCGTCACCGGCACCGGCCCGGCGACCGAGTCCGGTCACTGCCACTGATGGCGGATGGGCGATCGAGGACTATTTACGCGGATGTGGGTGGCTGCGCCGATCACGCCGACGCCGCCAGGGCGGCACGCCAAACGGGGCTGTCGACGTAGTGGTTGTCGAAGCGTTCCGCGGACTCGGCGATCTCCTTCGGGTCGGCCTCACCGCGCATCACCCGGCTGAGCAGGCGCAGGTAGTCGAACCGGCCCATGCCGGGCGTGAACACGAACAGGACGTCCGCCGTCGCGCCGGGCGCGGCGGCGAAGGCATGCGGGGTGTGCGGCGGCACGGCCAGGAAGTCGCCCTCGTCCAGGACGGTGATCTCCTCGCCCACCAGCACCCGCAGGGATCCGCTGATCACGAAGAACAGCTCCGTCGCCCTGGTGTGGAAGTGGGCCGGGGCGCCCACGGCTCCCTCGGCGAAGGTGGACCGGTAGCTGGTGAAGCCGCCGGGCGTGGCGTCCGACTCGCCCAGCAGCGTCATGACACTGCTGGGGTCGGCGCAGGTCTCGGCGTCGGCGCGGCGGGTCAGCACCGCAGGAAAGGGCGTGGTGGACGTGGACCCGGTGGGCGTTTCCTCAGTCATGATCACGACCCTACGGTCCGAAGTGCCCTGCGGGCAGGGTCACTTCGACACCGAAACCCTGGGCCAATCCGCACCGGTCATGATGGGGTCATGAGACCCGAGATCCAGGCCTTCGTCGCCGGCGGCCCCCTGCCCGACCAGGATGCCGACGAGGACGAGATCGACCGGCGCGTCAGGCAGCTCGAAGCCGTCCCCGCGCCCGTCACGGCCGAGGAGGCGCAGGCACTGGCCGGCTGCTTCGGCCCGGACGACTGCTACGGCGTCGCCTGGACGCTGCTGCACCTCATCGAGACCGGCCCCGGCCCCGTCCCTGCGGTGCGGCCGCCCGGCCCGGGCGCCGACGAGTGGCACCACACGCTCTGGAACCGGTGGGGGAGCGGGGAGTTCCCCGGCGACGCCCCGTCGAGCTGACGCCCCAGCCGCAGCGGCCCCGCGCCGCCATTGCACCGGGCCGGCCCCCGCCCTGGCGAGGCGCCAGCAACCCGGGCGCACGGACAGCGGCCTGTGCCTGCCGACCCACCGCCGCCGACCTACCGCCGCCGACCCACCGCCGCCGGCAGGCGGGGGCCGGCACGCGGGGCCGGCCCGCCGGACTGTCAGTGGCGGCTGCGACGCTGGCAGCATGGACGAGCAGATCATGCGCGGACGCGTCTACGGCGCCGATCACGAGGACCCCGACCCCGGCCCGCAGCCAGGACACGACTACGTCGAGCTGGTGGGCGGACCGCTCGACGGGCTGCTGCTGGACGTCACCGGCTGGACGCCCCGACAACTGCACGAAGGAGCCGTGCTGGCCACCGAACTCGGCCGCTACGGAGCCGGCGGCCGCTCCCTGTACGGCCCGAGGAACGGCGCCCCCCGGTTCTTCGACTGGGAGGACGACAGTCCCTGAGCCCCAGGGCCAGGCGTCTCTCCACGACGTCATCAGTACAAGGGTTCTGGTCGCATCGGCCCGGCGGGAGGATTTGGTGGCTGCCTGGGAGGCGGTCCGGGACTCGTTCGCCGACCATGACGTCCCCAGCACCCTGATGGGCGGCACTGTGCTCGGCACTGTGCTCGGCTACTAAGGACCAGCTCGTCGAGATCGAGGCCGTGGCAGCCGTGCTCGACTCTTGAGGCCATTGACACACCACGGGGGCTGAGCGCGCCCGGCCGCAAGTCCCTGGCGGGGGATCACGACTGCGTGACTGCCGGCCGCCTGTCAGGGCGGCCGGCAGTCACGGCAGGCAGCGGCAGAGTCAGCCGGCCTCGGCGGGCTCCTCGGCTCGTGCCCGGGTGATGTCGGCGTAGAGGCGGAAGAGGGCCGGGCGGGTCTCGCCGCCGTCTCGTTCACGCAGGGCCGTCCAGCACCGGGCGACGAGCTCCCGGGCCTGGGTGCCGGGCCAGGGCCGGGGCAGGAGCTCGGGCGGCAGCAGCGGGTCGGGCTCCATGGCTCGGGTGAGTTCGGCGGCCAGCTCCACCGCGATGGTGAGGAGCGCTGACGGGGAGAGGCCGGCCGGGCCGGTGAGCCGGTCGAGGCGGGGCCGGGCGAGGCGGCCGAGGCGGTGGTAGCGGTCGGCGATCTCCGGCAAGGGCCACAGGCGGCGGGCGAGTTCGGCGGGCTCGCGGATCTCGCCCCTGCGCAGGTCCGTGGTGGTGAGCAGGGTGAGCCCGCCATGGGCGCCGAGGCGGTGGGCCGCTTCTTCGACGTACGGTTCCCAGGCGTTGGCGCAGACGTACAGTCCGCCCTGGAGCGGCGCGCCGCCGAGGTGGACGAGCGTCTCGCGCAGGGAGTCCCGGGCCGTGCGCTCCGATTCGGGCACCGCGAAGGCGGCCAGGTGCCAGACACCGTCCCAGGGCGCGCGCCCGGCGTCCTGCTCGAACGCGTGGCGGAGGAAGTCCGCGTTGGGGGAGAGGGCACGCATCGTGTCCGCGGTCGCGTGCAGCTGCGCCTTGCGGCCCCGGCCCTCGTGGGTGAACCGGCCTTCGGCCACAAGGCGTTTGACGCACAGCCGCACCTGCTGGTCGCTCATGCCCAGGGTGTTGGCGACGGTGTACAGCTCGTCCGCGTCGACGGTGCCGTCCTCGCGGACCAGTGCGTGGACGAGCATGCGGGTGGGGATCTCGATGCGGTCGGTCACGGTGTGTGCAGTCCTCTCGGCCCGTTCGCCCCGACAGGGCGGCGCATGGTGGTCGCCGCGCCGAAGCCCAGCAGTCCGCGCAGGTAGGGGGTGTGCTCGGTCCGGACGGCCGTGAAGCCGCGCCGCTCGTACAAGGCCCTGGCGCGCGGGTTGGTGTCGATCACGTCCAGTCTGATCTCCCGGCAGTCCTGTTCCGCCGCGACGGCGGCCACTTCCTCGAGGAGCAGGCTCCCGATGCCGCGGCCGCGGGTGCCCGGGTCCACGGCGATGCCGTCCATGACGAGCTGCCCGGGGGCCGGGTGGCGTTCGAACAGGGCGAGCAGCGCGAGCCGGTGCAGTCCTCGCAGGTGCCCGTACGTGCGCAGCACGGCGGAGGCCGATCCTCCGGTGAGGGACCGGCCGCCCAGTTGGTAGCCGGCGAGGCCGACGAGCTGCCCGTCGAGGAGCGCGCACACCGCCCGGTCGGCGTTCAGGTGGGCGGCGAGGAAGGGCACCGCCTTGTCCGGCGGGTTCAGGGCGGGGCCGAGTTTGCGGCCGAAAGCGTCCCAGTACAGCTCGGCCGCCCGCCGTTCGGCTCCGGCCGGAACACCCCGCCGGACCGTCACCGCTCCCGTGTCCGTCCCGTCCGGTCCCATACCGTGCCTCCTCGTCGCGTCGCACCCTCGACCATAAAACTATCATCCTTACGACGATCGTAATTGTGATGATAGTTTCAGCGGCATGTGAACCCCCGAACAGAGGCGGTCAGATCTCATGCGTCGAAAGCCCCGGCCCCTACGGCGCGAACTCCGCACAGCCGTGTGGGCACTTGTCACGGTCCTTCTCGTGGCCACCGGTCTCGCCGGTGTGGTCCTGTGGCAGAACTCCTACGACATGGAGGAACAGCGCGTCTCGATCCGCCACGGCGGCCACACCCTGAACGGCGTCCTGGCCACCCCCAAGGACGGCCGCACCCGGCACGGCCTCGTCGTCTACATCCACGGCGACGGACCCGTCGACGCCACCCATGACGACGGCTACCGGCCCATGTGGGAGGCGAACGCCGAAGCCGGGTACGCCTCCCTGTCCTGGGACAAGCCCGGCGTCGCGGGCGCCCCAGGCGACTGGCTCGCACAGTCCATGGACGACCGGGCCGACGAGGCGGCCGCCGCCATCGCCTGGGCACGCGCCCGCCCGGACATCGACGGCGACCGGATCGGGCTCTGGGGCGCCAGCCAGGCGGGCTGGGTCCTGCCGAAGGTCGCCGCCAGGACGCCCGTGAGCTTCGCCATCGCCGTCTCACCCGCCGTCAACTGGCTCCGGCAGGGCCGCTACAACCTCCTCGCCGGGCTGCGCGCCGACGGCGCGTCGGCAGCCCGCACCGACGCCGAGATCGCCAGGAGCGACACCGTCCGCCGGCTGCTGCGACGCCACGCGACCTTCGAGGAGTACGTCAGGACGATGGGCGGCGAGGCGGACGGCATGACCGCCGGCCGTTGGCGCTTCATCTCCAGGAACCACACCGCCGACGCCACGCAGGACCTCCGAGCCCTGCGCGGCGTACCGGTGCTGCTGACCCTCGCGGGTCATGACGTGCACGTGGACACCGCCGACACGGAACGCGTCTACCGCGCGGTGCTGGACGACGGCGGCGCACTGACCGTCAGGCACCACCCGGACGCGACCCATTCGCTGGTCAAGCAGACCCTCGAGCAGTCGGAGCTCAGGATCACGCTCACCGCGCTGTTCGCCCCCCGCTCGCTCTTCGCGGACGGATTCCTGGACGGCCAACGACAGTTCCTCGACGAACTCGACCGAGGCGGCAGCGCCACCCCGTGACACTCCTGCCGCCCCGGTGTGGGCGCGCCCGCGCCGCACGGCGGGGGAGCCGGCGGTGCGGGACCGGTACGGCGACAGCCCCCCCGTGACGCGGTCCGAGCGCGCGCCGAAGCTTCACCGGCGACCGGCGACCGGCGACCGGCGACCGGCGGGACGCGTCGACGCGTCGCGGATCTCGTCGACAGCCCTGGTCCTCAAGAGGGCCAGGGCTGCCTGCGCGGTCGGCGGGGGAGAGCGGCGCGCTCGACGGCGTACGCACGCCGCGGGTGTTCACGCCCCAGGCGCCCAGGCGGTCTTCGGGCCGCGGCTGTTCAGGCCGTGTTCTTCGCGCGGGCGTGGGCGAGGGCCGACGGGGTCAGCCGGCCGACGATGGCCGGGGCCTCCCGGACGAGGGCGTCGTCCTCCGCCGCGGCGACCATGAACAGGGCGAAGTCCACGCGACGGGTCAGGTTGCTCGCGAGGAGCGGGTCACCGACATGCCGGCTCCACACCGGCAGCCCCTGGCTCCCGCCCTCCTCCAGGTCGCTGCCGCGGACGACCGTCCACTCGGTGTCACTGGCGAAGATCTGCCGGCACGCCTCCACCTGGTCGTCCAGGTCCGCCACCCGGGCCAGTCTGGCCAACCGCCCGAAGACGGCCACGAAGGCCCTGAGCCTGCGCGTGTACACGTCCTTCCCGTCACGGGTGATGTGCCAGCCGCAGGAGAACACCAGCCGGGCCCCCGCGGGCGCCGCGTCCAGCACGGCCCGGGCCGTGCCGGAGGAGTAGCGCTTCATCCCCCACGGGACCAGCACCGTGAGCACGGCCTGGCATCCCTCCACCGCCCGCGCGACGACCGCACGGTCGTCGGTCGCCCCGGGGACCACCGTGATCCGCCCCTCGAACTCGGCGAGCTTGCCGACGCTCTGCTCCCGGCACACGCCCACCACCTCGTAGCCCCGGTCCAGCGCGTGCCGCACCATGTACCGCCCGAGCTTCCCGGACGCGCCCACGACGCACATCCTCTTGCGCGGACCCGTTCTTCGGGCCTCCTGCGAGCCGATCGGTTCCATGACCTTCGCCCTCCCTCGCCCCACCCGTCCTTACGCTGTAAGGGTGTGCCTTACGAAGTAAGGTTGTCAACCTGCGAAGCCCACCCAGGGGAGGAAATCCGTGGCCACCGAGCCAGACCGCACGCCGGCACCCCGCCGCCGGCCTCTCACCAAGGACACGGTCCTGCGGACGGCGCTCGCGCTCGCGGACGAGGCCGGCACCGGCGCGCTCACGATGCGCAAACTCGCCGACCGGCTCGGCGTCGAAGCCATGTCGCTCTACCACCACGTCCGCAACAAGGAAGCGATCCTCGACGGGATGATCGACCTCCTCTTCGGCGAGATCGAACTCCCGCCCACGGACCTCCCCTGGCGGACCGCGCTACGACGGCGCGCCGTCTCGACACGCGACGCGCTGATCCGCCACCCGTGGGCGATCGGCCTCATGGACTCCCGCAGCAACCCCGGCCCCGCGACCCTGCGCCACCACGACGCGGTCATCGGCTGCCTGCGCTCGGGCGGCTTCACCATCGCCGGCGCCGCGCACGCGTTCTCCGTGCTCGACAGCTACATCTACGGATTCACACTCCAGGAGCTGAGCCTGCCGTTCGAACCGTCCTCAGGCATCGAGGACCTGGCCGACTCGATCCTCGAGCAGATGCCCGGCGACGAGTTCCCCCACCTCACCGAGATGATCACCCACCACGCCCTCGCACCGGGCTACACGTACGCGGCGGAGTTCGACACCGGGCTCGACCTGGTCCTCGACGGACTGCAACGACAGCGCGAAACCTGGCTCTGACCCGCCCGCATCGCGCCCCGGCGCGTCGGGGCGCGATGCCTCACCCGCCCGGGGCCCCGTCGCTCAGAACACCCACCGCGTATGGCTGTAGACCCCGTTGTCGCGGCCGAAGCCGTACGCCGTGGTCGGCGCCACCGCGAACAACACCGCGTCCCCGCTCCGGAACGAATCCCCGATCCCGTGGAACGTGCCTTCTGGCGAGGTGATGTGCGGCCCGTACTTCGCCTCGTGCGCCGCGATCACCTCCTCCAGCAGCGCCGGATCGGTGACCCGCTCCGCCTTGCCCTCGATCACGAGGTCGAACCCTTCGGTGAGCGCGTTCCCCCCGGTGGTCAGCGCGCAGTGCACGTCATGAGAGAGGTTCTTCGCCTTCTGCTCTCCCGGGCCGGTCGAGAAGTACAGCACCCCGTCGTGCCACGCGGCGATCACGGGCGTGACATGCAGCCGGCCGTCGGGCCGCACCGTGGACACCCAGAAGATCTCGGCGGCCTCCAACTGCCTTTGTGCCTCCGCCCACTCGGTGGCGGTGACCCCCGCGGCACCGGGGCGAGGGGTGAGCGCGGAGCTGTAGCGGGCGTCGAGCTCGGCCGTGGGCTGCTGTGCCGGTCCTGTGGGCATGGCGGATCTCCTTCTCGTCCCCCTCCTAACGACCGACAGGCCACGCCGACATCACCCCGCACCCGTTCGTGTCCGTCTGCACGCCCCAGGAGGAACACCTGGCGGCCCCACGCCGCATTCGCGACGCCCCGACGCCCCGACGCCCCGACGTCGCGACGTCGCGACGTCGCGACGTCGCGGCGCCGCGAGGTCCGGCCGGTCGCACCCGGGCGCTCGTAGGGTGACCCGCATGATCGTCCGCAAAGGTGAGGGCCACCGTCCCGGCTACGCCGCGGCAGCCGTGGTGTTCGCGATCGGCATGGCCGGCACGACCCTGCCCACGCCGCTGTACGGGCTCTACCAGCAAAAGATCGGCTTCTCCGAGCTGATGGTGACCGTGGTCTTCGCCGTGTACGCCGTCGCCGTGATCGCGGTGCTGCTCCTCGTGGGCAACTACTCCGACGACGTCGGGCGCCGGCCCGTCCTGCTGTGCGCCATGGCGCTGTCCGCCGCCAGCGCCGGATGCTTTCTGCTGGAGACCGGCCTCCCGCTGCTCTTCGCCGGACGGCTCCTCTCCGGATTCGCGGCCGGACTGCTCAGCGGCGCTGCGACCGCCGCGATCATCGAACTCGCCGGACCAGGACAACGGGCCCGGGCGGGCTTCGCCGCCACCGCGGCGAACATGGGCGGTCTCGGCTGCGGCCCGCTGCTGTCCGGGATCCTCGCCCAGTACGCGGCGCGCCCCCTCGAGCTGGTCTTCTGGGTCCACATCGGGCTGGTCGCCGTCGCCGCCGTGATCATCCGCTTCCTCCCGGAGACCGTCGAGCACCCGAAACGGCTTCCCCCGCTGAAGCCCCGAGGAGTCTTTGTGCCGAACGAGGTGAAAGGAGTGTTCGCCCCCGCCTCCGTCGCGGCGTTCGCCGGCTTCTCCCTCCTCGGCCTGTTCACCGCCCTCGCCCCCAGCTTCGTGGCCCGGACACTCGACGTGCACAACCTCGCCGTCACGGGAGCGGTCGTGTTCTCCGTCTTCCTCGCCTCCACCGTGGGGCAGTCGCTGAGCGATCGCATCGGCTCCCGCCGGGCCCTGCCCGCCGGCTGCGCGGTCCTCATCGTCGGCCTTCTGCTGGTCGCCTGGTCCCTGATCGCCGAGTCCCTCGCCGTGCTCGTGGCCGGCGCCCTGTGCGGAGGCGCGGGCCAGGGGCTGGCGTTCCGGGCGGCCCTGTCGCTGGTGAGCGGGGCGGCGCCCGCCGCACACCGCGGCGGCACCATCTCGGCGTTCTTCGTCGTCGCCTACACCGGCATCTCACTGCCCGTGGTGGGCGTGGGCGCCGCGGCCCGGTTGTGGGACCTGCGCACCGCCGGCCTGGTCTTCGCCGGCTGCGTGATGCTGCTCGCCGCGTGCGCCGGGGTCTACTCGGCCCTGAGAGCGCCGGCCGAACCCACCCGGGTCCGCGACGAAACCAGTGAGCGCGGGTGACCCGCCCCGCCCCGTCGGGCGGCCCACCGCGCGAAGGGGCGGCCTCCCGGTCGATCCCGGGAGCCGCCCCCTCGCGCTGTCGCCCGGCATGAGGCCGCCGGGCGGCGTGTCACCGCGTGACCTCACGGTTGAACACCGAGCGCGACCACAGGTAGCCGAGCACACCCAGCCCCGCGCACCAAGCCAGGGCGATCCAGCCGTCGTTGCCGATCTCCGTGCCGAGCAGCAGCCCGCGCAGGGTCTCGTTGACCGGGGTGAAGGGCTGGAAGGCCAGCGGCATCGGGACGTTGCTCGCGGCCCTCGCGGCCTCGATGGTGAGGCGGTCAGCTCGAGGCCCGGCCCGGGGTGATGCCGCGAACGAAGACGGGCTTGAGGTGCTTCTCCGGCAGCGCGTCGAGCAGTTGCTCCCAGTCGAAGACGTGGGAGACGACGCGTTCGGGCGCGACCTTCCCGGACGAGGCGAGGTCCAGGGCATCGGGGATGTGTGCGCGGACGTTGTCGCGGGCGATGCGCAGGGTGACGCCGGTGAGGTACATGTCGAGCAGCGGCAGTTCACCGGGGCGGAAGTGGTTGCCCGCCGACTCGCAGACCCCTTCCGGGGCCAGGGACCTGACGGCGAGCCCGAGCTGCTCGACGCGGCCCGTGGCCTCGACGGCCACGTCGAAGCCGTGCGGGACCGGCTCGATCGCCTCGGCCGTGCGGGCGCCGTAGCTCTCGGCGAGACGGCGGTGCCCGGCATCGGGGTCGACGTAGAGGACGTCGGAGGCGCCGAACGCGCGGGCGATGTCGCACACGTACAGGCCGATGCTGCCGCGGGCGACGACCAGCACCCGGGCGCCCGGCCGGGCCCTCAGGTGCGGGGCGACCAGGCGCCAGGACAGGGACCAGTTGTCGCTCGCCGAGGCCATGGCGACCGGGTCGAGACCGGCCGGCAGCGGGACCAGCATGGCGTCCGCGTACGGGACGCGGACCAGGTCGGAGAAGAGCCCGCCCCAGCTGCCGCCGATCGGCGCGCCGTACATGGCCATGTGCGGGACCGAGGTGCAGTGGGCGGTCAGGCCGCTCCGACAGTGGGCGCAGGTACCGCAGTTGACGGCCCAGGGCACCACGACCAGGTCGCCGGGGACCACGCCGGTCACGTCCTCGCCGACGTCGGTGACCTCGGCCACGCATTCGTGACCGAGGGCGAACGGCGGGTCGATGAAGCCGTGCCCGGCCAGGATGGAGGAGTCCACGTCGCAGGCGGTGGCGGCCACCGGCGCGACGATCGCCTCTCCGGCGGACCGCACCTTCGGGTCGGGGGCCTCGCGCCACTCGACGGTCCGCCGCGCGACGTAGGTCAGTTCACGCATCGGCCTGCCGCCCCTTCGCCAGTGCCACCAGGTCGGCGTACCGGACGACGGAGCCGCCCGCGCCCCAGGTGCCGTCCGGCTGCTCGTTCACCAGCACCCACACGCGCGGCGCCTCGGCCGGGGAGAGCCCGGCGGCGGCGAGCACGGTGGCGGTGGCTTCCCGGGCCAGTCCGGCCTTGCGCCGCTCGGACAGCGCTCCCTGAGGCACCGTCACCTCGACGAGGAAACGGGGCGCGTCGTCCTCGGCCGTCACCTGCGCGCCCCCGGGCAGCTCGGTCAGGTAGCTCCACGCCTGGGCCCGGAAGAAGGCCGTGTCGGGCGCCCCCTCCCACCGCAGCAGCACGGCGGCGAGGTCCCTTTGGACCGTCGCGCGCCCCTGACCGGTCAGGGCACCGGTCGGGACGGTCAACCGGATCATCGGCATGGCAGCTCCTCGGTTCTTCCGACACGCGTTATGACAGTCGTCATAACGGGAGGACACGCTAGACTATGACGGTCGTTATAGCCAGAGGGGAGTGCACGGGTGGTCAGGAGCAGCAGCGGTACGCAGTCCCGCGAGCGGATCGTGGCGGGTGCCGCCGACATGATCAGCCGCCGCGGGCTGAGCGCCACGAGCATTCGGGAGATGGCCAAGCATGCCGAGGCGCCGCTCGGATCCACCTATCACTACTTCCCCGAGGGCAAGCAGCAGTTGGCCGCGGAAGCCGTCCGCCACACGGGCGAGTGGGTCGCCCGCGCTCTGCGCAAGGAGCTCGAGGCCGGCCCGGCCGCCGGACTGCGCGCCTTCCTGGCCCTGTGGCGCAAGATCGTCGTCGACACCGACTTCCACGCCGGATGCCCCGTCCTGGCCGTGGCCATCGAGGAACCCCCGGCCGACGAGGTACCGCCCGCCCTGGCGGCCGCGGCCGAGGTCTTCGACCGGTGGGAGGGCCTGCTCGCCGACTCCTTGCGCGAACACGGCGCCGACGCCGAACAGGCGGCGCAGGTCGCCACACTCATCGTCGCGGCCGTCGAGGGCACCGTGGCCCTGTGCCGCGCCAAACGCAGCACCGAACCCCTGGACCGCACCGCGGCACAGCTCCAGGCCCTCATCGCCACCACCATCAGCGGCTGAACGGACCGCCGGCCGCGCTCACGACAGCGCGGTCACGTGCCCTTGTGCGGCGCGGTCCGCGGCGGACGCGGCGCCCCCTTCGCGGCGAACGCGGCGCCCCCTTCGCGGCGAGCGCGGCGCGCCAGGCCGCGATCCTCGCGGCACCGGTGCCCCTCCCGGCGAACGCGGGACACCCGCCCGCGCGTTTCTCATGCGCCGAGCGCGGCGCGGACGGCCTCGGCCTCCTCCTCCGTGAACACGCCGCTGTCGAGGAGGGAGAGAGCGGACAGGACGCCGCCGCGCGAGCCTCAACTGCCCTCGTCGATCACGCGGAAAGTCACCCACCAGGCCGGCGACGGCTCCGCCGCACCGCAGGCGTCGGCCATCGCGGCCAGGACGCGCTCGATGACCTCGGTACGGACCTCCTGGCGCCAGTCGCCGTCGCCGTCCATGACGGTCACGTCGATCACCATTGCGTCGGCCCCCGGCCCCGCATCCGCCGCCAATAGGCCGCCGATGGCCATCGAGTCGGACCCGCGCTCGGTGAAGTGCACCTGGAACCCGGCTCGCGCGGCCGGGGCGAACCGGCCGGCCTCGGGCACGAGCACGGCGCCCGTCAGCGTCTCGGCTCCAGCTCGCGGCGCTGCTCCAGGCTCAGGCGGCCCGTCGCGCTGTTCACGGTGATGACGGTCATGACTCTCCCTATGACGACTGTTATGAACCGAGCCTGCACGGCGGTATGACGAGTGTCATAGCCTGCTGGGTCGGACGGCTGACCTCGGCTGCGACGAGCCGTCCGATCCAGCAAAGGGGCCTCCGCTCCGGGCGGAGGCCCCTTCCTCATGTGCGGCCCCAGACCCCGGGGTGCGGTCGAGGGCGGCCTGGCCCCGTCCCGTATCGTCTACCGATATCGGAGTCCGTAAGACGTGCGGCGGGGCGCCGCCGAAGGAGTGGGGCATGAGCAAGCCACCGGCTGCCGCCGGAGTGCCGGACGAGCTGCGTCGGCGGCTCGGGGTGCCGGACGCGGTGATGATCGGCCTGGGGGCGATGATCGGCGCGGGGATCTTCGCCGCCCTGGCCCCGGCCGCGCAAGCGGCCGGCTCCGGGCTGCTGATCGGCCTGGCGCTCGCGGCGGTGGTCGCCTACTGCAACGCCACCTCCTCCGCCCGGCTGGCCGCCCGCTACCCCGCCTCCGGCGGCACGTACGTCTACGGCCGCGAGCGGCTCGGCGACTTCTGGGGCTACCTGGCCGGATGGGGCTTCATCGTCGGCAAGACCGCATCCTGCGCCGCGATGGCGCTGACGGTGGGCTCGTACGTGTGGCCGGGCCAGGCCCATGCCGTCGCGGTCGCCGCGGTGGTGGCGTTGACCGTGGTGAACTACGCCGGGGTGCAGAAGTCCGCCGTGCTGACGCGGGTGATCGTGGCCGTGGTCCTGGCGGTGCTCGCCGCCGTGGTGGTCGCTGCCCTCACCTCCGGCGCCTTTGACCCGGCCCGGCTGGGCATCGGCGACGACGCGACCGTGGGCGGGGTGCTCCAGGCGGCGGGCCTGCTGTTCTTCGCGTTCGCCGGCTACGCGCGCATTGCCACCCTGGGCGAGGAGGTCCGCGACCCCGCGCGCACCATCCCCCTGGCCGTCCCGGTCGCGCTGGGCATCACCTTGGTCGTCTACGCCGCCGTCGCGGTCGCCGTCCTGACGGTCCTCGGCCCGGAAGGGCTGGCGCGGGCCGCGGCCCCCCTGTCGGACGCGGCCCGGGCCGCAGGTGCCGACCGGCTGGTGCCGGTCGTCCGCGCCGGCGCGGCGCTGGCGGCGCTCGGCTCGCTGCTCGCGCTGATCCTCGGCGTGTCCCGCACCACGCTCGCCATGGCCCGGGACCGGCACCTGCCGCACGCCCTGGCCGCGGTGCACCCGAGGTTCAAGGTGCCCCACCGCGCCGAACTCGCGGTCGGCGCGGTGGTGGCGGTGCTCGCCGCGACGGCCGACGTGCGCGGGGCGATCGGGTTCTCCTCCTTCGGCGTGCTGGCCTACTACGCCGTGGCCAACGCCTCCGCCTGGACCCTGAGCGCGGAGGAGGGCCGTCCGGCGCGGATCGTCCCCGTCGTGGGACTGGCCGGCTGCCTGGTCCTGGCGTTCGCCCTGCCGCTGTCCTCGGTGATCTCCGGTGCGGTGGTCCTGGCGCTCGGCGCCGCCGCCTACGCGGTGCGCCGGAAGGTGGCCGCCCGCACCTCCTAGCGGCGACGCGCCGGTCCCGGCGGACGCGCATACGCTGCCGCCCTCTGCCTCGTCGGGAGGACCGCCCTCGACACGACTGCCCACGGCAGAGGGCCAGTTCCGACGCCGGGCAGGGGGAGCCGACCGGGGGCGGGCGCGCCCGCCGCGACAGCCCCCGTCCGCCGGGCCCGCCGGCCCCGCGCGGCCGACCCGCCGGCCTACGGGGCGTCGTCGCCGAGGACCTCGCGGGCGAGTTCCCTGAGTGCCCGGCGGTCCTCGGCGAGGGCCCGCCTCCCCGCTTCGGTCGCCCTGTAGACGCGCCGGGCGCGGCCGTCGACCACCCGCTGCTCGGAGACCAGCAGCCCGTCCGCCTCCAGCCGGTGCAGCGTCGGATACAGGGTGCCGGGGCTGATCCGGTAGCCGTGGGAGGCCAGTTCCTCGGTCATCCACGCACCGTGGATCTCCTCCTCGGCCGCGTGATGCAGGATGTGCAGCCGCACCGCACCCCGCTGGAACTCCCGCACCCGGGAACACCTCCTGGCAGTGACGAAACCGATATCGGCCTTCGAGTCTATGCCGCCGTCCGGGCCGGTCACCGCCTGCCGTCGGCCTGCTCACGGCGGTCCAGCTCCTCCAGCAGCCGGCGCAGCAGGCCCCGCGTCCGGCCGATCTCCTCCTCGGGGAGGGCCGCGAAGAGCGTGCGATGGACGGCCGAGGCCCGCGTCGTGACGCGGGCCAGGACCTCCTGGCCCTGCGGGGTGAGCGCCAGCAGCGGGGAACCGCGGTGATCGGGGTTGGCCGTGTATGCGGCATGGCCGAAGGTCACGAGATCGTTGGCGACGCGCTGCACGTTCTGCCGGCTGACACCCAGGCGGCGTGCGGCCTGCGGCACCGTGAGCGCGGTCTCGGAGACCACGCTCAACACCTGCCAGCGGGCCTGGGTGAGACCTTCCGCCTGCGCGGTGTGCTCGCCCAGCCGGCGCAGCGCCCCCGCGGCCTCGAACACATCGGCCACGAGCAGGGCCATCTCGTCGGACACCGCTACCTCCTTTGACAACATGTTGTCTGTGTGTGAATGTGTTGTCAGTGTACTCGGGGATCCTGAAGAAAGAGCAGCGGAGTCATGCCGAGAATCGATCTGTACCGCACCGTTCACATGGGCCAGCGCGAGCGGCTCTTCGCCCTCGCCGTCGAGACCGGCGCCGCGGACACCGCGGAGCCCGAGTGCGCCGGGCACCTGGCCAAGCGCTGCCTGGCCATGACACAGGAGCTCCGCGAGCACGCCGACCACGAGGACCGCTTCATCCATCCACTGCTGCGGGAGCGGGCGCCGGAAGCGGCCGACGCGCTCGACGCCGAGCATGTGCGCCTCGACGCGGCACTCACCGCACTGGACGACCGGGCACGTCGGCTGCCGACGACACCGGCCGGGTCGCTGCCCGACGCCCAGCACGGCCTCTACCTGGCCGTGAACGAGCTCATCAGCGCCTACCTGGCCCACCTGCACGCGGAGGAGACCGTGGCGATGCCCGCTCTGTGGGACCGCTGCAGCGACGCCGAACTGGGCGAGGTCTTCGCCGCCTTCAAGGCATCCCGCACCCCCGAGGAGAGCCTCGCCGACCTCCGCGGAATGCTGCCGTCCCTGCCGCCCGCCGTCCGGACGGCCATCGTGCGCGCCACCCTGGAAGCCGCGCCGGACGACGACGCGGGCCGCACCCTGGCCGCCGTCTCCACCACCCTCGACCCACGCCGGCGCAGCCGTCTCTACGACGACCTGGGGGCGCCGGAGGCGTGGGCACTTGTGGAGAGCGAACGCGAACAGGCCCACTGAGCCCGCGATCCGGCAGCCCGCCGTACTCTCGGCCCTCCACCGTCGCGGACGGCCCGGCACCCCGCAGGCCGCAAAGGGCTCCGGGCACGAAGCCCGACGAGGAGAGCGCCCCGCCCGGCTGCCCAAGGCGGCAGGAACACAGGCGCAGGCCCGGCCGGCGAGGTCCGGGCCCTGCTGCCGGACCCGGACCGGGCGAGCCCGGGCCTCGGGGTTGCAGTTGCCGCTGCGGCAGCTTCTACCGTCCTGAACAGGGCCGGAGAGACCGGCCCGGTGACGCGAGCGTGAAGGAGGCGGCAATGGACTGGCCCATCGCGGAGGTCGCCCGGATGTCGGGTGTGACCGCCCGGACCCTGCGGCACTACGACGAGATCGGCCTGTTGCCGCCCGCCCGGACCGGAGCCAACGGCCACCGCTACTACGAGGAGAACCAGCTCCTGCTGCTTCAGCAGATCCTCGTCCTGCGGGCGCTGGGCCTGGGGCTGCCGGAGATCGGCCGGATCCTGGCCGAGCAGGTCGACGAGGTGGAGGCCCTGCGCGGCCACCACCGGCGGCTGCTCGCCGAGCGGGACCGTCTCGAGGCCCTGGCCGGCACCGTCCGTCGCACGATCGCCGAACTGGAAAAGTCCAGGAAGGACGGCACACCCATGACCGCCATCAACCGACCGGAGAACCTGTTCGAGGGCGTCCGACCCGCCCAGTACGAGGAGAGCCTGCACGACTTCCCCGAGCATGCCGAGGCGATCGCCCGCAAGGTCGCCGCGATGACCGAGCAGGACGTCGAGGCCGGGCAGCGTGAACGCACGGCGCAGATGATCCGGCTGGCCGAGCTGATGGCCGGCGGCCACCCGGCCGACGCCGAGCCCGTCCAGGCCGAGGCCGACGCCCAGTACCGGGCCCTGAGCGAACTGCGGGCCGTCTCCGCCGAGGAGTACCGCGCCATCGGGCGCTCCTGCGTCGACAACGACGCCTGGCGCGCCGCGTACGAGGCAATCGCACCCGGCCTGGCCGCCTACCAGCGGGACGCCATCGAGGCGTATGCCGCCACCCGGCTGAGCTGAGCCGGCCCGGGCAGCCCACGGGAAGCCCCGCACAAGCGGCCCTGCCTGCCGCGCCGACAGGCTGCACCTCGCACTCCTCGGGGGCGGGCGAGGTGCAGCCCGTCACTCGCGCGGTCGGTCACCCGGCCTCGGCCGGAGCGGCAACTCCCCGCCCGGCTCCGCTTCCTGACGAGGAGGCACTAGGCGTCCCGGTACCTGTCCCGCACCTCGGGGCGTGGCCGGAAACCGGCCGACCTGTAGGTGGCGACGGCGCCGGCATTGGAGCTCGGGGTGCACACGATCGCGCTCGACGAACCCAGCTCCTCAAGCGCGGCCGCCGCGGCGACGGTGACCGCCACGCCGTAGCCCCGGCGGCGGTGCTCGCGGTGCACGCCCATCGGTTCGAGCAGCCCGGGCCTGCCCGGACCGGCCGACCACACCGTCACCACCGCCGCCGCGCCGCCCGCCTCGTCGTACGCGACCAGACACCGGGCGTCGGCGTACGGCAGCCCGGCCGCCATCGCGTGCCAGCGCTCCGCTGTGAACCTCGACCCGTCGAACGCTGCCCGAAGCGCGGTGGCGAACACGTGCGCCTGCTCCGGCCCGACCACCTCGATCCGCACGCCCGGGTCCTTCACCGGTTCCGTGAGGTCACGGCGCAGCGGCGTCCACGGCTCGTCGGTGCCCCAGCCGTCCTCGGACAGCAGATCCTGGACCAGCGCCCCCACCGGCGCCTCGACGTTCACCTTCCCCGCGGGCAGCACGCCGCGCTCCGGCCCGCTCACGTCCTCGGCCAACTGCCGCGCGAGTTCCTCGTCCTGCCGGGCGTCCGGCGCGATCGTCAGCCGCAACAGCCCGGGGCCGTCCAGCAGCCCGACGGCGAGAATCCGTCCGTCCCGGCGCCACGTCCTGACCGCCGCGGCGGTCGCCTCCGCACCTGACCGCCAGAACCAGCCCAGGTCCCCCGGATGCAGTTGCATCGGCGCCCCCTCGTACTGCCACTCCCGCAGCACGCCCACAGCCTCGCCCAGCCCGTCGACTTCCGGTGTGCCCAACACGATCGCCATACGCCGATCACACACCACCGCACCGACGGCCCGCACCCGGATTCCTGCCGGCCGCCATGGTGAGGAGTGGGGCGGAAGCGGGGCGAAGTGGTGCGGACCACCAAGACCCCGGACTTCGAGCGCGGGGAACCCCTCGCGGACCGCTACCGCTGGGCCCCCTCGTTCGACCCTCGTCGCCTGTTGGCGCGCAGCAGCGCGGCTCCGAGAGGAGTGAGCGTGTGCAGTACGGACGCCGCGTTGCGGCGGCTGGTGACGAGCCCCGCGTCCCGCAGGGCCCGGGCGTGCTGACTCGCGGAAGGCGCGGACACGCCGACGGCCCGGGCGAGTTCGCCGGTGGTGGCGCCGACGGCGGCGGCGCGCAGAACAGCGGCCCGGGTGCGGCCGAGCAGCGCCGCCAGGGACGCGCCGGAGCTGAACTCCTCCTTGAGCGTGGCCGGATGGGGTTCGTGATTGAGCGCGTAGATCAACACGGGATCGTGCGCGGTGTCGCCGAAGGTCACCGGGTTCCCCCAGCAGAAGTACGAGGGGACCAGGAGGAGCCCGCGGCCGTCGAGGCGCAGGTCGCGGTCCTCGGGATAGACCGTGTGCAGGACGGGACGCCGCCACTGCAGCACCGGCGCCCCGAGGTTCCGCAGGATCCCTTCCACGCCGTCGTCGAGCACCGCGCGGGCGCAGGCGGAACGTTCGGCCTCGATACGGGCCTGGATGACGTCGTGGTGAGGGGCGATGACCGTGTCGTGGTACGTCCGCATGGCCTTCACCAGGTCCTCGCGGAAGCCCGGCTCGGTCAGGCGTGGAGCCCAGGACGGGGCCCCACTGGTGTGGGCGAGGATGCCCACCTCTTCCATGACGCGGTGCTTCGGCGTGGCCAGGATCGCCTCCAGCCCGGCGTCGAGCCCGCCGGCGGACTCGGGCGGGGTGAGGAAGTCGGGGAAGTACGCGGCACGCGGAACGAGCGGCAGCAGCAGGGTGCGCAGAGTACGGACGAATCCTGTGGCATGCAGCTGCGCGCGCGCCGTGCGGTGCCAGTCGGCGTAGGCCCAGCGGCCCTGACGGGACTGGAAGCGGTGCAGGCTGGTGCAGATCTCCCACAGTGGGTCCGGTGCGGCCGCGACACGGGTGCGGGCCAGGTCGGCATCGGTGAAGTGGATCCGGAGCACTCGATTCCCCCTCGTGTCCTGGGCACTTTCGGCAGGGCCGAAGAGCCTGGATGGTCAGGCTCACCTCAGAGACGCTGACCCGGCAAACCGGCGCGCGGGGGAGCGGGCCGGCAGCGGTGCGGCCAGTCGCAGCGGAGACTCCGGCAGCGCACCCGATTCGACTACGGAGGCAGGGCATTGAGGCGTCCAACGAAACTCGCAGCGGTCACAGCGGTCATCGGCACGGCGCTGCTGGCACCCGCGGGCCCGGCCGCCGCCGCTCCGCCGGCAGCGGCCACGGCCGGCATCCAGGCGTACTCCTGCGACGTGACGACGACGGGGGACAAGCTCTACGCCGGGTACTACAGCGGCGAGAGCGTCACTCCTTCTTCGACATCGGTCACGGCGGCGGGCAAGGAGGCTCAGTGCCTGCTCCGGAAGAGGGGGTTCGACCCGGGGACCGTCGACGGCATCTTCGGAAGCAACTCGCAGACCGCCGCGAAGAAGTTCCAGCTCTACGTCAACGGCCGCTGCGGACGAGCGGTCCTGGACGTGGACGGCAAGGTCGGCCCCAGGACCTGGCCGTACCTGCGCCAGGTCGCCTTCTGCTTCGAGTGACCCACCGGCACCGCCGAGCCGATACCTGCGAGCCCTGCCGAGCCCCGGCGCCCGGCGCTCGACCCGACCTGACCCGAACCGGCCCGGCGCCTGACCCGAACCGAACCGGCCCGACCCGGCCCGGCACGGCGCGCCCGACCCGCCCGGCGCCCGGCCTCCGCCCGCGACCGCTCCACCGCCCCGGCAAGACGCACCCTCATGGAAGGAAGCCCCGCACCATGCCGATTCACCTTCGTCCTCGATCGGACTGGGCCCAGCACGTCGCCGAGGACCCACGGATCCCCCTGCTCATGGTGCGACTCGGCAAGACCGCTGCCGGAGTCGAGAAGTACGCGGAGACAGCCACTGCGAACGAGAACTCGTGGGAGCCGTGGACCGGAGGCGTCTTCATCCACCACCGGGGGGAAGGAACGTTCCGGCCCGAATCGGAGGGCGACTGCCAGCGCGAAATAGCCCGGGCCTGGGCGAGCGGGTTCTTCGACGTCGACGACATCCACTACAACTTCCTCGTCTGCCCGCACGGGCAGATCTACGAAGGCCGGGGATACCGCAGGGCCGAAGGGAACGCCCCCGGCTACGTGAACGGTGTCGGCCGCAACACCGGCTTCTATTCGATCTGCGGCCTTCTCCGCTCGCAGGACGCCCCCGCCAAGGCCATGCGGGATTCGATCAAGAACCTGATCTGGCATCTGCGGGCCGAGGTATCGGCCTCGAAGAGAGCCGGCGGCCTCCTGCTGCCCCACTCACTGGGCTACGACACGGAGTGCCCCGGAAACCTCACCTCGTACGCGGCCGCCCGCTCCGAAATGGACCCCGGCATGCCCGTGGCCGGCAAGGAACCGGACGGCCTGCAGATCATCTCCCGCAGCCAGTGGGGAGCCCGCCCGCCCCGCGACGAGGACCGCGTCACACCGTCGCAGCGCACAGGATTCGCCGTCCACTACTCGGCCGGTCCGACCTCCCAGACACCCCGGGCCATCCAGAACTACCACATGGACGGCAACGGCTGGTGGGACATCGGCTACAACTTCCTGGTCGACCGGTCCGGCCGGATCTTCGAGGGACGCGGCTGGATGACCGTCGGCGCACACGCGAAGGACTACAACACCAGCCACTTCGGCGTGTGCTTCATCGGGCGGGACGGCGACGCCACCCAGGCGGCCAAGAACTCCATACGCAGCCTCTACTTCAAGGCCAACGACTACGCCGGGAAGACACTCACCAGGACCTATCACAGCGCGATCGGCTCCACCCAGTGCCCCGGCAACGACCTGCGGACCTGGGTCCGCAACGGCATGCCCGGCACCACCTACCCCATCGTCGGCGGCTCGCCCGTCTACAACGGCGAACCCCCGGGCGACGGCTCCGCCGGCGGCCTCACCGACGTACGCTCTATCGCCTCGCAGCAGCGAGCCGTCAACGGCCTCGGATACACACCCCCGTTGGACGTCGACGGCCTCTTCGGCCCGCTCACCAACACCGGCGTCAAGTGGCTGCAGACCAAGGTCGGCGTCAGCGCCGACGGCCTGTGGGGCCCGTTGACCGAGGCGGCCTACGTCGCGTACAACGGCGGCGGCGGATCGGACGGCGGCCTGACGACGATCCGCACCGCCGCCGCGCAGCAGCGTGCGGTCAACGGCCTCGGATACACACCCCCGTTGGACGTCGACGGCGTCTTCGGCCCCCTGACCGAGTCCGGCGTCAAGTGGCTGCAGACCAAGGTCGGCGTCGGCGCCGACGGCCTGTGGGGCCCCGCCACCGAAGCCGCCTACGTGGCCCACACGGGCGGGTCGGCCAACGCCGACGGCGGACTGACCACCATCCGCTCGGTCACCGCCCAGCAGTACGCCGTCAACGGCCTCGGCCACACGCCGAAGCTGGACGTCGACGGCCTCTTCGGCCCGAGGACCGAGGCCGGCGTCAAGTGGCTGCAGACCAAGGTCGGCGTCGACCCCGACGGCCTGTGGGGCCCCGCCACCGAAGCCGCCTACGACCGCTACGAGGGCGGCGCCGGACTGACGGTGGACGGCACCTTCGGCCCGGCCACCGTCACCGCACTGCAGTACGCGATCGGCGCCAGTGCCGACGGCGTATGGGGACCGGAATCCAAGCGCGCCCTGCAGCAGCACCTCAACACCTGGGCCGACGCCGGCCTGATCGTCGACGGCGACACCGGCCCGGCCACGGTGAAGGCCATGCAACGCCACCTCAACACCATGACCGGCGCCGGCCTGACCGTCGACGGCGACTGGGGCACGGGCACGACCAAGGCCCTGCAAACCGCACTCAACCAGGGGAGATTCTGATGAGGGACGACCGCCACGCCGACGCGGACACCGCCCGCCCCGACGCAACGGGCCCCTCCAGACGGAACATCGTCGCCGGCGGAGCCCTCGCCGCCGCCGGACTGCTCGTCCTCGGCGCCCCGCAAGCAGCTGCCGCGCCATCGGCCGGCCGGTCCGCCACGGCACGCCGGCCCCTGGCGCCCTTCACCGCCGTGGCCGCGAGCGAGTCGGACACGGTCACCGTCCCCACGGGCTGCACCGCGACCGTCCTCGCACCCTGGGGCCGCCCGATCCGCGCGTCCGGACCACGGTGGCGGACCGACGCCGGCGACACGGCTGCCGAGCAGGCCCAGCAGGTCGGCAGCCACCACCACGGCGTGCAGTTCTTCCCCCTGGCCGACGGAGCGGCAGGCAACCGGCACGGACTGCTGGTGATCGGCCACGAGGCCACCGACCCCGACCTGCTGGGCGGCGGAGCCGACAAGGCGATCGCCGCCCAGGGCCTCACCGTGCTCGAGGTGCGCCGGTCCGCCGGGACCTGGCAGGCGGTGGACTCGGCCCGCAACCGGCGTGTCACCGGCGACACACCCGTGCGGTTCTCCGGCCCGGTGGCCGTCGACGGCAGACCGCGCGGCGTGCTGGCCTGCAGCGGCCACGGCATCACCCCCTGGGGCACCTACCTGGCGGCCGAAGAGAACGTCAACGCCGCATTCGGCACCGACGACCCCCACTGGCGACGCGACGAACAGCACGTGCGCTACGGCCTGTCCGCCAACGGCTTCGGCCACCCCTGGCACCACTTCGATGCGCGGTTCGACCTGGCCGCCCCCGAAGCGAGACCGGAGGAATTCGGCTGGATCGTGGAACTGGACCCCCACGACCCCTCCGCCCTGCCCGTCAAACGGACCGCCCTCGGACGCTTCGCCCACGGCAGCGCCACCGTGACCGAGACCGCCGGACGCCTGGTGCTCCACAGCACCGACGCCGAGGACGGCGGACACCTCTACAAGTTCGTCAGCTCGGACAACTGGCGCCGGCTGCGCGACCTCGGCAGGAGCCCGCTCGACCACGGCACCCTCTACGCGGCGAGGATCTCACCCGACGGCACCGGCCGGTGGCTGCCCCTCACCCACGGCCACGGCCCACTGACCCGCGCCAACGGCTGGCACGACCAGGCCGACGTCCTGGTACGAGCCCGGACGGCCGCGGACGCCCTGGGCGCCACCCCCCTCGCCCGGCCCGAACGGGTCGCCGTCAGCCCGCTCGACGGCCGGGTCTACCTGGCACTCGCCAACAGCACCGGAAGCTCCCCGTGCGCCGGCGAAGCCGCGAACGGCACCACGCACACGCCGTGCGCGCGGAGCGCCGACCCCTACGGCCGCGTCATCCGCTGGCGCGAGAGCGAAGCAACACCGGACAGGGACGGGGACGGCGCGACGCCGCTCTCCTTCCACTGGGAGGAGTTCCTCACCCCCGACGACCCCGCCCTGAGGGCCGACGGCGCGTTCGCCGCCCCCAAAGGCCTGTGGTTCGGCGCGGACGGCACACTCTGGATCTCCACCGGCGTCTCCGGCCACACGCTGAACGGCCCCGACGACATCCACCGGACGGCCGGGAACAACGCCCTGCTGGCCGCCGACCCCACCACCAAGGAGGTCCGCCGTTTCCTCACCGCCCCACGCGGCGCCGAGGTCACCGGCGTCACCAGCACCCCGGACGGACAGACACTGTTCGTCAACATCCAGCACCCGGGGGAGCGCACGGCACGCTGGGGCGCCCCCGGCCCGGACAACCCCCGCGCCGTCAGCAACTGGCCGGACCACAGCAGGAACGGCCGCCCGCGCTCCGCCACCGTCGCCGTGCACCGCACCACCTGAACCACCGGCACGCGGAACGCCTCCCCGGCCCGCCGACCCTGACACCACCCCGGCCCGGGACCTTCAGGGGCGGTAACGCAAGGGATGGTTCTCGGGTACCTCCACGACAGCGATACGCACCCCGTCCGGGTCCGCGATCCACATCTCGATCAGCCCCCAGGGCTCCATCACGGGAGCACGCAGCACCTCCACCCCGGCTGCCCGCAGCTCCTCGAACGCCGCCTGCACGTCCTCGACCTGCAGCCACAGCCCAAGGCCCGGCGCCGGCGGGTTCTCGGAGCGCCCCGAGACCTCCAGGAACCCGCCGCCCAGGAAATAGACCGTGCCCCGCTCCGGCCCCGTCCCGAACTCGCGACTGACGGCGAGCCCCAACGCCCCGCCGTAGAAGGCGCGGGAACGGTCCGGATCCGTCGGACGCAGCAAAACCCTGCTGCCGAGTACATGCACCATGCCTGGGAACCTACGGCGTCCCCGCCCCGCCGGGCCGGTGATTCCACTCGCGCCGCGAACTGCTCTCACCCACCGGGCGCAGACCCCGGTGGCCGGCGCCCCGGCCCGCGCGGACGAGCCGGCAACCGGCCCCCGTGGAGCCGGGGAAGTGGAGCACCGCATCGGTCACCGAGGTCATCACGACACAGCGGCAGGCGGAGGCACGCCGGCACACTCCGGCCCCGGCAGCCGGCCGACCCGGTACCCGCTCTTCACCGACTGGGCGCGGGCGGACCGCTGACGGCCAGGAGCGGCGGCGGAAGGGTGGTCAGGCGGGTGTGACGTTCTCCGCCTGGGGCCCCTTGGGCCCCTGTGTCACGTCGAACTGCACCTTCTGCCCCTCGAACAGCTCACGGAATCCGGTACTGGCGATGGCCGAGTAATGGACGAACACGTCCGGCCCGCCGCCGTCCTGCTCGATGAAGCCGAAGCCCTTCTCCGGGTTGAACCACTTCACGGTGCCGGTGGCCATGGCGATCTCCTTGTTCCATACGAAAAACGACTCCCGCGCATCCTGCGGGTGCCATGGTGAGATCGTCTTCGCCTCGCGCGCCCATGCGACGCAGACACGCCCACGCGAGGACACAAAGGTGCCCACGACGCGGAACCGAGGAACAGAGCGCACTGGGGTGCCGGCGCGGGATCGCAGGCGCCGGCGACGCTCCCGCACACGGGCCGGGAGCAGGCCACCACGACGGCGACGCGCGGGATCGCCGCACCTGCCCACGAAGCGCTTCGACACGGAGGAAAGCCCTGGTGCCGCCCCGTCGGCCCTGAAAAACTGTCAACCGCTTCCTGCAGTGGCCGGTTGAAGCGACTCGATGGACGGAGGGTCACGTGCGGCACAACGGTGCCTGTACCGCACAACGCGCACAAAGTCGGTCCGCGACACTCCGGTCGCCCCGGGCCCGACGGCCCCCGATACCCGGGCCCCTACGGGCGCGCAGCGCCGCCGCCCATGCCCGCCCGGCCGGGCACGTACCAGTCGGCGGTGCGCGGTGAACGCCCCCGCCAAGCCCTCCGGCACCACCTACGAACGCGCCGTGCACAGGCTCCGTCGCGCGCTCGGCCCGGTCGACGTGGCCGGCGGACGGGCACTGACCGGCGGCCTCTACAACTGCGTCCACCTGTTCGAACTCGCGGACGGCCGACGCCTCGTGCTCAAGTCCGCACCCTCGGCGGAAGCCCCCGCGCTCACCCATGAACGGCAGCTGCTGGGCACCGAGACGATCTTCCATCGTCTCGCCGCCACCAAGGGCGTAAGCGTCCCCACGGTCCTCCACTACGAACCCGCCGGTCCCGACGACCCCGGCGAATGGCTCCTGCTCGACTTCCTCGCGGACAGCACGTGGAGCGAGGTGGGGGAGGATCTGCCCGCCGACGGACGGCCCGCACTCCGCCACCGACTGGGTTCGGCCCTCGCCCGCACCGCCACCGCCACCGGCCCCCGGTTCGGCTACCCCCAACCCGTACCCGGACTGCAGGGAGACACCTGGCTGGAGGCCTTCACCGGCATGATGCACGCCGTCCTGAAGGACGCGTCCCGCTTCGGCTCACCGCTGCCCGCCGCCACCGACACGCTCGCCGCCCTCCCTGACCGCTTCGCAGACGCACTCGACGAGGTGAGCCGTCCCGCGCTCGTCCACTTCGACGCCTGGGAGGGCAACGTGATCCTCACCCGGGACGGGGACGGCGGATGGCGGTTCGGCGGCCTCATCGACGGGGAGCGCGCCTTCTTCGGTGACCCGCTGGCAGAACTCGTCGGCCTCGACCCGCTCGGCGCAGCCGAGGACGACCCCGACCTGATGGCCGGCTACCGCTCCGTCACCTCCGACCTGCCGACCACCACCCCCGCCGCCCGCAGCCGGCTCGCGCTCTACCGGATCTATCTCGCACTGATCATGCGCGTCGAAAGCATCCCGCGCGCATACGGCCCGGAACACTCCGCATGGCTTCGGTCCTGGTCCACCGAACGCATCACTCAGCAACTGGCCGTACTGGACCGACTCGCGGCCGGCCAGCGGCTGCCGAGCCCGTGACGGGCAGCGCAGCAACCCGTGCACCCGGTCCGACATGGGCCTCACCCTCCGCCCCGCCGAGGCCGGCCCCTGGCTTCAGCTGGGCAACTGGCCCGTGCTCTTTGACACGGCATCACCGCTCCCCAGCGACATGGACGGATCCTGGGTGGAGATCAGCGTCGAAGCAGACCACGTCGCCGTACACCCGTACCGGACCTGACACCACAAGATCAGCGGCAAGACCAATTCGTCCGCATCCGGCGGCCGGTGGCCACCTGCAGGCTCGCGGTGGACACCCGCAACCGGACGGCAAGTTCACGCGAACGACGTCCTCACAGCACGTCGTAGGTCAGATGCGTCGCGGTCGATGTCGACGTCACGCTGCGCTGCACCAGCGCCCGCCGCGCCACGCCCGTGAACAGCGGCGTCCCTGCGCCCAGTACGACGGGCGCGAGGTGCAGCGTCAGCTCGTCGACCAGCCCGGCGTCGAGCGCCGAGGCGACCGTGGCGCCGCCGCCCATGAGGACGACGTCGAGGTCCTTGCCGCTGTCCGACGACGCCGCCTCGGCCCGCTCGCGCGCGGCGGCGACGGCGTCGGGCAGACCGGTGGTGACGAACGTCCAGTCGAGGCCGGTGAGCCGCACCGACTCCGGCGGCGAGCTCGTCACGACGACGAACGCGGGCTTGCCGACCTCGCCGGCGCCGTAGCCGGTCGTGTCGTCCCAGCCGTTCGGCCCGTCGACCACGTCGAAGAGCCGGCGGCCGAGGACGACGGCGCCCGAGCGGACGGTCGCCTCGCGCAGGACCCGCCGGTCGTCGGGGTCGTCGGAGAACGCCCAGGTGTGCAGGGCCTCGCCGCCGGTGCCCAAACCATTGTCCGGGCCGGGGTCGGGGCCGGTGACGAATCCGTCGAGTGAGACCGAGATGTCAGCGATGATCCGAGTCATACAGGACAGACCCGATCCGCCGCACCGACTCATCGCTCACGCGAAGACCACCCGCGACGTGCGCCCCGCCACCGCGACGTGCCGCCTCCACCGCCCTCGACGTGCCCGCCCCGGCCGCGCCCGGCGAACCGCGCCCACCCAGGCCGCGCCGCCCCGGCCGCGCCCGACGGAGCGTGCCACGGCGAACCGCGCCCACCCCGCCCGGCCAAGGCCCACCCCCTGGCCGGGCCCGGACTCACGTGGAGTCGCGGACGACAAGCTCCGTGGGCAGGACGACATGCTGCCGAGGGGCGTCGGGATCGACGATCTCGGCCAGCAGGATCCTGGCGATGGTCCGCCCGATCTCCTCCACCGGCTGCCGCACCGTCGTCAGCGGAGGGTCGGTGTGCCGGGCGATGAAGGAGTCGTCGAAGCCGATCACCGCCACGTCCTGCGGAATGCGCCGGCCCTGCGCGCGCAGCTCGGTCATCGCGCCGACCGCCATCACGTCGGACGCCGCGAAGACGGCATCGAGACCAGGGACCCGTTCAAGAAGCGAACGCATCGCCTGCCTGCCGCCCTCCTCGGTGAAGTCGGCCGCGGCGACCAGGTGTTCACCGGAGTCCCGGCCCGCCGCGTCCAGGGCCTCGCGCCAGCCGCGCAGACGGCTCCGGCCGACGTCCATGTCGAGCGGGCCGGTGATCGTGGTGATGGTTTCCCGGCCCCGTTCCACCAGGTGCCGCACCGCGGCGGCCGCCCCGCCGACGTTGTCGGAGTGGGCGTGGCTCAGTGACTCGGCGGGGGAGCGGCGCCCGGCGAGCACCGTCGGCAGCCCCATGTCCTCGAGGAGACCCGGCAGCGGGTCCCGCTCGTGCACCGAGACCAGCAGGACGCCGTCCACCCGGCGCGCGGCGACCGAGTCGGTGAGCTGGTCCTGCTCGCCCTTGTCCCGTACGAGAACCAGCTGGAGCTGGGTGCGGGTGTCGGCCAGGCCGGTGCTGACGCCTCGGATGACCGCGGAGAAGTAGGGCTCGGAGCCCAGCCGGCTCTCCGACTCCGGGATCACCAGGGCGATCGAGTCGGTCCGGCTGGTGACCAGGCCCCGGGCGACGGAGTTGGGCACGTACCCCAGCTCCGAGATCGCCGCCAGGACCGCGTCCCTCGCCTCGTCGCTGACGAGCGGCGAACCGTTGATGACCCGCGAAACCGTCGTCCGGCCGACACCGGCCCGCGCGGCCACGGTCTTGATGGTCGGCCGCCGGCTGCCCCCCATGGCTCCTCCCTCGTCGATCGGCGTGATGCGCCGCCAGGCAGCGCATTGTGCCAGAAGTCGTCGCTGTCCCCGGCGGCCCGTCCGGACCGCCCGCAGGTGTACGTCGCGAGACGAACTGGTTTCAAGTTCTTGACAGGCATGCAGCAGGGCCGCCAGTCTTCGTGCACCTTGGTGGGCACGTTCCCATCGTACGTTGGGAACGTGCCCACCAGTGAATCGGGCCGCTCGGCGGGCCACCAGGTCCGCATTCCGGTGCGTCGGCACCGTCGCTGGGGAGGACACCATGAGCAGGAATCAGAAGCTGTTGCGTACAAGAATTACGGGCGCTGTCTCCGCAGTTGCCGCTCTCGGCCTGATCGTCGGCTGCAGCGGCGGCGGCGGTGACTCCGGCACCGGCGGCGGCGTCAAGGACGGCAAGGTCACCATCACCATGGGCCTCTTCGGCGTCATGGGGTACAAGGAGACCGGTCTGCTGGACCGCTACATGAAGGAGAACCCGAACGTCACGATCAAGGCCGAGGTGGCCGGTGACGAGCAGACCTACTACACGGCCCTGCAGACCCACCTGGCGGCCGGCAGCGGCCTGAAGGACATCCAGGGCATAGAGATCGGGCGGGCCAAGGAGCTCGTCGACACCCAGGCGGACAAGTTCGTCGACCTCGCCGGCGTACCCGGCATCGACCACTACCTGCCCTGGAAGCTCAGCCAGGTCACCACCCCGGACAAGAAGCTCATCGGGCTCGGCACCGACATCGGCCCGATGGCCGTCTGCTACCGCAAGGACCTGTTCGAGCAGGCCGGACTGCCCACGGACCGCAACGAGGTCGCCAAGCTGTGGGCGGGCGACTGGTCGAAGTACGTCCAGGCGGGCAAGGACTTCAAGGCCGGCTTCAAGGGCGACGGCGTCGCCTTCATGGACAGCGCCAGCGGCCTGTTCAACGCGATGATCTACGGCAACTCCGAGCAGTTCTACGACAAGGACGGAAAGCTGATCTACCGCGACAGCCCCACCGTCACCGGAGCGTGGGACCTCGCCTCGCAGGCCGCGACCTCGGGACTGACCGCCAAACTGCGCCAGTTCCAGCCCGGATGGGACCCGGGCCTGGCCAACAGCACCTTCGCCACCACCGTCTGCCCGGCGTGGATGCTCGGCCACATCACGGAGAAGGCCGGACCGAAGAACAAGGGCAAGTGGGACGTCGCCAAGGCCCCGAAGGGCGCCAACTGGGGCGGCTCCTTCCTCGGCGTGATGGAGCAGAGCCCCGTCAAGGAAGAGGCCAAGAAGCTGGTCGCCTGGCTGACCGCGCCCGAGCAGCAGGAGTTCGTCTTCCAGAAGCTCGGCAACTTCCCCTCCTCGCAGAAGGCGCTGACGTCGCCGGCCGTGACCGGGGCGAAGCAGGAGTACTTCGGCAACGCGCCCATCGGCGAGATCTTCGGCGCCGCGGCCCAGGAGATCCCCGACGAGCAGGTCCTCGGACGCAAGGACGGCACGATCAAGGACATCTTCTCGCAGGGCCTGACGCTGATCGAGTCCCAGAACAAGAGCCCGGAAGAGGCCTGGAAGACCACGGACGAGCGGATCGAGAAGGCCACCGGCTGAGTCCGCCCCCCTCCACCCCGGTGACCGCGCCGCCCGGTCGGGCACGCGGTCACCGGGACCCTGGGGCCCCTCGTTCGGATCTTGCCGGGCCCGCGTGCCCCGGCACCGCACCTCGCTGCGTTGCCGGCAGTCGCCGACGCTCCGCGGGACTCCCTGCTCCGCCTTGCGATGCACGGCACCGGACCCCGCTCGCTGATCCGGCCTGATCCGAACGACAGACCCCGGCCCTCCACCTCCAGGCCTCACAGGAAGGCTGTCCCCGTGGCCGCTTCCACCCCCGTCGCGCCGGCCGGCGGACCCGCCGGCAAGCACCCGGCGCCCGGCGCACCCGAAGACAGCGCGCCCCCGCGCCGGCGCGCCCTGCTCCACCGGCTGGACGTGCGCGGCGCGCCCTACGCCTTCGTCGCCCCGTTCTTCATCGTCTTCGCCGCCTTCAGCTTCTACCCGCTGGTCTACACCTCGTGGATCTCCCTGCACCGCGTCGAGCTCGCCACCATGAACGTCATGGAGTGGGTGGCGTTCGACAACTACGTCGCGCTGTGGGAGGACGAACGCTTCTGGAACGCCGTCGGCAACACCATCACCCTCGGCGTGATCTCCACCGTGCCGCAGCTGCTGATGGCCCTCGGTCTCGCCCACCTGCTCAACTACCGTATGCGCGGCTCGACCTTCTTCCGGGTCGCCGCCCTCACCCCGTACGCCACCTCCGTCGGCGCGGCCGCGCTCGTGTTCACCATGCTCTTCGAACGCGACTTCGGCATGATCAACTGGATGCTGGGCCTGTTCGGCTTCGACAACGTCGACTTCGAGAACAACAAGTGGGCCGCCCAGATCGCCATCTCGACGATCGTGATCTGGCGGTGGACCGGCTACAACGCACTGCTCTACCTCGCCGCCATGCAGGCCGTCCCGCGCGAGCGCTACGAAGCGGCCGCCATCGACGGCGCCTCACGCTGGCAGCAGTTCCTCACCGTCACCGTCCCCGGCATCCGCTCCACCATCGTCTTCACCATCGTGCTGTCGACGATCGGCGCGACCCAGCTGTTCGGCGAGCCCCTGATCTTCGGACAGGGCCCCAACGGCATCACCGGCGGCGCCGACAACCAGTACCAGACCCTCGGACTGCTGCTCTACGAGGAGGGCTGGAAGAACTACCAGATGGGCCGGGCCGCGACCGTCGCGTGGGTGATGTTCCTCCTGCTGGTCCTCGTGTTCGTCATCCAGCGCGTCGTCAGGCGCGCCGCGTCCCGCAGGTCCGCACCGACCAGGAGCACCGCATCATGACCACCGACAGCCTCCCGGCCCGGGCCGAGCCCAGGCCCGGTGACGTGCAGAAATCGACCGGCCGGACACGCCGCCGCCCGACGCTGCGCATACGGGCCGGCCGTCAGCACCACGCGGGCCCGCTCGCCTACGTGCTCCTCGCGATCGCGGCCCTCACCTCGCTCTTCCCGCTGTACTGGACGATGGTGGCGGCCTCGACCGACAACACGCGCGTCACCCAGACACCGCCGCCGCTGCTGCCCGGGCCGAACCTGTTCGAGAACCTGGCCCGGGCCTGGGACGAGGCCGCCATGGGCAAGGCGATGATCAACAGCCTGATCGTCGCCGGCTGCATCGCCCTGGCCACGGTGCTCTTCGCCACCCTGGCCGGGTTCGCCTTCGCCAAGCTGCGGTTCAAGGCACGCAACGTCCTGCTGATGCTGGTCATCGGCACGATGATGGTGCCGCCCCAACTCAGCGTCGTACCGCTGTTCATGATGATGAGCGACCTGGGCTGGGGGCAGAAACTGCCCGCCGTCATCTTCCCCACCCTGGTCAGCGCCGTCGGCGTGTTCTTCATGCGCCAGTACCTCGCCGAGGCCCTGCCCGACGAACTCGTCGAGGCGGGCCGGGTGGACGGCGCCCACTCGCTCCGCATCTTCTGGAGCATCGTTCTGCCGATCGCCAGGCCCGCGATGTCGGTCCTGTTCATGATCACATTCGTGCACGCCTGGAACGACTTCTTCTGGCCGTTCATCGCCCTGGACATGAGCAACCCGACGGTCCCCGTCGCGCTCACCCAGCTCAGCGCCGGATACATCCGCGACCAGTCACTGATCATGGCCGGCGCCCTCCTGGGCACACTGCCGCTCCTGGCGATGTTCGTCGTCTTCGGCCGGCAGATCGTCGGCGGCATCATGCAGGGCGCCGTCAAGGGCTGAGCCCCGTCAAGGCGTTGAACACCCTCGAGCGCCTTCGAGCGCCGACGAGCCCTCTCCCTTCTCCTCACCCCTCCTCACTTCCTCTCCCGCTCACCGGAAGGACCCCCGTGACCACCGCAACCCGGCACGTCGCCCCCGCCGCCCAGGCGCCCGCCACCCGCACCTTCCCGCAGGGCTTCCTGTGGGGCACGGCGACCGCCGCGTACCAGATCGAGGGAGCAGCCGCGCTGGACGGCCGCACCCCTTCCATCTGGGACACCTACGCCCGCACCCCGGGCAAGGTCCGCAACGGCGACACCGGCGACATCGCCACCGACCACTACCACCGCTGGCGCGAGGACGTCGCCATCATGGCCGACCTCGGCGTCGGCGCCTACCGGTTCTCCATCGCCTGGCCGCGCGTACAGCCCACCGGCCGCGGCCCGGCGGTACAGAAGGGACTGGACTTCTACCGCCGCCTCACCGACGAACTGCTCGACAAGGGCATCCAGCCCGTCGCCACCCTCTACCACTGGGACCTGCCGCAGGAACTCGAGGACGCCGGCGGCTGGCCCGAGCGGGCCACCGCCGACCGGTTCGCCCAGTACGCCGCACTCGCCGCCGACGCCCTGGGCGACCGGGTGCACACCTGGACCACGCTCAACGAGCCCTGGTGCAGCGCCTTCCTCGGCTACGGCTCCGGTGTGCACGCACCCGGCCGCACCGAGCCGGTCGCCGCCCTGCGCGCCGCCCACCACCTCAACCTCGCGCACGGCAAGGCGGTCCAGGCACTGCGCGCCAACCTGCCCGCCGCCGCGCAGGTGTCCGTCACCCTCAACATCCACCACGTCCGCCCGCTCACCACGGCGGAGCCCGACGTGGACGCCGCGCGCCGCATCGACGCCCTCGCCAACCGCGTCTTCACCGGACCGATGTTCGAGGGCGCCTACCCCGCCGACCTGCTGCGCGACACGGCCCACCTCACGGACTGGTCCTTCGTACGCGACGGCGACACCGCCGACATCAAGCAGCGGCTCGACTTCCTGGGCGTCAACTACTACACACCCACACTGGTCTCCGCCGCCGCCGACGGCACACACCACGGCTCCGACGGCCACGGCAGAAGCGACCACAGCCCCTGGCCGGGCGCCGACAACGTGGCCTTCCACCTCCCGCCCGGCAACACCACCGCCATGGGCTGGGCCGTCGACCCGACCGGCATGCACGACCTCCTGCTGCGCCTGAGCGCCGACCTGCCCGGCACACCCCTGGTGATCACCGAGAACGGCGCGGCCTTCGACGACTACGTCGACCCGAGCGGCGAGGTCCGCGACCCGGACCGGATCGCCTACCTCCACGGCCACCTCACCGCGGTCCACCAGGCGATCGAGGCGGGCGTGGACGTACGCGGCTACTTCCTCTGGTCCCTCCTCGACAACTTCGAGTGGGGCTACGGCTACAGCAAGCGCTTCGGCACGATCTACGTCGACTACCCCACGGGCAAGCGCATCCCCAAGGCAAGCTCACGCTGGTACGCGAACCTGGCACGCACCAGCACACTCACTCCCCTCGACTGACCCCGGCCCCGCCACGGGCCCCGCTGCCAAGCACCGGGGCCCTGGCACCCGCCCGCCCGACGCCCGCGGACCACGCTCCTCACCTCTCCTGCCGGACCACCAGCGGCGCTGGACGTGCTGCTCGAGGCTCTCGGCATCGGCAGGGAAGCCGTCACCTTCCGCGGCGAGGACAACACGGCCGGACAGGCGCCCGCCTCCACGACCTCACCGGGCCACGCAACGCACCGAACCGCTCACCAGCTGTCACCACCCAGCCCATCGGCCGCTCAGCAAGCCGCTGCGCCACCCACGGGAGACCACCACCGGCCGCACGGCCCCGGCCGGGGGCGGCCCCGCCGCGCCCCGGCCGGTCGGCCGTCCCGGATCAGGTCACCGGTTCGGGTGCAGGACGACCTTGGTGTAGCCCTCGACGCGCTTGTCGAACTTCTCGTACGCCGACGGTGCCTCGTCGAGCGACAGCTCGTGCGACACGACGAAGCCGGGCCGCGCCCGGCCCTCGATGATCATGTCGCGCAGCTGCCGGTTGTAGCGCTTGACGTTGCACTGGCCGGTGCCCAGGCGCAGTCCCTTCTCGAAGAGCCTGCCGATCGCCACGAGCAGCATGCCCTTCTTGGCCTGCTCGTCCGGCCCGCCGGGGTCGGCCGGCACGTACAGGCCAGGGATGCCGAGCGCTCCGGTCGGCCGGACCGTCTCGACGAGCGAGTTCAGGACGGTCGCCGGCTCCTCGCGCTCCTCGCCGCGTGCCTGGGACTGGGCCTGGTAGCCCACCGCGTCGATGCCCTTGTCGGTGCCTTCTCCCGCGGTCTGGTCCTTGATCTGCTCCACCGGACTGCCCTCGGTGAAGTTGACCGGGATCGCGCCGATCTCTTCGGCCTTCTGCAGCCGCTCGGTCACCCGGTCGACGACGAACACCTTCTTGGCGCCGCGCAGCATCGCGGAGTAGGCGGCCATCAGCCCGACGGGCCCGCCGCCGTACACCGCCACGCTCTCGCCCGGACGGACGTCGGCCAGCTCGTTGCCGTGGTAACCGGTGGGGAAGATGTCGGCGAGCAGGACGAAGTCGCTCTCGTGGGCGTCGCCCTCCGGGAGCTTCAGGCAGTTGAAGTCGGCATACGGCACCCGCACGTACTCGGCCTGGCCTCCGCTGTACGGCCCCATCGCGACGTAGCCGTACGCACCGCCGGCGAATCCGGGGTTCACGGTCACGCAGAAGCCCGTGAAGCCGGCCGTGCAGTTCTTGCAGAATCCGCAGGCGACGTTGAAGGGCATGACCACCCGGTCACCCGGCTTGAGGGACGACACGCCGTCCCCGGTCTCCTCGATGATCCCGAGGTTCTCGTGGCCGAAGACGATGCCCGGCTCGGCGGCGGTGCGGCCCTCGTACATGTGCAGGTCGGAACCGCAGATCGCTGTCGACGTCACGCGGACGATCACGTCGTTCGGGTGTTGGATCCCGGGCTTCTCCACTTGCTCGACCGCTACTTCGAACGGCCCCTTGTAGACGACGGCCTTCATGCTCACGCACCTCCGCTCGGCACTGCTGCTTTGCGTGCCTTCGTGCCTTCGTGCCTTCGTGCCTTCGTGCATTCGTGCTCCATCTCATGGTCCGCCCGTTGTTCCGCATGGGACAAATTGGCTACTGTCATTGCGTATGCGTGTATGCGCGGATTGCGCAAGCCGGGGACGAAACCCCCGGAAGACCAGCGGAAACACCAAGAAACCCGCGCGGAAACCCATAGAGGACCGCAGAGACCCGCAGAAAGAGAACCCGAACAGTGATACGACGCCTCGGAACCCTGCTCGTCCCCGTGTCCGGACTGTCCGGCACCACCTACCCGCCGGGAACCGCCGTGTCGATCAACGGCCGCGGGTCGGCCGTCGACGGTTTCGTCGACGGGGACTGGCTCCCCCTCGCCTGGTGGGAATTCGCCGAGAACCGCGGCGAGGACACCGCCGTCGAAGGCTGACCCGCCGCCCGCCTCCCCGCCGCAGGCTCCCCGGAGAGCCCACCCGAGATGCCGACCGCGCCCCTGCGGGAGAGCATGGCCGGGACGCGGCCGTAATCGGCCCGACCATCTGGGCGGGAGGCGCAGAACATGCCGGAACCGACGTCCAAGTCACGTCTCATCGGTGAACTCTCTGCCGAGTTCGCCGGCACCATGATCCTCATCCTCATCGGATGCGGTGTCGTCGCACAGGTCGTCGCAGGCGGTGCGCTGACCGACGGCGCACTGGGCGACCACGACAGCATCGCCTGGGCCTGGGGCCTGGGCGTCGTCCTGGGCGTCTACGTGGCGGCAAGGATCAGCGGCGCCCACATCAACCCCGCGGTGACCCTCGCCCTGGCGGCCTTCAAAGGCTTCCCGTGGCGCAAGGTCCTGCCGTACGCCCTGGCCCAGACCGCGGGCGCCTTCGTGGCCGCCCTGCTGGTGCGCTGGAACTACAGCGAGGTGCTGGCCAAGGCCGACCCCGGCCACACCGACAAGACGGAGATCGTCTTCTCCACCCTGCCGGGCAACGGCGGACTCCCGATCAGCCAGTTCGGCGCCTTCCGTGACCAGATCATCGGCACCGCCCTGCTGGTACTGCTCGTCTTCGCCGTCACCGACCTGCTCAACACACCGCCGGGCGCGAATCTCGCCCCCTTCATCATCGGCCTGATCGTCGTCGCCATCGGCATGGCCTGGGGAACCAACGCCGGCTACGCGATCAACCCCGCCCGTGACCTCGGACCCCGCCTGGCGGCATTCCTGACGGGCTACGGAGGCGCCTGGCGAGATCAGTACGGCGACCTCTACTTCTGGGTGCCCATCGCCGGCCCCCTGATCGGCGGCCTGGTCGGAGCGCTGCTCTACCGCCTGCTGATCAGCCGCTTCCTGCCCGTCGCCGAACAGGAACCCGGCCGGGTGCCCGCGCCGGACAAGTGACCGGACGAGTGACCGGACGAGTGAGAGGCCAGCCATGCCCGAGTTCGTCGGTGCGGTGGACCAAGGCACCACCAGCACCCGCTTCATGATCTTCGACCACGACGGCAACGAGGTCGCACGCCACCAGCTCGAACACGAACAGATCTTCCCGCGCTCCGGCTGGGTCGAACACGACCCCGTGGAAATCTGGGAACGCACCAACTCCACGATGCAGAACGCCGTCCGGCAAGGCGCCCTGTCCGCAGCCGATCTGGCGGCCATCGGAATCACCAACCAGCGTGAGACCACCGTCATCTGGGACCCCCACACCGGCCAGCCCCACTACAACGCCATCGTCTGGCAGGACACCCGCACCGACTCCATAGCCGCCGCCCTCGAGCGGGAACACGGAGAACTCATCCGGCGCAAGACAGGCCTGCCGCCGGCGACCTACTTCTCCGGCGGCAAGATCAAATGGATCCTGGAGAACGTCGACGGCGTCCGCCAGGCCGCAGAGAACGGCCGGGCCGTCTTCGGCAACACCGACGCCTGGGTCCTGTGGAACCTCACCGGCGGCCCCAACGGCGGCATCCACGCCACGGACGTCACCAACGCCAGCCGGACCATGCTGATGAACCTCGAGACCCTCGACTGGGACGACGAACTCCTCGACATCTTCGGCATCCCACGCGCCATGCTCCCGGCCATCAACCCCTCCTCGCACCCCGAGGCGTTCGGGACCACCCGCACCACCCGCCCGCTGCGCACCGCCGTACCCATCACCGGCGTCCTCGGGGACCAGCAGGCGGCCACCGTCGGCCAGGTCTGCTTCCGCCCCGGCGAAGCCAAGAACACCTACGGCACCGGAAACTTCCTGGTCCTCAACACGGGCACGGAGATCGTCCGGTCCCGCAGCGGCCTGCTGACCACACTGGCCTACCAGTTCGGCGACGAACCGGCCGTGTACGCGCTGGAAGGATCCATCGCCGTCACCGGCTCCGCCGTCCAGTGGCTCCGCGACCAGATGCACATCATCAGCTCCTCCTCCGAGGTGGAGGCACTGGCCCGACAGGCACAGGACAACGGCGGCATCTACTTCGTCCCCGCCTTCTCCGGCCTGTTCGCCCCGTACTGGCGCTCCGACGCCCGCGGCGCCATCGTCGGCCTCGCCCGCTTCCACACCAACGCACACCTGGCCCGAGCGACCCTCGAAGCCATCTGCTACCAGAGCCGCGACGTCGCCGAAGCGATGGCACAGGACTCCGGCGTCGCCCTCGACGTCCTGCGGGTCGACGGCGGCGTCACCGCCAACGACCTGTGCATGCAGATCCAGGCCGATGTCCTCGGCGTACCGGTCAGCCGCCCCGTCGTGGCCGAGACCACCGCCCTCGGCGCCGCCTACGCGGCCGGACTCGCCACCGGCTTCTGGCAGAACACCGACGAACTCCGCTCCCACTGGCACGAGTCCAAGCGGTGGGAGCCCCAATGGAGCGACGAGGAACGGGAAAAGGGCTACGCGGGCTGGAAGAAGGCCGTGGAACGCAGCCTCGACTGGGTCGACGTCGAATAACCGAACCGGACGACGGAGCGCCTGCGAAATGCCACCACGCCAAGAGGGCACCCGGCCGGCGATCAGGCCGGGCTGCCCTCGGCTCGCCGGACGAGGCTAGGCCGGCGGATCGGGACGGCGGCGTACGTCCGCGTACACGCGCGCTCTGACTCCCGCCTCACCCGGCGTGCGCCATACCGGCGTGACACCGGAGGTGACCCACTGCTGCTGGAGACCGTCCAACACGGCGCGGACGGTGTCCTCGTCGGCGGCAGTGATGTCCAGGACCACGAGACCCGGCTCGGCGATGTTCTGCTCATCGATCTGCATGCCGGTCCCGACGGCTGCGTCAGGCCGTCCGGTTCGCCGGCCGGAGCAGAAGCATCCGTACGAGGGAGCCCCGTCGGCGACTCACCGGGGCTCCGGTCGCGCGAACCGCACCCGGGGCCGTAGACAGGGAGGAGCAGCTGCGTCCGCCGACAGGACCGGGCGGGCTGCGCCCCGGTCCGGGGAGCCGTGCCGTCCCGAGCGGCACGGCTCCCCGCCGGGACACAGCGCCCTCACCCCCACCACGCCCAGCTCCCCACCACAGATGAACGGCGTGGCTCAGCGCCCGACGCCCGCCCCGTAAAGATCGAGCGTCCCCATGTCGTTGCAGCTCACATCGCGCAGCCCGCACTCCTCACCCGGGTTCCGCACCCCGTCCGCGCGCAACTGGGCGACCACCAGGCGCGCGGCCCGTTCGGCGGACTCCTCGGCCGCCTCAGGGAATCGGGCACTCCACTGCCAACGTTCGCGGTGCTGCCAGCCGATCTCCCGCATCGCCGCCGCCTTCTCGGCGGAGTCCTCCTCGGCACGGTCCGCACGGTAGGCCCGCAGACCCTCCTCGGGATCGAACCCGAGCCGCACGCTGTCACGGCCGTTGTGGGTGATCACAAAACCCGTCCAGTTCAGACCGACCTGCGGCGGCAGGTGCTCCACGAACGAACCCAGCAACACCGTGAGCGCATCCTGCAGGTGGTCCAGGCTCGGTGCCAGCCGGCCACCCGGAAACACGTCGGGCCCCCACCCCGGACCGCCGCGGTCCAGCTGCCACAGATACGGCAGGTGCCGGAAGTCCGACGGCTCGTCCGCGCTCCACGGCCCGCCCCACTTGAACGTGCGGTGCTCCTCCTCCTCCGACTCCCCGGTGTCGTGCACCTCCAGCACCACACCCGCGCGGTCCCCGGTGAGAAGCAGCAACCGCCGCTCGTTCCGCCACCGCACTCCCGGCCCCTCGGCCGAACCACCGTGCAGCGTGGGAAGACCGATACGGCCGACAACAGCGTCGTAGACCTCACCGAACGCCGCCCTGCGCCGGGCGAGCGTCGCGCCGGGCCCGTAGGACAGCACCCGCTCCCGCTCACCGGGCCTGCCACCGTCGTGCAACGCCTCGGCGATCTCCGCCGCGGCACCATGCAGCGGCGAGAGGGGGTGCACCGCAAGCCGGCTGGCCCGCCGGCTGCTCTGGAAGATCACGGTGTGGCGCTCCCCGCGCCAGCGCAGCCCGGGGGCACCACCGCAGTCCTCGTACCGCACCGGCTCGCCGACCCCCGCAAGCGCCTCCGCGAGAGCGGCGATGCGAGAGGCGGCCGCACCCCCCGGCGACGGCCGGTAGGAGTGATCCAGCAGATGCACCTGCCCGTAGGTGTACCGCGTGGAGTCGAAACCGAGCTTGCCCGCCTCGAGCACCAGCTGCGTGCCGGGCCGGCCAGGAGTGACCACCACCTGGCCGTCGTACACCTTCCCCTGCTCCCACCCCGGACGGGACGCCACCAGCTCCCTGACCGTGGCCAGCTCCCAGTCACCGAAGTCCGCCTCCAGCAGCTCGGCCACCGTGTGGACGGCGTCGTCGTAAGTGTCGTGATTGTCGCGTGACGGGCTGTCAGTCATGGGCAGATCGTGGCACGCGGCACCGACACCGGCTGCGGCGGACCCCGCGATCCACCGGACGGCACACCAACCGCGTTCCGCTGCACGGTCATCCTCCGGTCGCACCACTGCGCCGGCCGTCAAGCGGAGCGCGTTCAGCCCCCAGCACGATCCTCACAGGCCCACCTGACTGGGATCTTCATGACCCAACGGGCCGAACAGCAGGCCACCCAAGCGAGGACCGCACATGCCACGACTCCTGCACGCCGACAAACCGCCACCGCCCCTCGGACGATTCCACGCCACATGGCGGACCGCCCACGAGCCCGTAGCCGGAGTGTCACGGCGCATCCAACTCCTCGCCTACGCCGTTCCGTTGGCCGTCCTTCCCTCCAGCATCTGGCGACTCCCGGCCGCGTTCGACGGCGGTCCCGGACCCGGCGAACGGGCGTACGTCGTCTCCCTGTCGATCCTGTCCGAAGCCTTCGCGTTCACCGCGATCGGCCTGATCGCCCGCTGGGGCGAGGTGTTCCCGCGCTGGATCCCGGTCCTGCGCGGCCGCCGGGTCCCGCGGACAGCAGCGGCCCTCCCCGCTGCCACCGGGGCCGTGATCCTCACCCTCCTGTTCACCCTCCTGTTCACCGTCTCCGAAATCAGGGGCACCACCATCCGAGGCGGCGACCAGCCGGCCGACTTCCCCAGCCGGGCCGGCGGCTGGGAATCCGCCTGGTTCTATATCTGCTACGCGCCGCTGACCCTGTGGGGGCCACTGCTGGCCGTGCTGACCGTCGCCTACTGGAAGCGCCGTTCCACCGCCCGGAGAAGACCCGCGACGGCATGAGGGCCGGCGTCTCGGCACACGAACCCGAAGGAGCACACCATGACCCGCGCCGCAGGGGACACCAGCGCCCACCACTACGACCGGCTCCTCGCCGAGCGCCACAGCTACCCCAAGCTGCGGCTCGCGTCCTCCTGGCTGGTCGCACAGTGCCGGACGGCGGGACTGGAGGCCCGCCACGACGCCGCAGACTCCACGGGGATGCGGGTGCTCCACGCGGTGAAACCCTGACGGGCGTTCACCCCTCCCCAACGAAACGACCGTGGCAGCCACGGCCGCACAGCACGAGCAGCGCGAACGGAGACGGGCGGACATGAGCGATCCCACCAGAAGAGCAGAACTGTTCGGCGGCGCCGACAACGATCGCCGGTTCACCGGCCCGACGACCGGCGACGAACGACTGATGCTCGTCGATGTCCTCGGCGCCCAGCGCGCCACGCTGCAGTTGAAGTGCTCCGGCCTGGGACCGGAGGTGTCCCTGCGGTCCGTGGAGCCCTCCACGCTCTCGCTCCTCGGCCTGGTCCGGCACCTCGCCGACGTCGAACGCCGCTGGTTCCGGCGGGTCCTTGCCGCCCACGACGCACCGGCCCTCTTCTCCTCGCCCGCGGACCCCGACGGAGACTTCGACGGCGCCACGGACGATCCCGGGACGGTCGCCGCGGCGTGGGAGACATGGCGGACCGAGGTGGCCTTCGCCGAACGGTTCGTCACCGAGGCCCCCGACCTGGACGTCGAAGGAGAGGACCCCTGGCGCGGCACGGTGTCGCTGCGCTGGGTACTCATCCACATGATCGAGGAGTACGCCCGCCACAACGGCCACGCCGACCTGCTCCGCGAACGCATCGACGGAGCGGCCGGCCTATGACCCCACAGCCATGCCCCCTCCGGCCCCGTGGAGCCCGGCTCCTGCATGCCCAGGAGCTCACCCGCAAGCACATCAAGCCCGCGCGGGCGCGCACGCGATCCAGCTCACCGAACCACTCAAGGGCGTAGAGACCTTCGAGCCCGACCGGCAGCTGAAACTCACACAACCGCGGCCTCACCCGTCCCCAGAAACGGACATCAACTCGCGACCCCCACCGAGGGCCGTTTCACCCCGTCAGGATTCTCCAGGTTTCTCAAAGCGGTTGAAGCCGGCGAGGCGGGGCGAGACGGAGAAGGGGAACGAGCCGCCGTCGGGAGTCTTGAGAGCCGCCACGATGTCCGCGTCCGGATGGCCGAATACCTCGAAGTGCTGCACGGTGCAGTGCTCCATAACCTCCCGGATGTACGGGTCAGACAGCCGCCAGTGGGTGCGGATGGAATCGGAGTCCCGGTAGAGCTGGAAGCTGTACGCCAGCATCCGCTCCTCATCGACGAAGACCTCCACCATGAGCTGGGGGCCGTTCTCTTGAGCAAATGCCACCGCGCGCGCGATGGCGTGCCGAAAGCCGTCGAGCCGGCCGTCGGTGATGCGCATGGTGTTGCGGAAAAGAATGGTGCCACTGTTTGTGATCTCCATACCCCGAGTGTCGTACCTCATCCGAACTTGAGGTCAAGAGCCTGTTCCGCCGGCGCTCGTTCGCTCCCCGGACGAGCTGACCGGACTGGTCGGTCCGCACACGGACTCCTTGGAGAGCACCTCTGAGCTTCCTCAAATGCGCCGTCACACGGTGGCATGCGGGGGACGCTGACTTCGAACCAAGCAATGAGCCTGCGGTTGTCCGCAGGCCCCTGAGGGCTGAGACGAGGTGGCACCAGTGGAATTGTGGGTCGCAATCAGCGGTTTCGCGGCGGTTATTGTGCTCTATGGCGTGATCCAGTGGGCCATCGACGTGCGGCGCGAGCGCGACCATGGCAGTAACAGTCACTGGCAGACGCCCGTCGGCCCGGCCGACCACGCCGGTGGAGCATCGGGTCAGACATTCTCCATGGGCGACGGGGGCGGAGAGAGCCCGTCATGAGGAGGACCGCCTTCCGGCCGGCCACCGCCCGCCGGTAGACGCCAAGCAGGAACACCGTCCCCCGGCGGCAGGCTCCACTCGCTGCCGTATGACCACACCCCCGACGTCATCCCTGGCCGGCAAGGACATCTGCTGCACACTTCCGCCTCGGGGTCCGCCCGGCGGCCGAGGGACCAGGCGGGCGGGATGCCACCAGCTCGAGGCGCCAGATGGTCGGCTCCGGCTGCTCGATCATCGGCGGGAAATGGCTGAGCTTTCCCTGTGACGACCCAGGATGAGTACCCGAGAGTCTGCTTGAGAGTCGAAAGGTGCGCTCCACGTCGAACCGGCGAAGGAACGCCTGCCAACAGCGGTCGACGCGTCCTGAGGATCGGCGCCGGTGCCCGACCACCACAGCCAGACAGGCTCATTCACGCCGCCGCTGGGCAGTTTCTCGACCGACAGGCGGATCACGGTGTGCCCTCGATGATCGGCAGCGGTCCTTCGTGATCGCCCCATGCCGCCCGGCGGGTGAGCCGGGGATGCAGCCGGCCCCCCGCTTGCGCCGTCGCGGTCCGCTGAAGTTGCCTCACCCGCGACGTTGCGCGCGAGTTTGCGGCCATCACCACCAAGCAGATCACGCCAAGTATGGCTGAACTGCTCATCTGGTGGTCTCCACTCGACCGCGGGGTCGGGTTCCTGGACGTTGGAGTGACCATGTCGGCGTGTCGTCATACCGTGCGCACCACGACATGTCCGGGTGTGCGGGTTCAACGCCCGTCGAGCCGCCACAGGTAGAGGAGCGTCTGGTCCTGGGAGACCGTGTACCAGGTGCCGTGGCCCGCCCCACGAGCGCTCCCGTGGACGGGGAAGGGGTAGGCGATCCGGCCGCGCAGCGTCATGGTGGCTGGGTCGACGAGCCAGTGGCGGGGGTCGCCCATGTCGTACCCGGTGCCCACGACAGCGGCGTCGTCGTGAGGGAAGGCCGCCTCGTAGTCCCAGCGCGCGTGGTCGTCGCCCGAGGGCGGCGGTACCGCGTCCGCGGCGGCGAGTCGCCGCAGCTCCTCGCCGTCCTCCTTCTGGAGGAGGTAGAGGCACCACTGCCCCGGATCCGTGGCCAGGAGGTGGCGGCCGGACGGGCTCACGGCGAGGAGCACCTGCTCGTCGAGTCGCCGTACGGAGAGCGTCCGGCCGTCCCAGCGCCCCCACAAGGCGGGTGAGTCCTCGTCACCCTCGCCGACGGTCAGGCCCATGTACGCGGGGTCTGGGTGGGGGGTGGGGAACGAAGACCCTACCGTCCCCGTCCCGACCCGGCCCAGGACCGTGCCGTCGGCGGGGTCCAGGACCAGCCACTCCTCCAGGTCTTCCCCCGAGTCGCTGCGGACGTGCGCCCAGAGGAGCTTGCCGTCGGGGGAGAAAGCAGCCGAACCGTGGTCGGCGTAGCGGTGGTTGCGGTCGTCGGCGTATTCGACGAAGGAGGTGTGGGGCTCTGCGCACACGGTGGAGGACCAGCAGCCATGCCGGACCTCCCACAGCACGGCACCCGCACGGTCCACTGCCCGCAGCGCGTGCACGCCGGCGAACACGGCCACGTCCCCCGCCGGAGAGACCGTCACCGAGCCGAATCCACGTGGCCACGGCGCGGGGAAGCGGACCTCCGGCCCGTTTTGGTCCAGGTCGCGGACGGCTACCTCGGTGTCGCCGCGCTGCACCAGAAGCCGGTGGCCGGGCCCGCACAGCACGTGCGGGGCGTCCGCCGACGCAGGGCTCAGCAGTGCGGGGCGTCCGCCGACGCAGGGCTCAGCAGTGCGGGGAGGGTGGCGAGGAGACGGGCGGAGACAGGCACGGAACTGGACCCCCACGGACGGCATGGACGCTGTGTGTGGGATGGTTCCACAGCTCGAAACAGGCGTCCGGAGGGGAGCCCACCAGGTGGCCGAGGAGAACGGCTCGGGGCGGTACACCCCTCACTGGGTGCGCCCCGGCCATTGGGCTCAGAACGGCACGCTCGACCTGCCCACGGCGGACGCACGCGAGGTGGCCGACTGGCCCGCGCCGGTACGGGAGGCGTTGGAGGTGGCCCGCAGGTACGGGCTGCCGCACGGGGACACGATGTGTCTGCCGGTGCCCGGCTCGGCGCCCTTCTCGCGTGTGGCCGGCCGTTTCTGGAGTCTCGGACTGACCGATACATGGCCCGCTCCCGAGTACGTCCTCGACGAGACGGGCCGTGTGTGGGTGCTCGCGGAAGGCGTCGACCCCGCCAAGCGGTTCGTCAACTCATCCATGATCGATTTCCTCGACGCGCTCGCCGCCTGGGAGTACCGCTGCGAACACGTCGACGACTTCGACGACTTGGAGCCGCCGGACGACTACGGAGGCGACGACGACCCCGCCGGGGAGGCCCGGGTCGCCTTCGGGATGGAAATCCGGGACCGCCTGCGGGAGCTCGACCCGCCCGCATTCGAGATGGACACCTGGTGGGACCGGGTCTACGAGGAGGTGGGATACGACGCGATCTGACGGGCAATCGCCATAGCGAGATCGAAATTTTCGAATTGCCTCGCAAGATGATCGTGCTTCCGTAACCCTCCGCGACCGCTCCCCAAGATCTGTGCCAGAACCCCCACATCGGGAGGCACCGCAGCCCGGCCCCGGTCGATTCACGTGTGCCTGACGAGGAAAACAGGTCAGTGTTGGCGAGAGGGATGGCGTGATCCAACGCTCGTCCGCATCAAGAGAGAGCGCTGGTGACGACTTCGGCCGACTCGTCAGCCGACTCGGAGGTCAGACGGTAGAACCCCTGAAGACTGACCGAGCGCTCGAGACGGCCATCCACCACGTGCTTCAGGCTGCGGGTCTGTCCTCGGCGGTTACGCCAGGTAGGCCTCGCAAGCAGTTCGCCGGGGATCGGCACATCGAAGCGTACGGGCGTCGCGTCCACATGGACTGCCACGGCGCCGCAGCCATCGGCACCGAGCATCGACCAGTCGCCGTGCCCGGAGTACGCCGGGTCTTCCCATGTTGCGGGGGGAGTGCCACAGCAGGCGCGCCGCTCCAAGTCGATCACCCGCAGCCGGCTCACCAGGAACACCTCGCACCGGTTGACGTGCAGCGCGTACACCTCGTCCCCAGCACGCGCACCCGTCCACGCGGGCAGGGAGGAATGAATGCCGCTGAAGGCGACCGGCGGTCGCTCGCCCACGCGGCCCGCCTTGCGCAGAGCCCGGCACGTGTCATGGGTCCACAAGACGGTGAAGGCATCAGACATGCCGTGATCGTATGAACGGAGGCTGACAGCCTCCCGCCTCACGGAATCTTCTACTCCCGCCCCGGCTCCGCCGCCCCAGCCGGACTTCGTCGACGCCTTCACCAGCACGACGATGATCGGAACCGAGAAGAAGAGCGACACCAACCCCACGCTCAACAAGGCGATGCGGCCGCAGGGGAACACCGTGACCGGCTGAGACGTCGGGCCCGGCCCTCCCACCGCAGGACCGGGCCCGAGCGGGGTCCTGCACATGGATCACGCCCGCGCGCTGCCTCACCAGCGGTTGGCCCCGCTGGACGAGCGCCTGGCCGGCACGGTGGCCAGGCCCGTCGTCCTGCCCGAAACGATCGTCGTCGACCGGGGCCGGCCACGGTCCGCGTCTTGCACGTTTGCCCGGGGAGCGCGGTGGAAGAGTCGCCCCCGAGACCGTCCGGCCGAGTCGCTGGCGGGACGGCCGATTCTCCTCGACGTCCTGAACAGAACAGGAGCCCGCCGTTGCGCCTCTACGCCGAGATCCCCGCACGCCGGAACCGCCAGGTGCTCGTGGACCTGATCGCCGTGGCCCTGATCGCCCTCACGGTGTGGGCGGCATTCTTCGTCCGCGACATGATCATGCTGCTCGCCGAGCCGGGGCGGAAGGTCGAGAGCTCCGGAGACGGCCTCGCCGAGGAACTCGGCAACGTCGGGGACGCGGCGTCAGACGTACCGCTCATCGGCGACGTTCTGCAGCAGCCGCTCCAGTCCGCAGCCGACGCCAGTACCGGCTTCGCGGACGCCGGCGCATCGCTCCAGGAGACCGTCGCCCAGGTCGCCGACGTGACGGCCACGGCTCTCATCGTCCTCCCCGTGCTCCTCATCCTGGTTCTGTGGCTCCCCCCGCGCCTGCTCTGGATCCGCCACAGCATGACCGTCCGCCGTCTCGCCGACGCGCCCGGCGGCGCCGACCTGCTCGCCCTGCGCGCCCTCACCGGCTCGCCTGCCGCCCTCGTCAAGCTGCCCACCCCGCCCGGCGGATTCGCCGACGCCTGGCGCCGGGGCGACCAGGAGGCCATCGCCACCCTCAGCGCGGTCGCCCTCGCACACACTGGCCTGCGCCCCTGACGCACGCCTCCCACGGCGAGGGACAGCCGACGCACGGATACAGGTCGGGGGACCGGGGCGCGTCCGGGCCGGCCAGCCCGCCACAAGGTCCTCGGCGACGAAGCTTTCCACGAACTCCCTACGTACTTTGCAGCCCAGTGAGAGCGGCTCATGTCAATGGCCGCCGTTATCGTGCCGGTCGTGGTGGGAACCGAAGACACACGCCTCATCGTGGTCCGCGGCAACAGTGCCTCGGGGAAGTCATCCGTCGCAGCCGGCCTGCGTGAGAAGTTCGGCCGCAACCTCGCGATCGTCGGCCAGGACAACCTGCGTCGGATCGTGCTGCGCGAACGCGACCGGCCCGGGGCTGCGAACATCGGCCTGATCGACCTGACCGCCCGCTACGCCCTGGACAACGGCTTCCACGTCGTCGTGGACGGCATCCTGTACGCCGACCGCTACGGCGCAATGCTCCAGGACCTGCTGCGCGCACACAGTGGCGTCTCCCGCTGCTACTACCTCCACGTGCCCTACCCGGAGACGGTGCTCCGGCACGCGACTAAACCCGATGCCGAGTATCTGCAGCACGTCACCAAGGCTCACCTGCGCGACTGGTACCGGGAGATGGACCTGCTGCCCGACGGCCTGGAAACCGTCATCGACCCGGCCAGCACCCTGTGACGCCTATGAGGTGTGGACCCTGTTTCCCCAGGCAGGGGCGTTCCTGTGAGGTGACCGAGGAACCTGTGCGCCGCTCGTGCCGACGCCGGAATATTGGTGACATCCGGTTACCGGTTGAGCTCCGCGTCCTGGGGGCAGCCCGCTCCGAGGCTCCGTCGCGGACTCAGCGATGCGGTGGGGCGTACTCCGAGGGTTCCGCGGGCTCGCAGCTCGTCCAAATCTGGCAGGTGGACGCCGGGCAGTGTGTCGAGCAGGTCGGCCTGGGCGGCGTGGAGGTGCGCGGGAGTCTCGGGGCCTGTGCCGAGGTTGCGGCGATCGGTCACATGATCATCGTACCGGCGGGCCGCAGGGCTTGTTTCTGAACTCCCAGATGTATGACGATCGTTCGCTACCGTTCGCGGCAGTCTGTATGCGTCTGCAGGGTGGTGAAATGACGACTCGTCCATGGCTCACGGTCCTGGCCTATGTTCTGGTCATCGTCGGCTCGACCATGTTCTTCATGAACGCCGAGGCGCTTTTGAACGGCGACGCCGTCGAGTGTGACGGCAGCCCGATGAGACCCGGTCAGTGGTGTGCGAGCTTCAGCGGCGGCGAAAGCTTCAGCTATGACGAGGAGAAGGAGAACGAAGCCTGGGGGGAACTCGTCGGTTACGCCGGGGTAGGCCTCGGCGCCCTCGGCATCGCCCTCTTCACCAGCCTTTGGATCACCACGCGACGAAGAAACCGATGACGTACTGCCAGCCGTTCGCGCAACGGTCACTGTGACGGCTTCACGAGCGGTGCACCTTCGGCTTGATCCAAGTGCCTCTTTGGGGTTGCTGAGCGAGAGCCCCCGTGGTGGCCGTCACGTCCCGCTGCGGGGACTCTGGCTTGTCTGCGGTGCTGTTGCACCGGAGCTCTGCAGGTCCGGCTCTGCGGGCATCGGCCGGGCCGCCGGTCGGATGGGCGCCTGATGGTGCCTGGCCCGTGGCGCGCCCGTACGGGCGTGATTGCCGCACGGTTCCGGCACTTCGAGGACCGCGACGGCGGCCCGCTGCTCCACGACCATGTGCTGCTGTCGGTCAAAGTCCGCCGCTTGGACGGCCGATGGGGCACCCTGCACACCCGCCCGTTCCTCGAGTACGCCGTCGCGCTGTCCGAGCTCTACAACCAGCGGCTCATGGAAGAGATCTGCGAGCAGTTCGACCTCGCGACCGGGGCCCGGTACCCCCCCCGGGCCTGCGGCCGGTCATGGAACTCGCCGGCATCCCCGAGCAGCTCATCGACTTCACCGCCACCCGCAACACAGCGGCGTGCGTTTCCGGATGCAGGGCCGGATTCGGCCGGGCGGGCCTGCCAGTTGCCCCCATTGAGTGCCCGCTGACCGGCCCGATGACAGACCGCGACCGGCCCAGAGCGCCACGGCATCCGCGGTGGCTGCGCTGTCGCACCCTCACGCCCACCCTGATTCTCGGTGTGCACCTCACCTACGGGCAGGCGGTACATCCCGCAGTACCGTGCTCGGCACTGGACTGCCTGCGCCTGTGCCTTACGTCCATCGCATCCCGATCGCGGACAGCTGCTCCACCCGTTCCGGGGACAGCGTCGTGGCCCGGCTGCGCTGGTTGCTGATCCACGCCCCGAGCCGGAGCTCTCGCTGTTCCTGGTCCTTGCCGAGGATGATCCGTTCGGTGTGTTTGCGTGGCACCTTCAGATGTCCCTCGCGCTCGAAGAACTGCCGGGCCGCGGCGAGGTGCATCGCCCACTTCTCCGCCTGGCTGGTGCGTAGTTTCGGCTTCTCGTCCTCGGTGGCGGGTGTGATGCCGAGGACGTGTTCGCACATCCACTGCTGCACGCCGGTGAGCTTGTCGAAGCCGAGCCGCTGCGCACGGACCCACCGCCCGAGGTCCTCGCCCCGGTGTACGACGTCACCCGGCTCGGTGGGCAGTTCGCCGCCGACCTCCTCCAAATGCAGGCGGGTGAGGTGGAAACAGCGCTGCCATTCCACCGACCAGGCCGGGCACCAGGACGGATCGATGTCCTCCAACTGCTCGCGGCGTTCCTCCGACAGGGCGCCGGACCACGACTGGACCGGCAGTCCCTCGGCCTGGCGCTGCTCGAGGTCCTGAGCGCGCCGGGCGGCGGCCCGCTGGTTCTTGAGCCAGATGCCGACCTTGTAGCCCTGGTGGGTGGCGTCCAGCGGGGCCAGGAGATGGCCGTGTTCGGCCGCCCATCCGCGCGCGGCGACCAGGCCTTCCTCCCAGGCGACGTCGAAGTGGGACCAGATCATGCCCAGCCTCTCCAGCTGGGCGATGCGGTCCTCGTCCATGTCGCCGCGGGCGTAAAACCTCCTGGCGTCGGCGGTCCACTGCCCCAGCGGGAAGTTGGCGAGTGACGCCGGCCATCCGACCCCCTCGGCTTCCTCGCCCTCCGGCACGCGGTATGTGAATGGGACGCGGAGGTCGCCGTGTTCGCGGGCGTAGATGACGGCGGCTTCCACGCCGCGCCGCCAGTGCTCGTGCTCGGGGTCGAGGACGCGCAGGTTGATGAACGCAGCCAACTGTGCCGGGTCGCGCGGCGTGGAGAACTTCAGCAGCGCCCGCGCGGGCGCCGACGGCCCACCAGACCCGATCCCCTCGCCTCGGTTCTCCGGGCTCCCGCTGCGGCTCCGGACGCCTGTGACGCGGCTCTGCGCCTGCTGCTCCGCCAGAGCCTCCACGACGCGGGCGTCGTGCGCGCGCAGCGCCTCCAACAGCTTCGCCAACCCGCCGAAGGCCCGCGAGGTGAGCATGTTGTCCGCCGTCTCGCCCGGACCGAGCAGTACCGGCACCACCAGGCTTGCCACCTTGCCCTCGCCCGGCTGCATCCGCAGCGCCCGGCCCACGGCCTGGGCCAGGTCCGGCATCGACCCGCGTACATCCGCCCAGTACACGGAGTCGCAGTTCTTGGTGTCGACGCCCTCGCCCAGGACCTTCACCGAGCACAGGAAGCACTTCTCCACCACGCTGCCGTCGCCTGTGATCCCGGCCGCGAACTCCCCGAGCAGCCGACGGCGGTGGAGCGGCTTGTGGTCGCCGCACAGCCAGTTGGCCCAGATCGTCTTGGGGTACAGCTCCGGGTCGCTGGTGTTCAGCTGCGCGGCGATGTCGGGAAGCCCGGCCGCGAACGCTTCGGCCTCCTTCACCACGTGGTGGAACACCAGCGTCCGGCGGAAGCCCTCCTCTGCGGACGCTGTCACCAGCGCGGTCTGCAGGGCGGCGAGCCGCGCCCCGCGGACCTCGTCCGTACTGAAAGTCTGCGGGGAAGTGTCAGCTGGGCATCGTCATCTAAATGTCAGTGGTGCAGCCTCGGTGACCTGGTAGTTGGCACTGATGGATGGTGCTCACCTGTTGCTGACATGGGTGACGAAAGGCCAGGTCATTCTCACGCCGACTGCTATAGCAGGTGCGGGGTTTGTGCTGGTCGGAGGTGGTGGGCCGTAAGGGAGCGTAGCGAGTTTGCTGGCCATGGCGGTCCTGGTCGTGCACGCTGCCAGGGTTACGGTGCCCGCCTTGGCCGGTCCGGTCGCCTGGCTGTCAGCCCGGCATGATGAAGGAGATCTTGGGGGCCTTCCCGTGACTCGAAGACCACGACGCCGACACCAACACTCAGGAGATCCGCCAGGACCTCGAGCGGGCCCTGGCCCTGCTGGACGACGCGGTCAGCACCTCCAAGCCGACCACCCGCTGTCCCGAGCACCCGGGCGGCCCCGTCGGCCCGGACGCCGCGGACCTGTGTCTGCTGTGCGAGACCCGCCGGCGATCGGGGACGCGCGTACCGAATCCGCGCTCCGCCGGCGGGGAGGACGATGAGGCGTCGGCACGCGTGCCCTCGAGCCACAGGATCCGTGAGGACCAGCCGCAGCCGAGGAAGCGCTGGGTCCCCGAGATGTGGAACGGGCTGGCCTGGCAGATGTGCGGCACTCCCCGCCACAGCGAGCCCGAAGCCGAGCAGTACCTGAGCCGGCTGTACCAGGGTCCGCAGGCAGCGCCGGCCTATCGGCTGGTGTACGCCTTCACCGACCACAGCGTCGTCCGGGTCTGGGGTACCCCGGCGCTCCGCCAGGTCGAACTTTGAACGACCAGCACCCGGGCAGCGAGGCACGCGTCGATCTGGCGGCACTGGCCCTGCGCCGGGCTCGCGAGGACGCCCGGCGGGGCCGCTTCACCGAGCGCGCCCCCGCCGTCCGCCGGCAACGCGTGCGGGGACGGACCCCGCCGGTCCTTCTCGCGCGAGTCCTGCTTGACCTGTTCGCCGTGTCCGAGGCCTCGCCGCTGCCAGCCTGGCATTCGGTGGCCGGCCCCCTGGCCCAGCACGTGGTCCCCACCGACTTCGACTCCGAGACCGGGACGCTCACCCTGGCCGGCCCCTCGGCTGCCTGGCTGACCAACACACGGCTCGTGGCGGACCGGCTGGTGCAAGGGCTCAATGACGTGCTCGGTGCGGGCACGGTGCGCCATATCCGTCTGGTGAAGGAAAACCCCTCCCAGGTTCCTTTGCTGCCCCCGATGCCGGACAGCTTACGTACACCACGACCGGAGCCGACAACTGCGCCGCCCGACCCCGCCATCGAGGCGGCTCTGAACCGACAGGCCCGTCAACTCCCGTGCGAAGCAGACCAACCCCTCCTCCGGTGGGCAGGCCGAAACGGTGATCATGCAGACCCGAGCGTGGCTACTCTGACCTGATGCCGCGTGCTGCGGCCAGCGGGACCTGGGAAACGGACATGGGGGAGAGGGAACCGGGGTGACCATCGACGACAACGACGCCGCACTGCACCATCCGCACGATCTTGAAGCGGAGAAGGGAGTGCTGAGGGCGATGCTGCTGTCCAAGGACGCGATCGCCGACATTGTCGACACCCTCCACGGGCACGACTTCTACCGGCCCGCCCACGATCTGATCTACACGACGATCCTCGACCTGTACGGGCGGGGCGAGACCACCGACCCGCTCGCCGTAGCCGCCCGCCTCACCCAGCAGGGCAGCCTGGAGAAGGCCGGCGGCTCCGCCTACATCACCGCCCTCGTCAACGGGCCTTCCTCTGCTCGGAGCTGGCAGACCAATGCCGACCGCGTACAGAACGCGGCCATGCTGCGCCGAACCAAGATCGCCGCGATCCACATCGAGAACCTGGCCTCCGATGCCGACCTGGACGCCGTGGACCGCATCGCCGACCAGGCGCAAGCCGAGATCTTCGCCGCCACCACCCGGCGCCCCCTGCTACCGCCGGCCAGCCCGCTCGGCGACGTCATGGAGGACACCCTCGACTGGATCGAGGCAACCGGCGGCCGCGACGCAACCCTGCCCGGCGTGCCCACCGGCTTCACCGACCTGGACTCCCTCACCGGCGGACTCCACCCCGGCCAGCTCACCGTCATCGCCGCCCGGCCCGCCATGGGCAAGTCCACCCTCGCCCTCGACTTCGTCCGCTGCGCCAGCATCAAGCACAACCTGCCCAGCGCCGTGTTCTCCCTCGAAGCCGACCGCAACGAGATCGGCATGCGGCTGCTGTCCGCCGAAGCCCGCGTCGCGCTGCACCACATGCGCTCCGGCACCATGACCGACGAGGACTGGACCCGCCTCGCCCGACGGATGCCCGACGTCAGCGCCGCCCCGATCTACATCCAGGACGGCGCCTACTCCAACGTCCACGACCTGCGCGCCCACTGCCGCTACCTGCAGGCCCGGGCAGGCGTTCAGCTCATCGTCGTCGACGCCGTCCACTTGCTCACCTACGGCACCAGACCGCTCGGCTCCCGCTACGAGGAAATCTCCGAGATCGCCCGCTGCCTGAAACTCCTCGCCAAGGAACTCCGCCTGCCGATCGTCGCGATCTCCACCCTCAACCGCAGCCCAGAGCAGCGCACCGACAAGAAACCCATGATCAACGACCTGCGGGACTCCGGCGCCCTCGAGGACAACGCGACCTCGTCATCCTCCTGCACTGCGAGGACGCCTACGAGAAGGACTCCCCCCGCGCCGGCGAGGCCGACTTTATCGTGGCCAAACACCGCCACGGACCCACCGCGACCATCACCGTCGCCTTCCAGGGCCACTACTCCCGCTTCGTCGACATGGCCCAGACCTAACCCCTGCAGCTGTAGGTTCTCAGATCCCGTGTCATTTTCTCAGTCGCGATGTCATGTGACTGGCCGAACTGACACGGACTGAGAATCGCTGGCCACTGCCGTCACTCGTTTGAGGACTCCGTTGCCAGCGGGATACCGCACCGCGGGCAGCCGTTTGCGTGGTCGTCCTGGCAGACGTAGCCGATGGCACCTTCCACGCACCATTCGGCGGCCTCCTCGGACAGCAGGTCGGGCCCGGCAAGGAGCAGCCGACGAAATTCCGTGGTGTCCGCAATGTCGGCCGGCCGGTTGGTGAACCACTTGTCGAACCAAGGCTTGTCCCGGTGTATGCGCCAGTGCGCATTCTCCCGGTCGTCGACAGCCGTAAGGAACCGATCGACGATGCGCCCCCAACTCGGTGCTCCGAACCAGCCGTTGTCGGACGCGCAGAAGGATTCGATCAGAGTTCGCAGGCCGAACTCCTTCTCGGTAAGGCAGTACCTTCGCCCCCATGAGATCGCGACCTGTGCCATCCCCGCGAGTTCTACGCGCGGATCAACCTCGTGTGCCGGGTCGTCAGGGTTGTGGCAGGCCAGCCCGAGCTCGAGCACAGACTGCCCGGTCGGTAGAACCCGGGACGGGTTGACGATCGCGAGACCGAGACCGATCCAGTCGACATGGTCGAACGACAGCATCGAGCGCACGAGTCGGGTGGTTGCCGTGTTGATCCGCATCATTGTGCCGTCGTGCAGCGGACTCTTCCCGGCATGCCAGTTCTCGACGGGTGTGTTGCGCCACACGGCGAGCGTGATGCGGGTGGCAGCGAGCCACAGCAGGGCGTCGTCGTCGAGGTGCCCGAACCGCTTGGCACACTCCTGGGCGCCGTAGGTGATCAACTCTTCCGGTTTCGGCCACCTGTGGCTGTCGGGCCCTTCAGGCCCTTCAGGCGCGTACTCGTAGTCGTCGGCGTACTCGTCGAGGATCGCGCTCAACTCGGCGGCGCTGTAAGCCTCGCTGTACTCGGAGCTGTCCGGCTCCTCGACGGTGTACATGTCGTGGTCCCAGGAGACGTACACGTCGCCCCAGAGTACGACGTCATCGCACTCGCTGGCGTTGTCCGTCACAACCGGCCTGATGGTGATCGGGGCAGTACGCCCGTCGGTTCGCTCGCCGTCCTTCTTGGCTGCCCATGCGGTGATGACCCCGAGCGGCTTCGGAAGGAGAGGGCCGACCTTGGTGATGCTGAACGGCTCGTCGTCGTCATCGGTGTCGAACCGGCTGTTGACGAACGCGACCGCCTCGGAGGGCGTGCTGACGATGGACTGGGTACCACTCTCGTTGTCAACCACTCGCCACAACGCGCTGTTCTTCACGATGCTCTCCGATCGCGGTGAGTGCACCCGGGGCGGGTGCGATGCGCCGGGTCGCTCGGCACTGACTCCAATTATGGGCTGATCAACCCGTCCGTAGTCCCGCAGGCCCTTGTCGGCGACGACGCTCGGGACGTTCGTGTGCAACGAAGGTGTGTGAGTGGGTGGAACGGATGGTTGCCGATGCAGGTTCGTGACGCCCCGGGCCGCGTTGCAGCCTGCTGGCCAGCCTGAGGAAATGACACCGATCTGAGACAGCCGCCTGCCGACACATCGTGAGACTCAAGGGAAATATCCAGGTCACAGGGTCGGCGCCTGACACTGAAGTTGAGAACCTACAGCAGCACACCGCGAACGAGAGGAACCATGGCCACCAGATCGACGACGCGGGCCCGCCCCCCAACCCAAGCAGGTAGACAAACCAGAGGCACCCAAGCGGCTGGCACCAGGAACAGAAGTTTCCCGAGAGCTATGGCTACTGAGCGGGAACGAATGCGCCTAGCCTGGCTGCGGAACGCGGCTGCTCAACGAGAATGACGACTGGGTAGGCGAGATCGCACACATCCGCGGTGCCAAGAAGGGGTCCGCACGGTTGGACTCCTCTATGACCAATCAGGAGCGCGCGGACTTCGACAACCTGCTGATCCTCTGCCCCACGCACCACGAACAAGTGGACGGCAAGAACGGCCGTACCCTCCACACCGTCGCTGACCTGACGCGCATCAAGCAGCAACACGAGGACCGCTTCCGGCGCGTGATCACTGTCATCGCGGAGAGCCAGGACGAATACGTCGACCTGACCCGACGCAACCGCGTGACGCCGTGCACGACGCTCGCGCGCCTCCTGCCCGACCAGGATGAGGAAACGGCCGCCTGGAACGCTGAGGTGGCCAACCGGTTCGCCGACGAGCTGCGCCGCGTCACACTCGCCGCCCGTGGACTGCTCAGCACGGTCCCATCGCGCCGTCGTTACAGACGCTGCACGATCTCCTACCGCAGCGTGCCGCTCTTCCGCTTGCGACAGACCTTTGGCGTGGCGGTGGCGGTGCCCGGCAGATCCCGCTCTTTTGTAGATGTCCGGGGTACGCGCCGCCAGGCGCGGGTAGTGTCTGTGTCAGCCGAGTCCGGGTCTTCGTTCGTAGCGAGGACACCAACTGGCACCCCAACTTGCCTCTTTCACCGTCCGGGGACGCGGCCGCACCGTGTCCACCAGCGGGTTCCTGTCTGTGCGCGTGCGCCGCCCGTCCGGTGTGCCCCGCGCTCTTCCTCTTTTGGAGTCCCGCGATGACGTCATCGCCGACCGTGGCCCGGGCCATCGAGTTCCTGTGCGAACACACCTCCAGCAAGAGCCGCGTGCTGGCCCTGCTGGCGCACGACCACGGGCCCAGTTCTCTGACCGCCGTTCTGACCTGCAAAAACCCTGAGCACGCCTTCGAGGCGACAGGCATTCTGCGCCGGGTCCTGGCGCTGCGTGACGCCGCAGCCGTCGATGACGAACTGACCGCTCTGACGGCCCAGATGCCGGATGCACCGGCCGGCTCCCTGCGCCAGGCCGTCACGCGAGCCGCGAGCGGGACCTGGCCCGCAGAACCCGGCACCTTGCTCACGGCGACGGACCCGGACTCGGAGCCGTTCGACGACGAACCGGATTCCTCGGCAGCGCCCGCAGCGGCGGGCCATCCGCGGCTCAAGGACCTGCCGGGGAAGGTCGTGCGGATCACCCACCTGCGCGAGTTCCACATCACCGACGAAGACGCGCTCCTTCACGCCGCTGCCCGCCGCGGCTGGGAACCGCTGCCGGCGTCCGAACTCGGCGACGACGACCCACGCGACCTGGCCGGCGCCGTGATCACCCTCACCGAGGACAGCGACGTCACTGGCAGCCAGACGCTGGAAGACCAAAGCTCGGCAGAGGTGCTGAGCGTCGAAGACGGCGACGAACTGGCCGACTGGAGCGCAGCGCCCGTCGTCACCCGGTTCGTCCACGGCTGGCGCCTGCGCCAGCAGCGCAAAAGGCCCGCAGCCGGTGAGCAGACGCCGAACTTCGCCGCCCTCTTCGCCGTACGGGACTGCCCCTGCAAAGGCGAGGACCCCGACTGCGAGGAGTGCGGCTGGCAGCTCACCCCCCGCACCGCCGACCTGCTCCACACAGCCCTCGTTCTCCTCGCAGACCAGGCCTACGACGACGCACACCGCCTGGGGGACCAGTTCCTGCCGGACGCCGACGCCACCACCTGGGAAGTCTTCGACCGGCTGCCTCCGCTCACCTGGACGGCCGACCACCGATGGCGGCGGCGCATGGCGCGCGCCTTCGACGACCTGGCCGCAGACCTCGCCCGGGGCAAGTGGCCCGAACCCACCTGCACTGCGGAGGAGATGGCCCTGCACCTGGCCATCGAGGACGCCCCCACCCACCTGGAAGATCGCCCACCCACGGATCCCCACCACACGCTCCCCGAACACGGCGACGACTACAGCTGGGACGACTGTTCCGATCTGCTGTTCCAGGACCACGACGTCCTGATGCTCTTCGACCCGAAACTCGGCGGTATCGCAGACCCGGAGGACCTAGCGAACCAGTCCGTGGGTGTGGGCGACCTCAGGGCGGCCGCCTGGTTCGAGCCCTTCGGCAGCCACAGCGTCCGCGATCCCGGGCGAGGCTTCCGCCGGTAGGGCACAGCGCCTCCACGCCGGGCGCCGTGAGACCCTGAGCCGGGGCTTGAGCGCGGAGTTCGCAGGTCGTCCGCCCGAAGACACCCTGCAGCACGCATCCAAAGGCCGGTCATGCGGGCGGAGTTGCGTCTGCGGGGACCATCCGAGGCGGCAGTCCCAGTGTGGGCGATCGAGAGAAGCGCAGCGCCGTTAACCGTAGCTTTGCGTCGGCGACGAAGCGGTGGGACGCCGGCGCACTCGCCTTGGACGTTTTGCCTTGCCGTCTGCTCTACAAGGAAGGAACGGCACAACGGGAGCATGAGAGTGATGACCAGTGAGAAGAAGTTGCGGCTGGCGACTGTCCTGAACTCAGTTCAGGATGGTGAGTGTGATGCCGGGCCGGGGCACCCACTTTGTCCTGACTGGAACGGACCTCGAAAATACGGCTGGATACCGTCGATCAATTTCGGGCTGTGGCGTACTGCCCGTGGGAAGGCCTTGGACGTCAGACGTCGGTCCGTGGTCAGGGGGACGGAGCAGTGAGCAAGGTACGGCATGAGATAGAAGCCGAGTACCGGCAACTGCAGCAAAGGCTTCTCGCCCGTCATGGTGAGACGGCCCGGTATGAGGCAGGGGATGAGAACTTCGGTGCCGAGTACGCCCGGCTGCTCCAGGCGGCCGACGAGCTCCTGGCATTCGAAAAGACCATCCCCGCCAAGCTTGCTGAGCCCGAGCGGCAGCTGAGCGAGCGCATCGTGCGGATCTCGTGGCTGGGGCAGACCGCTGTCGCGCTCGCGCTGATCGTGCTCACCTTCGCCCTGGGGCACTCGGCTTGGTGGCTGGTGGTGCTGGTACCCCACTGCATCGCCACACTGTCCCTCTCCTTCCAGAAGGTCACGGACAAGAACCACCGCTTCTACCGGCACTTGACCATCGGCCTGCACCTGGAGTGCTTGCTGGTCGCGCTCATTACCTTGAGCGTGATCTCACTGTGGTTCGTGATCCTCGCCATCATCGGGTGGCTCGTCCTCGCCGTCACGGTCAGCGAAGGACCGGGCGACGCGGTCAAGAAGGGACAGTCCAGGTGAGCCTGAGCGACGACTACAGCTACAAGATACGGAGCTTGGACAGCCGCATCGAGGACCTGGAAAACGACCTGGAGTCACTGAAGACAAGCTTCGGCTACATCGACGACCTCGAACACGAACTCCGCAGCATCCGCAGCGCGGTGAGCGACGCCGACGACAAGGCCGACGAAGTCCGCAGCAACCTCGAGGACCTGGACACCGAAGCCCGCGGACACATCGCCGACACCGGCCGGGCCCTGAAGAAGCTGACCGCGCGCATCCAGCTGATGGAGGCGAACCTGGCGGCCGCGGACAAGATGCCCCGCGCCGACTTCGACTCGTTTCCCGCTTCGTGGCGCGCCCTTGGCGTACTCGCCGGCAAAGCCCGCGCAGCCCGCACCATGCTTCTCACACACGTTGAGCGGGACAGCAATTCCTCCTCCATCCGCTCCCACCAAGAGGCCGTCGAGCAGCGCAACGAGCAGTACGCGGCAGTCCTGACTGCTGCCGAAACCCTGGCCAGCACAGCGTTCGGCACACCCCAGCACGAGCAGGCCAGCCAGGCCTTCACCACGGCCCGACACCAGGCTGACCAGTACGCTCGAACGGCAAGCCACCGTGCCCCCTACGCCCGGCGTGCGCGGGCCGCGCTGGCCCGGGACCGTGAGACGCGGGTGCGCGATGCCGAGCTCCTCACCGAAGGCATCGAGGCTCAGAAGCAGCTGTACCAGAAACTGCGCAATCGCATCGCGGAGGCGATCCGGGCCAGGTCACTGCTGCCCATGTGGTTCGTGACGGTGCTCGGCCCGGTTGCGCCGACCCGCAAGACAGAGGACTGGCTGGAGGCAGCGACATCCCTGCTTGCCTACCGCATCACCTACAACATCACCGACCAGGTCCTCGCCCTGGGCGGAGAACCAGACGACGACGATCCCGGGCGAGATCAATGGCGTCAGGAACTGACCGAGGCACTGCGCCACTGGTAACGCCCGGCGAGCATGCCGTCGCGGCACAGTGCCGCGACTGACCGAGGTGGTTGTGGGCACGCTGAGGCAGATTCATTCCATGATTCGGTCGACGAACAAGCCGGCGGCGGTTGCCCCGGCGGTGACGGCCACGGGCCAGGAATTCACGGTGAGGATGGCGAACAAGCTGGCGCCGATGCCGGTCAGCGCGACGAACAGGAAGATTGTGGCGGAGCGCTGGTGGAGCAGCCCCTTGCTCTTGCCGACTTGGTATGTCTGGACCTGAGAGCACCACGCTCCTGCTGCCGCTGAATACGGCAAGGCCCTTTCCCGGGCAGTCCTTGGCGGTGCAGGCGATGCTGGCGTTCCACCGCACGACCGCGCCACTGCGCGGTGCGGGCCTTCTGACCGCAGGCCTCCGCACTGGCCGTGCCTTGCTGAGCTGGTGCCAGAACGCTACGAAGCACGGTGGGCGGGCAGTCGGTGATGGGGAAGACGTGGCGCGAGCCGCCCGCGGAGCATGGTGCGTGGTCAGAACTCCTTGGGGCGCCAGCCTGTCGCGTACTTCTCGTACAGAGCCAGAGCGGCCGCCAGGTCCTCGTTCAGCTCGACCGTCCCCTCCTGCAGGCACTGCTGCAACAACGCGACGGCCTCGGCCAGATGCGCTTCCCCGCCGTAGACGCTCACCAGGGAGTCCCACCTGAGCTGCTTCTCGGTCCGCACGGCCACGCTACCCATCGTCTGGCTGTGTACCGGCGCCACTCCGCTTTCCAGCAGGCGCGCGACGACGCGGGCATCGAAGGCCGGCTCAAGGACAGGCGGACCGTCTGCTGCTGCCACAAGGACCGTTCGCAGCAGCATCCGCTCGTCGGCAAGGTCCTCGGGCCCAGCCGTGCGGAGCTGGGAGGCAAGTTCCTGCCTGAGCAACCGGGCGGATTCATCTGGAATCAAGCCCTGCTTGCCTGGACGGCCCGCGGCGATGTCGAGCAGAAGGACCTTTCCGTACAGGCTCGGGATGCCGTGAAAGAGGTTGCGGACGGTGGGATCAACCGCGTCGCCGCGGAGGTTGCGCAGCAGAACACTCACCGGGCTCAGCACCGCCCATTCACCGCCGGGGGAATACATGCCCGTGGAGCCCAGCCGGACCCGCGGCAGCTGCCGCATCAACGCCGCAGCCGTAGACAGCACGCTCTCCTCAGGCAGGTCGCGACAATGGGGGACCAGACGCTTGAGCGTGTCGTCCAGCAGGGCATCCGGCACCTGCCCCAGTACCTCGTCGAGCGCGCTCTCGTCGCCGATGCAGGCCACGGCCTGGTCGATGCCCGCAGCGGGTGCCCGTCCGGCCGGAAGCCTGCGATGGAGATAGAAGTCCAGTACCGTGCTGCAGGCGACCCGCCGGTCCCGCTCCCAGGCCGGGATCCAGTCAGAGCCGTAATTCGGGCCGCCGAAAAGCCGCTCGGCGGCCGGGAACAGCAGGTGGACGACCGTCCGGGCGTGGCCGTTCAAGAGGCCGGTGAACTCTTCCACGAACGCTTCCTCACGTGCTGCCCGGTCTGTGCTGGGCCGGTACATCGTCTTGGCTGGCGCCAGCAGGTCTGCGGCAGTCGGCAGCATCGCGTGCGCTGCGGGATAGCGCACGCGAAGGGCCTCAAGCGCCAGAACGTCGACCAGATTCACCTCCAGACCCAGGCTTCGCACGGCCAGTGGCACCGATGCCAGATACCGCTTCACATCCCGGATGGTGGAGAACATCGGGAGAATCAGTTGCACGAGCACGTCCGGCCACCGCGACGCATGGAACAGCCCGGACTCGATCCCGTCGAGCGCCTGTGCCAGTCCTTCCGCGATGACCGGGGAGAGTGCCTGCGTGGGCAGCGGCGGCACCTCCACCGACATCTTCACGATCTTCTCCAGGTACGCGGATCCTCTGACCGCCTCATCCGTCAACGCCGCCTCCACCACCTCGCGGTCGAAGCACAGGACGTAGACGATGTTCGGGAACGAGCCGGTCAGACGCACCAGGCGGAAGAGATCTCGGATCTCCTGCTGTGACAGCCGGTCAATGTCATCGATGAACACCACGATCCGTCCTGGCAGTTTGATCAGGAGCTCAGTGAGCTGCGCTCGTTGTTCATGGATGGTCCCCTGTTCCTCGCCAAGGAGTTTCGACGTCCCCGCGGCGACCGCGCTTGCGCCGTCCAGGACGACGCCGGCTCCGGGGACGAACTTCAGTGGCGACAGGGCGGCTGAGTACCTGCCCAGCCGCTCAGCGACGGTGCGGCCCGCGTCCTTGAGTTTGTCCTTCAGCCGGCGCCCGTCCCGCAACTGCCCGGCCAATTCGTCGAAGAAGAACCGCATGAGCTGGTCCGTGCCGGAGAAGAACCACGGGTTGAACTGGACGACGTGCACGTCATCGACCGCGTCCAGAGCGCTGCAGGTGAGATTCGCCAGCGACGTCTTGCCCGAACCCCACTTCCCCGTCAGTGCGACAACTGCGCCGTGCTTCGCGGACGTTCGACGGATTTCCACGGCGAACACATCAGCGAGGTCCGCACGCTGCAGCAAGTCCTGGCTGGCGTCATCGATCGGGTCATCTCCGCTGAGAAGACTGCCGACGTGGATCGATGCGTTGTCCGTCATGCCCCACCCGTTTTCGGTCCTAGAGCCAGCGAGCGTAACGCCGCCCTCTGACAGTGAGGCGGCGGCTGGGTACGCCGACGCCTTGGCCACGGCGGATGCGGCCAAGAAGGTCACGGTGTAGGCAGCGAGGCCCCGGTGGGGATGAGGGCGGTGCCGCCGGTGAGGGTGTACCACTTGTCGGCGCCGATGTACTGGACGGCATGCACGCGCTGGCCCTGTCCTCGGTGAGGGTGGTGCGGACGGTGAGGTCACCGGTGATTGCGCCGGCTGGCCTCCTACGAACGCAACCTGGCACAAAGCATGCCGCCATCATGGCTGGATCTGGTGCAAGCCTTCGCGGCGGCCTGCGCCATGCAACCGCCTCACTACGCCAATGGCTGTGGACCTGGGCTGACGGTGGCACCGTCTGGGAGGACTTTCTATGACCGCCCTTCTTTGCACGGTCGCGCTCTGACGTCCATCTCATTGAATCGCGAGGTGCGCTGGTGCGTATCCTTCTACTCCCTCGCGTGGTGCGTCTCACAGGGTTCGGGGCTCGGCCTTCAACCCGCAAGCTGAGCAGGTATCTTGGGGGCGGGCTCTCTCTCAAGCTTCATCAGTTGAGAGGGGACATCTCATGCACAACAGCAAGCCCAGCAAGCGGCAGCGACTCCTTGAGTTCGCGGTCCACGTCGCAGTCCAGGCGACGGGCACCGTTATTGGTGGCCTGATTCTCGCCTGGCTCGGCCAGCAGTAACGGGAGAGGGCCAAGTCCCCGCACCGGCCATCCCCTGGCCCACGCGGGGGCGGGACCAGTCCGCCAGAGGCGTAAGTCACCAATCAGCCCCCAGTTGGCGGCTTGCTGCCATTTCACCAAGCTGCGGACAGAAACGCACAGTCACGCTAGAGTGACTGACGGCTGACTTCGCCAGCCTGTGCGACTCCGGAACTCAACCCACGCTGTCTGGGAGTTGGCCAAGGATCTCCGATTCGCGAGTGGTTGGGTCATGCCGTTATCACGGCGCTGCGCGTGGGGCACGCCGAGAAGGAGATCGGTCCGTGACCAGGGGCAACGCCCGCAAGAAGACCGTGCGCCAGCGGATGAAGGAGACTGGGGAGCCGTACGCCCTGGCTGCCCGAAGCGTGCCGCCCCCGCCACCTCCTGGGCCTGGCAGTGGTATCGCATCTGCGTCAGAGCCTGACCCCGATCGCTGCCAGCAGTGTGGAGCCCGGAACAGGGCCAAGCATCCGCTGTGCCTGGCGTGTCGTCGCGACCTTGTCGCGGACGAGTTCGTTGAGAACCTGAGCCGGCCCGGTACACCGTGGGAGGCTATGAGTGGCGGCGTTGCCGACCTGTGTCGGTGGAAGTGTCGCGCATGCTCCTCAACGTGGTCGGCTAAGCTCAGCAGCCGTACGGGTACCAACCAGACCGGCTGCCCTGAGTGTCACCGGACTTCCAATAGGGCCCCGTCTCCCGCCAAGTCCCTCAAGGCGCTACGGCCCGACATCGCACGCCAGTTCCGCCGCAACATCGAGATGCCGGGCCGCGGTCCTGATCGTCTCGGTCCGGCTAGCCACTATCTCTGCGAATGGGAGTGCGACAGCGCGCATCTGTGGTCCGCGCGGGTTGTTGACCGGACCGCAGGAAATGGTTGCCCCGATTGCAGGACTCACGGCCGCTCCCGGTTGGAGTTCGAGGTCGCAGCGCTGCTGTCTGCCGCTACCGGGCTCGTCGTAGAGCTTCATCAGACAGTCACGCTTGCCACCGGACGACGCCGCGAGGTAGACCTTCGGCTGCCCGAAGTGCCGCTCATCATCGAGTTGGACCCGATGGGGAGCCATGCGTCGTCGGAGGGCGTCGATCGGGATACCCGTAAGACGCAGCAACTGATTGCCAATGGGCATGCCGTCCTTCGAGCACGTCATCGCGGCCTTCCAGTGCTAGGCGTAGACGGCTACGTGCACGTCGAAGTAGCGCCAGGGCTCAACGCCTGGTCATGGGCTCGAGTGATCGGGCGATCGCTCGATGCCCAAGGCATCGCTTGGAAAGACCTTGACCAGGATGGGATCACAAGCGCACTTACCGCAGCAACCAGGAGGTGGTCCGAGGTCTGCGCTGCGCCTCCTAGCCCATCGGCTCGAGACGCTGCCCCACATCTTGCGGACGAGTTCCGGCGCAATCTTGATCACCCAGGCCGAGGTGTGGACTGGATGCCGCCCGGCTGCACAGACCGTTGCGTCTGGCAGTGCCAGATGTGTTTGCGTACCTGGGAAGCAAGGCTCGACAAGCGGACGCTGCGCGGACAAGGGTGTCCGGACTGTGGGCGGCAGAAACTCGCTCAAGCGATCATCCGTCCGAAGTCCGGCGAGTCGCTCGAGGATCGCGAACCGGACATTGCTGCGGAACTCGTCAAGGTGATCAGCGACCCGCTGATGACCGCGCAAGATCTCCGGCGAGGCAGCGGGCTGAAGTGCTTGTGGCAGTGCTCGGTCTGTGGCCACGAGTGGGAGGCGACTCCAAACGCGCGCACAATCCCAGGTCGGAAGAGTGGCTGTCCTCCATGCAGCGTGAAACGCCGCGGCGCAGCACGCCGGCGCCCCGCTGCAGGGCAATCGCTGGCTGACCTCAACCCCGACCTCGCGAAAGAGCTGGTCAAGGTAATCGATGACGCGATGCTTACAGCTTGGGATATTGGGCCAGGTTCCGGGAAACGGTGTCTTTGGCGCTGCGCAGCCTGCGGCCACAAGTGGACCACTACTCCCGACCAGCGCACGAAAAGAGGTACAGGCTGCAAAGCTTGTTGGGAGCGCCGCCGAAGGGGTCGCGCCAAGTAGGCGGTGGAGGCACGGAGCAGATCGTGCTGCGGGAATGAGGAAGCGAAGCAGGCCGGGGAGTCAAGAACCACCGGCCTGTCCGCCGCTGGCGCCATGCCGGCATATCGGCGGCCTGCATCCGGCGGTTGCCAACCGGTGCGTGAAGGAGCAGGCCGCATTGGATCAGCGGTTCGTGCTCGGCGCCGCCTCCAGCGTCGGGTCCGCGTCCGTGAGCCTCACGATCCTGTGATGCCAGTACCACCGCATGTTTCCTGCTTGCCTGCCGTCAGCATCCTCCTCAGCACCTCGGTGGGCATTTCCGCCCACCGGGCCACCTCCTCCAGCGGCACCCCACTGTTCACCGCCGCCACCGCGGTCCGCTTCTGCTGGGTGAACGCCTCGATGCGTTCCTTCCTTTCGCGGAGCTCCTTCGGAATCTCCGCGTGCGCCGAGTCGAACGGCTCCTCAATACCGACCACTGCCGGGAACGGCTGGTCTGCCGTCCCGATGCCGTAGACGGGAACATCGGGGACGAGCGGCAGCACGATCACGCGGGATCCCCCCTTCGGGTTGAGCATGGCGGGCAGGTGCGGCGTCCTGCGAGTGATCGCATAGGGTGACCATCTCCATTTGGACAGCCCGTCAGGAGCGCACATTCATGCCGGGCTGCCTCGTGCGGCCGTCGAGCCATGGGCTCCTCTCACGAGGGGCGAATGACGAGTGGCTGGGCCTGGCCATCAGAACCGCGCGTAGCGGTTTTCAATGCAGTTGCGACATATGTGGATCGCATCTTCGTCGGGGCCGATGTCGAGGACAGTCCCGCAACCACCTTCACAGTCGATCAAGTTCTTGAATACGGTGCCGCACGAGAAGCACAGGGGCGTTGCATCGGGCTGGCCCGCCGCGGTCACCGCTTCGATCACCAGAGCGCCTATTTCGCAGTCCGGACACTCGACCACCGGAGAGTCTCCACCGTCCTTGATGGCGGAGTAGTTGTCCAGCCCCAAGATGATCCATGCATAGTTGGCGGCTGCGGACTCTGGATCCTGCGGCCATACCTGGTGGCAGAACAGGCAGGTCGGGCCCTCGTCCCTGCCGTTAGCGACCAAGGCCCACTGCTCGCAGTCGGGGCACTTCACCGTCACGTCGGTGACCTTGGCCAGCTCGCTCCGGAGGTTATTCATGCGCTGCTTGACCAGCGTCTCGATGCCCTTGAGTTTCAACCGGAACGAGTCCATGTCTTGCTCGACGCCCTTAGCTTCGGCGGGTTCGAGTTCCGGGATGAGGTGTCTGTGGATGAAAGCGATCAGGAAGTCGAGCACCCTCGCCGCACGCGACTCGATGGCGTACGCGTTGTGCTTCAGCCCGTAGTGCTGAAGGGCGTTGCGGTGGTCCGATAGGTCTTTGATCCGTTTCCGGTCGTCCTCTTCGATTGCGAGGCGGGCGATGTTGCGGAGCCGGTCGAACGCGTCCAGGGTGCCGCAGCTCTTGAAGTCGCCCTTCTGCCACGCGTCGTGAGTCGCCTCGGTGGGGTCGGCGAAGATAAGGCTAAAGTGCTCGCGCGCCAGACGGGCCTTGAGCAGTACCTCGGTGGCCGCCTGAAGGTGAAGCACCGTGTACTTGAGGTCACGGGCGCTCGGAGGTGTCGCACCTTCCGTCAGGTGTTGAAAGACGCTCACCAGGTAGTCCATGCCGTTGGACACGGGAGTGTAGGACACGTCCAGCCGAGGGGACGGACGCTCCGCCTTCTTCGCACTCACGACGGGCATGGCCGCCGGTGCCGGGATTTGCTCCGCGCTGCCTTCGGGCTCGTCGGGCAGCTGCGGTCCAGGCCGGTCGGTCATTGGGTTCCTCCAGCAGGTAACGCGATTCCAGGGAGAACATCCGGCATGACCGCTACACCCGTGCTCCCCGAGGCTGTAAGGAAGGCAACGACTTGTAGACACGGAACAACAGTCACGACCGTTCGCCCGCCCTTATCGTCGCTCTTGGCCACCGCCGCTGCACGTCATTTGCACGCTTGGCCAACACCCCGCCGCCAGAAGGCTCACCACGGGGACCTCTGGACTGATACACCAAGGGGACCAAGGTCACGAAATGTTGATCCTCTCTGCCGACGCCTCTAGTCCTGCTCCAGGCGGTCGAGATGCGCCGGCTGCTGGCGGAGGCGGGGCTCGAGATCGGCGCGGGGAAAGTGTCGGCGCTGTGGTCGGCGACTGATGGTCTGCGGGGGAGTGCCAGTGGGCATCGTCGTCTGAGTGTCAGGCGTCTCAATCCAACGCATCGAACAGCGACTGCTGAGCGGGGGCTGGAAGCAGCAGGCTGCCGTACCGACCGTCGTCCAGCGCGTGACGGCACGTGTCCCGCAGGGCGAGTCTGACAGCTCCGGCCCCCAGTACCCGTCGCTCCAAGACCACAGGACTCCGAAGGCAACGGGCATTGCAGGGCGGCGGCGTCCCTACGACGCTTCTGCCTGCAGCGGCCAGCTCAGGGTGGCAAGCCCCGTTGGACTGCCGATGTGCACGTACTGCGTGCGGCCGTGGGTGTGGACGATGTTGGTGACCGGCGCCGCGGTTGCCTGGGGAGTGGGTCGCATCGGCCGCCTCACTGGGGCTGCTCTTCCTTGGTGTGGCCCGAGGTATCCACGCCGCCTCCACCATATGGCAGCCCACCGCTGAGCGAGCAGCCTCGTTCAGCATTTGCGCCTGGGCTCAGTGAAGGGGACCGCACGTCTGCCGGGAAGCGGAGTCGACCGGACAGCTTCACCTGGGACGCGCAGCAGCGTGACCGATCAGCGCTGCGTTCGGGAGGCCGCCGCCGTGTTGCTTCCAGGGGTGGTGCGAGAGGTTGCGAAATGTGTGTGCATAGTGAAGGGATCGTGTGTAGGATGCGCGCAGACCGCGTGCGGGTGGGGTGCTTGAGGCGGTTATTCACCGCCTGTGCCGTTCGTGGTGCGGGCCCAGCACGCCGGGGGTGCGGATGTATCTGGCATGTCTGTGTGCCGAAAATTTCCTGCTCTTCGGCTGCGCTCGGCAGAACGATCGGTTCAGGCCGTACGTCTGCAGGCCGACTTCGGCCCGGCCACCCATGCTGCGGTCGGGGAGAACGAACAACAGGGCGGGACCGCTTCTCGCCGACGCCATCCGCCTGTGCCCTGTGACGCGGATAAACCGACCACGACATCACCCGTCGGCGATCAGCGACGCGCCTTCGGCCAACACGTGGGTGGTCCGGCGTCGATGGTGGAGCGCTCCAGCGGGGGAAGTTAGCCAACGAGCTCTGGCACGCGTCCGGTTGCGAGCTCAAGAGCTGGGGGACCGGTGGGCGGGACTGACGGGTACCGGCCTTGCCCGGGTTGCGCATCTGCAGGGTAAGCCGCCCCTGTGCCCGTCGGGACTGGGCGTCTTTGGAGTCCCGGCAATCTGTGGAACTGCCCAGTAGTTTCGGCGCCCCGGCGTACGGTGTCACCGCCAGCCGCCAGGGCCGCCCCGCCGCACGATGAGATAGGCACAGGGACCGCCGATGACCGACACCGACTCCGAAACCCCGGGCGTCGAAAGCACTACCTCAGGCCGCGGTTCAGCGCCCCTGACGAGTCAGCAGCCGCCTGGAGGCCTGCCCCCCAGTGGCGGTGTCGAGCAGGAGGTCGGGAAGGTTGCAGGCACTGAGGACTCCACACCGTTGAAGTTTCACGTCGCCCTTTCCCCAGATGCGTATCTGCAGCTCGACGACGTGGTCAGCACCCGTCGGCAGATCCCCGGCTACGGCGAGGTCGTCACCTCAGGGGTGGTGACGGAGGTGGTCGCCCGCCACGAGGGCGCCGCGTTCGGCTCGGATGTGTTCCTCATTGCGGACGGGATCTTGCCGGCGACCGTGCAGGAGATCGCTGAGGTCACCACCACCCGCGTCGAGCCCGAGTGCTACGTCCCGCCACGCCCCGGCGCAGTCGCGATCCGGGCGGCGGGTGCTGACCGGGACGCCGCCTTGTACTTCGACAAGATGGACGCGCGGATCCCCGCCGGCATCGGCCGTGACGGCGAACCGATCTATCTCAACCTCGAGTTCCTCGACGGTACCCGCGGCGCCCACGTGTCGATCTCAGGCATCTCCGGGGTGGCGACCAAGACCAGCTTCGCGCTGTTCCTGTTGCACTCGCTGTTCACCTCGGGTGCCCTGGGAGGCCGCGCGGTCAACGCCAAGGCCCTGATCTTCTCGGTCAAGGGCGAGGACCTGCTGTTCGTCGACCAGCCCAACACCCGCCTCGACGAGACGCTACGCGCCGCGTACGCGCGGCTCGGCCTGCCCGCTCGACCCTTTGCCTCCGCCGGCTTCTACGCGCCGCCGCTGCCTGGTGATACCACCGGCCGCCCCCACGTCACCGGCCGGACCAGTGGCGTCACCGCGTTCTGGTGGACGCTCGCGGAGTTCTGCCAACGCGAACTGCTCCCGTACGTGTTCGCCGACGTCGAAGACGAGAAGAACCAGTACACGATCGTCGTGCACCAGGTCACCAGCCGGCTGCGCCACGAGGCCCAGGCCGCAGGGAACGACGGCGCGGTCGCCATCGACGGAACCACTATCCGCACCTGGGCAGAGATGATCGAGTTCATCTCCCAGAAGGTCACCGACGAGGGCACACGCGCCCACTGGGCGGGGCCGGCGGTGGGAATGGGTACCGTCAACGCATTCGTGCGGCGGCTGCGGTCGTCCCAAAGGCCGCTGGGCCCCCTGCTTCGTGGCGACCTGAGCACGGTCACCGACCGTCCGGTCACGCACTCCATCGACACCTCGGGGCAGCAGGTCACCGTCGTGGATCTGCACAACCTGCCGGAGCGGGCCCAACGCTTCGTTGTGGGTGTCGTGCTAGCCGCGGAGACCGACCGCAAGGAGCAAGCCGGTCCGGGCGGGCTGCTGTTCACGATGATCGACGAGCTGAACAAGTACGCGCCCCGCGAGGGCTCCTCACCGATCAAGGACGTCCTGCTCGACATCGCCGAACGCGGCCGCTCGCTCGGCATCATCCTCATTGGCGCTCAGCAGACCGCCTCCGAGGTGGAACGGCGCATCGTGTCGAACTCCTCGATCAAGATCGTCGGCCGGCTCGATCCCGCCGAGGCCGGCCGCCCTGAGTATGGCTTCCTGCCCACCTCGCAGCGGCAGCGCGCCACCCTCGCCAAGCCCGGCACCATGTTCGTCTCCCAGCCCGAGATCCCGGTGCCGCTGGCCGTCGAATTCCCCTTCCCCGCTTGGGCCACCCGTCTCTCCGAGGTCGCCGACCCCACCTTCACTACCGGCACCTCGCCTGCTGACTCGAACGCCGGTGGTGCGGCGCGACCGGACCCGTTCAGCAAGCTGCCCCAGACCCAGAGCGACTCGTGGTTCGACGACCCCGACGATGGGGCCATCGACGAGCCGCCCTTCTGACGTCCGCCGACGCGCTTTCAGATCACGCCTGACGCAATCCGCTGCTCTGCTTCAGCCATCCGAAAAGGACCGACCCGGTGAAGTTTCTGCATACCTCCGACTGGCATGTCGGCAAGACCCTCAAGGGCCGTAACCGGCTCGAGGAGCAGGCAGGCGTACTGCGTGAGATCACCCAGATAGCCGTCGGCAACGACGTCGATGCTGTCCTCATCGCTGGCGATCTCTACGAGAACGCCGCGCCCACCGCGGACGCCCAAAGGCTTGTCGTGCGCACCCTGCTGCAACTGGCCAAGCAGGACATCGAGGTCGTCCTGATCGCCGGCAACCACGACCACGGTGCCACACTCGAGGCCTACAAGCCGCTGATGGACATCGCCGGCATCCACGTCTATGGCCAGGCCCGCCCGGCCGCAAAGGGCGGCGTGCACAGCTTCCGCGCCAAGTCCACCGACGAGCGCGTCAACGTCGCCGTTCTGCCGTTTCTCTCCCAGCGCTACGCCGTCCGCGCCGCGGAGATCATCGCCAACACCCCGTCCCAGAACGTCGGCGCCTACGACCAGCTCATCCGAGATGTCCTGGACAACCTGACAGGGGCTTTCACCTCCGACGCCGTCAACATCGTCATGGCCCACCTGACGTGCACCGGCGGCGTCTTCGGCGGCGGCGAGCGGGCAGCCCAATCGATCATGGAATACCACGTGCCCGCCGCTATCTTCCCCGTCGAAGCGCACTACGTGGCCCTGGGCCACCTGCACCGCCGACAGACGATCCCGGCCGCCTGCCCGGTGCACTACAGCGGATCCCCCTATGCGATCGACTTCGGCGAGCAGAACAACACCCACGTGGTCTGCCTCGTCGAAGCCTCTCCCGGCACCCCCGCGAAGATCACCGACATCCCGGTCACTGCCGGCCGCAGGCTGCGCACCATCGAGGGGACCGTCGCCCAGCTCACCGCCGACCCCGCCGTCTACGGCGAGGACTACCTCCGGCTCGTGATCACCCAGCCCGCCTACGCCAGCATGCGCGACGACCTGCTGGAAGCCCTCCCCAACGCCCTCGAAATCCGCATCCACCCCGACCACGCGAGCACCGGCGCCACGGCGGGCATCGCCACCCACCAGCCGACCAAGACGCCTGCGCAACTGTTCTCCGACTACTGCCACAGCGTCGGCGTCAGCGACGACCGGGTCACGGCCCTGTTCAACCACCTGCACGACGACCTGACCCGCTCGACCGCCCGCTCCTGACCCAGCGGCCCTGACACCCGCTAAAGGAATCCCTCAACATGCGCCCCGTTCGCCTGGAGCTCAACGGCTTCGCCGGTTTCCGCGCTCCCACCGTGGTCGACTTCACCAACGCCGACTACTTCGCCCTCGTCGGCCCCACCGGGTCAGGCAAGTCCACCGTTCTCGATGCCCTCACCTTCGCCCTGTACGGCTCGGCCTACCGGTGGGGCCGCAGCAACGCCATCGCCTACGCGCTCGCCCCCACGAGCAACCGCTGCACGGTCTCGCTCACCTTCGACGTCGCATCCCAGCGCTACCAAGTCGCCCGCGAAGTCCGCCGCGTCGGCCAACAGATCCAGCAAAAGACCGTCAGCCTGGTGAAGTTCGCCGACCCCACGGCGGTCGTCACCGACGCAGACGGGCCACAGCCGGAAGTACTGGCCGGAGAAATCAAGGAACTCAACGCCGCCATCGAGCAGTTGCTCGGACTGTCCTTCGACGACTTCTGCCAGTGCGTCGTCCTGCCCCAGGGCGACTTCGCCCGCTTCCTGTCCGCCAACGCCCGCGACCGGCAGCAGATCCTGCTCAAGCTGCTCGGAGCCGCCCACTACGAAGGCATCGGCAAACGCGCCGGCGCCCAGGCGGCTGAAGCAGCCAAGGAGATCGCGGTCCTCACCGACCAGCTGAGCCGGCACGCCGACGCTACCCCGCAAGCCGAGGCCGACGCCCAGGCACGCCTCTCGGCACTGGGACAGCTGGCCGCCACCGTCGACCAGCTCGTGCCCCGCGTCGCCGAGGCACACTCCCGCGCCGACGACGCCCACGCACGTGTCGCCACTCTGCGCACCGAACTCGCCCGGCTCACCCCCCTCCGCACCCCGGACGGCATCGGAGAGCTGCAGCGCCGTGCCGTGGAGGCCCAGACAGCCGCCCACAAGGCCCGCGACGCCGCCGACGCGGCTGCCCAGACCCTGGCCGACGCCACCAAAGCTGCCCAATCCGGCCCGCAGCGCGCTGTCCTCAACATTGCCCGCGACCGCTACACCGAGAAGGCCGGCTTGGCCGGGCGCCGCGACGCAGTCATCGCGGCTGCGCAGCGTGCCCGCCAAGAGCTGGCGCAGAGCGAGGAGCGGCTACGGGCGCTGGCAGACGCCGTCACTAAGGCTCGCCGCACCGCCGAGGAGACCCGCGGCCGCCGCGACCGGGTACAACAGGCGTACGCGGCATTGCAGCGTCGCCAACAGATGCTGGCTCCCGTCCGAACCCCCGACGGTGCCAGTGATCTGACCAGCCGGGCAGCGGCTCTGGCACGGCAGGCCGACGCCGCCGCCACCCAGCTGGCCGCGGCCCGCGACCGGCACAACCAGTCCGCTTCCGCGCTCACCGCCGCCGGCGACGGCAGCCGGCTCACCGAGGCGCGCGAGGTACTCGACCAGCTCCTCCACGTCACCAGCTCCCTCACCGACGCCACCAGCGAGCTGGATGACGCCGTGGAGGCAGTCGCCCAGGCCGACAGTGCGGTCACCGGCGCGCAGGTGCGTCTCGACGCGGCCACGGCCGCCCTCGAGGAAGCCCGCACCCTCGCCGGTGCCGCCCAGCTACGCCCTCAGCTCCAGGTGGGCCACGCCTGCCCGGTCTGCGAGCAGAGCGTCACCATCCTCCCGCCGCCGCTGTCCGACCCGGCCCTGGCCGCCGCCCAGGCCGCGCGTGACGCTGCGGTCCGCGAACACCGTGACCTGCTTTCCCAGCGTCAGGCCGCCACCAGGACGGTTGCCGCCAAGCAGCGCGCCGCGGACACCCTGACCCAGCGGCGCACCCTGCTCGATGAGCGGCTGGGCACGCTGTTGCCCGATCGTCCTGCCGACACCGAACGCGACTGCGACGCCGACCGCGCCCATCTTGACGAACGCGCTGCAGCCCGTGACCAGTTGGTCGCCGCCGAGCAGCAGGCACGTGCCGCGGTACAGGAGGCCGAAGCCGCGCACACCTCCGCCACTGCGGCCGTCGCCACGCTGCAAAGGGAGATCGATCGCACCCGCAGCGGACTCCACACGCAACTGGGCGCCCTGGCCGAACTCGACCCGCCTGCCGTCGACACCCATGACGTGACCGCCGCCTGGTCCGACCTGCAAGCGTGGGCCCAGGCCCAGAGGTCCACGGTGGAAGACGACCTTTCAGCCGCCCAGGCCGAGGCCGCCACCTCGCATCAGGCCCACCAGGACGCGACCGCCACGCTGGAAGTAGCCGAGCAAGCACACGCCACCGCCCACAGCGTCCACACCATCGCCGTCCAGCAGAGCGCAGCCGCCGACCACGCGCAGAGCACCCTGACCGACCGCCTGAGCGAACTGCAGACGCTGCTGGACCAGGCGCCGCCCGCAGATGCACTGCCGGGCCTGTTGGAGGAATGCGACCGCCTCGAAGCGGCCGTGGAGACCGCCACAGCCGAGGCAAGTCAGACACGCGAGGCACTCAAGGCGGCGGAGGCCGAACAGCAGCAGTGGCAGGCTCGCACCGCGACCGCCTGGTCCGAGCTGACTGCTGCCCGGGACGCGGTGGCGGCCCTTAAACCGCCGAGCCTGGACACCGACGACCTCGCCGCCGCCTGGGCCAGCCTGGCCGCCTGGGCCATCCGCGCGGCCGACGACCGGCAGGCGGACACCCTGCGCGCGCAAGCCGACGCCCACACCGCACACAGCGAAGCCGACCAACTCCTGGGCCAACTGGAGGGTCTGCTGCGCGACCACGACCTGGATCCCCAAGACCTCGGCGACGGCTCCGAGCGCGCCGCCCAGGCCCCCCGGGTGGTAGCGGTCGCAGCCGAGCGGGCCCGGGGCCGGGTAGAGATGATCCAGCGCAGCCTCGCCGACGCCGCCGCCATACAGGACAAGATCGACAGCGCCCGCACCCAGCAACAGGTGGCCGCCGAGCTGGCCAGGCTGATGCGGTCCAACAAGTTCCCGCAGTGGCTGGCCGATTCAGCCCTCGACATCCTGGTCGCGGGTGCCTCGCAGTCGCTGCGCCGGTTGTCGGGTGACCGATTCGACCTCAGCCACCACAAAGGCGAGTTCTACGTCATCGACCACTCCGACGCCGACTCACAACGCTCGGTTCGCACCCTGTCCGGCGGCGAAACCTTCCAGGCCAGCCTTTCACTGGCGTTGGCCCTGTCCGACCAGCTGGCCGGCATGGGCGGCGCGACGAAGCTCGAGTCCATATTCCTCGACGAAGGATTCGGCACCCTTGATCCCGACTCGCTCGAGATGGTCGCCGACACCCTGGAGAATCTCGCCCAAGGGGAGCGGATGGTCGGGGTGATCACCCACGTCACCGGGCTCGCCGAACGGGTGCCGGTCCGCTTTCAAGTACACCGCGACCCCCACACTTCCGTCGTCACCCGGGAAGGCACATGACAAGCACGGCACATGCGGCCCGGATGCGATTCCATGTCGACGGCTGGGACCCCACCTACGGCTCCAGCGTCGAAAACGCCGAGAACACCATCGGGGACTCGACCGCCAAAGTCATCCCCGACCTCGAACTCGCCCCGGCCGACTGGAAGCCCATCTCGACCTCCCACGTGCCCGACCCCGGCGCAGTCCTGTTCGTCGACGGCGTACGCCGCGTCGAGGCCCGCATCTGGATCGAGCAGCCCCCGGCCGCCGAACCGGCCCCAAGCGCCATCAACCACGCCGACGACGCCCAGATGGCACTATGCGCCTCCTATGCGGCCGGCACCGTGTGCTGCTGCCCCGACCGTGGCGCGCACCTGCTGACCATCGAATCCCGACGCGGCCTGTTCACCACCGCCACCAACGCCGTCGACGTGCCCACCACGGCCGGTACCTACCAGGCCAACATCACCTTTGAGGACCAGGAAGAAAACCTTGCAGTGCTGCTCTCAGCGGCACTGCAACGCCGACTCGGCGACCTTGAAATTCTCGTCGCCGTCAACGCCCGCACTGCCCTGGCCAGCCACGGCGTCGCCGCCGGCTCGGACCTGCTGGTGGTGGACGGTCCGCTGCGCGGCCGCACCCATCTGCCGCGAGCGCTGGGGCTCATCAAATCCCACCGCACCGCCTACCTGCCGCCCGACCTGCACGCGATGGTCAGCGCCCTGGCCGCCGGCGAACGCACCCCGGTGTTCTTGATGGGCACCTCCTGGGACCGGCACGCCTGGTACCTACGCCTACCGTGTACGCCCGGGGCCCCGTGGGCCGGAATAGTACGGCTGGAATGCGCCGCCGACATCCCCACCCCGGAGGCGATCGCGTTGGCCAACCTCTCGCAACTGGTACTGCCGCGGTACGCCAGCTGCGAGTACAAAGACGCCCGGGCCCCCCAGAACCTGGTGCCGGTCGCCGGGCTGGAGAGGGAACTGCGCCGCCGCCTGGGCAACCCTGCCCTGCTCAGCAGGGCCCTACGCGTGGCAGCGGCGAGCTGAGCCGCAGTTCCTCGCATTTCCGCTTCGCGCCGCACCGACTGGCGCCTCCTGCACGGAGCGGACTGGCACCGCAAGTACCACCTGCTGCGCGCCCACCTCGAATCCGGCGCCGACCCCGCCGCACTCACCTGCGCCACCCTCTTGGCCGGGGTGAAGATCGGCTCCTGGCTGCACCGCCAGCTCACCACCTGGCCCACCCTCCACCCCGGCCAGCAGCAACTGATGGCCGCCCTCGGCCTCACCCCCGACACCAACCCGTTCACCCCCGTCCGTCGCGCCCGCCGTACCTTCGAGGAGACCGTCCAGCTCCTGGAACTCTTCCTGCACCGCGAAGGCTGCATCCCTGCCGCCCGCGAGACGATCCGCGTCGACGGAGACACCGTCAAGAGCGGCGCCTGGCTCGCCAAGGCCCGCACCAAGCACGGACGTCTGGTTCGAGGGGGAGTGGACAGCCGAGGACGCCGTTCCGGCCGTCCTGGTGGTAGAGGCTGCACACATGGCTACCTCGTGTCAGAGCCTGTACTCTGCCGTGGGCGGACGTGAGCACACAGGCCTCGTCAGTGCCGCCTGGCATGGTTCTGAGTCATGTTCGACGGACTTCATGACATCGACTGGGCGTCGATGGAGCACGCGTACGGCTCGGCCGAGTAGGTACCGGCGCTGCTGTGGGCGCTGCGCTCCCCGGACGCCGAAGAACGCCGCAAGGCTCTCGACCGCTTCTACGGCGCGGTTCATCATCAGCACTGCGCCGTCGACGGCTGAGTCGACGCCATCCCCGCCCCCGGCCCGCACGGCACCGCAACCTTCGATCTGATCGTCCGACCCGCCGACGTCGAGACCGTCGCCAAGGACGCCCCCGACGCGGTCATCACCTGCACCAGCGGCGACCCCCGGATAACCCACGAGCTGCTGACCGGCATACAGCCACGCGACCTGCTGCGCGCGACCGGCACCCTGCTCCAGCCGCCGGCACCTGGCGAGAACGCCCGGCTCACTCTCGACGCCCTTGAAGTCCGGTCCTGCGGGACACGGTGCTCGACAGGTATGGCGACTACTGCGTCATCTTCGCCCCCGACCGCGGACCAGATCCCGTCTTCACCACGCTCGGGCAGAGGGTCGGCCTAGCGGACAACCCCGACGCCATCGCCCACCTCATCGACATCCACGAACGCGTGGACGACGGCGACTTCTGATGGCCGCCACCACCGCTCAGGCCCGAACCGTCCTGGAGCGGTTCCCCGCCGGAGGCCCCCCGCGGCTCCTGGCCGGCCGAAGAGTGCGCCGCCGCCCAGCGTGCCCAGGGCACCAAGTTCATGGTGGAAGTTCCGTCGATCTTGTGACTGCCGGTCAGACGATCGCAGACAGTCATGCCACCCGCCTCGAGGATGGACGTCCCGGGGTGAGCATCCGGCTTGGACGATCGATATCGGCTGATGGTCCGCCGCCCACGTCCTTAACCTGATCACAGCAGAAACTTACTGAAGGGGTGGGCGTGCGCGCACTGGAAGATATCAGAAACCAGGTGAGATCGGCTAAATCGCGCCGCTACATCGACGAGGCCATCGCTGCCTACAGCGGCGGTGCCTACCGCTCGGCACTCATCGCCATCTGGATCGCCGTCGCAGCGGATCTCATCGAAAAGCTTCGCTTCCTCGCCGACGAGGGGGACGCGAACGCGAAGGCACACCGCGACAAGCTCGACGCAGCCATCAAAGACAACAAGATCAACGAGTTGCAGAAGTTCGAGCGGGAGTTGCTGACCAAAGCCCACCAAGACCTCCAGCTCATCGGCTCGCACGAGCGGGACCAGCTCCTTCGTCTGTACGAGGACCGGCATCTCTGCGCACACCCGGCCTTCATCCCTGACAGTGATGATCTGTTCAACCCCACGGCCGAGTCGGTGCGGGCCCACCTGAGGGCCGCCGTGGACGCAGTGCTGTCGCATCAGGCGGTAACAGGGAGGAAAGCGCTGGAACGATTCGGTCGCGACATCGCATCCGCATCGTTCCCCCGGGACGACAGCCGCCTTGCTGACCACCTGCGCGCCAGTTACATGGACCACGGGACGCCGCAGCTACGGGCAAACCTGATCAAAGTGGTGTGCAAGGAGACCTTCAACCAGGAGAAGGACAGCACTTGGCGGTGGAACCACACCCGCACGGCTCGAGAGCTGCAGAAGATCGCTCCTGGAGAGTTCGAGGAGCGTGCGCGCTCCGTTCTGGAGCGCAAGCAGAATGAGTTGGACGACGAAGGCCTAATAGCCCTGGTGGCTGGGCTCTGCTACGTGCCCGGTGTCTGGGAACTCCTTCACGCAGGCACCCGCGCGCGCATCGAGGAACTCCTCAAGAACGTGCCGGCCAACCAGTTGGTCATCGTTCACCAGCTGTACAACGGAGCCCTCCCCGCCGCTCCCGTGGACCGCATGCTGCTCGATCGGCTCAGCGAAGCGATTCCTCTCGTTTCCCGTCAGATGCACTTCGCGCAGCTCACGCCATTTCTGGGCGATGTCCCTGACCGACGACTCATCCCGCCTCTCATCGAACTGGTTGCCGACGCCAGCTCCTACGAGGGCGGCGAGGCCGTCCTGAAGTGGGTAAACGCCCTCTCTCCCAGCTTGACGGAAGACGACTTGCAGCAGCTTCTCACTGCCGCAGCCAGTAACAACCAGATCTCGGGTTCCGTCCTGGGGACCCGCCAACTGGAGGTCCTCCGGCACATCGGGCCCCAGGGCGAACAAGCAACGGCTGCCTGGGCCAAGTGGGACACGCGCTGGACACAGGATGCTGAGCCGACAGCCAGCAACCCGTAGTGACCGCGCAGACCTGGCCCTCCGCGACACGATGCGGCCCCCGCCAGGCGCATCAGCATGCGCATCACGTCGCTGCCCTGGTCGGAGGAATCTTCGGCTGCCACATCGAGTACAGCGAGGACAGCTACTGGGACACCTGCCCTCAGTCTTTAATGCACCGCAGATCGGGCCTGTCCGTCGGCTACACCGCGATACGGCTGTGCTCCCTGTGCGGGAAGGACCTCGATGAATGTGAGCATATGCTCGACACCCAGTGCGAACTCACCGTCCGTCACTCCCCAGAAGGCACCTGCAACGCATGCGGGCGTCGCAGCTGTCCTCATATGGACGGCCAATGCGTTCTTGCCTACCCGCGCCCAGTCATTAGCGAGGGACAGATCCACGAAGTAAGCCTGGTGTCTCGGCCGAGAGACCCCCTGGCCCGATTTACGAAGATCGAAATCGATGCACAGGCGCTCGCGCACAGCCTGGGACAGCAGCCGAACGGCCGGGGCTCTGCGGTGCTTTCGCTGCCTGCGTCCGTGCGAGGGGTTCGGCGGACATGATGCGGCAGGCTCAAGGCTTCCGTCCGCGCCCACCCCCGGATGAAGTCGACCGAAGCGCAGGCGCAGACATCATTTCGGCCTCATCTCTTGCTTTCGAGTGCAGGCGCCCGCAGCGTAGAGGGGGCAGGCGGCAGGGGGATTAGCATCGATGGACCGGCTCAGGAGTTGGCCGGTTGGGCCTGGCTTTCGGTCTGGGCGGCGGGTGGCTGCGTCGCGTCGGACGCTGTGTAAAAGACGGAGGCGCCCTGTTTGGTGCGCTGGGCCTGGTTCCTCGCCACGAGCCCTTCGAGCGTGGTGCGCACGACGGTTGTCTTGATGGCGCGCTTGGGGTGTTGCTGGCCCAGTACGGTGGTGATCTCGGCAGCGGAGCGCGGTTCGCTCTGGTCGGCCAGGTGTTCGCGCACGAGGTCGACAAGCGTGGGTGATGCTGACGGCGCGGCCGCTGGCTTGCCGGCCTTCTTGCCGGTTCGCTTCCCGGCCGCGGGGGACTTCTTGGCCGTGCCCGATGCGCCTGCTGCCTTCTTGCGGGCGGCCGGCACCGTCGCGACGGGTTCAGGCGCAACGGTCGTCGCGGGGACGCCGAGGGCCTGCTGAATGTTCACTAGAACGGTGTGGTCGTGCCGTCGGGCAGTCAACTGTGCCTGCAGTGCTTCGATCTCACTGCAGAGGCGTTCTTGCTCCTTGAGGTTGCTTTCAAGGTCACCGGCCACCTGCGCGCTGTACTGCGAGGTCAACTCGGTGCTTTCGGCAGTGGTTTCGGACATGCTGCTCACACCCCTTCCGGGCGCTGCGGGCCAGCGAGCACGATGCTCGTGGCGTATGCGAAATCCAACGCGTGTGCTCTTCTGCCTGGTGCCGTGTGACCAGGAGCAGTTACTGCCGCACAGTCATTCACGGCGATAGTACGGAAGTCACCTGCGTTCTTCTCCGCCGCATGACTGAGAGACGGCAGGCAGATTGAACCAGGCGGCGGTCAGTGCGTAGACGGCCCCCTGGAGCCGGAGACGGGCCGGTGAAGGGGAGCTGGCTGCCAGTGCACCTCGCCGGTATCGCGCTGATGGTGCCAGGTTGCCAGGGTGCGGCCGGCGACCAGCCGGTCGAGCAGCGCTTCGGTCTGCTGGGGGGAGTGCCCGCACAGACGGGCCACGACGGCCATGTCAGCTACGGGGCCGGCCGCGGTGGTGTGGGCGGCCAGGACCAGCGCGGCCAGGCGGTCTGCGGGTTTTGCCGCTGCCGGAACGATGAGCGGAGCAGGCTTGAGGGCCCAGTGGGCGGCGCGCCGGCGGGCGCTGCGGCACGGGGCCTGGTTCAGTGCGCCGTCCAGCAGCCGCACCTGCAACGGTGCTGCCCGGGGATCGGGCAGGTCGAGCCAGCGGTCCTGTGCCAGTTCCTGCCACGCCTCGGTGTGCCGGTGCAGGCGCATGCCGCGCAGCAGGCCGGCCGGCAGCCGGGCGCAGCCGTGCCTGTCGGCGCGCAGGGCGCATTGCAGGGCCAGCAGCCGGGCGGCGGGAGAGGTGACGCAGCCGAGTGTGGAGGCGAGGTGGGTGAGCATCTCCCGTACCCGTTGCGGCTCATCTCCGTGGACTCGCTGCAGGACGGGGGCTGATGCGGCCGATCGGCGAGGGCTAAGCAGAGTGTCGGGTACCACGGCGGTGTGGCTGGTCGCCGCCGCACAGGCCGCGCACGCGTCGACCAGCCGCCAGGTGCGGCCGCTGAGGTCGCGGGTCAGGGCCAGCAGTACCCGCCCAGCACAGCCGCGATGGCGCGGATGCCAGACGCAGCCCCGCACCCGGCACTGGCAACTGCGCAGATGTGCCGGCAGCGCGCTCGCGCGGACATGGCAGGCCAGATGGGCCAGGGCGGCTGACCGCGCGGAGGATGCCTGCAGGGGAAAGGTGCGGGCGGTACACGAGGGGCAGACGAGTGCAGGGCCGTCCGCCTGCGGGCGCAGCTCCACTGTCCAGATACGCCGCACTGCAGCATGTGCGTCACCGAACCTCATGGGCTGGTCGTCCTCCCGTCCGTCTGACTGTCTTGGCGGTGGGCACCCTGACAGGCCCCCGAGACGGACGCACTGTAGTGCAGATTCCCGCACCATGGATTCGCCGTTTCCCCGCTCCGGCGAAAGTGCAGAAACCTGCACTGACGGGGCAGGGGTCTGCACCGTCGGATTGTCGGGTGACGATCTTGCCGCCAGACCCCGACCTCACTGCGCTGCGCGTCGTGCTCGCGCGCCTGCGGGCCGAACGCGGTTGGACCTTCGACGAACTCGCCGACCGCAGCGGGCTTGCCCGGCGCACCCTCATCGACCTTGAACACGGCCGCACCACCGGCAGTGTCACCACCTGGCACACCCTCGCCCACACCTTCGACGTGCCCATCGAGCGCTTCCTGGGCGCCCTGTGCGACGACCACACCCCGCCCGGCACGGCCACTTCCTGAACTCTCGCTCCGTCCCGGTGCGCACCACGCCGTGAATCACCCGATCGGGCAATCAGGCATGGAACAGTCATCCGCAGTAACGCTCATGTGTGCGGGCTCGTTGGGCCGGCCGTGGGACATACCTGCGACACGTTGCTCACGCCTGCGTGTCGCCTGGCACGGTCCGGGCCATGTGCCCCACGCCCGCCCCCGACGACCGCCACTGGGACGGCAGCTCCCGCGCCACCCACCGCCCCCGCCCGCTCCGGGTGACCACCACCAGCCCCAGCCGCCTGCTGCGCGCCGGACAGACCGGCCGCTGCCGCCACTGCGGCCACCGTATCGACCTCTACCAGCGTCCCGACCAGCGGCCCATCGCCTTGCACCCCGCCGAACTGGCCACCGCCGACGTCCCCGAATCCTGCCGCTGGCACCTCAGCGGCGGCATCGCCTACCCGCACGGTGACAACAGCGCCTGGTGCCGCATCCCGCATGCCGTGCTCTGCCCCCACCGCACCCCGACCTGCCAGGCTGGCCCCCGCCTCGAGGTGATCCGCCGCCAACTCGCCGTTCGCACCCGCCGCCTCATCGACACCGGGGTTCTCACCTCCGCCCCACCCACCACCCCGCAGCCCGTCTCCCCGACTGGCGGACCGGACCGCCCCGTCGTCCAGCTGCTGCTGTGCCGCTACCTCACCCACCAGCGGCTCGAGGACCTGCGCTGCGTGGCCCAGACCCGCCACCGTCACCGCTGTCCTAACCCCGTCCTCGCCTCCGTCGGCCCGGCCGGGATGTGGAAACTGCTGCCCACCACCGCCCGGCACGGCCAACTTGCCCTGCATGATGCCCTGATGGCCATCTACGACCTTAGCCACCTCTCCTACGGCGAACAGCTGCGCTGGCGCACCCAGCGCTGTCCGGCACATGCCGCCGTCCCCGGCGCCGCCGACCTCGCCCTGGCCTGCTGGGAACCCTTCGACCCCCTCCTGCACGCGGCACACATCCACACCCGGCTGCCCCACTCCCCGCCCCGCCCGCACCGAAGGGGATGACCCGTGCCCCACCACGCCCTGGAAAACACAATGACCCGCCCCCTGCCCCCGCCCGTCCTGCACCGCGCCGCCCGCCTGCTGCCGCTCGCCGCCAACCACGACGCCACCCGCCTGATGGCCCTCGTCGCCGCCAAGACACCGCAGCGCGCTGCCCACCGGCTGCGCCACCGCCTCGGCACCCGGCTGCCCATCGACGTGATCACCACCCACTACCCGGACGCCGACCACAGCGTGCTGCTCAACGTCGCCTTCCCGCCCGCCGTGCACGCTGCCCTCACCGCCGACGCCCCCCGCGCCCGGCGGAATCCCGAGCGCTGCCTGGAACTGGCCGTGCGCCGGGCCCTGGCCGAGCACGCCGACCGGGAGACCGACCGCCTCGACCGCGCGGTGTCCCAATTGCTGGCCCACACCACCCCCGCCTACCTGCTGGCCGCCGTCGAGCACGCACTCACGCGGCTCCCCGAGAGGCCCACTCCGTGAACCCCACCGACGAACAGACGGCAGCCGCCGACGCCTTCCACGCCGGCCACCACCTCGCCCTGCAGGCCGGCGCCGGCACCGGAAAGACCACCACCCTCGCCTTCCTCACCCGCGCCACCACCCGACGCGGCCGCTACCTCGCCTACAACCGGGCCATCGCCCAGGACGCAGCCGCCCGCTTCCCAAGCACGGTGCAGTGCAAGACCGCCCACGCCCTCGCCTACGCCGCCGTCGGCCACCGCTACACCCGCCGCCTGAACGCACCCCGCCGCCCCGCCTGGCAGACCGGACAAGCCCTCGGCCTGACCAAAGCCGTCCGCATCGGCGACCGCGAGATCTCCCAACGCGCCCTGTCCAACGCCGCCTTGCGCACCGTCACCCGCTTCTGCCACACCGCCGACGAGGCCATCACCCGCCATCACGTACCCCGTCTCCGCGGCCTGGACGACCCCGATCTCCACGCCCAACTCGCCGCCCACCTCGTGCCGTTCGCACGCAAAGCCTGGGCCGACCTGCAGCACCCGGACGACGGCGCCGTCCGCTTCGACCACGACCACTACCTCAAGATCTGGGCCCTTGCCCGGCCGCGCATCCAGGCCGACTTCCTGCTGCTGGACGAGGCCCAGGACACCAACCCCGTCGTCGAACAGATCTTCCTCGCCCAGCGCGAGCACGCCCAGCTGGTCATGGTCGGTGACTCCGCCCAGGCCATCTATCACTGGCGCGGCGCCAAAGACGTCATGACCGGCTTCGACGGCACCCAGCTGACCCTCTCCCAGTCCTTCCGCTTCGGCCCCGACCTCGCCGCGGAGGCCAACCGCTGGCTGCATCTCGCCGATGCCCCGATCCGCCTCACTGGCACCCCTGCCGTGTCCACCGAGATTGGCCCCGTCACCCAGCCGGACGCCGTACTGTGCCGCACCAACGTCGGCGCCATGGCTCAGGTCATGATCCTCATGGCGGCCGGCTATCGGGTCGCCCTGGCCGGGGGAGGGGACAGCCTGCAGGCCCTGGCGTTCGCGGCCCGCGACCTGAAGGAAGGCCGCCGCACCCACCACCCCGAACTGATCCTCTTCCCCTCATGGGGCGATCTGCAGGACTACGCCGCCCACGACCCGGCCGGCCGCGACCTGCAGCCCCTGGTCAACCTCGTTGACACCCACGGCACCGAGGCCATCCTCACGGCCGTCGCCCACCTTGCCCCCGAGCCGCACGCCCAGGTCACCGTCTCCACCGCCCACAAGGCGAAAGGGCGTGAATGGCCCCGCGTGCTCATCGCGGACGACTTCGCCCGCCCCAAGGACAACACGCCCGACGAGCAGACAGGCCCCCTGCCGACACCCGATCCCATCGACGACGCCGAAGCCCGCCTGGCCTATGTAGCGGTCACCCGCACCCGCCAACGCCTCGACCTGGGCGGACTGTCCTGGATCCACGACCATCCCGACGGCCCCTTGGTCGGCCACGACCGCCCCCGTCCACCGGCGCTGCCACAGTCTCCTGCCGCTGCCAGGAAATGAGCCGGGTGCCCGCCAGATCGGCCTGTCGGCTGCCCGCACCCCTTCCGGGACGGCCAGTCTCGACGCGAGGCCCCGCTTCAGCGAGAGGGACGATAGAGACCTCCGTGAGCCCGATGCGCCTAACACACGCTCACTGCTGCGGCTGGGGCTGAAGCTGGGGCTGCGGAACGACAAAGACAAGTTTTGTGGTTTCCAGGCCCTTTGAGCCCGGTAGCGGTCATGCTGGTCCAGGGACGCGCGTGATGCGGGGGTGGAGGGGGACTTGCCGGATCAGCCTGACTTGTTCTCCGTGCAGCAGGAGGACGACGCGGAGGGTCTAGAGCACATAGCGCCATTCGTGGCACCGGTCGCTGCTGCACCGAGCGCAGTGACACGCGATCCGGTGGCACTGCGCATCGCCGAGGCCGTCCGGGACGTGTTCGGCGACTTCGGCTCCGAACACGGGCTGAGCCGCGGGGAGATAGCCCAGGCCTGCGCCGCGGTGGCCTCCGCCGACGAGTTCGATTCAAGATTCCGGGTCTTCATCAAACTTCGTCTGCTGGAGTCGCTGCACGGCAAGTCATATGACCAGCGGTATGTGTTCAACCCGACCAGCGGTGCCGCACTGCTGGTGTACGAGCGCCTGGGGGAGGCTGGCGGTGTCCAGGAGATCACCATGCTGCTGGACCGGGCCCGCGAAGGCCTTCTGAACGGCTCCCTGACCGAGGAGCAGCTGGCCGCCAAGATTGCCCAGGCCCGGCGGAGCCTTGCGAACTACACCAACCACCTGCTGCGGTTGGTGCGCACCAGGCCCATCGAAGAACTGCTCGGCCAGCGTCACCACCACGCCCACACCACATCGCTTGAGGAAGCGAAACACCTCGTCCATGCCGTCGCCGAGCAGTACCCCGCACTGCGTTCCGGCGGCACCCGCCTGATCCGGGAAGCCCTGCGCTACACAGGAGCCGTCCACGAGTTCCACGACCGGCTCATGCAGCAAGCCACCACCCGGCGCGACTTCAGCATGCTCCTACCCGAGCAGTACCTGACTGCGGCCCTTCGCTCCTCCACGGAAACGCTCGCGCAGGTGTTCGCCACGACCGTCTTCGACCCGCCCCACGTCCAGATCACCACGGGCCAGATCCTCACCGCCGCAGCCGACCACCAGCCCCCGCCGCCGCGGCAGCGCCTGCCGCGCCCTCCGACGCAGTCGCCCGGCCCGGATCCGGTCGAGTCCGCACGCGCCAAGGCTGCGCTCGCACGGCAGCGCCGAGAGGCCACCGTGACCCTGCTCATGGCCGGAAAGGACGAAGCCGATGTCACCGCCCGCCTGCGTGCCCTGCCCTGGCAGGTAGCAGTCAAGCACCTGGTCGACATGCTGCGCGCCGCAGCCGACCCCGCCATCCCCCTCATGCTCGACATCTCCCGCGAGGTCATCGTGGACGCCGCAGGACCGGTCACCTACGCCTCGCCGGTGACCGTGTACCGCATTCCCGACAGCCCACAAGACATGAACGACGACACCGAAGCCGCACCGCAGAGCCCTAATGAGTGACCCCTACCTGCTGGCACGGGCCCGAGCCCTGCGCACGGTCCCTGTCCCGGCGGACCGCGCAGGACTCACCCAGCTGCGCTGCGCCGCCGACGATGTGGAGCGCCGGCTGGTCGACGTCGTCACCCCGAACGGGACCCAGGAGCTGATGACCGGCTGGGCTCCCGATGTGGAACCGGCGAGTGGCGCGCTGGGCGACAGCGACGTCCACCGAACCGCCTCGACCGTCCGCCTGCTCACCCTGGCCTGCTGCATCCGCCACTGCTGGCCCGACCCCAGCCAGCCGCTGTACCCAGGACAACCCGCTGCGCAGCAGGACGTCCTCGCCGCCCTGACTCCTCTCCAGGACACCCTCGCGCCCCGCGACGGCGCGGCCGTGCTGGGGCAGACCGGGCACTTCCTGACGGCCCTGCGGTTCCTGCGCGCCTGCGGACACCTCGCGGCAGACGTCGGCGACGGCATGATCCGCCTCGGCCCCATGGTTGCGCTGTGGTCCGAGCGCGATGTGGCCGAACTGCGCAACGGCTACGACATCCTGCCCGCTCCGAGGAAGGGGTGAGCCCGTGGACGTACCGGCATTGCAAGCCCTGTCCCACAACCGGCGGGCCGATGTCCGAGCGGCGGTCTGTGCCGTGGAGACCGCCGTGATCCCCGTACCGTCCGTCCACTACCGTGCCCTCGCCGAGATCCCGCTGCGCATCGTGGTGGAACAGGTCCTGGCCGCATCCGGACGCACCCTGCTCGCGGTCGGCGGCGGCTACCTCTCCGGTTACACCGACGAGATCAGACAACGTCTGGCGCACGAAGGAATCGGAGTCCTGCCGCGCGACGACCGTGCCGTCCTCACCTTGATCCTGCTGTTCAGCGTCGCCATTCCCCGAGCGTCCGGCACCGCCCTGCCCGAGCAGCTGTGGACCCAGGGCACCCCCGTGCCCAGGGACCAGCTCAAGGGCTGCCAGGCGTCTGACGTCGTTCTCACCAGCGCGCTGCAGCGCCTCACCCACGCCGACCTGGTCCGCCGGACCAGAACCGGCTACGTCCTGGGCCACCAGTTCCTGCGGCTGACGCCGGCTGTGGGCGCCGAACTGTTCGAACAGCTGATCCTGCTCGCCGATCCCGACAGTGCTCTCGCCGAATCGATCCGCCGGCGCCGCGCCCGTCCCACCGTGCCGACGGCCACTGCTCTTGATCACGAGGTGCATGACAGATCATGACCACCCCGCCCACCTCCGACCCGTCCCGGGGCATCGTCGGCGACCGCCAGCTCATCGCTGTCCAGGCCTTCGACATCGCCCGGCTCACAGCACACGCCGTCCCGATCGTCCCGGAGACCTTCATCGCCGTCTCCGGTCTCGGCCCCAAAGACGACTCGAACGGCTCCGGCAAGACCAGCTTCCTCATCGCGGTCTCCCTGCTGCTGGCCGATCCGCAGTGGCGCCTGGAGACCAACGGGGGCCGGCACGCCAGCGGCATCCTGTTCCGCCCCGATGCAGCAGGCGTCGACCAGGCTCACCAGGCGTCCCCGGTCACCCACGGCTACATCGTCGGCGTCTTCGCCCACCCCGACGAACCGGCCGCGAACCCCTTGACCGTCTGGGTCCGCATCGCGACCACCACCCCCTACCTGCAGGCCAACTGGACCGAAGGCCTGCACGTCGCCGACGCCCCCACCGATCACGAGCGCAGCATCCAGGCCGACGCCCTGTGGCGCGAGCTGGGCACCCGCCAGCTCCTGTCCGCCCGCGCCATGGCCGAGAAGCTCTACGGCACCGCCCCGCGCTGCCTCACCTACCTCGACACCCCCCTGCGCCCGCCCGTGCCCTCACTGCTCAGCCAGCAGCTGACCGAGATGGAGCCCCACGACATCGGCCGGTCCCTGATCGCCCTGTCAGGCATGACCCCCCTGCTGGAGGAGGAAGACGACCTGCGCGGCCAGGCCCTGCAGCATCGGATCAGCCTCGAGAAGGCCCAGACCGAGCACACCCAGGCACTGCTCGCCGAAGAACAGGTGATGAGCGGTGTGCGCGCCCGCGAGACCGCCCGCCTCGCCCTCCAGCGCGGCCACGAGGCATGGCACCGCTACCTCGCGGCCTCCTACCGCGACGCCCACCACAGTGACCAGCGCGTTGCCGCGCTCATGGAGGAGGAGAGGCAGGCCGCCGAGACAGCCGCGGTCCTGGTGCAGGACGCCGAGGACCGTCTGAACTTGCTCGGGTCCGCCGAAGAACTCGCCACCCAAAGAGGCGCAGCCCACCAGGCATGGTCCGACGCCCGACAACTTGTCGGCGAACTGTCCAGGAAAATGACGGAGTTGACTACGCAACAAGCGATGCTGCGGAGTCGGCGGGCCACCCTGCTGCCTGCGGCGCAGGGCTGGGACGGCAGCAACTTCACCGCCACGGCCGCCCGCCTGGAGCAACGCCAACGCGAGCACGCCAAGGCAGAGCTGCAATGCGACGAAGCCAAGATCGCCGTCACCCGTGCCCGCACCCACCTGCACGACGTCGAGCAGGGCCGCAGCGGTCAAGCAGGCCGCGCCATCGATCTGCTGGGCGAACACCGCATCCGTGCGCACGGCCTGCTCGACCAGCTCAACGTGGACGAGGCCGCCCGCCCGGAGTGGGAACCGCGTCTGGCCCCCTGGCAGGACGCGATCGTCGTCGAACCCGAGCATGAAGACACGGCCCGCCGCCTGCTGCATGCCGCTCTGCCCGGCGCCCAGATCATCTCCTCCGACACCGGGCAGAAAGCCCTGCCCGAGGGCATCCACAGCACCCTGAACGTGACCCGCTTCCTCGCCACCCTCCAACAGCGACTGATTCCCTCGTCCGACGGCTTGGCCGTCCGTGACCAGGCACTGGCGCTGACCGTGACGGGCGGCTTCCCCAACACCCTGGCCGGACGCGAAGCCCAGCTCCGGCAGGCTCGCGCCGACCTCGCAGCCGCCAAACACGCATGCACCGCGGCCACCGAAGCCATGAGCGCGGCCACCGCTGCCCTCACCCTGGCCCAGACCCTGCACGCAGCCGCCCAGGCGGCTGAAGAACTCGCACACCTTGGCACCCAGGAGAACGACCTCCAGACCAAGATCGACAATCTCGCCGGCCGCTCCGCCAACGCCGCTCGCGACGAGCAGGAGCTCCAGCAGGTCTGGCAGGACGCCGTGGCCCGGCACGCCTCCCACAAGCAGCTCCTCACCAGCGCAAAGCTCACCCTGGAAGGGGCCAGCAAGGCGCTCAAGGAACGCCAGCGCAACCTGGCCGCTCTCGAACGCCAGCGCGAGCAGGTCGCCGCATCCCAGTGGCAGCAGCAGTGGGGCGCAACCCTCGAAGACGCCACCCGCCTCCTGGACCAGGCATCGGACCAGACCCGTTCCTCCCGGCCGGCAGCCCTGCGCCGACAATCGGAAGACCAACTGCGCCGGGCCTACGAGCACTACGGCGTCGATGGCACCCCGGGCGCGGACGTCAGCCAAGACCTCCGCACGGGCCAGGAAATGATGCAGTCCTTCGCCGACACCGATCCCGCCGGCCTCCCCTCCCTCACCTTCGCCGACGTGGCAGCCCCGCTAGACAACCGCCTCGCTGGCCATCGGGACCAGGACGAGGTCGCCGCAGCGCGCATCACCCACGACCAGCACGCCCGACAGCAGGCGATCGCAGAACTCACCGATGGCGTCGCCACCAGCACCCGCAACCTGAAAACCCTCCAGGACATGATCGAAAAGCACCTCGACGGCCTCTTCGCTCAGATCAGCGTCGCATTCCACGACCTCGACCTGCGCAGCGACGGCCACGGAGCCAAACTCGAGCACATCAGCGTCCGCCCCCAGGGTGCCGGGGACTGGCAGTGGCAGGTCATCCCGCGATGGAAACGCTCCCGCAGCGGCGGATACGTCTCCTACCGAGAAAACGCCAACAGCGCCCAGGTCAAGGTGCACGCCATCCTGCTCGTCCTCGCGGCGCTCCTGGCCGACTCCCACACCCAGGGCAGAGTCCTGATCCTGGACGAACTCGGCAACAGCCTCGGGGAAGTCAACCGCAAGGACATGCTCGCCGCCCTGCGCGACGTCGCACGCGACCAGCACCTGACCATCCTCGGCACCTGCCAGGACAGCGTCCTTGCCGACGCCGCCGACGTCTGCGGGGAACTGCTGTGGTTCGTCCACGCATCAGCAGCCGACATCATCAACCAGCCCACCAGCGCATGGGCCTTCGACAGCAACGGCGCCCGCACCCAACTCACCGAAGACTGGATCACCGCAGGACGCGCCCATGCCTGACCTCACCCCCCAACCTCCACTCCTCATCGGCGAGGCACACGGCCGCGAGACCGTTCCCCTGCGCAACCTGCCGCCAGGCATCACCGCCGTCACCCTGCCGCGTATCACCAAGGACAGCGACGACACCATCCACGTGCGCGTCCCCCGAGACCGCCGACGTCGCGTCAGCCCCCGGCAGGTCGACCTCGTCGCCGACCACCCCGTGAGCCCCTACGACCCACCACCCGCCCTGACCACCCGACAACTGATCAAAGTCCTGCAGACCAAGACCGCCAAACGCTGGCCCACCATCCAGGCCGACCTCGGCGACAACGCCTGGCAGATCGTGGCCGATCTCATCCGCTGCGGCGCCGTCATCCTGCGCTGCGACGTCGTCAACGCCACCGGCTACAGTCCGCGCTCATGGACCCTGACCCGGTCATGGGCCGAACTCGCCGAGGACAAACTCGCTGAACTCCAGGGCCGCCAGCATCCCGAGGACCTGCACCGCGAGCTCCTCGACATCATGTCCGGCATCCCTGAGCTCGCCCATGAGCACGCCCTGCTGGCCACGACCCCGCCCGGCCGGGTCCTGAAGATCCCTGAAGGCACCGCCACCAGGGCCGAGGACTGGCGGGTATACGAGATCGCCATCCGGGCCGCCGGCGTCTGGTGGCCCGCCCAAGGCGCACCACGCAAGATCACCGCGAAGGAGCTCGCCGGACGTAGCCTGCGCGACACCAAGAGCGCCTGGACCCCCGCCCGGCAGCAGGCCTTCTCCAACCTGATCGGTATCCCCTTCGACCAGGCCGTCGACAAGGCCGACACCGAACTACGCATCCGTGGCCCCCTGCAGTGGCGCGTCGGTACCGTCATCGCCGACGCGGCAGCCTGCCGCCCCTGGCTCGCGCTTCCCGCCCGCGGTGTCCGCGCCCTCGGCATGATCTCCTGCGAGGCCCGAGGCGTCTTCCTGGTCGAGAACGAGGACACCTTCGAACAGGTCTGCAAGATCCCGGAGATCGCCGACACCTGGCTGTGCATCTGGGGCAAGGGCTATGCGACCGACGGCCTGGCCGAATTCCTCCGCGGCCTCGACGGCCTGCCCGTCGCGGCATGGGGCGACCTCGACGCCCACGGCATCCGCATCATCGGCAACCTCGCCGACCGCATCGGGCGGCCCGTCACACCCGTCGCGATGACCGTCGACCTCTACCGGGGCGGCACCAAGTACCGCCAGGAGCCCACGAAACTGAAGGAGAACCGCAAGCTCGCCGCCCAGCTGGCGTGCGACGGCATCGAGGCCCTGCGCGACCTGGCTGAAGAGATCACCCGGACCGACGGGCACGGCTGCGAACAGGAGACGCTCTACAACGAAGTCCTCCCCGCACTCCCCGGTCTACTGAAAGCCGTGCATGTGTCCGGCAGTTCCTGACCTCCCAGAAGCGGGTAGCGGCCAGCAGGTAGGTTCGGGCCGGGCGTGCCCGGCCCCGGCCTTCCTGCTCCAGCCGGTGGCCTGATGCAAACACGGCATAAACACGCTGCCGCGTCTTTGGCGCAGGGCGAGTGCCTCGCTGCGCACGGCTCAAGGGACGAGGATGCCGGCGAGCAGGGACAAGTCGAGCTGAGGCAGACGTCCGGCGTGCGCGCGCAGATGCCGGGCTTCGGCCAGCATGACATGGGAGAACACGTCCTCCCTGGGCGAGTGGGCCATCAGACGGTGGTGGGCGCGGGCGCCGGCCAGCAGCGGGCGCGCCCAGGCAGGCACGGCGTGCAAAGGGCAGTGCCGATGGCCAGCCCCGTGGAGCTTGATGACGCAGACGTCGCCGGAGATGTCGAGGTCGCGGGTGAAGCGCAGGCTGCCCAGGCCGGTCTGGGTGAAGGCCAGCACACTCAGCGCTCCAGCGATGAGTGGGTGCGTGAGAGCGGTCAGGGCGGCGGCCTCCTCGGGCGCGATCTCGAGGGCAGGGGCGGCCTGGACCAGCTGCGCCGTGGCCAACGCACCGGCACAAGGGGGAGCTTGCCGCCCGGGCCTCGTCGACGCTGCTTCGGTCCCGCGCGGCTGCGGGGCGGGCGCCTGCCTCGCAGCCGTCGCCATCGCCGCCGGTCCTGTCATCGCCGGGAGAGCGGGAGGGAAGGACGGGCGCGCGGGTATCGGTCCCGGCTCGGCGAGGAGCGCCTCGAACTGGTCCCGGCCGCTGATGCGGCGCTCCACGCGGGCCAGCGACGGCGGCAGTCCGCGCGGCGGCTTCTGCCACAGCAGGGTCAGCTGAGCTCCCGTCGACTCGCGCCAGGCGAGCAGTTGGTCGATCCGCCGGAGGGTCAGCAGATGAGCTCGGGGGACCACAACGTGCCGCACCCCCATCGCGACACCCCAGGCAGCAGCGGCGAGCCAGGCCGCGTTCACCGAGTCCAGCCACACATCGGGGGAGTGGGGCCCGGGGGCCAGCCGCTTGCCCAGCGCATACAGCATGTCGTGCGCCAGCGCGGCCGGGCTGGAGCTGGCCGGCGTCGGCTGCACGGTGATGCGGCCTTCCCCGGGCCGGTGCGCCTGCAGCGCCGCCCGGGTGTAGAACAGGTCGTCCCGCTCGTCCACCACGATCGTCACGTCGCTGTACACCAGTGCCATCGCCCCCTCCCGGCCGCGCCCCGCCACACCGCCCCGTATCGGCCAGGCGCCAGGCCGGTCCGTACGGCGCGCAATGGTTGTGGCAGCGGCCCGGGCTCGCCGGGCCGCCGCGGATGTGCGGCGGCTGCTACATGCCGCCCAGCTTGCTGTACACCCAGTTGACGAGGTCCTGCTTGACCTCGGTCAGGCCCTTCTTCTTCATGCCGTTGAGCATGTGCTTGGTGATGGTGGCCCAGTTGCGGAAGTTGCCGTGCGCCGCGGCCCGGTCGATGTTGCGGATCATCTGCGGGTCCACCCCGGCCCACAAGGAGTGAAACGCCGGCAGGGTGGCGACGACCTCGGCCTCGGGCATGCGCGTGAACTTCTGCCAGATGAAGATCCGTGACGCCAGCATAGGTTCACGCTTGAGGACCTTGTAGCAGCCATCGCCGCCGGCGAAGATCACCGCGATGTCGGTATTGCGGTCGTCCCAAAGGTGGCGCCAGTACTCGAACGAACTGCGGCCCATCCACTGGGCCTCGTCGCACACCAGCACGCGGAACGTCTGCGACAGCGTTTCCTTCAGAAGTGTGTCGAATTCGATCGGCCGGGTCGGCGGTTCCCCGGGCAGCCCCAGGGCGTTAAACAGTCCGTGGCGGATGTCGCGGGGGGTCGGTCCCGAGCGCAGCTCCAGGCGGTAGGTGTTGTCGGGGGCGATCTTGCGCAGCGCCGAGTTCACCGACATCGTCTTGCCGTATCCGGCCGCTCCGTAGGCGACCATCATGGCCTTGGCGTCGATCGTCGCCTGCACGTCGTCCAGGGTCGTCATGAGCGTATCGGTGGCCACCAGGTGCGCATTGAGGCGGTGGAAGTGGTCCTCGTCCTCTGCGGGCAGCCTGCCGTAGTCCATGTCGCCGCTCACGCGTTCTCCTCAGGGGCGTTGTCGTCCGGCTCGTCCGCGGCCGGAAGGACCGGGCGGGCCCAGCCGTCCGGGACGGGCTGGTGCGGGATGTAACCGGGATCGGCCCGCCGCAGGTCCGTGGCGTCCGATGCGGCAAGTTCTGCCTCGGCCTCCGCCTCGGTCAGCGCACCCAGACGCTCGGGCGGGGTGGCGGTGGTGACGGCCTCGAAGCGTTCGCGCCGCAGCCGTGCGGCGGCCTTCATGTCCGCGCGAAGCCGCCGCGCCTTGGAGGTGCGGGCTTTGCGGACCTTGCTGACCTGCTCCTCGCTGGCCGCCTCGGCCAGGACGGCGCTGCCCAGGTGTACGCCGTCCAGGCCGAACACCTCGATGGCCAGGTCGTGGTGGGGCAGGTGGCGCACCGCGACGCGGACGCCGGCCTGGCCCACCATCCAGGGGGCGATGTAGTGGCGATTGCGCCACTGCACGCCCTGCGTGGTGATGGTGCGGGTGCGTCCGTCGTCCGCGAGCCCGAAATGGGCCAGCTGCTCGGCGGCAACGTCGTGCAGGGGAGTGGGGTCGCACGACCACGCCTGCATCGGGGTGCGGCCGCCCAGCGCCCTGGGCTGGTGCTCGGTGTTCCACCAGTGCACCCACTTCAGCAGCAGCTCCACGAACGCCTCGAAGGTGAGCGCGGGCTCGTCCGGATCCGCGGTGCGCCCGCCGGTGAGCGTCTGCCGGTGTACGTAGCGCGGCATGGAGACGAACAGCATGTCCTCGACCGCACCGTTGAGCGCCTCGATGGTGCCCTTCAGATGCGGGCTGTAGGCCGGGAGATCGACGACGGGCACGGCGAAGGCACCCAGGGCCGAGGCCACGGTGGCACACAGGAACTCCTTGCCGCGGTCCACCCTGATCAGGCCCGGCAGCCCTCCGGCCGGGCCGAAGGGATCGGCTCGGTCCAGAGCCATCCGCAGGGCCGCCAGCACCGCATCCGCGCTGGGTGCATGGGGCGTCACGGCCACCCCCGTGATGACTTTGGTGTGGCAGTCGATGAACCAGGTCACCCAGGGCTGCACGAGCTGGTCCTCGAGCAACACCCGCACAGGCACACACTTGTGGTCGCCCTCCCAGGCGGCGTTGCGGTGCGCGGGAGGGCGCTGCCCGAACACGTCGAAGGCCCGCCGGGCAGCCTCCCCCTTGGCGAGCCCGGCCCGCTCCCCGGGCGTCAGGTCCCGCCGCAGCGCCCGGTGGAGCGTCGACAGCGACGGGGCCGCAGGCAGCCGGGGCTCGTCCAGGGCCCGCTGCTTAAGCTCACGGTGCACGGCGGAGGCGTTGCCTCCCCACACCACCAGCAGCCGCCGCAGTTCAGGGGTGACGCGGAACCGTGTCCGGGACGCCGCATCGACGTGGCCGGTGGCGCGCGCCTCGGCGACCCACCGCCACACCGCCCGCTCCGAGCGGCCCACGGCCGTCGCGACCAGCTTCACGTGCGCGCTGGTCAGCTCGCCGCTCTGGTCCAGCGACAGCAACCGTGGCAGCGCGGCCAGCCGCCCCGTGCGGGCGGTGAACACCGCTTTGCCAGCACCCTGCGTGCCGGCAGAAGAGTCACTCATGCGGTCTGCTCCTTACATGGATACGAATCGTGGAAAGGACCGGAAGTGCCGTGCTTGCGCCGGGTGTTGGCGGTGAAGGCGGACGGCACTGGCGTTCCCGGCCGTTTGCAGGGCCGTGATGCGGCGTCATGCCGGGGGAGGGCGGGTACGGCGGGGCCATCAGCCCGCACCGGCTGCGAGCGTCGGCAACTTCGCTGGGAGGGGGCGTGCTTCTCGAAGGCCAGGCTGCTTCAAGGGGCAGGCTTATGCCGGGGCATCGGGGGCGCCCCGGCGCTGGCCAGTCTTGTTGCGGCACCTGGGGTGGAAGGCCGCGGTCGGCGCTGAGCTGAATGCTTGTCAGCGCCGGCCGCAGGGCTTCCTGGGGCGCCTGCATGCGCCGGGAGGACGTACGGGATTGGTCGGGCGCAGGAAGGGAGGAGAGCTACCGGTGTCCCAAGGTGCTGCCCTGGGGCGGACGGGCTCCTTGGCGCCACTGCTGGCCGGCCCGGTGTTGCTCAGGCGTGTTCCAGCATGCGCCGGATCCCGTCGCGGATGATCGTGGCGCGTTCTTGCGCCGTGAGCCAGGTGGCTGTGGAGCCCTGGGCGGTCTTTTCGACGAACAGCACGTCTTCGACGGCGTCGGCTACCGGATACAGGTGGCTGATGACCGCGAGGGTCTTGTCCTGGATTGCAGCGTTGCTCAGGACGGGAAGGGTGGCCTCCAGGCGGTCGGAGTCCAGCGAGCCGAACCCTTCGTCCAAAAACAGGCTCTCCAGCTTGCTGTTGCTGCGGTTGTGAAGTTCCACGAATGCCAGTGCCAGCGCGAGGGAGGTCTGGAATTTCTCCCCGCCGGAGAGGGTTTCTCGGCCGCGCGTGAGATTCGTAGCGGACTCCACGATCTTGAAGTCCTCGGTGAACCCATAGAGCCCGGTGGAGATCTGCTGGAGGATCCTGCTCCCGTAGCGGAGCAGCGCATGGGTGCGCTGGTCTGTGAGATAGGTGAGGAACTTCGTGTCGGTGAGCTGGTCCCTCACTCTCCTCCACACTGCGGCCTGTTCATCCGCGGCGGTGATGGCAGCGTCCAGTGCCTCGGCGTAGGGGATTTGGGACTGCGCGGTACGCAGGTCGGACTTGGCTTTGTCGTGCGCTGCTTCCGCGTCGCTCGTCTTGCGGCTGAGCGGGTCGAGAAGGGCGGGTGCCAGCAGGTCGCTCTTCTCCGGCACCGGGAAGCCCGGGTCATGGTCGGTTTCGTCGGCGGCGGCCCCGGCTTGGAGGGTGAGGTCCTTCTCGAACGCGTGGATTGCGTCCGTGGCTCGCTGCCCGGATTGTTTCAGTGTGCCCGCCAGTTGCTGGCTCAGGGAGGCGAGGGCCTGGTAGTAGGCGTCGACGAAGGCCAGGTCGGATCCGTCCGGGGCAGGAGGCAGTTCTTTGGGCGCCTCGCTGTCAAGGAGACTTTCGGCGTCGGTGGCGGCGTCCGCCCAACGCTCCAGCTTTTTGATGAGATTGCGGGTGGGAGTCTCAACCTTGCGCCGGCGGCGTCCGTCCAGGGCCTGGCGGTGCTCGGTGTGCTCGGTGAGGGCCTGCTGTGCTTCGTCGCGTGCCTGTGCTGTCTGTTCGAGCTGTGCGAGGCGCTGACCGGCTGTCTCCAGCGCTGAGGCGATGTCCTTCGGGGAGGGGAGGTCCTGCGGTGTGTCCTGCGCGGGTCGTATCGAGGCCGGGAGCTCGGTGACCTCGCTCAGCAGTGTCTGCAGGTCGCTCTCGTACTGCAGCTGGGTCTTCTCCAGCCGTTTGCGTTCGCGCTGCAAGCGGCCGCGCTGGCGTTTGAGGTCGGCCCGAGCCGACTCCTTCTCGGCCTGCGCGGTCGCCAGCTCTGCCTGGGCGCTCGTGTGGGCCGCGAGCGTTTCTGCTTCCGTATCGCGCAGCGGCTGGACGAGTGTCTTGACCGCACGGGTGATCTGGGCCCGGTTTTTGGGGTCGCTGCCCGCGAGGGCACGCGCCTGCGCGGCCGTCTGCTGGCTCAGCGTGTCCAGAGTCGTGGCCACGCCCGGCACGACGTTCGGCCGCATCGTGTCCACCAGCTCCTGCAGCTGAAGCAGTGAAGTGTCCATGCGCTCGAGGGCGGCCAGATGCGCGCGCTGGTGCTTCTGGGCCCCTTGCCCGGTCGCGTTCAGCTGGGCTGTTGCCTCCGCCGCGGCGGTTACCGCTGTGTTCACGGCTTTCGAGGATTTGGTGAGCTGACCTCTGGCTTTGTCAAGCGCCTTGCCGTCCAGCGGGGAGGGGGGAGTGAAGTCGGTCGGGAGGGGCCGGACGCAGACCGGGCAGGCGTCCCCTGGCGCCAGAGCGGAACCCGCCGTGTGGGCGGCTTCGCCGCGCTCCACCGCAGCAAGCGCCTCCTCGGCTTCTTCCCGTGCCCCGCGCAGCTGACGCAGCTCAGCTTCCAGCTTGTCGACGCGGCCGCGCTGCTCCTCGACTGTCTCGAGCGCCGTGTTGGCCGACTGCAGATGTGCCGCCGCAGCGGTGGCTTCCTGCAGCGGGCCCCGGACGGCCTCCTGGATCTGGTCGGTGTGCGCGCGGGCCTGGGTGACGGCATGCTGTGCCAGGTCGGCTTCCTCGACGAGAACCGCCAGGCGCTGCTCGTGCTCGGCCAGCTCCTGCTGTGCTTGCGTGTGCTCCTGCTCATGTTCGCCGTGCTGCAGCTGCTCCTGTTCAAGCCGCTGCATCAGGGTGTCCAACCCGGCTGCACGGCCCGGCAGGCCGGACAGCACAGTCACCGCACCGGACAGGGACCGGACCGTGTCACCGGCCTGCGTGGCCGCCTCCAGGGCGGCCTGCGCCGCGTCCAGCTTCAGACTCAGATCGCGTCCGGCCGCTTCCTGCGCTGCGGCTTCGGCATCGAGCTCCGTCTTCGCCTTGGCCAGCGTGGCCAGGGTGACAGCCGCATCCGGGACGCTGCGCTCACGCAGCAGCCGTGCCGCCTTGTCCAGAGCGGCCTTGCGGTGCTTGTGTGCGACGGCCCGCCCTTGTGCCGCGCGCAGAGCGGCCAGCCGCTCGCGTCGGCTTTCCGCGATGCCACGCGTACGCTCCACATCCAGCGCCGCCTGTGTGGCGACGGCATGGGGATCTCGCAGGAGGTCCGCCCGGGCACTCCTGGCGTCGAGGATGCCCGCGCTCAAGCTCTCCAGTCGAACGCCGGCGTGCTTGCGGACACGTTCCAGTTCGTTGATGCCGAAGACGTGCCGCAGGATGTCGGCGCGGTCGCCTCTGTTCGCCTTGAGCAGGTTGTCGAACTTCCCCTGGGGCAGCAGGACCGTACTGACGAAGCCCTTCCAGTCCAGACCGATGAGCTGGGTGACGGCATCTGTCACCGCGCGCATGTTGTCGACCCGCAGGTCGGCGCCGCCTTCGGCCATGGACTCCAGAACAGCCTGCGGCTTCCTGCGGTTTGCATACAGCGTGCGCCGCACCCGCCACGGGCGGCCGTTCACGGAGAACTCGAACGTCACGTGCATGCTGGGGCTGCCGGTGCTGATCAGCTCGTAGGCTTCCTCGGGTTTGCTCGACCACGAGCTCGCCCCGTACAGGCCGAAGGTGAACCCCTCAAGGAGAGTGGACTTGCCGGCGCCGGTACGGCCCAGGATGGCGAACCGGCGCTTCCCGGCGAAGTCGATGGTGCAGGTGCCGGGGTAGCTGCGCATTCCGCTGACGATGAGCCGGCTCGGCTTCACGACGCCTCCGTCCAGGTGTTTTCCAGCGCAGCGCGGAGCATTTCCTCGGCCAGGACCGGAGGCAGCGTCTCGTCGTCGAGCTCGTTGAGCAGGTGGGTGAATGCGGTGACGGTGGACTCCGCGGCAGCGCCGCTCAGTCCCTCGGATGCCAGGTAGGCGCGGAAGGCGTCGGGGAGCTCCGGCTCCTCGCCGGGATCCCCGTCCATGACAGCCTCGGCGGCCGCCTCCCGTGCCGGTACGGGGTTGACGAGGATCGCGTTCGGGACGATCTCGGCGATCTTCTGGCTGAGGAGCCCATCGGGCTCTTCGCCGGCGATTACCGCTTTGAGGAAGGTCCCGTCGTACTGGGCGGCCGCGGCCTTCAACTCCTCCAGAGTCCCGGGGAAGTGGGCCAGCCGTCGGCCACTGGAGAGCCGGCGGGGCAACGCCCTTACCGGTCGTCCGGGGTCGGCGTCGACGATCACGACGCTTTTGGATTCGTCGGCTTCGCCGAAGTCCATGGCGAGCGGACTTCCCGCGTAGCGGGCGATGCACTTGGCGCCCCGAACCGGTTGCGGGCGATGGATGTGCCCGAGAGCGGCGTAGGAAACCTCCGGAAGATTCTCGGGGCCGGTTTCGAAGCGGTCGTCCACGGCCCGTCCGCCCCGGGAGCCTTGGGCGCCGGTGACGTACACGTGGGCCGCGAACAGCAGGATGTCCCGGTCGGGGTCGTACCCCTCGTGCATGGCCCTCATCAGCTGCGCCTGTAGCCCGCGCATCCCCTCGGCGTAGTCGGCGTACGACGTGCCGGTCGCGGAATGCTGCCAGAAGTGGTTCGGATGCACGAACGGCAGGACGGCCAGGCGGATTTGCTGCTCACCGCCGCAGGCGTCGAAGGTGAGGACACCGCCGTCGTCCGCGGGGCGGAACCGGTCGGCGAAGAACAGGCCCCGGCCCCGCAAGGGACCGTTCATGGAGCCGAAGAACTTGAAGTATGCGGGGGAGTCGTGGTTGCCGGCCAGGACCACGGTGGGGGCGATGGCGGCGAGTTCGATCAGGGTGTCCATGGCGCGCGACATGGCCCGGATGGTGGGACGGGAGTGGTGGAACAGATCGCCGCTGTGGACGATCAGATCCGGCTGGCTTTCCTGGGCGATGGCCACGATCTCGGCCAGGACGGCGTCGAAGTCCTCTTCGCGGGCGTGCCCGTGAAAGATGTGGCCTAAATGCCAGTCGGAAGTGTGGAGCAGTCTCATGCCTTCGTGCGCCCTTCTGGGAAGCGAGGCGTAGGAGGGCACCGGTGGTGCCTTATGAGCCCGGGACTGTACACCAAATTCCCTGGAGTAAAACTGGGAGTCCCGAGTGACTGCTGGCCTCCGGGCACGGACGAACGCATGACCGCTCTCGAGGAGCGCATGCAGCAGCTGTCAGGAGGCGGTCGGGCGGGCACTCGCGCAACACGCTACTTTCCAAGTACGCCTTCCAAGCGTGATTTGACACGCAGTCGACTCACCTGGAACGTTCTGTGCGGGCTCAGTGCGGCCCGGACATGGCCCAGCCGGCGACCATGCCTGCGGTCGCCGAGCCCCATCTGGTCGCGCCTGTGCGCGACCAGATCCACCAGGTATCGGTCTTTACTTTTTCCTGGAATGAAACTGGTATATACGGGGGGCTGCTAGCATGCGGGCATGGATGAGCATCTGGTCGCACTCGAGAAGCGCATGCAGCAGCTGCAAGAGGCGCTCCGGCAGGCGCTCACACGACACGACACCGCCCAAGTGAACTCCCTGGGCGAGGAGCTGACACGCACTCGACACGCGTGGAACGTTCTGTGCGGGATCACTGAGGTCCCGGACACGGCCCAGCCGGAGGTGCAGCCAGGGGTCCGGCCTGAGCCCGCGCTGGCAGTCGTCGAGCCCAACCAGGACGTGCCCGTACGCGACCAGGTCCACCAGGCGCTCGCCCTGCTCACCGTCCCCGCCTCGCCCAAACTGCTCAGCCAGGTCCACCAGGCTTTCTTCTCCACCCCGCTGAACACGGCACGCATGACCACCCTGCGCCGCGACGAGGAACGCTCCTTCCGCTCCGCCCCCTACGGCCGCGCCTACTACATCTGCCCCGCGCTGACCTCCGACCTGCTCTCACCAGCCCGCGCGCTGCTCGCCCTGAGCACCTGGTCACTGGAGCAGCGCCTGGTGGGACCGCTCACCCAGCGCGTCCACTTCCTCACCTCGGCCCTACGGCTCGCGGACGCCGCCGAACACCTCGCCGGCGAGGCCGGGATGCCACAGCCCGTCCAGCAGCTGCTGCTGCACTACAGCCGCAACATCCACGGCGACGCCCCCCGGGGCCCGCTCGACCTGGACGCGCTGCGCCGGGCCGCCGCAGCGGAACTGGAGATCCACGCCGACGACGACGCCGACACCCGCGCCGAAGCGGCCCAGCGCGCACGTCAGCAACTCGGCGACGCGCAGCAGATCTTCGGCAACATCCTGCGCAACACCGCCCGCCTGCACCGTACTTCGTAAACCCGCCTCTGCAACCAGCACGGCTGTGCCCTGTCCCGCCAAGGAAAACAGTGAGCTCGCTCGACGAACGACTGGGCGTATTACGCGGAACCGCTGCGCCCATCCCGCACAATGCACGCACCCTGGCAGCCTTGACCGCCAATCCGAGCTGCGAGCGCCGCTCCCTGCTGGATGCAGCCGGTATCGACAAAGACGCCCTCGCCGCCCATCTGGGCCTCCCGCGGCTGCTGAGAAAATCCCAGCTCGCCCTCGACTACGGCCTCGCTTTCGAACGCAAGGTCACCGCCCAGGCCGGAGCCCCCCTGGTACCGCTGCTCCGCCAAGCCCTGGGCCTGAGCGTGCCGGAGGTGTCCTACGAGGACGTCAACAGCGTCGGCAGCGATGACGACAAGTCCCCTCTGCGGCTGCGCCGCATCCACACCCGCTCCCGCATCCGCAGAGCAGCACACGGCAGGCCGGACCCCCGCACCCTGCTCGACCACCCCGTACTGCGTCTGACCGTCGCCGGCCACCAGGCCTACCTCGAACCCGACGTCATCGCCTTCCAGCGCGAGGGCGTCTTCTATGTCGTAGAGATCAAATCCTTCCCCGTCATCCACGGACAGCTCGACCCCCTCAAGGCCACCGCAGCGCTGACCCAGGCCGCCGCCTACGTCCTGGCCCTGCGGGAACTCCTCGCCGAGGACGGTCTCCCACCAGAGCGCGTCTCCGACACCGTGGTCCTGGTCAACCCGCGCAACTTCACACGCCACCCCACCGCCACGCCCTTCAGCGCCCACAAGCAGATCAAGAACCTGAGCCGCCACCTCGACAGACTGCGGCGCCTGCCCGAACTGCTGGGCAAAGTTCCCCCCGACACCACCTTCGACCTGGCGCCCGGCCCCGACCAGAAACCGACCCGGCCCCGCGGTGAACTCGTTGCCGCGCTCGCCACCGTGCGGCCCAACTACACCCCCGGCTGCCGCCACCACTGCGACCTGGCCTTCCACTGCCGCACCGAAGCCCGCAACCAGGGCAAGACCGCCGCCCTGGGCACCGCAGTCCGCGACGACCTCGCGGGAATCGACACCATCGCTACGGCCCTGGCTCTCACCGACGGGCACCTGCACCCCTCACGGAGCCAGAAAGACCTCACCCAGGCCCTGCGCCAGGCACAGCGCATCCACGCAGACCTCCAGACGGACACCGCATGATCCGCCTCACCTCACTCCTGCGCATGCGCGCCGCCCACACCGGCAACGCCCAACGCGCCAGCCAACTGCGCCACCTCCACCTCAGCGACCAGCCACTGATGCTGCTGGCACTGAAACAGACCGGACCCGCCGCACGACCGCTGGCCGTCATGCTGGGCACCGACCCCCGCCGCCCCCAACTCCTGCTCACCCCGCCCTCAGGCAGCACCACTCCCATGCTCGCTTCCCTGGCAGACGCCGTCACCGCCTACATCGACGCCTGCCAGCGGCACAGCGAACACCTGCCCGCCACCTCCAGCAAGCCGGCCCGACGCCGCTACACCGACGCCCCCCAGATCCTCGTCCCCAACCCCCAGACTGTGCAGCACCTGAAAGACCTCGGAGCCGACCTGCGGTTCCGTACCGCCGATGACCAGGCTCCCGGCTCCCGGGCTGTCCAGCGCCTGGGCCACTGGCTCACCTATCTCACCGACCGCGCCGACCTGGCCGGATCAGCCGCCCTCATCCCCATGACCAGCTTCCTCTCCATGCACTGGATCAGCGGCCAAAGCCCCCTCGAGGACGAGGACCTGGCCAGCCTGCTGGCCTGGATCGACCCGCCCCGCCACACCGCCTCCGGACGCGACGCCGCACTGGCAGCAGAAGACCCGGCCACCCACCGCCCGGCGGGACCAGCCACCGACGCCGCCTTCGACAACGACCACCTGGCGCCCCTGTTCGACGCCTACGCCCGCGCCCGGCGACAAGCCCTGGCCCAGGAGCAGACCCGCATCCTGCAAGAACTCGACCGCCTGCTGGCCACCTATCTGCAGCCCACCTGGGACCTCATGTGGCAGGCCTACGCACTCCTGCAGGCCCTCCCCGAAGCCAAGAGCACCGCACGCCGCTGGGACCACGAACGCACCGCCTTCACCGACGAATGCCTGCACCTGGCCCAGGACGGACGCCCCCGGCCGGCCCGCGACCAAGCCGTCGCCGCCGCCGTCCGCCTGGCCCACATGGAACACGCAGCAGCCGCCTTCGCCGCCGAACGCACCGCCGACGACCCCTTCGCACGAGCCGAACTGCGCACCACCGGCGAAGCCTTCGGCGGCACCGTCACTGCGATCGACTCGAAGCACACCCTGCGCGGGCCCACCGGACGGCCACAGTGGCGGCCCCGGTTCACCGTGTCCACCTCCGACCCTCTGCGCATGGAACCCGGCCGGCTCCTGGCCTGCCACGCCTACCGCAAGGCCGGCTACAAGATCTGCGAGATCACTCCCGCCGACGGCGACACTCTCGTCGAACTCGAGATCACCGCAGGCATGGGCCACGCCGACCGTCCCACCTACGACATCCTGCCCGAAGACGGTGCCTTCCTCGTGTTCACCATCGCACCGGATTCCTACCGGATGCCGGAATTTCCCTCACGAGAACAGACCCCCTGGACCCATGGCGGGCCTCCTGCCGACCATCCGGACGACAGCGACGAGGACACGGGCGAGGGCGACGGCGAGGAAGAACAGTGACACCTCCCCACCAGCCCTCGCCGCAGCAGCAGATGGACACGGCCGCCCGAGCCATCCTGGAGCAGCTGCCCACGCTCACCCACCGCGGAATCGTCGTGCACTCCCCGCCCGGCGCCGGCAAATCCACCCTGGTCGCCCGAGCCGCCGACGCCCTCGCGCAGTCCAGCGCCCCCTGCCCCGTCATCGCCCAGACCAACAGCCAGGTCGACCAACTCGTGCGGCGATTCGCCCGGCACCACCCGCATCTGCGCACCGCACGGCTCACCGCAACGGAACACTCGGTCCCGCATGATCTGCAGGCACATCCCGGCATCCGGATCGGTACCCGCATCGAAGCCCTCGAGACGACGGCCGACGTCATCGTGGGAACCGCCATGAAGTGGGCCACGGTCACCGACCGCCGATGGCCGTGGGCGATCATCGACGAGGCCTACCAGATGCGTTCCGACATGCTTTTGTGGACCGCCGGCTTCTTTGACCGGGCCCTCTTCGTCGGAGATCCTGGCCAACTCGACCCCTTCTCCGCGGTCGAAACCGACCGCTTCCACGGCCTGCCCCATGACCCCATGAACAGCGCGGTCGCCGTCCTGCTGGCCAACAACCCTGACCTGCCCGTCCACTTTCTGCCCGTGTCCTGGCGCCTGCCACCCTCAGCCGTCCCCCTGATCAGTGACGCCTTCTACCCCTTCACGCCCTTCCACGCCGGAAGCCGTGAAGCCGACCGCACCCTCACGTTCTCCATCCGCGGCATGCGTACCCCCACTGACGAGGTCATCGAACACGCCGCCCGAACCGGATGGGCACTGTTCGAACTACCAGCCCGCATCACCGGCCAGCACGACATCGAAGCCTTCCAGGCCGTCCTCGACATCGCCGAGCGGCTGCTGGCCCGGCGCGCCACCACCACCTGCGAGGAAAACCCCGAAGGCCACGTCCTGCAGCCGGGGGACATCGCTATCGGCACCGCCCATCGCAGCCAGACCCACCACATCCGTGCGCTCCTGGCCCGCCAGTACCCCCCACTCCACGGCGTCACCGTCGACACCGCCAACCGACTCCAAGGCTGCGAATTCCGCGTCACCATCGTCCTGCACCCCCTCTCCGGCCGCGGCGACGCCTCCGCCTTCCATCTGGAAGCCGGCCGCCTGTGCGTCCTCACCTCACGACACCGCCACGCCTGCATCATCGTGGCCCGCGCCGGCATCGCCGAACTCCTCGACGCCCACCCCTCCAACGACCCCGCACACCCCGGAGCCGCCTCCAAGGTCGCCGACGGCTGGGAGGCCAACCACGCAGTCCTCGCCCGCCTGACCCAGCACACCATCTCCGCCCAGGCACAGCCCCGTCACCGGCGCGGATGAGGAGGTCGCCGCACGCCTGCCACATGAAGGTGGGTTGATGGGGGCGTCGTCGCTGGGGTGCCCTCAGTCCTCGTCGTCGAGGGTGTCGTCGGCTGACTTGTGGTGGACGTTGACGCCGGCTCGGCAGCGCGCGGCGCCGATCGTGTCGTGCAGCCGGGCGAACAGGTCGGGCCGGATGAGTAGATCAGCTCCCGCGACCGCGGGCAGGAGTGGTTCGTAGTTTCCGTCGTGGACGAGGTGGCCGTGCCACTGGCGGCAGATCAGTGCCTCACCGGTGGCGTCGCTGAGGCTGAACCCGCAGATTCCCTCTGTGGGTTCAAGGCCGAGTGCGGCCACGACGCTGGCTGCGGGTGCGAGTACGTAGAGGGGCAGGCCGAGGCCGCTCAGGGTGCGAGGGCGAGGCGTGTCGATCAGGCCAGAGGCTCCAGCGTCAGTAAGGGCCGTCAAGGCCTGGTCTGCGGCACTGATGTGCTCGGCTGCTGACTCGGTTGTAAGGCCGAGTCCCAGGCGCCGCCACGGGCTGGTCCACAGCTGCCAGGGGGCCTGGGAGGCGGGTAGTGTGCCGGGCGGCGGGTCGTTGTCGAGGGCCTCCAGGCCGACGGCGATCTGCAGTTGGCGGGCGGGCTGATCCGGGTATTGGCGTGCAGGAGTGCGCTGCCGCTCGAACAAGCCGATCTGCACCCATCCCTCGTGTGGACCTTCATCCACGCGAGCAAAGGCCATGGCGTTTCCCGGCAGGGACCGCAGGCCCGCGACCGAAGCGAAGCCGGAAGGCGGCCAGGGCTTGTCCGCTTGATGGCTCTCACTGAACCACGGTGCTGGATCAAGCGACCACGCCAGGGTCTCGGGACGAGTCAGAGGGCGGGGAATGCGGGCGAGTTCGGCACGCAGGGCCGCGCGGGGGTCATCGCGCAGTCGCGCGGCCGCGCCGCGTTCGAAGTTCTGGGCGTTGCCGAGATGTCCCGCTTGGGCAAGCGCGGCACGCAGGCCGGCGGCAGCGCGTTGCAGGCTGTCTTCGGCGGCGGCCTGGTCGGCGAGATAGGCGTCGGGAAGCTGGCTGCGGCGTCCATTGGTCAGAAGGTCCAGCTGCATGCTCATGAGCGTCTCGACGTCGGGAAGAGCATCGATCATGAGATCGATGACGGTCTCGCGGAGCCCGGCCGGACTGCCGGCGGCGTTGAGGCGGTCGCCCAGGTAGTGGTCGACGAGGTGGGTTGCGAACTCCCGAGGGTTGTTCATGCGCTGTCCTCGCTGGGGGAGAGGGCGGCGGCGATGGCGCGTGCGAGTGTCGGATGGGCTGCCGTTGCCGTGGGGGCGGGCGCCTGGTGGCCAGCGCGGGCCAGGATGGCGGACGCATCCGCACGGACGGACAGCACGTCACTGCCGCACAGCGTGACGAGCTGTGCGAGAAGGGCGGCATCCAGAGGTCCGTCGGGCAGGTGTCCTTGTAGGACGGTCAGGAGCCAGGTCAGGGGGCCAGCTCCGAGGTCGAAGGAGAGGACGCGCGCCAGGGCTGCCTGCGCCTGGCCGGAACGGCTGGCCAGCAGAACCGTCGCTGTGATCAGGGCGCGGCGCTTGTCGCCGCGTTCAGGCAGGGCAATCGTGGCCAACGCAAGTTCGCACAGTGCGGTGTCGATGTCGTGCTGGGTCGCCTGTTCCGGCACCGGGTGGTAGGCACCCTGACCGAGACGGGCACGGCCCGGCAGACGGTGGGCGATGACGCCATACGCCGCATCCCAGCAGGCGAAAGCGCTGACAGCCGGGGGTGAAGCGAGCGGGGGCTGAACAGCGAACGCCGAGACCAGGGCCAGGCTGACACCGATAGTGCGGCTGTAGGACGCCTCGGCGACGGCGTGGGCCACCTGGTCTGCGAGGTTGCGGGCTGCGGTGGCCGGGTCCGCGGAGTGCGCCTGCTGCCACAGATCCAGCCGGTCATTGCCGCCGAAGGAACGCCATCCGCCGCCGCCTCGCATCTTGGTGTAGGCGAGCATGCCCGCCGTGGCGGCGAGTGGGCCGTAGACACCAGGATCGCTGTCCTGGCGCAAGCGGAGACCCATGGCGAGGTCGGCCAGTAGCTCAAGAGGGTTGGAGGCGTTCATCTCGTCGGCGATCCGGTGCAGGAACTGGGCGGCTGCGTCTGCTCCCTGACCGTCGATGATCTCCAAGAGCCGCCACCCGACCGCATTGGCCAGCGCGTCCCTCGACCAGCGTGGGCCCGAGGGGGCATCGTATGCCTTGCTGCTGCGGTCACGGACCGCAGCAAGCGCGCCGGCAGCACCTTCTGGCAGCGTCGGGCGCTGCTGGGCGTGCAGGTACGCGTCTGCGGTGGGGCGCTTCTCGGGGCCGAACCAGTCACGTGAGGTGTTGTCGGGCACGGGGCGGGGCGCCCAGGGCGAGCCGCCCTCACCGCCACAACGCTGTGCTGCTGTGCGCAGCGCAGAAGTGGGCTCGTCCCCGGCAGCCTGCGATGCGGCGATCAGTGTCTGGTCGTCGTAGGTGGAGGTGATTGCATTGGCCAGCACTGGCAGGAGACGCGATGCGCGGGCCGCGTCGTCGCCGGGCAGGTCAGCTAGCCTGGTGAGCAGAGCAACGTCCTGCTGGATGCTGCGGCCATCGGGGCCAGCGGCGATGCGGAGCGCGGCCAGGACGACGGGGTCGGCCGTGTCAGCCTGCGTGGCCAGCAGCTGCCGGTGGGCCGCGCCCACCCGGCCATCGGGCAGCCCGGGCTCGGCCAGCAGCACCTGGGCGCCCAACTGCGCGGCACCGCGCGGATCCAGGCGCGCAAGGGAACGCCACCACTCCTGCGGCGTTCCCGCCGTGCCCCGCCCGTCGGTGCAGTCCGCGACGAGATAAACAAGAGGCTGCGTATGCGCCAGACGCACCTGCGCCTGGACGGGATCGGCCTGCAGGAGCTGAGGCAGCGGATCCAGCAGCTCCTCGATGGTGATGTCCTTGTGGCCGCCATAGGCCCCCACGTAGCGGGCGGCACGCTCCCAGCACCGCTGCGCTTCGTGCGGGTCGTCGCAGGCGAGACTTACGCGGGCCATCTCAAGCTCGAAGTCGGCGTCCTCCGCATACAGAGCACGGCGCTCGGCTTGCGCTCCGCGCAGCGTGCGCATGAGCTCGTGCACGATGTCGGCCCCTGCCTGGCCGACGCTCCCGGCGAGCAGGGACACCAGCTCCGTGGTGATCAGCGGGCCGGTTCCGGCCATGCCCATGAGAGAGGTGGTGGTGCCCTCGCTGACGGCTTGCAGGAAGGCGATGCCCACAGCGACATCATCGCCACGCAGCAGGGCGACGGCGTCGTGCAACACCTGTCGCACCTGCCGGTGGATGTCCGCAAGATCGCAAGCCCGGGGGCTGCCCGTGAACGCGTGTGCATGCTGGGCCAGTTGTTCGAGCGCCACACGCACGGTCACGGACGCGGTTTCGGCTGTGAGGATGCCCGCCTCGACGTCGCGGTGCAGGCCTACGGTGGCAAGGGTGAAGCGCAGCCAGGCACGGTAGAAGCCATCGCCCTCCAGGAGGGGAAGCAGTCGGGCGGGCGCCTGCGGATCGGCAGCATGGGCCACGGCCAGCAGTGTCAGCCACCTGTTCACCGGGCCGGACAGGCCGCTGGCACGGTCCGTCAGTACATCCTGTGCTGCTTCCGCGAGAACCGCGGCGATGTCCCCGGAAAAGATCTCCTCGGCAAGGTCCGACACTGCCACGCCATGGCGGAGCAGGCGCCGCGGGTCGCACGGCCCGCTGGCCCAGGCCGCGGTGGCCAGCGCGCGGGCAGACGGCAGCGCGCCGCCCGCCGTGCCATGGGCGTCCGCAAGGTGCAGCAAAAGGGCCGCGCGCCGGTCGGGCTGCTCGATGAGCTCCGCGCTCTCGAGCAACGGGTCTGGACCCAGACAGTCCAACAGCACACCCAGCGCATCCTCAGGCGACGTCAGAGCCTCCTGGCCGAGGAACCGGGCCACCCGCTGCGCGAGCGTACGCGGGACCTGCCCGAGCTCGACATCGTCAGCAGCCCGGGCCGGCAACCGGATCCGTCCGCGCAACTCCGCCAGGAACACCGACTCATCGCTCTCGGAACCGTAGTGGACACGCTCCTTGCGTGCCTCGTCCCAGGCCGTCAGGTACGCCTCCCACGGGGCGGCACAGCCGGCCCGGTCGACCGCCGCACACAGCTGCAGGCCCCACCGCGCCGCCATCGTGGTCACACCCTCGTACATCAGGCTTGCCGCCACGCGGTCGGCTCCCACCAGCGCCACCAGCACATCCGCATACGGCACCAGGGAACCCGGCAGGCCTTCGTCCTCAAACGTCGCCCGCGCCCGGCTCAGTTCGACGCAGCGCACCAGTGTGGGCCAGTCGTTGCGGACCGCCGCACGCCGCGCGGCAACGGTCAGAGTGTGGACGATGGCCTGAGGAGGCTGCAGCCCGGCAATCGCGCGGGAGAGGAAATCGGGTTCGATCAGCAGAGCGAGTTCGTCATCGCGCCCCAGAGCGGCCAGCAGTTCGGGCAGGTGCCGGAACGCGCGGGGATCGGTGAAGAAGCCCCGCTGGGACAACCAGTCGGCGGCCTGGGACCGGACCTGATCGACCCACCTGTCGTCGCCGTCGGCCCGGCGGATGAAGCGGCTGAAGCTCTCATGATGGATCTTCAGTCCGCCGATGCCCGGCTGCTGCGCGACGATCGGTGCCACGCTGTTCAGCGCGGCACCGAGTTGCATTCCGGGCAGCGGGAAAATTTCCTCGAGCTCCGACGCACTCACAGCGAAGTCGCAGACCGCGAGCATGCTGACAGCAGAACGCTGCCCGGGGGTCAGACCGGCCAGCAGATAGGCGTAGTAGTCGTCGAGGTCGTGCGCCGACGACGGCACCGTCCGCAATCTCTCCAGAGGATCGCCAGCACCATCCGGCGCCGGCGCCGCTCCCAGGCCCGGGGCAGGACCAACGGCCTGCCGGCACAAATACGTGGCGTACAGGGCGTTGCCCCGAGAGCGCTCCTCGATCAGTGCGACCGCGGCCTCCGCCCGCGCAGCGGGATCGAGCCCCTCACCGGCAGAGGAGGGCTCCAGGGCCGTCAACACGCCCAGGCGGTCCGCCAGAGCATGCAGTTCGGCGCGGTTGAGCGGGGCAACGGTGAGACGGGAGGCACCGGCGTCGACGGCCTCGAGGTGAGGGCCGGGCTGACTGGCCAGGACGAGCACGACACCGGGCGGCAGTTCCAGGGCGGAGAGGTCCGCGACCAGAGAGGCCGCCGGGTCCACCCGCGGACGAAAGGCGCTGCCGGTGGTGGATCCAAGAACCCGGCTGACATGGTCGATACCGTCCACGATCAGCGCGATCGGCCGGTCCGGTGCCAGGCCGCGCGCGGCAGTGACCGCGGCCGTGAGCGTCTCCGGCGTGGCCGCGTAGCGCGGCCTGACCTGCGCCAGCGCCTCCGGAACGGCCGTACCCAGCTGCTTCAGCAGGCTGCCGATCACGACCTCAGTCAGCACACGCTGCTCACGGTCGATGTCCGCAGCGCCGAGCCAGCAGTGATGCCTCACCGCCAGCCAGGTCTCCCGCAGCGCATCCCCGAGCTGCTCGCACAACCACGACTTGCCGATGCCGGGAGCACCGGTGACCACCACGACACCCCCCTGCTGAGCAGCGTCCCTCACGGCCGCGACCACGCCCGTGAGCACCGTAGGACGTCTCACCTCGGTGGCACGGTCCACGGGGTGCCCCTCACGGACCGCTCCGAAGTCGACTTCCAGACTCAGACGAGGAAGCAGGTCCTCGACCATCACGGTCCCCGCCCGGCTGCGCGCCGCTTTGGCCGCCTCGATCAGGGCCAGCGCCACCTCCTCGGGCGTGCGGTGCCGGTTCGGCGGCCGTCCGGCACCGAGTTCTTCGGTGATGCGGTGCAGCAAGGCCGCCTCGGCTGGCCCGGGCTCGCGAATGTTGAGCGAACACGCCGGAAGATCCGTGTCGACGACCAGGGATGCGCAGGCGCGGTTGAGCAGGTCATCACTGACCTGGGCGAGCATCTCCTTCCACGGAGCGTGTGCACGCAGCGCAGCGGCGTCGAAACGGAACCGTTTGCTGCTCAAGCCGTGCAGCGCAGGCCCGGGATCGGTGCTCGCGTGGACCGGGCGCAGCACCCGGGTCAGCTCGGGATCCTCCGGCTCCGTGTCGCGCACCACGAGGCGGTGCGAGGCACCCGGATCCGAGGTGAAGTCGTGGTCCATGGAGGAGAAGAGCAGATCCAGGCGTAGGCCTCGCTTGTCCTTCGTGAAACTCTCCAGCGACAACGCGCGGTCATGATCCGTGTGCTTGATCTGCAGCCGCTCGCGGCTGCCGGTGCCCCACTCGCACGTGATGTCATCGAATCGGTCCCCGGTGAACATCTTCGTGTCGACCAGCAGGGAATTCGCACGTCCCACCGCCAGGTCCACCAGCCGCAGCGCGGTGAGCAGGTCCTGGTAAGCGTAGCCAAGGTGTGTCGGGCGCAGCCCCATGCTCACCTCCAGCGTGCCCTGCTCACTTGGCACCCCCCCCGTGGTGCGCGTCGCGGTCACCCTAACCTCCCTGACGTACCAGGACGGAACGGAAACCCAAGGGGAGATCGTGTGCGCAAGATCCAGCTGGCCCGGGAACACCTGGCAGGTTGGGCACCAGCAGCGGCTCTCGCACGCGAGATCGACGGCGACGGCCGCACTTACCCGGTTGTCGACGGCTTCGCGTACAAGACAGAGGGTGTCAGGCTTCGATGTTGATGCCGTAGTCGGTAGCCAGGCCCGCGAGGCCGGTGTTGTAGCCCTGCCCGACAGCGCGGGCCTTCCATCCGGCCTTGTGGCGGTAGAGCTCCACCGCGACGGTGACGGTCTCGCCTGATGAGAACGGCCCCGGAGCGAAAGCCAGTTGGGCGCCGGAAGACTGGGTGATATCTGCGTGCCACTGGGTGTGCTGGTCGAAGACTGCGGCGGGCTGGGCCTCGAGGTCGATGCTGACGATGACGGCGATGGAGGTGATGTCGTCGGGGATGAGGTTCAGATCGGCGGTGACGGTGTCTCCTCCGAGGCTGACCCCGTCGTGACTGGGGTGGTTGTAGAAGACGAGGTCGTGGTCGTCGCGTACCTTGCCGTTGCGGGTGAGGAGTACAGCGGAGACATCGACGGGCGCGCCGGTGCAGGTGATGCGGACCGTCGTCGGTTCCGTGGCCACGGCCGTGTTGGCCCCCTTGGCCAGCAACTGCCCAGCAGCGTTTTCCCCGTTGCTGGCCGGGACGGCGGGGGAGGGGGGTGCGATCGGCGGCAGGCTGGTACCAGTAAGAGCCGCGATGACATGCTGGAGGATGGGCCAGCCCTCGGTTTCCTCGCCAGGCCACGGCCAGGTCAGCCGCTGGGCGCCGAACTCCTTGGCGGTCGGCGGCCGCCCGAGTGCTTCCTGTAGTTGGAGGTGGCGCAGGCTTTCGGTGGCCAGGCGGCTGAGCTGCCACTGCCGTTGGGTTTCTTCCGGGTTGTTCACCCAGGTGTCGTGGTCGACGGGCTTGCCGCCCAGCTCCTGGTACACCCGGCGGGCGAAGTCGTAGCCGTCGCCGGCCAGCAGGCGGGCGGGCCGCTCCTGCAGGGAAGACGCCGGCTCGCCGATGGCCGTGTACAGCGCCCCGAGGTCGCCGCCCGTCCAGTGGTTGGCTGCTGTGATCGCGAACCGGGCGAACTGGGGCAGCGTGGGGGGACGCCCCTTGGCGGCGACGAAGCGGTGATGCTGGTGGGCGACCTCCTCCAACTCGGAGCGCCAGCGGCCCTCCACGAAGGCACCGAGATACTGCTCGGCCCAGGCCCGCCGGTGTCGTGTGATGAGGTCCCGTAACCGTTCGAAGCCGTCCCGACGGGCGCCGTGACTCATGCTGGAGGTGAACGTCATCTGCCCGTACGGGGTCTCGACCGTACTGTCCGCGCTGTCCGTGATCTCCTCCTCCGGCCCGAGGAGTTGTTCGGCGGCTTGCAGTTCGCGGAAGAAGGCGGTGTCGACCGGGCATCCGGCCGCGCGCAGGGCGGCCAGCGGCCTGCTGTAGTAGCGGTCGACGCGGTCCAAGGTGGTGCGGGAGTAGGGGCCTTCGCACACGAACCAGGCGGTCAGGCCCACGCCGTGCCAGAACTCGGCCGCAGGACCGAGGGCTTCAGCCATGGTCTGGTGCGGGCGCGGGTTGCTGACGATGCTGCCGGGATACCGCGCAAGCGTCACCGTCTCCCACAGCCGCCCCACCCGTTCCAGGACATCGGCGGGCAGACGCTGCCGGTACAACTGAGGGGTATACCCCTGCTCGGTCCGGTTCAGACTCATCAGATCCTGATCGACCAGCCCCCACAACGACGGCATTCCCCGTGACTGGCCGGCATGCGCCTGGTCGAAGCCTGCCCACCAGCCGCGCAGGGCCGCAGCCCGCTCCTCCACCGGAGACAGAGAACTGCCGCCGCCGAGGAAGGCCGCGAGCATCGCATGGACCTCGTCCTCCGCGATGCCCGCCTCGGCCGCCATACCGGCCGTCTGCGTGGCCATGCCGACGTACAGACGTGGCTCGGGCAGAGCGGTGATGATCTCCTCATCCGGGTGCGGGGGAGCCTGAAGGTAATCCAGCACCGCCAGCCAGTCACCCCCGAAGTACGCGGAGACGACCGGCTGCAGCTCTTTGGTGAGCACCCGGCGCGCCAGGGCTGTTCCCGTCCTGGCCTTCTTTGCGAAACCAGCCATCAGCCCTTGCAACCGCTGGATCCGGTGACGTGCGGCAAGCTGCACGAGGTCGGCGGCGGCAAGGGTGTCCAGCAAACGAAGGCGGGCCTGCTGCTGTCCCGCACGGTCCAGCTGGTGCCAGCCGCCGCCGAAGCGGAAGGCTTCCAGCGCGCTCGCGTCGACGCCCAGCAGCCGGTAACGCTCCTCGATGAGTGTCCAGAACCGCTGCTGTTCTGTGCGAGGGAATATCTCTCCTGCTGCCCGCAGCCGGATGGGCTGAAGCAGTGTCTCGAACAGCGGCACCAGCAGCGCCCACAGCAATACCGTGTCCCAGTCCTCCACAGCGGTGAGGCGGGCGGTGTCATCGGCGGCCAGCGTCAGAGCGTGGCCAGGGCGTTCCCGCAGCAGATACGGCAGATTGACTGCCCCTGCCTTGACCGAGAGTTTCTGGGGGAGGTACCACGCCCCGAGCCGCTGCTGCTCCTGGACCCCGAAGGCGTTGGCGCAGAAGACTTCCTCTTCCCGGGTGAGGGCCGTCACCTTGGCGGTGTCCGGCGTGTGGCGTCCTCGGCCGGGGACGACGGTGGCCACCGGCCGTCCGGCGAGCCCTGCGGCCAGCAGTCTGGCCGCCAGGGCGTCGATGTCGGCGAACCGTTGCTGCTGCCCGGCCGCCCGCTCCAGGGCAAGCGCCTGCTCGGGACTGCATTCCACGGCCGGCTGCCACCAGCGTGTCGGGTCACTGGCCACCGGTCAGCCTCCGCATGTACTCGACGAACTGCTCAAACGGCACCGGCGCAGCGGTGTTCTGCGCATAGACGGCGTAGCGCTGGGCCATCAGCTGCATTTCCCGCTCTGTCCTTCGGGCCTCCACCCGGTCCAGCTCGTGCACCACGCGCTGCTCGACGCGTCCCCGCTCGTACAGCACGAACGCGTCCACCCCGCCCAGACCCCCACCGGCCCCCTCCGCAGCGCCGCCGGGGCCGGGGAGGACTCCTTCCAAGGTGGTGGCGTCGATCAGCGGGACATCCAGGAGCACAGCGGGATCCATGTCGTTGTCCGCGCACATGGCCTCCAGATGCTCCTCCAGGCCGAGTTCGGCATGGCAGACCACGTCCATGTACTGCTGCTCGGCAGCCACCGCGGTCTGGCGCAGGACGCGGACACCGCGGCCGACGAACTGGTAGAACTCGCCGAAGCTGCCATAGGGGCGCAGCGGCACGACCACGGTGATGGGCGGGAAGTCGTAGCCCTGGCCGAGCATCCGCAACTGCACGATGCCCTGCAGATCCCCGGCGTCGGACTCGAAGCGCCGCCGGGTGGAGGCGATCGCGGAGGCGGGCATGCTGTGGTGCAGCGTGGCACTGGGAATCCCGTACTCCTCGGCGATCCGCGCGACCTGTTCAGCATGCGCCTGGCCCATCGCCGCGAACAGCACCCTCGGCTTGACGGGCGCCAGCAGCTTGGCCTGCGCATCCAGACACGCCCGCGTCACGGCCATCACCTGGCGGATCGGCGCCTCGGACTGTGCCGTGATGCGTGCCATCTTCCGCTCGTCGCCCAGCGTGGCCAGCAAAGCATCACGGCCCACGATCTGCTCGCGCCGCCCGTCCGGCCACACCGCCTCATACACCGTCGACGCCACCTCGGGAGCGAACCGGTGCACCCGCAGATTCTTCGCCGACCCGTCCGCGACGGAGTCCACCAGCCGGTAGCGGTAGACGACATCGGCGTCGATCGGCTTGCCGTCCAAACGCTGGAAGCACGCCGACATCAGCAGGGTGCGCGCACCATGGAAGTGGGCGAACAGCCGCTGGTAGGAGGCGCTGGCCGCGATGTGCGCCTCGTCGACGACGATGAAGTCGATGTCCTCCGCCTCCAGCTTGGCCAGCAGGTCCCCGTCACTGTCGCCCGTGCCCAGCGCATGAAAGTTGGTGACCAGGATGTCCGCGTCCAGAAGCCGCTCACGGCTGACCTGGCTGATCTGCCCGTCGTCCGCGTCCAGGACGAGCGTGGCCGGCGGACGGGCACCGGGCAGCAGCGGCCCGCCCGCCAGCCCATACAGGACGTTGCCCGGCATCCCCGCATCGATGGCCTTGGCGAAGGTGCCGCGGATGACCGAGCCCGGGGTCACCACCAGCGCCCGCCGTCGGCAAAACGACAACGTGGCCGCCACCCCCAGGGCCGTCTTGCCCGACCCCACCGCCATCACCGCAGCCGCATGCCGGCCGCCGGAGGCGTAGTAGTTCGCCAACGCGGCCAATGCCTCGTCCTGGCACGCCCGCAACGGCGCCCGGTCCACCCTGGCCTGTACACCAGCGAAGTACGCCCCGCCTGAGGGCAGTTCGGCACCGGCAGGCGGATCGGCCGCCCGCATCGGATCGCCAGCCATGTCCGGGATCTCGATACGCGGCACGGCAGTCACCAGCGCCGCCAGGAGCGGATCCTGCCTCAGCATCGCCTGCAACTGCGCCACGCAGCGCGCCGTGTCCGTACGCACCGCGTCGTAGGAGAACCGCAGAACGGTCAGGCCGGCCGCGGCCAGATCGTTCTGTCGCAGCCGGTCGTAGGTGAACGCGGCCCGGTCACTGTGGAAGGCGAACCCGTCGAGCTCGACGGCCAACTGCAGCGTCTCACCCGCGATCAGGTAGTCCAGCCGGTAAGTGCGCTCGTTGACGGTGACCGGGTGCTGACTGTGCACCCGCGCAACGATCGACGCATCCACGGCCGGCGTGAGCACCCACCGCAAGAACGCCTCCTCCAAGTAGGAGGCAGCCGGGATCAGTCGCTCCAAACCCGCACTCATGACGATCCACCCTGTGCCGCAGCCTCGGCAACCAGCGCCTGGGCTTTCTCCGACAGCCGGGCCGCCACATCCTCGCCCTGCCCGAAACGGGCCAACCGCCGCGCCAGCTCAAGTGCTTCCGTGAAGGCGCCCTCGCGCTCCAGCAGGCCGATCAACCGTGGCACCGAGGACACCCGCACAAACGCCGCCGGTGCATCAGTGGTGTCGAAGGACACCGCGTGCGGGGTTGCTTCCATCAACTCCAAGTCCAGCAGGGCGAACACCTCAAGCGCGGCGAGGGCCCCAGGCTCCGCACGACGTGTACTCCACAGCCGATCGACCGCGCTCTGCAGAACAAAGTGATAGTCCCTGGCCGAGCCCGGAAGCTCCAGCGCCTCCCAGACACGGGCGATCAGCTCAGCGCCGCGCGCGTCGAACGGCACATGCCGGCTGGCCGGTGTCGCAGACGTACTCCCCTCGGCGGTCGGCCACATCGGCGAGCCGTACGACTCGTCCGGACGAACCCCTGCGCCCGGCAGCGCCTCCCGCATGACACCCGGACTCCCGGCAAAGGCAAGGCCAGGGACAGCCGCCATGCGCTCAAACCACGCCCCCATGTTCCCCCTTCACATAAAGAGGCCTGCACCCTCACCTACAGCGAAGTCGCCCCACCCGCCCCCTGCGGTACTTCATTGTCGCAGCCACACACTCTGTGCACCCCGAAAGCGGATATGTACTCCGCTCTCCGTCACCCACCTCGGCCGACTGCTGCCGGTCGAAGAACGGGAACCAGAGGTCCTTGTCGCCCACTCGACCTCGTGTCCGGAGTCGGGAGTTTCGCTTCACACGCCTCTCGGCCAGCTGTACCAGGGGACGATGCAGGCCCTGGACGGTTTCGGGTCAACCCGATTTTCCAGGTGGTCTGAGCAGGGACGAACGACGTACCTGCGTTTCACGACGGTGAACACGTCAGCCTGAACGGGCGCCGATCAGGCTGGCCTTGAGAGCGTCGGCGAGGGAACCTTGAGGCATCGACGGCGGGATACGCCTCGCACCAATCCCTTCCCGAATCACCGGGTTGGGTGCCTCACCCCTACCCTCCTGGAGCTGCTCATGTCCGTCCTTCCCCTGCCCGCCGCCAGCCCCGAGCCGCCGGCGTTCTGCGCCAGCCGCCTCCCTGCCCGCACCCAGCCCAGTCGGCTGGGCATCCCCGAGGTCGTGGTCATCGTCGTGGTCGTCCTGGCATCGGCCGGACTGGCCGCCGGCAACCGGCCCGTCCCGGCCGCGCTGGTCGTGGTGGCCGCCGCAGTGGCCGACCTGATCACCGGCCGCCGCTCCAGCAACGTCGCCGAGCCCTCCCGCCGCCGCAGCCGGTGATGGGCCGCCCCACGAAACCTGTCGCCGCCGCCACCAGCCCCCGGCTGCGGACCCTGGCCGCCTACCTGCGCCAGCTCAAGGACGACACCCGTACCACCTACGCCACCCTGTCCGAGCGCACCGGCCCACCGAACGCGCCCGGGTACCGCGGAGCCTCCACCCTCAGCCAGCCCGCGGCACCCACCTGCCCCCGCTCGAGACCGTCCTCGCCTACGCCCGCGCTGCCGGCGACCCCGGCAGCCACTCCACGCAGAAGCGACAGCCCTGAGCCTCTGGAAGGCAGCCGCGATCGAGAAGGCCCGCCCGCACCTGGCCGGCCGCGGCCGACGGACCCGGCAAGTCCGCACCCCCGCCTCCCTGGGCCAGGAACTGACGCGACTGCGCCTGAGAGCCGGCCGGCCCTCTTACAGTGCCATCGAAAAGGCGACCAAAGCCGACGGGCACCGTGTACCGCGTTCGACAGCCCACCTGATCCTCAACGGGAAGGTCCTGCCCAGCCGAGAGCAGCTGTCCGCACTCCTGAAAGCCTTCGACGTGAGCGTCGTGGACGCCGCCCAGTGGCACGCGGTCCTCGACCGCATCGAGGACCGCCGGCGACCGCCCGAGCCGACCCGGCGAGGCAGAGGGTATGCGTGCGCGGACGCCGACCCGGCCGTGCAGGAGTACCTCGAACGCCGCGAGCGCGACGAGGAGATCAAGCGACGCACCGGCCAGATTTATCCGGACGAGACGTACGAGGACTACGAGGAGCGGATGCGCGAGAGGGCGTTCCAGCAGCAGGCCTCGGACGACTGGCTGTACGAGGACTACGACGAGCCGGAGGACGAGGCACAGAGACAAGCGCGGGCCGCTGAGCAGGCCGCCTCCGAACCCAGTTGAAGGCTTTGGTAGAGCGCGCCACCCCAACAGGGCAGGTTGCCGATCACGCCGGACAGCCGGCTTACCGTTTCCGCCCATCGCCACCCATCCTCCTGAGCAGGACCAGTTCCGTGATCACCCGCGACTCCCACCCCGGCGGTACATAATTCCAGTGAATATTATGTACCGTCAGCTAGACTGGGCAGCAGCGTTACATTTTTTGGCGTCCGGTCGTTCCGCAGCCGCTGGCGGCCGCTCCCGAGCCGACTGCCCGACCTGCCCCTCGCAACCCTTGCCGCGTCTGTTCTTGGAGTCCCGGAATGTCCTCCTCGCATTCATCCCGCACTGCCAGTGAGGCGTCTTCCGGCGCTGCCATGCCGGACAACTCCGCCCCCGCTGCTCCGCCCGCAGCCTCGACGGAACCGTCCGACCCCGCTCCGCGCTGGGCGGGCCACTGGCCCCTGAGCTACCCCGAAGACGCCGGCCGCCGACACGGCGAGAACACTCCCGAGCCAGTTGAAGGCATGGTGGAGGACCCGGGAACAACCTCCACCGCCCCTGACGCGGAAACACCACACGCCATGGCGCGCACCCGCCCGGCGACGCTGCACGGGGCCCGCAACGCACTCAAACAGTTGATCGACGCAGCCGTCCAAGGGCAACCCACGCCCCTGACGCGCGGCCCGCACCACGCACTGCTCACCACCCCCGCCCACGCAGCCAAGCTGGGCTGGAACCTCACCCAAGCCCCGACCCACAGCTTCGCGGACGCCCGCAAAAAGCTCGGAGACCTGATCCAGTACAGCGCCGAGGGCCACCCCCAGGTACTGCGCCGCCACAAGACCCCCGTCGCCGTCCTGCTCGCCGCAGCCGCGGACGGCACTCCCGTGCCGCCCGCACTTCAAGCCGAGCCCGCACCCGACACCGTGGCTCCGACTGCAACGGCAGCCCCAGACTCCGCCGCAACACCCCCTGAGGGCCAGCAAGCAGTCCAAAACCCCCTCCCGACCACAGCAGCCGAAGTCGAGGCCGCCAAAGACCTCACACCCGCGCCGACAACTACCCCTGCCAAAGCGGCCATTGCCCCCACCACGTCCTCGGCACCGCATCCGGAACCGGCGCCGACAGCCCACGACACGCCTGCACCTGCCCATACGCCCCCCGCCTCACCCGGCACCACCCCAGCCCCATCGACCGCCCCCACCGGCTCGCCGGCCGCTACCGCTCCAACCCCCGCCGATCCCGTACTCCAGCACCCGGTCACACCGCCGACCGCCCTCCCCAAACCCCCCTCGACCCCGCCCGAGCCGAGCCCGCCGGCCCCCGCTCCCGCGATGCCCGGCACCGGCCACGAGCCCGCCCTCCCGGCCGGCGGCCCACCAGCCATCGCTGCGCCGCGCACCCCGCGACGCCTGGCCGCACTCGCCCAAGCCCTCGACACCGTCCTCCCGACCACCGCCCCCACCGGTGAAACCACCACGCCCACGCCTCTGATGGGCCTGTCGACCGGCATCCGCGCCCTGGACGACGTCCTCGGCGGACTCCAGCCCGGCCGCTTCTACCTCGTCGCCGCCGCCCCGGGCGCCGGATCCAGCCTGATCGCCACCACCGCCGCCCGCACCAGCGCCCTCGACCAGCACCAGCCCGTCCTGTACGCCGCCTCCGGACTCACCCGCGCCGACATCGCCGCACGCATCGTCGCCGCGCACCTGCCCGTCGACTACCGCCGCCTGCGAGCCGGCCGCCTCACCCCCACCGAACAGGACGACACCGCAGCCCTCCACCACCACCTGGCCCAAGCCCCGCTCTACATCGACGACGGCACCGACCTGACCACCGACGCGATCACCGAAAGCGTCCCGGACCTGCCGGGCCTGGCCCTTGTCGTGGTCGACCGCCTGCAGACCACCGAGGACCCCCGGCTGCCGCTGTCCGGCCCGGCCCAGATCACCGACGCCGCCCAGGCACTCGTCCACCTGGCCCGCACGCACGAATTCCCGGTCCTCGCTGCCGTCGACACCGACGACCCCCAGGTGATCGCCGCGCTCAGCCTCGACATCACCGTCACTCTGACCCGCGACGCCGACCAGATCCACGCCACCGTCACCGAGCGCGACCTCGGCCCGCAGGCCACCCTCACCCTCCACGCCGACCTCGCCCACGCCCGCATCACCGACCCCTACGCCAGTCCCGTCACCCTCACTTCAACACCCCAAACGCCCCCGACTACGCCCCCGCAAGACCCCGCACCGACCCCGCAGACGCCTCTCCAAGCCCCCACCAGCCCATCCCCGGACCCCATGGCCACCCAGCCCGCCCCGACGGCCCACACCGCCGCCCCACGCAGGCCATCACCCCGCCGCACCACCGCCTCACCCTCGCCCCAAGGCGGCTACGCAAACCGGGACTACAGCTACTTCACCGGCATGATCACCCGCGCCGTCGACGAAGCCCTCCATGACTGCGACGGCGACCTCACCGCCGCGACCGAAGCCCTGGTGAAAAAGGCCGTACCGAACGCAATGGCTCTGTTCGAAGCGACCCGCGTCGGCGGAAATTACGAACACACCGTCTACCCGGAAACCCTCGAATTCCTCCGGAAGAAAACCAAGGACGGCGCCGACGAAATCTGGGAAGGCCGCCACAACTGGACCAACACCCACCTCACGGAAGAACTCAAAAACGGCACCCACCCCCCGATCACCGTCAACGCCCTCGACACCAACGCCAGCTTCCTGTCCGCCTTCAAGACCCACCTGCCCATCGGCGCCCTCATCCACGACCCCCACGGCGGCTTCGACCCCAAACGCTCCGGCATCTACCGCCTCCCCACCCGTCCCACCTGGCACCACCCCGACCTGCCCGACCCCATCGGCAACCGCCGCGAAGACGGCCCCGTCCTCCTCGACGACGCCACCATCCGCCTCCTCATCCGCTGCGCCCGCCTCGGACTGTGCGAGGCCCCACACATCACCGAATGCTGGACCTCCGGCACCAGCGAAGGCCTCCTGGAAAAATTCCGCCGCGTCCTGACCGAGGCCCGCACCAACGCCCTCGAAACCGACGACACGGTCACCGTCGAATACATCAAAGCCATGTACTCGAAATTCACCTCAACCATCGGAGAATCAAGCGTCAACCGCGACATCCGCCGACCCGACTGGATGCACATCATCCGCTCCCAGGCATTCGCCAACCTCTGGTACAAATCCCACCGCGCCCACAGCAACGGCCTGACCGTCGTCCGCGTCCGCGGCACCGACGAACTCCACGTCACCGGCGACTGGCGCACCGTATTCACCGAAGGCCGCCTCACCACCCAGATGAAACAAAAAGACCAATACACCCTGCCGAGGAAGAGCGCCCGATAGATGTCGACCGACGGATGGAAAAACTTCGGCAACTACGGCGCAGACCGCGACCCCGGAAACGTCCACGGAAAAATCGCCCTCGCCCGCGCCCTCGAAGACGCCCTCGAACGCATGATCATCGACGGCGGAATCAAATCCCCAGTCGACACCCGCCGCGGCCTGAAAGCCCGCATGCGCTACCTCACCACCACCAAAGGCGGCCCCCAAGCCCTGGCCGACGCCGGCATCCACGCCACCCCCACAACGATCCGAGCCTGGACCCGCGGCACCCAGCGCCCCCGCCCAGCCAACCTCGAAGCGATCGACACCGCCTACTGGAACCTACGAGCCCACAACGTGCTCACCAACCCCGGCGCCCTCAAGCAGCACCTCAACCGAGGCGGCCGCGGCACCCGCATCGAAATCCACCCCGTCAATCAGACAGCCGTCGACGAGCCACGCCGCCGCGACAACCTGAGGATCCAGCACCGGCAGGTCCGCTACATCTGGGACGACGCCGTCGACGCCCTCGTCGCCAGCGACCTGGCCACCATGGAAGACCTCTGGGACGATGTCATCGCCGAACTTGACTCCGACTGGGGCGCCTACACCTACGTCTCCTACATCGGCATCGGCGCCTGACACGACCACTGACGATCTGCGGGGAAGCGCCAGTTTTGGGCCTCGCCGTCTGGGAGCCAGCGGCGCAGGTGCGGTGACCTCGTCGGTACCGACTGGTGGTGCTCACCCGTTGCAGGCATGAGCGACGAAGAGCCATGCCACTCTAACTGGCACTAACAAAGCCTCTGGACGTGGCGGTGGGTGATCAGGCAGACGGCGATGCCAAGGAAGGCTTCGTGGATGTCGTCGCGTCGTTCCCAGCGGATGCGCAGGCGGCGGAAGCCGTGCAGCCAGGAGATCGTCCGCTCGACGACCCACCGGAAGGTGCCCAGGCCGGTGCCGTGTGGCTGGCCCCGTTCGGCGATTGCGGGACGGATGCCGCGCTCGCGCAGGAGCCGGCGGTACTTGTCGTGGTCGTAGCCGCGGTCGGCGAAGAGCATGTCGGGCCGCCTGCGCGGCTGGCCCACGACTCCGGCCACTGCCGGGATCTTGTCCAACAGCGGCAGCAGCTGGGTGACGTCGTTGCGGTTTCCGCCGGTCAACGACACCGCGAGCGGGATCCCCTGGCCTTCGGTGATGATGTGGTGCTTGCTGCCCGGGCGTGCGCGGTCGACCGGGCTGGGGCCGCTTTTGGGCCCCTGCGTGCGGCCCGGACGTGGGAGGAATGGATCACCGCCCGCGACCAGTCCAGCTGGTTCTTCGATCGCAGCTTGTTCAGCAGCAGCTGGTGCAGCTGGTCCCACACGCCGGCCTCGTTCCAGGCCGCAAGGCGCCGCCAGCAGGTCATGCCCGAGCCGAAGCCCAGCTCCTGGGGCAGGTACTCCCACTGGATGCCGGTGTGCAGGACGAACAGAATGCCGCACAGGGCCTGCCGGTCGGGCACTCGCGGCCGTCCCTCGACTTGCTTCGGCGGCTGCTCGGGCAGCAACGGTTCGATGAGCGACCACAGTTCGTCCGACACGATCCACGGCCGCGACTGACGCTTCCCCATGCCCACATCAACGAGCGATCAAGCCGACAGTCACATGATCAACTCACTTTTGTTAGAGCCAGTAATGCCGACCACCACCAAGTGGGGCCGCGCACCGCGGAGTTCGTGTGCATTTCCCGCCCGGACGGCGGCCGGTGTGTTCGTGCTCGACCGGGCTTACGTTGCCTACATGGACAGGCCTCAGTTCCCCGTGCTGTATCAGCGGCAGCGGTTCATCTTCTTCTGGACCCGGCAGGCGCCGGACGAGTGCGAGTGCCGGATCTACCACGCGGTTCCCGTCTGGTGCAGCTGCGCCAACAAGGCTGAGCCAGGCCTGGAAATGCGCATCATCCGCACCCCGTACCTGCAGGGCAACGCGCAGCCGGAGGTCAGTGCCCCGCTGCGGCTGCGCGAGCCATGCTACGCCGCGGTGGAGGTGCTGTCCGAGGAGTCGCGGTCGTCGACGGCATGAGCCTGCCCGGCATGCCGCGCAAACGGGGCCAGCCTTCCCGGACGGCGAGCATCCTGAGTCCGCTGGAGCGGGCCGTCGTCCCGGCCGCCCAGGAGGTGTCGCCGGACGTCCGGAACGGTGCTGTCGCCACAACACTGTCCTGGCGGGGCGCTGGGCCGCGAGCTGGAGACCGAGTTGCGCAAAGCCACCGGTATGTGTCGAGGCTGCAAGCCGCACGCGTGTGTCGTGGCCCGCGACAGGCCGTCCGCCGAAAAGCACTTGAGGATGCCGGGCTGCACCGACATGGAGATCATCGAGACCAGACCCAGGCAACCGCCCGAACGGAAGGCATGAGGGATGACCGCCCTCTCCCTGACCAGGCATGAGCACCGTGCTGGTCTGCGGGGGAGTGTCAGTTGTACTTCGTCATCTGAGCGTCAGTGGTGCAGGTGAGGTGGCTTGGTTGTTGACATTGACGGGTAGTGCTCACCCGTTGTTGCCAGGAGCGGCGAAAAGCCATGTCATTCTCACGCTGACCACCACCGAGAGCCAACACCAAAGAAACCCGAGCACAAGAAATGCGAGCACCGAATTAGATCCTGATATTCCGCTTCGAGACATAACGATTCGCCCCTTTGGAGAACACCATCGAGAGAGAATCAGTACAGAATAACCAACACTCCACCAGAAACCAGATAATGTAAGGCGAGTGAATGCATCAGAAATGTGCGACGCTCTCTCGGGCTTTCCATGCATCGAAATGTTCAAGAGGTCCAGACCACCGTCTGTAGCACGGAGAGTATCCGTTACATAAATTATGTAACGGCGCTGAGTGCGTTACATAATGGGTACACATCAGGTACAGAAGAGGCTGCTTGGCGGGCCCTTTCAACGCAGGTCACCCCACCTCATTGCCAGCAATCAAGCGCACCAGGAGACAAAATCGCAGTTAAAAAGCGTTTGAGAGCATCCAAAGCCAAGGATGCCGCGACTCTCGATTATGTAACGGGGCCAGCGAAGGCCGGCGCCTATCCTGGTAGCCAGCGGTAACGCCGCGGAGCGGCGTTACATATTCGTCGCGGAGCGACGGGTGACGCTCCGTCACGTAGTGACGGCGCGTCATGTCTCCGGAGGAGACGGCGCG